>NZ_VKLU01000001.1:0-1380846 GCF_007352635.1 Corallococcus sp. Z5C101001
CCCACGTCCAGCTTGTAACGGATTGAAGTGGAGGACAGGGGCCGTGCGAGTCATCCGAGAGGGGGACGCGCGCGGCCTCTGTCTTTCGCGAGCTGGGATGGCATCCGCCGGGCGATATGTACACCCGCCACGGTGCATTTCAATTGCATCACGAGATGCGAGGGAGGCGCCGCGGATGCGTTTGATTTGGACCATGGGATGGATGGCATTGCTCCTGGCGACGGGTTGCGCCGCGCAGCGGATGGATTGGAGCCTGCCGGAACGGGAGGCCATCTACGACCGGCCACTGGAAGAGGTGTGGCCGTCGGTGCGCCAGTACTTCGTGGACGCGAAGCTGAGCTTCCGTGAGGCCCCGGATGTCCGTGTCTTGCAGACGGAGTGGAGGGAGGAGTTCGGCGGCTCGAAGATCTCCGGCTACTGGCATCGGTACATGGTCATCGGCAAACGGGAGACGCCGACGAAGAGCAAGCTGTGGATCGTCCGCATCACGCGCAGCGCGAACAAGACGCTCTCCACGCCCGGCAGTCAGCTGGACTGGGGCGTGAGCCGCGGCATGGGCAACGACCTGCAGCGCCGGTTGGACCCCTTCCCCGCGCCTGGCGGTCCCGAGACGCTCGAAGGGGGCTTCGGCCTCACCGTGGAGGATGACGAGGACCGGCTGGCGATGCCGCGGGGAGAGAACGCCATCGTCGCGGAGTCCGCGCACGGCACCCGTGACCTGAGCATGGAGTGGAGGGTGTTCCGGGCCATCGCTCCGGTCCTCGCGTCGAAGGATACGGACTCCCCGGCCGCGCCCGCACGGCGGGTGCCGAACTCACCTGGGGCGAAGGATGCGCCAGCCTTCACCGAATGCGGTCAGTCCATCCTCGGACTGGAGGCGCAGGCGAAGGCGGGTGGGGTGATGCTGCTGGGAGAACTGCACGGGACGCAGCAGGTGCCGCGCTTCGTCGCGCAGGCCGCCTGCCAGCTCAGCACCGCCGGGATGCCCGTGTCGGTGGGGCTGGAGCTGCCGGTGGAGAGCGAATCCCGCATCACTGCCTTCCTCCAGAGCCAGGGGCAGGAGCTGGACTGGCTCAAGCTGATGGAGGCGCCCTTCTGGCGCAGCCCCTACCCGGATGGCCGTGGCAGCGAGGCGGTGGCGAACATGCTGGAGCAGCTGCGGCAGCTGCGGTCGCGGGGGCTGGACGTGACGGTGTTCGTCTATGACCAACCGAAGCTCACGGGGCAGCAGCGCGAGCAGGCCCTGGCCGCCACCATCCTGAAGGAGGTGGAGTCGGGGGGCGGCCGTTTCCACCTGGTGGTGAGCGGCAACATCCACCCGCGCACGGCGAAGGGCCTGCCGTGGGACACGCAGTACCGGCCCATGGGGATGCTCCTCGCCGCACGGCTGAAGCACATGGTGTCGCTGGACGTGGCCTATGACAGCGGCACGGCGTGGATCTGCGCGGCGGAAGAGAAGGGCGGGAAGCTGGAGTGCGGGGTGAAGGAGGCGAAGGGGAAGGACAATGGGGACCGCTTCTTCGTGCACGTCTGGGATTCAGCCAACAAGGAGGGGTACCACGGGGTGTTCTACGTGGGGCACGTGACGGCCTCCGCGCCCGCCATCCTCAAGGGGCTGGGGCGGCCTGGGGCGGATGACAACTCCGTGTTCCCGGCGGTCCTGGAGGAGGGTGGGGTGGCCTCCGCGCGACGCTGAGGGCGCTCCCGCGCTGGCGTCGCGGCGCGGGCAGTGGCATGGAGGTGGCCTGACTGGAGGCCGTCCCATGAGCGACACGCTGCCCGCGCTGCGGGCCACCCTGGCGGAACTGGTGGCGTTGGACACCACGTCCTCACGCCCCAACGCGCCCCTCATCGACTACGCTCAGGCGCGGCTGGAGGCCGCGGGCTTCACCGCCGAGCGTCAGCACTACACCGACGACGCGGGCGTGGCGAAGGTGAACCTGGTGGCGCGCAAGGGCGACGCCGACCGCGCCGCCCTGGCGCTGGTGGGCCACTCCGACTGCGTCCCCTACGACGTGGCCTGGAAGGACGCGCTGCGCCTCACCGAGCGCGACGGCAAGCTGTATGGCCGCGGCGCGTGCGACACCAAGGGCTTCATCGCCTGCGCGTTGCACACGGCCACGCGCAAGGACCTGCCGGCACTGCAGGCCCCCCTCCTGGTCATCCTCACCGCGGATGAAGAGGTGGGCCTGGTGGGCGCGAAGAAGCTGGTGTCCGCGGGCCTGGGCCGCGCGAAGCACGCCATCGTCGGCGAGCCCACGCGCCTCATCCCCGTGCGCGCCAACAAGGGCTACTGCCTGGCGGAGGTGGAGGTGCTGGGCAAGGAGGGGCACAGCGCGTACCCGGAGCTGGGCGCGTCCGCCATCTTCCGGGCCGGCCGCTTCCTGCACCGGCTGGAGACGCTGGCGAACACCGTGCTGCGCGAGGACCGCGACGAGGGCTTCCAGCCGCCTTTCACCACCGTGAACGTGGGCCTCATCCAGGGCGGCAAGGCGAAGAATGTCCTGCCGGGCTCCTGCCGCTTCACCGTCGAATGGCGCCCCATCCCCGGTCAGGCCGCCGAGCGTGTCCCGGAGCTGATGGAGCACATCCGGCAGGAGCTCGTGCGTGACGAACCCGCCTACGAGGCGCGCATCAACGTGCTGCGCATGGACCGCGGCGTCCACACGCGCGGCGACGCGGACGTGGTGCGCTTCCTGGAGGAGGTGAGCGGCAACGCCTCCGAAACGGTGTCCTTCGGCACGGAGGCCCCCCAGCTGACGGAGCTGGGCGCGGAGGCCGTGGTGTTCGGCCCGGGCGACATCCGCGTCGCGCACCAGACGGGGGAGTTCGTCCCCATGGAGGACCTGGTCCGCTGCGAGGCCGCGCTGACGCAAGCCGTGGCCCGCTTCTGCGCGGGCCGCTGAGGCAGGGCGTCAGGGCTGCTTCGCGTCGACGATCTCGACGTTGCGGAAGCCCTGGCAGGCCTCCTTGAAGCCGAGCACGTACTTCAGGGAGCGCAGCTCCAGCGTCAGCTTGCGCCACAGCTTGCGCAGCAGGTTCGGAGCCGGCGCGGGCACGGTGTCGACGAGCGTGCCCAGGTCGATGTAGTGCGTCGCCGTGCGGCCCATGCCCTCGAAGTCGTGCTCGAGGCTCAGGCTGAGCTGGCGCAGCGCCGGGTCCAGCTGCTCGTGCACCGTGTCGGTCATCAGGACGTACTCGGACACGGGCACGTCGTTCTTCAGCATCCGGTGCACCAGGATGACGTCCACGCCCGCCAGCTCCGTGAGGTGCTTCACCTTCTGGAAGGCCACCCCCCCGGCGTGGGCCACGAACTTGAGCGTCAGGGCGCCCACCTGCATGCACCCGTCGCACTGGCACATGCGGTCGACGACGAGCTCTTCCCGGCGGGCGAGGAAGGCGCGGCGGATGTCCGCCACCTGCCGCGCGACCGGCGTGGCGTCGTCGCTCACGGCGTAGAAGAAGGCCGCGTCGCCCTCCAGCTTGGCGAGCTTGAAGCGGCCGGAGGCGTCGATGACGGCCTCGAGCAGCCGCGCCACCGTGTCCTGCGCGTGCGCGAGGCCGAAGCGATGCTGCCGCATGAAGCGGGTGTAGCCACCGATATCCGCGATGAGCAGCAGCGCCTTCTCTATCGCCATGCGGCGTCCAGCCTAACCCAATCCGGGCTGGACGCTCCTTCCCGGCGGCGTCCTCAGTGTCGGGGCAGCGCGCAGGTGCCCAGGTCCCGCAGCATCTTGTGCGCCTCCGCCAGCAGCGCATGCCCCTTCACCTCCGGGGGGACCCGGGCGATGAGCTTCATGTCCGGTGTCAGCCGGTAGAAGCCCTTGGAGCGCTGCACCAGCCCCGCCACCTTCGCGCCGTCCAGCAGCGCGTCGCCGCCCAGCGCCAGGGACAACCGGGCGGGGCCCGCCTCCAGCGCGCGCAGGCGCAGCTCGCGCATGTCGATCTTCAGCAGCGTCACCTCGGAGAGGGCATCCACCTCGTCGGGGGCCTCGCCGTAGCGGTCCACCAGCTCCGCGCGCAGGTCCGTCACCTCGTCGGGGTGGCTGGCCTGACTGAAGCGCTTGTAGAACACCAGCCGCTGGTGCACGTCCGCCACGTAGTCGTCGGGGATGAGCGCCGGCATGGGCAGGTTGATGTCCGGCTCCACATGCACCTTGGGGGGCATGCCCTGCAGCTCCGCCACGGCCTCTTCCATCAGCTGCGCATACAGGTCGAAGCCGATCTCCGCGATGGCGCCCGACTGCTTCTCGCCCAGCAGGTTGCCCGCGCCGCGAATCTCCAGGTCATGGCTGGCGATGGAGAAGCCCGCGCCCAGCTCCGTGAAGTTCTGGAGCACCTCCAGCCGCCGCTGCGCGTCCTTCGTCACCGGACGGCGGGTGGGCACCAGCAGGTACGCGTACGCGCGCTCCTTGCTGCGGCCCACGCGCCCGCGCAGCTGGTAGAGCTGCGCGAGGCCGAACTGGTCCGCGCGGTTGACGATCATCGTGTTGGCGCTGGAGATGTCGATGCCGCTCTCGATGATGCTGGTGCACAGCAGCACCTGGAACTTGTGCTCCGTGAACTGGAGCATCACCTTCTCCAGCTGACCCTCGCCCATCTGGCCGTGCGCCACCCCGATGGAGACCTGGGGCAGCAGCTTCTTGAGCTCCTGCTCCATGGAGGGCAGGGACTCCACGCGGTTGTGCACGAAGAAGACCTGGCCTCCCCGGGCGATCTCCCGCTCCACGGCCTCCTTGATGACGGCCTCGTCGTACTTCATCACGAAGGTGCGGATGGCCCGGCGGTCCTGCGGCGGCGTGGCGATGATGCTCATGTCGCGCACGCCGGACATGCTCATGTGCAGCGTGCGGGGGATGGGCGTCGCCGTCAGCGTCAGCACGTCCACCTGCGTGCGCAGCCGCTTGAGCGCCTCCTTCTGCTTCACGCCGAAGCGCTGCTCCTCGTCCACCACCAGCAGCCCCAGGTCCCGGAAGGCCACCTCGCCCGCCAGCAGCTTGTGCGTGCCGATGACGATGTCGACCTTGCCCTCCTTGGCGCGCCGGAGGATGTCGCGGATCTCCGGGGGCTTGCGGATGCCGGAGATGACCTCCACCGTGACGGGGTAGTCCTTGAAGCGCTTCTTGAAGGAATGGAAGTGCTGCTGCGCCAGCACCGTGGTGGGCACCAGCACCGCCACCTGCTTGCGGTCCAGCGTGGCCTTGAAGGCGGCGCGCATCGCCACCTCCGTCTTGCCGTAGCCCACGTCGCCGCAGACGAGCCGGTCCATCGGCTGCGCCTTCTGCATGTCCGCGAGCACGTCCTCGATGGCCTTCGCCTGGTCCGGCGTCTCCTCGAACTCGAAGTCCGCCTCGAACTGGGCGAAGTAGCGGTCCGGCGGCTGGAACGCATAGCCGGGGTGCGCCTTGCGCGCGGCGGCCATCTGCAGCAGCTCCGCCGCCATCTTGAGCAGCTGCTCCTTGACGCGCTTCTTCGTCTTCTCCCAGCTCGTCGTGCCCAGCTTGTCCAGCTGGACCTTCTCCGGGTCCCCGCCGGTGAACTTCTGGATGAGCCGCATGCGGCCCACCGGCAGGTAGATCTTGTCCCGCCCCGCGTACTCCAGGACGAGGAAGTCCCCGGGCACGCCCTGCACCTCCATCTTCGTCAGGCCCGCGTAGCGCCCGATGCCGAAGTCGGTGTGGACGATGAGGTCGCCCTCCTTCAGGTCCTTGAAGCCCGCGGCGAACGCGTCCAGCTTCTTGCTGCGCTTGACGCGGCGGCGCGAGCGGACGCCGAAGATCTCCTCGTCCGCCAGCACCGCGAGCCGGCCCTCGGGGTCGACGAAGCCCTGGCTCACCTCGCCGGTGAACAGGTGCGCCCACACCGCGGGCTCGTAGAGCTTCGCGGCGTCCTGCATGGGTTCGGTGTGCACCTTCACCATCACCGACCGGTCCAGGAGCAGCCGCTTGAGGCGGTCCGCCTGGCTGAGCGTCCCGCACGCCACCGCGCACGCCACGCCCGTGTCGCGCCAGCGCTGGAGCCGCTCCACCAGCGGGGTGAGGGCGCCCTCCTCGCCGTGGTGCGCGAGGATGGCCTCGCGCAGGTCCTGCGTCGTGCCGAAGTTGAAGGCCACGGGCACTTCCGACTGCGTGAGCGACAGCCCCCCGCCCTCCACCACGCGCAGGGCCTGGAGCTTCGCGGCCACGCCCTCGCGCGTGAGGAAGTGGTGCTCCGGCGGATAGGTGAGGTCCTGCCGCGCGTCCGCCTCCTCCACGCCCTTCGCCAGCTCCACCCACAGCTCGTCCTGGGCGCGGTCCAGGGCCACCGGATCATCCAGGTAGACGACGGGCTCCGGGGCCCACGCGCGCAGGTAGTCGAACACCGTGGCCAGCCCGCCGTCGAAGAAGCCGGGCAGCAGGCCCTCCAGGCCGAAGCCGGGCAGGCCCTCGCGCAGCGCGTCCAGCCGCTCGCGCAGCTTGATGGTGGGCAGGTTGATGCGGTCGGCCACCGCGCGGGCGGCGGCCTCGGCGCGCGGGCGCGTGTCGTCGGTGAGCAGCAGCTCGCGCGCGGGCACCAGGTCCACGGACTTGAGCGCGTCCACCGTGCGCTGGGACTCCGGGTCGAAGACGCGGATGGATTCGATGGTGTCCCCGAAGAACTCCAGGCGCACCGGCCGCTCGTACAGCGGGCTGAAGACGTCCAGCAGGCCGCCGCGCACGCTGAAGGTGCCCTTGTCCTCCACCAGCGGGCTGTTCTGGTAGCCCATCAACGAGAGCTTCCGCGCCAGCGAGTCGCGGTCGAAGTCCTGGCCCACCTCCACGCGCTGGGCCAGTCCCTCCATCACCGCCAGCGGCAGCACGCGCCGGTGCAGCGCGCGCAGGGACAGCACCAGCGCGGGGAACGGCGTGCCGCGCGCCAGGTGGAACAGCGCGCCCAGCCGCTCGGTGATGGGGCCCGCTTCGGGCGACAGCTCATCGTAGGGCAGCACCTCGTCCGCGGGCAGGCGCAGCACCCGGGGCTCCAGCAGGCTGCCGGTGCCGCCCAGGAAGAAGGCCAGGTCGTGCGCGAGCGCGTCCGCCGCCTCCTCATCCGCGGCCACGCACACCAGGGGCACGCGAAGCTCGCGGTGCAGGCGGGCGAGCAGATGCCCGCGCGCCGCGCCCTTCACGCCTTGCGTCCGCGTGCGATGCCCGGCGCGCAGCGAGGCCAGCAGCCGGGCGAGGACATCACCCGGGGAGGAAGGGGGACTGCCCGGCCAGGACGCGCCGGAGGACTTCGGGGGAGAAGAGGTATCCATTCGAGGGCCCGGGTGGGGCCCTCGGCTAATTAGGGTGCGCCCTGTCTCAAAGCAACGCCGGATGCGGGCCCTGTCGGGTGTTCCGGAACAACGGGACGCTCGCTGGGCGGGGAGGCTCACGCGCGCCCGGGGCCAGGAAGGCCCACGGGCGTTCGCGTCTGGACATCAGGGCTTCGTGCAGGCCTGCGCCAGCCGCGTGTCCTTCCGGCTGGCGTCGGTGGTGGTCGCGGCCAGCGAGTCGCAGTCCAGCACATTGGACAGGCCCGTCAGCGGCTCCACCATCAGCACGCTCTTGGCGCGGTTCGAGGTGAACCGGAAGAGGATGGAGTTGTCCGCGGGGGCCGCCGCCGCCACGACCGCGGGCTGGCCGAGCGAGCCCCGCAGGCAGTCCATCTTGTTGAACGCCGGCCGGCCGGAGCCCGGCAGGAAGCAGAGGCCGTTCATGTCCGTGGCGCTCATGGTGGGCGGGATGATGATGTCCGGTCCCGTCTCACTGCAGCACGCGGGCGTGGTGCGGCACGTCTTGTTCACGCAGGCCGCGCTGGGGCACCTATCCACGCCCCAGTCATTATCCGGGGCGCTGAGGTCGTCTCCGCACCTCAGACGCTCCCAGCGGGCCACGGTGTGCCGTGCTCCGTCCGGCTGGAGGATGTTGTTCTCCACGACGAAGCGCACGGGTTGGTTGGTGCTGATGGCCAGCTGGCGTGCACGCATCGAGGACGACCACAGCTCGCGCGTGGCGGAGGTCTCTCGCTGCCCGCCAATGCGGCCCTGCATCCCCACCACCGCCAGGGAGACCATGATGCCCACCACCGCCACGGCGGTCATCATCTCCAACAGCGTCATGCCACGGGTGCGCTTCATCACGTCCCTCCCGCCGGATCCGCTGGCGGCCGACTCAGGCCCACCGTCATGTTGCGCGCCGTGACGATGAAGGTGTAGCGACGCCGTGTGTAGCCGTCCTTCGCGAGGCCCTCCTCATCCTGCCCTGACATGTCCGCGTCCCGGTTGGTCCGGCGGGTGCGGATGACCAGGGTCACCTCCAGCTCGCGCACCCGCTGCCGCAGGCGCCGGATGATCTCCGCCTTCACGTCGGGGTACGTGGACACGGCCGGGAGGGGAGCCCCCGTGGGGGACAACACGTCCGTCCTGCAGAAGTTACCGAGGTCGTACATCGCCTTGTCACACTCGGAGATGGCCGGAAAGGTCACGCCAGCGTTGACGCCGGGGTACCAATTCAGCACGTTCTGGTCGCTGCCGAGGTTGACGACCCCTTCGCGCACGGTCAGCTGCTCCACGTCGCGGCTCAACACGGACCAGTTCGCATCGCTCGGCGCCCGGACCTCCAGCGTGGGAATGCCCCCCCTCCAGTTCACCCGGTAGGCCGCGCCGCCCAAGCGCAGGGCCAGCCAGTTCTCCACGGTTCCCGCGGCCTTCTGCCACTGAGCGGCGTTGTTGCACGTCGGGGACGGCGCGTTCGCCCCGCCGTTGTTGACGGTGATGGAGGAAAGAGTGCCTGCCGCCCCGGGGTTGATGCCGGTGATGCTGACGGGGCATGCGAGCTTGTTCCCGCCGCTGACCAGGATGGCGGTGGCCGGGCCCGTGGGGGTGACCATGGCCGTGGAGGCCTGCGGCTTTGCGCAGAAGCGGGTGGTGTTGGCGGTGTCGCGGACGCTCGTCCCGTCACACTCCGCCAGGGTCACCATGCCATTCGTATCCCCCCAGTAGAGCTGGAGGGCGTCCGAGACCGGAAACCCGGCGGGCGGGGGCTCGAAGGTCGGATCCGCGCCCAGCGTGGTCCCGGCCCCCGTCTTCAGGTCCGGCTTGCGCCACACGGTGATGGCCGAGCGAACGTCATCGTCCTTGAAGGAGATGTGCGTGTTGCCCATGCCCATCCCCGCGCGGGACAGGTCCATGGTGAGCATCTCCTTCACGGCCCGCCCCGTGACCTGCGCGGTCATCGTCTGTTCCTCGAACAGGGCGCGCTTCTGCATCTGGGTGCCCACCACCAGACCCGTGGCGATCACGACGACCCCCAGGGAGCTGGCGATCATCACTTCGAGGAGCGTGAAGCCCCGTTCGTGCATGGAGGATGGTTTCATGGTGCCAATCGGGTCTGGAGAACCACCATCTGCCGGTCCGCGCGGACGCCGACCTCATCCCAGCTCACGGACACGCGCACGTTCACGAGGGTGCCCGGCGTGCCTCCCACCAGGTTGCGGGTAATGGCCGGCTGTCCCGCCATGCCCCCCTCGATGCTGCCGGGGATCCTGGAGTTGTCCACGTCGATGACCACCGTGTACCTGCGCGCAACGACCTTGGGATCCGCCGGGGGCACGGTCCTCTGGAACCCCTCCGCCGTCTGATACACGTCGAAGGTCCGGCTCTGCACGACATTGCAGTTCACGGAGCCCTGGCAGCCTGTCTGGAGGATGTCCTCCAGGGTCTGCTCCGCGATGATCTGCGCCTGGTTCGCGGTCAGGGTGCGGCGGTTGGAGCGGGTCGTCTGGCTCACCACGGTCATCGCCGCCGCCACGCCCACGAGCATGACGGCCATGGTGGCCATGACTTCCAGCAGGGTGACACCGCGTGAGGCGCGCTGCTTCATTGCGGCAGCCTCCCGTCGGGCAGCGGCTCCCACAACATGATCTGCGAGGTGGGCATTCCGTTCGCGCCTGCCTTGTTGTTCCACTTCTTCCCGCCCTTGACCTTCATCTTGCCCGTCGCGGTGAGCACGAAGAGGTGCTCGTCGTGAACCACCGGCGCGGAGATGGCATGGCCCTCCAGTTCGGTGGAGGTCATCGTGCCCGAGAGCTGGTTGGCCATGTAGGACTTGCCGTTCGCGTCGGCGTCCAGGTTGCAGATGTCCGCCGCCTGGCCCACCGCGGTCGCGGCATAGACGCTGTTCGAGCTGAGCGCCACGCCGCCCCACAGCTTCTGGCCCGGGGCCAGCTTCTCCACCCACAGGGGCTTGAGCTCCGCGCACCCCTTGGTCCCGCTGGGGTCCGTGTCCTCGAACGCCAGCAGGTGGTACTGGTACGTGGGGGGGCCGTTGGGGTTCGGCTCCTTGTAGCCGTCCGTGTACTTGTCCGGGCTGTCGCTCGTCCCGAAGAAGAAGCGCACCGCGGGGCCCGCGTCCGTGGTGACGAGCTTCACCGCCATGTTGGAGTAGAGCTGCTGCAGCTCCAGCTCCGTCTGGTTGGCGTTCGGGTTGTTCTTCAGCGCGGACGCCGCGTGGGCGACCATGCACTTCTTCACCTGGCTGCCCAGCTTCCGGCTGGTGCTCACGTCCTTGAGGTTGACGCGCCAGACGCTGCCGGCCGTGGTGGGCACGTACATGACGTCATAGGAGCCGTCCTGGTCCAGGTCCAGCATCGCGGTCTCCGCCGCGATGCCCGAGCCCTGCTCGAAGGTGATGACGCCCGCGTTCTTGGCGGTGCCGTACTGCATCGGCTTGCCCGTCTTCATGTCGAGGATGAACACCGCGCCCGCGCGCTTGGTCGCCGGCTCGTAGTCGGTGCCCACCACCGCCGCCCAGCGCCGGTCCTTGTCAGCCGCGGAGCCCCAGGAGATGCGGGCGATGGAGGGGGCGTGCCGCGAGCCGGTGTTGTCCGGCATCAGCACGGAGGGGTCCGCCGTCTGCGCGGAGGAGAACGCGGTCGTCACGTCCACGTCCGCGAGGCTGAACTCCCACAGCGGGAGCGGGTACCAGGAGTTGGTCGGGTCGGTGATGTCGAGCGAGAAGACCACGGGGTTGGCCTTGCCCGTCGCGGAGACGAGCACCGTCTTGGCGCCCTTCTGCTTCTCCGCCGTCGACGCCGGCTTCCAGGTGTACTTGATGCTGTCGGCCCAGTCGTTCCGGTCACCCAGGTCCACGTTGGCGATGCTGGGGGACGCGTCCATCTGGGGCCGCACGAGCGTGCCGGAGTTGCGGAAGCGCACGTACTGGTTGCGGTACTGGCTCAGCATCATGTTGGGCATGTACGCGAACGCCTCGTTGCCGGTGCCGTACTTGCGCTGGGCCGGCGTGGAGGGGGCCGGGCAGTTCTCCGGCACGAAGTAGCCGCGGTACTGGTCGTTCGGGCGGCAGCCGTCTTTCAGGGCGTTGCGGAAGTCGCCCGTGTCGAAGGAGTGGAGCACGCCGCTCATCGTGCCCACGAAGGCCCGGGTGCTCCGGGTCTCCAGGGGCTTCATGAAGTTGTTGAGGTAGTCCGTCCGCTCGGCGGCCTTCGCGTTCTGGTACCAGTTGTCCTGGTACGGGGGCACCGCCACCGCCACGGTGGAGAGGTTGATGCCGCCCATGGGCCAGGGCCGGATCTTGTTGGTGCCGGAGGCCTTGGGGTTCTCGTAGCCGTACAGCCAGTCGATGAGGAACTGCCGGTCGCTGTAGGGGGCTGGATCCGCGGCCGCGGTCACCGTGCAGACGCCGTCGTGATTCATGTCGTACAGATAGCGGCCATCAATCTCGCTGTAGGTGTTGCAGTAGGAGGCGGGAAGCAGCGTGCCGCCCACTTCGGCCACGTCCTTGACCTCCTTGCGAACCCCCGCGTCGTTCATCGTGTAGAGCTTGCGGTTGAGCGGGTTGGAGGCGGCCAGCGACAGGGCCATCACGCGCCCGGCCTCCCAGCGCTGCTTCGGGGCCGTCTCATCGGGCTTCTCCGGGTCGTAGAGCGACTGGAGGTACATCCGACCGCGGATGGTGAAGTCCTTGGCGCCGTCATAGCCGCGGATGCCCGCCGCGGGCAGGCTGCCCTCGGCGTTCCAGTTCACGCCCCAGTTCTGACCCGGCGTCTCGTTCACGCCCCAGACGGCGACGTTGCCCAGCGTGCTGGGGCTGGAGCGCGCGTAGGCGCCGGAGCGCACCGCCTGATAGCCGATGTCCACGTCGTCGATGATGGGACGGCACAGCTCGCTGGGGCTGCTGATGTCCACCTTCCAGCACAGCTGCGAGCCGGTGAGGCCCAGCGCCAGGATGTCGATCTCCACCTCCTGGTCGGGGTACGGCGGCGTGTTGTTCAGGGGCACCGGGACCCAGCCGGGGGATTCGTTCTTCTGGTACTTGCCGTTGGCGTCCAGCACGCGGCAGTCCACGGCGATGGAATAGGTGATGGTGGGCTTCACGCTGCCGGCCGTGCACGCGCCGGGGATCTCCTCCGTCCAGCAAGGAGCCTTCGTGCAGCCCGCGCGGATGTTGCTGGGAGGGGGTCCCGGGGTCGCGTAGGGCGCGACGTCGTCCTGGCGGCGGAAGCGGACCTTGGTGATGGTGAAGTTCGGGCCCAGCGCGTCGCCCACGTCGCTCATGACGTCCGAGGACACGGTGGTGGACTTGGCGCCACCGCCGTTCTCCTTGTTGATCATGAACACGATGTCGTTGAAGTCGCGGTCACCGCCGCCGTTGAGGTCCTCGAAGCCGAGGATCCACCGGAAGGGGTCCGTGGTGGGTGCGCCCACGATGACGTGGGGCATGTAGTTCATCCGGTCCACTTCCGGCTTCAGGTTCCCCGGCTCCGTGCCGGGGCGCATGATGGTCACGCCCTCCTTGGGCATCTTGAGGTTCTTGTACGCGACCGTATCCAGGCGGTTGAGCGTGTCCTGCTCCAGCCAGCCGCAGGCCTTCTTCGTGGTGCCCGTGATGAGGCAGGCGGACGCGTCCGTCGGGGAGTTGCAGCTCTCGGAGTAGCTGCAGCCGATGTTGCGCTCCGCCACCTTGTTGTCCGCGGGCGCCTTGAAGTTCTGGTCCAGGTTCCAGGTGGCCTTGGAGAAGAACACGGAGATGGACGTCTGCAGGTGCAGCAGGCACTTGCCGTCCTCGGCGGGGTCACCCGTGTAGGGCTTGCGCTTGAGGCAGGGGGCGACCGTGTCGTTGTCCGTGTTGTGGCGGGCGTCGTAGTACACGACGGCGAAGAAGACGATCTCCTTGCCTCCCTGGACCAGGCCCAGGTTGACCCGGCGGTCTCCCGTGTTGATCTGCTGGTAGTTCGTGTACTCGGGATCCGAGGGCGGGGGCTGCGGGAGCTTGATGCCGCGGAAGTCGTACTGGGAGACGTTGTAGTCCGGGATGCCGTCGTACGTGTCCATGACGTCCGCGACGGGGCCCAGGTTGCGGTGGACGGTCTTGTCGCTGTCGTCATCCACCAGCAGGAAGACCATTCTTCCCAGGCCCAGGTTGTTGTTCTCGGGCGCAGCCGGCTCCAGCAGGTTGGGGATGTGCGGGAACAGGCCCTTGTCGGACGCGTCGTCGTCCGTGAGGTTGGAGGGGTCGCCGTTGCCCTTGACGGGCATCGTCGCGCCCACCCAGTCCACCGCGATGTTGTAGAAGCTGGAGTCCGCCCGGCCCGGGCGCGCGTCCGTGACGTCGGGCTTGGCCACGTAGGTCTTGGCGCAGTTGGCCCGCAGCGCCAGCTCGGGCTCGTAGTACTTCTTGCCTCCGGACGTGAAGGTCTGGCTGCAGCGCCGCGACAGGCCCACGTACTTGACGGGCAGGACGGTGTCGTCGTCCGGCGTCATGTTGTAGATGGCTTCGTGCAGGTCGAGGATGCCGTTGTTGTTCTTGTCGACCAGGTTGCCGTTGGCGTCCGCGTAGCCGCGGGCCTTCACGTCATCCATGTACATGTAGCCGAGCGAGTGGGACGCGCCGGCGGACTCGTACACGTAGTCGATGGTGACGGTCTGGTCGAACGGGAAGGTGATGTTCTCCGAGTCCAGCTTCTTGAGGTTGGTGTTGAGCTGGAGGCGGCCGTCATCGCGCAGGATGATGGTGTTGTTGGCGACGGTGAGGCCGTCCGGGCCCAGCTTGAAGTCGCCCTGCTTGTCGTTGGCCAGGTCGTCCTGACAGAGCTGCTGCGACGCCGTCATGGCGGGCGTCGCGACTGTCAGCACCAGTGCCGTGAGGGTTCGTTGAAAGAGCGTGCGCATCACTTCTTCCCCTGGTTCTTCGGCTGGGACTTCGCCTTCGCTTCCGCCTCGGCCTTTTCACGCACTTCCCGGGCCGCCACCTGTTGCTCCATCTGCTGCCGCAGCAGCATCCGGCGCGGCGGAGCCGCGGGCACCGTCACGGTGGCCAGGAAGCTCGTCAGCGCATCCAGGTCATCCGGAGGCAGCAGGCGTGTGTCGCAGTTGGTCTTCGGGTTGATCGCGTGGGGACTCCTCACCCACGTCCGTACCTGCGTCAGGTTCTGTCTGCGGAGCACCTGATCCATGTAGGGCCCGACGGGCTCACGGGAGCCAAGCAGGCTCTTGGGCTTCTCCGTCGGGGTCTGTGCCTGGTGGCACTGCGCGCAGGCCTTGTTGAAGGCCAGTTCGCCTCGCTCCTGGGCGCTGGCGAGCGCCGGGAGCAGGAGCAGCAGGGGAGTCAGGCGTTTCATGATGGGCTCGTGGGGGGCGGCGAAGTTACGGAAGCGTGGTGGTCGTCGAATCGTCGGGCGCCTTCTGGTCCGTCGGATTGTTGTAGGTCATGTCCGGGCCGCAGCCCTTGGTGATGCAGCCCGGCGTGAAGACGGAGGTGCCGTCGGCGTTGTTGACCAGCGCCTGGGTCATCACGCGCGTCGGACGGCCGTTCGCGCTGGTCACCTCGCCCACGGAGAGGATCCACACCTGACGGTTGGCGTCGACGCTGGAGTTTTCGTCGTCGATGTCGTCCCGGACGAAGACGCGGTAGCGCACGTTGCGCTGCTCCGGGTAGACGACGCCGGCGGGGATTTCCGTCGCGTCGAGGTCGGCGACGCGGAGGCTGTATTCGTTCCAGTTGCCCGCGCCTGCTCCGGGCAGCAGCTCGTACCAGGGCGGATTGGCGGTGGCCATGCCGGGGATGTCCGTGACTGGGACGGCCCCCCCCAACGCGTTGGGCAGGTTCAGGGTGGGCTGAGGGGAGTTGGCCGCCATCATCAGGCGCACCGCCTCGCGGCCTTCCGCGAGGCCCGCCTCGGCGGCGAAGAACGCCTGCTTCCTGCGGCGGGTGTCCGCCTGGCTGTCGGCCTCGCGGCCCACCACGCTGAAGCTGAGCATCACCGCCATGGTCACGACGGCAACCACTCCCAGTGCGAGCAGGAGCGTGAAGCCGCGGGGCCGGCGGCGGAGGGTTGGGCGAAGCACCATCGGGGACTCCTTCGCATGCCCCTGGGGGGAGGCACGGCTTGGGAGCCCGGAACAGCAATCCCCGTGCCGAAAGATTCAGCACTCAACCCGCTGGAATAAGGGATGTCCGCGAGTGGGGGGGTACCGTCTGACGTCAGGGGACTGCGCAAAGTTTGCGAGCCCCCTCATTCTTGCGAGGTCGCGGCCCTCTTTCGGGCCGCGACGGTGCTAGCGCTGGCCGCCGCGAAGGGCGGCGCGCAGGCGGAGCATGTCGTCCAGGACGCCCGGATCCACCAGCTCCAGGGCGGCCTTCTGGGACAGGCCGCGTGGCTGCTGGCGGTACTCCTCTTCGTCCTCCTCGCCGCCGCCCTTTCCGCCCTTGCCGCCGTCGCCACCCTTGCCGCCGCCCTTGCCGTCGCCGCCCTTGGGCATCAGCGCCACCGGCTGCGAGATGCCCGACTCCAGGCGGGGGAAGGCATTGGCGTCGGCGCGCACCGAGGCGAAGACGCTGACCATGGACAGGCAGAACACGATGGCGACGGTGAGGGTCTTCATGGCGGCTCCAATTCTCCCAGGCTTCACGACGCCCATGCGCCAGCGGTTATTCACGCGGCCCGCTACTTCGCCTTGAAGGTGCGGATGTATCCCACCAGGGCGTCGATCTGCTCCGGGGTGAGCTTGTCCTTGTAGGCCTTCATCTTGGGGTTGTCGGAGGAGCCGTTGGCGATGACCCCGCGCAGTTCGGCGTCCGACTCCGCCTTCTGCCAGGAGGCCCGGCTCATGTCGGGGATGGACTCCTTCTTGCCCATGCGCGTCTGGGCACGGCCATCCGCGCCGTGGCACCCCTTGCAGCTCTTGTCCCAGAGCGCCGCGGTGTCGTCGGCGAAGGCAGCGGCTGGGGCGCACAGCAGGAGGGGGAACAGCAGGGACCACCGCGTCGTCATGCACCGTCTCCGGGAGAAAGGGCGCCAGTATAGCGACCCCCGCGCGCTCAGGAACCGGCGTGGGGCCAGAACGCAGGAGACGGGCGATCCGGGGGCTGGAGCCAGACGGACTCCAGGAAGCGCACCGCGTTCTGGTCCGCCCGGTCGTTCCGGGTGAACGCCGCCTGCGCGCCCCCGAGCACCGCCAGCGTCGCGAGCCCCGCCGCCCAGGCCTTGGGGGAGGCGCCGTGTCCGGACGCGTCCCGGCCCAGCGCGAGGAAGACGCATGCCGCCACGGCGAGGAGCGCCGCGAACAGCACCGCGCCCGCGAGCGCGGTGGGCAAGCCCCCGAAGGCGAGCAGGTTGGGCGGATGGTAGCCGCCCAGGAGCAGCGGCCGGGCCAGCGCG
The DNA here is from genome assembly GCF_007352635.1 of Corallococcus sp. Z5C101001. NCBI lineage: Bacteria > Pseudomonadati > Myxococcota > Myxococcia > Myxococcales > Myxococcaceae > Corallococcus > Corallococcus sp. Z5C101001. Next base: position 16,681 of record NZ_VKLU01000001.1, read on the forward strand.
AGCACGGGGGTGGAGACGTCGTCGGGGATGTAGTTGATGAACGTGGCCAGCCCGGTCATCAGCACCGACGCCGAGCACAGCATGGCCGCCATGCCCGACAGCGCGGGCCGCCCGGCGCCGCGCAGCCGCTCCAGCACGAGCCCCGCGGGCAGCAGCAGGAAGGGCACCAGGCCCGTGAGGTGGCGTGGCCCGGTGGTCCAGCCCCACGAGTCATAGGTGAAGGACGACGTGAAGTACGTGTAGCCGGCGAGCGTCACCGCGGACATCCAGAAGAGGGCGCGCGCCTCCGGGGAGGTGCGGCCCTGACGCTGGAGCAGCCCGAGCCCAGGCAGCGCGAGCAGCAGGAAGGGCGACAGGGTGAAGAGCCCCCGGAGCGGGGAGAAGAACGACAGCGTGAAGGCGCGGGGATCCGGCGTGCGGATGCCCAGGAAGCCGCCCAGGTGCCACGGCTGGTAGGCTGCGTCGTTGAGGTGCTTGTAGCCCGTCTCCAGCGGATGCCCGAACGTCGCCTGGTGGTAGAGCATCAGCGCCGCGATGAAGGGCAGCGCGCCCAGCACGGCGAGCCCCGTGGCCCGCCCCAGCTTGCGCAGCCGGACCGCCCAGGGGTCCGGCGTCCCCAGCAGCGTGAGGCAGGCGTAGAGGATGAGGCCCAGCACGCCCAGCGCGCCGGTGTACTCCGCCGCGACGGTGGCGCCCGCGCACGCACCGGCCACGACGTAGCCCCGGTCGCGCCACTCGCCACGGGCCAGCCGCCACAGCGCGTAGAAGCCCGCGAAGAGCAGCACCGCCGTCGTCTGGTGGCTCATGAAGAGCAGCGAGTAGCTGAACGCGAGCGAGCCCAGCGCGTACGTCACCGTGACGCCGTCCGCGACGAGGGGCGACAGGAACGCGCGCAGGAAGCGGCGCACGAGCCACAGCAGGCCCAGCGTGGGCAGCACCGTGAGGAAGAGGCGGCTGAAGAAGACCAGCGGCACCTCCGGCACGGCGTAGCGGTGGCCGCCGCCCACGGCCCTCAGGGCCGCGTACACGGGCACCGCGGCGAAGGACAGCAGGGGCGCCTTGGACGGGTAGTACTTCCCGTTCATCACCGACAGGTCGCCCACCGGGCCGTAGTCGCGCAGGGCCTGGTTGATGTCGAGCGTCCCGTCCTCCACCAGCGCTCGCGTCTGCCACAGCCGGCACAGCTCGTTGGGCGAGCGCAGCCCCGGGTGGTACGGGAAGAGGACCACGTAGAGCGCCGCCACCAGGGCCCACACCGCCCTCGGCAGGCCGGTGGCGCGGGGCGCGGGCGCTCCGGTGGGGAGCGCTGGGGCCGCGTCGGGGGGCGGCGGAGTGGGGTGGGGCGCGGCGCTCACTCGGGCGTCAGACGGCGCGGGCGACGGCGAACAGGCTCATGCCCACGGGCAGCTTCACCTGGCGTTCGGCCTGGGCGAACAGGGGCGCCAGCGTGTCGTAGAGCTTGAGCTGGAGCTTGGGCACCGCGCGGCGGCGCAGGAGGCGGCTGTTGACGAACCAGCCCGGCAGGCCGACCAGGTTCATCCACTCCAGCGTGTCCACGCGGAAGCCGTTCTCCTCCAGCACCGCGCGCAGCGACTCCGGCGTGTAGCGGCGGTAGTGGCCCACCGCCTCGTCGATGGCGCCGAACAGCTGCGGCAGCGCCGGCACGAGGATGAGCACGCGGCCATCCGGCTGGAGGATCTGACGGAAGCGGCGCACCGCGGACGCGTCGTCCGGAATGTGCTCCATCACGTTGGACAGCACGATGGTGTCCAGCTTCTCCGCCTTCAGCGACTCCCAGTCCGCGAGCGCCACGTCGGACAGGTAGGGGCGCACGTGGGGCTTGCCGCGGAAGAGGTTCTTCAGGCGGTCCACGTAGAAGCGCTCCACCTCCAGCGCGACGAGCATCTCCGCGCCGGCCTCCAGCTCGCGGGTGATGGTGCCGATGCCCGCGCCAATCTCCAGCACGCGGCGGCCCATGTGCTCGCGGAAGCGGCGGCCCAGCCACTGGTTGTAGTGGGTGGCGCCGTCCATGCGCTCCAGCGTGGAGTAGCCCTCGTGCTGGTTGTCCGCGTCGTCGCGCACGGTGGCGTAGCGCACCAGCGTGCGCAGGCGGGCCAGGTGCGCGGAGGCCGGGCGGCGCGGCACGGCCTGCAGGGGCGGCAGGGACACTTCCGTGAGGCGGAAGAGCTGCGCGGCCAGCTTCACCACCAGCTCCGCGTCCACCGCGTCGTCGTCGCTGGTGAGCTGGATGGAGCGCAGCGCGTCCGTGCGGAAGGCGCGCAGGCCGGTGAGCGGATCCGCCAGGGCCACGTCGGTGACGAAGCGGGTGATGCCGCCCAGCGCGCGCTCGGCCATCATCTCCGGCGACATGCCGGGGCGGCGGCCGAAGACGCCGTCGGCGGTGTCGTCGCGCAGGGGCTGCACCAGGGCGTCGTAGGTGTCCGGCGAATAGGCGGCGTCCGGATCCTGGAGCACCGTGAGCGTGCCGGTGACGTGGGGGAGCGCGGCGCGGATCGCCGCTCCCTTGCCGCCCTGGGCGGCGAGGACGTGGACATTGGGTCCGGGCGTGACGTCCACCGGTCCTTCACCCGCGAGGACGACCTGAGCTTGACCGGACAGGGCGTTGGCGAAGTGGGCGGCGGCGGAGGCCGTCGCCGGGGTGAAGGGGAGGACCACGGAAAGAGCAGGAACCATGGCGCCGCTCCCTACCACAGGCGCATCCAGGGTGCGCGTTCCCGGACGGGACCGGATGGACGAGGAGCATCCAGGCGGCGGCGGTCTGATGGACAACCCGCCCGGCCCGTTGCACGCTCCGGAGGGTATTCCCCCAGCGCGATGTGGGTGCAGGTCGGGTCCGGAGGTTTCCGGCCAGTGGAGACCGCCCGCGGCAGCCACTTCCGGAGAGACGCGACGTGGAAGGTACGGTGTTGGATCCCGCCGGTGGGGCTCCCGGCGCGACGCCCGCGAGCGTGATGCACCGGGTGCGGGGCGTGTGGCGCCGGAAGTGGGTGATGTTGGGGGTGGCGCTGGCCATCACCGCGCTCACGGCCGCGTGGACGCTGCGGCAGCCGCGCATCTACGCGGCCAGCACCTCGCTCATCATCGACGTCACCGCGCCGCGCATCCTCGATGGCGAGGTGAAGGAGGTGATGGGGGAGGAGCGCAGCAACTACTGGTTCAACAAGGAGTACTACGCCACCCAGAGTGAGATCATCACCTCGCGCGCGGTGGCCAGCCGCGTGGTGGACCGACTGGGGCTTTCGAAGGACGCGGCCTTCCTGGGCCTGCCCGCGAACCAGGACCCGGCGGCGCGCGCGAAGGCGCTGGAGGACGCGGACGCGGTGGGCCTCCTGCGCTCGCGCATCCAGGTGGTGCCCGGCAAGGACTCGCGGGTGATGAACATCGGCGTGGAGGACGTGGACCCCGTGCGGGCGGCGCTGCTCTCCAACGAGGTGGCCGCCGCGTACATGGCGGAGAACCTGGCGCTCAAGCTGCGCACCACGGAGGAGGCCCGCACGTGGCTGGAGGGGCGGCTGGATGAGCTGGGCCGTCAGTCGAAGGCCGGTGAGATGGCCGTCTACGACCTGAAGAAGGACGCGGACATGCTGTCCACGTCGCTGGAGTCGCGGCTGAGCATCGTCAGCGAGCGGATCAACTCCTACAACCTGAAGCTCACCGAGGTGCGCACGCGCATCGCGGCGCAGCAGGCGCGCGTGGACGCCATCCACCGGCTGCGCAAGGACGCGGGCAACACCGACGAGACGTGGGCGGAGGCGGTGCCCGGCGCCAAGGACGGGCCCATCCAGGACCTGAAGCTGCGCTACGGCGAGCAGAAGGCCGCGTGCGCGGAGCTGTCCGAGCGCTACCTGCCGGAGCACCCGAAGCTGCTGGAGTGCAACCGCAAGCTGGAGGTCGTGCGCGACGACCTGCTCAAGAGCCTGACCAACGTGGTGCGCTCGGCGGAGACGCAGCTGGCGGAGGCGCAGGGCGAGGAGCGCAACCTCAACAAGCTGCTGGATGAGACCAAGGCCGAGGCCTTCCTGGTGAACAAGAAGGCCATCGAGTACGGGCGGCTCCAGCGCGAGTCGGACAACAACCAGCGGCTGTATGAGCTGGTGCTCAAGCGGCTGAAGGATATCGAGCTGTCGGGCCTGCTGCGCACCAGCAACGTGCGCGTGCTGGACGCCGCGCAGCCGGTGATGGTGCCGGTGCGGCCGCACGTGCGGCGCAACCTGATGGTGGGCTGGGTGATGGGGCTCCTCCTGGGCCTGGGCGTGGCGCTGTTCCTGGAGATGCTGGAGAACAGCGTCACCTCGCAGTCGGACGTGGAGGAGGTGCTGGGCCTGGCGTTCCTGGGCGTGGTGCCGCGCATGGAGGCGGTGCGGGAGCCGCGCGAGCGCGACCTGTACGTGCACCGCGCGCCGCGCTCGGCGGTGGCGGAGTGCTGCCGCGCCGTGCGCACCAACCTGCTGTTCATGTCGCCGGACCACCCCTGCAAGACGCTGGTGGTGACGTCCAGCGGTCCGCAGGAGGGCAAGTCCACCACCTGCATCAACCTGGGCGTGGCCATGGCCCAGAGCGGCAACCGCGTGTTGCTGCTGGACACGGACATGCGAAGGCCCCGGCTGCACCGCGCGTTCGGCGTGCCCAACGACCTGGGCATCAGCTCGCTGGTGGTGGGCGAGGGCTCGCTGGACAAGGCGGTGAAGAGCACGGAGGTGCCCAACCTCTTCGTGCTGCCGTGTGGGCCGCTGCCGCCCAACCCCGCGGAGCTGTTGCACACGCGCGCCTTCGCGGAGCTCCTGCGCACGGCGGCGGAGAAGTTCGACCGCATCATCCTGGACAGCCCGCCGCTCAACGCGGTGGTGGACGCCGCGGTGCTGGCCACGCAGGCGGACGGCGTGGTGATGGTGCTCAAGGCGGGGCGCACGGACCGCGGTGCCGCGAAGCGCGCGCTGCGCTCGCTGGCGGACGTGCAGGCCCGGATGTTCGGCGCCATCCTCAACGACGTGGACCTGCGCCAGCCGCGCTACGGCGACACGTACCTGGGCTACCAGGGCTATGGCCCGACGCAGGACGAGCCGAAGGGCGGGGTGGCGCCGTCGTGACGGGCGCGGGCCTGCGGGTGCTGCACCTGGGGAAGTTCTACCCGCCCGCCTCCGGTGGAATGGAGGCGCACGTGCGCACGCTGGCGAAGGCGCAGGCCGCGCTGGGCGCGCAGGTGGAGGTGCTGTGCGCGAACCACTCAGTGGATGGCACCGGCACCAGCCACGAGTTCCACGGCCGCAGTCCCACCCGGGAGGACTGGGATGGTCCGGTGCGCGTGGTGCGCCTGGGCCGGCTGGCGTCCGTGGCCCGCATGGATGTGATGCCGTCGCTGCCCTTCGTGCTGCGGCGTGCGCTGGCGCGGGGCGTGGACGTGGTGCACCTGCATGTGCCCAACCCGAGCATGGTGCTGGCGCTGGATGCCGTGCCGCGCCTGCCCCCGGTGGTGGTGACGCACCAGAGCGACATCATCCGCCAGAAGGTCGCGGGCGCGCTCTTCCGGCCGTTCGAGTGGATGTTGTACTCGCGCGCCGCGCGGCTGCTGGCCACGAGCGAGGCGTACGTGCGCGGCTCGTCGCTGCTCTCCACGTTCAGGTCGAAGGTGCGGGTGTTGCCGCTGGGCATCGAGCTGGAGGCATACCTGCACCCGTCCACGGAGGCCCGCGAAGCCCAGGCCCGCTGGACGGCGGAGGCCGCGGGCGGGCCGCTGTGGCTGATGGTGGGGCGGCTCGTCTACTACAAGGGACTGTTCACGGCGCTGGAGGCGCTGGTGCACGCGCCGGGCAGGCTCGTCATCGTGGGCGAGGGACCGCTGGCGGAGGAGGGACGTGCGCGGGCCCGCGCGCTGGGCATCGAGGCGCGCGTGACGTGGGCGGGCTATCTGTCGCCGGATGCGCTCGCGGGCGCGTACCGGGCCGCCACCGCGCTGTGGTTCCCGAGCAACGCGCGCAGCGAGGCGTATGGCCTGTCGCAGGTGGAGGCGCTGGCCAGTGGGCTGCCCGTCATCAACACCGCGGTCCCGGATTCGGGCGTGGCGTGGGTGAGCCTCCACGAGCGTACCGGGCTCACGGTGCCGGTGGGGGATGCGCGGGCCCTCGCGGCGGCGGCGCGCCGGCTGGTGGAGGAGCCGGGCCTTCGGGAGCGGCTGGGGCGTGGAGCGCGGGAGCGGGCGCTAGGTGAGTTCGGCCACGACGTGATGGCGTCGCGCAGCCTGGAGTTGTACGCGGAGGCGCTTGGACGTCAGCCCCTGGCGGAGGTCCGGCCGGGTGCGTCCGTCCGGCACGTCGCGGGTGGGAGCTGAAGGTCCGCCCATGCGCGTGCTGCATGTGTCCAGCGGCAACCTGTACGGCGGCGTCGAGACACTGCTGCGCACGCTCGCGCTCGCCGGGACAAACCGGCGCGGCGGCGCGGAGCACGCATTCGCGCTGTGCTTCGAGGGGCGTATCGCGGAGGAGCTTCGCGCGGCGGGCGCTTCCTTGACGTTGCTGGGCCCCGCGAAGGTGAGCCGTCCGTGGCGGGTCTGGGAGGCACGCCGCGCGCTGATGGCGCTGCTGAAGCGCGAGGCGTTCGACGCGGTGGTGTGTCACGCGGCATGGCCGCAGGCGCTCTTCGGTCCGGTGGCGCGCACGGCCGGGGTGCCGCTCGTCTTCTTCCAGCATGACGCCCTCACGGGTGAGCACTGGGCGGAGCGCTGGGCGCGCGTCACCGCTCCGGACCTGGCGCTGTGCAACAGCCGATACACCGCGAGCACCTTGCCGAGGGTGTATCCGCGCACGCCGTGGCGCGTGCTTCATCCGCCTGTCTCGGATGGGGGCGCGGGGCTCACCCCTTCCGAGCGCGCCTCGCTGCGGGGCGAGCTGGGCGCGGACGCGGAGGAGGTCGTCATCGTCCACGCCAGCCGCATGCAGGAGTGGAAGGGACAGCGGCTGCTGCTGGAGGCCCTGGGGCGGTTGCGGCAGGTGCCTCGCTGGAAGGCGTGGCTCGTGGGGGGCGCACAACGTCCGGAAGAGGTCGCGTACGAAGCGGGCTTGAAGGCGCAGGCCGTGGGCCTGGGGCTCGGTGAGCGGGTGCGCTTCCTGGGCCAGCGCTCGGATGTCCCCCGGTTGCTTCGCGCGGCGGAGGTGCATTGTCAGCCCAACACGGGGCCAGAGCCGTTCGGACTGGCGTTCGTCGAGGCGCTGTACGCAGGGCTTCCGGTGGTCACCACCTCTCTCGGGGGGCCGCTGGAGATCGTCGACGCGTCGTGCGGCGTGCTCGTGCCGCCGAAGCCCGAGGCGCTGGCCCGCGCGCTGCTCGCGTTGATTCAGGATGGGGACGTTCGGCGGACCCTGGGCGCCGGAGGGCCCGCGCGCGCCTCGAAGCTCAGCGCCCCGGCCGCGTTCCTGGAGGGACTGGAGCACGCGGTGCGCTCCGTGGCTCGGGAGCGTGCTCCGTGAAGGGAACACGCTTCGCTTCCATGCCTCGCCCCCAGCTCCGGGGACCCGGTGTGCTGCACTCGCGCTATGTGCGCCGCGCGCTGGAGCCCGTGGCTCGGGCGGAACCTACGCCCGCCTCCGCGCCCACGGGGTTGCTGGGCTCAGGCCGGCTGGTGGTGGCCTTCATCGTGCTGCTCTTCGTCTGCCAGCTCGCGCTGCTGGTGGAGGCGCTGGCGCCGGTGCGTGTGGTGTTCCGCATCCTGGCGTTCGGCACGAGCCTCGCGCTGCTGGCGCTGGCGAAGGGGCCTCGGCTCAAGCACCCGGCGAAGCCCTTCCTGCTGGCCTCCGCGGGGCTCACCGCGCTGAACTTCTTCCACCCGGGGACCAACAGTCCGCTCGCCGCGGCAGCGCAGCTCGGCATCCAGGTGTCCGTGTTCGCGCCGCTGTTCTGGGCGAGCCGCCTGCGCATCGACGCGAAGATGTTCGGGCGCGTGGTCCTGCTGCTCTTCCTGTTCAACATGGCGAGCGCCGCGCTGGGCATCCTCCAGGTGTCCTTCCCCGGCCGCTTCCAGCCCGCGCTGTCCGCCATCGTGGAGAGCCAGGGCGAAGGCTACGTGCGCAGCCTCCAGTTCGAGACCGCGAGCGGTGAGCGGGTGTTCCGCCCCATGGGGCTGACGGATGTCCCGGGCGGAGCCTCCACGGGCGCCTTCTACGCCGTGCTGCTCGGCGGCGCGCTCCTGCTCAGCCGCGAGGGATTGCTCAAGAAGGGGCTGGGCGCGGCGGGCATCGGCATCGGGTTGAGCTGCCTGTACCTGGGACAGGTCCGCGTCGCGGCCGTGACGCTGCTGGTGTGCATGGTCGCCATGGGGCTGGTGCTCACCGTGAGTGGCCGGTGGGTGCGCCTCATGGCGCTGGCCGGCGTCGTGGGCGGCTTCGCGGTGGTGGCCTTTGGTTGGGCGGTCGCCGTCGGCGGCGACGCGGTGCTCTCGCGGTGGAGCACCCTCACCGCGTCCGGGCCCTCGCAGGTGTATCAGGCCAACCGGGGCCGCTTCCTCGACAGCACCTTCGAGGAGGTCCTTCCGGAGTTCCCGCTGGGCGCGGGCCTGGGCCGCTACGGCATGGCCAACGCCTACTTCGGCGACAACAGCGACCGCGCCAACCCGCCGCTCTGGGCGGAGATTCAGTGGACGGCCTGGGCCTACGACGGCGGATGGCTGGGGCTCGTCTGCTACCCGCTCGCGCTGTTGGCGACGCTGGGGTGGGGCTTCCAGGTGGCCCGGCGCCGCGATGACTCGCAGGGCGAGTTCTGGCTCTGGGGCAGCCTCCTCTTCGCGTACGACCTGGGCGCGCTGGCCCAGACCTTCAGCTATCAATTCTTCATGAGCCAGATGGGCATGGAGTTCTGGCTGCTCAACGCGGCCTTCTTCAGTGCGTACTGGAACCGGAATGCGGCCGTACACCCTCATCGCCGGTGACTTCGTGTCCACCGGAGGCATGGACCGCGCGAACCTCGCGCTGGCGGACTGGCTCGCGCGCCAGGGCGGGTCGGTGCGGCTGGTGGCGCACCGGGTGGCGGACTCGCTCCTGCGCTACCCCAACGTGCGCTTCGTCCGCGTGCCCAAGCCCGCGAATGCGTACCTGCTGGGCGAGCCGCTGCTCGACGCGGTGGGGCGCTTCTGGGCCGCGCGCACGCTGGCGCAAGGCGGGCAGGTGGTGGCCAACGGCGGCAACTGCGAGGTGCCCGCCGCCAACTGGGTCCACTACGTCCACGGCGCGCATGCCCCCGAGCCCGTCGAGAATCCCCTGCGCCGGCTCAAGGGATACGTGAGTCACCGCGTGTTTCTGCGCCGCGAGCAACGCGCGCTGCGCCGCGCGCGCATCATCCTCGCGAACTCGGAGCGCACGCGGCAGGACCTGCTGGCCGCGACGGGCGTGGACGCCTCCCGCGTCCACGTCGTGTACCTGGGCGGCGACCCCGCGCGCTTCGCGTCCACGTCTCCCGAGCTCCGCCGCGAGGCCCGGGCGTCGCTGGGCTGGTCCGCCGAACGGCGCGTGGCGCTGTTCGTGGGCGCGCTGGGCGACCGGCGCAAGGGCTTCGACACGCTCTTCCAGGCCTGGGCGCGCCTGTGCTCGCGGCCTGAGTGGGACGTGGACTTGTGCGTGGTGGGGACGGGCGCGCAACGCGAAACCTGGGAGCGCGCCGCGCGCGAGCAGGGGCTGGACGGACGGATCCGCTTCCTGGGCTTCCGCGAAGACGTGCCTCGCCTGCTGGCCGCCGCGGATCTGCTCGTGTCACCCACGCGCTATGAGTCCTATGGGCTGGGCGTGCACGAGGCGCTGTGCGTGGGCATCCCCGCGCTGGTGAGCCGTTCGGCGGGCGTGGCGGAGCGCTATCCGCCTTCGCTCCAGGGGTTGCTGCTGGAAGACCCCGAGGACGTGGCGGAGCTGGTGCGGCGCCTGGAGTCATGGCGAGCCCAGGGCGGGGAGTGGATGCCCGGCGTGGCCGCGCTGTCGTCGGAGCTTCGGGCCTGGACGTGGGACGCCATGGCGGCGGCGGTGGTGGCGCGGCTGGAGGCGTGAGCTTCAGGTGCCCCGCTGGAGCACCTGCTCGAAGAAGTCGAGGTGCGCCCGGGCAACCACCGGCCATGCGAAGCGAGACGTCGCGCGCTCGCGGCCCCTCGCGGCCAGCTCCTGGCGCAGGGCGGGGCTCTCCAACAGCTCCGCGAGCGCGGCGGTCCACGCGTTGCCATCCGCCTCCGGAAGGATGCGACCAGCGTCCCCCACGGTGTGCGGAATCTCTCCCGAGTCACTGGCGAACACGGGCACGCCACATGCGAAGGCCTCCGCGAGCATCCGGCCGAACTGCTCCTTCCACGCGGGCGTCGTCTGGCTGGGCGCGCAGAGCACGTCCATCGCGTTGAGCGCGCGAGGGACCTCCGCGTGCTTGACGCCCGTGACGATGCGCACGGAGTCTCCGTGGCGCTCCGCCCATGCGCGCAGCTCTCCTTCCATGGGGCCGCCACCGACGAAGAGGGCACGCCACGGAGTGCGCAGGGCGTCGAGCGCGCCCATGAGCAGGCGCAGGCCCTTCTCCGGAACGAAGCGCCCCAGGCAGCCCACCACGGGAGGTCCTTCGTGCTTCCAGCCGAGGCCCTCGCGGAAGGCGCGGCCTGCTTCAGGCGCCGGCTGGAAGTGCTCCACGTCCACTCCCACGGGGATGAAGCGCGAGGGACGCAGCGCATAGCCGGGCCGGGCGAGGAGCGTGTCGTGTACGGTCTGGCCCCAGGCGATCCACCCCGCGGCGCGGCGCACCACGAAGCGCTCGGCCTGCGCGAAGGGTGGGGGATAGCGCTTGGCCAGGTTCTGGAACGTGCAGAAGACGAGCGGCACGTGGCGCGGTGTCAGCAGCGCCACCTCCAGGCCCGAGAACACATAGGGCTCCTCCCATGCGTGCACCAGATCCACGCCGTCCGACAGCCGTGCGCGCAGCTCGGGTCCGTAGACGAAGCCGTGCAGGGAGCGGCTGAAGAAGACGCGCACGGCCTCCAGGTTCACGGACTCGGTGGCGTCGCGCTGGAGCACCAGCGGGCCCAGATCCCCATGGAAGGCGCGAGGCGCCACGGCGGTGACATCCCAGCGGCCCGCTCCCACGCGGGTCATCTCGTTGGCCAGCCGCCGGTTGAGGGTGACGACATACGAGTGCGAGACGGTGACGAGCTTCCAGGGGCGCTTCATGAATGTCCTCGTGGGGAGACGAGGCCCCGGTACACCTCGAGGATGTCCCGGGTGTAGCGCTCGCGGGAGAAGCGGTAGACGGCGGTCGCGCGGGCAGAGAAGGCCAGGGTGTCTCGCAGGCCTTCGTCCTCCAACAGCCGGCGCAGCGCCGCCGCGAGCGTGTTCGCGTTTCCGGGGGCGATGGCCAGGACGTCCGCTTCGTTCCGCAGCGACTCCGCGGCGCCGCTGGACCGCGAGATGACGGCGGCACGGCCGCAGGCGAGCGCCTCCGCGATGGTGAGGCCGAAGGGTTCGCGGCGGGTGCTCGCGTGCACGAAGACGTCCAGGGCCCGGTAGACGCGGGCGGGCTCGGGCTGGAAGGGCACGAAGCCCACGCGGCCCGTCAGGCCGTGGCGCTCCACCCACTCGCGCAGCTCCGCTTCGGTGAACTGCGAGCCCGCCGTGCGGTAGAGCGGGGCGCCCACGAGATAGAAGCGCACGGGGAGGTCCGGTCGCTGACGCGTCAGCAGGGCCGCGGCCTCCAGGAAGACGTCGTGCCCCTTCCAGCGTGCGTAGGTCGCCACCAGCCCCACGCGCGGCGTCCCCGGCGGCGCGGGGGGCAGCGCCGCCAGTTCATCCAGGTGCGCGCCGTCACCAGGACCCGGGGAGAACCGCTCCACGTCCACGCCGTTGGGGACGACGTGCACGGGCACGTCCCCGAGCACGGCGCGCGCGTCTTCGCCCACGGCCTGCGAGTTCGCGATGGCGGCCGACGCCAGGAGCCGCATCCCCATGAGGGCACGGCGCACGAGGGGACGTTCACCGAGGAAGTCGTGCACGTGCCACACGAGCGGAATCGCGAGCCCGGTGGTGGCCGCGCTCAACAGGTGCGTCTTGATGCCATTCGAGTGGATCAGGTCGGGCGCCACGTCGCGCACCGCGCGCCGGAGCTCCAGGCCGTAGCGGGCCAGCATCAGCGGCGTGGGAGCCAGGTCGCGCGTGAAGCGCCAGAGGCCGGCCCGGCCCTGGCCCCTCAGTCCACTGTCGCCGAGCGCGGCCAGGGAGTCGGGAAGCGCGAGCACGCGGGTCTCCACGCCGAGGCCCCGGGCAAGCTCCACGAGTGGCCCGTCCGTGCCCGCGATGAGGTGCAGCGACAGCGCGGGCTCCATCTTGCGCAGACAGGCGAGGAGATCGACGAGCGCGCGCTCGGCGCCGCCCAGGATTCCCACGGGGTTGAGGAACAGGATGCGCACGCGGAAGCGACCGAATCAGACCCGTCCGGGCCGGTCAAGGCGATGCAGGTACGCGTCCAGCACCGTGCGCGCGTGGGCGCTCCAGGTGAAGCGTGCGGCCCGGGCTCGCCGCGTCTCCGGCTCCGGCGCGGGGCCGCGCCCGGTGAGCAATGCATCCACCGTGTCCGTCCACGCGGCCACGTCTCCCACCGGGCAGTACGTGCAGGCGTCGGCGCCCACTTCGCGCAGCACGGGCAGGTCGCTGGCCACCACGGGGACGCCACAAGCCAGGGCTTCGATGACCGGCAACCCGAAGCCTTCCGCCTCGCTGGGGACCAGCACCGCGCGCGCCTTGCGGTAGAGGCCCGCGAGCGTGGCTCGCTCCTGCCGGGGCGGCCGCAGCAGCGCATCCTCCAAGCCGAGCCGTGCGACCCGCGCCTGTTGCGCCGTGTCCAGGTCTCCGCCCTGTTGCACCAGCATGAGGTCCGGGTGCCGTGCGCGCAGCGCCGCGAAGACGTCGAAGAGCACGTCCAGGCGCTTGCGGCGGATGGCGCTTCCGACATGCAGCAGGTACGGGCGTCCGTGGAGCGGCGCGAGCACCGCGTCGCTGGCGTCTCCGGGAACAGGGGCCGGCCGGTACTCTGGTGACACGCCGTACGGAGCCCACACCAGCCGCTCGGGAGGCACCACGCCGTGCGCGAGCAGTTCCTCCCGCACCTGCTGCGTGCCGTGGAAGACGATGGCCGCGCGCTCCAGCCCCTTGAGCGTGGTGCGCGCCATCAGGCGGAACCACGCCGGCCGTGGTTCGCGGTGGGGTTCCAGGACGGAGCGGAAGGCATCCAGGTCATGGCAGAAGACGCCGGTGCGGTCCGCTGGCAACGCGTGGACGAGCTGCGCGTAGGTGTGGTCCACGACGTGGAACGCATCATGGCCGCGGCGCTCTCGCAGCAGGCGCGTGGGGTAGAGGCTGAAGCGTGTGAGCAGCCGGTCCGCGTTGAAGGCGGCCTTGCTGTTCCCCACGCTGGGCAGTCCTCGCAGGACGCGAGGGATGGATGGCCGCACACGGGCGACGTCGACCTCGGCGGGAAAGGCCGTCAGCCCCTCCGCGAGCGCTTCGCCCACCAGGTCCATGCTGGGCCAGCCCTCCTCGCGCGGATCCATCAGGACCTTCAGTCGCAAGGCACTCACGGGCTGTCCCTGAACACAGGAGGGGCCTGACGCAGCAGATGCGCGACCGTGTGCTCCAGGGCGAAGTGCTCACGGTAGACGCGGCTCGCCCGCTCACCCAGGGCCCGGCGCTCCTCTCCGTTCTCCAGCAGGTGCTCCACGAGCTCCAACAACGCACCGGGGGATGCGTCGTCCGCGAGCGCCACGGGGCGCAGCTCACGCCACAGCGGTTCGGTCAGGTGTCCGGTGTGGGTGACGATGGGGAGGCCCAGGCCCAGGCCTCCCATCGCGCTGCTGCGCCGCGCGCTGACGCCATCCGGGTACGGCTGCAACAACACCTCCGACGCGCTCAGGTGCGCGGCGACGTCCTCCGGTGACAGGCCGTCCCTCGCGTGGAGCCTGCGGGCCAGCGCTGGATGCCTCCGCGCGATGGCGTCGCACCAGCCCTGGCTGCCCCGGCCCAGCAGCAGCGCTTGCCGCCGTTCATCGCGCTGCAACAACGGGACGAGCACCGCCTCCAGTGGCTTCGCGATGGCCGCGCCATAGGTGCCGAAATGCGCCACGCACGGTGTCCCCCCCAACGCCTCGCGCACCGCTCGCACGGCCTCCCGCGAGACCTCGAGGGGTAGGGGACTGGCGATGGGACACCACCGGGCCCGCGTGCGCAGCGGCTCCGGAAGATGCTCCGCCCATGCGGGGATGGAGACGTAGGCGCGCCCCACGCCATGCGCCAGCGTGCGCAACATGACGCGTGTGACGCCCGCGAGCACCTGATGCCGCCACGGCGCACCCGCGCTCCATGGGTACACTGCTTCGTGGAGGAACAGCTCGCGCTCGTCCTGCCGCCTCGCCGCGAACCACGCGCAGAACGGCACGTTCATCGCCTTCCAGCCGAACGCATGCGGTACGTACTGGAGCAAGAGCCTCCGGGGGCCCGGATACGCATCCAGCTCCCGTGTCAGGCGCGGCAAGCCCAGCGGCGTGAAGAGGCCGGGCCAGCGGTGCACCGTGACGCCCTGCTCCTCCGTGACGGCCTCGGTCCCCGGGGTCCACACCCGCACCGTCTCCCCCGCCTTCACCAGCGCCTGGGCGATGCTCCTCGAATGGTCGGAGACTCCGCCGGGCGCGGGCGGATACTCGCCGGTCAGCAGGTGCCACGTCGGGGCCGCGGGACGGCTCACGGCGGCGCCCGCCTCGCGCGCACCTGCTGGACGAGGCCGCGCAGCTCCCCCAGCAGCGACAGGCCGCGCCGCGTGGCTTCGCGCGCGAGCACCAGCGCGGTCAGCACGCCCGCCGCCACCAGCGCCTGCACCAGCAGGCCATCCTCTCCCATCGCGAGCCGGGAGAGCCCCAGCGCCAGCGCGAGCAGCGCGCCCACCGTGAGGAACGGCTCCATCACCTCGACCTCGAGCCGCGACAGGCTCGGGTTGCGTCGCGCCACCAGCCGCGCCGTCACCCACAGCTCGGTGAGCGTGATGACCGTCGCGCTCACCCCGACGCCGACGATGCCCCACCGCATCACCGCGAGCGCCCCCAGGGCGAAGCGCGCGAGGCTGGCGGCGGTGGCGACGTACATCCGCTCCCGCGCGTGTCCGCTGGCGTGCTGTTGCGAGTGCAGCAGGCCCTGCACCGCCTGCATCGAGGCCTCGATGGTGAACCACTGCACCAGCGTGGACGCGAGGCTCCAGCGCGCTCCGAAGACCACCGGGATGAAGGGCGGCAGCGCGATGACACCGAAGGGGATGGCCAGGCACAGGACCGCGCTGACGCGCCGGATGGACGTGCGCAGGTACTCCGCCAGCGCGACCGGATCCTGCTGCATGCGGCTGTAGGCTGGATACGCGACGCGCGTGAGGACGCTGCTCAGCGCCAGCGGCACGGAGGCCAGGGCGCTCGCCCAGTTCACCAGCCCCACCGCGTCCTTGCCCTCCATGCGCCCCACCACGAGCGGAATCCAACCCTGGAGCGCGGCGGGGATGATGCCGGTGAGCTGGAACCAGATGCCGAAGGCGAGCAGCCGCTTCACGATGTCCCACCGGAACGCGCCCCTCGGCCTCCAGCCCGCCGCCGCCCAGAGCATCAACATGCCCAGGCCGCCTCGCACCAGCCCTCCGCCGATGAGCGACCACGCGCCGCAGTGCAACCACGCCAGCAGGATGGTGGCCGCCGTCTGCGCGATGCCCTCGATGAGCTCGATGCGCGCGAGCTTGGGGAAGTGGAGCTGACGCTCCAGCACCATGATGGGAATCACTCGCAGCGAGTGGAAGAACAACCCCAGCGCCATCACGCTCACCATCGACGCGCCCGAAGGGCCCAGGTCGTACGAGCGCGACAGCCACGGCGCGAGCAACAAGAGCACGCCCACGATGAGGACGGTGAACGCCTGGTGGCTCCAGAACGCGGTGCTGATCTCATCCTGGGTGGGCTCGTGCTGCTGGCGCACCAGCGAGGCGCTGAGGCCCAGGTCCCCCAGGAACGCGCCCATCGCGGCGGTGAAGGCGACGATGGCGAACGCGCCGTAGTCCCCCGGGAACAGCAGGTGCGACAGGGCGAGCGAGCTCACCACGCGCAGCCCCAGGGAGCCGAGCGTCCGCAGGCCCAGCGCGATGATGGAGCGCTGGGCGCGGACCTTCACGTCCGACGTGCCCAGCTCCGGTGCGTCGGGCGTGGAGGTGGGACGGCTGCTCATGGGAAGGCGGGGCGCTCCACGAAGGGGACTGGCGCTCAAGCCTATATGCGCCCTTGCTTCCGGCGAACAAGGGCCGGAGGAGGAGGGCGCGCGGTTCTCCTCCGAGGCGGAAGGGCCCGGATGCAGCCCCGGGGAGCGGGCGAGCGGCCCCGGGGGTTCCCGGCACGGCGGCCCCTGCGGGAACGCCACTGCGCAGATTGTGCCGCGTGCGGCCACCAGTGCGCCGCGAACCAGGGGGCGCGACATGGCCGACGCTTCAGCGAAGAACGGGCACGGAGCCACGAACGGGACACCGAAGGACGCGGCTCGCGCATGGGGAGGCATCGACCTGGGCGGCACCAAGATTGAAGCCGTCGTCGTGGACGCGAGCGGCGAGGTGCTGGGCCGGGCCCGCCACCTGACTCCCGCCGAGGGCGGCCCGGACGTGATCGTGAAGGAACTCTACGGCACGCTGGGCGAAGCGGCGAAGACGGCGGGCATCGAACCCGCGAAGCTCGCCGGGGTGGGCGTGGGCGCTCCAGGCGCGGTGGATGCCAACAGCGGCACGCTCGCGCACACGGCCAACGTGGCGGGGGGGTGGGAGGCGCCGTATCCGCTCGCCTCGGACCTGGGCGACCTCGTGGGCGGCAAGGTGGTGCTGGGCAACGACGTGCAGGTCGCGGTCGCCGCCGAGTACAAGCTGGGCGCGGGGCGCGACTACCGCTCACTGCTGGGCGTGTGGTGGGGCACGGGCGTTGGCGGCGGGCTGGTGCTCAATGGCGTGCCATGGCGGGGGCAGGGGGCCGCCGGTGAGATTGGCCACATGGTGGTGAAGCCCAACGGCGCGCGCTGTGGCTGCGGCCGGCGCGGCTGCATGGAGGCCTACGCGGGCCGGGCGTCCATGGAGCGCAAGGCGCGCAGCGCGGCGAGGAAAGGGGAGAAGACGGTCCTGTTCGACATCATGCGCGAGAAGCACCGCACGCGCCTGTCGAGCGGCGTGTGGGCGCGGGCGCTGAAGGAGAAGGATCCGCTGGCGACGCGGCTCATCGACCGGGCCATCGAGATGCTGGGCGCGACGCTCGCGTCCGTCATCAACCTGCTGGACCTGGAGGCCATCGTCATCGGAGGCGGGCTGGGGTCCCGGCTGGGGCCGGCCTACCTGGGCCGCATCCAGGACGCCATGTACCCGCACCTGTTCATCACGGAGCGCAGGCCCGCGATGCATGTGTCGACGCTGGGGGACTTGTCCGGCGCCATTGGCGCGGCGCTGCTCGCGGGCCCGCAGATGTGAGGGGCGCCTGCTATGAAGCGCGCGCATGCGCGTGCTCCTGGCCATCCACCACCCGCTGTCCCAGGACCTGGGTGCGCCCGGCGTGACGCTCGCGCTGGGCCGGGCGCTCCAGGCCCGGGGCTGCACCGTGGACTACTACAGCTACGGCGAGGCCTTCCCTGGGGAGCGGCACCACTCCGCGCTCCATAACCTCCGCTTCCCGTGGATCCTCTCCGCGCACCTCGCCCGCGCCGCAAGGAACTACGACGTGCTCGACGTCACCACCGGCGACGCCTGGCCCTGGGCCCGCGCGGGCCGCCCCGGCGCCGCCGCGCGCCACGCGCTGGTGACGCGCAGCCACGGCCTGGAGCACACCGTCTCCGAACAGCTCCGCGCCGACGCGCGCGAGGGCAAGGCGCGCCTGAGCTGGAAGTACCCGCTGTACCACGGGGGCTTCCGCCTCTGGGAAGTGGCGCAGACGCTGCGCCTCGCGGACCGCTCCGTGCTCCTCAACGAAGCGGATGCCGCCTACGCGCGTGAACGGCTGCGCGTCCCCGCGCCGAAGCTGAGCCTCATCCCCCACGGCCTCGCGGAGGCCTTCCACGGACTGCCCGCGCCCGCGCCACCTCCGGACGGACCGCTGCGCCTCGCGACCGTGGGCACCTTCATCCAGCGCAAGGGACGCGAGGACGTCATCGCCGCCGCGAGCCGGCTGCACGCCTGGGGGCTCGACTTCACCCTGACCCTGTACGGCACCGGCACCCCCGAAGCGGAGGTCCGCGGCGCCTTCCCCGCGCCCCTCCAGCCGCGCCTGCGCGTGGTGCCGCACTACGCCCACGCGACGCTGCCCGGCCTGCTCGCGCGGGAGGAGGTGCTGCTCTTCCCCAGTCACGCGGAGGGCTACGGCATGGCGCTGGTGGAGGCCATGGCCTCCGGGCTCGTGCCCGTCTCCACCCCCGTGGGCGTGGCGCCCTCCGTCGTGCACCCCGGCCGCACGGGCTTCCTCGTCCCCATCGGGGACGTGGACGCCCTGGTGCACGCGGTGCGCACGCTCGCGCGGGACACGGCCCTGCGACAGGCGCTGCGCCGCGCGGCCCAGGCTCAAGTCCAGGGACTCACCTGGCCCGACATCGCCACCCGCACCCTGTCGCTTTACGAAGAAGTCCTGCGTGTCGGCTCTCTTGGAAGCAGGTAGGCAGGCGAGTCGTTCCGCACCTGCGCCGCCGGGACGTTGACGCGTTGCATAGAGGGCCGTCACGATGTGGGGTGGACGTTCTCCCCGCATGATCACCTTCTTCGTCGCCTTCCTCGTATCGCTCGTCGTGGCGCTGGCGCTCACGTGGGGCGTGCGTGAGCGCGCGTTGGCGTGGGGCTGGTTGGATCAGGCGAACTCCAGCCGCAAGGTGCACGTGCGGCCCATCCCCCGGTTGGGCGGGATTGGCATCGTGGGGGGCTTCTTCGCGCCGCTGTGCGCGTTGTTCCTGGTGGATTCGGGCGTGGGGGACCAGTTCGTCTCGCAGACGGCGCTCATCGTGGGGCTCTTCGTCGGCGGCGGCATCATCGCGGCGCTGGGCCTCTACGACGACCTCAAGGGGGCGGGCGCGAAGCTGAAGTTCTCCGTGCAGTTCGCGGTGGCGCTGGGCCTCTACGCGCTGGGGTTCCGCATCGAGGTGCTGGCCAACCCGTTCGGCGCGGAGCTGACGCTGGGGCTGCTCAGCCTGCCCCTGACGCTGCTGTGGGTGGTGGGCGTCATCAACGCGCTCAACCTCATCGACGGGTTGGACGGGCTGGCGGGCGGGGTCGCGTTCTTCGGGGTGGGCACCCACTTCCTGCTCGCGCTGATGCGCGGGGACGTGCTGCTGTGCCTGCTGATGGCCGCGCTCGCGGGCGCCATCCTTGGGTTCCTGGTGTTCAACTTCAACCCGGCCTCCATCTTCATGGGGGACACGGGCAGCATGTTCCTGGGCTTCGTGCTCGCGGCGGTGTCCATCAAGACGTCGTCGAAGAGCGGCACCGCGGTGGCGTTGCTCGTGCCGGTGATGGCGCTGGGCCTGCCCATCATGGACACGCTGCTGGCCATGGTGCGCCGCTCGCTGCTGGGCAGACCGATGTTCAGCGCGGACAAGGAGCACATCCACCACCGGCTGATGAGCCGCCTGCTGCTCTCCCACCGCACCACCGTGCTGGTGCTCTACGCGCTGTGCACGCTCTTCATGCTCACCGCGCTGGGGCTCCACTTCGCCAACAGCACGCAGAGCGCGCTCCTGCTCTGCGGCATGGGCGTCGTCATCGTGGTGCTGATGCGCAAGCTGGGCTACCTGGACATGCGCCACGTGGGCGCCGTCCAGCAGACGCGCCAGCACAACCACGAGCTGCGCACGCTGGTGCGCTCCGTCACCGCCGCGGTGCGCGCGGCCGGTTCGTTCCAGGAGGTGTGGAACGCCGTGCGCCCGCTGTCCGGCGGCATGTCCACGTCCCAGGTGGAGCTGCGCCTGCGCCGCCCGCATGAGGAGCCGGGCGGAGGCGTCATCTTCGAGTCGAAGGATCCCGCGGCCGGCTCCGCCGCCGCGCTGGAGGTGCGCATCGACGTGAAGGACGGAGAGGCGCTGCTCGGCGTCCTGCGCCTGGTCTGGCGCGACGGGCGCTCCACCATCGACCGGGACGAGGAGCTGGCGCTGGAGGTGCTCGCGGACGTGGTGGCCGAACGCGCCGGGCAGCTGGTGGCCCTGGAGGCCGCCGAGCCCGGGCGCATCATCGCGCTGCGGCGGTGAGCGCATGACGACCTCCGTGGCCCTGTTGTCCTTGCTCCAGGCCTGGCCGGCGGCGCCCGCCGCCCCCGCGCCCACGGAGGCCGGTGCCTGTGACGCGTTGGTGAAGTCCGCTGTCCGCCACGGCCTCGCGGGCTTCGTCGAGCACGCGCTCGCCCGCGCGGACTGGCGGCTGACCCCGGACGCGCAGGCGCTGCTTCGCCGCGAGGCGCTGGCGGGCGCGGCGCGGGGCATGCGGGTGCGGGCGCTGCTCGCGAAGAGCCTCGCGGCCCTGGCGGAGGTGGGCGTGACGCCGGTGCTGCTCAAGGGCTACGGGCTCGCGCGCAGGCTCTACCCGGAGCCCCTCCAGCGGGCCACGACGGACGTGGATCTGCTCGTCGCGCGCGCCCGGGTGCTCTGCTCCGTGCACGCGCTGGAGGGGCTGGGCCTGACGACGAGGGCCGGGGACATGGACCGGGACGACACGCACCACGTCGAGCTCTCCAGCCCCGACGGGCTGGTGGAGCTGCACTACCGCGCCCTCGCGGGCTACGGACAGGCGCTGGAGGGTGACGCGTTGGTGGCGCGGGCCCGGGACGCGGAGCTGGACGGCCAGCGCGTGCGCTACCTGTGCCCCGAGGACGAGGCCGTGTACCTGGCCTTGCACGCGAGCAATCACCTGCTGCAGCGGCTGGCGTGGCTGTTCGACCTGAAGCTGCTGGCCAGGGCCCACCCCACGCTCGACTGGGACCGGGTGGTGACGCGCGCGAGGCAGAGCGGTCTGCCCCACCTGGTCTGGTACGCGTGGGACGCCGCGCACCGGCTCCTGGACGCGCCCGTGCCTCCCTGGGTGCTGAAGGCCCTGGCCCCGCCCCGGTGGCAGCGGGCGCTGGCGGTCCGGCTGTTCTCCGGGCCCCGGCTCGTGGAGGCGGAGCTCGCCCGGAGCAAGCCCGCGTGGGTCGCCGCGAAGCTCGCGCTGGCCCCCCGGGCAGGGCCCATGGTGCGGTACGCGCTGCGGCGGCTGCGGGGCTTCGGGGGCCCGCTCCGGAGCGCGCCGGAGGCAGGGGAACCCAGGCCCGTGCGCCCGCCAGGGCCACGAGCGGCCCGTCCCGGAGTGGGACGCGAGTGATGTCCAGGCCCCAGCTCCGCGTGCGCGCCGCAAGACGGTGATTGCGGCGGGCAGGCCCGGACCATTAAAGGTGCCGCACCATGGCGCCCAGCCTCCTCGATACCTTCCGGGTCCTGTCCTCCTTCGAGCCCCCGCGCGGAAAGCTCCGGGGCGCACCGTGGGAGGCCTATGTCGATTGGGCCATCTCGCAGGGGCTGGCACCGCTCGCGGCGTACAACCTGGAGTACCGGATGGGCGGGGGCGAGGCGCCGGAGTGGGCCCGCGACCGGATGATGTCCATCTACACCGGCTCCGTGAACGACAACGTCATGAAGCTGGTGCACTTCAAGCGCATCGTGGACCAGCTGGAGGGCCGCAAGCTGCTGCTCCTGGGCGGCGCCGCCTTCGCGGAGGCGCTCTATCCGCACGTGGGCTTCCGGCCCGTGCTGGACATCCAGGTGCTGGTGCGCCGCATGGACGTGGACGGCTTCGCCGGCTACCTGTCCAACCACGAGTTCGTCCCCGAAGCGGACACCACGAACAGCGGCGCCGCGCGCGTGGTGTCCGACGGCCGCACCCCCATCTACCTGTACGCGGACGTGCTGGGCGCGAGCCGACGTGAGCAGTTGGCCGGCATCTTCGACCGCGCGCGACCCATGAAGGTCTACGGGCAGTCCGTCTTCCGTCCGGAGCTGGAGGACGCGCTGCTGCTCACCGCGCTGGACCAGGCCCACCACGGCTACGACGTGCCGTGGCTGTCGTACGTGGACCTGCGGGAGCTCATCACCGGCGCCACGTGGATGGGCGGCGTGTATTCGCGTCCCCTGGACGTCCCGGCGCTGCTGACGCGCGCGGAGGCGTTCGGCCTGGAGCGCGCCCTCTACACGTCGCTCGCCATCGTCGCGCGGTTGTTCCCGGAAGCGGAGGGCGCGGCCACCGCCGCCTTCCCTCCGCTGCGCCGCGCGACCCGGGAGCTGCTGGACCGGGGGGTGGTGGGTCCGGTGAGCACCCCCGGGCGTTCTTCCGCGTTGAGAGGTGTGGACCGGCTGCGCCGCCTTCTCACGGGGCGATGAGGCTGTCCGGCCGCTCGGCGTCCATCGCCCCCGGGCTTTCTTTCGGTGCGCCTGTCGGCGTATGAGTTCATGACGCCACCTGTCGAAACCAGGACACTTCAAGAATGCGCATTGCCATTATCGGATCGGGCTACGTCGGACTCGTCGCGGGTACCTGTTTCGCGGACTCGGGCAACGACGTCGCATGCGTGGACATCGACGAGCGGAAGATCCGCATGCTCCAGGATGGGCAGGTCCCCATCTACGAGCCGGGTCTGGAGGAGCTGATCCGCAAGAACGTGAAGGAGAAGCGCCTCACGTTCACGACGAACCTGGCGGAGGGCGTGGCGAATGCCCAGGCCGTGTTCATCGCGGTGGGCACGCCGGAGGGCGAGAGCGGCGAAGCGGACCTCCAGTACGTGCTCGCGGCGGCGCAGCAGATTGGCCGCGCGATGAAGCAGTACACGGTGGTGGTGGACAAGAGCACCGTGCCGGTGGGGACCGCGGACAAGGTGCGCGACGCCATCTCCAAGGTGACGCAGGTGGAGTTCGACGTCGTGTCCAACCCGGAGTTCCTCAAGGAGGGCGCCGCGCTGGACGACTTCCTCAAGCCGGACCGCGTCGTCATTGGCGCGGACTCCGAGCGGGCCCGGCAGCTGATGGGAGAGCTCTACGCGCCGTTCGTGCGCACGGAGAACCCCATCCTGTTCATGGACACGCGCTCCGCGGAGCTGACGAAGTACGCGGCCAACGCGATGCTGGCGACGCGCATCTCCTTCATGAACGACGTGGCCGCGCTCTGCGAGAAGGTGGGCGCGGACGTGGACTTCGTGCGCAAGGGCCTGGGCGCGGACAAGCGCATCGGCTACCCGTTCCTCTTCCCGGGGGTGGGCTACGGCGGCTCCTGCTTCCCCAAGGACGTGAAGGCGCTGGTCACCACGGCGCGTGAGTACGGCCTGGAGCTGGACCTGCTGCGCGCGGTGGAGCGCACCAACGAGCGCCAGAAGAAGCTGCTGGTGAGCAAGGCCGTGAAGCACTACGGGTCGCTGGAGGGCAAGAAGTTCGGCGTCTGGGGGCTGGCGTTCAAGCCGAAGACGGACGACATGCGCGAGGCGCCGGCCATCGAGGTCATCGAAGGCCTCATCGGCAAGGGCGCGCAGGTGATCGCCCATGACCCGGTGGCCGCGCACGCGTCCAAGCGCGTCTTCGGCGACCGCATCCGCTACGCGGACGTGCCCTACGACGCGCTGGAGGGCGTGGACGGCCTGTTCGTCGTCACCGAGTGGAACGAGTTCCGCCACCCGGACTTCGCGCGCATGAAGTCGCTGATGAAGTCGCCGGTGGTCTTCGACGGCCGCAACATCTTCCAGCCCGCGCGCATGCGTGAGCAGGGCTTCACCTACTTCGGCATCGGCCGTCGATGAAGCAGCAGCCGGGTGGCGCGCTGGATGCGTTGACGGGGCTGCGCTTCCTGGCGGCCCTGCACGTGGTGCTCTTCCACTTCGGGACCGCGTGCCTGAAGGACGTGGCGCCGGAGTGGGTGGTCCACCTGGTGGGCTCCGGCTACGCCTCCGTGGGGGTGTTCTTCCTGCTGTCCGGCTTCGTGCTCGCGTACAACTACGTGGACGCGGGCGGCGGGATGGGGACCGCGCCCCGGGCCTTCTGGAGCGCGCGCGTGGCGCGCGTCTACCCGGTGTTCCTGCTGATGTTCCTGCTGTCTGCGGCGCCCACCATGGGGGCGTCGCTGGCGGTGAACTCGCTGCCGGTCGCCGCCGCGAAGCTGGGCACCGCGGGCCTCACCACGCTGGCGCTGCTCCAGGCCTGGGTGCCCCGGCTGGCGCTCTACTGGAACCCGCCGTCCTGGTCCGTGTCGGTGGAGGCCTTCTTCTACGCGGTGTTCCCCGCGCTGGCCCGGCGGCTGGCGCCCTTCCGAGGCGCGCGGATGACGGCGGCCCTGGTGGGGGTGTGGCTGCTCGGGCTGGTGCCGCCGGTGCTCTACGTGGCCCTGCGTCCGGACGGGCCGGGCACGCTGGACGTGGCGTTCACGGGCCTCTGGCTGTCGGTGGTGAAGTTCAACCCGCTGCTGCGCCTGCCGGAGTTCCTCCTGGGCGTGCTCCTGGGGCTCGTCTTCGTGCGGGAGCGGGCGGCCTCCCGCCCTCCGCGCTCCGGCGCGGTGATGGCGCTGGCGGGCGCGGCGCTGCTGCTCGCGGGGTTCTCCCAGGGTGGGTGGATCCCGTATCCGCTGATGCACAACGCGCTGCTGGCGCCCGCGTCCGCGCTGCTGGTGTACGGGCTCGCGCGGGGCGGAGGCCCCCTGGGCCGGCTGCTCGCGCGGCCGTGGCTGGTGCACCTGGGCGGGGCCAGCTACGCGCTGTACCTGCTCCAGTACCCGGTCAGCGAGTTCGTGCACTGGCTGGAGCGCTACGTGGACCTGACGTCGCCCTCGCGCTTCCTGGCCGTGCTGTTGGTGGT
Source organism: Corallococcus sp. Z5C101001 (assembly GCF_007352635.1). NCBI lineage: Bacteria > Pseudomonadati > Myxococcota > Myxococcia > Myxococcales > Myxococcaceae > Corallococcus > Corallococcus sp. Z5C101001. The sequence goes on from NZ_VKLU01000001.1 coordinate 41,571, forward strand.
GCTGGTGCCGGCGTCCGTGGCGGTGCACCGGTGGGTGGAGACGCCGTGGCGCGCGAAGGTGAAGCGCGGGCTCCAGCCGTGGGTGGAGGGCGGGGACTCCGCGCGGGCGGCTCCGGCGCGGATGGCACCGGGCGCGTAGGTCCGCGGGCGGGCCCCGCGCCGTCGTCAGCGGACGGCGCTCAGCGCGCGAGACCGCAGGCCTTCTTGCCTTCCTCGGTCTCGATGGTGCGGCAGTCGCAGCCGTCGAGCTTCGCCTCGCAGGCGAGCTCATCCTCGGCGGTGGGCTCCACGCGCTTCTCTTCGTCGGCGGCGCGCTGCCGGCAGGACTGCTTCTCCACCGAGTTCAAGGCGCACTCACAGAGCTTCTCGGACAGCTCGCGGCAACTGCTCTTGCACGCGGTGAGTCCGGAGAGGGAAGCGCAGAGGACGGCGGCGGTAAGCAGGAAGCGACGCATGGGGTCGGGCGAAGATGCCAGATGGGTCCCCGGATGCAAGCGGTGTCCCGGTGGGCCCGTTCATTCGGTGGCCCTGAAGCCTCCCTGGAGGGAGGAGGCGTCCGGGCGGCGTGTCCCCTGGCTGGGAGGACGGGGCCGGGGCGCGTGACGGGCGTGACATACTCGCGCGCCTCGCATGGCTCCTGGCCCTCTCCGCGTCTCCCGGTACACGGTCCTCGCCGAAGCGGCGCTCGCGGCGCTGGTGGTCCTGGGGCCGGCGGCGCTGGGCGGAGCGGCACCCTGGGTGTCCTGGCCCCTGTGCGTGCTGTCCGGGGCCGCGGCGGTGCTGGCCTTCGTGGGCGCGCGGCGGCAGCGGGAGACGCCGCGCGTGCCGTTGCTGGCGGCGCCGCTGGTGGGGGGCGTGGTGCTGTGCGCGCTCCAGCTCGTGCCGCTGCCGCCGGGGGTGCTGAAGTACGTGAGCCCGGAGGCCTTCGCGCTGCGCGAGGACGTGCTCGTGCCGCTGGGGCTCGAGGGGCTGCGGCCGGTGTCGCTGGATCCGTCCGCCACGTGGCGCGAGCTGGCGAAGCACGCGGCGTATCTGCTGACGTTCGTCGCGGCGGCGCAGGTGTGCCGCGCGCGGGCGTCGCGGCAGCGGCTGCTCGCGGTGCTGGCCTTCACGGGCGCGGCGGTGGCGCTGGTGGGGTTGGGGCACGCGCTCTTCGGCGTGGAGACGCTGTTCGGCCTGCGGGCCTACGTGCACGCGCGACCTCCGCTGGTGACGCCGTTTGGAAATCCGAACCACCTGGCCGGGTTCCTGGGCCTGTGCGCGACGGTGGCGGTGGGGCTCGCGCTGTCGAAGCAGCCGCGCTCGCGGGCGTGGCCCTTCGCGATGGCGGCGCTCGTCTCTGGCGTGGGCGTGCTGCTGTCGCTGTCGCGCGCGGGCATCGTGTTCCTGGTCTTCGGACAGGTGCTGCTCGCGGCGTGGCTGCTGAAGCAGCGGCGCGAGGCACGCACTCCCGCGCGGCCCGCGTGGGGCCGGGGCGCGGCGGTGTTGCTGGGCCTGCTGGCGATGGTGTCCGTGGGCGTGTCCCTGGCGGCGGATCAGCTGTGGGCGGAGGCGCGCAGCTTGGACGGCGTGGAGGCCCTGGGCCGCGGCAAGATGGAGCCGTGGCCGATGATGGCCCGCGCGGCCAGCGCCTTCCCGGTGCTGGGCATGGGCCGCGGCGCGTTCGAGGCCGCCTTCCCGCGCTACCAGACCGAGCCCAACCCCAACACCTTCACGCACCCGGAGAACGGGGTGTTGCAGGTGGCGGCGGAGTGGGGCGTGCCCGGGCTGCTGCTCCTGGGGCTGGGCGTCTGGGCCTTCGTCCGGCGCGTGCGGCGCGAGGACCATGGCCCCGTGGAGCTGGCGGTGCTGTCGGGCGTGGCGGCCCTGGGACTGCACAACCTCTTCGACTTCAGCCTGGAGCTGCCGGCGTGCGCGGTGGCGGTGGCGGTGGTGCTGGGCGCGGTGGCGAGGCCTCGCGACGCGGAGCGCGGCGTGGCGCGACGGACGCGCATGGGCGCGGTGCCCACCGGTCCCGCGCTGGCCCTGGCGGCGGCGCTCACGGCGGTGATGCTCCTCGCGCTCGTGTCGGGCCGCCGGAGGATGGCGGACGCGGAGGCCCTGCTGGCGGAGCGCGTGACGGCCCATCCTGCGAGCGCGGAGGTGCGCGCGCTGGGGCTCCAGCTCATCGACGTGCACCCGGCGGACTACCTGCTGTACCGGCTGGTGGCGATGGCCTCCGTGGCGGACGGGGCGACGGGCGCGAGGGACGCGCTGACCTTCGTCAACCACGCGCTGTACCTCCGGCCGCTGGATGCGCCGTCGCACCGCGTGGCGGCGCGGGCGCTGCTACACCTGGGCCGCCGCGCGCAGGCCTTCCTGGAGTACCGCCTCGCGCACGACGCGGGTGACACGCGCGTGCTGCTCACCGAAGCGGTGCCCCTGGCGCGCACCCTGGAGGAGCTCGAGACCCTGACCCCCGAGTCCCCGGGACAGGCCTCGGAGCTGGCCGGGGCGCTGCTCGCCGAGCCCGCGCGTCGCGCCCTGGGGCTCACGTGGCTCGCCTGGGCGCGCGAGCACTTCGAGGGCCGGCCCGAGGCCACCGCGCTCTGGGTGCGCGAGGCGCGCGGCCAGCTCGCCCAGGGGAACCTCCCAGCGGCGGAGGCGGCGTGCGCGGAGGTGGAGCGGCGCGCTCCGGATGTCCTGCCCACGCACCTGTTGCGCGCGGACCTGTGGCGCGCGCAGGGCAAGCAGGCCGAAGCCCTCCAGTCCCTGGAATCGCTCGCGAAGCGCTTCCCCCAGGACGTGGAGCTGGCCTTCACCCTGTCCACACGGCAGCAGGAGGCGGGCCTCCTGCGCCGGTCCCGGGACACGCTGGCCGTGGTGGCGCCATACCTGACGGACACGCGCCAGCGCGCCCGCCTGCTGTCCCTGGAGGCGGACAGCTTCGAGCGCGAAGGCCTGCTGGCCCGTGCGCTGGAGCAGCGCCGCTCGGTCGTGGGGTTGCTGCCAGGACCGGAGAGCCACTTCGCGGTGGCTCGCTTGCAAGAGCTGCTGTCGCGCTACGACGCGGCGGCGCGCTCGGTGCACGAGGGCCTTCGGCTCATGGGGCAGGGCGACATGCGGCGCGCGGAGGCGGAGGCCTGGGCGGCGCGGCTGGAGGAGCGCGAGCGTGCGCTGGTGGACGCACGTCAGCGGGACCTGTTGGAGGCCCCGAAGGCTCAGGCGGACGCGCCCGAGTCCTCGATGGGAGCGCCGTAGGTCGCCTTCTCCACCGCGGTCGGCTGGATGAAGGACGCGACCAGCGGCCACTCCAGGCGCGCGAAGTCCTGGAAGCGCATCTCCAGGGCCTCCTCGTGCGAACCGGCGCGGAACAGCAGTCGCTCGTTGATGCTGAGCGATTCATCCAGCGCCACGGGCAGGCCGTACAGCTCTCCGAAGGGCGGCTCCGCGCCGGGCTCGCAGCCCGGAAAGTGGTCGATGAACTCGGACTCGGCGGCGAGCCGCGCGGTGCGCACATCCAGCGTGTCGCGCACCAGCCGCAGGTCCAGGGTCGCCAGCGCGGGCACGACGACGATCCAGGGCTGCCGGTTGGCCAGCACGATGACGGACTTCGCGACGCGCCAGCCCGGCACGTTGAGGACGCCCACGAGTTCCATGGCGGTCACGGCCCGTTCGTGGGCGTACCGCTCGAAGGGGACGCGGTGGCGCCTCAGGTAGTTTTGGATGGCGGTCGGAATCATGGGGGACGTCACCTCCTTGACAGTCAAGGTGTGTCCGGACGACGCGAGCGGCCATGCGGCGCGGAGCGCAGGCGGGCGGGCCTGCCCTCGGACGTCTGGCGTGACGGAGGGCAGGCAGGAGGACAGGCTCATGTCACCGCTGGAAGTCGTAGACGCTGCCCAGCTTGAGCAGGCGCGTCAGCTCGTCGAGCGCCGTCATCGTCTCGCGCGCCAGCAGCGGATCCCTCACGTCCTCCGGCTTGAGCACGTCGCGGTAGTGCCGTCGCACCCAGTCCGCGAGCGACGCGTGCAGGGCCGGGGAGTAGAAGACGTCCGCGGTGATGGCGGCCCGCTCCGCGTCCGTGAGGGAGATGCGCTGGCGCAGGCACGCCGGGCCCCCGCCGTTGTTCATGGACTGACGGACGTCCAGGTAGTGCACCGCCTTCACCGGGTTGTCCCCGGCGACGACGCGCTCCAGGAAGGCGCGCGCCGTGGGCGTCTCGCGGCTCTCGATGGGCGCGATGATGGCCATGGTGCCATCCGGCAGCGACAGCACCTGCGAGTTGAACGGATAGGCGCGCACCGCGTCCTTCACCGGCAGCTCGGCGTCCGTCGCGACCTCGAAGCGGAAGGCGTCACCCAGCTTCTCGCGCAGCGCCTGGAGCAGCTTCGGGTGCTCCACGAACGCCAGCGCGTGCAGCATGAGGAAGCGCTCGTTGCCCACCGCGAGCACGTCGGTGTGGAACGCGCCCGCGTCGATGCCGTCCGGGTGCTGCTGCGGCAGGAGCACCTGGGCCGGGTCCAGCTGGTGCAGCCGCGCCAGGGCCTGGCTGGACTCCAGCGTCTGCCGCGCGGGGAAGCGCTGCGGCCCCTTCACGTCCTGCCACGCGCTGCGCCCCCAGGCCAGCAGGTGCACGCCCCGGTGGCCCGGCGTCGCGAGGCGCGTGTGGTTCGCGGCGCCCTCGTCCGCGAAGTGCGAGCCGCCCGGCAGCGGGGCGTGGACCTGGAACTTCTGGGGGTCCGCGAAGATGGCGCGCAGCACCGAGTGCGTGGTGTCCGCCTCGATGGCGCGGTGGAACATCTGCGTGAGGTTCGCGGGCGTCAGGTGCACCCGGCCGTCCGCGGTGTCCACCGACGGCGCCACGGTGGCCGCGTTCGCCGTCCACATGGCGGAGGCGCTGGAGGTGAGGCGCAGCAGGTGCTCCGCGTCGCGGGCGGCGCGGGTGATGACCTCCTCGTCGGAGCCCGTGAAGCCCAGCGCGCGCAGCGTGCGCAGGGACGGGCGCGGCTGGGGCGGCAGCACGGCCTGCCCCACGCCCAGCTCCGACACGAAGCGCATCTTCTCCAGCCCCTGGAGCGCCGCCTCCCGGGGCTGGCTGGGCTGGCCCCCGTGGTGCTGTGACGCCAGGTTGCCGGGCGAGAGGCCGGCGTAATTGTGGGTCGGACCAATGAGGCCGTCGAAGTTGTATTCGCGCATGGGATATGGAGACGCGTCGTGGAGCGTCCCCCTTTAACAAAGCGCCTGAAGCGTTACCTGCGCTACCTGCTCATCGCCGGGATGTTGCGCCTGCTCCAGTTCCTGCCGCTGGGAATGGCCCGCACCCTGGGAATGACGCTGGGCGGCTGGGCCTATGCCCTCGCGGGCGGAGAGCGGCGCAAGGCGCTCAAGTCCCTGGCCCGCGCCTTCCCGGACCTGGGTGACGCGGAGCGTGACGCGCTCGGACGGGGGGCCTTCCGCCACCTGGCCGCCGCCGCCCTGGAGGTGGCCTCCACGCGCGCGCTGGATGCCGGACTGGAGGCGCTGGTGGCCTGGCCCGCGCAGGACCGGCAGGTGCTGGAGTCCGCGCTGGCGAAGGGGAAGGGCGTCGTCTTCGTGTCCGGGCACGTGGGCAACTGGGAGCTGCTCGCGCGGCGCGTGGCGAAGGCGGGCTACCCCAGCCAGAGCATCGCGAAGGAGACCAGCGACCCGCGCCTCACCGCGCTGGTGGAGGACTTCCGCGCGAAGGGCGGCGTCCGCAGCATCTGGCGCGGCCAGGAGGGCGCGGCCCGGGCCATGCTCCGCGCGCTGCGGAGCGGTGAAATCCTGGGCATCCTCATCGACCAGGACACCCGGGTGCAGTCCGTCTTCGTGCCCTTCTTCGGGGAGCTGGCGGCCACCCCGCGCGCGGCGGCGGACCTGGCGCTGCGCACCGGCGCGGCGGTGGTGGTGGGCTTCTGTCAGCGCGACAAGGAGGGCTACCGGCTCACGATGGAGGAGGTGCCCGCCCCGGACGCGGTGGAGCGCGAGGCGGCCGTCCAGGCCCTCACCACGGCCCTGTCACAGCGCATCGAGGCGGCCATCCGCCGGGCACCCGAACAGTGGGTGTGGATGCATCAGCGGTGGAAGACGCGTCCTCCCGGGGACGTTTCCCCGGCCCTCGCCGACACAGCGTCCGCCCCGGCGCGGTGATAAGGAGGCCCCTGTGCCGCGCCTGCTTGCCTTGAGCTTCCTGGGACTCCTCGCCACCGCCTGCGGCCCGCGTCGGTCCGCCCCAGGCGCCGCGAGCGAGCCGCTCCCGGACGTGGTGCTGGAGGGCGCGCACCTCCGCTCGTTCGAAGGCGACAGGCTCCAGGTGTCCGGCACCGCCGCGCGCGTCCTCTACCGGCGCGCGGGCGGCGAGGTGCAGGCCACCGACGTCGTCGTCCGGCTGCCCCCCGGCCCGGGCGGGCAGGGCTCGCCTCCCACCTTGTCCGACGGCACCACCATCGCCGCGCCGAATATGGACGGCAGCCTCGCGTCCAGACGGTGGGTGGGCACGGGGGGCGTCGTCGTGCGCACGGACGTGGGCATGGTGGCCAACACGCCCCGGCTCACCTACGACGCGGACGTGCGCCGGGCGCATGGCGAGGAGGGCGTGACGATGAAGGGCCCCGACTACCAGATGCGGGCGGACCGCTTCGAGCTGTCCGCGCAGGACCAGACGTTCACCTTCGACGGCACGGTCGAGGCCGTGCTGGGTGGAGCGACGGAGTGATTGAGTTCCTCGTGATGGCGCTGTTCCTGGCCCAGCCCACGTCCACGCAGGCCGCCTCGCCCGCCACTCCGGGCATGCCGGCCGTCGCGCAGGCCGCCCCCGCCGCGAAGCCCGGAGCGGGCCCGGCCGCGCAGCCCCCGGCCCCCGCCGCGGGCGCCCCCGCCGCGCCGCTGCCCGCGCCGGGCACGTCGCTGGCCCCCGCGGACCTGCGCAACCCGGTGGACCTGTCCGCGGACCACGTCACCGGCGACCGCACCCAGGCGGTGCTCACCGGCAACGTGCGGGTGAAGCACCAGACCATGGACATCCGCTGCGACAAGATGACCGGCTACTACAACGCCACCCGCCAGGTGACGCGCGTGGTGTGCGCGGGCAACGTGCGCGCCGTGGACGGCGACCGGCAGGCCCGGGGCGAGCGCGCCGACTACGACGTCCCCTCCGGCGTGCTGGTGGTGACGGGCTCCCCGGAGGCCCGCCAGGGCAACACCTACGTCACCGGCACCAAGGTGCGCCTCATCCTGGGCAACGAGCGCGTGGAGGTGGAGAACGCCCGCATCCTCGTGGAGTCCCCGGCCAGCACCGCCGTCCCCGGCGCCCGCAAGAAGGCGCCCGCGCCGAAGGCCGGGGGCACCGCCCCATGAGCGGCGGCGCGAAGCTGTTCGCGGAAGGCCTCCAGAAGACCTTCCACCGCCGTCAGGTGGTGCAGGGCGTCTCCTTCAACGTCTCCCCGGGGGAGGTCGTGGGCCTGCTGGGCCCCAACGGCGCCGGCAAGACGACCAGCTTCAACATGGTCGTGGGCCTGGTGACGCCCGACGCGGGCCGGGTGCGCGTGGGCGACGAGGACCTCACCCACCTGCCCATGCACCGCCGTGCCCGCCGCGGCGTGGGCTACCTGCCCCAGGAGGCCTCCGTCTTCCGCAAGCTCACGGTGCGCCAGAACTTCCTGGCCGTGCTGGAGCTCCAGAAGGGCCTCACCTCCCAGGACCGCCAGAAGCGCGCCGACACCCTCCTGGAGGAGTTCGGCCTCTCCCACGTCGGCGAGTCCTGGGGAGAGACCCTCTCCGGCGGCGAGCGGCGGCGGGCCGAAATCGCCCGCAGCCTCATCCCCGCCCCCCGCTTCATCCTCTTCGACGAGCCCTTCGCGGGCGTGGACCCCATCAACGTGGGCGACCTCCAGCGGCAGATCCACCTGCTGCGCGAGCGGGGCCTGGGCATCCTCATCACCGACCACAACGTCCAGGACACCCTGGGCATCTGTGACAGGGCCTACATCATCGCACAGGGGCAAATCCTGGAAGAAGGAACCCCCGCGCAGATCGCCGGCTCCGCCCGCGCGCGGGCCGTCTACCTGGGGGACCGGTTTCGCCTCCAAGCCCCCTGAAAAGCCACTCTCTCCGTGTGTCTCCAGATGCTCGGAGTGAAGTTGGCCCCGCTTTTGCGTCGACGTTTGAACATCGGCCAGGCAGGCGGGGGTTGCGACAACCTTTTGGATTTCTTGCGGATTTTTGATGGTGCAAGTCAGGAACCACGGCCCGGGGCACTGGACGTGGCCGGGGGTCCTTGTTAGGTTGGCACGGTCCTTGATGGGAACCTCCCTTCAAGTGGCACGGATGCCTTCTGGAGACGCCCCCACATGGCGATGGAACTCAAACAGAGCCTGAAGCTCGCGCAGCAGCTGGTGATGACGCCCCAGCTGCAGCAGGCCATCAAGCTCCTCCAGCTCTCGCGAATGGAGCTCCTGGACCAGGTCCGCGAGGAGATGGAGCAGAACCCGCTCCTGGAGCAGCCCGAGGAGGGCATGCCGGGCGAGGTGAGTGAGAAGGAGCCGGGCGAGGCCTCGCTCGAAGCGGACAACGCGGAAATCGCGCGGGACGTCGACCTGCCCTCGGCGACGCCGGAGACCGCCCAGGAGTTCAAGGCGGACGGGGAGGGCCCCCCGGAGATTGACTGGGAGTCCTACCTCAACAGCTACCAGTTCAACGAGCCCACCACCGCCTCCAACAAGGGCAACGTGGCCACGGACGACCTGCCGTCGTTCGAAGCCAACATGGTGAAGAAGGAGGACCTGGTCGACCACCTCCAGGAGCAGCTGGGCACGCTGCGGCTCAACGAGGCCGAGCGCCGCGTGGCGGTGCTCATCCTGGGCAACCTGGACGACGACGGCTACCTCAAGCTGCCGGACGTGGAGGGCGACCCGCTCATCCGCCTGTCCAACGAGGCGGACGTGCCCATGCACGTGGCGGAGCGCACGCTGCGCCGCATCCAGAACCTGGAGCCCCGGGGCTGCGGCGCGCGCGACCTGCAGGAGTGCCTGCTCATCCAGCTGCAGGCGATGAAGGACCCGAACGCGGCGCTGCTGGGCCTCATCATCAAGCGGCACATGAAGTACCTGGAGAGCAAGAACCTGCCGGCCATCGCCAAGGACCTCAAGGTCACGCTGGAGGAGGTCGTGTCGGCGGCGAAGCTGCTGCCCAAGCTGGATCCGCGCCCGGGCCGCAACTTCAGCGGGGATGACGCGCAGTACATCACCCCCGACGTCTTCGTCTACAAGCTGGGGGACGAGGACTACACCGTGGTCCTCAACGACGACGGCCTGTCCAAGCTGCGCATCTCCGGCATGTATCGGAACGCGCTCAAGACGGGCGCGGTGAGCCCCGGTCAGACCAAGGAGTTCATCCAGGACAAGCTGCGCAGCGCGATGTGGCTCATCCGCTCCATCCACCAGCGGCAGCGCACCATCTACAAGGTCACCGAGAGCATCGTGAAGTTCCAGCGGGACTTCCTGGACAAGGGCATCGCGCACCTCAAGCCGCTCATCCTGCGCGACGTGGCGGAGGACATCGGCATGCACGAGTCCACCGTCAGCCGCGTGACGACGAGCAAGTACGTGCACACGCCGCAGGGCATCTTCGAGCTGAAGTACTTCTTCAACTCGTCCATCGCGCGCGTGTCCGGCGAGGACACCGCCAGCGAGGCCGTGAAGCACCACATCAAGCAGCTGGTGTCGCAGGAAGACGCGCGCAACCCGTACTCGGACCAGAAGATCGTGGAGCTGCTGCGCTCGCAGGGCACGGAGATCGCCCGGCGCACGGTGGCCAAGTACCGCGAGGTGCTGGGCATCCTCCCCAGCAGCAAGCGCAAGAAGTACTTCTGAGCCGCGGGCCGGGCTGGTCCAGCCGGTTTGTCGGAACCGGCCCTGCACGCCAGGGCCGGCCCTGGGGCATGAAGTGGGGCCATGGACCCCGTGTTCCCCCATGACGTCGGCGTGCCCCGCCGCGACCCCGCGCCCCTGACCGTCCCGCCCGTCACCCTGGAGGGGGCGGCGGTGCGGCTGGTGCCCCTGTCCTCCTCCCACGTGCCCGCGCTCGCGGCGCTCTGTGAGCCGGAGCTCTTCGCGCACTTCTCACGCGTGCTGCGCACCGAAGCGGACGTGGCGGACTACGTCACCGCCGCGCTCCGGGCCGCCGCCGCGGGGACCGAACAGCCCTTCGCCATCTGCGAGCAGGCGAGCGGGGCCGTGGTGGGCACCACGCGCTTCATGGACATCTCCCGCGAGCACCGCACGCTGGAGATCGGCTCCACGTGGCTGGCCCGGCGGGTGTGGCGCTCGCGGGTGAACACGGAGTGCAAGTTCCTGCTCCTGCGCCACGCCTTCGACACGCTGGGCGTGATGCGCGTGCAGCTGAAGACGGACCAGCGCAACGCGCGCTCGCGCGCGGCCATCGAGCGCCTGGGTGCTCGCTTCGAGGGCATCCTGCGCAACCACATGCTGGTGCGGGGCGGCGTCGTGCGGGACAGCGCGTACTACGCCTTCCTCGACACCGAGTGGCCTGGCGTGCGGACACGACTCGAAGGACTGCTGGCGCGGGAGTGATAGGGTGCCGGGCCCTATGGTCCTTCCTGTCATGTCCCCCCGTCGAACCGTTGGTGCATCCCTTGCCTTGGGGGCGCTCGTCGCGCTCACCGGATGCGGCGGCGGCGAGACGAAGGTCATGTCGCTGGCGGAGATGGCGGACCGCTCGCTCACGTATGCGCTGACGGACGTGGACGACGCGGAGACGCCGGATGCGCAGGGCGCGCACCGCTTCACCGTCAGCTATTCGGTGACGGGGGACGGCCCGTGCTCGCGCTTCGCCGACGACGTCACGGCCACCCTCAACGGCGCGGCGATGACGGTGGTGCCGGGCGGCGCGTCGTCCGTGGGCGGCCGGTCGGGCGCGTGCGAGAACAGCCGCGTCTACTTCAACTACGACCCGGAGGCCTGGGGCCGCGAGCCGGTGGGGGACATCACCGTGCAGCTCCAGGACGCCACCAGCACCGTGCGCCTGGTGCTCCAGAACGCCAAGGCCAAGCGCCGCTTCGTGTTCCAGGGAGAGGGCACCCCGGACAAGCTGCGCGTGGGGCAGACGTATGAGTTCCGCTGGGAGCCCGCGACGGAGGTCCCCGGCCCCGTGGAGGCGCTGCTGCTGCGCGAAGGCGGCAGGGCGCCCGGTCAGCTCGCCGTCACGCAAGACGGCGTCAAGGTGCGCCTCCCCATCCCCGCCAACACGCCGCAGGCCAACCACACGCTCACCCTGGGCGCGGACCTGTCCGGCGTCATGAGCGAGTGCTCGGGCGTGGCGTCGTGCTCCGGCGCCATCTACCACTCGCAGGACTTCGTGCTCTCCGTCGTCCCCTGAAACCCAGGCGGGCGCTGACGGGCATGTTGCTCGAGTGAACGCAACACACCGGGAGTGGGGGACGGAGATCCGGGAAATCAGACCTGGGTCGGAATCCCTCCCGCGTGGTGGGCAGCGGACACAAGACCTGTCCTCTGGCGGTCGCTTTCGCGAGCGCGAGCCGTGGACGGGAAGTTCCAACCTGGGGGGCCGGGTTGCTTTCGGCGTGGGCTCCGTTTCTGATCTGTCACGGAGCTTACCTCTCTCCCTAGGAGGCGGCCACGCATGCAGCTCAACATCACCTTCCGTCAATTCGGAGCGTCGGATTCCCTGAAGGAGTACGCCCGTGAAAAGGTCGAACGGGTGAACCGACTGCTGGACCGGGCTGGCGAGGCCCACGTGGTGCTGTCGTTGGAGCGGCACCTGCACCACGCGGACATCACCATCCACTCCGGCGCATGGATCCTCCGGGGGCGTGAGAAGAGCGATGACATGTACGCGTCCATCGACCTGGCGATGGACAAGATCGAACGCCAGCTGCGCCGCTACCGGGACAAGCTCAAGTCGCACCACGGCAAGGAGCGGGTTCACCACGGCCAGGACCTGGTGAGGGTCCGCCACGACGTCTTCGAGGTCCACGAGCCGGAGCACGAGGCCGCCGAGGCGACCGAAGCCGCCGAGGCCGCGCCCCCCGCCCCGCGCCCCCCGGCCGCCGTGCCGGTGGCCGAGCCGGGCGTCGCCCGCCTGGTGCGCACCACCCATCTGGCCATCCAGTCGCTGTCGGTGGACGACGCGGTGATGCAGATGAACTTGATGAACAACGACTTCTACGTGTTCCAGAACCAGCAGTCGCAGGCGCTGTCCATCGTCTACCGCCGCAAGGAAGGGGGGTTCGGCGTCATCGAACCGCACCTGCCCTCCGCGCCGGTGGCCGCCACCGGCACGTGACGCGGGCCGGGGTCCGGGTCCGGGGCATGAACGCCCGGGCCCGGGTCCGGGGCTGACGCGCAGTGAGCGAAGCGCCTGTGACCGCCCAGGCGACCCTTGCGCGAATCCAGTGTGAGGAGTAATTGCCGGCCGAGGAATCATTGCCGGCCCGGAGCGCCAGTGCGGGAGCGCCATTGAGAATCGCCGATTTCCTCAGCCCCCAGGCGGTCGTCGCGGACATGCAGTCCCGCACGAAGGCGGAGGTGCTGCGCGAGCTGAGTGCCACGTTGGCCAGGGCGCACCCGACGCTGCGCGAGGACCGGCTGGTGGCGGTGCTCCAGGAACGCGAGAAGCTGGGCAGCACGGGCATTGGTGAAGGCGTGGCCATTCCGCACGGCAAGCTGGCCGGCATGGACAGCCTCCAGGCGGCCTTCTGCGTGTCGCGCGCGGGGGTGGACTTCGAATCCATCGACGGAAAGCCCACACACCTGTTCTTCGCCCTGGTGGCGCCGGAGAACAGCGCGGGGGTGCACCTGAAGGCGCTGGCGCGCATCTCGCGGCTCTTCAAGAACCCTCGCTTCCGGGCAGCCATCCTGGAAGCGCCCACGGCGTCGGACATCCACGCCCTCATCGTCCAGGAAGACGCGCGGCCCTGAGGGCCGGACAGGAAGGACGCCCCGCATGGACGTCGTCCTACGTCCCATCAACGACCGCTTCTTTCACGAGCAGGTCCTGCCCTTCTTCCAACGCGCGATGGGGGATGCCTCCGGCGCGTTGGAGTCGCTCTCCAACCAGCTGGGGGACGCGCAGGCCTTCACCCTCTGCCAGCGGCTGTCCTCGTCGGCGCTGCCGGGGGGCGTGGGCTCGGTGGACTCGGACGGGTGGATGGACCTGGTGGACCGGCTGGTGTTCCAGCCCTGGCGCGAGGCGCCCGGTGGCTGGGAGGTGGGCGGTGCCCCCGGCGGCTACGCGGACGAGTGGGACGAGGCGCTGAACCTGGCGCTGATGGTGGAGGACCCGTCCTATCCCTACTGGGACACGCGGGCGGCGCGGGCGGTGCGGGACGGCTTCCGGCGGCGTCCCCCGGGAGACCAGGGGCTGGCGTCGCTCCTGGCCGGGCAGTGGGACCCCTTCCCGGAGTTCCCTCCGGACCGCGTCTTCGTCACGCAGGGCCGGGGCGAGTACGCGGCCCGTGAGCGCTTCGCCTTCGCGGACTGGGCGTGGCGGCCGGCGAAGACGGTGGCGCACTGGCAGGTGAACCTGCCGCGCAAGCTGGAGCGGCTGCTGACGCGCGAGCAGGAGCGCATGAAGCTACCGTCGCTGCCGGAGCGCGACGAGGTGCTGGGCTACTGGTCGGGCCGCCTGCCGCAGCCGCCGCCGTTGTCCGTGCTCTTCTCCGGCCTGGGCCCGAACGCGGCCACGTGGATCCGTGAGCTGGGCGCGCTCACGCTGCACCTGCGCTCCGCGGCGCAGACGAAGCAGGGGCTGGCGGCGCTGGTGACGCGCGGGACCACCGTGCGGTTGTGATTCGCCGAGGCCCTCGCAATGGGGGCCCAGGCGCGCCGTAGGCACCGCGGGACCGCGCCCATGGGCGGTCCCGGTCCGGTCTTGTCCGCGCGCCAGCGCGCGCGGCTCCACCCCCTGAACTGGAGGAGTCCCGCCATGTCCCCCTTCTCGCGACGCTCCTCCCGGACCGCTCGTGCGCGCCCTCCCGACTCCCCGCGCGTGCTGGGGGCGCTCGGGGTCGCCGCGGCGTTGCTGCTGGGCGGCTGTGCCTCCTCGCGTGGTGCCGGACAGGCTCCAGCGGAGGCCTCCGTGTCCCCCGAGGGGACGGACGCGGCCTACGCGGTGGGGCTCGCGTCGTTGGCCGTCGAGGACACCGAGCGACACCGCTCGCTCAAGGCGGTGGTCTGGTACCCGGCGTCGCCCGGCACGCCGATGGGGGAACAGAAGACGTCCGCCGTGTTCGCGCCCTTCCTCGCCGCGAAGGACGCGCCGGTGTCGGAGGCCCAGGCGCGCTGGCCGGTGGTGCTGCTGTCCCACGGCAGCGGGGGCATGGCCATCAACATGTCCTGGTTCGGCGCGCATCTGGCGGCGCGCGGCTTCCTCGTCGTGTCGGTGAACCATCCGGGCAACACCTACGGGGACGACAACCCGGAGGGCTACGCGCGTGGCTATGAGCGGCCTCGGGACTTCACCGTCCTCCTCGACCACCTGCTGAAGGACCCGGCGTGGGGGCCGCGCATGGACTCGCGGCGCATTGGCGCGGCGGGACACTCCATGGGGGGCTACACGGCGCTGGCACTGGTGGGCGCGCGCATGAACCTGGAGTGGATCGCCCGGGTCTGCACCTCGCCCGAGACCCGGATGCATCCCGGCTGTGACGGGCTGCGCGACGTGGACTACGGCCGCATCGACATGAAGGTGTCGCGGGCTTCGTACCAGGACCCGCGCGTGAGGGCGGCCTTCGCGATGGCGCCGGGCATGGCGGGCTCCTACGAGGACCAGGACCTGGTGGACATCCACGCGCCAGTGGAGCTGGTGCTCGCGAAGGGCGACGAGCTGATGCCGCATGAGCGCATGGGCATGCGCCTGGCGGGACAGCTGCCGGCGGCGAGGACGGTGGTGCTCGACGACGCGGCGCACTTCAGCTTCCTGCCCGAGTGCACGCCGCTCGGCTTCCAGGCCACCCCCGAGCTGTGCCGGGATGCGGTCCCCGGAACGCGCGCGGCCCTGCATGCGCGCACGCTGGCGGAGGCCGTGGCCTTCTTCCGAAGCACGCTCGCCGCCCGCTGAGCAGGGGCCCGGTCGCGGCCCGGGGACCGGGCTGGGCCGTGTGCCCGTGATTTCCATCGAAGTCTGTTCCCGGCCATGCTCGGGCCCATGCACCGCGCCTTCCAGCTGAGGTCCGCAGCGCTCCTCGTCGCCGCCGTCGTGCTGACGGGAGGCTGTGCGTCGAAGAAGCCGTCCGAGGCGCCGCGCACGGACGTGGCGGCGCTCTACGGGGCGGACGCGGCCTACGCGGTGGGCGTCACGCAGTCACTGACCTTCGAGGACGCGGCCCGCCACCGCACGCTGAAGCCGCTGCTCTGGTACCCGGTGGCTCCCGGCACACCGATGGATGACCGCGCGCCGTCGGACCTGTTCAAGCCCTTCTTCGGCGCGAAGGACGCACCGCTGTCGGACGCCCAGGCGCGCTGGCCGGTGGTGCTGCTGTCGCACGGGAGCGGTGGCTCGGTCATGGACCTGTCCTGGTTCGGCGCGAACCTGGCGGCGCACGGCTTCATCGTCGTGGGGGTGAACCACCCGGGCAACACCTACGGAGACACGAGTCCGGAGGGCTTCGCGCGGGCCTACGAGCGGCCGCGGGACTTCACGGTCATCCTCGACCACCTGCTGAAGGACGCGACGTGGGGGCCGCGAGTGGATCCGGAGCGCATCGGCGCGTCGGGGCACTCCATGGGGGGCTACACGGCGCTGGCGCTGGTGGGGCTGAACCTGAACCTGGAGTGGATCGCGCGGCGCTGCAAGACGCCGGGCACCCGCGAGGAGATTGGCTGCGAGGGGTTGCGCGACGTGGACTACGACCGCATCGACATGAAGGTGTCGCGGGCTTCGTACCAGGACCCGCGCGTGAAGGCGGCCTTCGCGATGGCGCCAGGGATGGCGGCCTCCTTCGAGGCCCGGGACACCGCGGACATCCAACGGCCGGTGGAGCTGGTGCTCGCGAAGGGCGACGAGCTGATGCCGCACGCGCGGCACGGCCTCCACCTGTCCGCGCTGCTGCCGGTCGCCTCCACGACGACGGTGGTCCTGGAGGACGCGGGCCACTTCAGCTTCCTGCCCGAGTGCTACCCCAAGGGCTTCGACGTCATCGCCATGCTGTGCAAGGACCCCGTGGCCGGGACGCGCGCGGCTTCGCATGCGCGCACGAGCGCCGAGGGCGTGGCGTTCTTCCGCCGCACGCTGGACGTGCGCCAGCAGGCCGCCGGGGCGCTCCGCTGAGGCGGACGCTGGGGCCGGTGGCTAGGCCGGGGCCGCGGCCTTCGGCGGGCTCTCCAGCAGGAGGGTGACGGGCCCGTCGTTGACGAGCGCGACCTTCATGTCCGCGGCGAAGATGCCGGTGCCCACGGTGAGGCCGCGCTGGCGCAGCGCTTCGCACGCGCGCTCGTAGAGGGCCTTGGCCGCCACCGGCTCCATCGCGTCGGTGAAGCTGGGCCGGCGGCCCTTGCGCGCATCCCCGTAGAGGGTGAACTGGCTGACGACGATGAGGTGCTTGGAGGTGTCCTCCAGCGACAGGTTCATCTTCCCGTCGGCGTCCTCGAAGATGCGCAGCGTGGCCAGCTTCTCCACCATCCACGCGAGGTCCGCGTCGGTGTCGCCCTTGCCCACGCCCAGGAGCACGAGCAGGCCCGGGCCCATCTCGCTCACGCGCTGGCCGTCCACCGTCACCGACGCTTCCAGCACCCGCTGCACCACGGCCTTCATGTCTTCGTCACCTCCGTCCCTGCTTCCTGCCAGGGACGCCCGGTGCCTTCAAGTCACCGGCCTTCGTGGCGTGGATCCATCGCGTCGCGGAGCGCGTCGCCCAACAGATTGAAGCCCAGCACCGTGACCGCCAACGCGATGCCGGGGAAGAGCGCCACATGCGGCGCCACCAGCAGGTACTGCGTCCCCTGGTCCACCAGCGCGCCCCAGGACGGTGTGCCCGGTGGAACGCCCAGCCCCAGGAAGCTCAGCGAGGCCTCCGCGACGATGGCCCCCGGCAGCGCGAACGTCGCCTGGACGAGCAGGGGCCCCGCGGCGTTGGGCAACAGGTGCCGCACGAGGATCCGCCCCGGGCCACTGCCCAGGGCGCGCGCCGCCTGCACGTAGTCGCGCTCGCGCAGGGTGAGCACCTGTCCGCGCGTCAGCCGCGCGTAGCCCGTCCATCCCGTGAAGGAGAGGGCGAAGACGACGTTCGCGAGGCTGGGGCCCAGCACGGCGGTGATGAACAGCGCCAGCAGGATGCCGGGGAACGCGAGCAGCACATCCACCAGCCGCATCAGGCCCTCGTCCACGAGCCCGCCCGCGTACCCCGCGATGCCGCCCAGCGTGATGCCCACCGCGGCCGACAGCACCACCGCGAAGAAGGACACCTCCAGCGACACGCGCGCGCCGTACAGCACGTGGGTGAGCACGTCGATGCCATTCTCCCCCGTCCCCAGCAGGTGCCCCGACGTCGGCGGCGACAGCTCGCGCGTGAGGTCGATGGCGTCCGGCGAGGAGGGGCTGAGCCACGGCGCGAACAGCGCGGTGAACACCCAGACGCACGCCACGGCGAGCCCGAACTGGGCGCCCCAGGAGCGCAGCCGGAGGCCGCGGGGCCCGCTCACGAGCGCCTCCGCACGCGGGGATCCACCCACGTATAGGCCGCGTCGGTGAGCGTGTTGACCAGGACGTAGCAGAAGGTGAAGAGCAGCACCGTGGCGCGCACGGTGTTGTAGTCGCGCTTCTCGATGGCGGTGAGCAGCAGCGTGCCCATGCCCGGCCACGCGAACACCTTCTCCGTCACGATGGCGCCGCCCAGCAGCGCGCCGAACTCCAGGCCCAGCACCGTCACCAGCGGCAGCAGCGCGTTGCGGAACGCGTGCTTCCACAGCACCACGCGGGGGGACAGGCCCTTGGACCGGGCCACGGTGACGTAGTCCTCGCGCAGGGCCTCCAGCATCGTCGCGCGAGTCATCCGCGCGAGGAACGCGGCCAGCGCCGTGCCCAGCGTGAACGCGGGCAGCACCAGGTGCCGCCAGGACTCCGCGCCCGACACCGGCAGCCAGTCCAGCTTCAGCGCGAAGAGGATGATGAGCACCGGGCCCAGCCAGAAGCGGGGCAGGGCCACGCCCGCTACGGACACGCCCATCGCCGCCGCGTCCACGGGCGTGCCCCGCCGCGCCGCCGCCATCACGCCCAGGGGCAGCGCCAGCACCAGCGACACCGCCATCGCCGCCACCGTGAGCAGCAGCGTGTACGGCAGCGCCGCGCCCAGGGCCGGCAGCACCTTGCGCTGGAAGGGAGGCAGTGATGTGCGCAGCTCCCCCGTGGCCAGGTCCCTGGCGAACGTCCAGAGCTGCGCGTACCACGGCAGGTCCAACCCCACCGCCCGCCGCAGCGCCGCGCGGTCCACCTGGGTCGCCTGCTCGCCCAGCATCACGTCCACCGGGTCCCCCGGCACGAGGTGCAGGAACAGCGACACGAGCAGCAGCGCGCCCACCAACGCGATGACCGCCGACACCAGCCGCCGGCTCACGGGGCCCTCCCGGGGGGCATGGCTCGGGCCCGCGACGGTCGCGGACCGCCGCTCACGTGCGCGCTCCCCAGCACCAGGTGCCTGCTCACGGCGTCACCTCCCGCGCCTTCGCCAGCGGCAGCAGCAGGCCGTGCGCGCTGGGCTCGAAGTCCGCCAGCCTCGAGGACACCACCGCGATGCTCGCCTCGTGCCACAGCGGGATGACGGGCATGTCCGCGTCCAGCTCCCGCTGGGCCTGCGCGTAGAGCGCCCGCCGCTCCTCGGGGGACGCCTGCGTCGCCGCCTCCAGCACGCGGTCCAGCGTGGGGTCCTTGAGCGCGCCCCGGTTGAAGCCGCCCCAGTGGTTCTCCGGCCCGGGGATGTTCGCGGAATGGAACGCGCCCCGCAGCAGATCCGGCTCCATCACCGCGGCCCACTTCAGCGTGAACAGCTCGAAGCGGCCCCGGCGCACGTCCTCGAAGAAGGTGCCGAACTCCAGCGCCCGCACCTCCACGGCCACGCCGCCCTTCGCCAACTGCTCCTTGAGCACCAGCGCCACCGCGCGCCGGAAGCGGTCCGTGCTCGTCTTGAAGGTGAAGGACAGGCGCGGCCTTCCCCCGGGCCCGTCCGGATCCGGATACCCCGCCGCATCCAGCAGCCGGGCCGCCTCCTCGGGCGCGTAGCCGCACCCCGGCGTGGCCGTGAAGGCCCAGTGCTCGCGGGGCAGCATGCTGGAGGCGGGCTCCGCCAACCCGTGCAGCTTGTGCTCCACCAGCGGGCGCACGTCGATGAGGTGGCAGAGCGCCTGGCGCACGCGCACGTCCGCGAGCGGCCCTTCGCGCAGGTTGAGGCCCAGGTAGGTGAAGCCCGTGCCCGGCTTCGTCACCACGC
This sequence comes from Corallococcus sp. Z5C101001, assembly GCF_007352635.1. NCBI lineage: Bacteria > Pseudomonadati > Myxococcota > Myxococcia > Myxococcales > Myxococcaceae > Corallococcus > Corallococcus sp. Z5C101001. The sequence continues at coordinate 61,027 of NZ_VKLU01000001.1, forward strand.
GCAGGTGGGGCGCCTCGCGCAGCGCGGGCAGCACCGCTGGGGACACGCCGTTGACCACCAGGTCCGCCCGGCCCTTGAGCAGCTCCAGCACCCGGGTCGTCTCGTCCCGCACCACGCGGAACGTCAGCCGGGACATGGCGGGCGCTCCTCCGTGCCAGCCCGCGAAGGGGACGAGCGTCAGGTGCTCCTCGTCCGGCCAGGACTCGAAGCGGAAGGGCCCCGCGCCCACCGGGTGCGCCGCCTGCGCCTCGATGCCGCCCGGCCCGGCGCGCCCGGCGGGGAGGATGGCCGCGGACAGCTCCGCGAGCAGCGGCGCGTACGGCCGCTTCAGGTGGAAACGGACCGTGCGGGCGTCCACCACCTCCACCCGCTCCAGGGGCTCGTACCTTTCGCGCTTGGGGCTGCCCAGCTTCGGGTCGCGCAGGCTGTCGTAGCTGGCCTTCACGTCCCCGGCGGTGACGGGGCTCCCGTCGTGGAAGGTGAGCCCCGGGCGCAGGATGAACTCCACCACCGTCGGGGACACCTCCCGGAAGGACTCCGCCAGCTGGGGCACGGGCCGGCTGGCGTCGTCGAAGGTGAGCAGGCCCGGGCTGATGAGCTGCGCCAGGCGCTGTCCATGGGCCGTGAGGGCGAAGCGGTCATCCAGGCTGTCCGGCGGCGCCTCCAGCAGCATCGTGATGCCGGCCGGGGGAGTGGGGGCGCGGCAGCCGGCGTCAAGCACCAACGCCAGCGCGATGACGAACACCCACGGGCCGTGGGAGGGCAGGGGAGGCATGGCGTCTGTCACGGGGTGGATGTCAGGCGGAGCGCCCATGCTGCGACAGCCTTCTCTCTGTTTCCAGGAAGCAGGCAGGCGGGCAAGTTGAAGGCGGTGATGCATCCACCCCCCGCCCTTGCCGCCCCTTTCCTCCCTTCTTCATAATGGAACGCGACTTCCCCGGAGCGTGCGTGCAGGTTTTTCGAACCAGACCCTTCTGGGCAGCGGCCGCCATTGCCTTGTGGCTGCCGTCCGCCACCCTTGCCGCGCCGCCGTCCACCGACAAAAAGGCTGAACGCGAGGCGTTGAAGAACGCGCTCGTGCAGGTGATGCAGCGCACCGCGCTCAAGAGCAGCCGCGTCGGCGTGCACATGCAGAGCCTGGACGACGGCACGGTGGTGTTCAGCCACAACGCGGACGAGCTGCTCAACCCCGCCTCCAACGTGAAGCTCGTCACGTCCTCCGCGGCGCTCGTGTCCCTGGGGCCGGAGTTCCGCTACGACACGGAGTTCCTCGTCGAGCCGGAGCTGCCCGCCGACGGCAAGGTCAAGACGCTCTACGTGCGCGGCAAGGGCGACCCGACCATCACCACCGAGCGCCTCTACGGCATCACCTCCGAGCTGCTCCACGCGGGCCTCAAGGAGGTGCAGGACATCGTCGTGGACGACTCCTGGTTCGACGCCGAGCGCACCCCGCCCGGCTACGACCAGGAGGACTCCGACCGCGCGTACATGGCGCCCACCGGCGCGGTCAGCCTCAACTGGAACGCGGTGGCCGTCTATGTGCGCTCCGCTCCCGGCGGCAAGGCCGTGGTGGACATGGAGCCGCCCAGCGACTTCTTCATCGTGGACAACACCGTCACCAGCGGCCCCGGCCGCGCGCGGCGCGTGTCCGTGAAGTCCGACGCGTCCGGCGACAAGCAGAAGATCGTCGTGAAGGGCCAGGTGCCCGACGAGCGCGGCGCGGTGAGCGTGTGGAAGAAGATCGACAGCCCGCCCCTGTACTTCGGCGGCACGCTCAAGCAGCTGCTCGTCTCGCGCGGCGTGAAGGTGAAGGGGAAGGTGAAGCTGGGCCTCACGCCCTCGCGCGCGCGCATGGTGTACGTGTCCCAGTCCGACACGTTCGACATCGTCCTCAAGCGCCTCAACAAGCTCTCCAGCAACTTCGTCGCGGAGACGCTGCTCAAGACGATGGGCGCGGAGCTGCGGGGCGCGCCGGGCTCGTTCGCCAAGGGCATCGACGTGGTGGAGGAGTTCCTGGCCCGCGACGTGGGCATCGCGCGCGGCACCTACGTGATGAAGAACGGCAGCGGCCTCAACGACGCCAACCGCTTCTCCACCGCGCAGGTGGACCGGCTGCTGCGCCACATGTACGAGCGCTTCCCGCTGGCCCCGGAGTACCTGTCATCGCTGGGCATCGCTGGCAAGGACGGCACGCTCAAGTATCGCTTCGACGGCACGGACGCCGTGGGCCGGCTGCGCGCCAAGACGGGCACCCTGGAGGGCGTCTCCGCGCTCAGCGGCTACGTGCAGTCCGCGGGCGGGGAGAAGTTCTCCTTCTCCATCATGGTCAACGACTACGCGGGCCGCGCCGGCCCGGTCGTCGCGGGCATGGACGCCCTGGGCGCGGCGGTGGCCGCCACCGGCTCCACGCTGGGGCCGGGCACCGCGCTGGCGTCGCTCAATGACGGCCAGAAGGCCCAGGGCGGCGCGCCGGACATCGTCAACCGCGTGAAGACCTACCTGGAGCTGGGCAAGCAGCACGACCAGCGCAACATCGGCTTCCTGCGCACCGCGTGGCGCAGCGAGCGCGACCCCGCCGTGCGCGCCGTGCTGGCGGAGGGCCTCTACCAGTCCAACCCGCACGACTACCTGGGCACGCGCACGCTGCTGGACAGCTACTCCTCCACGGATGACGTCTACGGCCGGCTGCGCGAGGTGGCCCGGGTCCTGTCGGTGGGCGTCCCCGGCGTGAGCAGCATGGTGGAGCTGGCCGCCAGCGGGAACACGGAGGCCCTGGCCCGCGTGCTGGAGCTGTGCCGCGCGGCGGGCACGGCCCGCGATGCCCAGGCCCAGGATGAGCTCAGCGACGGCCTGGGCGAGGTGGCCCGCACCGCCCCCGAGGAGCTGGTGACCGCCCTGCGCACCGCGAGCGCCGGCGAGCGCGACGCGACCGTCACCCTGCTGGCCCAGGGGCTGGTGAAGGGCGGGGACACCACCCATCCCTTCTGGAAGTCCCTGCGCAAGCTGGGCACCGGCGGCGCGGATCCGCAGCTCACCGCCTTCGCCAAGGGGCTGGACTCCACCCTCACCATCAAGACCGCCGAGGCCCGCACCACCCAGCGCGCCCAGCCGGTCCAGGTGGTGGCGCCGGGCTCCGCCTCGCCCGACGCCGTGCCCGCCTCCGGCGTCCTCCGCCCGGGCGGGTAGGCTCCCGCCGCCGGCCTCCGCCGCCCGGGACGCACGGCCCCGGGCGGCCGCCCTCCCAGCACCCGCGCAACCCCCTGGAATCCCAGCGCCTCCCGACCAGGGAGCAGGCGGGCGTGCGCCCTGGCCGGAATCTGGCCGGGGGAATGTCAGTGGTGGATGCTATGGGCTGAAGGACCTGTCAGGGCGTCTGGCCCCGCGGGTTGTGCCGGGCCCTTGGTGGGCCGGGTTTCGGGAGGAAACATGGCTGGTGGCGTGAACAAGGTCATTCTCATTGGCAACCTCGGGGCGGACCCCGAAGTGCGCTTCACCCCGGGCGGTCAGGCCGTGGCGAACTTCCGCATCGCGACGAGCGAGAGCTGGAACGACAAGAACGGCCAGAAGCAGGAGCGCACCGAGTGGCACCGCATCGTCGTCTGGGGAAAGCTCGCGGAGCTGTGCGGCGAGTACCTCAAGAAGGGGCGGCAGTGCTTCGTCGAGGGCCGTCTGCAGACGCGTGAGTGGATGGATAAGGAGAACAAGAAGAACTACACCACCGAGGTCGTCGCCACCTCCGTCACCTTCCTCGGCGGCCGTGACGCCGGCGAGGGCTACAGCGGCGGCAGCGGTAGCGGCGGCGGACGCCGGCAGCAGCAGGGCGGTGGCAACGGCGGCTACTCGCAGGGCCGGGACGACTACGGCCAGCCGCCCCCCATGGGCATGGACGACGGCGGGAACATGGGCGGTGGCCACTCCGGCGGCACGGACGAAGACATCCCGTTCTGACGCGCGGGGGCCCACCCCTGAAAAGCGAACCGGCCGCTCCTGGACGTCAGGGGCGGCCGGTCGTGTTTTCAGGGGGCGCCCCGTCGGAGCGCCCCGGCCTCGGCGCTGCCTTCAGCCGACGTCCATGCCGCCCGGGCCGTACGCCGCGCCCGCCGTGTAGAGGGCGTAGATGGCGCCCCAGGACATGGCCAGCAGGACCAGGAAGATGAGGATGGTGAAGGGCTCGAAGCGGCGCATGGAGCGGTCGCTGGCGAAGATGCCCCAGCCCATGGCGAACGTCTGGAGGCCGTTGGCCAGGTGGAACGCGGTGCCCAGCGTGCCCAGCAGGTAGACCATCAGCGTGGGGCCGTGGAAGCGCATCTCCCGCGCGATGTCCGCGAAGGGCTCCGCGTGGCCCTCCACCAGGCGCGGGTGCAGGAAGGCCAGCCAGATGTGCGCGCCCAGGAACGCGAGCACGCCCAGGCCCGCCACGCGCTGCACGAGGAACTTGAGGTTGCCGTAGTTGTTGTAGGCGAGGTTGTTCGGCTTGAAGCTGAACATCCGCACCATGCCCCACGCGGCGTGGATGAGCAGCGGCAGGATGACGATGATGAACGTGAACGCCTGGGCGAACGGGTTCGCGTACTCCGTCACCGACTTTTCCCAGGCCGCCGCGCCGTAGAAGGCGGACAGGTTGTTCCACAGATGGTTGATGACCCAGATGCTCAGGGGCATCACGGCGAGGAACGACCCCAGCCGAGACTTCAACAGGGGCGTCCGGTCGGTGATGGCTTCGGCGGTGGCTTGGGTGCTCATCGAGTCTCCAGCGCGGGCACGCGGATGGGTGGGGTGGAGAACCCCCGCGAGCCCAAGTCAGGGCCGGTGATGACGGCCAGGGGGCGGTTTATAGCCGTTCCTTCCCTCCCGCTGGATTTCTTCCGCATCCGCCCGTGCCAGCCGGGGCACACCGACTCATAAGCGCTGGCGATGCCAGCCCCCCGCCCTGACTGCTGGCCGGCGAGCGGCCGTCCCGCCCCCGCCCCTCTTCCGTTGGCGGGCGCCACCGGCTGGGGCACGCTAACCCACCCTATGCCCGATGAGCTTGTCAGTGGATTGTTGAAGGCGTCGGACCTGCGTCTGGTCCTGGCCACCACCGGGGCCCTGTCCCGCCAGGCCCGCGCCTCGCACCAGAGCATGCCGGCCTCCGCCGCCCTCCTGTCCCAGGGCCTCACCGCCGCCGCCCTCATGGGCGCGCTCCGCAAGGGCACGGACTCCCGGATCAACCTGCAATTGGAGTGCGACGGCCCCCTGCGCGGCCTCTTCGTGGACGGCGACGCGAACGGCGTCGTGCGCGGCTACGTGAAGAACACGCTGGTGGAATACGTGGGCACCGAGGGCCACTACCACTGGCGGCCGGTGCTGGGGAACCACGGCTTCCTGTCCGTGCTGCGCGACCAGGGCGGCGGCGAGTACTACCGCTCCTCCGTGGAGCTGGAGCACTTCGACCTGGTGGCGGACCTGGAGCGCTACTTCCACCAGTCCGATCAGGTGCCCTCGCACCTGCTGATGACGCAGCTGCCCGGCGTGGTGGATGGCCAGGAGGACGCGCTGGGGACCGTGGTGGGGCTGCTCGTGCAGCCCCTGCCCAACGGGGACAAGGACGCCTTCCACGCGCTGGGCACCCGGCTGCGGGCGCAGTTCGAGACGGCGGTGCGGGCCCACGCCCGGGACGGGGCGCTGACGCTCCTGCGGTCACTGGTGCCGGAGGCGGACCTGGAGGTCATGTCGCGCTACCCCCTGCGCTTCACCTGTTCGTGCAGCCGCGACCGCGTGAAGCTCGCGCTGCTGGCCATGGGGCGCGAGGAGCTCCAGGACCTGCTGGAGAAGGAAGGCCAGGCGGAGGCCACCTGCCAGTTCTGCACGACGCGCTATGTCATCCCGGGCGCGGAGATCCAGCAGATGCTCACGGAGGGAAGCGCCTGACGGTGGAACCCGGGGGCAGCCCCCTGTCGTGAAGACAGACATCCCCCCGTCCCGGAGGATGTTTCAACGCTTCACACCGTTCAGGAAAGCAGGCGCGGCGGTTGTGGCGGGGTCGCGATGCTCGGGATATGACAGGGCCGCCTCACCTCACCCGGAGCTTTCGTCGTGGCCATCAAGCGGGCAGCGCCGCCGAAGTCCCAGGACCAGCGCAAGCCTTCCCCGAAGTCCGCCGTGCCCTCCGCGTCCCAGAAGAAGGACGCGGAGAAGCTGGTCTCCATTCCCACCGACCTGGTCCTGGCGCCGCAGGTGGAAGCGCCGCGCCAGCCCACCGGGCGCGACCAGTCCCGGCAGAAGTCCACCGGCGTGGTGGAGCTGTCGTGGGCGGAGTTCGACCGCTCGGTGCAGAAGCTGGCGCGCGCCATCCGTCAGGCGTGGGAGCCGCAGGCGGTGGTGGGCGTGGCCCACGGCGGCGTGTTCGTGGGCGGGGCGCTCGCGGGCGCGCTCGGCTGCGAGTTCTTCCCCGTGCGCATCAGCCGCCGCAGCCGCGACAAGGCCGAGCGCACCAAGGAGCGCGGGCAGCCCCAGGTGGGCGGGGAGATGCCCTCGGAGCTCAAGGGCCGCCGCGTGCTCATCGTGGACGACATCGCCTCCAGCGGGGACACGCTGGAGCTGGCGACGACGCTGGCGCGCAAGGTGGGCGCGAAGGAGATCCGCACGGCGTGCCTGGTGGCGCGGCCGGAGGGCTTCACGCCGGACCACGTGGGGCTGTCCACCGACTCGCTCTTCGTCTTCCCCTGGGACTACGAGCCGGTGATGGGCGAGGCCCACTTCGACGACGACCCGGACAAGGCCGGGGCTTGAGCCCGGGACCCGGGCGCTGACGCGGCGATGATCATCGGGACGGCGGGGCACATCGACCACGGCAAGACGTCCCTGGTGAAGGCGCTGACGGGCATCGACACCGACCGGCTCCCGGAGGAGAAGCGGCGGGGCATCACGCTGGAGCTGGGCTTCGCCCACCTGTCCCTGGCTGGCGGCCAGGAGGCGGGCGTGGTGGACGTGCCCGGCCACGAGCGCTTCGTGAAGGCCATGGCCGCGGGCGCGGGCGGCGTGGACCTGGCGGTGCTGGTGGTGGCCGCGGACGAGGGCGTCATGCCCCAGACCCGCGAGCACCTGGACATCTGCCGGCTGCTCGGCGTGAAGGCCGGCGTCGTCGCGCTCACCAAGGCGGACCTGCTGGACGCCCTGGGCGACGACTGGCGCGCGCTGGTGGAGGCGGACCTCGCCTCGCTCACCACCGGCACCTTCCTGGAGTCCGCTCCCGTGGTGCCGGTGTCCGCGAAGACGGGCGCGGGCCTGACGGACCTGAAGGCGGCGCTCGGCCGCGCGGGCGCCACGCTGCCGCGGCGGCCCTCCGAAGGGCCGGTGTTCCTCCCGGTGGACCGGGCCTTCACCATCAAGGGCTTCGGCACGGTGGTGACGGGCACGCTGCTGTCCGGCGCGCTGGCGGTGGATGAAGCGGTGGCGTTCCTTCCGGGGGCGCCCGGGGCCCGTCCGGGGCCGTTCCGCGTGCGGGGCGTGCAGGTGCACGGGCAGCCGGTGCCTCGCGTGGAGGCGGGGCAGCGCGCGGCGGTGAACGTGGCGGACGCGCAGACGGAGGACCTCCACCGGGGCATGGTGCTCACGCGCGCGGGTGAGCTGCCGGAGACGTCCATGCTGGACGTGGAGCTGACGCTGCTGCCCGCGGCCGAAGCGCCGCTCGCGAAGCGCCGCAAGCTGCTGCTGCACCTGGGGACCGCGCAGGTGGAGGCCACGGTGGCGCTGCTGGACCTGGACTCGCTTTCGCCCGGGGAGACGGGGCTCGCGCAGCTGCGGCTGGAGTCCCCGGTGGGGGCGCTCGTGGGTCAGCGCTTCATCCTGCGCGGCTCGCGCGCGCTGCCGGGGCGGGGCGCCACGGTGGCCGGGGGGCGCGTGCTCTCCATCACCCCGCCGCGCCGTCGCCGGGGCGCGTCCGCGGTGGTGCGGCCGCTGCTGGAGGCGGACGCGGCCGGACAGGTGGCCTGGCTGCTGCGGCAGGCGGGCTACGCGGGGCTCACGCAGACGGAGCTGTTCGGCCGCTCGGGGCTGGGGCCGAAGGTGCTCGCGCGCACGCTGGAGCTGCTGGGCGCGAAGGGGCAGGTGCTGCTGGTGGACCGCGACAAGCGGCTCTACGTGGCGCACGACGTGTTCGACGGGCTGCGCCAGCGCGCGCTCGCGTTGCTCGCCGCGTTCCACGAGCGCGAGCCGATGCGCGAGGGCCTGCCGCGCGAGGAGCTCCGCCAGCGGCTCTCCTCCGGGCTGGACGCGCGGCTGTTCCAGCGCGTGGTGCAGGCGCTGGTGGACGCGGGGCAGGTGGAGGCGGAGAAGGACGTGGTGCGCCTCCAAGGCCGGGGCCGCACGCTGACCCTGGGGGACGAGGCCGCGCGCACGCGCCTGTCCGCGGAGCTGTCCGCGGCGGGGCTGGCGCCGCCCACCGTCACGGAGCTGGCGCTGAAGCTGTGCCTTCCCCCCGCGAAGCTCCAGGAGCTCTTGAAGGTGCTGGTGGCCACGGGCACGGGCGTGCGCGTGAGCGAGGAGCTGTGCTTCGACGCGGGCGCGCTCGACGAGCTGCGCGCGCGGCTGGTGACGTACCTGAAGGAACAGAAGGAGATCACCACGCAGGACTTCAAGGAACTGGTGGGGCAGAGCCGCAAGTTCACCATCCCCCTGTCGGAGTACTTCGACCGGGAGAAGGTGACGCTGCGGGTGGGTGACAAGCGGGTCCTGCGTCGCGGATGAGTCCCAAGGCCTACAGCGTGGGGGCGTTGCGCGCCCTGGTGGAGCCCTTCTCCAATCCCATGTTGGTGCTGGAGGGGGAGGGGCGCGTCTGGGTGGCGAACGACGCGTACGCGCGGCTCCTGGGCCTGCCCCTGGAGCAGGTGGAGGGCCACTCCTTCCTGGACTTCGTGCAGCCCGAGGAGCGCAGCCGGCTGGCGGACCGCTACCAGCGGCTGGCCGCGGGCTCGCCGCTGGATGGGCGCATGCAGCTCTACCGGGTGAGCAGCCTCCAGGGCCAGCTGAACGAGGTCTGCGTGCAGGGCTCGCGGCTGCTGCTGGAGGGCGGCGGCCACGGCCTGCTCCTCAACTGCATCGTCCAGCCGGACCGCCCCCTGGAGCTGGCGGTGGCGGAGCGGCTGGTGGACACCTCCGCGGGGCTGGTGTCCGCGCGCTCGGAGGAGGCGGTGCGGCGCGTGGCGCTGGCGGGCCTGGAGGCCGCGGGCTTCCGGGCGCGGCTCCTGCGCTGGGAGGGCACGCGGCTGGTGGTGCGCGACGGCGTGCCCCCGCCCGCGGACGCGCACCTGGCGCTGGAGGCGCTGTCGGATGGCCGGCCGGTGTTCGGCGGCGCGGACCAGGCGCAGCCCACGCACGCGTACCTGCCGGTGGGCGGGCCGCGGTCGGAGGTGCTGTGGGTGACGGGCCCGTGGGTGGCGCCCCGGCACGGCTCGGTGCTGACGCTGTTCGCGAAGGTGGTGGGCGCGGCGCTCGCGGACGCGAACCTCCAGGCGGACGGCGTGCGCAGCCGCTGGGAGGTGGAGGCGGTGGCGGAGATGGCGCGCTTCGTGGCGCAGCCCGTGCCCCCGCCGCCGGAGACGTTCCTCGCGCGGGTGGCGGAGCTGCTCCAGGCCCGCGCGGTGGCGCTGCACGTCGTCCCCGAGGCCGGCCAGGGCCCCCGGCTCCTCGCCCACGTGGGGCTGGAGGAGGGGAGCCCCATGGGCGTGGACGCGGGCCGCATCACGGGCGTGCTGCTGTCCGCCTCGCTCCAGGAGGACGGGGGCGTGCTGTCCTCGGAGGCCCAGGGGCGCGCGCTGGAGATGCTGTCCGCGGGCCGCTTCGGCGGTGGCACGGCGGCGCGGCTCACCCGGGGCGGGGAGGCCGTGGGGGTGGTGCAGGCGCTGCGTCCGAAGGAGCGCCCCTTCGACGAGCGCGACGCGCGGCTGCTGGCCGCGCTCGCGGAGCTGCTGGTGACGCTGCTGGAGCAGCGCCGCCTGCGCGCGGAGGCCGCGCGCCAGCTCACCGAGTCGCGCCTGCTCTTGGACCTGGCGCGCACCACGGCCGGCGTGCTGGAGACGGCGAGCATCCTGGACGTCGCGTCCGACTTCCTGGTGAACCTGCTGGACGTGTCCAACTGCTTCATCCTGCTCTACGACGAGCAGGCCAAGCTGCTCCGCGGCGCGGCGGCGTCGGCGGCCCACCGGGACCTGTTCCGCACGGTGGTGGTGCCGCTCGACAGCCAGGACCTGGCCGCGCGCGTGGCCCGCGAGCGCAGGCCCATCGCCATCGAGGACCTGACGTCCGGGGGAGAGGCCGCCAGCGCCGCGCTCGTCGAGCGCCTGGGGGAGAAGGCCCTGCTGGGGCTGCCGCTCACCTCGCGCGAGGAGCTCATCGGCGTGGTGATGGTGGACGACGTGCGGGGGCCGCGCCCCTTCGGCCCGGAGCTCATCGACCTGGCGGAGGCGACGTGTGGCCAGCTCGCGCTGTCCATCGCCAACGCGCGCCTCTACGAGTCCCTGTGGGCGAGCTACGCGGAGCTGGCGGCCACCCGCGCGGAGATGGTGAAGCGCGAGCGGTTCACCGCGCTGGGCGAGCTGTCCGCCATCGTCGCGCACGAGGTGCGCAACCCCCTGGGCGTCATCTTCAACGCGGTGGCCTCGCTCCGGCGCATCATGAAGCCTGAGGGGGACGCCGCCATGCTGCTGGACATCCTGGGGGAGGAGAGCGACCGGCTCAACCGGATGGTGGGCGACCTGCTGGACTTCACCCGCCCGCGCAACCCGGTGCTCCAGCCGGAGGACCTGCAGCGCGTGCTCCAGGACGCGCTGGAGGCCGCGAAGGCCCAGGGGACCACGGAGCGGCCGGTGTCCATCCACCTGGACGTGGAGCCCGACATGCCTCCGGTTCCCATGGACCGGCGGCTCATCCGCCAGGCCTTGTTCGACGTGGCCGTCAACGCCATCCAGGCCATGCCCCAGGGAGGCCAGGTCCAGGTGCGTGCGCGCCGAGAGGCGCACGGCGGCCGCGAGCAGCTGCGCATCGACGTGGTGGATCAAGGCCCGGGCATCCCGGCCGAGCTGCTCCACCGCGTCTTCGAACCCTTCTTCACCACCAAGGCCCAGGGCACGGGCCTGGGGCTCGCGGTGGTGAAGCGCATCCTGGAGGAGCACCGCGGCGAGATCGCCGTGGAGAGCAGCGTCCCGGGGCGCGGTACGACCTTCACTTTCTGGCTGCCGCTCATGCAGCCCCTGTCCTTCCCATGACCGACGCGACCACCCCGATTCCCCGAGGACGCATCCTCGTGGTGGACGACCAGCGCAACATGCGCGCCACGACCGCGCTGCTCCTGCGCGCGGAGGGCTACACCGTCTCCGAGTCCGCCACCGGCGAGGAGGCCCTGGGCGTGCTCGCCCAGGGGCGCGTGGACCTGCTCCTCACCGACCTGAAGATGGAGCCCATGGACGGGCTCACGCTGCTGAAGCGGGCGCTGGAGGTGGCCCCGCGCCTCCAGGTCATCATGATGACGGCCTTCGGCTCCATCGACAGCGCGGTGGAGGCCATGCGCCTGGGGGCGTACGACTACGTCACCAAGCCCTTCAAGGAAGGGGAGCTGCGCTACCGCGTGGAGCGCGCCCTGGACCGGGCGAAGCTCCAGGCGGCGGTGGACAACTTCGCCACGGAGTTCAACCAGCGCCACGGCCTGTCCGCGCTGGTGGGCCGCAGCCAGGCGATGCGGGACCTCACCACGCGCCTGCTGCGCGTCGCGCAGAGCGACGCCACCGTCCTCATCCAGGGCGAGAGCGGCACGGGCAAGGAGCTGGTGGCCCGGGCGCTCCACGCGCACAGCCGCCGCAGCAACCAGCCCTTCGTGCCCGTCAACTGCGCGGCCATCAGCGAGACGCTCCTGGAGAGCGAGCTCTTCGGCCACGCCAAGGGCGCCTTCACCGGCGCGGTGAAGACGCGCCGGGGCCTCTTCGAGGAGGCGGACGGCGGCACGCTCTTCATCGACGAGGTGACGGAGACGAGCCCCACCTTCCAGTCCAAGCTGCTGCGCACGTTGCAGGACGGCGAGGTGCGCCGCGTGGGCGAGTCCACCGCGCTGCGCGTGGACGTGCGCATCGCCGCGGCCACCAACCGCGACATCGAGCTGGAGGTGAAGGAGAAGCGCTTCCGCCAGGACCTCTACTACCGCCTCAACGTGGTGATGCTGCGCGTGCCCCCGCTGCGCGAGCGCCTGGAGGACGTGCCCGCCCTGGCCGAGCACTTCCTGGAGCGCGCCAACGCCCGCAGCCCCCGGCCCCGGCGCCTGTCCGCCTCCGCCGTCGACCACCTGATGACGTACAGCTTCCCCGGCAACGTGCGCGAGCTGGAGAACCTGGTGGAGCAGGCCGCCGCGCTCGCGGAAGCGGACGAGCTGCTGCCAGAGGACTTCCCGCTGCGCCCCCAGGGTCGCGTGCTCCCGGCGTCCCCCGGCCTGCCGCCCACCGACGCGCGGTCGCCCTCCGCGGAGGCGACCGGCCCCACGCTGGCGGAGGTGGTGGAGGAGGCCGAGCGCCGCGCCATCGTCCAGGCCCTGGAGCGCCACGGCGTGGACCTGGCCCGCGTGGCCGACGAGCTGGGCGTCTCCTCCACGACGCTGTGGCGGAAGATGAAGCGGCTCAACCTCCGGCCGCCCGCCGGTGTCCGTGAGTAGGGCCCCGGCGGCGCCTCGCACCACCTTCCAGGGTGAGTGCAGATCCGAAATCCGCCACGTTCAGGGATGAAAAAAACAAGTCCCTGATTTCGTTCAGCGTTTTCATCCCTGAAACGCGATTGCAGCCTTGCAATGGGGGAGGGTGGGGGTGGGAGTGTCGTCCGGTCGTCCAAGTGCCTGAGAAGTCTGGAGTTTTGATCCGCGCGGGCACTGGCATGGCACCTGCTAAAGGTTACGGCGGGACGCATCGAAGCGAGGTTGAAAGTGGTTCCCCCCCACCCTTTCAGCACTTCCGGTGTGTCACCTTGAGAAGACCCGCGGCCCGACACCCTCACGGGTGCCGGGCCGCCTTCTTTTCCCCCTCCCTCCTGCCTCGCTTCCGCCGCGCGTGACGCCTCGGGCGTCCGGGAACGGGCTCATGACGCCGTGAGCCACGCGGGGGAGCCATTTCACTTCTGAAATGCGGCGCGGGGGCGGGTACTCCAGCCCTCCATTTCATTTCTGCAATGGACGTGGGTCCATGACGCCACGGGCCAGGCCCGCAACGACAACGCCCGCCAGGGCCGGGGGGGGCCGAGGCGGGCGTCGGGTGCCGCGAGCTGCCGGCGGGAGGCTACTGGCCGAACAGCGTGCCGGCCTGGGCGAGCCAGTCGGTGACGTGGCCGGGGAGGATGCCCAGCAGGACGACGGCGACGGTGGAGATGACCAGCGCGGCCTCGGTGCCCCAGTTGCGCTCCAGCGGCTGCGCGCCCTCGGGGATGGGGTGCATGAACATGTAGACGACGACGCGCAGGTAGTAATACGCGCCCGCGGCGCTGGAGAGCACCGCCACCACGGTGAGGCCCACGAGGCCCACGTCGATGGCCGCCTGGAAGATGAGCAGCTTGCTCATGAAGCCCACGGTGGGGGGGATGCCGCCCAGGGACAGCATGAAGGCCGCCATCGCGAACGCCCAGCCCGGACGGCGCTGCGCGAGGCCCGCGAAGCGCTCCAGGTCCCAGGCGGTTCCCTTCTCCTCGTCCTCGCGGCGCTCCAGCGCGGACACCATCGCGAACGCGCCCGCCGCGCTGAAGGTGTACGCCAGCAGGTAGTAGAGGATGCCGCGCAGCGCGTCGGAGCGGGCCACGTCCAGCGGCGTCCCACCCGACAGCGAGGACGCGGACAGCAGGCGGAAGTGCTCGCCCGGCGCCGCGACGAACAGCGCCGCCACGCCCAGCAGCAGGTAGCCCGCGTGCGCGATGGACGAGTACGCCAGCATGCGCTTCACGTTGCGCTGCGGGATGGCCATCAGGTTGCCGGCGACCATCGTGAGCAGCGCCAGCGTGGCGAACAGCATCAGCGGCAGCTTCGGGTCCATGCCCTTGCCCACCGTGAGGAACACGCGCACCAGCGACGCGAACGCCGCCGCCTTCACGCCCGCGCTCATCAGCGCCGTCACCGGCGTGGGGGCACCCTCGTACACGTCCGGCGTCCACATGTGGAACGGCACGGCCGCCACCTTGAACGCGAAGCCCGCGGCGATGAGCACCGCGCCCACGTAGACGAGCGCCGGCGACGTGGCCAGCGCCTGCTGCAGCGGGCCCACCATGTCGTTCAGCTTCGTCGTGCCGGTGGCGCCGTACAGCAGCGCCGTGCCGTACAGCAGGATGGCGGAGGAGAAGGCGCCCAGGATGAAGTACTTGAAGCCCGCCTCGCTGGGACGGGTGCCGCGGCGCAGGTACGCCGTCAGCGCGTACGTCGCGATGGAGAGCACCTCGATGTTGACGAAGATGGTGATGAACTCCGACGACATCGCCAGCAGGCTCATGCCCGCCGAAGCGAAGAGCATCAGCGCGTAGAACTCACCGCGCTCCGCGCCGCGCTTGCGCAGGAAGCCCACCGCGCTCAGCGCCGCCAGCGCCAGGCCCACGCTCACCACCAGGGTGAGGAAGCTGGAGAAGGGGTCCAGCACGCCGAAGCCGAGGAACACCTCGTGCGGCGGCTCGAACATCAGGCCCACGGCCACGGCGCCGCTGGCCGCCGCCGCCACGACGGTGAGCACCGCCTGGTAGCCGCGGGACGCCGTCGCGGAGAGGAACACCTCCGACAGCAGCAGGACGGAGGCCGCCACCACCATGATGATGGCGGGCAGCAGGGGGAGGAAATCCGCCAGGGTGAGATTTGGCAGGTTCATGGAGTCTTTCGGGGCCTACTCGCGCACGGCGAGCGGCGCGGCGGGAACGGAGGGGCGGGCCGCGGCGGCGGTGGAGGGCAGCGACATCACCTCCACGCGCAGCTGGTCGTCCTTCGCCTGAGGGGCGCTCGGAGCGCCCACGCTGGCGCGCGCCACGTAGCGGTCCGTGGACGGAGCGATGCGGTCCAGGAAGGGCTGCGGCATCAGGCCCATCACCGCCACCAGCACGATGAAGGGGGCCGTGGTGAGCATCTCGCGCAGGTTCATGTCGCGCAGGTGCTGGTTCTCCCGGTGCGTGATGCCGCCGAAGAACACCTTCTGCACCATCCACAGCATGTACGCCGCGCCCAGGATGACGCCCAGCGTGGCGAACACGCCGAAGGGCAGGGGCAGGGTGCTCTTGAAGGTGCCCATCAGCACCAGGAACTCGCCGATGAAGCCGTTGGTGCCCGGCACCGCCACCGACGAGAACGTGATGATGACGAACGCCGCGGTGAACACCGGCATCACCTTGGCGATGCCGCCGTAGTCCGACATCAGGCGCGTGTGGCGGCGCTCGTAGAGGAAGCCGAACAGGAGGAACAGCGCGCCCGTGGACACGCCGTGGTTGAGCATCTGGTACGCGCTGCCCGTCGCGCCCTCACCCGTGACCGCCAGCAGGCCCAGCATGCAGTAGCCCAGGTGGCTGACGGACGAGTACGCGATGAGCTTCTTGATGTCCCGCTGCGCCAGGCACATCAGCGCCCCGTACACGATGCCGATGACGGACAGCACCGCCAGCACCGGCCGCGCCGCGTGCGCCGCCACCGGGAACAGCGGGATGGCGAAGCGCCAGAAGCCGTAGGTGCCCATCTTCAGCATCACGCCGGCCAGGATCATGGAGCCCGCCACCGGCGCCTGCACGTGCGCGTCCGGCAACCAGGTGTGCACCGGCCACATGGGGACCTTGATGGCGAACGCCAGCGCGAACGCGGCGAACATCCACGGCCCGTAGGTGTACAGCGTGGCGGCCAGGCCCGTGAGCGACGCGCACGCGCCCTCCGGCCCGCTGCTGCACGCGGCCAGCTGCTGATTGGCGGCGAGCAGGTTGTTGTAGAGCTGCCCGTAGTCGAACGAGCGCGTGCCCGGCCCGCCGCTGATGAAGTACACGGCCACGATGGCCACCAGCATCAGCAGGGAGCCCACGAGCGTGTAGAGGAAGAACTTCACCGCCGCCATGCGCCGGTCCTCGGCGCCCCACACACCCACCATCAGGTACATGGGGATGAGCATGGCCTCGAAGAAGATGTAGAAGAGCAGGACGTCCATCGACGCCAGCGCGCCCAGCATCGTCGTCTGGAGCACCAGCAGCGCCAGGTGGAACTCCTTGATGCGGTGCTGGATGTACGTGGTGGAGGCGAGCACCACCAGCGGGCCCAGGAACACCGTGAGCAGCAGCAGGCTCACCGCCAGCCCGTCCACGCCCAGGTGGTAGCTCATCCCGAACTGCTGGAACCAGGGGACGCGGTACTCCATCTGGAACTCCGCGCCGGAGGGCTCGAAGCGGAAGTACGCCCAGACGCCGAACGCCAGGTCCAGCAGCATGCCCACGAAGGTGATGGCGCGCACCTGCCCGTGTTCGGAGGCAGGCAGCATCAGCACCAGCGCCGCGAAGACGAGCGGCAGGTAGATGACGACGTTCAACAGGTGGGTGTCGAAGAAGCTCATGAAAGCACCTGCAGGAGGGCGTAGACCGCGCCGCCCAGGATGGCGAGCGCCATGATGGCGGCGTAGGCCTGCGCGTCGCCCGTCTGGAGGCGGCGCAGCCCCAGGCCCACCTTCTCCGTGACGTAGGCGGTGCCGCGCACCAG
The DNA here is from genome assembly GCF_007352635.1 of Corallococcus sp. Z5C101001. NCBI lineage: Bacteria > Pseudomonadati > Myxococcota > Myxococcia > Myxococcales > Myxococcaceae > Corallococcus > Corallococcus sp. Z5C101001. The sequence continues at coordinate 77,723 of NZ_VKLU01000001.1, forward strand.
CACCGTGTCGATGACCAGCGCGTCCACCACGCGGAAGAGGATGAAGGCCACGAACTTCACCGGCCGGATGAGGATGAACTCGTAGAGCTCATCCACGTAGAACTTGTTCTGGGCGGTGCGGCGCACCGCGCGGGCGAACGCCGGCACGGGCTGTCCCGCGCGCGAGGGGAAGTACTTCAGGTAGGCGAACGCCGCCGCCGCGCCGCCGGACAGCGCCACCAGCCACGCGAAGAGGTAGTCCGTGATGGCCGGCGTGCTGGTGTCCAGCTTCACCGTCTCCGCCGCGCGCGCCACCGCCTCCGCGGGGCGGAGCACGGGGCTGAGGAAGTTCTCGAACACCGGCTGCATCCCGCCGCCCGTGCGGGGCATCAGGGGCAGCGCGTAGGCGAACGTCACGAAGCTGAGGAACGCCAGGACGACCAGCGGCAGCGTCATGTGCCACGCGCTCTCATGCGCGTGCGGCACCTTGGCCTCCTTGGAGCGCGGGCCCGTGAAGGTCAGCAGGTACACGCGCGACATGTAGAACGCCGTGGACGCGGTGATGAGCAGGCCCATCACGTAGACGAAGGTGGAGACCCACTCCAGCCCGTGCAGGTGGTTGTGGTGCACGCCGTGGAAGATGGCGTCCTTGGAGAAGAAGCCCGACATGATGGGGAAGATGCCGGTGATGGCCAGCGTGGCGACGAGGAACGTGCCGTGCGTCCAGGGCATCTCCTTCCACAGGCCGCCCAGCTTCTTGATGTCCGTCTCGTCCGCGTTGCCGTGCATCACGCTGCCGGCGCCCAGGAAGAGGCAGGCCTTGAAGAACGCGTGCGTCATCAGGTGCATCTCGGCGGCCCAGAAGACGCCCATGCCCACGCCCATGAACATGATGCCCAGCTGCGACACCGTGGAGTAGGCGAGCACCTTCTTGATGTCGTCCTGCGCGAACGCGATGAGCGCCGCCAACAGCGACGTGAGCGCGCCCACGATGGCGATGGTCGCCATGGCCGTGGGGGAGAGCACCAGCAGCGAGCTCATGCGGCAGAACAGGTACACGCCCGCCGTCACCATCGTGGCGGCGTGGATGAGCGCGGACACCGGCGTCGGGCCGGCCATCGCGTCCGGCAGCCAGACGTACAGCGGCAGCTGCGCGCTCTTGCCCGCGGCGCCCAGCAGGAAGAGCAGCATGATGGCGGTCATCACGCCGCCGAAGGTGTAGCCGGACAGCGGCCCGGCCTCGATGGGCGTGGCCAGCGACACCGCGCCGCCCGTGCCCTCCGGCAGGGCCAGGGCCATCTTCTCCAGGCCCTTGAAGGTGACGGGCCCCTTCTGCTCGATGCCCTGCGCGTAGCGGGCCCGCGAGCTGCTGGCGGCGTTGAAGTCGCGCGCGTCCGCCTGGCGGTTGAAGGCGCCCACCGTGAGGATGAGCAGGAACGTGGCGATGAGGAACGCGAAGTCACCGATGCGGTTGGTGACGAACGCCTTGCGGCCCGCCCACGCCTTCGCGCTGTCCGTGTACCAGAAGCCGATGAGCAGGTAGCTGGCCATGCCCACGCCCTCCCAGCCCACGAAGAGCAGGACCAGGTTGTCGGCCATCACCAGCGTGAGCATCGCGGCGACGAAGAGGTTCAGGTACGCGAAGAAGCGCCAGTACCCGTCGTCGTGCTCCATGTAGCTCGTGGAGTACAGGTGGATGAGGAAGCCCACGCCCGTGATGATGAGCAGCAGGATGCCCGACAGGTGGTCCACCAGCAGGCCGAAGTTCACCCGGAAGTCACCCGCGGCGAACCACGTCCCATAGTCGTGCGCGATGGCGTAGCGGATGACGTCCCGCTCGAGGCCGAACGGGTTGGCCATGCTCACCACGCGCCCGCCGGCCGCGTCGCTGGTGGCCCAGAAGGCCAGCACGCTCAGCACGAAGGCGCCCGCGATGGCGGAGCACGCCACCAGGTGCACGTTGGCCCGGCCCAGCCACTTGCCGAACACGCCGCACACGAACGCGCCCAAAAGCGGCAGCAGGATGATCAACCCCAGCGATGGTGCGAACACATCGGGGGGGATGGGTGCCGTTCTGAAGAATTCGACGATTCCGTCCATGGATGGGCTCAGGGAGTGACGGGATTCAGTGCTTCATCGTCCGGATGTCGTCCACGTTCACGGAGCCGCGACTGCGGAAGACCGCGATGACGATGGCCAGACCGATGGCCGCTTCCGCGGCCGCCACGGCGATGACGAAGAAGGCGGACACGTGGCCCATGCCGTCGCCGTGCATGCGCGCGAAGGCCAGGAACGTGAGGTTGACCGCGTTGAGCATCAGCTCCACGCACATGAAGACGACCAGCGCGTTGGTACGCACCAGCACGCCGAACATGCCCATGCAGAAGAGCGCCGCGGCCAGCAGGAGGTAGTAGGTGATGGGGACCATTGGATTGTCCTGAAGGGCGCGAGGACTAGATGCGGGACTTGGCCACGACCACCGCGCCCACCATGGCCACCAGCAGGAGCAGGCTGACCGCTTCGAAGGGCAGCAGCCAGGTGGTGAAGATGGTCTCGCCGATGGACGCCATGGTGCCGAACGTCGCCTGGGCCTGCGGACCCAGGCGCGCGGGCTGCGCGTCGATGCGGCCCAGCGTCACGACCAGCACGGCGAGCAGGCCCAGCGCGGAGGCGCCTCCCAGGATGCGCGTCACCGTGGGCCGGCCGCGGTGGGCCGCGTCACCCAGGTTGAGCAGCATGATGACGAAGAGGAAGAGCACCATGATGGCGCCCGCGTAGACGAGCACCTGGATCACGGCCACCGTGTGCGCCCAGAGGAGCACGTAGATGCCGGCCAGGAAGAAGAACGTCGACACCAGGGCCATGGCGGAGTTGATGGGGCTCCGCGCGGTGATGACCAGCCCCGCCGACAGCAGCGTCATCACGGCGAACACGCCGAAGAGAACCAATTCGATGTTCAAGACCAGTCTCCGAAGGAACCCCAGGGGTGGTCACCGAACGGGCAGCGCTTCTCCCGAACGTGAGCCTCGAACTCGTCCCGGAACCGCATGAGGAACGAGTGCGTCGGCAGGGCCGCCGCGTCGCCCAGCGCGCAGATGGTGTTGCCCAGACCGATGGGCGGGTAGGGCGCGATGGAGGAGGCGACGTTCGACAGCATGTCGATGTCGCTCATGTCCGCGCGGCCTTCTTCAATCTTGCGCAGCAGGCGCGTCTGCCAGGGCGTGCCCTCGCGGCACGGCGTGCACTGGCCGCACGACTCCTCCGCGTAGAAGCGGGCCACGCGCCAGAGGCTGCGCACCATGCAGGTGGCGTCGTCCATCACGATGACGCCGCCGGAGCCGGCCATCGTCTGCTTCATCTTCAGCGCCTCGAACTCCAGCGCCACGTCCAGCTCGTCCGCCCCCAGCACCGGCGCGGAGGAGCCGCCCGGGATGACCGCCCGCACCTTGCGGCCCTTGGGCATGCCCTGGCCGTACTGGTCGTCGTGGATCAGCTCCAGGATGGTGGTGTGCATCCCCACCTCGTAGACGCCGGGGCGGTTCACGGAGCCGGACAGGCAGACCAGGTGCGTGCCGCCGGACTTGTCCGTGCCCAGCTTCGCGTACCACTCCGCGCCCTTGGCGAGGATGGGGGGCACGCTGGCGAGCGTCTCCACGTTGTTCACCACCGTGGGGCTGCCGAACAGGCCCACCACCGCGGGGAAGGGAGGCTTCAGGCGGGGCCAGCCCTTCTTGCCCTCCAGCGACTCCAGCAGCGCCGTCTCCTCGCCGCAGATGTACGCGCCCGCGCCGCGGACGACGTAGCAGTTGAGTTCGTAGTCCTTGCCCAGCATCGACTTGCCGAAGATGCCGGCCTTGTAGGCCTCGTCGATGGCCGCCTGGGTGCGCTCCGCCTGGAACTTGAACTCGCCGCGCAGGTACACGTAGCAGGTGTGCACGCCCAGCGCGTACGACGCGATGGCGATGCCCTCCAGCATCATGTGCGGGTCGTTCTCCAGGATGTAGCGGTCCTTGAAGGTGCCCGGCTCGGACTCGTCGCCGTTGACCGCCAGGTACTTGGGCTTGGGGCTGTCCTTGGGGACGAAGCTCCACTTCATGCCCGTGGGGAAGCCGGCGCCGCCGCGGCCGCGGAGGTTGGACTTCTTCACCTCATCGATGATGGCCGCGGGCTCCATCGTGAGGGCCCGCTTGAGCCCGTCGTAGCCGCCGCGTGAACGGTAGCTGTCCAGGGTCCAGGACTGGGGCTTGCCCCAGGCCGCCGAGATGACGGGTTCAACCGCCTTTGCCGTAGAGGCCATGGATGGATGTCCTAGGAAAGCGAGGGGGAGGAGGGGCGACTCACGACAGCCGGGCCAGGATGGCGTCCAGCTTCGCCTGGGTCAGGCGCTCGTGGTGGTCCTCGTTGATCTGCAGGCAGGGCGCCGTCCCGCAGGACGCCAGGCACTCCGTCTCGCGCAGGGTGAACTTGTCGTTCGTCTCACCGGCGGTGAGCCCCAGCTTCTGCTCCAGGTACGCGAGCATCTTCTCCGCGCCCCACAGTGAACAGGACAGGTTCGTGCAGACGTCGATGACGTACTTGCCCGGCTTCTTGAGGTGGTACATCACGTAGAAGCTGGCGACCTCGTAGGCGCGCTCCGGCGTGACCTCCAGGTTCTTCGCCACCAGGCGCAGACCGTCAGGAGGCAACCACCCCTTGAGGTCCTGCAGCAGGCGCAGCGCGGGAAGCATGCCGGCGCTTTTGCGATCAGGGGGGTAGTGCGAGAGGATTTCCGCGATCCCCGCGTCGAACTTCTTCTGCTCTTCAGGAGTGAACAGGGGCTCCGCCATGGCGGGCCGTACGTATTGCCGCAATGGCTTCGTTGTCAACATAAACCCTCGGCGGTAGACTGGACCGCCATCAGCAAATTTCCGAGCGATTTCAACCCCTTGTTATGAGCCCGGACCCTGCGGACCAGCGGCAGTACCCTCGTGTCCCCACCGTCCTCCGGGTGGACTACCCGCATGGGCGTCCACTCCGGGACGTGACGGAGAACCTCTCCGCCGGAGGCTTCTTCGTCCAGACCGAGCAGCTCTTCGCGGTGGGGGATGAGCTTCGGCTTGCTCTTTCTTTCCCGGGACTGCTGGATCCGGTAGAAGTCGCCGGGACCGTGGCGTGGGTGCGCCTGGCCGCTCCCGATCAGCCGGGCGGCGTGGGCATCCGGGTGGAGAGCGAGCAGGACCGGCGGCGACTGGGTGACATCTTGACTGCGGCGGGACCAGAGGAGAGCGCGACGACCCCTTCCGAGCAGGACGGGTACCGTGTGCTCATCGTCGAGGACAACCCCCACATCATCGAGATGTACAGCTACGTGCTGAAGAAGCTCGCGAGCAACGACCTGCACGGCAAGGTGCCGCTGGAGGTCCACTTCGCGCCGGACGGGCACCACGCGCTGCTGCGGCTGCGCGAGGACCGCTTCAGCCTGGTCATGCTGGACCTCTACATGCCGGTGATGGACGGCTTCGCCCTGGTGGAGCGCATCCGGGAGGAGGAGGCGCTCAAGGGCATCCCGGTCATCGCCATCTCCGCGGGCGGCAAGGAGGCCCAGGAGCGGGCGATGCAGCTGGGGGTGGATATCTACCTGCGCAAGCCCGTGCGGTTCGTGGAAGTGCTGGAGACGGTGAAGCAGCTCCTGCGCATCAAGTAGAGAAGACGCGGCTTCGTCGCACCAGACGTTGAAGCGCCGGGCAGGTGCCGCGTAGAGTCCGGCGCACCCATGACGAAGCCCGCCATCCATCGTGACACCGTCAGTGGCGAGGCGCTGCTCATCCTGCAGAATCTGCGGGAGAACGGCCGCCTGGGACGCTCGAACAAGCTGGCCGACGTGAAGGCCGCCCTCGAACCGTCCGTCTCGCTGGAGTTCGACAACTACTTCTTCTTCCTGCGCAAGTTCCACTACATCGCCATGGACCGCGAGGCCCAGCTCAAGCTCACCGAACAGGGTGAGCGGGTGGTGGAGGGGGACCTGCAGGACCGGTTCGCGTCGGAGGTCGACGACTTCTTCGCGGATCAGCTCCTCCCGGCGGAGGACGCGACGCACATCGGCCGTCCGTTGGACGAGGACGAACCGATGAGCGTGCCGCCGCCGCCGCCGGAGCTGCTGCTGGACGAGGCGGAGGTGGACCCGTCGTCGGCGGGGGGCCCCTCGCAGTCGCAGGTGGGGCCGCCGCCCGTGCCGCCGTCGCGCACGCACCGGGTGGCGATGCCGGCCCTGGACCTGGCGCAGGTCGCCCCTCCGATGCCGGCGCCGCCCATCTCCACGCCGCAGCCCATGGCCCGCCAGGATGGGCCCGCGGAAGGCCGCCGGGAGACCTTCATCGGGCTGCCGCCCGCGCCGGCCCCCCAGCCCGTGGCCGCGCCGGTCCCCAGCGCTCCCCAACCGCTCATCATCACCCCTCCGCTCGCCGCCGCGCCCGCTCCGATGCCCCCTCCCGCCACGACCCCCGCTCCCGCAGCCCCGGTTCCCAATGCCGCCGCCGCCGCGAAGGGCTCCAGCGACCTGGACCTGCGCTACCAGAAGTTCGACCCCATCGGCACGGGGCCGCTCGGCACGGTCTTCAAGGGTCGCTACAACGCCCTGGGGCTGGACATCTGCATCAAGGAGCTGAAGGACATCTTCGGCTACTTCTCCTTCCTCCAGCGCGGTGAGGTCCTCAAGCGCCTGAAGAAGGAGCTGTGCGCGCAGGCGCAGGTGCGCCACCCGGGCGTGGTGCAGATCATCGACCAGAACGTGGACTCCGGGCGGCCCTACTTCGTCGTGGAGCTGATGCGCGGCAGCCTGAAGGAGCGGCTGGAGGCGAGCGGCGGCAAGGGCATTGAAGTGCCGCACGCGCTGCGCACCTTCCTGCAACTGGCCTATGGCCTCCGGGCGGCGCACGCCGCGGGGCTCACCCACCACAACCTCAAGCCGGAGAACGTCCTCTTCGACGCGTACGGAAACGCGAAGCTGGCGGACTTCGGGATGAGCCGCGTGGTGGAGGTGGACGCCACCAAGGGCATGCCCCAGGTGTTCGTGGGCACCGGCGGCATGGTGTACATGGCGCCGGAGCTGATGAACCGGGGCGCCAAGGAGCCGGGCCCGTCCGCGGACGTGTACGGCCTGGGCATCCTGCTCTACGAGATGTTCACCGGGCAGATCCCGGGCCGCCGTTCGCCCCTGCCGTCGGAGGTGAACCCGGAGGCGCCCAGCGGCCTGGATCAGCTCTTCGACAAGGCCACGCAGGACAAGCGGGAGCAGCGCTACCCGGACGTGGACGCGATGCTGGAGGACTTCTACAAGGCCTTCCCGGAGCGCGAATACCAGGAGCGCGGCTCGCTCATCCTGTCCTCGGATCCGCAGCAGGAGTAGCCCCTCTCCGGGCAGGCGGGCCTCCACGCGAGGCTCGCCCGCTCCGGCTGGGACCTGTCAGACTGCGGCGCGCCCATGACCGCGCGCCCCTCCGACAGCGTCCTCCTCACCGTCACCGGAAGGGACGGCCCCGACACCACCGCCCGCATCACCGGCCTGCTCGCCGAAGCGGGCGCGGAGCTGTTCGACGTGGAGCAGGGGGTGCTCCGGGGAATGCTCACCCTGGCCCTCTGGGTGCGCCTGCCCGCGGCCCCTCCGGAGGTCGAGCCGCTGCTGCGGGCCCTGTCCGAGCTGCCCCGTGAGCTGGGCGTCACCGTGGACGTCCGCGTGGTGCCCGCCGCCGTGGAGCCCGCAGGGCCGGAGCCGCTGCGCTACGTCGTCACCGCCGTGGGCCGCGCGCTGGGCATGCGCGACGTGCATGCGCTGACGGCGCGGCTCGCTGCGGGCGGCGCTCGCGTGGAGCGCATCACCCGGCTGAGCGAGACGCCGCTGGCGTCGGTGGAGCTGCACGTCACGCTCCCTCCGGACGCGGACCCGGTGGCGCTGAAGGGCGCGCTCCTGGCGCTGTCCATGGAGAGCTCTACGTTCGACGTGGCCCTCCAGCGCGAGAGCCTCTACCGGCGCGGCAAGCGGATGGTGGTGATGGACATGGACTCCACGCTCATCCGCATCGAGGTCATCGACGAGCTGGCGCGGGCGTACGGCGTCCACGCGGAGGTGGCCGCCATCACCGAGCGCGCGATGCACGGGGAGATGGACTACGACGAATCCCTGCGCCAGCGCGTCGCGCTGCTCGCCGGACTGGACGCGCGGGTGCTGCACGAGCTGGCGGCGAACCTGCCGCTCACCGAAGGAGCAGAGACGTTGATCCGCGTGCTCAAGCGGCTGGGCTACCGCACGGCTGTCATCAGCGGTGGCTTCTCCGTGGCGGCGGAGGCGCTCCAGCGGCGGCTGGGCATCGACTTCGCGTACTCCAACGCGCTGGAGGTCCAGGACGGGAAGCTCACCGGGCGCACGGTGGGCACCATCGTCAACGCGCGCCGCAAGGCGGAGCTTCTGGAACTGCTGGCGAAGCAGGAGGGCGTCCTGCTGGAGCAGGTCATCGCCGTGGGAGACGGGGCCAATGACCTGCTGATGCTGGAGAAGGCGGGGCTGGGCATCGCCTTCCGCGCCAAGCCCCGGCTTCGCGAGGCGGCTGACACGTCCATCTCCGCTGGCGGGCTGGACACCATCCTGACCCTGCTGGGCCTCACCGCGCGCGAGCTGCACGAGGTGGGTTGAAGCAGGCGGCGGACGGGACCTGCTTCATCAATGCCTCGCGTCCCTGACGCGAGCCGGGGCGCCGGCGCGAAGCGCTTGAAGCCGCCCTGTGCAATGCCATCCAGCCATTCGTGGCGGTGAATGCCTGACAAGGGCATGGCACGCCCCGTGCGTCCGACAGGACCTGCTGGGTCCGCTCGGTCCTCGGCGGGCATCGGAAATGCCATGGATTGGCGCCGCGTTCGCCGGGCCTCCGCCCGTTTCCGGAGGGCGCCGCGTCGTGACGCCAATCCCAGCCCTCGGCCGAGGTCAAAATCATCCTAGGCACGCAGGGGGGAGTGCCCATGGAGCTGGACAAAAATATCCGACCTGGCAGGTCCGTCAGGTTAGTCCGAGAAAGACCAACATTGTGTAATTGCTTGTCTTTTTAGAAGGGCAGACGTTGGCCCCACGCTTGCTCATGTCCTGGCTGCCCGTACAGCGCGCCCGTACAGCGCAGTTTCCACCCACCGGAGGTATGGACCATGAGGCAGACGTGCAGTCCCACCTGGAAGCAAGCACTGCGATGGTTGGCGATGGCGCCAGCCTTGTTGTGCGGCACCCTCGCGCACGCGGATGAGCCCGTGTACGAGATGGAAGCCGCGGCGCTCGCCAGCTATTTCACCATCGACATCTACACCGTGAAGAAGGGCGGGGAGAGCGCCTTCCTGACCCAATCCCTGCGCTCCGGCCCGTATGACCGCATCGCGACGGGCTTCGGCAGCGAGAAGATCGTCGAGGTGCTGCCCGCGCACCGCGAGGCGGACCCGACGTACATCGTCCTCGGCCGCTACTTCGACCCGGACATGGGGACCTCCATCACCCGCTACCGGCAATCCAAGACGGACTCCCTCGCCAGCGCGTCGCCCACGCGCCTGCAGGGCAAGCTGGTGGATGTCATCCTCAGTGACTGGAGTTGGGAGCGCAACCACGCCAAGGGCGTGAAGAAGGCCGCCACCACGCTCGTGCGGGCCATGCCGTACCAGGACAGCAAGGTGTTCCAGGAGTACACCGCGTCGCTCAACTTCATGAAGATCGGCTACGTGGGCCAGACGGCGAGCGTGGAGTTCTTCGACGCCAAGACGCCGCTGGACGACATCCGCAAGGCCATCACCGGGCGCCCGGGCATGTCCGGCACCGCCATCCTCTCGCTGTCGGATGGGAATGGCTACGCGGCCTACACCGAATACTACGAGCTGCCTTCCACGCTGAAGAGCGCGCAGCTGTCGCGCGCCGGCAGCCGTGTGGCGGGAGTGGCTTCGGGCGTCGTCATCGAAAACTACATGGCGCGCTGAGTCCGCCCTCCGACTCCGGAAAGGAAATCCCAACCATGCGAAAGTTGATTCCGCTGTTCACCTTCGCTTGCGCGCTCGCGATGTCCGCGCCAGCCGCCGCCCAGCCGCCCGGGGAGCAGCAGGGGCCCGTGGCGCAGATCATCGTCTATGACGTCGCGCCAGAAGCCCAGCAGCAGTTCAAGGAGGCCCTGGCGTCGACGCGCGTCGCGTACCAACGCGAACCCGGCTTCATCAATGAGCGCGTGCTCGACAGCCTGGACACGCTGGCGCTCAAGTACGCCACCTACGCCCGCTTCTCCAACGCCGTCGCGGCGGAGAACATGCTCAAGCGCCGGCTGGACGCCGTGGCGCCGTATGTCCGCCGTGCCCCGGAGGTCCACACGGCCGTCCTCACGCAGGCCTTCACCCCGCAGGCCATCAACCGCAAGCCCAAGGGCAATGAGTTCGCCGAGGGCAAGGTGAACCAGGTGGCCCACCTGGGCATGTTCATCCCGTTCCCCAAGTACTGGGAGCAGTACGAGAAGGCGCTGGATGACGTGAAGACCGTGACCCGCGGCCGCAAGCCCGCGGGCTTCCTGGGGGATGACGTGCTCGTGGAGACGACGGCTCCCGCCCCGGAGCGGCAGACGCCGTACTCGCCTCGGGCCGCCGAGGCCTCGCGGATGTCCTTCAACTACGGCGAATACAACACGTTGGAGGACGCGGAGAACTCGTACGTGCGCCGGCATGGGCCCGTCGAGGATCCGAAGATCGCCGCGCTCGCGCGAGTGTTCTACGGGTCGCTCCAGGTGCCCGCCCGCTTCTACATCTTCCGGGTGGTCGACAACTACGGACCCTCCTCCGCCAACGTCCGTCAGGGCCGCTCCAAGCCCCGCTAACCGCACCGCATTCCAGCCATGTCCTCTCCTGACATCTCCCGGCAGGGCGGTGAATGCCCTGTCTTTGTCCAATCACATGCCGCCTTCACCCCGAGATGGAGGACGCTGGGGGAGATTCTCTCCGCGGTGCGAAGCCATCACCGCTTCGACCCGGAGCGGGATCGCCTGGTTTCTGAGCAGGACCTCGCGGCGGGAGCGAACCTCCCGCCGCGGGAGTTCCGCAAGATGGACCGCTTCTCGCTGCTCACGCTGTCCGCCGTGCAGCCGTTGCTCGCGCCGCTGTCCGCCGAGGAGCGGACGGCGTGCGGACTCTTCGTGGGCAACATGCTGGCGGGCTGGACCTTCACCGAACCGCAGATCCGCACGTTGCACACCCAGGGCGCCGGGGCCGTGAGCCCCTATCTGGCCACCGCCTGGTTTCCCGCCGCCGCCCAGGGACACACCACCATCGCGCTGGGGATGCAGGGCATCGCCAAGACGGTGACCACGGACCGGTGCTCCGGTGGGCAGGCCATTGGGATGGCCTATCACCGGCTTCGCCACGGCGCGTCCGGCTCACTGATGCTGGCGGGGGGCGCGGAGGCACCCGTGACCCCGCTGGTCCTGGCCGCGCTTGGTGATGACGAGCGGCCGGCCCCGCTCGTGGAGGCGTCCGCGTTCCTGTTGCTGCGCAAGGGGGCCGCCCCGGTGGGCGCTCCTGTCATTGGCGCTCATGCGAGCTTCCGGCTCACCACGGCGGTCAACGCCGAGGCGCGGCTGCGCGGGTTCCTGGACCGGCACGTCCGGGACCGGCCGCTCGAAGCGGTGGTGTGTGACGCCCCTCCCTGGAGCGGGACCGAGCGGGTCCTGCATGGGCTCCTCCGGCGCACCCGCGGAGAGGGCCTCCGCCTGTTCGACGTGTGCCGCACGGTGGGCGATGCGCTGGGGGCTGGCAGCGCGCTCGCGGCGGCGCTCGCCTGCGAGCTCCTTCAATCCCTTTCCCCAGGCCGGTCGGTGCTTGTCCTGTCGTTGGGACATCAGTGCGTCGACCTGCTGTGGCTCTACACCTGAGGAACCCCCATGGCGCTCCCAACCCCTGACGTGATCGAAACCATCTTCCAGTCCCTCCACTCGCTCGGGCACCCGCCCGGCACCGTGAAGCCTTCCACCCATCTCCAGGATGAGCTGGGCATCGACTCGCTGGAGACCGTGGAGTTGTCCGCGGTCGTCTGCCAGCGGCTGGGATTGCCGTCGCGGGTGGCCGCGGACGTGCGCAACGTCCATACGGTCGAGGAGCTCGCGGCGCGCATCACGCCGCTGCTGGCGGAAGGCAATGGCGACACGGGGGCCTCGCCGTGACCCTGGGTTCCTCCTCGCGTGGCCTGCTGCTGCTCATGGGCCTGCTCCTCGCGGTGCAGGCTCGCGCTGGCCAGACGCACGTCATCGACCTCACGGATGCGCCGCCGTACATGACGCCGCTGTCGCTGCGTGCCCGGGTGGGCGACACCATCACCTTCAAGAACCACGGGCCGGAGATGGTGCACTCCATCACCGACGATGCCCTCATCCTCTTCTCCGGCGACCTCGCCGTGGGGGCGGAGTGGAGCTACACGTTCAAGCGCGCCGGGGTGTACCCCTACGTCTGCTTCCGCCACCACTTCATGCGCGGAGCCGTGACGGTGGAGAACCCGGACGGCACCACCGACTCGCCTCCTGAGTTCCCCTACCACGCGGCGTTTCGCGAGTTCGTCATCCCGACCCTGCGCGCAGTGCCCCGGATGATCATCCCCAGCCGCAAGGACGACACCTTGTGGTTCACCGAGGGAGGCGGGGACTTCTATGGGTTCGAGAACATCCCCGCCAACAACAAGCTGGGCCAGGTGGATGACCAGGGGCGGATCATCGAGTTCGCCACGCCCACGCCCGGCAGCGACGGCAGCACGGTGGGCGTCGACTCGCTGGTGATGGACGCCTCTGGCGCCGTCTGGTTCACGGAGCGCCTCACCAATCGCATTGGCCGCCTGGACCCCTCGGGCACCATCCGCGAGTTCCCGCTGCCCAGCCCCAAGGGATACGCGCTGGGCATCGACCTGGACGCCAAGGGGCGCATCTGGTTCGCCGAGCGGTACGCGAACCGCATCGGGTTCATCACTCCCGATGGCAAGGTGACGGAGGTGGAGCTGCCCGGCAAGGACTCCGAGCCGCGCACGGTGTACGTCGATCGCCGTCAGCGCATCTGGTACACGGCGCGCACCGCGAACGAGATTGGCTATTACGAGCCAGCGCGCCGCCGCTTCGTGCGGCTGAAGATCCCCACGGAGAACGCGCGTCCCACGGGCATCGCGGAGACGAGCGACGGCACCGTCTGGTTCGTGGAGATGGTGGGCAACAAGCTCGCCAAGGTCGTGGGTGACCAGATCATCGAGTACGCGCTGCCCACGCGCTTCTCCGCGCCGTTCAAGATCGTCGCGGACGCGAAGGACCGGCTCTGGTTCACCGAGGTGTTTGGCAATGCCATCGGGATGATGGACACCCGGACCGGGAAGATCCTCGAGTACAAGATTCCCACCCCGGACAGTCGGCCGGGCGGCATCACCGTGGACCGCAAGGGCCGCGTCTGGTTCACGGAGCAGACGGGCAACAAGATTGGCATGGTGGTGCCGGAGGAGCTGGCCCGCTACCCGGATCCCGTCCCCGGGCCTTCCCTGGGGCCCGTGCAGGCTTCGGGGCGTGAGAAGCCCTGGGCGCCCCCCCCAGGCGGCCCCCCGGCGCCCGGGGATGGAGATGGCGCGCCGCGCGTGGCTCCCCCCGCGGGGACGCAGGGGACTCGCGGTGGGGTGCCTGCTCCGGGGCCCAGCCCCAAGCCAGAGGGCCCCCAGGCGCTCCTGGGCCAGGAGGACTTCGCGCTTCCACACGCTGGAAGTGGCCCGGGCAACGAGCTCATCGAGGACGCGGAGGGGCTGCTCTGGTTCAACCAGCTCTACGGCAACCGCATTGGCGCCTTCGACCGGCGCACGCAGCGCTTCCGCGAGTACGCGCTGCCGAGCGTCTCCAGCATGCCGTCGGGCATTGCGATGGATCGCTCGGGCCAGTTCTGGATCGCCCAGTTCCGCACCAACGCGCTGGCGCGGCTGGAGCCGCGCACGGGCCATGTGGATGAATATCCCCTGCCCATCGATGCCGCGCTGCCCTCCAGTGTGGTGGTGGACGAGCACGACGCGGTCTGGCTCACGCTGCTGGGGGCCAATCGCATCGCACGCTTCGACAGGGCCGAGCGCCGCTTCGACCTGTTCGAGATGCCACGCGAAGCCAGCAGCCCGCTCCACCTGGCGGCGGACCGCCGGGGCGGGCTGTGGATCTCCGCCTCGGAGGAGGCCGGGAACTACGTGGCGCGGTTCGACACCGTCCGTCACACCTTCGAGGTCCACGCGATGCCCACCCCGGACAGCTCGCCCATTGGCGTGCTGGTGGACGACGCGGCGGTCTGGGTGGCCGAGGGAGGCGCCGGCAAGCTGGCGCGCCTGGACCTGGGGACCCGGCGCTGGGAGGAGTTCACGGTGCCGGCGAGCGACGCGGAGCCCGTGCGGCTGGCCAAGGATGCGCGCGGTCGCATCTGGCTGACGGATGGCGGCGGCCTGGGGGGCGTGGGCGGCAATCGCATCGCGGTCTTCGATCCGCGGACCCGGGCCTTCGAGCTCATCCCCATGCGCATCGCCAGCGCCAAGCCGCGCGGAATCCTCGCGTCCGCGGACGGAAACATCTGGTTCACGCAGCAGAACGCCAACCTCCTCTCCCGCATTCACTTTCGAGGTCAATGAACAATGGAAACGTTTTCCGTGGGCATCCGCATCGCCCGTGACGCTCGCACCGTGCTCGACGCCTTCTGGCGGTTGGAGTCCTGGCCGGAGGTGGCGCCGCACGTGCTGAAGATCGACATGCTCTACGCCGACGCGCAGACGCAGGTGTTGAAGATGACCGTCCGGAGCCGGGGCCGCACGGATGTCTTCAAGACGATGCGGGTCCTCCAGGGGGACTGCATCTTCTATTACCAGCCGGAGCCGCCGCCGTTCCTGCGCCGGCACTACGGCTGGTGGGAGGTGGCGAGCGAGCAGGACGCCACCATCATCACCAGCCGCCATGAGGTGGACCTCCACCTGGACGTGGCCACCCGCTACCTGACGGAGACGGGGGCGGCGCTCACCGGGCCGGACGACGTCCGCGCCCAGATGCTGGAGCTCATCCGCAACAACAGCCTGCAGACGATGCTGGGCCTCAAGCGGCGCATGGAGAACCTGGAGGAGGTGGCCCATGCGAGCCGTTAGGGCATGGCTGCTGGCCGGGCTGGGCTGGGCCCTGGGGTGCTCCGCGTCGTTGGCGACGCAGGCCTCCGACCTGGCTCCGGCCGCGGTCGCTCGGAGCCCGGAGTCCTCCGAACCGGGGCGCGCGCCCAGCGCCGCCGCCACCGACGCGTATGTGGAGTCCGCGGTGACGAAGGTGCAGGCCCGCCTGCACCAGCTGCGCTCCAGCGCGAAGCGTCCCTTCTCGCTGTTCGCGTATGACGTGCCGACTCCCCACGCGGTGCCGCACATCATCGCCATCGACGAGAAGGACCGCGTCTGGGTGACGGAGAGCGGCGGGCGCTTCGCTCGCAACTTCATTGACGTGCCAGCGGTCAACAAGGTGGCCCGCCTGGACCAGGGGGGCACCATCACCGAGTGGACCACCGGGACCGAAGGCTCCAGCCCCATGGGCATCCTCTTCGGTCCGGATGGAGACATGTGGGTGGCCGAGCGTCTGGCCAACCGCATCTCCCGGCGCAGCGCGGACGGCACCCGGCTGGTGCGCTACGACATCCCCACGCCCGACGCGTGGCCCACCGCCATCGTCCTGGACTCCCAGGGCAATGGCTGGGTGACGGAGACGATGGCGGACAAGCTGGCCCGCATCGACGCGAAGACGGGGCAGGTGACGGAGGTGCCCCTGCCCGCGACGAAGACCAAGTCCACCGGCATCGCCGTGGACCGTCAGGACCGCGTCTGGGTGGCCATGCGCGATGTCGGGACGCTGGGCCGCTACGACCCGCGCACGGGCACGTTCGACCAGTTCAAGCTCCCCACCCCGGACTCCAAGCCGTGCGGCCTGGTGGTGGACGGCGCCGGACAGGTCTGGTTCTCCATGCGGAACGCGGGGAAGATCGGCCTCATCCACGAGGACGGCTCCATCCAGGAGTTCGCCACGGACAACCGCCACGGGGGGCCCTTCTTCCTGGCGGCGGACAAGCGCGGGGACATCTGGTTCAGCGAGCTGTTCTCCAACCGGGTGGGCCGCTTCGAGCCGAAGACGCGCACGTTCGAGTACTTCGAGCTGCCCGGCAAGGACGCGTTCCCGGCCGGCATCGCGCTCGACTCCAAGGGCAACCTCTGGTTCGCGCAGCAGGGCTCCAACGTGGTGGGCGTCATCGTCCGCACGGACCTGTCGTATCTGGCCGGGGAGACGCCCGGCGCGGGGCCCGGTGGGAAGATCGTCAACGCGCGGCATGAGTTCGTGGAGCTGGAGGTCCCCACGCCGCAGTCGGTGCCGGGCATCGTCGCGGTGGATGCGCGCGACACCGTCTGGTTCACGCAGATGGGTGGAGGCTGGGTGAGCCCGGGCTTCCCCCCTGGGCCGGGCGGCAGCGCCATCGGGTATTACAAAGATGGCGCCCTGCACGAGCTGAAGACGCCCACGCCCGAATCCGGCCCCACGTCCATGTCGTTGGATCCGTGCGGCGATGACGTCTGGGTCACGCTGCGCACGGCGAACAGGATCGCGCGCATCCGCGACTTCAAAATCACGGAGTACGCCATCCCGCTGCCCGGCGCGCTGCCCGTGGGCATCGCGGTGGACCTGGACCACAACGTGTGGGTGGCGCTGAGCGACGCGAACAAGCTGGCGCGGATGACGCCCGAGGGCGAGTGGCGCTTCCTGGACATGCCCAATCCCAAGGCGGAGCCGCGCACCATCTTCGTCGACAGCGCGAACGAGGTCTGGTTCGCGCAGAAGACGGGCAACCGCATTGGCCATCTGGACAAGGACCGGTGGACGGTGGAGACGTGGGAGCTGCCCACGCGTCTGGGTTGGCCGCTGTCGCTGATGGAGGACGCGGACGGCAACATCTGGTTCGCGGAGATGCGCAGCGACAAGCTGGGCATGTTCGACCGCAAGACGAAGAAGATCACCGAGTACGCGCTGCCCGTTCAGTCCGCGCCGTTCAAGGTGAACTACGACAAGGCGTCCAACGCCATCTGGGTGTCGACGGTCTTCTACAACGCCATCCTGCGCTTCGACCTCACGAAGAAGCAGGTGGTGTCCATCTACAAGATTCCCGCCGAGGGCGCGTGGATGGGAGGGCTGGACCGCGACAGCCAGGGCTGCCTGTGGTTCTCCGAGCAGTTCGCCAACAAGTTGGGGCGGCTGTGCATCGAGGGCGTGTCCAGCGCGACGTTGGGGCCGGGCGCGACGCCGGGCACTGGCGCGTCCGCGGGACGGTAGACGCCATGGAGCCACGTCGATTCATGGTGTTCCGGGCGGCCTTCGCGGGGGTCCCCTTCGGCGCCCTGGAGGCGGCCACCCGGAGGATGGATGCGGGCCAGGAGTGGACCGCGGCGCTCCTGGGCTCCGCCATGGACCTGCGGCAGCTGGCGGATCAGGCCTCGCGCGAGGGGCGGGCGCGGTCCGCGGCCCAGGCCTGGCTGTGGACGGCGAGCACCTATCAGGCGGCGTCGCTGGGACTCCACCTGGTGGCGTCCGGCACGCCGTGGTGGCGGAGCGCGCTGCGGCTGCGCCACCGGGCGCGGCTGGCGTACCGGCGGGCGCTCGCGCTGCAGCCGGGGCTGGGCCGCGCGGTGCGGCTCGCCACGCCACGGGGACCGGTGACGGGCTACCTGCGCCTGCCGGCGACGGGACCGGCGCCGCTGGTGGTCCTGTTCAACGGGTTGGACTCGCTGTGCGAGGTGGAGCTGCATGCCTTTGGAGAGCCGCTGCTGGCCCGGGGGATGGCGGTGCTGGCCTTGGACCTGCCAGCGGCGTTCGGCGCCCGGCCCCGGACGCCCTTGTTCGAGGTGGAGGCGGTGGCGCCCGCGCTCGCGGACTGGGCCGCGCGGCAGCCCGGGTTGATGGCGCGCGGGCTGGGCGCCCTGGGGGTGAGCTTCGGAGGGCACCTGGTGGCGCGTGCGCTGGCGGGCGAGCCGCGCTTCGTGGCGGGCGTGGCGGTGTCACCCAACGCTGGCATGGATGGACCGCTCATGGCGCTGGAGCGCATGCGCCGGATGCTGTCGCTGTCGTTCAACCTCCGGGGCGATGCGGAGGTGGAGGGCTTGGCCTCGCGCATCCACCTGGGGGGACTGAAGGCGCCGGAGGGACGGCTGCTGTTGTTGCACATGGAGCAGGACCGCCTGTTCGGCCCGGAGCACGCGGAGGCCTTCGTGGCGTGGGGAGGCTCGCGCGTGGAGCTGCGCACCTGGAACGCGGAGCACGTGGGCACGAGCCGCGTCCACGAGTGGCTTCCGCAGTCGGTGGATTGGCTCCTCGAGCGCATCAAGGCAGCGGACCCGGACGTGGAGAGGACGACGAACACATGGGGGGCACGGAAATGAAGCGTGGAGGATGGACGTGGACGGCGGCGCTGCTGGCGCTGGCGGTGGGTTGCAAGCAGGGCACCTCGGAGCCGACGCCGGAGGCCCCCGCGGGGATGCCCACTCCCTACTTCCAGGAGTTCGCGCTGGATCATCCCGGCAGCGGCCC
The DNA here is from genome assembly GCF_007352635.1 of Corallococcus sp. Z5C101001. Taxonomy (NCBI): domain Bacteria; kingdom Pseudomonadati; phylum Myxococcota; class Myxococcia; order Myxococcales; family Myxococcaceae; genus Corallococcus; species Corallococcus sp. Z5C101001. Next base: position 96,319 of record NZ_VKLU01000001.1, read on the forward strand.
GGCAATCGTCGCGGTGGACGAGCAGGACGCGGTGTGGGTGGCGCTGGCGAAGACGGGCAAGCTGGCGCGCTTCTCCAACGGCTCGCTGGAGCTCTTCCCGTTCGGTCCAGAGAGCCGGCCGGTGGGGGTGGCCGTGGGCGCGCCGGGGACGGCGCACGAGGCCTCCGTGTGGGTGGCCGCCAGCTACGACAACAAGCTCATCCGCTTCGACCGGACCACGCGCGAGAAGAAGGAGTTCCCCCTGGAGGGCAAGAACACCTGGCCCTTCAACGTGGCGCTGGGGCCGGACGGGTCGGTGTGGTTCACCCAGCGCTTCGCGGGGCAGGTGGGCCGGTTGGATCCCGCGTCCGGGAGCGTCCGGAACTATCCGCTGCCCAACCGGCAGTCGGGCCCCGCGGGGCTGGCGGTCGACGCGCGCAGCGGCCGGGTCTGGTTCACGGAGGGCTTCACCGACACCGTGGGCAGCCTGGATCCCGCGACGGGGGCGATCCGGGAGTGGCGCCTGGGCACGGAGAGCACGGGCGTCGTCAGCGGACCGGCGGGATTGGCGGTGGATGCGCAAGGCGGCGTCTGGTTCGCCAAGCTGGAGGGCCGCCTGGGCTATCTGGCTCCGGACGCGCAGACGCCGCGGATCATCGAAGTGCCCGCGGAGGCGCGGCGCCCCGCTGGCATCGCCGTGTCGCCGTCCGGTGACGTGTGGACGCTGGCGCTGGATGGGAACCTGGCGCTGCGCTACCGGCCGTCCACCGGGGCCTTCACGTCATTCCCGATGCCCACGGGCGCGCCCGACCTGGAGCCCGGGGTGCCGCCCACCGCGCGCAGCTCCCGGCCCTTCGGTCTGGGCTTCGACAAGCAGGGCAATCTCTGGTTCTCCGAGCAGTACGCCGGGAAGCTGGGCGTGCTGGACCTGGCGCCCCCGTCCATCCAGGTGCTCTCTCCCGCGGGGGTCGCGGAGGGAGGCCGGACGATGCTGTCGGTGCGCATCACCGACCGCGTCTCCGGGGTGCGCGACACCGAGTACCGCATCGACGGCGTGCCGGTGACGCCCGTGCAAGGGTTCCTGGAGCTGGTATCGCTCACGCCGGGGCCCCACATCCTCAGCGTGCAGGCGACGGATGGCGCGGGGCAGCGCGCCTCGGTCGAGTCCCGCTTCGAGTACCGGCCAGGACGGCTCGCGCTCCAGTACGCGCTGTCCCGCCTGCGGCCCGTCGACCTGGAGGGGCAGCAGGTGCGGGACCGGCTCGTGACGGAGGCGGAGCGGCTTGGGGAGCAGGACGTGCGCGACGGGCTGACGCGCATCCGTCGCACGCTGGGGGAGGAGGCGGCCCGCTTCCATCCGTTCCCTCTGTCCGCGTACCAGGGGCTGGTCGACTTCATCGCGAACACCTCCGCTGGCGACGTGGAGGTGCGCGTGCTCGACACCCCTCCGTACTTCGACCGCAGGGAGCTGGTGCTGCGCCCCGGAGACAGCGTGCGGTGGCGGTATGACTCGCCCAACACCGGGCACACGGTGTCCACCGCCACGCACGCGCTGACGGTCGAGGGCGGAGGCCAGTTGCTGTCCTCGGGGCTCCTCAAGTCCGGAGACCGGTTCACGTTCAAGTTCGAGCGGCCCGGGCAGTACGTGGTCAAGGCGCCGGAGTCGCCGGACGCGGTGCTGGCGGTGAAGGTGGGCGAGCCATGAGCGGCTTCGCGCGGCTGGTGGACTTGAGCGCGCCCTTCGGCCCCAATCCGGGCGAGCGCGTGCCGGTGGTGCTGGAGCGGCTGCCACACGAGGCGGGGGGCGCCCATCTGGCGAGCCTCGTGGGCATGGATCCCCAGCGGTTGGAGGGGGGACGCGCCTGGGCGAGCGAACGCATCACCGCCATCACCCACGCGGGGACGCACATGGACGCGCCGTTCCACTACGCGCCCAGGGTGAACGGGGTGCCCGCGCGCACCATCGACGAGATGCCGCTGGAGTGGTTCTGGAGCGAGGGGTGCTGCGTCGACGTGGAGGCGGGGCCCGCTGACGCGCTGGTGACGCCCGAGGAGCTGCTGGACTGGGAGGAGCGCCAGGGCCACCTGATTGTCGAGGGAGACATCGTCCTGTTCCACACCGGCGCCGGGGCCTTCTTCGGGCAGGAGGGGTATTCGGACCGGGGCCGGGGGCTGTCCGCGGACCTGGTCCGGCTGCTGGTCGCGCGAGGCGTGCGCGTGTTCGGCACCGACGCGTGGAGCATCGACCCCGCGTATGGCGTCATGCGCCGGCGGATGGAGGAGCAGGGGGCGGACACCGTGTGGGCGGCGCACTTCGTGGGCCGCGAGGCGGAGTTCTGCGTGATGGAGAAGCTGTGCAACCTGGAGCGCCTGCCCGCGGCGGGCTTCCGGGTCGCGTGCTTTCCCATCAAGGTCCACCGGGGCAGCGGAGGCTGGGTCCGCCCGGTGGCCTTCCTCGACCCGGAAGTGGCGTCATGAAGCGCGTGATGCGGGGGACGTTGCTGTTGGGGCTCTTGCTGGCGGGCGTCGCGAAGGCCGGGGGCCCGGCCCGCGCGGCGAGGACGCGGGCCACCGAGGGCCCGGGGGCGGCGCTGTTTCGCGACCGGTGCCAGGGCTGTCATGTCCCCCGGCCCGCCGGCACCGGCGACGTGTTGGACGCGGAGAAGGCCGAGGGGCCGGACCTGTCATACGCGGGCACGAGGCTGCGGCCGGAGTGGGTGGAGTCCTGGCTCCAGGCGCCCACCCGGGTGCGGCCCGCGGGCTGGCTCCCCTACCGCTACGTGGTGCCCACGGCGGAGGGGGACCGGGTGGACGTGGCCCGTCTGCCAGCGCATCTGGCGTTGTCCGCGAAGGACGCGCGGGAGGTGGCCGCGCATCTGGGAGGGCTCAAGCGGGAGCTCAACCCGTACCCCATCGCGGAGCCCCACGGCGCCATCCGCGCGCAGGTGCACTTCTCCAAGCTGTTGCCCTGCGGCGGCTGCCATCAGTCCGGGGCAGGGCAGGGCGGGGTGTCCGGACCGGAGCTGTCCACCGCCGGTGCTCGCCTGGAGCGAGAGTGGATGGCGGCGTACATCGCGGATCCGGGCTACTGGCTGCGCAGCCTGATGCCCCGGTCGGATGCGCGCAGCGATCAGATCGCCGCGATCGTCGACTACCTGGCCCAGCCCCCCGCCGCCGCCGCGCAGGCTCCGGTCGTGAAGGCGGAGGCGTGGGTGGCGGTGGAGACGGTGCCCGAGCCGAAGCGTCGCGCGCAGCGGCTGTACCGGCTCCTGTGCACGCAGTGCCACGGCGTGCGGGGCGACGGGCGCGGCATCAACGCGCGCCACCTCTTCGTGGCGCCGCGCAACCACCGCTCCGCGCAGGAGATGGGGATGCTCACGCGCGACAGCATCATCACCGCCATCCGCTCCGGCGGGAGCGCGGTGGGCAAGTCGTCCCTGATGCCCGCCTGGGGGGCCGTCCTGGACCGCCCGGACATCGAGCTGCTCGCGGACTACGTGATGACCTTGAGCGGAGGGGCCGCCCCTTCGCGAGGAGACCTCCAGCCATGAACTCGAACCGTCGTCGTGTCGTCATCACCGGGGTGGGGCCGGTCTCTCCGGTGGGAGTGGGCCGGCAGGCCTTCTGGAACGGCATCCGCGAGGGCCGCAGCGGGACGGTGGCCCTGACGGAGCTGCCGGGAGGCTTCCCGGTGGAGACGCTGCGCTCGCGGGTGGCGGGCCGCATTCCGGACGCGTTGCTGCCCGAGGATGAGCGGCGCCACACGGACCGCCGCTCGTTCCTGGCGGAGCTGGCGCTGGACCTCGCGCTGAAGGACGCGGACCTGCGAAGTCTGCATGAGACCCGCTCCGCGCTCGTCCTGGGCAACGCGGTGGGCGCGCCCATCGAAGTGGAGGCGGCCTTCCTGCGACGCGAGCGGGGGGAGCTCGGCGCGCCGTCCGTGGCGCCCCCGGCCCTGCTCCGGCAGCTCTCCTTCCACACCGTCGCGGACGAGCTGGCGGCCCGCTGTGGCTGCGAGGGATTGGTGCTGACGGTGTCCACCGGGTGCACGGCCTCGCTGGATGCGATCTCCACGGCGTTCGACCTGGTGCGCACCGGCGTGGCGGACGTGGCCCTGGCGGGTTCAGCGGAGGCTCCGCTCACCTCCATGGTCTTCGCCTCCTTCGACGTCATTGGCGCCACCACCCGCCGCAACGACATTCCCACCGCCGCGTCCCGCCCCTTCGACCGCCAGCGGGACGGCTTCGTCCTGGCGGAGGGGGCGGCGCTGCTGGTGTTGGAGGAGCGGGAGCACGCCCGCGAGCGTGGGGCGCCCATCTACGCGGAGGTCACCGGCTTCGCGTCCTCCAGCAATGCCTACCACATGACCCAGCTGGCGGCGGATGGGCTGTCGTTGGCGCATTGCCTGCGGCTGGCATTGGAGGACGCGCGGTTGCCTCCGGAGGCCATCGACCATGTCAGCGCGCACGGCAGCTCCACGCCCCAGAACGACCTGTGTGAGACCAACGCCATCAAGGCCGTCCTGGGGGCGCGCTCCCGAGCCATCACCGTCAACTCGCTCAAGGCGATGCTGGGGCACGCGCTGGGGGCGTCCAACGCGCTGGAGGTGGCTGCCTGCGCGCTCTCCCTGCGCCACCAGTTCCATTTCCCCACCATCAACCTGGACGAGCCAGGACCGGGCTGTGACCTGGACTATCTGGCGCACGCGGGCCGCGCAGCGGCGTGCGGCCACCTGGTGAAGCTCAGCAATGGCTTCTCGGGCATCCACTCCGCCCTGGTCATGGCGGCGGTCTGACGCGATGACAGCCATTGCCAAGGCCCTGCGGCTCTCCTGTGTCGCGCTGGTCCTGCTGTGGGCGGGAGGTCCGGGGCATGCCCAATCGCAGGAGGAGCTGATGGAGGAGACCCTGCCACCGCCTTCCGCCCGGCTGGACCTGCTGCGCGCGAAGCTGAAGCCGCGGATGGAGAACGGTCAGGCGGTCTGGGAATACGAGCTCGTCGTGAGCGAGCGCAAGCTGAGGCTGGCGGACGGCACGATGTACAAGGTCTGGTCCTTTGGCGGGAGCATCCCCGGGCCCACGCTGGTGGCGCGGGAAGGGGACCGGGTGCGGATCCGCCTGGTGAACGAGACCTCCAACCCGCACTCCCTCCACTCCCACGGCCTCTGGGTGCCGCACCGGATGGATGGCGCTCCCCATCCGCACCCCGCGGGGCAATCCCACGAAGGGATGGAGCTCCCCGTCTGGGCGAACCCCGTCCCGCCGGGCCAGAGCTACACCTACGAATACATCGCGCGGCCGGCGGGGACGCACTGGTACCACTGTCACGTCAACACCAACGAGCACCTGGACCGAGGCATGAGCGGGGCGCTCATCATCCTCCCCCGCACGGCCGAGCCCGCGGTGGACCAGGACCTGGTGATGCTGCTCGACGAGTGGAACCGCGACTACGCGGACATGGGCACGCCGGGGCATCCGCGCGACTCCGGGCTCTATGACATCTTCACCATCAATGGCCGCTCCTATCCGGAGACGGAGTCCTTCCATCCGCGCCTGGGGGACGTCGTGCGGGTGCGCTTCATCAACGCGGGAGCGCTGTCGCACTCCATGCACCTGCATGGGCATGAGTTCCTGGTGACGCACAAGGATGGACAGCCATTGACCGACCCGGCCCTGATGGACACGGTGACGCTGGGGCCAGGGGAGCGGGTGGACATCGTGTTCGTGGCGAACAACCCGGGGGACTGGCCGCTGCACTGTCATTCGTCCCCGCACGTCACGAACGCGGGGCGCTATCCGGGAGGGATGATGGCGCACTTCCTGGTGGGCCCCGAGCGCTTCCCGAAGAAGGGAGAAGGCCCGGTCGGGCCCGGCATCCGGAGCTTGCGAGAGCTCTGGCGCGCCTCGGCCCTGAGAGCCCTCAAGGTGGATGTGGAAAAGGGCCCGGCGCCCTGAGCCGGAAGAGACGGCCCGCTCCTGGCGCGGATCCTGGGGGCGGCGGGAAGTTTCGCGAGCATCCCCGTACGAGAAGGTCGGGGAGGTCCACTGGCAATGACGCCCGGCGCGTGTGCCGGGGATGTTTCGAGCGACGCCGAATCGAAGAGCCTCATGGAAATGGTTGGTCGGAGTCCGGAGCATCGACGGGTGCTCGAGCAGTTGACGAAGGTCGCCCCCACCCTCACCGAGGTGTTGATTACCGGACCCACGGGCGTGGGCAAGGAGCGCTATGCGCGCTTCCTGCACGAGCAGAGCCGGCAGCGCGGTGCGTTCGTCGCCATCAATTGTGGGGCGCTGCCCGCGGAGCTGCTGGAGAACGAGCTGTTCGGCCACGTGTCGGGGGCCTTCACCGGGGCGCGCCTGCAAAGCGAGGGATTGGTCGCGAGCGCCGAGTCCGGGACGCTCTTCCTCGACGAGGTGGACTCCCTGGCGCTGGTGAGCCAGGTGAAGTTGCTGCGCTTCATCCAGGAGCGCGAGTACCGCAGGCTGGGGGAGAACAGGACGCGCAGGGCGGACGTGCGCATCGTGGCCGCGACCAACGCGGACCTGCAGGACGCCGTGCGCCGGGGAATCTTTCGCGCGGACCTCTACTTTCGTCTGCGCGTCGTGCCCGTGCGGGTGCCGCCCCTGAAGGAGCGGCCCTCCGACATCCTCCCCCTGCTGCGTGCCTTCACGGAACACTACGCGGAGGCCTACCGCCTCTCGCGGGCCGAATACTCGCCCCGCGCGGTGAAGTGGCTTCAGGAGTACTCCTGGCCGGGCAACGCGCGGGAGCTGGAGAACGTCGTTCGCTACCTCACCGCGCTTCAGCTGGGCAGGCTTGTCGAACCGGAGGACATCGACCTGATGGATCCGGAATCCAACAGGCAAGAGGAGTTGCCTGGAATGCGTCTGGATTTGACATTCCAGCGCGCCAAGCGCGACCTGATAGATCATTTTGAACGGCGCTACATCACCGAGGCGCTCCGCCGCCATCGAGGCAACATCTCTCAGGCCGCGAGGGCCAGTGGCAAGGCGCGGCGGGCCTTCTTCGAACTCATGCGCAAACACGGCATCCAGGGCAGTGAGCTGCGCTGACATCCAACCCGTCGGGTTGACGCCATCGGCGGGTCTGGTCTATCTCTATCTTTCGTGAATAAGAGGATTGTCATGTGGATTGTCGGCATCCTGGGTTCGCTGCTGGGGCTGGTTGGCATCATGGCTGTCGTTGGGGCAGTCCTTCCCCAGGACCATGTCGCCACGCGAAGCATTGTCCTGAAGCAGCAGCCGGAGGTGGTCTGGCCGGTGATCGCGGACATCGCGCAATGGCCTTCATGGAATGCCAATCTCAAACGCGTGGAGCGCCTGCCGGACAGGGAGGGCCGGTCGGTCTACCTGGTGGAGGACTCGAGCGGGCCCATCCCCTCCGAGGTGATGCAGGTGGCGCCTCCTCCTGGGGCGACGCTGGTCACGCGCATCGCGGATCCCCAGCTGCCGTTTGGTGGGACCTGGACCTGGAAGGCGGAGCCCCACGCCGAGGGGTGCCGGGTGTCCATCACGGAGAACGGTTCGGTGACCCATCCGTTCTACCGCTTCGTGTCGCGCTTCGTGATGGGGCATCACCGCAACATGGATGCGTATTTGAAGGAGCTGGGCCGCAAGTTCGGTGAATCGGTGCAGCCGACGTGATGCGCGGGGGGGCACATGGGTTCAGAGGCGCAGTGCAAGGTTTCCTTCCAGGGGAAATCCGGCGAGGGCAGGGCCTACCTTGAAAGTGAGGGCTTGAGCTTCCGTGGCGCGTTTCGCTTCAACATCCCGGTGAAGAACGTGCTCGGGGTGACGGTGGAGCAGGGGACGCTGAAGGTGTCCACGGCGGAGGGCGTGGCGAGCTTCGCGCTGGGCCCGGAGCTCACCGGGAAGTGGGCCCACAAGCTGAAGAACCCGCGCAGCCTCCTGGACAAGCTGGGGGTCAAGGCGGGCCAGAAGATCGCGACCGTGGGGATGAAGGACGAGGCCTTCCGGGAGCAGCTCACCGCGAAGGTGGGCGCCGCCCCGTCCACGCGGGTGGGCAAGGACAGCGACATCATCTTCTTCGCGGTGGAGACGGCCTCCGACCTGGAGCGGCTGACGGCCCTTCAGCAGGGCCTCAAGCGTGATGGCGCCATCTGGGTCGTGCGGCCCAAGGGCAAGGCGTCGCGGCTCACCGACGGCGAGGTGATGGGCGCGGCGAAGGCCAGCGGGCTGACGGTGGTGAAGGTGGCGAAGTTCTCCGAGACGCACACCGCGGAGAAGCTGGTCATCCCGGTGGGCCTGCGCTGACGGGGCCTGGGCGCGTCAGACGCGCATCCGCGCGGCCAGCTCGCGCTGCTGCACGGCGCCCTTCTCGAAGATGAGCTCCAGCAGGGCGCGGAGGATCTTCGAGCTCTTCTCCTGGTTCTGCTGCACCGTCTGCAGGCGGGCGAGGTCCTCCTCCGTCCACTCGGAGGTGGGCGAGCCGCCCGCGAGGATTTCATCCAGGATGTCGGACGCGCTGGAGCCCGCGCTCGCGGCGGGCGCGGGGGCGGCGCGCGCGGCGGGGGCGGCGGCCGCCGCCGGGGGCGCCGCGTTCGGGTCGACGATGTCGCTGATGCGCTTGACCACCGTCTTGCCGCTCATGTCGACGACCTTGAACTCCTCCTCCTCCGGGAACTCGTCCGAGGCCTGCTGCTGGCGCGTGTCGGGCTTGAAGCGCTTCTTCTCCACCGGCTCCTGGCCGCGGTAGTGGCGCAGGATGGCGTGCTCGATTTCACGGTCGCCCGCCACCATGGGAATCACGCGAGCGCGGCTGCGCGCCGCCACCTGGTCCAGCGTGGCCAGGTCCGTGGGGTCGGACATCGCCAGCACCAGCGTCTTCCCGTTGTCCTTGAGCTGCACCGGGAACACGCCCTTCTGCTCGGCGAGCCCCACGTCCACGCGCGCGAGCGCGGCGGCGTCCTTCGTCAGGTTGCCCAGCTGCACGCGCGGCATTCCCAGGCCCTGGCAGATGGCCTGGGTGATGGTCTCCTCGGACGCCAGCCCCAGGTCCGCGACGACGCGCGACACGCGTCCGCCCCACTGGTCCAGGGACGCGAGCGCGCTGCGAAGCTGCAACTCGTCGATGACGCGCGCCTTGACGAGGATGTCCGCGATGCGATTCCGGGAAGGGGGAGCCATGGGGTGGGGATTCTAGCGTCTGATGGCGCGGACGCTCAGTCCACGTCACCGAACATGCCCTGCGAGCAAGGAGGTTGGGACCATGCAGCCCTTCGCGGACGCCGCTGCGCAGATGTGCCCGTACTGCGGTGAAGAGGTGGAAGTCGACGTGGACTCACTGGGCGCCTCCGCCGAGTCCTACGTGGAGGATTGCCCCGTCTGCTGCCGGCCCTGGGAGGTGCGGGTGACCCGGGACGAGGACGGCGCGGTCGTCACGCTGGGCCGCGACGACGACTGACGCGCGCGCGAACGGCCCTCCGGCCGGGGAGCAGGCAGGCGGGCGCGGGGCCTTCCACGGAGGCGCCGCGACGGCCGGGGCCGTTGCTTGACACGTCCCGAAGCATGGTTCTCTTGAGTCTTGTGAGGCGCCGCCGGGCCCCGCCGGAACACCGGGACGGGGCACGGCCGCTCATTCAACAACGACTGTGAACCCGCACGACGTGCGTCCGAACGGACGTCACGAACAGGAGAAGACCATGCTGAACGCCCGCAATCCCTACAACGCCGCCGTCGCCCTGCCGCTGCTGCGCGACTTCGACTTCCTCTTCCGCGAGCTGGCCTCGCCCGGCGTCCGCGACAACGCGGAGCGCACCGTGACGCCCGCGGCGGACATCCTGGAGGCCGAGTCCGGCATCACGCTGCGCATCGACCTGCCGGGCCATGACGCCAAGTCCATCCAGGTGAAGGTGGAGGATGGCGTGCTGACCGTGCGCTCCGAGCGCAAGGCGGAGGCCGTGGCGGAGGGCACCACCCTGCGACGCCAGGAGCGCGCCACGGGCGTCGCCGCGCGCCAGTTCCGCCTGCCGGACACGGTGGATGCCACCCGCGTGGAGGCGCGCTACGACAACGGCGTGCTGTCCCTCACCCTGCCGCGCCGCGAGGAGACCAAGCCCCGCGTCGTCGAGGTGAAGGTCCAGGGTTGATGCGCATGCATCAACGCCATGGGCTGATGCGCAGGCATCAACCAACAGGGAGGCCGCTGCCCTCGCGTGAGCGAGGCGCGGCGACTCCCGCAAGCATCCTGTCGACCCGAGGGCTTCCGCGTTGGGCTTGGCGGAAGCCCCCGTCCCCTCACTTGCGGGTAGCGCTGGTGTTGAGCGCCAGCGGCACCCGGAACAGCTCCATCACCTGCGTCACGTCCAGCGGCTTCGCCAGGCACGCCACCGCGCCGGCCTGCTTGGACTGCTCCACGACGTCAGGCGTGTGATTGCTCGTCATGGTGATGAGCCGCACGCCCTCCATCTGCTTGCGAGCGCGGATGCGCTTGCAGACCTCGATGCCGTCGATATCCGGCATGTTGAGGTCGATGATCATCCCGTGCGGCTTCTGCTCCGACACCAGCAGCAGCGCCTCCACGCCGCTCGTCGTCGTCTGAAGCTCCACCTGGTTCGCGTGCGGCTTGAACGCGCGCTTGATGGCGTCCAGCACCGGGCGCTCGTCGTCCACGACAAGCAGGCGCACCGTGCTGCTGCCCAGCTCCTCGGGCACGGGCATCTGGTGGGTGACCAGGAAGGTGCGCAGGTCGGTCGAACGCACCCGGCGGTGGCCACCCGGCGTGCGGAAGGCCATCAGGATGCCGCGGTCAATCCACTTGCTCACCGTCGACGGGTCCACCTGAAGCAACCGACTGATGTCGTGCGTCGTGTAGAGCTGGTCCGTCATCGCCGTACTCCCCTCGGACTGCATCGTTCCACTAGCCATGGAAATAAACACCTACCTTGAATGCGGGGTTTGATCAACCCACCCTACGACGTGCTGCGTTTACCTGTGCTTCGCATCAGACCCACGGCGTCATCCCAACGGCCACTGGCACGGAGGCACAGCTCGACCAGCTCCCGGGCGGCTCCGTGACCGCCCACGTTCTGCGTAACGAAGTGTGCCTCCTGGCGCACCTCAGGAACAGCATCCGCCGGACAGGCGGAAAGCCCGGAGAGCGACATGGGGTCCAGGTCGTTGAGGTCGTCGCCCATGTAGGCGCACGCGTCCGCGGGCACCTGGAGCTGGGCGAGCAGCTCCTGGAGGGCAGGGCCCTTCTGCTTGCGGCCCTGGAAGACCGCGGCCAGGCCCAGCTCGCGCCCGCGCGCCTCCACGATGCGCGAGGTGCGCGCGGTGAGGATGGCGGCGGGCAGCCCCACCAGACGGGCCATGACGAGCGCATGGCCGTCCTTCACGTTGAAGCGCTTCATCGCCTCGCCGTTGTCGCCGTAATACAGCCCGCCGTCGGTGAGGACGCCGTCCACGTCGAACACGAGCAAGCGCACGCGCGACGCACGGGACGTCAGCTCTTCCTTGCCCGGCTTGGAAGGCGCTTCCGTCTGCATGGCCTCCTCACCTTTCGCGTCCATCAACCTGCTTCGTGGCCCAGCGCGCGGCGGATGCTGAGCACATCTCGTACCACGTCCTCGAACATCTGTGGATTGAGCGAGCAGGGACCGTCACACAGGGCACGGTCGGGGTCTTCGTGGACTTCTGTGAATAAAGCGTCAATCCCGGCAGCCGCCGCGCTCCGGGCAAGCAGTGAGACGAACCTGCGCTCGCCGCCTGTCTTCCCGTCGCTGGAGCTGGGCAGCTGCACGGCGTGGGTGGCGTCCATGCACACGACGAGACCCGCCTCGCGCATCTGGGCGAGGCCGCGCATGTCGACGACGAGGTTGTTGTAGCCGAAGGAGGAGCCCCGCTCGGTGACGAGCACGTTGGGGTTGCCTGTCTCCACGGCCTTCCTCGCCGAGTGGACGATGTCCTTGGGGGCCACGAACTGTCCCTTCTTCAAGTTCACCCCCTTGCCCGAACGGGCGACCGCCTCCACCAGGTCCGTCTGCCGGCAGAGGAACGCGGGTATCTGGATGATATCCACGACTTCAGCGGCTGGCCCGACGTGGCTGGTTTCATGGACGTCCGTGAGGACGGGCACTCCCACCTCCCGTCGCACGCGGTCCAGGATGCGCAGGCCTTCCTTCAGCCCCGGGCCGCGGAAGGACTTGCCGCTGGTCCGGTTCGCCTTGTCATAGGAACATTTGAAGGCATACGGGACGCCCAGCCGGGTGGTGATGTCCTTGAGCAGGTGCGCGTGGCGCAGCGCCATCTCCTCGGACTCGATGCTGTCCGGACCGGCGATGACGAAGAGGCGCTGGCCGGGGCCGACGGTGTGACCGCACAGCTGGATGGAGGGCGTGGGGCTCATGCGCGCACCGGGGTGGCGGGGGGCTGGCCGTGGGCGGCGTCCCGCTGGGCGAGCGCCGCGCCGATGAAGCCGGAGAAGAGGGGGTGGGGGGCGAAGGGCTTGCTCTTGAACTCCGGGTGGAACTGGCAGCCGACGAAGTACGGATGATCCGACAGTTCGATCATCTCCACCAGATTCAGCTCCGGGTTGTGGCCGGAGATGACGAGCCCCGCCTCCTGGAGCCGGCCGCGGTAGGCGTTGTTCACCTCGTAGCGGTGCCGGTGGCGCTCCTGGATGGCGTCCTGGGCGTAGAGCTTGTGCGCGACGCTGCCCGGCTTGAGGGCGCACGCGTAGCTGCCCAGGCGCATGGTGCCGCCCTTGTCCTGCACCTTCACCTGGCTCTCCATCAGCGTCACCACGGGGTGCGCGGTGTGCTCGTCGAACTCCAGGCTGTTGGCGCCCTTGAGGCCCAGCACGGTGCGGCTGAACTCCACCACCGCCATCTGGAGGCCCAGGCAGATGCCGAAGAACGGCAGCTTCTTCTCGCGCGCGTAGCGCACGGCGGCGATCTTCCCCTCGGTGCCGCGCACGCCGAAGCCGCCGGGGACGAGGACCGCGTCCACGCCCGCGAGCGTCGTCTCCGGGCCCTGCGCCTCCACGTCCTGGCTGTCCACGAAGCGCAGGCGCACGCGCACGTCGTTGGCGATGCCGCCGTGGAGCAGGGACTCGTTGAGGCTCTTGTAGCTCTCCGTGAGGTTCACGTACTTGCCCACGATGGCGACGGTGACCTCCCCGCGCGCGGGCTCGTAGATCTTCCGGACGATGGTCTCCCACTTCTCCAGGTGGGGCGCGCGGCTCCAGATGTTGAGCACCTCCGCCAGGCGCTCATCCAGGCCCTGGCGGTGCAGCTCCAGGGGCAGCTCGTAGATGCTGCGCACGTCGGGGGACGTGAACACGTTGCCGTTGTCCACGTTGCAGAACATCGCGATCTTGTCCTTCAGCTCGCGGGAGATCTCCCGGTCGGTGCGGCACAGGAGGAAGTCCGGCTGGATGCCAATCTCCCGCAGCTTCATCACCGAGTGCTGGGTGGGCTTGGTCTTCACCTCGCCCGCCGCGCCGATGTACGGCAGCAGCGTCAGGTGGATGTAGACCGCGTTCTGGCTGCCCACGTCGTAGCGCATCTGGCGGATGGCCTCGAGGAAGGGCAGGGACTCGATGTCGCCCACCGTGCCGCCGACCTCCACGATGACGACGTCCACGTCCTGCGAGGCCTGGCGGATGCTGGCCTTGATCTCATCCGTGATGTGGGGAATCACCTGGACCGTCTTGCCCAGGTACTCACCGCGACGTTCCTTGGTGATGACCGCGTTGTAGATGCGGCCGGAGGTGAAGTTGTTGAGGCGGCTCATCCGGGCGTGGGTGAACCGCTCGTAGTGGCCCAGGTCCATGTCGGTCTCGCCACCATCCTCGGTGACGAAGACCTCGCCGTGCTGGAAGGGGCTCATCGTGCCCGGATCCACGTTGATGTAGGGATCCAACTTGATGAGCGTGATGTCGAGCCCGCGGTTCTCCAGGAGGGCGCCAATGGATGCGGAGGCCAGTCCCTTCCCCAGCGAGCTGACCACGCCGCCCGTCACGAAGATGAACTTGGTTTTCTTGGAGCGCATGTCCCTTCCTGCCAAGAGGGCCAGGGGGCGTCAAATAATCTCTGCCGGCTGGATGGCCGGCTGGCCCTGACCGGTGAGGTCAGCCCTTCACTGCGCGTCCCAACCCCCCGGACGGGCGACCGCGAACTGCTGGGCGGTCGGCTGGCCCACACGGAAGCGGCGCAGGTCGCACCCCCGGCAACTCCAGCCTTCCCAGCCTTTCTTCACGACCTGATGCAGGCAGGCGTCGTAGTTGGGACAAAAAAGGTTGCGCTGGTCATCCACCGTCTCCTCGTCACGGAGAGCGGAAGGCAGGGGGATGGGACACGGTGTGATGGACACGGAATTTCTCCGGCAGGCGGCCACGGCAGTCGTGGACGGCGCTTCCCCCCCGGCGGCACGAACCGGTGGATGGCGAGGACATTCCCGGGATGGGAGGGGACGAAAAAAGTCGCCCCCGTCGGCAAGGACGGGGGCGACTCGGTACCACGGGCGTCGACATCCGCCGGGGTGACGCTGCGCTAGCCGGCCACCGCGACGGAGGTAGACGCCTTGATCATGCTGTCGTTCAAGGCATCACCTCCTTTCTTGCGGCAGCAGAGATAATGCGCGCGACAATTTTCCGCCACGGTACGGCGGGGTGGGGGCTCGTTCGGGGAACGAGCGTTCAGGCGGCGACGACCTGGCGCTCCACGAGGCGGCGGTACAAGCCATCCTGCGTCATCAGCGTGGCGTGCGTGCCGCTCTGCACCACGCGGCCGGCCTCCAGCACCAGCACGCGCTGGGCGTTGGCCACGGTGGACAGGCGGTGGGCGATGATGAGCGTGGTGCGGCCCTGCATCAGCCGCTCCAGGGCGTCCTTCACCAGGTGTTCGCTCTCCGCGTCCAGGGCGGAGGTGGCCTCGTCCAGGATGAGGATGCGCGGATCCTTGAGCACCGCCCGGGCGATGGCGACGCGCTGCTTCTGGCCGCCGGACAGCTGCACGCCGCGCTCGCCCACGGTGGTGGCGTAGGCCTCCGGGAAGCGCTGGATGAAGTCGTGCGCGTGCGCGGCCTTCGCGGCGGCCTCCACCTGCGCGTCGGTGGCGTCCGGGCGTCCGTAGCGGATGTTGTCCGCGATGGAGCAGGAGAAGAGCAGGGGCTCCTGGGCGACCATGCCCACGTGGCGCCTCAGCCAGCTGGGGTCCAGCGAGGCCAGCGGGCGGCCGTCCAGGAGCAGCCGGCCCTGCTGCGGGTCGTAGAAGCGGGACAGGAGGCCCGCGAGCGTGGACTTGCCGGCGCCGGAGGAGCCCACCACGGCGACGACCTCGCCGGCCTGGAGGGTGAGGTCGATGCCCTGGAGCACCGGCACGTCCGGGCGCGTGGGGTAGGCGAAGCGCACGTCCTGGAAGTCCACCCGGCCCTCGATGGTGGCGGGGCGCTCACCCTGGTCCGGCGCGATGGCGGGCTCGCGGTCCATCAATTCGAAGACGCGCTCGGCGGCGCCCGAGGCGCGCATGAAGTCCGCCCAGAGGTCCGCCAGGGAGCCCAGGGAGAGGGCGACGAGCATCGTGTAGATGAGGAACGAGGTGAGGGCGCCCACGGTGAGCTCGCCGTCCACCACCAGCCGGCCGCCGTACCAGAACACCACCACCGCCGCGACGTAGCCCGCGCTGCTGGCGCCGCCGAGGAACGCGGCGGACTGACGGGCGCGGTTGCGGGCGACCTCGAAGGCGTGGCGCACGGTGGCGCCGTAGCGGGCCACCTCCGACGGCTCCGCCGCGAAGGAGCGCACGGTGCGCATGCCGGACAGGCTCTCCTCCGCGACCTCGCTGGCCTTGGCGAGCGCGTCCTGCACGTCGCGCGACAGGCCCCGCACGCGCCGGCCGTACATCACGCCGCCCACCGCCACCAGGGGGACGATGGCGAGCATCAGGAACGTCAGGGAGGGCGAGGTGTAGAAGAGCAGCCCCAGCCCGCCCAGCGCCTGCACGGCGTTGCGCAGCCCCTGGGAGATGTTCACGCTCACGGTGTTCTGCAGCACGGTGGTGTCGGAGGCGAGCCGGCTGGTGAGCTCCCCCGTGCGGTGCGTGTCGAAGAAGGCGACCTCCTGGTCCATGAGGCGCCGGAAGAAGTCGTGGCGCAGGCGCATGACCACGCGTTCGCCCGCGGTGCTGAAGTAGTAGTAGCGCAGCGCGGTGGCGATGCCCTGCACCACGAAGACGGCCAGCATGATGAGCGCGGACCGGTCGATGAGGTCGCGGTTCTTCGCGTTGAGGGCCTCGTCGATGAGGATGCGGACGCCCTGGGGATACACGAGGCTGGCGCCGCTGCTGATGAGCAGGAAGACCGTGGCGAGCAGCAGCGTCCCCCGTTCGGGGCGGGCCAGCGACAGCAGACGGCGGGCGGTGACGCCCGAGGGGCGTCGGGAAGGTGTCGGAGCGGTAACGGAAGAAGTCACCCGCGGAGCCTACTGGACTGTCCGGGTAAGCGCAGCCCGGACCCTGGGTGCAGGGCCGGGATGCAGCCAGCGGAGCTGGGTGGTATTCCAGGGCCCGTTCCACGCGAGGGAGGTGCCATGGAGACGCGCGTCTTTGGCAACACCGGGGTGGCGGTGCCGGTCATCGGACAGGGCACCTGGCAGATGGAGGACGACGACGCGGACGGGGTCCTCCGCGCCCTCCGCGCCGGGCTGGACCTGGGGCTCACGCACCTGGACACCGCCGAGCTGTACGGGCAGGGCCGGGTGGAGGAGGCGCTCGTGGCGAAGGCCATCGCGGGCCGGCGCGACGAGGTGTTCCTCGTCTCCAAGGTCATGCCGTCCAACGCGACGCGGAAGGGCACGGTGGCCGCCTGCGAGCGCAGCCTGCGGCGCCTGGGCACGGACAGGCTGGACTGCTACCTGCTGCACTGGCCCGGGTCGCACCCGCTGGAGGACACGGTGCGCGCGTTCGAGGAGCTGGTGAAGGCGGGGAAGATCCGCTCCTGGGGCGTGAGCAACTTCGCGGTGGACGAGCTGGAGGAGGCCCTGGCCATCGCGGGGAAGGGGCGCATCGCGTGCAACCAGGTGCTGTATCACCTGGGGGAGCGTGCCATCGAGCACGCCGTCGTGCCGTGGTGCGAGTCCCAGGGGGTGGCGGTGGTGGCCTACAGCCCCTTCGGCAACGGGCACTTCCCGTCGCCCACCAGCGCCGGAGGCAAGGTGCTGGCGGACATCGCGCGGGCGCACGGCGCGACGCCCTATCAGGTGGCGCTCCAGTTCCTCGTGCGCCGGCCGTCGCTCTTCGCCATTCCCAAGGCGAGCGACGTGGCCCACGTGCGCGACAACGCGAAGGCGGCCTCGCTGAAGCTCACCCCGGAGGAGCTCCAGCGCATCGACGCCGCCTTCCCCCGGGGCGACGAGCCGGCCGCGCTGCCGGTCATCTGAGCGGGGACGCGGGGGGCGGGGCTCAGCCGCGCTCGCGCATCAGGGCCTCCACGCGGGCCACGTCCTCCGGCACGTCCACCGCCACGGTGCGCCAGGACACGTGGGCGCAGCGGATGCGCAGGCCGTGCTCCAGGGCGCGCAGCTGCTCCAGCTTCTCCGCCTCCTCCAGCGGGGTGGGGCTGAGCGTGGCGAGCTGGAGCAGCGTGTCCCGCCGGTAGCCATAGAGGCCCAGGTGGGCCCAGCGGTGCAGGGGGGCGCCGGGGTCGCGGACGTGCGGCACCGGGGCGCGGCTGAAGTAGAGCGCGTCGCCGTTGAGGGCGAGCACGGCCTTCACCACGTTCGGGTTCTCCAATTCGTCCGGCTCCAGGGGCCGCACCAGCGTGCCCATGCGCACGGCGTCGTCCCGGAAGAGGTCCGCCAGCACCTTGAGCGCGGCGGGGTCCACCAGCGGCTCGTCGCCCTGCACGTTCACCCAGACGTCCACGTCCGGACGTGCGCGGGCCACCTCCGCGATGCGGTCCGTGCCGGTGGGGCAGGCGGGGCTGGTCATCACCGCGCGGCCGCCGAAGGACTCCACCGCGTCGCGGATCCGCGCGTCGTCGGTGGCCACCCACACCTCGTCGAACGCGCGGGCTTCCTGACAGCGGCGCCAGACGTGTTCAACCATGGGGCGACCGGCGATGAGGGTGAGCGGTTTGCCAGGGAAGCGGGTGCTGGCATGGCGTGCGGGGATGACGGCCACGGTCCGGGAGGCGGGCATGGGCCCCCATCTATCAGATTCAGGACGCCCCGCTCCGTCCGGTGGACGGCTGTGGGCCCCCTGCCACTGGCCGGAAATCGCCACGTGCCTATTTTCCGGAGCGACATGAAGAAGGTCATCCATATCGTTGGCGCGCGTCCGAATTTCATGAAGGTGGCCCCCATCCACCGGGCCATCTCCGCGCGCACTTCCCTTCAGCAGCTCGTGATGCACACCGGGCAGCACTACGACGCGAAGATGAGCGACGTCTTCTTCGCGGACCTGGGGCTGTCTCCACCGGAGATCCACCTGGGCATCGGCTCCGGCAGCCACGCCGAGCAGACGGCGCGGATGATGGTGGAGATGGAGCGCGTCTTCCTCAAGGAGAAGCCGGACCTGGTCTCCGTGGTGGGCGACGTCAACAGCACCATCGCCGCGGCGCTCGTCACGTCCAAGCTGGCCATCCCGCTGTCCCACGTGGAGGCGGGCCTGCGCAGCTTCGAGCGGCACCAGCCGGAGGAGATCAACCGCGTCGTCACCGACCGGCTCTCCGACCTGCTGCTCACGCCGTCGCGCGACGCGGACGCGAACCTGCTCAAGGAGGGCATCGACCCGAAGCACATCCACCTGGTGGGCAACGTGATGATCGACTCGCTCCTGTCGTCCAAGGAGAAGGCCGACCAGCTGCCCACGCTGAAGCAGCTGGGGCTCACGCCGAAGGGCTACGTGGTGGCGACGCTGCACCGCCCGTCCAACGTGGACAACCCGAAGCTGCTGGCGGGCCTCCTGGGCGTGCTGATGGACGTCGCGAAGCGGCTGCCCGTCGTGTTCCCGGTGCACCCGCGCACGCGGAAGATGATCGCCGAGCAGGGCCTGGGGACGCGGCTGGAGCAGACGCCGGGGCTGAAGCTGGTGGACCCCATGGGCTACCTGGAGTTCCTGTCCGTGACGTCGCAGGCGATGCTGGTGATGACGGACTCGGGCGGCCTCCAGGAGGAGACCACGGCGCTCAACGTGCCGTGCCTCACGATGCGCGAGCAGACCGAGCGCCCCATCACCGTGGAGGTGGGCTCCAACGAGGTGGTGGGCACCGACCCCCTGCGCATCCGCGAGGCCGCCGAGCGCGCCCTCTCCGGCAACGTGAAGAAGGGCCGCGTGCCGGAGCTGTGGGACGGCCGCACCGGCGAGCGCATCGCGGACCTGTACGCGCGCGTGCTGGGCGTGGAGACGAAGCGCGCCTTCGGGTGAGCGCGGCACCGCGTCCGTGAAGCAGTCAGGCCGCCGGGTGCTCGCGCCTTCGCGCGCGGGGCCGGGCGGTCGCCTTCGTCGCGAAGCGTGCTAGAGCGGCCGGTACGCCATGCGTGAAGATGTGGACCCGACTCCCAGCGCCATCCCCGACGGCTACGTGGACATCCCGTTCGTCGTCGAGCCGAACTACGCCGGCTGGCGGCTGGACCGCTACCTCTGCGAGAAGATCCGCCGCATGGACCTGGAGCGCGTGCGGGGCATCATCCTGCGCGGCGTCCTGTGCGACGAGTACCGCCTCAAGCCCTCCACGCCCGTGTACCCGGGGCTGGCCTTCCGGATCCGCCGCCCCGCGAGCCAGGAGCCCGCGACGCCCACGGCGCTGCCCGTCGTCTTCTCCGACGACTGGCTGCTGGTGCTGGACAAGCCCGCGGGGCTGCCCATCCACCCCACCGCGCGCTACCACAAGGGCACGCTGGTGACGCTCCTGCGCGAGCGCTTCGGAGAGCGCTTCGCGGAGCCCGCGCACCGGCTGGACCGCGAGACGAGCGGGTTGGTGGTGTGTGGCCGCACCACCGAGTCCTGCCGCGTGCTGGGCGGGCTGTTCCTGTCGCGCGACGTGCACAAGGAGTACCTCGCGCTGTGTGAGGGGCACCCGCCCGAGGACGCCTTCCTCGTGGACGCGCCCATCGCGGAGGGCACGGACCTCATCCGCATCGCGGTGCGCATCGACCCGGTGGCGGGCAAGCCCAGCCGCACGCGCTTCCAGGTGCTCCAGCGCTTCGAGCACGGCGGCGCGCCGTTCGCGCTGCTGCGCTGCTTTCCCCAGACGGGCCGGCAGCATCAGATTCGCATCCACCTGCGCGAGGCCGGCTTCCCGCTGGTGGGCGACAAGATGTACGGGCCGGACCCCGGCTACTTCGACCGCTTCAGCAAGCACACGCTGGAGCCGGAGGCGTGGGCGCGGCTGCGGCTGCCCCGGCACGCGCTCCACGCGGAGCGCATCTCGTTCCCGCACCCGGGCACCGGGGAGCGCGTCACCTTCGCCTCGCCGCTGCCCGACGACTTGAAGGACTTCATCGCCGGGAAGACCCCGGCCCCCGCGCCCACCTCCGAGGAGTCGGTGGACGGGGAGCCGGAGCCTTCCACGACACCGTGAGGCGCTAGCCCGCCTTGCGCAGCCCCTTGGCGCCGGGCACCACTCGCAGGAGCTGCGCGGGCATCCGGTCCACGAACTGCTCCGTGAAGCGGGCGAAGATGCGGAAGAGCACCGGCAGCAGCACCAGCGTCAGCGCGCACGCGGAGATCGTCCCGGACACGATGACGATGGCCAGGGGCTTCTGCATCTCCGAGCCAATCCCATTGCTCAAGCACGCGGGCACCAGCCCCAGCGCCGCCAGCGCCGCGGTCATCAGCACCGGCCGCAGGCGCTCCCGGCTGCCGTGGAGGATGGCGTCGTCCAGCGACTCGCCCGCCTCCCGGCGCTCCGCGATGGCGCTCATCACCAGCACGCCGTTGAGCGACGCCTGTCCGATGAGCGCGATGAAGCCCACCGCCGCCGCCACGCTCAGCGGCATCCCCGCCCAGTACAGGCCGAACACGCCGCCCATCAGCGCGAAGGGCACGTTGATCAGCGTCACCACCGCGCGCCCGAACGAGTTGAACGCCTTGAAGAGCAGCAGCAACGTGAGCACCAGCGCCACCGGCAGCACCGTGAGGAGCCGGTCCATCGCGCGCTCCTTGCTCTCGAACTCACCGCCCCATTCGATGCTCGTGCCCGCGGGGGCGGGGGCCTCCTTGTCCACCATCGCCTGCGCGTCCTTCACGAAGGAGCCCAGGTCCCGGCCGCGCACGTTCATGCGCACGCCGATGTAGCGCCGGCCGTTCTCGCGGTTGATGGAGGCCCGGCCGAAGCCCGTCTTCACCTTGGCCAGCTCGCTCAGGGGCACCAGCACGCCGCCCTCCACGGGCACGCGCAGGCGGGAGATCTTCTCCACGTCGTCGCGGCTGGACATGGGCAGGCGCATCACCACGTCGAAGCGGCGCTCGCCCTCCCAGAACTCGCTGAGCGGCCGGCCGCCCACCGCCGTCTGGAAGACGTGCTGGAAGTCTCCCAGCGACATGCCGTGCCGGGCCAGGGCCACGCGGTCCGGCGTCACCTGGATGCTGGGCACCTCGCCGCTCTTCACGATGCCCAGGTCCGCGACGCCCTCCACGCGCGCCAGCACGCTCTTCACCTTCTGCGAGTACGCCTGGAGCACCTGGAGGTCGTCGCCGAAGAGCTTCACCGCCAGCTGTCCCTGCTGGCCGCTGATGCTCTCGTTCACGTTGTCGCCAATGGGCTGGCTGAAGCCGACCTCCATGCCCGGCACCTCCGACACCGACCGCTGCAACACCGCCAGCACGTCATCCAGCTTGGGCGTGCTCTTGGGCCACTGCGCCGGCGGCTTGAGCTTCACGAAGAACTCCAGGTTGTTGGTGAGCTTCGCGTCGGTGCCGTCCTCCGGGCGGCCCAGCTGGCTGAGCACGCCGTCCACCTGCGGCGCCTGGCGCAGCAGGGCTTCGATGCGCGGCACCAGCTTGCGGCCCTCCGACAGGGAGATGTTCGAGGGCATGGTGAAGGTCAGGTAGAGGCTGCCTTCGTTGAGCGCCGGCAGGAACTCGCTGCCCATGCGCGGCACCAGCGCGCCCGCGAAGAGCAGGCCCGCGGTGCACACCGCGACCACGATGGCCGGGTGCTTGAGGCTCCACGCCAGCACGGGGCCGTAGGCCTTGTCCGCCGCGCGCAGCACCGGCGACTCCTTGTGCTTCACCGGCTTGCGATAGACGAACGACGCCAGCACCGGGATGAGCGTGACGGAGAAGACGAGCGCGCCCAGGAGCGCCGCCACCACCGTGTTCGCCATGGGCGCGAAGATGCGGCCCTCCACCCGCTGCAACATGAAGATGGGCAGGTACGCCGCGATGATGATGAGCAGCGAGAACACCGTGGGGCGCACCACCGCCTTCGTCGCGCGCTGGATGCGCTCCATGGGGGTCTCCCCCTCGAACTGGTGGCCGGACATGCGCGCCAGGATGCTCTCGATGATGACCACGCCGCCGTCCACGATGACGCCGAAGTCCACCGCGCCCATGGACAGCAGGTTGGCCGACATGCCCCGCATCTTCAGGTAGATGAACGAGGCCAGCAGCGAGAGGGGAATCAGGACGCCCACGACGATGGCCGCCCGCAGGTCCAGGAGGAAGATGAAGAGGACCAGCGTGACGAGCAGCGCGCCCTCCAGCAGGTTGTGGCCCACCGTGCGCAGCGTCGTGTTCACCAGGTCCGTGCGGTCGTAGAACGGGTCGATGCGCACGTCGTCGCCCTCCAGGCGCACGTTCACGGACGCCACCGCGTCCCGCACGCGGGAGAGCACCAGGGAGGGGTTCTCTCCCCGGCGCATGAGGACGATGCCCTGCACCACGTCCCCGTCGCCGTCGCGGCTGACCACGCCCTGGCGGGGCGACCAGCCCTCGTTCACGTCCGCCACGTCCTTGAGGAACACGGGCGTGCCCTCGTGCGTGGCCACCCGCACGTCGCGGATGTCGTCCAGCGTGTGGAAGAGGCCCTCGCTGCGGATGACGAACTGTTCGGAGCCGCGCTCCAGCACGCCGCCGCTGGCGTTCTCCGAGCCCTCCTTCAGCGCGTCCTCCACGGTGTCCAGCGTGAGGCCGAACGCGGCGAGCCGCGCGGGGTCCGGCTGGATGTGGATCTCCTTGAGCAGGCCGCCGTAGCTGACGACGTCCGCGACGCCGTCCACGCGCAACAGGCCCGGCCGCACCACCCAGTCCTGGAGGGTGCGCAGCTTCATGGGGTCGCCCTTCGCGCCCTTCAGCGTGTACCGGTAGATTTCACCGATGGGCGTCGCCAGCGGCCCCAGCGACGGCGTGAGCCCCTCCGGCAGCTCCGCGTCGCGCAGGCGCTCCAGCACCTGGGCGCGGGCGAAGAGCACGTCGGTGTCGTCGTTGAAGCTCAGCGTGACGAACGACAGGCCGAACATGGACAGGTTGCGCAGGCGCGTCAGGCCCGGGATGCCGTTGAGCGCGCGCTCCAGGGGCAGGCCAATCTGGCGCTCCACCTCTTCGGACGGCTGGCCCGGGTAGAGGGTGATGACGTTGACCTGCGTGTCGGTGGGGTCCGGGAAGGCCTCCACCGTGAGGTCGCGGAAGCAGAAGTAGCCCCAGATGGCGGTGAGCAGCGTGAGGAACACCACCGCCGCGCGGTTCTTCAGACTGAAGTCGACGAGTTTCTCGAACATGGGCGTCTCTTGGTTTTCGCGGGGGGCCTCAGTCGGCCAGTTCGATCTGGTTCTCCAGGAGCAGGGCGCCCCGGGCGACGAACCGGTCTCCGGAGGCCAGGCCCCCGCGCAGCTCCACCTCGCCGTCGCGGCGGCGGCCCGGCGTCACGGGGACGCGCTCCAGGCGGTTGGAGTCGCGCGCGACGAAGACCACCGAGCGCGCGCCATCCGTCACCACCGCGCTGTCCGGCACGCGCACGCGCCTGACGCCCGTGGGCGGGGTGGGCGTCACCTCCACGAAGGCGTTGGGCCGGAAGCGGCGGTCGTCATTGGGCACGCGCACGCGCACCTCCACGGTGCGGCGCAGCGGGTCCACCACCTCCGCGACGCGGTCCACCTTGCCCGCGCGCACGATGCCGTCGCGCGTGGTGACCGTGACGTCCTGGCCCGGGGACATGTCCAGCGCGTCCGACTCCTGGAGGTCCGCCACCACCATCACCTGATCCAGGTCCGACAGGCGCACGAGCGGCCGCTCGCGGTCCGGCGTCACCTCCTGGCTGGCCACCACGTCCAGGTCCACCACCGTGCCCGAGCGCGGCGCCGTCACCCAGAAGAGGTTCTCCCCGCGCGAGGACACCCGGAGGCTGCCCTGCTTCGCCTTCGCGGCCTCCAGGGACAGCTCCGCCTGACGCAGCTCCGTCCGGGCGGCGAGCAGGTCCTTCTCCGGGGCGGCGCGCAGGGCCACCAGCTCCTGGAGGCGGTCCGCGTTGCGGCGCTTCTCCGCGAGCTCCGCCTCCGCGCCGCGCTGCTCGCGCAGCAGCTCCGCGTAGGCGCCGGAGCGCACGCTGAACAGGTCGTCGCCCTGCTTCACGCGGTCCCCGGCCCGCACGCGCACCTCCTGCACGCGGCCCGCGAGCGGCGCGCCCACGGACGCGGTGCGGGCCTCGTCGAACTGCACGCGCGCGGGGGAGGGCAGGGGGGTGAGGGCGCTGCCCTCGGTGGCCACGGCGAGCTGCACGTAGTGCCACTGCGGCGCGCCGTCCGGCAGGTGCACCGTCTCTCCCTTCACCGTGGGGCCGGGGAGGGCCGTCTCGCTCTCCGCGCTCGAATCAGTGGGGGCCAGTGCGTAGAACAGCACGCCGGTGCCCAGCAGGCCCGCGCCCGCGAAGGCCATCCAGACCGGGGTGCGGCGGGCGGGGGCGGGGGTGGACGTCGGGGCGGCGGCGGGGTCGTGGGGATTCATGGTGGTTCCTTCAGGAAGGGTTGGAGATGGGGGCCGACGGGGGCGGTGAGGCGGGTGCCGGGGTCGGCGGTCGTTGAGAGGTGGGCGCGCGGGGGATGCTCAGGAGCGGGGATTGGCCAGCGCGTCCGGGGCGCGGGGGCCCGCGGCGCTCGCCCGGTCGATGGCGACGGCGAGGTGGTAGGCGGTCTGGTCCAGGTCGGCCGCGTGCAGCACCAGCTCGCCGTAGGTGCGCCGCGCGAGGAGCAGGTCCTGCAACGCCGCGCCTCCCGCCTTCACCGCCGCGTCCAGGCGCTGCACCACGCCCTCCGCGAGCGGGAGCGTCTGCGTGTGCAGCCGTTCGCGGCGCTGCTGCACCGCGCGCAGCTGCTGGCCCAGCACGTCCGCCTCGCGCGCGGCCTGGGCGGTGAGCAGCTCGCGGGCGACGCGCGCGGACTGCGCGCTGGCGCTGGCGGCGTGCGCGTCCGCCTGCCCGTGGTCGAAGAAGGGGAGCGGGATGGACAGGCCCACGAAGAGGGAGTTCTTCTGGTTGCCAGAGATCATGAACTGGTCGCGCGTGTAGCCGGCGCGCACCGTCGGATCCGGAATCCACCGGCGCTTCGCGAGCGTCAGCGCGGACTGGGCCGCCTCCTGCTGCGCGCCCAGCGCCCGCAGGTCCGGCCTGGACTCGATGGCGGCCGGGGCGGACGCCCGGTCGAGCCGGGTCTTGAGGAAGGCCGCCGCCAGCTCGCGGCCCCCGAAGGGCTCACACGGCAGGCCCGCGAGCTGCGAGCACGCGAGCAGCGCTTCCGACAGCCGCGCGCGCTCCTCGCCCAGGGACGTCTCCAGCGCCTGCGCCTCCAGCGTGGAGCGGTCCACGTCCAGCCCCGCCGCGTCGCCGTGCTGCTGCCGGGCGCGCTGCAGGTCCGTGAGCTTCAGCGCGTCCTCGGTGAGCTTCTCCAGCTCCGAGATGCGCACCTCCGTGGTGGCCACGTCCGCGGCGCGCTCCAGCACGTCGTAGGTGCGCGCGCGCAGGGCGGCGTGCACCCCCAGCGTGGTGGCCGCCAGCGCCGCCTTCGCCGAGTCCTGACGGGGGCCCCGCTTGCCCAGCTCCACCAGCTC
Organism: Corallococcus sp. Z5C101001; assembly: GCF_007352635.1. NCBI lineage: Bacteria > Pseudomonadati > Myxococcota > Myxococcia > Myxococcales > Myxococcaceae > Corallococcus > Corallococcus sp. Z5C101001. The sequence continues at coordinate 122,318 of NZ_VKLU01000001.1, forward strand.
CGACAGGCCGACGACGTAGTTGGGCACGTCGGTCAGCCGGCGCAGGCCCGGCGGGTTGGTGGCGCCAATGGGGATGGTGTTCATGGACACGTCCAGCTCCGGGTTGGGGAGCAGGTGCGCGCGCTGGAGCTCCGCGCGGGACGTGGCGATGTGGGCCCGGTCGTCCGCGAAGTCGGCGGAGCGCTCCCACAACAGCTCCGCCAGCGCGTCCTCGTCCGGCAGGGTGGCGAGCAGCAGCGTGGCGGGGGAGGCGGGATGCTGCTCGGCACTGGCGGTGAGGCCGAGCAGGGTGCCCAGGGCAGCGAGGACAGGGAAGGAACGGCGCAAGCGGCAGGCTCCGGTGAGAATCCGGAGGGCCCCCATCGCAAGCCGTGTGCCCGGCCCAGCCCCAGCAAATCCGCGCGGATGCGACGCGGTGCGACTTCAAGAAATTTTCATCGACCCGGTGACTTCAAAAACCTTTCATCGCTCCCGCGCGGGCACTGCAAATCCCTTCAAGCGTCGCCCAGGCGCTTGAGGAAGGTCGGGTAGGACAAGCCGAGCGCCTTCGCGGCCTCCATGCGCCGGCCGCCCATCCGCTCCAGGACCCACCGCGCGTAGGCGCGCTCCACGTCCTCCATGGCCAGCGGCTCCTGCACGCTGAAGGCCCCGGGCGCCACGGCGGCCGGGCTCTCCGTTGGCGCCGCGCCGCCGGTGGGGGCGCCGCCGCCAATCACCTCCAGCTCCAGCCCGCTTCCGGACTCCAGGACCAGCGCGCGCTCCAGGATGTTGCGCAGCTCGCGCACGTTGCCGGGGAAGGCATAGGCGGCGAGCCGTGCGCGGGCCTTCGCGCCCAGGCTGACGTCGCGCCGGCCCAGCTCGCGGCCCAGGTCCGCGAGCATGCCTTCGGCCAGCGGGAGGATGTCCTCGCGCCGCTCGCGCAGCGGGGGCACGTCGATGCGGAACACGCCCAGGCGGAACCAGAGGTCCTCGCGGAAGTTGCCGCCGGTCATCTGGGCGGGCAGGTCGCGGTTGGTGGCGGCCACGATGCGCGCGGTGCTGGTCTGCTCCGTGGTGCCGCCCAGCCTCCGGAAGCGGCCGGAGTCCAGGAAGGTGAGCAGCTTCGCCTGGAGGGGCAGGGGCAGCTCGCCCACCTCGTCCAGGAAGAGCACGCCGCCGTGGGCCACCTCCACCAGTCCGCGGCGGGCGGTGCGCGCGTCGGTGAAGGCGCCCTTCTCATGGCCGAACAGCTCGCTCTCCACCGTCTGTTCAGGCAGGGCCGCGCAGTTGATGTGCACGAAGGGCGCGCCCCCGTCCTTCGACGCGAGCGCGTGCAGGTGCCGGGCGAGCTGCTCCTTGCCCACGCCCGTCTCGCCCAGGAGCAGCACCGGGCTGCGCGGCGACGCGGCGATGCGCTCCAGCATCGCGAACACGCGCTGCATGGCGGCGGACGCGGGCGGCACCAACCGGCGGCGGCCGGACAGCTCCGCCTCCGCCATCTCCAGGCGGTCGCGCAGGCGGCTGGCGTCCACGGCCCGGCGCGCGCGCAGCACCAGGTCCGCCAGCTCCACGGGCTTGGCCACGTAGTCCGCCGCGCCCATGCGCACCGCGTCCACCGCGCTGGCGATGTCCCCGTGCGCCGTCACCATCACCACCGCCACGCTGGGCGCGTGCGCCTTCAGCTCCGGGAGGAACGACAGGCCGTCGCCGTCCGGCAGGCGGCGGTCCAACACCACCAGTACGGGCGTGGCCTTCGCGAGTTCGGCGCGGGCCGCGTGCAGCGAGTGCGCGACGGTGAGGCTGAAGCCCTCTCGTTGGAGCGCCACCGCGGCGATGGAGGAGAAGGCGCGGTCGTCATCCACGAAGAGGGCGGGGAGGCTCATGGCCGGGGCGCTCGGGGAAGCTGGAGGAGGAAGCGGCTGCCGTCAGGGAGGCGTTCGAAGGTGAGCTGTCCGCCCTGATGTTCCAGCGCCTGCCGCGTCATGGCCAGTCCCAGGCCGATGCCCTTCGGCTTGGAGGTCCGGAAGGGTTCGAAGAGGTGGGCCTCCACGTCCGCGGGGGGACCCCCGCCGTTGTCGTCCACCGTCACCGCCGCGGCGTCCTCGTCGAGCCGGACCTGCACGCGCACCAGGGGGTGGGTCACCTTCCCCAGGTCCTTGGCCGCGACCGTGGCCTCCATCGCGTTGCGCACCAGGTTGTCCAGCGCGGTGGTGAGCAGCAGCGGGTCGCACGACAGGGGCACCGGGCCCAGGGGCAGCGTCACGTCCACCCGCACCTCGCCCGCCTCCGGCAGCGAGCGCAGGCCCTCCACCACGTCGCGCACCAGCTGGGACAGGTCCACGTCCACGCGGCGCACGACGGGGGGCTTGCCGAAGTTGAGCAGCGACGTGGCCAGGTGGGCCAGCCGGTCGATCTGCCCGTGCAGCGTGCGCACCACGAGCCCGCCCTCGCCCTCCGGGGAGACGAGCCCGGCGGCGGCCTTGAGGCCGTTGAGGGAGTTCTTCACCTCATGGGCGATGAGGCTGGCGGCGCTGCCCAGCGCGGCCATCTTCTCCTGCTGCGCGGAGCGGACCTCCACCTCGCGGAACAGGCCATAGACGCGGCGCCAGTGGACGGTGAAGAGCACCAGCGTGCCCACCTGGAGCAGCGCCAGCACCAGCAGCTGCACGAGGAAGCGGTCGCGCAGGTTGGCGAGCAGCGCCGACTCGTCCGCGGCGAGCACCAGGTGCAGTCCCGTGCCGGGCACGGGCGTGGCGGTGAGGAAGGTCTCCGGCATCGCGTCCAGCGACGGCGGGCGGGTGCCCTCGCGGATGAACTCCCGCAGCTCCCCGGACGCGCGCGACACGCTGGCCCACGAGGGGGGCGCGTTGGGCAGGAAGAGGTCCCCGGAGGCGTTGAGGACCAGCAGCTCCAGGTCGTTGCTCAAGGGACGTCCGCCCGGCAGCGCCGTCTCCGTGTCCAGCAGGCCCGCGAACACCGCGGTGGTCCGCCCTTCGCGCACCACCGGCACCGCGACGACGAAGAGGGACGCGCCCGGCGCGATGGCGTCCACCACCGACGTCTGGCGCGCGAGCACCTGCTGGAACCAGGGGCGCGTGGCGAAGCTGTCCTGGGCCTGCTCCTCCGCGAGCGGCGGGTCGCTCCAGCGCAGCTTGCCCTGCGCGTCCAGCACCATCACGCCCGCGTGGAAGAGGCCGGCGCGGGGCGTGGTGAGGTCCTGGAGGTCCTCCGTGGGCAGCTCGCGCTTCACGTCCGGGCCCACGCCTTCGGACACGCGCAGCAGCTCCGTCTGGAGCAGCTTCAGGTGCAGGCCCAGCGCCTCCGCGTAGACGCGCGCCTCGCGCGTCATCCGCGTCTGGAACTCCGCGCGGGCCCCCGCCACGTCGCTGCGGTAGGAGAGGAGCGGACCCGCGACGGCGACCGCGCCCAGCAGCAACAAGCCCGCCAGCACGGAGCGGACGAACTGCCGCTCCGCCTGCGCGAGCCCGGGCCGACCCGGGGCCGGGGACAGGTCCGGCGCGGGTGACTCAGGCGCTGAGCTTGGCGTCACCGGTGCCCTGGTGGGACAGCTTCTCGGTGAGGTACTGGCCGGAGAAGCACGCGGTGCAGTAGGTGGCGCGCTTCGGATCATCCACCGCGGTGCCCAGGCCCTCCAGCGACAGGTAGCCCAGGGAGTCCGCCGTCACGTACTTCGCGATCTCCTCCGTGGTGTGGCTGGCGGCGATGAGCTCCGTGCGGCTGGGCGTGTCGATGCCGTAGTAGCAGGGCCACTGCGTGGGCGGCGACGAGATGCGCAGGTGCACCTCCGACGCGCCCGCGGCCTTGAGCATCTTCACGATCTTCCGGCTGGTGGTGCCGCGCACGATGGAGTCGTCCACCACCACCACGCGCTTGCCCTTGAGCACCTGGCGCACGGCGGACAGCTTCAGCTTCACGCCGAAGTGGCGGATGGACTGCTGCGGTTCAATGAAGGTGCGGCCCACGTAGTGGCTGCGGATGAGGCCCACGTCGTAGGGGATGCCGCTCACCTGGGCGAAGCCGATGGCGGCGGGCACGCCCGAGTCCGGCACCGCGATGACCAGGTCCGCCTCCGCGGGCTGTTCACGGGCCAGCTGCATGCCCAGGCGCTTGCGGACCTCATAGACGCTGGTGCCGAAGAGCACCGAGTCCGGCTTGGCGAAGTAGACGTGCTCGAAGATGCAGCGGCCCAGCCGCGCGGCGGGCTTGAAGGGCATGCTGGCGCGCAGCACGCCGTTCTCGATGACGACCAGCTCGCCGGGCTCCAGCTCTCGGACGACCTCCGCTTCGATGAGGTCCAGCGCCGTCGTCTCGCTGGCGAGCACGTAGGCGCCCTCCTTCATCTTGCCCAGCACCAGCGGCCGGAAGCCGTTGGGGTCGCGCACGGCGATGAGCTTGTTCTCCGTGAGGAGCAGGATGCTGTAGGCCCCCTCCACCCGGCGCAGCGCCTCCACCAGCCGCCCTTCGAAGGACGGGAGCTTGGAGCGGGCGAGCAGGTGCATCACCACCTCCGTGTCCGCGTCCGACTGGAAGAGGGCGCCCTCCGACTCCAGCTCCGCCTTGAGCTCCGCCGCGTTCACGATGTTGCCGTTGTGCGCGATGGAGAACTGGCCGCCCGCGTAGTTCACGAACAGCGGCTGGGCGTTCTTGAGCTGGCTGCCGCCCGCCGTGCTGTAGCGCACGTGGCCGATGGCCGCCTCTCCCGGCAGTCCCTCAATCACCGGAGCGGTGAAGATGTCCGCGACGAGCCCCATCTGCCGGTGCGCGCGCAGGGTGTGGCCGTCGGACGAGACGATGCCTGCGGACTCCTGTCCGCGGTGCTGCAGGGCGTGCAACCCCAAGTACGTCAGGTTGGACGCCTCTCCGTGACCCACGATTCCGAAGATGCCGCACATGGCGCGCTGCCTTACCCCTTTCGACCGCGAAGCGGAACAGGAACGCACGCCTCGACGTGAGGTATTCCACCCGCAGTCGACGTCGGCCCCTGTAGGCCAGGCAAGGTGGCGTGGGCCGAAAGGTAGGCGCCGTCTGGAAAGAGGGGAGCGGTTAGGCTCCCCGCGGCATGTCCACCTTCCGGCGCTCCCTCCTCCGCACCCTGCTGCCCTCCGCCTTGCTAACGGCGGGGGCTGCGTACGCGCTCGCCTCCTGGAACTGGTGCGGGCGCTGGGAGGAGCGGGCGCCCCAGGTCCTGTCCCAGGTGCGGGGCGAAGGCTCCTTGCGTGCGGGCGCGGCGAAGGTGGCCCTGTCCCCGCCCTTCCCGGTGGTGTTGGCCGGCTATCCGCCACCCAGGCCCGAGGCGAGCCAGGCCGAGCTTCCCCTCCACGCCAGGGCCGTGGTGCTGGAGGCGGGCGGTGCCCGCGTGGGCGTGGTGTCGCTGGAGCTGCTCTTCGTCACCCCGGAAATCGTGGATCAGGTGCGGGAGCGCGCCGCGCGGGCGGGGGTGAGGGAGGTGCTGGTGGTGGCCACGCACACGCACTCCGCCTTCGGGGGTTATGACTCACGGTGGGTGGCCCAGCTCTCCGGGACGGGGCGCTACCGGCCCGCGTCGGTGAACGCCGCGGTGGCGGGCGCGAGCGAGGCGCTGGAGAAGGCCGTGGCCTCGCTGGCGGACGTGACGCTGGAGGTGGGCGGGGCGGCGGACGCGGGCCTCGTCTATTCGCGCACGGGCGGAGAGGTCCCCGACGGCCAGCTCACGCGCGTGGTGCTGCGCGGGGCGGACGGGCCGGTGGCGGAGGTGCTGGTGTTCGCCGCGCACGCCACGCTCCTGGGCCGCCGGCAGGCGCTGGTGGATCCGGACTACCCGGGCCGCTTGAGCGCGCTGCGCGAGGAGGCGGGCCAGGGCGTGACGCTGTTCGTGCAGGGCAGCGAGGGCAACGCCTCCGTGGCCTTCTCCGAAGGGGAGGGCGCGGGGCGGGCCATGGGGTTCGCGCGCAAGCTGTCGGCGCTGGTGGACGGCGCCACCCCGGGGCCCGTGGCGGGGCCGGTGCGGCTGGCGTTCGCGAGGGTCCAGGTGGCCTTGCCCCGTCCGGACGCCTCGCGGCTGGTGCCCGCCTTCACCCGGGCGGCGGGGGACAACTTCCTGTGCGGCTCCTCGCCGCGCGAGGCGGAGGTGGACGCGCTGGCGCTGGGGCCGCTGGCGCTGCTGACCGTTCCCGGGGAGCCCACCACGGGCGCGGGACGGGCGCTGGCGTCCCTCTCGGGCGCGACCCATGTGCTGGGGCTCGCCAATGGCTACGTGGGCTACGTGGACACGCCGGAGCAGGTGAGCGGAGGAAAGGGGGAGTCCCGGCGCCAGTACTTCGGCCCCTCCCTGCTGGAGCGCCTGGGCACCGCCGCGCGCGTGGCGTCCGGCGCGGTGGGGTTCGCTCCCGGGACCTGAGCCGGGCCTGCCCGCCGACGGCCCGTCCACCCGCCTGCCCCTGCGCCTTCCTGGCGGCCGGTCGTCCCGGGGCCGCGCCGTCGCCGACGGAGGGCCCGCTGCCTACCTTGGTCCTCGGGTCGTCGCGGCGCTTGAGCGGAGGGGGCACGGGATGAGGTGGCAAGGCGGGCGTCGCAGCTCGAACATCGAGGACCGGCGCGGAGGCGGCTTCGGGCGCCCGCTCGCGGTGGGCGGTGGCGCCGCGTCGCTGGTGGTGGCGCTGCTGGTGATGCTGCTGGGCGGCGACCCCTCCGACGTGCAGGTGGGTTCGCGCGCTCCGTACTCGCAGCCGGGGACGGGCGGGTCGGGGCAGGCGGTGGATCCCCAGCAGGAGCAGATGAAGGACTTCGTCTCCGTCGTCCTCGCGGACACGGAGGACACCTGGCCCGGCCTGCTGGAGCCCCTGGGCGTGCGCTACGTGCAGCCGCGACTGGTGCTCTTCACGGACGCGGTGCGGTCCGCGTGCGGCTTCCAGCAGAGCGCGGTGGGCCCCTTCTATTGTCCGGGCGACCAGAAGGTGTACCTGGACCTGGGCTTCTTCGACGAGCTGGAGCGCCGCTTCGGCGCACCCGGTGACTTTGGCCGCGCGTACGTCGTCGCTCACGAGGTGGGGCACCACGTGCAGAACCTGCTGGGCATCTCCCGGAAGGTGCGGTCGCTGCGCGGCCGGGTGAGCGAGGCGCAGGCCAACCAGCTCTCCGTGCTGACGGAGCTCCAGGCGGACTGCTTCGCCGGCATCTGGGCCCACCACGCGCAGCAGGAGCGCGGCCTCCTGGAGAAGGGCGACGTGGAGGATGGCCTGGGCGCGGCCAGCGCCGTGGGGGATGACACGCTCCAGAAGCACGCGCGGGGCTACGTCGTCCCCGAGTCCTTCACCCATGGCTCCTCCGCGCAGCGCATGGCCTGGTTCAAGCGGGGCCTGGACCAGGGAACGCTGGAGGCGTGCGACACCTTCAACGCCCGGCGCTGAGGCCCCGCGCTCAACGAGCCCGAGGAGGCCGTGAAGTGCCCGTGCCGTTCAAGGGCTGCTGGAGCTGGTACGTCCCGTTCAGCGGCTGCCGGAGCTGGTACGTCCCGTTCAGCGGCTGCTGGAGTTCATACGTCCCGTTCAGCGGCTGCTGGAGCTGATAGGTGCCTTCGAGCGGCTGCTGGAGCTGGTACGTCCCAATCAGCGGCTGCTGGAGCTGATAGGTGCCTTCGAGCGGCTGCCGGAGCTGGTAGTCGACGGCGGGGGGCTGATACCAGTAATTGTCCCAGAAGGTGCCCTCGTCGGAGCTGTTTGTCAGTGATTGCGGGTCATCCAGGCTCTGTGAGTCATTGCCCCCGGGGGCAGCCTCCGCTTCGTCCTGCTGCGCCATGGCCGCCGTGGCCTGTCCGACGGCGAGCGTCACCACCAGGGTCATCAAGGTACGGGTGCGCATGGAATCCTCTTTTTTCCGTCGCGGGAGAGGGAGCCGCGCCGCGACCTGCCCCATGAAGATGACCGCCCGGGTGGGCGGAGGGGAGCACCGGTGGAGGCCGGCTCGGGCCCGTCCGACCGGCCGCCTTGGAACCCTGCGTCAGTCGCGTTCCGAACACATTGCGGACGAAAGGCTTACCGCGTGCGCGTGCTTTTTCCGCGTGGCCAAAGGGGCGCTGCGTCAAATCACAAACGTGTAACTTGTGCTTGTCGTCAGTGTGTCTTTGCTCCGAGCATGCCGGCTTCCTGCTGCTTCGCGGGCCCGGGTGCTTCCTGGGGACCGGGCGGGGCGGCCTCTCGGAGGAAAGACATGCCCCGTTCGCAGTGGATCCGCGCCTCGTGCGCGACCGTTCTGGCCCTGGTGGGGGCCCTGTCGATGACCGCCTGCTCGGATGATCCGGATCCCACGCCGGACTCGGGCGTGAAGGTGGATGCGGGCACCGACGCCGGCACCGATGCGGGCACCGACGCCGGCACCGACGCGGGGTCGGTGGACACGGGCATCCCCTGGGATGGCGGCAGCGCGGGGACCTTCTCCTGCGAGGGCAAGGCCCAGGCGACGCTGAGCTTCGCGCCGGGCCAGGAGGAGGCGCTCCAGGACCAGGTGAACACGCTGGCCGAGTGCACCACCATCCAGCTGGCGGCGGGCACGTACACCTTCGACAACGCCATCACCGTCCGTCAGAACGGCATCACGCTGGTGGGCGCGGGCAAGGGCGTGAAGGGCGAGGGCACGGGCACGGCGAACAGCACGGTGCTGGTGTTCACCAACGCCGCGGCGAACTCCAACGGCCTGGACGTGGTGGGCAACCGCTTCGAGGTGCGTGACCTGGCGGTGTGGAACGCGAAGAAGGACGCCATCCGCGTGGAGTCCTCCACGGACGTGGTGATGCGCCGGGTGCGCACCGAGTGGGCGGAGGCCGACAAGGAGAGCAACGGCAAGTACGGCCTGTACCCGGTGAAGTCCAAGTACGTCCTCATCGAGGACTGCGAGGCCTACAACGCCGCGGACGCGGGCATCTACGTGGGCCAGACGGAGTACGCGGTCGTGCGCAACAACGTGGCCCGGCAGAACGTGGCGGGCATCGAGATCGAGAACACGAAGTACGCCTACGTGCTGGGCAACACCGCGAAGGACAACACCACGGGCCTGGTGGTGTTCGACCTGCCGGGCAACCCCATCAAGGGCACCGACATCCGCGTGAAGAACAACACCATCACCGGCAACAACCGGAACAACTTCGCGTCGGTGGCGGCCAGCAGCAGCACGGTGTCGCAGGTGCCGGCGGGCACGGGCACGTTCATCCTGGCGTCGCGCCGGGTGGAGCTGACGGGGAACACCTGGGGTGACAACAACTCCGTGGACGTGGCGGTGCTGAGCGGGCTCGCCATTGAGTCGGACCCCGCGCAGTGGGTCGCCGGTGGCATGAACTTCGACAGCGCGGACATCAGCATCCACGGCAACACCTTCACCGGTGGCAGCGGCGACTCCGTGGACAACGGCAAGCTCAACCAGCAGCTCCGTCCGCTGGGCGCGCTCCTGGCGACGCTCTACGCGTACGGCGAGACGCAGGGCACGCGCGGCGTGGAGCACCTGCTGTGGGACGGCCTGGATCCGTTCGGCCACGACCGCTCGCGGGTGAACCCCATCAACATCTGCTTCAGCGGCAACACGCTGCCCCAGGGCACCGCCACGGCCATCGTGGACCTGGACCTGCTGACCGCCGGGACGCTCGCGACGGAGGGGAACCTGCCCGGCGCGTGGGCGAAGACGCGGCACTACGCCGCCACGGGGACCGCGTTCGACTGCGCGGGCTTCAACCCCGCGCTGACGATTGGCGACTTCATCAAGTAACCGCGGTCAGGGAGCGTGACACCCATGTGGACGCCGTTCGTGAGCCCTCGTTTCTCCGTGGTGCTGCTGGCGCTGACGCTGGCGGCCTGCGGCTCCTCCGACCCGGAGGTCCCCGGGCCGTCACCCGACTCGGGCATCCTCGTGCCGGATGCCGGTCTGGAGGATTCGGGGGTTCCCGACGCGGGCGTGCCGGATGCCGGTCCCGTGGACGCGGGCGTGCCGGATTCCGGGACACCCGACGCGGGTGCGCCGGACGCCGGCCCGATGCTGGCCATTCCCACCGAGCTGTCGGGCTTCGGGTTGTTCACCGGGAGCCCGGCGGACGGGGGCTGGGCCCCGGTGGAGGGCAACATCCCCTACACCCTGTCCACCGCGCTGTTCTCCGACTACGCGGTCAAGTCACGCACCCTCTACATCCCCCCCGGCAAGACGGCGCACTACCAGCCGAAGGACGTGCTGGACCTGCCGGTGGGGACGCTCATCACGAAGACGTTCGCCTTCCCCGCGGACCTGCGGGCTCCGGACCAGGACGTGCGCCTCATCGAGACGCGCGTCCTGGTGCGCCAGCCCACGGGGTGGGAGGCGTGGCCCTACGTCTGGAACACGGAGCAGACGGAGGCCACGCAGGCCACCGGGGGCCGCTCGCGCGACGTGACGTTCATCGACCTGGAGGGGCAGACGCGGTCGTTCAAGTACTCGGTGCCCTCCAAGAACCAGTGCCAGCAGTGCCACCACCTCCAGGACGACACGGGGGCGCAGGTGATGCACCCCATCGGGGTGAAGGCGCGCTACCTGCACCACGAGAACACGTACAGCGCCGTGGCGCGCGACCAGCTGGAGTACCTGGCGTCGCTGGGCAAGCTGGACGGGCTGCCCTCGCTCGCGGAGCTGCCCAGGGCTCCGGACGCGTTCGACCCGCAGGCGGCGGACCTGTCCACGCGGGCGCGCACGTACCTGGACATCAACTGCGCGCATTGCCACAACCCGAAGGGGACGGCGGGCATCACCAGCCGGCTGTTCCTCAACTTCGACAACCCGGACCTGTTCACGCTGGGCGAGTGCAAGCGCCCGGGGTCGGCGGGCAGCGGCGTGGGCGGCGAGTTCGACATCGTCCCCGGCAACCACGCCGAGTCCATCCTCTGGTACCGGCTGGACACGGAGGAGTCCGGCAAGATGATGCCGCAGATTGGCCGCACCGTTCACCACGCGGAAGGCTCGCGGCTCATCGCGGACTGGATTGATTCGCTGCCGGCGAAGAGCTGCAAGTAGGGCTCAGGCGGCGGGCGACGGGGGCTCCTCCAGCCCCACGTTGCTGGACGCGCGGTTGTAGACGTCCAGGTCCAAGAGGCCCTCCTCGCGCGCGACCAGCACTGGCACCAGCATCTGGCCGGTGACGTTGGTGAGGGTGCGCATCATGTCCAGCACCCGGTCGATGGCGAGCAGGTAGCCCAGCCCCTCCAGCGGCAGCCCCGCGGCGCTGAGGACGACGGTGGTCATCACCACCGCCGTGCCGGGCACGCCCGCGGTGCCGAAGCTGCCCAGCACGGACGCCAGCAGGATGATGAAGAGCTGGGGCGCGGACAGCGACAGGCCGAAGTACTGCGCGATGAAGAGCGACGTCATCGCGGGGTAGATGGCGCCGCAGCCGTCCATCTTGATGGTGGCGCCCAGCGGCACGGCGAACGCCGCGTAGTCCGCGTTGACGCCCAGGTTGTGGGTGACGCTGCGCAGGGCCACCGGCATGGACGCGAAGCTGGAGGAGCTGACGAACGCCACCTGCATGCCGGGCGCGGCGCCCCGGAAGAAGCGCAGCGGGTTGAGCCCGTGCGCGAGCAGCAGGCCCCCATACACGAACACGACGTGCACCGCGCACGCGAGGTACAGCGTGAGGACGAAGGTGCCCAGGGGCAGCAGGCGTTCGAAGCCGTAGGTTCCCACCAGCGCGGCGATGAGGCCGAAGGTGCCCAGCGGCGTCAGCTCCAGCACGAAGCGGGTGACTTGGATCATGGCCGCGCTGGCCTCGCCCACCAGCTCCCGCAGGCGGGCGGTGCGCTCGCCCAGCTTCACCAGCGCGAAGCCCAGCAGGCCCGCGAAGAAGATGACCTGGAGCATCCGGCCCTCGGCCAGCGCGGCGAAGGGGTTGGTGGGCACCACGTCCAGCAGCACCTGCACCGGGCCGGGCACCTGCCGGGGCTTGTAGTCGGAGGCCACCTGGAGCTGCCCCACGCCCACGCCGGGTCTTGTGAGGGCGGCGGTGCCCAGGCCCACGCCCACGGCGAGCGCGGCGGTGACGGCGAACCAGAGGAAGGTGCGGCCGCCCAGCGCCGCCACGCTCTTCTGGCCGCGCAGCGCGGACACCGCGTGGATGACGGCGAAGAACACGAGCGGCGTGGCGATCATCCGGATGAGCTGGACGTAGAGCGTGCCCAGGGGCTGGAACCATGTGCCCGCACGGTCGCCCAGCGCCCAGCCCGCGAGCGCGCCCAGCACGAAGGCGCCCAGCACGCGCTGCCAGAAGGGGATGCGGAACCAGCGGGCCCAGGGCTTCATCGCGCGACACCTCTCACGGCGGTGGACCGGCAGACCCTAACCGCCCCGCGGCCCGCGCGCCGCATCGCGCCGGGGGCTCCCGGGCCATCGCGGTGGGTCTCCCGGTCTCCAGGGCTTCGCGCTGGATGACGCCCCGGGCGCTGTGGCGGGGAGTGTCACGACCGGCCCACGGCCGTGGCGGATTGAGTTACAGCGCCTTTGTCATTGGTGGAAAATTGCAATGAATTGCATGCCGAGTGGACAGGGCGGAGGTGGGGCGTGGCTTTTGCAGAATTCCAGGCCAAGTCGGGAATCATCCTGGCTGTGATTGCCTCCGAGACCATCCATGAACCGCCACTTCCGCCTGTCCTCGACGCTCTCCGCCTCCCTGCTCCTCGCATCGGTTGGCGCGTGGGCTGGCGAGCCCCGCGCGGCCCCCACCCCGTCACGCGCGGAGCGTCCTACCTCGGCTGCCGCCGCCTGCGTGGATCTCCGGGGGGACCTCGTCCAGGCCGCCGGGGCCGCGGGGGTTCCCATCCATGCGGAGCAGTTCGGCATGACGACGACGGAGGACTTCTCCTTCGCTGGTTTCAGCATCGCGGGCAATGAGCAGACCCCCGCCACGCAGTTCGGCACGGGGGTCGAGTCCGCCTTCGTCTATCTGAACGCGCCGGGCTCCGGCATCCCGGCCGGCTTCTACCGCCTGGTCGCCCGCGCCGATCCGCGGGACATCCGGATTGGCAATTACTCCGGCTTCGTGGACTTCCAGGCGCTGGATGGCAGCACGTCCGCGAGCGTCGTCGCGACCTTCAACACTCCTTCGCTCTCCGCCCCCAATCAGCCGAACGTCCCCTTGGTTGGTTATTCGAGTGGGATTTCGGTCGGGAGCGGCTTCCTGACCATCAACGCCAAGTCGTACAGCTCCGTCTGGCTCAGCCTCCTCTACTCCAACGGCACGGTGCTCCAGCTCGTCGTGGCCATCAATGGCTGAGCGCTCCGAGGTGGGAGCCGGTCCGGGGCCAGCGAGGTTGGGACAGGGGACGGCGCGGACTCCAACTGCTTGCCTCGCCCCGCTCCGGGATCGGCTCTATGCTCCTCGTCGCTTTTTTCAATCAATCCAATGCTTGGAGTGCTCCCGTGAAATTCACGAGCAGGGATGTGTCTCAGTTGCTGGCGGAGGTGAGTGGCTCCGAGGACCTGGTGGGCTACGCCTGCGCCACCTCGATGCTCAACGGCTACGCCTTCACCTGGAACGGCAACCAGTGGGTGGGGACCTACTACCCCCAGCTCACGCTCCCGGTCGGTGAGGACTCGCGCGGCGCCTGCTAGCGCGGGGGCGTTCGTCGGGAATCAGGAGGCCCGGTCCAACGTGAAGGTCGCCGTCGTGGACAGCGGCGTGTCGGTGGGGTTCCTGCGGGGGCAGTCGTTGGCCCTCGCGGGAGCCGCCAGCTTCACGCTGGACCGGGAGGCCCGGCGGCTGGAGTCGCGCATCCATTCGCGCGAGGAGTTGGATGCGTGGCGGGGCGGGGACTCGTGCCTGGATGACCTGGAGGATGCGCACGGCCATGGCACGGCGGTGCTGAGCATCCTGCTGGATTCGGCCCCACCTGTTCCTGGCGTGGAGTGGTACGTCGCGCGGGTGCTGGATGGGCGGATGCGCGGGGATTCGCTGTGCCTGCTGGAGGCGCTGGAGTGGCTGACGGCGGACGTGCGCCCGGACCTCATCAACCTGAGCCTGGGCACCGTGAGCCGCGCCTTCGAGGCGCCGCTGACCGCGCTGCTCCAACAGGCCGTGGAGCAGGGGAGCGTCGTGCTGTGCGCGGCGGGCGCCGTGCCGGGCCTGCCCGCGGGGTTGCCGCCGGTGGTGACGGTGGCGGACGCGCAGACGGCCCGGGCGCTGGGGGACAGGGGCACCGTGGACCACGTCGAGGACGCGCCCACGGTGCGGCTGTTCACGGGCGGCGCCTGGGTGGAGCGCCCGATGACGAGCAGCTACGCCTGCGCGCTCGCGGGAGCGCGCGTGCTGCGTGAAGGCTGCCCGCCGGGATGGCGGCGTCACCGACCGGGGCCGGCCGTCACGGATTGACGAACAGGCCCGCGGTGCCGGTGTCGCAGTCCGAGAAGAAGCGGTACGAGTAGAAGGTGGGCGGGGCGCTGGTCAGCGCGGGGTACTGGAGGGTCCAGATCTTCCGCTGGGTCGTGTCCAGCAGGCTGCTGGCGGGATAGGACGGAATCAGATAGCTCGCCTGGGTTACGTTGCAGCCGCCCGACGGCGCGCCCACCGAGTCGAAGCTCAGCTGGAACAACTCGTTGTTCGCGAGCGTGATGTTCGCGCCCACCGACTCCACGTGGAAGGGCCCGTTGTTCGCGGACACGACGGCGAACTCGGCCCGTGGCTGCGCGGGGACGGAGGGGGGATTGAGCGTGGGCAGGAAGAGGGGCCGGAGCGTCTTGTCCACGGAGCCGAGCGAATGGAAGCGCGCGCGCACCGCGGCTTCGATGAGCGAGGGCGTCCCGGCTGGCACGGCGTCCACGAGGTGCGCCGCGAGCCCCGCAACGAAGGGCGCGGACATGGACGTTCCCGACAGGTATTCATAGGTATTGGAGGTCGTCGTGCCGGACTGCGGGTATGCGGCGAAGGTGGAGCGGATGGCGAGGCCCGGCGCCCACGCCTCGACGCAGGTGCCGTAGTTGGAGCCTGGGCCGGAGCCTGCCACCGTCCCGTTGCGGAAGCCGTCGACGCACATCTGTCCCGGCTTGCAGTGCAGCGGTGTCACGGGCTGCCCCCGGTCATCGATGGCGCCCACCACCATGATGCCGTCCGTCGTGGAGGCGGGACCGTAGGCGCGGGTGCATGCGTCCACGGAGTCGTTGCCCGCCGAGTTCACGATGAAGGCCCCTTTGTAGCCCGGTGCGGGCTGGGACACGGTGACCATGCGCGAGCCCACGGTGCCGGTGGACGCGAGCACGCCCGAGCCCAGGTTGAAGGAGAGGTTGATGATCCCCACCTTCCCGTGGGAGGTGATGTCCATCATGGTCCAGTCGAGCGCCTGGATGGCGGCGGCGGCCGTGACGTTGCCCGGGTTGCAGTGGTGCACCGTGTCCAGGGGCTCAGGTCCCATCACCGACACGGAGACGAGGGAGATGTCGGGCGCGACGCCCACGACGCCGGTGCTGTTCTGCTTCGCCCCGATGATGCCCGCCACATGGGTGGCGTGCGCGTAGCAGCCCACCAGTCCGTCCGCGGCGTTGCCTCCCGCGGGCCAGACGCGCTGCACGACGTTGAGGTCGGCGTGGAGCCCGATGCCGCTGTCCAACACGTAGACCTTCGTGGGGATCTTCGCGGTGGTGGTGGACGACGTGTTCTCCGCCACGGCGCGCTTGCCCCAGGTCTTCATCTCCGTGCCCGTGGAGTTCGTCCACAGGGCGCCGCTCGGAGAGGTGGCCTCGTCGGGAGTGATGCGCTCGACGCGCGGGTCCGCGCGAAGCCGCTCCACTTGTTCTGGCGTCAGGAAGGCCATGAAGCCCAGGCCCGCCCAGCTCGTCAGCCCGGTGGCCTGGAGGCCGTACTGCCGCTCCAGCTCGCGCACCAGGTGTCGCGCGGGCGTCTTGTGCCAGGACGCGAACCCGTCGAGCGGTGGCGCGGCCTGGGTGAAGCGGGCCTCGGAGCCCCGGCGCAGGTCGACGAGGTAGTGCACCCGACCGGACTCGTCCCGCACGAGTGAGGGACGCTCATTGTTCACCGGCTGGCCCCAGGCATCCGCGGGGTGGAGCAGGTCCTGCGTCACCACGACGACTCCGGGTGTCTCGGAAGCTGCGAGTCCCTGGGACAGCGCGGGAGCAGCGGACAGCACGCACGCGAGCGCGGCGGCGCGAAGATGGACGGCTTTCATGGACTTCCCCCTCTTTGAGAGGCGGTCATCCTGCGCGCAACGCAAGCGGGCTGGACAGTACGCCAGGAGTGGGGCGCGACCTCCGGAGCTTGGAGGTCGCGCCCGTGTCAGGCAGTGGACTCAGGCCGGGACGCGGTCGTGGTCCTGGCGGTCCCAGTGCCGGTGCTTCGCGAGCGCCTGGGCGAGCGCGGTGGCCAGCGCCTTGCCTGCCCCGGCCTTCGAGCCGGCGACGATGCCGGGCGCGGCCGGGTCGATTTCACACGCCTTCAGCACGTCCTCCGCGTCCTTGGACGCGCCCACCGTCTTGCAGTGCAGGTAGGCCTCCTGCACGAAGTGGCGTGCCTTGCCGTCCTTCTTCAGCACCGCGACGCTCGCGGCACCGCCGGGGATGAAGACGCCGTCGTATTCGATGGAGTCCGTGGTCAGCGCGCTCTTGTCCACCGGCACGTCCTGTCCGTTGGCGGCCTTCACCGTGCCCAGCCACCTGGCGATGACCTTCACCTGCGCGCCCTGGGCCTCCAGCTCCTTCTTCACCGCCATCAGCTCATCCGCGTCCACGCCGTTGGCGACCAGCGCGGCGATCTTCCGGGTCTTGATGGACGGGGGCATGGCGGCCTTCATCGCCTCCATGCTGAGGGCCTTGGAGGTGGCGGGCCCCTTGGGGGTGACGGGCGTGGCCTTGGGCGCGGGCAGGCCCAGCCCCTCCGCCACGGCGGTCACGAGCTGGGTGTCGATCTTCGCGAAGTGCTCCAGCGCGCGCTCCTGCACGGCGCGCGTCTCCACCTTGCCCAGCTCGAAGCGGCACGCGTCGATGAGGTGGGCCTGCTCCGGCGCGGAGAGGCTGCGGAAGAACAGCGCGGCCTGGCTGTAGTGGTCGTTGAAGGAGGGGGAGTGCTCGCGCACCTTCTGGCCGCTCACCTGCTCCGGGTGGTGCACGAAGCCGCCCTGCTGCTGGGACGCGAGGAACGGGCAGCCGCCGCCCAGCGAGTTGGGGAAGTAGTTCGCGCGTCCCGCGTTGCTCGTGTGCCGGCCGAAGCCGTCCTGCTGGTTGTTGTGCACCGGCGCCAGGGGGCGGTTGATGGGGAGCTCCGCGAAGTTCGGACCGCCCAGGCGCGTGAGCTGCGTGTCCAGGTACGAGAAGAGGCGCGCCTGCATCAGCGGATCATCCGTGAAGTCGATGCCCGGCACGATGTTGGACACGCAGTAGGCCACCTGCTCCGTCTCCGAGAAGTAGTTCGTCGGGTTGCGGTCGAGCGTGAGCTTGCCCACGGGCCGCACGGGGACGACCTCCTCCGGGATGAGCTTGGTCGCGTCCAGCAGGTCCACGCCCAGCTTCTGGGCGTCCGCCTCTTCCACGAGCTGCACGCCCAGTTCGTATTCGGGGAAGTTCCCCTGTTCGATGGCTTCGTAGAGGTCGCGGCGGTGGAAGTCCGGGTCCTTGCCCGCGAGCTTCTGGGCCTCATCCCAGACGAGCGAGTGCGTGCCCAGCAGCGGCTTCCAGTGGAACTTCACGAAGCGCGAGACGTTCTTCTCATCCACGAAGCGGAAGGTGTGGACGCCGAAGCCCTGCATCATCCGGAAGCTGCGCGGGATGGCGCGGTCGGACATGGCCCACATGACCATGTGCAGGGTCTCCGGGACGAGCGACACGAAGTCCCAGAACGAGTCATGCGCGGTGGCCGCTTGGGGGATTTCATTGTGGGGTTCCGCCTTGGCGGCGTGGATGACGTCCGGGAACTTGATGCCGTCCTGGATGAAGAAGACGGGGATGTTGTTGCCCACGAGGTCGAAGTTGCCCTCCTCCGTATAGAACTTCACGGCGAAGCCGCGCACGTCGCGCACGGTGTCCGCGGATCCGCGCGAGCCCGCGACGGTGGAGAAGCGCACGAACACGGGGGTCTTCTTGTTGGGATCCTGGAGGAACTTCGCCCGGGTGTACTTCGCCTGGGATTCATAGACCTGGAAGTAGCCGTGGGCGGCGGCGCCGCGCGCGTGGACGACGCGCTCGGGGATGCGTTCGTGGTCGAAGCGGGTGATCTTCTCACGGAGGTGGAAGTCCTCCAGCAGCGTGGGGCCGCGTGCGCCGATGCGAAGCGAGTCGTCCGTGTGTTCGACGCGGACGCCCTGGTCCGTGGTGAGGAAGTTGCCCGTGGGCTCCGAGCGATCCCGGGCGAGCTGCTGCTCCTTGCTCTGCTCGTCGACGTGCACCGCGTCCGGCTGCTTCTGTGAGGTCATCGCACCGCCTCCTTCAAGGGGCGTGCAGCGTGCTCATTGGCGCGGAGGGCGCACGCCTCCACGCGCCTTGTCTGGAAGGTGCCGGACGGAGCGCGGCGAGGGTGTCTGGTGGCGCGCGTTCTGGACGTTGGCCAGCGAGCGTCAGGCGTCCTTCGCCGGACGCACCAACATCCTGCCGGGGTCGTGCCGTCGGGAGGCGGGCTCGGGGGCCGGAGAGGGGTGGGTTATCGGGAAGACGTGTGAGGTAGGTGTCATGGCTGACGCCCTGTGATGTCGGATGGGCGTGCTACGTCTTCCGCTCATGGATAGAGTGACGGGCGGCGAGGAGTGGAGGGAGTCCATGGGAAAGAAGCCCGCGACATACGCGGACCTGGAGGCGCTCCCGGAGCATGTCGTGGGAGAGCTTGTCGCGGGGGAGCTGTATGCGAGCCCACGGCCGGCGATGCGGCATGCCGTGGTGTCTTCACGGCTTGGGGGCGAGCTCATGGGCCCGTTTGGGAGGGGCAGGGGAGGGCCTGGAGGCTGGGTCATCCTGGACGAGCCCGAGCTGCACTTCGGTGATGACGTCCTGGTGCCGGATGTCGCGGGCTGGAGGAAGGAACGGATGCCTGTCGTTCCCGACACGGCGGCGACGTCTCTCGCGCCGGACTGGGTCTGTGAGGTGTTGTCCCCGTCCACCCGGACGCTGGACCGGGAGGCGAAGCTGCCTGTGTACGCGCGCGAAGGTGTGCGGCACGTCTGGTTGATGGATCCGAGGACACGCACGCTGGAGGTGTTCGGCTTGAGGGATGGACGGTACACGGGACTCCTCACGCATGTCGGGGCGGCGCCCATCCGGGCGGAGCCGTTCGACGCAGTGGAGCTGGACCTCGCGTTCCTCTGGGGGGCGCAGTGAGCCGACGGTGGGAATAGACCTCTGAGGTCCAGTGGACTTCGAACGCCCCTGGACGTCAGACGGGCGTGCTACGTCTTCCGCTCATGGATAGAGTGACGGGCGGCGAGGAGTGGAGGGAGTCCATGGGAAAGAAGCCCGCGACATACGCGGACCTGGAGGCGCTCCCGGAGCATGTCGTGGGAGAGCTTGTCGCGGGGGAGCTGTATGCGAGCCCACGGCCGGCGTTCCCTCATCTCACGGCGGCCTCGTTCTTGATGGCGATCCTTGGCAATCCCTTCGTCTTCGGACTGGGTGGGCCTGGAGGCTGGTACATCGTGACCGAGCCCGAGCTCCAACTGGGAGACGACGTCCTCGTGCCAGACCTCGCGGGTTGGCGGCGCGAGCGGCTCCCCAGGGCGCCGAAGGTCGCGGCGCTGGCCCTGCCACCGGACTGGGTCTGTGAGGTGCTGTCTCCCTCCACGCGACTCCTGGACCGCAAGGCGAAGCTGCCCGTGTACGCGCGCGAGGGCGTGCGGCATGTCTGGTTCATCGACCCGGTCTTCCGCACCCTGGACGTGTTCCGATGGGAGTCGGGGCAATACGTGCCGCTCGCGACCCACACGGGAAATGGCCCGGTGCATGCCGAACCCTTCGAGAGCATGGCATTGAAGCTCGCCACGCTCTGGGACGAGCCGGGCTGACAGTGGACCGCTGCTTCCTGGCAGCGCATGGGGCAGGCGGACGGCCGTGCACCACGGATTCAGGTGCGCCTGGGCGCGAGGTACGGGAGGCTGAGGCCCATGGCGCTGTCTCCGTTCTCGATCCTCATCGCGCTGGGTGCCGTGTTGGGGCACCTGTCGCTGTTCCGGCGGCTCGTGTGGAACATCCCCCCGCGCCGTACGCCCCGGCTCGTCGCGTCGCGCGGCGACCTCCAGGCACGCTACGGGTGGAGCCGGGAGCACTCCGCCGGGCACTACCGGCACGGCGATTCACACATCTACGTCAGCCGGGGCTGCGGCTTCTGGGGCCCGCCCATGCGCCTGGGCAGCCCCCCGGAGCTGGTCAAGCTGGTGCTGACTTCTTGAGGAATGCGTCCAGCGCGGCGTTGACCGCGTCCGGATGGTCCAGGTGGATCCAGTGTCCGGCGCCCTCCACCAGCTGGTGCGCCACGCCCTCGCCCAGCCGATGGAGGCTGCGCGGCGAGTCGTTGTCCGGCGCGATGAGCGAGAACTTCGGCCCCGGGTAGCGTGCGAGCGCGGCCGTCAGGTCGAAGCCCACGCTGGAGCGCTGGACCGCCACCACGGCGGACACCGGCGTGGCCTCCAGGTCCGCGAGCAACCGCTCGCGCACGTCCGCGCGCGGCCCCGCCATCTGCGCCCAGTCCTGCCGCAGCGCCTGCGCCACGTCGGGCGCGTCGAGCGAGGCGAGGTAGGCCGTCACCTGCTCCTGGGGATACAGGTGCAGGTCCGTCATCGGATCCACCAGGAACAGACCCACCACCTGCCGGGGGTTGTCGCCCGCGTAGGCCAGCGCCACGCCCGCGCCGATGCTGTGCCCCACGAGCACGAAGCGGCGAAGCCCCAGCGCCCGGACCCCGGCGGCGATGTCCCCCGTCAGCGACTCCACCGTGTAGTCCTGTGGCTCCGGCGGCGTGGAGCCTCCGTGGCCGCGCAGCTCCAGGGCGATGCCCCGGCGTCCCACCGAGGACAGATGCTCCAGCTGCGCCTGCCAGTGCGACGCATTGCCCGCGAGCCCGTGCACGAAGACGACGGGCAGGCTCGTTCCGCCGCCGCCCGTGTCCACCAGCCGCAGGTCGCCAGAGGGCCCCGCCACGCGGAAGTCGTCGAAGCGGACGCGGTGGCCCACGAAGGCCTGCCCTTCCGCGAAGGGGACCTCGTAGTGCGTGACGTGCAGGTCACGGTCGATGAGGTAGCGGTCATCCTCGGGGAAGAAGAGGGCGCGCTCTGGCGCGTCGCCCGCGAAGCGCTTCACCGCGTCCATCGACTCCCAGAGGGTGACGAGCAGGAACTCCGCCTTCCCCTCCGCCACCTTGCGCAGGCAGTACGCGGCCAGGTTTCCGGGCGTGCGCCGGTAGTGCGCGAGGCCCGTCTGGTGGAGATAGGCGAGGTAGGCGTCGGCGTCCTCCGCCTTCGTTACCCCGCGCCAGGTGCGTGCGAGCATGGGTGGGCCTTTCGTGCTGGAAGAAGGGAGCCCCGGATGTAGCGCGCCCGGTGGGAGGTCGGCCACCCTGGGAGGGGCTCGACGCGACAAGACGACACTTGGCGGGAGGCCGCCCGTCGTCGACGATGTCCGGCACACGTGGACGCGAACCCTGGCGCACCGATTTCCGCGGAGCCCGCCCAGCGGGTGGACGAGGTCCGGCCCGGCTGGCGCTGGATGCTCGGAGGTCTGTCGCTGGTGCTGCCGGCGCTCTTCTTCTTCCGGGCGACGTTCTCCTCCGACGTCTTCCTGGCGGGGGACACGCTGCGGGCCTTCTACCCGATGCGCGCCTACTGGGCGTCGCGCGTGTCGCGGGGCGAGTTCCCGGACTGGTTCCCCTACGACGGCTTCGGGCAGTCGTTCCCCGCCATCTTCATCTCCGGCGTGTTCCACCCCACGACGCTCCTGCACCTGGTGCTGCCCTTGGGCGTGGCGGTGAAGCTCACCGTGCTCCTGTGCTTCCCGGTGGCCTTCCTGGGAACGGCGGCGCTGCTGCGCGAGTGGGGCGTCCCCCGAGCAGGCGCGCTGTTCGGGGCGCTGACGTTCACCTTCAGCGGGTACCTGGTCTGCATCACCAACAACCCCACGTACCTGCTGCCCGCCAGCACCGTCCCCGCCGCGTTGTGGGGCGTGCTGCGCTTCGTGCGGCGCCCCACGCCCGCGCGGCTGACGGTGGGAGGAGGGTTGCTGGCGCTGGTCGCGTTCGGCGGGGATGCACAGGCGTTCGCCGTCACCCAGGCGCTCGGGGTGCTGATGGCCCTGGCGGAGCCCGTGACGGCCCCCGGGACCTGGGCCCGGCGCCTGGGGGCCTGTCTCCTGATGGTGGCCACGGGGGGGCTGCTGGCCGCGCCTCAACTGTTCCCCGCCGCGGGGTTGCTGCTGACGGGGGAGCCCGGGGCACGCTCGGTGACGGAGGCGCAGTACTTCTCGCTGCACCCGCTGCGGGTGGGGGAGCTGCTGCTGGGCCCGTTCCTCACGGATCCGGTCGGGGTGCGCGGCATCCCTGAGGTCGCGGTGCGCAAGCTCATCTTCGTGGGGGGCTTCACCCGGGCGTGGGTGGACTCGCTCTACGTGGGGACGCCCGCGTGCGTGCTCGCGCTGGCGGGGCTGGGGGCGTCGTGGCGCCGGGGGCGGACCTGGGTCTTCGTGGGTGCATGGCTGCTGCTGGTGTTGCTGGTGCTGGGCTCGGCGCTGCCCGTCTACGGCTGGGTGTACCAGCTGCTGCCGCTGTGGCGGCCCTTCCGCTACCCGGAGAAGCTGGCGTCCTTCGTGGTGCTGGGGCTGGCGGTGGGCGCGGGGCTGGGCTGGCGGCGGTGCCTGGGGCCAGGAGGTTCTTCGCGCGCGGTCATCGTCGCGGGCGTGGGCGTCGCGGCGCTCTGCGCGGCCGTCGCGCTGGGGGAGGCGCTGGGCGGGGTGTGGACGCGGGGCTGGGTGCTGCCGCACTGGCCGGACATTCCGCGGGCCGCGAGGGAAGGCCTGTCGGGCAACGTGGTGCGCATGGGGAGCATGGCGGCGGGGCTCGCGCTGGCGTGCGCGGTCCTGGCGTGGCGTCCCCGGCTGGGCGCGGGGTGGCTGGTGCTCCAGGGCGCGGCGCTCTTCCTGGAGAACGCGCCGCTCTATCAGGTGTCTCCGGTGGAGATCCTGGAGACGCCGCCTCCGCTGGTGGCGCGGATCCGCGCGCTCGTGCCGGAGGGGGAGCCGGTGCGGGTGAACACGGTGGTGAAGGCCTACGGTGCGCCACCCCTGGCCGGCTACGAGTTCCGGGACCGGTTGAGCCTGGGGCAGGTGGCGGTGCTGGCGCCGGACACGTCGGTGTTCTGGGGCATCGAGAGCGCGGCCAGCTATCTGCCCGGGAGGAGCACGCGGCTGCTCCGGTTGATGGCGGATTCCCGCCGCTGGGCGGGGGAGCTGGCTCCGCGCCTGTCCACGCCCTACTCGGTGGTGCGCACGGAGGAGCTGCGAGGGGCGGGGCCGCCACCGGGAGGACGGGTGGTGGCGGAGGATCCGCTCTTCGGGTTGTCGTTGATGGCCCACGCGCAGGCGCCCGCGCGCATCCATCTGGCCCGGCCGGAGTGCGTGGCCTCGCTCGATGAGGCGCTGCGGCGGATGCTGGCGCCGGAGCTGTTCGCGCCCGGCGACGCCATCGTGGAGTGCGCGGCGCCGCTGGAGGCCGGCGCGGGGACGGGCTCGGTGCGCGTCACCCGCGAGTCGCCGGAGCGCTTCACGGTGGAGGTCGCGGCCGACGGACCTTCGGTGCTGGTGATCAACGACGCCTACCAGCCCGGCTGGTCCGCGACGCTGGATGGCGCGCCTGTTCCCATCCTCCCCGCCAACGTGGCGGTGCGCGCGGTGGCGGTGCCGACAGGCAGCCACACCGTGATGCTGCGCTACCGGACGCCGGGGTTGCTCCCGGGGCTCTGGGTGGGCGCGCTGACGCTGGGCGCGCTGGCGGTCGCGATGGGCGTGACGCGGCGCCGCGCGGGCAAGGGGAGCGCCGTGCCGTCCGGCGTCTCCGGCTGACGCATCGGTGGGGCCTCCGCGCGGCTTCCTGGCTGCTGCTAGTTCGGCGCGGGCGTCGCGGTGGAGGCGGCCCCGTGCGCGGGCGGCGAGGCGTGAAGGGCTCCGACGGAGTAGGTGCCGTCGTAGCCATCCGGGTCGTCGGCGCTCTTCTGGAGCGTGATGCCCAGGGGCTGCTCCTCGGCCGGGCCGCGCAGCGGCTGCGGGCCACAGGTGTCCGGCGTCATGCCCCGGCAGATCCACGCGCTCCCCCCGGCATTCGCCAGGTCGAGCGACACCAGCCCGGGCTCCGCGTCGAGCAGCTGGTGCGTCATGAACCGGAGCTTGCTGTCCCAGGGCGCTCCCATGTCGCGGCGCGCGTGCAGGTTTCCCACGAGCACGATGAAGGTGTCCCCGCGCGCCTGGCTCCGCGCCTGACGGAGCTGGTCGGCCATGGTGGTGTCGCGGTCACTGCCGCCTGGATCGAACGCCACCACCCGCACGGACAGCCCCGCGTGTCGCAGCTCCCGCACGCGCTCCAGCAGTTGCCGCATGGCCTCGCTGCCGCGGCCGTCCTGAACAGCGCGGTTCCAGAAGGCGCTGTCGGTCGGCATCCCCGCCGTCCCCGCCTCCCCCTCGACGAAGGTGTCGATGCGCGCCTGTTCCTCCACGGGCAGCTCCAGCGCCAGCCGCACCGGCTGCCCCAGGGCCGCCGCGTGACACGCCAGCCGCGCCGCGAAGGCCGGCGCCTCCTGCGTGCCGTGGATCTCCCCCAGCACGACGAAGGCGGAGGGCTTGAGCACCGCCTCCATGCCAGCAATGGTGGGACCGCAGTCCGCGCGCACGGGGGCCGTCGCCGTCTCGCGTGCCGTCCGGCATCCGGTCAGGACGCAGGCGGCCGCCAGCAGGGAACGCAGGGACAGTCGCATGGGATGGAACCTCCTTGGGACAACCGTGAGGCCGCAGTCTCGCTTGGCTCCCCAGGCGTTCGGGGGGCGAAAACACGATGGCCCGCCCCCAGGTGGGAGCGGGCCGGTCCTGGCCGCGTGCGTCAGCTCGACGCGACGGGTCGTGTCAGGCGGTGGGGACGACGACCCCGGTGCTCGACGCGGGCTGGGCCGCGGTGAGCGCGGAGCGCTGCAACCACCCGGCGAGCCCCAGCATCGCGAGCCCCGAGGTGCGCAGCGTGCGCAGCAGCTCCACCGCTTCGGCGGGGTTGCCGGGCAAGAGCGGCGCCAGCCACTCGCGCGCATCGTAGAAGAGCCACACCGCGCCGGACATGCCCATGGCCCACCACACCCACGCCAGCCGTCCGCCGCGCAGCATGTACGCGACGCGGAGGATGGGCGCGACGAGCAGGATGGTCATCATGTCCGCCAGCGTGGACGCCAGCGCGATGACCGCGGTGCACGTGGTCGCGAAGTCCTGGCCCAGGTGCCCCACCGCCGCGACGAGCGCGGGCCCACCCACCGCGAGCGCGGCCACCGCGGACACGGCCCACAGGAGCGTCGCGCGAGGGCTGGGCGGCGGCTGCAGGCCGGACTGCCGGTAGGTCCGCGCCAGCAGCACCAGCGCGAACGTGGTGCTCACGTTCGCCAGCACCACCACGCCCATGCGCACCGGCAACAGCGGCGAGTTCGTGAAGGGCACGTCCGGCACCGCGTGCATCCAGTAGCTGCGCAGCGCCGTGCTCACGAGCGACAGGCCCGCGCCCACCGTCAGCAGGCCCCACACCCGGCGCAGGTAGTCGCCCCGCGCGAACGACAGCGCCGCCGCCGCCGTGCCCAGCACCGCGAGCAGGCCCACGGTCCAGCCCGCCGCGTCGCCCACGAGCGCCAGCTGGCGCCCATCCTGGAAGGACGTGGCCACCGCGGCCAGGTGCACCAGTTGGAGCACCACGACGGTGCCCATCCAGGGGGCCACCCTGCTGGCGGCGCGACCCGAAGGGGGGTGAGGGCTCATCGCAGCTTCTCCATGGCCGTCGAAATCTCCGTGAGGATGACCTTCGTGTGCAGTGCACCGATGAAGGTGTTGAGCATCGGCTTGAGGCCCTCCAGGAGCTGCGGCAGCTCCTGCACGACCACCTGCTCCGGAGGTCGCTTGAGGGCCCGCAGCGCGGCGGTGTGGATGGCCATCTTGGCGGTGAAGCCGCCAAGGAGCGGCTCCAAGTGCTTCATCAGCACGTCGTGCCAGCCGGGTGGGGGTGGGGGGGAGGACGAGGGAGTCTGCACGTCACCTCCGCGGGGGGAAGACCCCCAGCGTAGTGACATTTTGGGATCAGCACGAGGGCCTGGCTGCCCTCGAACCCGCACAAAACGCTCGGGTCGGCCTGTTTTCCCCGCGACCTCTGGAAAGCGGTGCGGCTAACGGCGGCGCGGCTTCTTGTCCTCGGCCGGCTTGGCGACCGGCTTGGGCTCGTGCGGGCCCTTGAGGATGTCCTCGAAGCGGGACTTCTCCTTGCGCTTCTTGAAGAAGAGGGCGGTGCGGCCCAGGAGCTGCGCGAGCTCCGAACCGGTGGCCTCCGCGATGCGGTCGGCGCCTTCATGGCGGCCATCCGGGCCTTCGTTGATCTTGACCTTGATGAGTTCGTGGTCGTGCAGCGCCTGCTCGACGGCGGCGATGACGCCCTCGGTGACGCCGGACTGTCCGACGAGGACCACGGGCTCCAGGTGGTGCCCGAGGGCTCTCAGGTGGCGTCGCTGTTTCCCGGTGAGGGGCATGGGGGGTGTCTCCTTGAAGAAAAGGGGCGCACCCTACTTCTTTTGGGACGCCATGCGGATCTCCCGCATCGCATCGATGTGGTCCGGTTGCAGCTCGACCGTCCGCTTGAAGTGCTTGAGGGCCCCGGCCGCGTCGCCGCTCAGCTTGGCGATGACGCCCAGGAAGTAGTGGGCGGGGGCGCACCGCTCGTTGCGCTTGATGGCGGCCTGGATTTCGCGGAAGGCCTCCGGCTGGGCGGCCTTCTTGTCCGGGGCGGCCAGGAAGCGCGCGTAGCCCCGCCAGGCGAAGAACTCCGGCTCCTCGGCGTTGAGGGCGATGGCCTCGTTGAGCATCTTCACGGCTTCTGGGTACTTGCGCGCTTTCACCAGGATGCAGGACTTCTGGAAGAGCTCCTCGGCCTGGAGGATGGCCTGGACATCCACGCCGTCCCCTCCGCCGTTCTTGAGCTCCTCCAGGTAGGCCGCGCGGCTCTTGTCGTCCGTGAGCGTCCGGTACGCGTCCCCGACGTAGGCGAACACCTCCGCCTTGAGCTTCTCCAACTCGGGCGGGGCGCCCTGGGGCAGGGTGTCCGGGTGGTAGAGCTTGGCCAGACGGAAGTAGGCGATCTTCACCGCGCTGCCTTCGGTCTGTTCGGTGAGGCCGAGCCGCTGGAAGTGGTTCTGCCCCTTCATGGTCACGGCGAGCTGGCGCAGCGCGGGCAGCTCGTCCGACCCGGGCGCGGCGCTCGACGCCGCGGGGGCGGCGGCTGGAGCACCGACGACGGGCGGCGCGGGCCGTGCGACAGGGGCGGCACCGGGAGGGCGGGGCGCTACACCCGGGCCGGCCGTGGGCGCGGCGCCAGCGGGGGCTCCCGCAGGCCGAGGCGCGGCACCCGGGCCCGCGGCGGGTGCGGCGCCAGGCGCACGGGGCGCCGCAGCCGCGGAGGCGGCACCGGGAGGACGGGGCGCTGCACCCGGGCCGGCCGTGGGGGCGGGAGTGGCGCCAGGAGGGCGGGGCGCTGCACCAGGGCCGGCCGTGGGGGCGGCACCGGCGGCGGGAGCGGCGCCAGGAGGACGGGGGGCTGCACCGGGGCCGGCCGTGGGGGCGGCGGAGCCAGCGGGACGGGGCGCGGCACCGGGGCCGGCCGTGGGCGCGGGAGTGGCGCCAGGAGGACGGGGAGCCGCGCCAGGACCCGAGGCAGAGGCTCCGGCCGCCGTGGCGGGCCCTGCGCCAGGACCGGCGGACACGCCTGGAGGCGTCATGGGCACGGCGCCCGGACCCGCGGCGGGCGCAGCCGAGCCCACCGTGGGCACGGTCCCGGACGGACGGACCGGCGCCCCAGGTCCCTGGGCGCCGCCAGCCTCGGGGCCGGGACGCGCCGCCGCCGTGGGGCCGGAGGCGGGCGGAGGCGGGGCCGCCTGCGTGCGGGTCGCCGCCGCGAACGAGACGCCGTTCAGCTCCTTCAGCAGGAACGAGACGCGCAGCAGATGCTCCGCGTCCTGGGGCACGTCCTGCAGCAGCTGCCCCAGCGAGCGCACCCCGTC
Organism: Corallococcus sp. Z5C101001; assembly: GCF_007352635.1. Taxonomy (NCBI): domain Bacteria; kingdom Pseudomonadati; phylum Myxococcota; class Myxococcia; order Myxococcales; family Myxococcaceae; genus Corallococcus; species Corallococcus sp. Z5C101001. The sequence goes on from NZ_VKLU01000001.1 coordinate 150,538, forward strand.
GATGAAGGCGAGCGCGCGCACCTCATGCGGCGTCAGGCGCAGCTCGCTGGAGGCCACGCGCCCTCCGGACTTCATGATGGGCATCGGCAGCACGTACGCGAGCCGCCGCTTGAGGTCCGCCGTCGGCACGCGGCGCACCTGGTCGCTGAGCAGGGCCCAGCGGTTGCCCAGCGGCATCGCCTTGTGCGCGGGCAGGTCGCGAAGCTCGAAGGTGAAGGTGCCGGCCTCGGCGCGCAGCGCCTTGCCCAGGATGCCCAACGCCCGCTGCGCCAGCTGCGCGAAGGCCGTCGCCGGCTGGAGCAGACCCAGCCCGAAGAGCGCCGCCAGCAGGTCTCCCCCGAAGCGCTCCCGCGCGCCTTCCGCCTGCTGGAGCTGCTCCGCCGTCAACAGCCGCGCGCCCAGGAGCGACACGCCCAGCGCGTCCTCCGCGTGCGACGAGTCGACGAACTCCGGGCTGCCCTTGCGGAAGTGCACCGACAGCGCCCGGTCCGAAAGCCCCAGCGTCAGCAGGCCCGTGTGTTCGCCCGCGGCGATGCGACCGTAGAGCTGCATGGGCGGGCACTGCGCGAGCTGACCCTGCGGCGGCACGGTGTTGGAGCCGTCATCCACCGGCCCCTGTGGCGCCTGCGCGGGGGGCGCCGCCGCGGTGGCCGGAGCCCCCTCCGGACGGGCCGCCGCGGCCGGAGGCGCGACGGGGGGACGGGCCGGAGCCCCGGGACCCGGAGGCCGCGTGGCGACAGGCCGCCCCGAGGCGTCCACGGCCGCGCGCGCCACTGGCGCCGGACTCCGCATCGCGCCGGGACCCGCCATGGGCGTGGCACCCGGGCCCGCCATGGGCACCGCGCCAGGACCGGCCATGGGCACGGCGCCCGGACCGGCCATGGGCACGGCGCCAGGACCGGCCATGGGCACGGCGCCCGGACCGGCCATGGGCGCGGCGCCAGGACCCGTGGGCGGCGCGGCGGGGCCGGGCGGTGGCGGAACGACGGGCGCGGTCCTCAGCGACGCGGGCGCGCCATCCCCCCACAGCTCGCGCGGGAACACGTCCCGCACCTCCGGGAAGCGCCATGGGAAGGCGAACTGGAGACCGTCGGTGGAGACCTGGAGCTTGCCCTGGATGGAGCCGCTGTCGATGAGCAGCTCGATGGTGGGCCCGGTCAGCGGCCCCCACGTGGTGCCCCGATCGTTCCGCACCCAGTACTGCCGGACCTCACCCTCCGCCATGTGCCGTCCTGCTCCCATTCCCGCGTGACTGCCGGGAAGCCGGAATTTTACCGCCGCCCGCGCCCACCTCCAAGCGGACGCTCCATTCCAAGGGAGCGGGCAGGCGCCTCAGGGCGTGGCGCCCTCCAGGGCCGCCAACCCCACGTTCGCGAGACACGCCGCGTCGGCCTGCTGTTCGGCGGGCGGGTCGAAGCAGAACACCTCGCTGTCGAACACCTTGCAGATGCCGGCGGGGGTGCCCGAGCACGCCACCTTGCCGTACGCCGTGGTGCAGTTGTACCCGCACACCGGGCCCGTCTCGCTCAGCTTGCACTGGGGCGCCGGCAGGTCGCGGCCCCACGCGCAGAGCGCCGCGGGCGACGGGTCGAAGCAGGTGACGCTGCCGTTCTGCGCCTTGCACACGCCCATGGGCGTCTTCGCGCACCGCACGCCCTCGGAGGCGTTCACGCAGTTGAAGCCGCACGCCAGCTGCAGGCCGTTGCTGACACACTGCGCGCGAGGCACCTGCTTGCCGAACACCGCGAACACCGCGGCGGGCGGGTCGAAGCAGGTCACGTTGCCACCCTGGCTCCGGCACACGCCCGACGGCGTCTTCGCGCACTTCACCTTGCCGAAGTCGGTGACGCACCCGTAGCCGCAGCCCACCACCCCGTCGATGGTCTTGCACTCCGGCTCCGGCAGCGCGGCGCCGTACGCCTTCACCACGTAGGCGGGCGGATCGAAACAGACGGCCTGCCCGTCGATGACGGTACAGCGGCCCTGGAGCGTCTGGGCGCACCGCACGCGCTGTCCATCCGACTTGCACCCGTAGCCACAGGACACGTGCCCGTCCAGGGCGCGGCACGTGGCGGTGGTCGCGTCGGGCGGTGAGGGCGGCGCGGCGAGCGTCAGCGCCAGCACGGTCATCAGGGTCGCGAGCATGGACCGCATTGACCCCCAAGCTTCGACCGCGCGCAAGTAAGGGTGCTAAGCGGGCGCCACCCGCGACGAGGAGGCGGGCCCCCACCGTGGACCTGGACGTCGGCGCGTTGAAGCTGGTGCTGCTGTGTGTCGCCGCGTTGAGCGCGGGCTTCGTGGACGCCATCGCGGGAGGCGGCGGCCTCATCACGCTGCCCGCGCTGCTGACGGCGGGCCTGCCGGCGCACGTGGCGCTGGGCACCAACAAGGGCCAGTCCGTGTTCGGCTCGGGCGCGGCGCTGGTGCGCTTCGCGCGCGCGGGCCTGGTGGACGCGAAGCTGGGGAAGGTGACGTTCCCCTTCGGCCTGCTGGGCGCGTTCGGCGGCGCGGCGCTGGTGCTGCTGCTGCGCCCGGAGGTGCTCAAGCCGCTGGTGCTGGTGCTGCTCATCGCGGTGGCGGTGTTCCTCGCCTTCCGCCGCGCGCCGCCGAAGCGCGACGGCGTGGAGCCCTCGCCCCGGCCGCGCGCGCAGGCCATTGGCGCGCTCATCGCGCTGGTGCTCGGCACCTATGACGGCTTCTTCGGGCCGGGGGTGGGCACCTTCCTCATCGTGGCGTTCTCGTCGCTGCTGGGCCACGGGCTGGCGCGCGCGTCCGCGGACGCGAAGGTGGTGAACTTCGCCTCCAACCTGGCGTCGGTGACGCTCTTCGCGCTCCGGGGCGTGGTGCTGTGGAAGGTGGCGCTGCCCATGGCCGCGGCGCAGTTCACCGGCGCGTGGCTGGGCGCGCACGCGGCGGTGAAGGGCGGCGACCGGCTGGTGCGCGTCGTCGTGCTGGGCGTGGTGGCCGCGCTGGTGCTGAAGCTGGGGCGCGACGTGTGGCTGGGCTGGGCGGCCTGACGCCTCAGCCGATGTGCACGAGCAGCGCCAGGCCCCGCTTCGCCACGGCGGCGGTGAACTTCTGGAGCTCCACGAAGTAGGAGAGCAGCTCCTCCAGCGGATCCACGTCCTCCGCCGGCTCCTCCTCGTCCCAGGTGCCCGGGTAGATGTCCTCCGCCTGGAGGCGCGCCGGGTCGAAGCGCCCACGCAGGTCCTGCTCGGAGGCCTTCTTCAGCGCCTCCGCCAGCGCCTTCACCCCGGCCGGGTCGAACACGCGCGCGGTGCCCTCATCCGACGGGATGTCCCCCACGTCGTCGCCGCCGCGCACCAGGAAGTCCAGGGGCGGGGTGCCCTCCCAGGCCGTGCCGGTGAGCAGGAACTGGAGGCCGTGCCACGCCTCGCCAATGTCCAGCTCCAGGAACGCCGCGCCCTTCGCGTCGCCGAAGTCCTCCTCGTCCTCCAGGAAGGGCTCCAGCGCGCCGGGCGTCTTGAGCAGGGCCTGGCGCTGCGTCTCGGTGGCGCTGCGCAGGGTGCAGAGCATCTCCATGGGGCGTCGACCTCGGGGGCTCGCGAAGCGGGGGGTTACTCGACGACGATGAGCTTCGCGTTGTTCTCCACGGCGGTGCCTTCCTTGGCGAACACCTCCGTCACCTTGCCGGCCTTGGGGCTCTTGAGCTCGTTCTCCATCTTCATGGCCTCCACGACCACGAGCCCCTGGCCCTCCTTCACCTCTTCGCCGACCTTGACCAGCACCTTCACCACCTTGCCGGGCATGGGCGCGAGGATGACCTGCCGGCCCTCCACGGAGAAGCTGCCCGCGGCGGCGCGCATGCGCAGCTTGCGCTCATCCGCCACGTCGGTGCGGTTCACCTGCCCGCGCACCAGCGTGCCAATCTCGTCGCCGTTCTCCTCGAACTCGACGTTGTACGACTGGCCGTCCACCAGCAGCGACAGCGTGCCCTGGTCCACGGACAGCGCGTCCACCTGGTACGACTGGCCATTCACCGTGAGCCGGTAGCGGTCCTGGCCCAGCGCCTCCAGGTCCACCGGCACCGCTTCCTTCTGGCCCTGCTGCTTCGTGAAGTAACGCATGTGGAAAAGGTCCTTCCGGGTGCTTGCGGCAGGATGACGGTCAGCGGCGGCGGCTCTTCAGCGCCAGACGCCACGGGCTGATGCGGCCGTTGCCCCCCGCGCTGGCTCCCGCGGGCAGCGTCTTCGCGCGCTTCTGGTCGCGCTGGAAGGCGTGGAGCGTGCTGGCCAGCAGCGCCACCTCGCTCAGCTTGGGGTCCTCCGCGCCCAGCAGCGCGGTGTGCTCGCGCGTGAGGAAGCTGGTGTCGTAGTCGCCCGCCACGAACTCCGGGTGGGACAGGATGCCGTGCAGGTAGCGGATGTTGGTGGTGATGCCCTTCACCACGTACTCGGAGAGCGCGCGCTTGGCCCGCGCGATGGCCTCCTCGCGCGTGGCGCCCCACACGGACAGCTTGGAGATCATGGGGTCGTAGAAGTTGGGCACCGTGAAGCCCGCGAACACGCCCGAGTCATCCCGCACGTTCGGCCCGCTGGGCACGCGCAGCGCCTGGATCTTCCCGGGGCTGGGCATGAAGTTGCGCGCGGGGTCCTCCGCGTACACGCGCACCTCGATGGCGTGACCGCGCGGCGCGGGCGCCTCGAAGAGGGGCAGCTTCTCCCCCTCCGCGGCCTTGATCTGCATGGCGACCAGGTCCAGGCCCGTCACCCACTCCGTCACCGGGTGCTCCACCTGGAGGCGGGTGTTCATCTCCAGGAAGTAGAAGTTGCGGTGCACGTCCACCAGGAACTCCACCGTCCCGGCGCCCACGTAGTTGACGGCCTTGGCCGCCTTCACCGCGACCTCGCCCATCTTCGCGCGCATCTCCGCCGTGAGGATGGGGCTGGGCGTCTCCTCCACCACCTTCTGGTGACGGCGCTGCGCGGAGCACTCGCGCTCGTTCAGGTGGATGGTGTTGCCGTACTGGTCCGCGAAGACCTGGATCTCCACGTGGTGGGGCTTCTCCAGGTACTTCTCGATGTAGACCGAGTCGTTGCCGAAGGCGTTGAGCGCCTCGCTCTTGGCGGAGCGCCAGGCGGAGTCGAAGTCGCCCAGGCCCTCCACGCGGCGCATGCCCTTGCCGCCGCCGCCGCCGGCGGCCTTGAGCATGATGGGGAAGCCGATGTTCCGCGCGTACTCGCGCGCTTCCTCGATGGTGGCGATGGGCTCGGTGGTGCCGGGGACGACGGGCACGCCCGCCTTGATCATGTTGGCGCGGGCGCGGGTCTTCTCCCCCATGGCGTCCATGGCGGCGGCCGGCGGGCCGATGAAGGTGATGCCGGCCTTCTCGCAGGCGCGCACGAAGGACGCGTTCTCGGAGAGGAAGCCGTAGCCGGGGTGGATGGCGTCCGCGCCGGACTGCTTCGCGACCTCCAGGATGCGCTCCTGCACGAGGTAGCTCTCGCGCGAGGGCGGGGGGCCGACGAAATAGGCCTGGTCTGCGGTGCGCACATGCAGCGCGGAACGGTCTGCTTCGGAGTACACCGCCACCGTGGCGATGCCGAGGTCCTTGCAGGTGCGCATCACCCGGATGGCGATCTCGCCGCGGTTGGCGACGAGCACTTTGCGGATCTTGGGCATGGGCGCCCGTCTACCATGGGGCGCCCCTGATTGCCTGCCCCTACTTGCGCAGGTTCAGGTACTGGTCCATCAGCTGCTTCGCCTGGGCGAGCTTCGCTTCCACGAAGCGGTCCTCCTCGTCCGGCTCCGGGGGCGGGGCGGGGTGCGAGGGGGCCTCCACGGGCTTGCCGTCCGGACCGAAGTCCACCGCGGCCGCCAGCAGGTTGCGCGCGGCGTTGCCGCTGAAGAGCCGGGCGAGCGCCGTCGTCTCCACGTCCAGCCAGCGCGCGGCCTGGCGCAGCACGTCCAGGTACTCGCCTTCCATGGCGCGCGGCGGGCGGCTGGGGGCGGCCATGCAGACGCGCGCGTAGCTGTGCTCCCGGTCCACGTACATGCCCATGGCGCGGTCGCGGAAGTCCCGGGCCAGGGCCTGGGCCATGGCGTCGACGTGCTCCTCGGGAGAGGGCACCTTGCCGGAGGTCTTTCCGGACACGAGCGGGATCTCCGCCACGTGCCAGCCGCTGTCGGCCAGCGCCTCGGGACGGGGCTCCACCCAGCGGACCTCCGGTGGGGGCAGGTCCAGGCCCTCGCACACGCCCTTGAGCGTCTGACGCAGGGCGGTGAGATGACCTTCGACGTCGGAGAGGAAGAGAACGAGTCTTCGCTGCTGGGACACGGGGGGTGGCTCCTTGGGTGGCCCCGTGAAAGCCCCGGCGTTAGCTGAGAATTTCCGGATGTGCCCGTGCCCGCCTGCCCTCCGTGCGGGGGAGGGCAGGCGTGCGAGCCGCCGGGACTGCTACAGCGGGATGTTGCCGTGCTTGCGCGGCGGGTTCTCCTGGCGCTTGTCCTTGAGCATCTCCAGGGCGCGGATGACCTTGGCGCGGGTCTCCTCCGGGCGGATGACCTCGTCGATGTAGCCCAGCTCCGCCGCCTTGAACGGGTTGGCGAACTTCTCGCGGTAGTCGTCCGTGAGCTTCTTGCGCTCCGCGTTGGCGTCCTGGGCCTTCAGGATTTCATTGCGGAAGATGATGTTCACCGCGCCCTCGGGACCCATCACGGCGATCTCCGCGGTGGGGTAGGCGTAGTTGATGTCCGCGCGGATGTGCTTGGACGCCATCACGTCGTACGCGCCGCCGTAGGCCTTGCGGGTGATGAGGGTAATCTTCGGGACGGTGGCTTCCGCGTACGCGTAGAGCAGCTTGGCGCCGTGGGTGATGATGCCGCCCCACTCCTGGTCGGTGCCGGGGAGGAAGCCGGGCACGTCCACCAGGGTGAGCAGGGGGATGTTGAAGCAGTCGCAGAAGCGCACGAAGCGCGCGGCCTTCACGCTGGCGTCGATGTCCAGGCAGCCGGCGAGCACCGCGGGCTGGTTGGCGACGATGCCCACGCTCCGGCCGTTCATCCGCGCGAAGCCGACGACGATGTTCTTGGCGAAGTGCTCCTGCACCTCGAAGAAGTGCTTCGAGTCGACGATGGCCCGGATGATCTCCTTGATGTCGTAGGGCTTGTTCGGGTTCGCCGGGACGATGGACTTGAGCGACTCCTCGGCGCGGAACGGGTCGTCGTCACACGGCTGGGCGGGCGGATCCTCCTGGTTGTTGGAGGGCAGGTACGAGAGCAGCTCGCGGGTCATCGCGATGGCGGCCTGCTCGTTCTCCGCAGCGAAGTGGGCGACGCCGGACTTCTGGTTGTGCGTGAGCGCGCCGCCCAGGGCCTCCTTGGAGACCTCTTCGTGCGTCACCGTCTTGATGACGTCCGGGCCGGTGATGAACATGTACGACGTGTCCTTCACCATCATGATGAAGTCGGTGATGGCGGGCGAGTACACCGCGCCGCCCGCGCACGGCCCCAGGATGAGCGAAATCTGGGGCACGACGCCGGAGGCCAGCGTGTTGCGCAGGAAGATGTCCGCGTAGCCGGCCAGGCTCTCCACGCCTTCCTGGATGCGCGCGCCGCCGGAATCGTTGAGCCCGATGACGGGCGCGCCCACGCGGGTGGCCATGTCCATGATCTTGCAGATCTTCTGGGCATAGGCGCCGGACAGCGAGCCGCCGAAGACGGTGAAGTCCTGGGCGAAGACGAACACCTGGCGGCCTTCCACGGTGCCGTAGCCGGTGACGACGCCGTCGCCGAGGATCTTCTTGTCGCCCATGCCGAAGTCGTGGCTGCGGTGGGTGACGAACTTGTCCAGCTCGCTGAAGGAGCCGGGGTCGAGGAGCAGGTCGATGCGCTCGCGGGCGGTGAGCTTGCCGGCCTCGTGTTGCTTGGCGATGCGCTCGGTGCCGCCGCCCTGCTCGGCCTGCTGCTCCATCTGCTGGAGCCGTGCGCGGAGAGGATCCTTCTCGGAGGTCGCGTCCATGGGGGGCCGCTCTAACACGATTGGCAGGCGGTGGCAGCGCTTCCCGTGCCCCTGGAGGGGGGGCCGGACGGGCGGGCCCGGGGTGCACGGGGCGGGGACGGGACGGAAGTTCAGGATTTCCGACACCGCGTCCGCGAGGGGCGCGAGGGACCAGGGAGGCTGGCGATGCGTGCGAGGCCAGGGGCACTGCGGGTGGGGTCGTTCCGGGGGGTTCCCATCCGCGTCCATTTCTCGCTGCTCGTGGTGCTGCCGCTGTTGGCGCTGTCGTTCGGAGGGGCGCTCCAGCGGGCGGCGGACGCGGCGCACGTGCCGCCGGAGGCGCTGGGCGGGCATCCGTGGGCGTGGGGGCTGGCGGTGGCGGTGGGGCTGTTCGTGTCGGTGCTGCTGCACGAGATGGCGCACACCTTCTATGCGCTGCGCCATGGCGGGCAGGTGAACGGCATCACCCTGATGATCGTCGGCGGTGTGTCGGAGCTGACAGAGGCGCCGAAGCGGCCTCGGGACGAGGCGCTGATGGCGCTGGTGGGGCCGTTGACCAGCCTGGGGCTGGCGGCGTTCCTGGGCGGGGTGACGTGGTTCCTGCATGGCCTGGGGATGTTCCAGGTGCAGTTCGCGTGCTTCACGCTGGCGACGCTCAACGGGGTGCTGGGGGTGTTCAACCTGCTGCCGGCGTTCCCCATGGATGGGGGGCGCATCGTGCGCGCGGCGCTGACGCCCCGGTTGGGGGTGTGGCGGGCGACGCGGGTGGCGGTGGGGCTGGGGCGGCTGTTCGCGCTGCTGTTCGGCGTGTGGGGCGTGGTGTCGCTGAACCCGTTCACGTTGGTGGTGGCCTTCGTCGTGTGGATGGGCGCGGAGAATGAGTGGCGGCAGGTGCGGATGCGGGCCGTGCTGGAGCGCGTGAAGGTGGAGGCGCTGATGACGCCGAGGGCGGTGGGCGTGGACCTGGACCTGTCCATGCAGGACGCGCAGTGGGCGCTCCGGCGCGAGCGCGTGAGCATGCTGCCGGTGACGAGCACGGGGCGGCCGGTGGGGCGGGTGACGTGGGCGGCGGTGCAGGCGGTGCCGGAGGCCGCGCGCGAGGCCTCCTGGGTGCGCGACGCGATGGAGGAGGGCGCGGTGGCGGAGCTGCGCGAGGACGGGTGGACGGTGCTGCGCCGGATGGCGGAGGCGGGCGTGCCGATGGCCGCGGTGGTGGACGAGGACGGGCTGCTCGCGGGCACGCTGGACTGGAATGACATCCAGCGGGCGATGACGCGCGCGGAGGAGGCGGAGCGGAGGACGGGGACGGGCTGGCCGCGCGAGCGGCCGGCGTAGGCCTCCGTCAGTTCTTCTCCGGCAGGGACCAGTTGAGCTGGAAGCGGTGCGCGCCGTTGGGGGCGCTGTCCAGCCAGCCCGTGATGCGGTCGCTCTTCATGAGCAGGGGGCCCAGCTCCGTGCTCACGCCGAAGAACGCGGCCAGGCGCTCGTCGCCCATCACGTCCATCAGCGACACCTGGGACAGGCCGCGCGCCACCTTCTTCGGATCCAACGTGAACTCCACCGCGCGCGACAGCGGGGCGCCCTTCTCCGGCAGCGACGCCAGCACCGTCTGCGTCACCGCCGAGTCATTGCCGAACACCAGCTGCCTGCCCTTGAGCCGCACGTAGACGCTGCCGCCCTTCGCCTCCATCGCGTAGCCGTCGTCCAGGGCCTTCGCGCCCGGGAACTTCGCCAGCGGGGCCAGCGCCGCCTTCACCGCCGCCGCGTCCACCACCTCCGCGGCCAGCGCCTGCTTCGCCGCGAAGAAGCGCACCTCCGGCTTGCGCAGCGACCCCTTCACCGCCACCGAATCCACCCCGAACAACAGCTGGCCCGTGAGCTGCTTCGCCAGCGCGTCCGTCACGCCCCTCACCTGCTCCGCCGGACACGTGGGGCACACCGCCTGCACCGCGTCCCGCACCGAGTCCACCGCCTGCGTCACCCCCGTGGGCGCCACCTGCGCGCGGGCGAACAGCAGGCCCGAGGGCGCCATCGCCCCGTAGGGGCTGGTGCCCTTGGACTGGAAGGGCGGCAGCGGCAGCTTCGTCGCGGTGCCCTCCACCTTCAGCGCCGTCGCGGTGCCGTCCAGCGCCACCACGCCCTGCTGCGTGGCCACGTACAGCGCGCCGGGCATCCCGCCCATCCGCGCGTCCGCGGCGGGCGCCTTGAGCGCCACCAGCTTCGCCGCCTCCTTGCGGAGCGCGTCATCCGAGTCCGTGCTCAGGAAGGCGCACGCCTCCTGGCCCTTGAGCACGTAGCCCGCGAAGCCGCCCGCGGGGGCCGGCGCGCGCAGCGTCGTCACGCCCTTCACCGTGCCCGCCTTCACGTCGCCGTTGCGCGCGAGCACGCTCGCGGTCGCCTCCTGGAAGGCCTTCGCGTCCTTCACCCGCGTGCACGCCAGCCGGCCGTCCTGCCGCATCGACACGGACAGCGGCCCCGTCGCGTCGATGCCCAGCGCCTCCAGCGCCTCCGGCCGCGCGAGGTCCAGCTGGAGGATGGGGTGCAGCTCCGCGCTCCACGACGCCGGGTTCAACATCTGCGAGTACGCCCCCGCCCGCGACATGAACGCGGTGAGCCCCTGGAGCTTGTCGAGCTGCGGGACATGGAGGACCGTCACCGTCGAGGCGGCGACGCGGGGCGCGGGTGCGGCCGCCAGGGTGGCGGCAAGTGCGAGGGCGAGCATGGCCCCCACCTGAAAGCGCCCCACCGTCCCTGTCAAGGCACTCCCACTCCGGACGCCCTCCAGCGACGCCCGGCGAGGTGCCTCGCTCGCCCTACGCCGGCAGGCGCCCCGTGTTGGCCCAGTCGATCATCCGCTCCGCCAGCTCCTCCGCGTTGCGGCGCAGGTAGGCCAGCTGCAGCACCTCGTCGTCCGAGCGCGCCTGCGTCAGCCGCAGCCTCAGGCCGTCCGCGAAGCGCACCACCTGCCCGATGCTGATGGACGCCCGGTCCTCCATCGCCCCCGCGAACCGCGCCACGTCCGCCTCCACCGAGCAGCCCTCCGACAGCAGCGCGTCCACCAGCGCGCCGCGCGCCACCCGCTGCTCGTGCGCCCGGGGCACCTGCAGTTGTCGCCGCCAGGGCTGCGCTTCCCAGCGCGCCATCGACACGTCACCCCGCGCCGCGTCCTCCAGGGGGAACGCCTGCTGGCCCTCGTCCTGCGTCCGCCGTGACTCCATCGCTCGGTTCATCCGTGTCCCCCTTCAAGACCCGGGTCCATCCACGGGCATGGCCGGCACCGGGACTCCGCGCCGAAAACCGTCGTCGCGGGTTGGAAGCTTCACTGGAAAAACGATTTAGACCCGTTTTCTTGACGGCCCGGAGGGATGCTTGAACTGTCATTGGCGGACACCCCATCCGGTGGGAAAAACTCCTCTCGCTGGCTGATGATCCAAGGCGTTGGAACTGGCTTCGGTCCTCCACGGGCTGGGTGTTGAAGCCGCTCCAGGGAGGTGTCGCGAGCGTCCTCGCCCGGCGCGGGCCCCGCGGGAGGGGACGCGTGTTCAACCGGGGACAGACCGTTGCCCCAGGGACGGATGGGCCGGGTCTGGGTTCTCCCTCATGGTACGAGATTCAGGTTCCCGGGGGACGGGGTTGGCCGCGCCGTGTCTTGGGACCATCACGGGTCTTCCGGGGGGAAGCCATGTCGAACCTGCTCGACCTGCCACGGCAGGCGTTGATGGACCTGCGCTCGCGCCTCAGCCACCTGCCGCTGGTATCGCACCTGCATCGCCGTCACGCGCCCAACAGTCTGGCCCTCTCCAGTCCTTCACCGCAGGACTCGGTGCTGGCGGATCCGGAGCGCGTGGACACCTGGCGTCGCGCGGTGGAGCGCTACGTGCGCCCGAACCAGGTGGTGGTGGACGTGAAGGCCGGCACCGGCCTGCGCACCTTCCTCGCCGCGCACCAGCAGCCGCGCCGGCTGTACGCGGTGGACGACTCGCGCATGTTGGATACCGCGCAGTGGGTGGCCCGGCGCAACCGCCTGGACCGCATCGACTTCGTGCGGGAGCCCATGTGGCAGTTCCAGCCCCCAGAGAAGGCGGATGTGTTGTTGCATGAGCTGTTGGGGGACGCGCTGTTGGACGCGGGGCTCGTGCCCCGGATGCTGGACTTGCGGACGCGCCTGCTCAAGCCCGGGGGGCGCATCCTGCCCAACCGCTTCGAGGTCTTCGTGGAGCCGGTGCAGCTGCGCGACGAGGCGTGCGTCCCCTTCATCTGGACGCAGCACCTGCCCCACGTGGACTTCCGCTGCCTCCAGTCGCTGCGCGAGGCGATGAGCCCGTCGTACTTCAAGCGGCTGGTGCGCTCCTACGAGGTGGACCACCTCTTGTGCGAGCCGGAGCCCGCGTTCCAGTTCGACCTGGAGACGATGCGCGCGGATGGCCTGCCTTCGCGCGTGCGCATCCGGCGGCCGGTGGAGGAGGACGGACGGGTGGATGGCTTCTGCCTGTTCTACAAGGTCGCCTTCGACGCGGAGCTGGACTTCAGCGTGTCCCCGCTGCGCGAGCGCAACGCCACGGCGATGACGCTCTTGCGCGTGGAGCCTCGCGAGTTCAGCCGGTACGACACGCTGGACTTCGAGCTGGAGCTGCCGAACCCGTCCGACCCGCGCACCTGGCGGTGGCAGTTCACCTGACGGACACGCCGGGGCCTGGAGGGATGTCGGGTGGACAGCCTTTCTTCCGCCCGGTGGTCGCCGTGGGTGGGGGCACTGCCTAGCTTGCACCCCGCATGCGACCGCTCCGGCTCCTCGCCCTGCTTCTCGTGTCCGCCGCCGCCCTGCCCGCGGCGGGCCAGGCTCCGCAGCCCCCCAGCACCGTGGCGGGGGTGTGCGGGCGCACCAACTGGGCCTGCGTGGCGGAGTGCATCGACGCGGACTGCGTCGACACGTGCCTGCGCGAGGGGTGTGACCGCTCGCTGAAGCGGCTGAAGGCCTGCACCAGCAAGGCGGAGTGCGCACCGGATGACACGCAGTGCGCGGTGAAGGCCTGTGGACAGACCTGTGAGGAGTCCTTCGAGCCCGCGCCGAAGAGCCCGGAGCCGCGGATGGAGAACCCCTGCGAGGGTCCCCAGGCGCTCCAGGGGGCGGGGGTCCCGAAGGTGCTGGTGGGCACCTGGGTGCTGTCCGCGGCGAGCCTCCCGGACGTGGAGCAGGGGAAGGAGCACCGCCTGGAGGTTCAGCCCCGGTCCGACTACGCGCGCTCGTTGCAGGTGACGCCGTCGGGGTGCTTCGTGCTGAGGACCCGGCTGGACTCCGTGACGCTCGGGCGCGGCAGCATGCTGGACGTGCGCGCGTGGGGCACGATCGAGCTGAAGGACAAGAAGGGTCTGGTCCTGCACACGCGGGATGGCCAGGCGGTGGGGCCGGTGTGCGGCAAGGAGCGCGTGGTGCCGCTGTCGAAGGGCCGGTTCAAGGGCGGAGAGTTCACCTGGCTCGTCGAGGAGAAGAAGTCGCTCATCCTCACGGTGCCGGGCGCCACGCGGCAGACCTTCCAGTTCGAGCGCGAGAAGCCCGGGGCCCCGGTGCCGGAGCCCAGGCCGTAGGGGCGGGGGGCTTGCCCGGACGGGGGCGCGCGGGTGAGAAGGACGCCATGGCAGGCCGCGAGCGGATGGCGAGCATGGACGCGGCGTGGCTCCAGATGGAGGAGCCCGCGAACCTGATGATGATCACCGCGGTGCTGTGGTTCGACGGCGCGGTGGACCGCGAGCGGCTGCGCGAGGTGGTGCGCGAGCGGCTGGTGGAGCGCTATCCCCGGTTCAAGCAGCGGGTCGTGTCTGGAGCGCTGGGCTCGCCGCACTGGGAGGAGGCGCCGGACTTCCAGTGGGATGAGCACCTGTCCACGCTGTGCGTGCCGGCCACGGCGGGGCGCGCGGGGTTGGAGGCGCTGGTGGGGGACTGGCTGGGCGTGCCGCTGGAGCGCTCCCGTCCGCTGTGGCACCTGCACCTCGTGAAGGGCGCGGCGGGTGGGGACGTGCTGCTCGCGCGGCTGCACCACTGCATGGCGGACGGCATCGCGCTCGCGCGGGTGCTGCTGTCGCTCACGGATCCGGTGGGGCATGGCTCCTCCGAGGGCGCGCGGCCGGAGGCAGGGGATGCCAGGGCCCGCGAGGACTCGCGGTCAGGCGCGGGCTTCGAGGGCGCGCGGCCGGAGACAGTGGACGCCGGGGCTCGCGAGGACTCGCGGTCGCCCCCGGAGCTTCGGACGGCTTCGGAGACAGAGGCCGCTCCCCCGTCGCGGACGCCGGCCCGCGAGGCCGCTCCGCTCCTCGACTCGACTCCGGGCTGGATGCGGTGGGCCCGGGGGGCTCGCGCGGTGTTGCACAAGGGCGCGGAGCTGGTGCGCGAGCCCATCCTCGCGGGCGACCTCGTTCGCGACGGCGCCCGGGGCGCGGCGGCGCTGGGGAAGCTGCTCGTGCAGCCTTCCGACCCCTCCTCCCCGCTGCGTGGCCCCCTGGGGCTCCGCAAGGTCGCCGCGTGGTCGGAGCCCCTGCCCTTGGAGCGCGTGAAGGCCGTGGGCCGGAACCTGGGCGGCACGGTGAACGACGTGCTGCTCACCGCCGTGACGGGCGCGCTGCGCCGCTACCTGTCCTCGCTGGAGGCCCCGCTGGAGGACGTGCATGCGCTGGTGCCGGTGAACCTGCGGCCCCTGGATGCGCCCGTGCCTCGCGAGCTGGGCAACCGCTTCGGCGTGGTGTTCCTGCGGCTGCCCATCCACCTGGAGGACCCCCGCCGCCGGCTTCGAGAGGTGGCGAAGCGGATGGAGGCCCTCAAGCGCTCACCGGAGGCCGTGGTGACGTCCAGCGCGCTGGAGCTGCTGGGGCGCACGCCCGCCGCCGTGGAGCGCGTCGCCGTGGACGTCATGGGCTCCAAGGCGTCCCTCGTCGCCACCAACGTGCCCGGTCCCCGCCAGCCGGTGTCGCTCGCGGGCACGCGGCTGGAGGGCCTCACGTTCTGGGTGCCCCAGGCCGGCCACGTGGGCCTGGGCATCAGCCTCTTCAGCTACGCGGGCCAGGTGACCGTGGGCGTCGCGTCGGATGCGTCGCGAGTGCCGGAGCCCGGGGCCCTCGTCGCCGCGTTCCAGGACGAACTGGACGCGCTGGCGACGACGGCCCCCTGAGCCTCGCTACTTCGCGGAGGCGAAGAAGTGCTGCGGGTCGTACTTCTGGCGGATCTCCTTGAGCTTCGTCCGCGTGGCCTCCGGCCAGGCGCTGTCGTACTGCTCGGCCGAGCGCGGCCGGCCCATGAAGTTGATGGTCATCTCGGGCGACAGCCAGGGCTTCAGCTCCGCGCGCAGGCCCTGCTCGGCGCCGGGCAGGACCGTCTCGAACAGGGGCGGGTGCATGCCCACCAGCCCGGCCACGAAGTTGGCGCCGCGGCCTCCCACCGCCGAGCCGCCCTCCACGTCGCGCTGGCTGGGGCCGCCCAGGTGCCGCAGCTCCAGCATGAAGAAGGGCGTCTGCACGCCCGCCCCCACGTGGCGCAGCACCGTGGACGCGAAGTCCTGGTCCACGTGGGTCAGCATCATGCCGCTGGTCCACACGGGGCTGGGCTTGTCCGGATCATTGTGGATGCGGGCGATCTGCGACGCCGGCAGCTCGCCCAGCATGTCCAGGTAGATGGGGGCCAGCGCGCGCAGCGGCGCCGCGTGCTTCGCGCCCTCCTCGGTGGAGCCCGGGAAGGCGAAGCGCAGGTTGAGCACCGTGCGGCCGCGCAGCGGGGGCGGGATGAAGTCGAACGGCGGGAAGCGCATGACGGCGACGCTCGTCGACACGCGCGCGTCGGCCTCCGCCGTCCACTTCACCCAGCCGCGCAGCGCGGCCTCGATGTGCTCCTCCGCGAAGAAGAGGCCCCCCGCGTAGAGCGACGGCAGCTCCACGAGGCGCACCTTCACCTGCGTCACGATGCCGAACCCGCTCTTGCCGCCGCGCAGGCCCCAGAACAGGTCCGGGTGATGCTCCGCGCTCGCCTCCAGGGTCTCCCCGTCGCTCGTGACCACCGTGAAGCCGGTGACATAGTCGGAGCTGATGCCGTGGCTGCGCACGAGCGGCCCCAGGCCGCCGCCCAGCAGGTAGCCCACCACGCCCACGTTCGTCGACGAGCCCGCGACCGGCGCGAGCCCATGCTTCGCCGCCTCCGCGACCACGGGCTCCCAGCGCGCGCCCGCGCCAATGGTGGCCGTGCGCGACGCCACGTCGATGCTCACCTGGTTCAGCGCCTTCGTGGAGATGAGGATGCCGGAGGTGATGGACGCGTATGTCCCGTGTCCGGTGGCCAGCACGGAGACGGCGAGCTGGTTCTCCCGGGCGAAGCGCACCGTCTCCGCGACGTCCTGCGTGGACTGCGCCGCGACCACGAACTGCGGCGAGTGCGTGATGAGGACGTTGAAGCCGGCGCACTCCGGCGCATAGCCCGCGTCGGACGGGGTGTAGACAGGACCGCTCACGCGGCCAGCGAGGGACTGGGACATGGGGCGTTGCTCCTTCGTGTCGGCCAACCCATGCGGGTCGGGAGGGGCTTCGGTGGGATGCGGTGTCGCTTCGAGGGAGTCCGAGCGCGAAGCAGCATAAACCTGGAAGTCAGGCGCGTACACGGAAGCTGTCGTCGAAAACTGGTTCCAGCCGCCTGGGGCTTGGAGGCGCGCGGGGCGCCTACAGCAGGCCGTGCTCTTCCAGCTTGTTGTAGAGCGTGCGCCGGCTGACCCCGAGCAGCCGGGCCGCGAGGGTGCGGTTGTCGCCCGCGCGCTTCAGCGCATCCGCCAGGGCCTCCTTCTCCACGTCCTTGCGCCGTGACTCCAACGTCACGGAGTCGGAGGCGGCGCGAGGCGGCGGCGCGGCGACGGGCGGCGGCGCGATGCCCGGCTGGCGTGCCAGCTCGCGCGCCACGTCCGCGCCGGTGAGCACCGGCCCGTCGGAGAGGACCACCAGCCGCTCCAGGAAGTTCTGCAACTGGCGCACGTTGCCGGGCCATGGCTGGGCCTGGAGCGCCTGGAGCCCGTCCTCGCTCAGGGTGAACCGCGGGCGGCCATTCGCCCGCGCGTGCACGTCCAGGAAGTGGAGGGACAGGGACGCGATGTCCTCCGGCCGCTCGCGCAGCGTGGGCAGCCAGAGGGGCACCACGTTGAGCCGGTAGAAGAGGTCCTCCCGGAAGGTGCCCCGGCGCACCCCGTCCTCCAGGGGCTGGTGCGTGGCCGCGACGAACCGCACGTCCACCTTCACCGTCTGCGTGCCGCCCAGCCGCTCGAACTCGCGCTCCTGCAATACGCGCAGCAGCTTCACCTGCACGCTGGGGGACACGTCGCCAATCTCGTCGAGGAACAGCGTGCCGCCGTGCGCCAGCTCCACGCGGCCGGGCTTGCGCGTCGCCGCGCCGGTGAAGGCGCCCTTCTCGTAGCCGAACAGCTCGCTCTCCAGCAGCGTGTCCGGCAGCGCCGCGCAGTGCAGCTTCACGAACGGCCCGGAGCGCCGGGGGCTGCCCTCGTGCAGCGCCCGCGCGGCCAGCTCCTTGCCCGTGCCGGACTCGCCCCGGAGCAGGACCGTGGCGGTGCCCTGGGCGGCCTTCGCCAGCAGGGCCTTCACCTCCGACATCGCGCGGCCCGTGCCCACGAAGAGGCCGTCCTGCGCCTTGCCCTGCGCGCGCGCCGGCCCTGGCGCCTCCTGCGTGTGGAGCAGCGCCTTCTTCAGCGTGAAGAGCAGCTCCTCCCGGTCGAAGGGCTTGAGCACGAAGTCCGCGGCGCCCGCCTTCATCGCCTCCACCGCCAGCGGCACCGTGCCGTGCGCGGTCATCAGGAGGACGGGCACGTCCGGCCAGCCGCGCCCCACCTCCGCGAGCAGCTCCATGCCGCTCATGCCGGGCATGCGCACGTCGCTCAGCACCACGTCGATGGGGCGGCGCGCGAGCAGCGTCAGGGCGTCCTTCGCGCTCGGGGCCGGGTGCGGCGTGAGGCCCGCCTGGGTGAGCAGCGCGCCCAGCACCTTGAGCAGCGCCGGGTCGTCATCCACCACCAATACGTGGCCCTTCAGTGCCTCGCTCACGCGGCTTCTCCCTCGGACGCCGGGGCCCGGGGGACGGGTGTCGCGGGCAGGCGCAGGCGCAGGATGGTGCCACGGCCCTCGCCGCTCGTCAGGGATGCCGTGCCGCCGTGCGCCTCCGCCACGCGCCGCACGAAGGCCAGCCCCAGGCCGCTGCCCGTCGCCTTGGTGGTGAAGAAGTCGTCGAAGGCCCGCTCCCGCGTGCGCGCGTCCATGCCGCCGCCGGTGTCCTCCACGCTCACCTCCACCGCGTCGCCGTCCCCCTGCGTGCGCACGGTGAGGGTGCCTCCGGCGGGCATGGCCTCGAAGGCGTTGCGCACCAGGTTCTCCAGCGCGTTCGCGAGCAGGTCCTCGTCCCCCGCGCACTCGGGCAGGCCGGGCGAGAGCTCCTTCTTGAGCACGACCTCTCCTGGCGTGGCGAAGGCCTGGAGCGACAGGACGCCCTCCACCAGCCGGTTCACGTCCAGCGGCCGGCGCAGGGGCTCCACGCGCGCGAGTCGCTGGTAGGTGTCCGCCACCCGGTCCAGGCGCTCCACCTGCTCCAGCAGGAGGTCCAGGAAGTCTCCGTGCGCGTCCCAGGAGTGGCCGCGCGCGTGCTCCTCCTTGAGGTACTGGGCGGCGCCCTTGAGCGCGGCGAGGGGGTTCTTCAGGTCGTGGGCCATCTGCGCGGAGAAGCGCCCCAGCGTGGCCAGCTGTTCCAGGCGCTCGCGCCGGGTGACGAAGCCGGTGACGACCCGCCGCGCCGCCAGCAGCAGCGAGAAGGTGATGGCGGTGGTGCCCACGACGAGCGCCCCCGACTCCGCCGCGAAGACGCGGAAGAGCGTCAGGTACGCGAGCACGCCCGCCAGCGCGAGCACGACGGCGTGCACCGCCGCGCTGGTGGCCCGCGCGTCCCGGCCGAAGAGCTGGAAGCGCAGCGACGCGGTGGCCATCACCGGCAGGCCCAGCAGCGTGCCCACGTTGCCCAGCCTGGGCACGGGCAGCGCCATCTCCGCGGCCAGGTCCGTGAGCAGCAGCGCGACGAGCAGGGTGAGCCCCAGCAGCATCAGGCCCGCGCGCGCCCGTTCATCCGCGGAGCCCGCGCGGCGCAGGTGGCGCGCCAGCAGCACGAAGCCCGTGGCGAGGATGGGGATGGCCCCGGCGGCGACCGCCAGCCCGAAGCGGAAGGTGTTGATGCGCTCCTCCAGCGCGGGCACGCCCATGGCCACGAGCAGGGTCAGCGCCAGCGCGCTCATCCCGGCGTAGGTGGCGTACAGGGCCCAGGCGGAGCGGCGCCGGCGGCCCACGAACGCGAGGATGAAGTGCACCGCGCACGGCAGCGTCATCAGCGCCGCGGCGAAGCCCATCAGCCGCCAGTCGGAGTCCCCGGAGCGCGCCAGCCCGAAGGCGGCGAAGTTCCAGGTGGACAGCACGATGGACAGCAGCGACAGCGGCAGCGCCAGGGGGCTCTTCCCCACGCGCGCGAGCGCGATGCCGGCGAGGGCCAGCTGCCCCGCGCATGCCAGCAGGCTGACCCACATGGCGCCCGTCATCGCGCGCCTCCAGACGTCAGAGCATGCCCAGGCGCCGGGCGTTGGCGGGGTCCACCGCCGCGGACTCCCAGCGCCGCACCGCCGCTTCGCGCTCCGCGTCCGGCGCGTCCGCGTAGTAGCCGAGCGTGTCGTGCAGGGCGCGGCTGAGCTCCTCGATGGCCGCGAGCCGCACGTCCAGCTCGCGGTGTCGCAGCGCGGCCACCAGCCAGTCCGCGCGGCGGCGGCTGCGGTTCTCCGCCCACCACCCCGACCACTGGCGCGGCTGGAGGCCCAGCGTGGCGCGGGTGACCTCGCGCAGCGCCTCCGCGGCGGCCTGCGCGCACATCGCGTCGTCGCTGCCGGTGAGGTTGATGAGGCCTTCGATGGCGTCGCGGTCGTGCAGCGTGCCCAGGGCCCGGGCGGCCAGCGAGCGGCGCAGCGCGTCCCGGCTGGTCATCTCCTGGCGCAGGTCGCGCAGGGACGCGTCCAGGCGGGGCAGGTGCTTGAGCGCGGCGGCGGCCACGCGCGCGGCGCTGGAGATGTCCGGCTCCATGTCGAACAGGCCGCGCAGCACGCCGTCCACCAGCTCCGCGTAGGGCAGGTTGCCCGCGGTGAGCAGCGCCAGGTAGCGCGTGTCCGCGTCGTTCGAGTCCAGGAGCGGCGCCAGCGCGACGGCCGCGGGGCGGCCCAGGCGCGACAGGGCGGCGGGGATGGGGCCCAGCTCGTCCGCCTCCGGCAGCTCCACCACCGGCAGGCGGCTCCAGGCGGTGGGGCCGGGGAAGTGCTGCGCGAGCACGCGGGCGCTGGCCTCGGGCGAGCGCGCCAGCTCCGCCATCGCGCTGGAGCGCTGCGCGGCGTCCGGGCCGGTGAGCCGACGCAGGAGCGGCGCGAAGTCCGGGGGCGGGCGCTCCTCCGGGGACAGCACGCGCGGGGGCATGGCGGCGGCGCGGCCCAGGTTGGCCACGCCGCCCCGGCCGAACACGGGGTTCCAGCCGAGTCCCGCGACCACGGCGGGCGCGGGGGCGGGCTGGGCCGAGGCCGGGAAGCCGGGCACGTCCACGTCGATGGTGATGTCCTCTTCGGGCGTGCGCAGCGCGGCCACGCGCTGCTTGCGGAAGAGGATGAGCTCCTGGAAGGCGGCGGGCAGGTCCTGGCAGAACAGGATGTAGTCGCTCAGCCGGCGCTGGCTCATCGGCTTCTGGCCGCAGTCGCCGTAGAGGATGGACACCAGCCGGCCCTTCACCTCGACCGGGTACAGGAAGACGGTGCGAGGCGCCTGACGGCCGAAGAGCTCCAGGTAGTGCCGCGTGAGCGCGTCCGGGGGCAGCGGGCCCGCGTAGCTGCCGCGCGTGACGGCCACGGTGCGGAAGACGCTGCTCGCGTCCAGCGGGATGGAGACCTGGGACAGGGCGTTGGCGTCCAGGCCGTCGCCGCGCGCGTCCCAGCCACCGGCCGCGCCGCGCACCACCGCGAAGGCGGCCACGTAGTCGAAGGTGCGGCGGCCGAAGCGCAGGGCCACGTCCAGCAGCCGGTCCAGGTCCCGCGTCGACTCGCGCAGCGCGGCCCGGGCCTGGGGCAGCGTCCAGTCCGGCACGGCGGCATCCGGCGCGTTGGAGGCGCCCGGCACGGAGGCGGGCTCCGGCGTGGCGCGCGGACGGCTCGCGCCCGGGCTCGACGCCGGGTTGCTGAAGATGATGAACGACGGCTCCCCGCGGGGCGGCGTCGGAGGCACGGGCGGCGGAGTCGGCGTGCCAGTCGGAGCCGCGCGGTTCTGCTGCTCGGGCGCGGGCGGCCACACGGGAGGACGGGCGCCCGTGGCCTGCGGCGCCTGGGCGGCGGCGCCCGCGCGGGGCTGCGCGGTAGAGCCCGCTCCCTGCGCCGTCGTCGCGGAGGGGCCCTGCGGGGCCGCGGGGCCCGGGTGGGTCGCGCTCTGAAGCGTGGTGCCCTGCCGGCCCGAGGCGGCGGCCGAGTCGGATGCGCCCTGCGCGGAGGTGCCCGGCCGGCTGGAGCCCTGCGCCGCCGTCGTGGAGGGGCCCTGCGCGGGGGCGCCCGCCTGGGGCGCGGCGGTGCGAGGCGTCTGCGTGGCGGTGGGGGCCAGTCCCTGGGGCGCGGCTCCTGGCCGCGAAACCGCCTGCGCTCCGGGGGGCTGGCCCTGCGGCTTCGCCCCGCTGGGCGCGTCCACGGGCAGCAGCACGGGCACGGGTTGCGGCGGCGGCAGGGGCCGCTCTCCCGGCGGGTAGAGCGTCGGCGGTTCGGTGTTTCCGGACGCGCCCCGGTTCGGCGCCTGCGCGGCGGGCGGGGTGGGGCGGGCGGGCGTGCCCGGCATGTTCAAGCGCAGGGGTTCGCGCGTGTAGGCGGGGGGCGGGATGTCCGCCGGCGCCGGGGGCGGAGTGGGGCGCTGGACGGCGCGGGCCGTGGTGACGGGGCCCGCGGAGGTGTTGAGGCGCAGCGGCTCCCGCACGTACGCCGGCGGCGGGATGTCCGCGGGCGCGGGCTCACGCGAGGCGGGGCGGGGCCCGGCGGGCACGGGCTCCTGGGCCACGGAGCGCGCGAGCTGCTCCACCATGTCCACCGTCATCGACGATTCGTCATCCGGCGGCGGAGGAGGCGGCGGCGTGAGGGCCCCGGCCTGCTGCGCGGCGACGGCTTCGCCCAACTGGACGAACCGGGGCGGGAGCGGCTGGCGGTAGATGATGGAGATCCACTCGCGCACCCGCAGCTCGATGGCGACCCACAGCTCCAACGGCTTGCCGAGGAGGAAGCCGACCTCGTCCAGCTCCTTCTTCGGCACCGGGTAGGCGCACGCCACGTGGAGCGTGTTGCCGTCCAGGGACAGCGGGACGACGCTCAGTCGCTCAGCGATTTTCGGGGGGATGAAGCTGGCGACCTCGAGGTTGGGCTCGAAGTCCACCAGGTTCACGGGCCGGAAGCCGGAGACCTCGCCCAGCAGCGCGAGGACGTCCTGTTCGGAGAGGCCGCGCTCCAGGAGCGCGGTGTCCAGATGGCCTCCCTGGGCCTGATGCTGACGCAACAACTCTCCGGCCTGCTCCTGGGTCAGGAGGGCGCGCGAGACGAGGTGCTGGGCAAGACGCGAAGGCATGAAGGCCGCGGCATCTTACGGCCGCGGCCGCAAGGCACAATGAGTGGGTTTCAGCTCGGTTGGACGACGAAGGTGGACGTCAGCTTGTCATGAAGCGTCTGCCCGCGTCGGTCGAACAGCGCCATCCAGAAGCCGCCCAGGAACAGAACGAAGGAAACCCCGGCGAGCAGCGCCCGGAAGATGGCCCGGCCCGGGGTGGGCGCCATGCCGTGGGTGTCGACCAGGCGCAGGCCCAGGAGCAACCGGCCCAGCGTGCGTCCATTCCAGAGGAAGGCCGCGACCGCGCAGTAGACGGTCGCCAGCACCAGCATCAGGACCATGCCCGGCAGCAGCACGGTGTGCAGCGCGCGCAGCCAGGCCACGAACGCGTCCAGTCCGGTCAACCCGGGCTGGGGGCCCTTCACGCCCGCGACCGACGAGGCCAGGGTGATGTAGGCCGCCGCCACGGCGCCGATGGCCGCGGTGTCGACGGTGAACGACAGCAACCGGCGCCACAGCGACGCGGGCCTCGCGTGCACCTCGCCAGCGGCCGGAGCCGCCGCCTTGGTCACCTTCGACTTGGAGGGCGCGGCGGGGGCCGCCGAGGCCTCCATGCGGGACACGCCCGGAGCAGGAGGCGAGGACGCGGTGGCGAAGGCCGGGGTCTCCAGCGGAGGCAGGAAGGCCGGATCCTCCATCATGGGCAGACCCGGCGCGGCGTCCCGGCGGGGCAGACCGGAGGACCGCGCGGGGCCGTCCATGCGAGGCAGACCTGAGGACGCCGGGGCGGCGTCCCACTGCGCCGGACCGGAGGCATTCCCGTGGTGCATGCCGGAAGCAGCCTGGGCGGAGGCGTTCTCGTAATGCGTTCCGGACGCCGGCTGGGCGGAGGCATTCCCGCGGTGCATGCCAGACGCATCCTGGGCGGAGGCGTTCTCGGAGTGCATGCCAGACGCAGCCTGCGTGGGGGAGTTCGCGTGAGGCTGCCCGGACGCGGCCGCCTGCGCGGAGGCGTTCCCGTGGGGCAGCCCGGACGCTGAAGGCTGCGCGGCCACGCCCATCCGAGGCTGAGCCGGAGGGGCAGGGTGCGAGGCCGCGCCCATGCGCGGCAGGCCCGCTGCAGCCTGCGCGGCCACGTCCGTGGGCGGCAGGCCGACGGATGCGTGGGGCTGCGCGGCCGTTCCCGGACGCGCGGCCTGCGCGTCCATGCGGGGCAGACCGGGTGCGCCCTGGGCGGCATCCCTGCGAGGCAGACCGGAGGCCTGCGCCTGGGGCCGGGCGCCATGTGGCTCGGTGCCGTAGGCGGGCGTGGGCGCGGAGCCCGGACGGGGCTCCATGGCGTTCATCAGAGCCGGCGCGGCGCGAGGCGCGGCGACCCCCGGAATCTGGAAGCCCGGCTCCGGCATGGCCGGCGTCGGCGCGGCGCGCGGAGGGGCCACGGCGGCCAGCGGAGCCACGGCCGGAGGAGGCTGCGCCGTGGCGGGGCGCGGAGGAAGCACGGCGCCTGAAGGAGCATTCGCGGAAGCCAGCGCGGCGCGAGGAGGCATGGGCGCGGCGGCGGGCGTCGCCACACGGGGAGCCTGCTGCGCGGGAGGCCGGGCCGTCTGGCCTTCACCGTGCGGTGCGGCGGCTCGGAGCGCCGCCTCGGGCGAAGGCGCGGCGGCGCGCGCGGCCGCGTCCATCGGAGGAGCGGGAGCACGCGGAGTCGCACGGGCGGCTGCGTCGGCCTGTGGCGCGGCGGACCGGACCTGTGCCTCCGAAGGCGGCATGGGGGCGCGAACCGTCGCATCGGAAGCCGGAGCCGCGGCGCGAACCGTCGCGTCGGAGGCCGGAGCCGCGGCGCGAACCGTCGCGTCGGAGGCCGGAGCCGCGGCGCGAACCGTCGCGTCGGCCTGGGGCGTGGTGGCGCGAGCCGTCGCGGCAGGAGCCGGAGCCGCGGCGGGCGCGCGGGGCGTCGCGCCGGGTGCGCGCACCGCCGGTCCATCCGTCGGGGGCACGCCGGCGCGAGGCGCGGCGACACGCGGCGGCGCGGCGGCGGGCGCCTGCGCGGGCTGGGGAGCGGGTGCTCGGGGCGGCGTCGCCGAACGAACGGCGGGCGTCATCCCCGGCGGGGTGATGGGGCTCCGGGGCGGCTCCATCACGAAGGCAGGCGTGCCTCGCAGCGTCTCCGGCTCCACCGGCTCATTGTTCAGGGTGACGGGATCGCCGCCCATGTCCAGGGCGTCGCGATCCCCCGCCTTGCGACGGTCGATATGGATGTCGCGGTCGAGCAGGCTCGGGATGGGAGCCGCCACTGGCGGGCGCGCGGCATTGGCGGCGCAAGCAGGGCAATCTCCGACCGGCGGCAGCGAGGCGCCGCACTTCAGGCACTTGGACAACGGATCCTCCCGGTGACGCGAACAACCGTCGCCATGAAAGGCCGCATTCAGGCCTGTAGCAAGAAAAGGACAAGCCCCCGAGGCCCCTCGCCCGAGGAACCGTCAGGGGCTCGGCAACCCTGTGGCATCCCGCCCTTCGGAGACGGTGCGTACGGGGCGCCTCACGCTAGGCGTGGACGCGGCGCCGTCCCGCCGCTCCCACGAGGAGCAGCACGATGATCGATCCCACCACCGACATGATGATGCCGGAAGCATGCAGGTCGAAGAGCCGTCCGTTGCGCTCGAAGAGCGAACCGATGAGGCCGCCCACCAGCGAGCCGACCATGCCCAAGAGGGTGGTGGCCATCAGGCCCATGCTCTGCTTGCCCGGCAGGATGGCCCGAGCGATGAGGCCCGCGATGAGGCCGATGATGATGAAGGCGATGATCCCCATGAGAGTCTCTCCCGTGTGAGGGACCCGCGAGGTCCCGAATGGCTGAAACGTAGGAATGGCCACACGGATCCGTGACTCAGGGTGGGGGAAGGGCCTGCCCGTCCGCCTGCTAACCGAACGACCCATCCAGGTGCTGCATCACCGCGAGCGCCGCGAGCGCCGCCGTCTCCGTGCGCAGGATGCGGGAGCCCAGCGTCACGGGCCTTGCGCCCAATGCGCGCAAACCGTCGACCTCCTCGCGAGCAAGCCCTCCTTCGGGGCCAATCACCAGCGCCACCGGGGTCCCCGGCCCCGCGCTCCGGAAGGCCTCACCGAGCGGCACCGCGGACTCCTCCTCGTCCAGCACCAGCAGGAGCGTGCCCGGCGTCAACGCGCGCGCCGCGTCCAGCAAGGGCTGGGGCGGATGCACGGAAGGGACGTCGTCGCGGCGACACTGGCGCGCGGCCTCCTCCACGATTCGGGCCCACCGCTGCGTGCGCTCCTCGGCGCGCTTCGGCTCCAGCTTCACCACGCTGCGCGCCGTGGCCACCGGATGGAACGCGGTGGCGCCCAGCTCGGTGCCCTTCTGAAGCACCATCTCCAGCTTGTCCCCCTTGGGCAGCCCCTGGAGCACGTGCATCCGTCGCGCGGGGGGCGTCACCCGCACGGTCCCCAACACCAGCCGGACGGCCTCCGGCTCCAGCCCCGTGACGCGCGCCTCGAAGGCGCGGCCCTTGCCGTCGAACACCTCCAGCGCGTCGCCCTCCGACAGCCGCAGCACGTGGACCAGGTAATGGCGGCGCTCGCCCGTGAGCGTCACATCGGAGGGGGTGGGC
The DNA here is from genome assembly GCF_007352635.1 of Corallococcus sp. Z5C101001. Lineage (NCBI taxonomy): Bacteria > Pseudomonadati > Myxococcota > Myxococcia > Myxococcales > Myxococcaceae > Corallococcus > Corallococcus sp. Z5C101001. Next base: position 176,785 of record NZ_VKLU01000001.1, read on the forward strand.
TCGGGCAGCGGAACGAAGAGGCGGACCACGGCGGCTTCCTGACTCAAGAAGGGGAGGGACGCCCGGAGGATTCAGCAGGCCCCGCCCGGACACCAGCCCACATGCGGCCAGGCCCTTCCTTTTCCGGACGCGCGGCCCCGACCGTGTCCCACCGCGGCGGGACACGCGGGCGGGCCTCCTGCTATGGGCCGCGAGCGCCCATGTCCACCTTCGTCATCGAATCCACCCGCTCCGGCTTCGTCGAGTCCCTTCACACCGTGTCCGTCGCGGTGGTGAGCGCGGAGGGCTCGCTCGTCGCGTCCGCGGGCGACCCGGACCGAGCCACCTTCTGGCGCTCGGCGGCCAAGCCCTTCCAGTCGCTGCCCATGGTGCAGGACGGCGCGGCGGACCGCTTCGGCTTCGGCCCGCGCGAGCTGGCGCTGGCGTGCGCGTCCCACTCCAGCGAGCCCGTGCACCGCGCCCTCGCCATGCGGATGCTGGCCGCGTCCGGCTGCGACGAGCGCGACCTCGCGTGCGGCCCGCATCCGTCGCTGTCGCCCGCGGTCGCGGAGGAGGCGCTCAAGGCGGGCGTGGTGCTCACGCCCCGCTGGAACAACTGCTCCGGCAAGCACGCCGGCATGCTCGCGCTGGCCCGGCATCACGGCTGGGACCTCCAGGGCTACGCCAGCGCCGGCCACCCGGTGCAGGAGCGCATCCAGGATGAAATCGCGAAGTGGACGGGCCTGCCCCGCGACGCGCTGGTGACGGGCGTGGACGGCTGCGTCGCCGTCTGCTTCGGCCTGCCCCTGCGCGCCATGGCCACCGGCTGGGCTCGCTTCGGCATCTCCGAGGACCCCGCCGCGCGCCGCCTGCGCGAAGCGATGCTGGCGCACCCGGAGCTGGTCGCGGGCAAGGGCCGCGCGTGCACGGACCTGATGACGGCCTTCCGGGGCGAAGCCGTGGTGAAGATTGGCGCGGAGGGCGTCTACTGCGCCGCGCTGCCCCGGGCCCGCCTGGGCATCGCCCTCAAGGTGGAGGATGGCGATGCCCGCTGCGCCACTCCCGCCCTCCTCGCCGTCCTCCGGGCCCTGGCGGACCCTCACGGCCTGTCGCTGCCCATGACAGGCCTGGAGCACCACGCGGAGCCGCGCCTGCTCAATACCCGGAACGAGGTCGTGGGCTCCCTCCGCGCGGCCGGGGCACTCGGCTTCGTCTGAAGCCTGAAGCCTGAAGCCTGAAGCCCCTCGCGCCGAAGCCCGCTGTAGCGCGGAAGGTCACCCGCGCCGCGGGTTCTGTAACCCTTCCCGCTACAACCGGGCCCGGTGTCCCCCGGTCGCCCGGGGACGCGGCGGCCGGCACGCGGACTGCATTGCTCGCACCCGGCGGGAGTCGCGAGGTCCTGTAGTCAGGGGGAACACCGCGCGAGTCCAGAAGGGGTCGGGCTCTCGGACATCGTGTTCGTGGCCCGGCCCCCTCTTGTTTCTGGAGGCGTGGGTCAGCGCTTCAGGTCGATGCGAACCCACTCGCCCTGCTGCGCGCCCGCCAGCACCGTGCACCCGAGCTTCTGGTACGCGGCCTCCACGTCCACGCGCTGGTGCGAGAGCACGCCGGCCAGCACCAGCCGGTCCTTCGCCTTGGCGACGATGAGCGGCGCCAGCTCGATGAGCGTGTTGGCCAGGATGTTCGCGAGCACCAGGTCGAAGGTGCCCGGCACCTGCGTCAGCTCGCGCCCGGAGATGTCCAGGTCGGGCGTCGCGTTGTCGGCGCAGTTCTCCTGCGCCAGCTCCACGGAGGTGGGGTCGTTGTCGGTGCCCACCACCGTGCCCGCGCCCAGCTTCTTCGCGGCGATGGCGAGCACGCCCGTGCCGGTGCCCACGTCCAGCACGCTGGCGCCCGGGTGCGTGGCCATGAAGTCATCCACCGCCGCCAGGCACAGCGACGTGGTGGGGTGGTCTCCCGTGCCGAAGGCCATCTTCGGCTCGATGACGATGCGCACCTTGTCCTGGGGCGCGTTCGCCACGTCCCATGGCGGGCCCACCCAGAGGCGGCCCACGTTCACGGACTTGATGAGCGACTTCCACTCATTGCTCCAGTCCTGCTGGGGCTGCTCGTCCAGCGCGACGCGCGCCTTGGGGTGGCTCTCCACCACCTCGTCGCGAGCGGCCTCCGCGCTGGCGCGGTCCTCGAAGTAGGCGACGACGATGGACTCACCCGTCGCGGGGGCGCGCACGCCCGGCATGGTGGGCGTCTCGTGGTCGCGGACTTCCAGGCCCAGGGCGCCGGCCTCATGGAGGAGGTCCTGGAGGATCTCCGACGCTTCCTCCGCGATATCCACGGTGAGTGAAAGGTAGGTCTGGGACATGCGCCCCTTCTACCCCAGCCGGTGCGGCGTGGAAGCGCCGTCGTGGGACGCCTCCACGCCTCCTGGCGACCGGGCGGCCGCTACGGTCCGACGACGGCCATGGCCATGCGGTCGAAGTCGATGACCCGGCGGGCCACCTCCTGGATCTCCTCCGCCGTCACCTTCGCCACGTGCTCGGAGTAGTGCAGGAAGTTGTCCAGCCCGACGCCGTAGCACGTGTCCAACGCCAGCAGCGTCGCGCGGGCGCTGTTGCGCTGCAGGTCGATTTCATACGCCCCGATGATGTGTTGCTTGGCGCGCTCCAGCTCCGCCGCCGGGATGGGCTCGTCGCGGATGCGCTCCAGCTCGCGGCGCATGCCCTCCACCGCCGCGTCCACCTTCTCCGGGCTCGTGCCCATGTAGACGGCGAAGTAGCCCGGATCCAACCCGTCCATGGAGAAGCTGCTCACGCTGTACGCCATGGAGCGCTTGTCGCGCAGCTCCACGAAGAGCCGCCCGCCCTGGCCGGACAGCACCGTGGACAGCACGTCCAGCGCGATGCGCCACCGGTCGGTCAGCCGCGCGGCCTGGAAGCCCATCACCAGGTGCGTCTGCGCGCGCGCGAGCGTCTTCTTCTCCACGCGCGGCGAGGAGGGCGGCGCCTCCGGCCGCACCTGCTTCGGCGCCACCGCGCCGCCCCGCGACTGGCCGAAGAACTCGCGCGCCAGCGCCCGCACCTCGTCCACGCGCACGTCGCCCACCACGCTGAGCGTCAGCTGCGACGGGTCCATGTGCGCCCGGTGGTACGCGCGCAGCTGCTCTGGCCCCAGCGCCTCCACCGACGCCTTCTCGCCCGTGAGGGACAGCCGGTACGGGTGCTCCTGGTAGAGCGTGCGCGAGAACAGCTCGAACGCCAGGCCCGACGGCTTGTCCTCGCGGGTGAGGATGTCCTGCAACAACAGCGAGCGCTCCCGCGCGACCTCCTCCTCGCGGAAGGCCGGGTTGAGCAGGCAGTCCGCGAACAGCCGGAAGCCCGGCTCGAAGTAGCGCGCCAGGAAGTCCGCCTTCAGGCTCACGGAGTTGCGGCCGCCCTGGCCGCTGACGTTGCCCGCGTACAGGTCCTCCAGGTGGGAGATGTCGTCCGCGCTGAGCGACGTGGTGCCCTTGGTGAGGGTGCGGCTGAGCAGCGTGGTGATGCCGTTGTCCGCGGGCGTCTCATACCGCACGCCGCCGATGAAGGCCGCGCGCATGGAGACCAGCGGCACGTGGGGCTCCACGCGCACGATGAGGGTCGCGCCGGAGGGCAGCTTCTCCTGCACCACCTCCGTGCGCGCGGACCCGGTGGTGCTCCGGGCCGGCCGCGCGGGGGCCTCCGGGGGCGGCTGCCGGGCGGCGCGCTCCGGAGGCGTGAGGCCGGGGCTCCGCGCCGCCTCGTCCAGCGCGGCGTGCACCTCCGCTTCCGTCAGCGCGGCGGAGGGCGGCACGAGCGCGGTGGCGATGGCGTGCTCCAGCCGCAGGTACTTCTCCGCCACGCGGCGCAGATCCTCCGGCGTGAGGTTGCGGATGTGCTCCAGGTAGCGGGCCTCGGACTCCAGGCCGCCGGGGCTGGTCTGGTACGAGCCCAGGTTGCGCGCGGTGCCCTGCACCGTCTCCTTGCGGTAGACGGACTCCGCCTCCACCACGGCCTTGACCGTGCGCAGCTCGTCCTCGGACACCCGCGTGGTGCGCAGCGCCTCCAGCACGCGCGCCGTCTGCGTGAGCGCCTTCTGCGCCTGCGCGGGCGGCAGCGTCAGGGACACGGAGAAGATGCCGGGGTCCTTGGGCGTGTACGCGGAGGCGTGCACGTCGTTGACCAGGTGCTGCCGGCGCTTCACCTCGCGCACCAGCCACGACGAGTTGCCCTGGCCGGCGATCATCGCCAGCACGTCCAGCGCGGGCACGTCCGGGTGCTCCAGCTCCGGGATGGAGAAGGCCAGGTTCAGGTAGGCCTCCTTCACGTCCTCGGTCTGCACCAGGACGCGCCGGGCGGTGGGGGCCGCGTCCCGGGGACGGGACACCGGGCCCGCGTAGGGCCGGCCCCAGTCACCGCCGAAGATCTCCTCCACCCACGGGCGCAGCTGCGCCTCGGTGAGGTCGCCCACCACCACCAGCACCAGGTTCTGGGGCGTGTAGTGCCGGTGGTAGAACTCCAGCACCTTCTCGCGGGTGAAGCCGCGCACGCTCTCCTCGGTGCCGATGACGGGCAGCCGGTACGGGTGCGTCTGGAACGCGGCGGTGAACAGCCCGCGCGAGGACCGGCGGGCCGGAGAGTCGAAGCTGCGCTTGATCTCCTCGCACACCACCTCGATCTCCCGCGCCAGCTCGTCCTTGTCGAACGCGGAGCGGCGGACGGCGTCCCCCAGGATGTCCAGGCCCGTGCGGGCGAACTGGCTGGCGATGACGATGTGGTAGACGGTCTGGTCGAAGGACGTCCAGGCGTTGATTTCACCGCCGTGCGCTTCGATGTCCCGGGCGATTTCACCCGGGCCCCTGCGCTCCGTGCCCTTGAAGAGCATGTGCTCGTGCAGGTGGGCGAGGCCGGCCTGGTCGGGCCTTTCATCGGCGCTGCCGGCCTTGACCCAGACCTGGAAGGCCGCGACCTTGGCGGCGTGCTGCTCTTCGAAGACGACGGTGAGCCCGTTGGGCAGGCTGTAGCGGATGGGCATAGGGAGTGTCCGAAGCTGTCATCCCCTCCCACGGGGAGGCAAGGCGAGGTGTGATGTTTGCTCCATTGGCTAACGCCCCGCCCCTCTCACGTCGAGCGGACCGGGTCGCCCGCCTCCCTCCAGGCAGGCGAAGCGGCGAGGGCACCGTCGCGTAACTGGTGGAAACTTCCCGTGGCCAGTAACCTGGGCACGCACATGCCGTCTCCCCCGGACGAGGCGGATCCGCTCGCGGACCTCAAGGAATTGCTGGATGACGGCGACGCCCCGGTGGCGGCGCCCGCCCCGGCAGCCCTCCGGCCGCTCGCGGTTCCCAAGCCTCCCCCCACCGCGCCTCCACCCCTGCCGCCCCGGCGGCCGGCCGCCGCCTTGCCCGCCGACCCCGCGGCCCGGCCCGCCAGTGTCCCGGCCGCCCGTGTCCCCACGACCCCCGCGCCCATCGGCGGTGGCGGGTTGCCCACGACCGCGCCTCCGTCCCCGGCGGCGGCGGCGCGCAGTCCGGGCAAGGGGGACCCCTTCGCGGAGCCCGCGGAGCCCCGGCTGCCCATGGGCGGCTCGCCCGAGGACAAGCTGGAGTTCTTCCGGGGAATCCTGAAGCAGAAGACGGAGACGCTGGCCCGCGCCCGCGCGCTCTACGCCGAGCGCGAGGGCGAGCTCACCCAGCTGAAGGCCGCGCTGGAGAAGGCGCGCAAGGAAGGGGGCGCGGGCGCTCCGGCGCGGACGGCGCAGGACGAACAGCGTCTGCAGCAGGCCCAGGCGAGGGTGGCCGCGCTGGAGGCGGAGCTGGCCGCGTCGGAGGCGGATCGCCGGGACCTCACGCGCGCGCTGGCGGAGGTGGAGTCGGAGCTTCCCCGGCTGGCGGAGGAGCTGCAGGTCGAGCGCGAGTCGCGCGGGGCGATGGCGGAGGAGCTGGTCGGCGCCAAGGAGGCGCTGGGGCTCGCGCAGGACCGGGTGGCGGAGCTGGCGTCCGGCAAGTCCGAGGCGCAGGGCGCGCTGGAGGCCGTCCAGGAGCAGTACCAGTCGGTCCTCGCGGACGTGGAGCGGCTGACCTCCGAGGTGCAGTCGCTCACCGCCGAGCGCGATGCCCAGGCCCTGCGCATGGGGCAGCTGGAGACGGCGCTGGCGGAGGCGCGGGGCGCGATGGGCGCGCTGGAGAGCGAGAGCGACTGGTCGCGCAGCTCGCTGGAGGAGGCGCACGCCCACGCGAAGCTGCTCGAAGGAGAGCGGGACGCCGCGCGCCGGCAGCTCGCGGTGGTGGAGGACGGGCTCAAGTCGCTGCAGACGCAGGTGACGGAGCTGGAGCGGTCGCTCGCGCTGAAGGACGCGGACGCGGTGGGGCTGCGCGCCGCGCTCACCGCGCGCACGGTGGAGGCGGCGGAGCTGCCCTCGCTGAGGAGCGCGCTGGAGGGCCGTGTCGCGGAGGCCGCGCAGGCCCAGGCGCGAGTCCGCGCGCTGGAAGCGGAGCTGGCGCAGGCGCGCGACGGTGGGCGCGCGGAGGCGGAGGCGGCCGAAGTCCGGGCGCGCATGGCCGAGTCGGAGCTGGCCTCGCTGCGCGAGGTGCTGGAGGCCGCCGAGGTCGAGCAGGTGGCGCTGCGCGACCGGATGGAGTCGGACGCGGCGGCGCTCGGCGAGGCGGTGCACGAAGCCGAAGCGAAGGTGCACGAGGCCGAGGCGCGCGCGGCGGAGCTGTCGGCGCAGGTGGCGGAGCTCACGTCGCGGGTCGCGGCCGCGCAGGCCGAGCACGAGGCGCACCAGCAGCAGCTCGCCGCGGTGGAGCGAAAGCTGGCCACCACGCAGGCGGAGCGCGTCGGCTTCTCCGCGCGCGCCACCATGCTGGAGACGGCGGTGGGCCAGCGCGACGCGGAGGTGCAGCGCCAGGTGGCCCTGGTCGCGAAGGCGCAGGAGGAGCTGTCGCTGGAGCGTGCCCGGCGCGAAGCGGTGGAAGCGGAGGCCGCGGACGCGCGGGTCAACGCCGCGGAGGCCGAGGCCCGCGTGGAGGCGTTGAGCGCGGGGCAGGACGGGCAGCGCGAGGAGCTGGCGTCGCTCGGCGAGCAGTTGGAGGCGGCGAGGGCGGAGGCGGACAAGGTGGACCGCCTCCACCAGCGCGTGAAGATGGTGGAAGGCGCGCTGGAGGCCTCCGAGTCCAAGCGCCGGATCGCCGAAACGCAGGCGGCCCGCGTGAAGGACCTGGACGCGGTGAAGGCCACGCTGGAGGCGAAGCTCGCGCAGTCCAGCACGGCGCTCCAGGCGGAGCAGCTCGCGAAGGCGGCGCTGGAAGCGAAGCTCAGTCAATCAGGGACCGCGCTCCAGGCGGAGCAGCTCGCGAAGGCGGCGCTGGAGGCGAAGCTCGCGCAGTCCAGCACGGCGCTCCAGGCGGAGCAGCTCGCGAAGGCGGCGCTGGAGGCCCGCCTCGACCAGTCGGGCGCCACGCTGCAAGCGGAGCAGGGCGCGAAGGCGGCGCTGGAGGCGAGGCTCACGCAATCCGGTGGCGCGCAGCAGGCGGAGCGCGCCGCCCTGGAGGCCCGGCTCGCCGAGGTCAGCGCCGCGCTGCGGGAGGAGCAGGCGGCCCGGCAGGGGCTCGAGGTCCGGCTCGCGGAGCTTCCCGCTACGGCGACCGCCGTCCCCGCCGACTGGGCCCAGGAGCGCGACCAGCTCAAGTCCGACGTGGCCTCCATGAAGCGCAAGCTGATGGCGGCCGAGGCAGCGCTTGAATCGGCCGCCAGCACCAAGGCGAAGGTGGCGCGCCTGGAAGCGCAATTGAAGGCCCTGAAGTAGAGGTTGGACCTCCATGTCCTTCGCCGCGCCCACGGACCCATTGACGGGCATGCAGGCCGCCCGCTTCGGGCTCTACCTGCATTTCCCCTACTGCCTGGCCAAGTGCCCCTACTGCGACTTCGCGGTGGCGGTCGCGCGCCAGGTGCCGGAGGAGCGGTACGCGAACGCGGTGCTGGCGGAGCTGGACGCGCGCCTGTCGGCCGACCCCGCGCTCCGCACGAAGCCGCTGGAGTCCCTCTTCCTGGGCGGGGGCACGCCATCCCTGTGGCACCCCCGTTACGTGGCGCGCGTGCTGGAGGGCATCGCCGCCCGCATGTCGCTCGCCCCGGGGCTGGAGGTGTCACTGGAGGGCAACCCGGAGCGCTCGGACGCGGAGCGCTTCGCCGGCTATCGCGCCGCGGGCATCAACCGCCTGTCGCTGGGCGTGCAGTCCTTCCAGCCAGAGACCCTGAAGGCCCTGGGCCGCGCGCACGACGCGGCCATGGTGGAGGCCGCCGTGGCGGCGGCGCGCAAGGCGGCCTTCCCCGTGGTGGCGATGGACTTCATCTACGGCGTGCACGGCCAGACGCTGGCGCAGGTGGAGGCGGACGCGCGCCGGGCCGTGTCGCTGTCGCCAGAGCACCTGTCCACCTACGCGCTGACGGTGGAGCGCGAGGTGCTGGCGGAGTCCACGCCGCTGTCCAAGCAGCTCGAGCGCGGGGAGCTCACGCTGCCCGAGGACGACGACGTGGTGGCCATGGCCCGCACGGTGCGCGACGTGTACGGGGCCCACGGCCTGGCCCGCTATGAAGTGTCCAACCACGCGCGCCCCGGCCTCGGCTCGCGGCACAACGCGCTGTACTGGACGGGCGGCGAGTACCTGGCGCTGGGCGTGGGCGCCACCGGCATGCTGCTGGCCCCGGAGGCCCACCGCTACGTCAACCTGCGCAGCCCGGAGGCGTACCTGCGCGCGGTGGAGGAGGGGCGGGTGCCCGAGGCGGGCCGCGAGGCCCTGGGGCCCGACGAGCTCTTCGCCGAGCGGCTGAGCATGGGCCTGCGCCTGGTGTCGGGGGTGGACTGGGAGGCCGTGTGTGAGCGATATGGCCAGCCCGTGGAGCCCCGGCGCGCGGAAGTCGAGCGCCTCGTGGCCCACGGCTTCGCCACCCGGCATGGGCGCAGGCTGGCCCTGACGGAGCGGGGGGTGGACGTGCACAGCGCCATCTGCGCGCGGCTGCTGTAGGCGGCCCGGGGGCTTCACCCGGGGTGGTTCCAGGAAGGACGTTCGACCGTGCTGACCAAGTGGTTGCTGTGGATGGGCCTCACGATGCTGACGGGCAGCCCGTTGCTGTCCCTGGCGCTGGTGGCCGTGCTGCTCTTCGCGGCGGACCGCTTCACCCTCCAGGTGCTGCCCAGCCCCGTGCGGGCCCTCAAGCGGTGGCAGCGCGCTGGAGCGCTGGCCAGCACCATCCTCACCAACACCCACGACCGCCGCGCCCGCGCGGAGCTGGCCGACATCCGCCTGGGCCAGAAGCGCTACGCGGAAGCGGTGGACCTGCTGCGCCCCAACCTGGACGCGGGCGACGACGACGTGGACACCCTGTACCTCCTGGGCGTGGCCTACCTGGGCGCTGGCGACCCGCCCCGGGGCGAGCTGCTGCTCGACGAGGCCGCGCGCCTGGACGCGGACTACCGCCAGGGCGCCATCGACCTGGAGCGCGGCCGCTTCCGCCTCCAGTACGAAGACCTCAAGGGCGCGCGCGAGGCCCTGGAGCGCTTCCTCCAGGTGCGCCAGGGCTCCGTGGAGGGGCGCGTGCTCCTCGCCCGCGTGCTGGCGAAGCAGGGCCAGGAGGCGGAGGCGAAGGCCATGCGGGATGCGGCCTGGCGCGAGTACGCCGTGGCCCCTCGCTTCCAGCGCCGCCGCGACCGCTGGTGGGCCTACCGGGCGCGCCCGTCCCGCCCGCTGACGTACGCCGCCGTGGCCCTGGTGCTGATGGGCGTGGGGGCGTACCTGACCCGCTTCCTGCCCACGCACGACGCGGCCCCGGGCCGTTACGGCTCCTACTATGATGAGCCCTACGCCGCCGACGACATGGGCGGGGACGACGCGGAGTAGTCCGCGCGAAGCCCGCCCTGCCGCCTCCCAGGCGAGAAGGGTCGCCAGGCTTCACGCATGTTCCCCCCGCCCTCCCAGGTGCTGCGCCAGCGCGAGGGCCTGCTGGCGGACACGCCCTTCCCGCTGCTCCTGCACGCGCTGATGGTGGAGGAGCGCACCTGCACGCTGGAGCTCAAGGTGCGCCAGCGCGAGAAGCGCATCACCTTCGAGGACGGCTCGCCGGTGGCGTGCAACTCCAACCTCCTGCACGAGACGTTGGGCAAGTACCTGGTGGAGAAGGGCCGCCTGTCGGAGGCGGACTACCAGAAGTCCCTGGCGGAGAGCGTGTCCACGGGCCTCCAGCTGGGCGCGCTGCTCGTGCAGAAGGGGCTCATCAGCCCGTTCGACCTCTACAAGCAGCTCCAGGCGAACCTGGCGCACAAGCTCCTGGACTGCTTCCGCTGGACGGACGCGAAGTACCGCCTCATCGCGGACGTGGAGAACCCGGACGCCACCGTGCGCGCCAACACCGCGCAGCTCATCCTGACGGGCATCTCCACCCAGCTGCCCTTCGACACCGTCGCCACGCACTTCACCTTCACCGACGACCGCCGCTTCGGGCAGATGCCCGGCGTGGACTCCGCGCCCAAGCTGTCCTCCAAGGACGCGCGCCTCTTCCAGGCCCTGCGCCAGCGCCCCACCTTCAACGAGCTCCTGGAGCGCACCGGCTTCGACATGGACAGCGTGCTGCGCCGGCTCTACGCGCTGTGCCTGTTGGGCGTGGCGGGCTTCGTGGAGGACGCGGACCTGAAGGCCCAGGAGCTGGCCCAGAAGGCCCCTCCCGTGTCCGTGGTCGCCCCGGAGCCCGTGCCCACCCCGGCGCCGGTCGCGTCCACCGGGCCCTCCGGCACGCCCTTCTCGGATGACGACGAGGCCGCGCGCAACGCGCTGCTGGGCGCGTTCCTCAACCACCGGAGCCTGGACCCGTTCGCGCTCCTGGACGTGCCGGAGGACGCGCAGCCGGTGGCGCTGCGCAAGGCCTTCCTCGCCGCCGCGGACCGCTTCGCCCCGCTGCGTTTCCAGACGGCGGAGCTGAAGGAGAAGGCGGAAGGCATGCTCGCCGCCTACGCGCGGGCCTACGGCGCGCTGTCGGAGCCGGAGCAGAACACGCTGTGGAAGAAGCGCCGGCAGGCCCAGCGGGAGAAGGCGCGCAACAACACTGGCCGGCCCTCCACCGCGGAGCAGTTCCGCATCCGCACGGACCTGCTGGACGCCACCACCCAGTTCGACGAGGGCAAGCGCCGGCTGGAGGCCCGCAACTTCGCGGGCGCCTTCGAGTACTTCGAATACGCCTGCGACATCGACCCAAGGCCGCTGCACCAGGTGCACCGCGCCTGGGCGCGCTACCTGATGAAGCCGGAGGCGCACGGCCGGCTGGTGCTCCAGGAACTCCAGGAGCTGACGCGGCAGGAGCCCGGCCTGGAGGAAGGCTGGGCCTTCCTGGGCGACGTGGCCCGGGGCGAGGGTCAGTGGGCGCTCGCGGAGGATGCGCTCCGCAAGGCCTTCAAGCTCAACCCCCAGCAGCGCCGCTACGTCGCGCTCATCCAGGAGATCGCCCGGCGGCGGTGACGGCCCGCCGCCGGAGGGCCCCCGACACTACAGGGCGTTGATGCGGGCGCGGATGCTCGCCGACAGGCCCAGGTTGTCCGACAGGTCCGTCATCGCCTGCTGGACGACGGGGAAGTTCGTGCTCGTCACCGTCTTGTTCTCCAGCAGGCGGAACAGCTCCTGGAAGTCGGCGTACTGGGTGACAGGGCCCATGTCGTAGTTCTCCTCCGGGGAGGACGGCTGGCGCTCGCTGTTGACGCAGTAGAGGAACAGGGGCTGGAAGTACCGCTCACCCGCCGGCACCTCGATGGTCACCCGCTGCGCCAGCATGCCGTTCTGCACGCCGCGGTTGCGGGACACGAAGACGAGGCCCGGCGGCAGCTGCACGGTGATGGGCCGGTTCGTCGTGTTGCGGAAGATGAGGCACAGGCGCACGAGCTCGCCCTGACCCTTCGCCTCGTCCTCATACTTGTCATCACAGTCCGTGGGGTCGGGGTCGTTGTAGCCCTTGATGGGCTGCTCCAGCTCCAGGCCCGTCGGAAGCGTGAAGGCCGTCCCTTGTGGCGCGGTCTCGTCGCGGCCCATGCCCGGACGGTCCTCGCCCACGGGGGTCTCGTCACCGTCCCCGTTTTTCTCACTGTCGCTGCCGCACGCCGCCAGAGCCACCGCCGTCGCGACCAACGCCGCGCGCCATGCCAATCGCCAGTTCATTGCCACTCCTCTGCTCGCTTTGCCCGGCCCCAGTCCTTCAACGCCGACCCTGTTCGAGACCATGCGAGGAGCGTCGCGTCAAGCGCCGTATCCCAGCCCCTCCCGCTACCCGACAGCACGCCAGGTCCCTCCATACCCCCTCTCGTCCAGTTGACGGATGGTGTCGTGTGGCGGGGTTGGGGGATAAGGTGGGAGAAAGCTGGGGTCGGGAAGACGCTTACCTCATGTGACTCCCGGGGACGGTCATGCGGTCCAGATCCGAATCAGGGCAGGTGGCGGTGGAGACAGCCATCGTGCTTCCCCTGTTTGTCTTCTTGCTACTGGGCATCCTCCAGCTGGGCCTGATGCACCAGGCCCGCCTGTTGACGAAGTACGCGGCCTACAAGGCCGTGCGGGCCGGCTCCCTGCACAACGGCAACGTGGAGATGATGGAGCGCGCGGCGCTCGCCGTCCTGCTGCCCATGATCAGCCAGGCCGGCGGCGGTGGCGCGGAGAAGATCACCCCCGTCAACGGCGCCTCGGAGTTCAACCAGAAGTGGAACGCCGTCTCCAGGAACAAGATGCCGGAGGTCAACCTCAAGTACGCGGAGGTGCAGATCTGCGGCCCCTCCAAGAACCTGATCACCTCCGACACCCACGACAACAAGGAGGCGGACTTCGATGATCCGAGGATCGCCTCTGGTGACGACCCCTCGGGGAACGGTGACTGGGGACGGAGCCTTCGCACCAAGCTGAGCATCCAGGTGACGTTCAACTACCGGCTGCCCATCCCCTTCGCGGATGTCGTCATCTACAACATCGCGCGGGGCCAGCAGACGCTCCCCTGGGTGCTGCGGCTGGGTAAACAGGAAAACCAGACAAAGAAGTCGTACGTCAAATATCAGATCGAGCAGAACGACGCCGCCGCCGCGCAGAAGCTCTACATCCTGCCCATCCGCGCCACGTACATCATGCGGATGCACTCCAATCTGTACCTGACGGCGACCGACCTGCCCGACTCGTATCTCACGAACAAGTGCACCTTCACGTTCGACTCCTTGGGGTGACCGAATGAAGACCCGTCATGCCCGCAGAAGACGGAGCCGGGGGCAGTCCCTGGTGCTCGCCTGTCTGTCGTTCCTGCTGCTCGCGCTGATGACGACGCTCAGCTTCAACCTGAGCCACGCCCTGCGGGAGAAGATGAACCTGCAGCAGCACAGCGACACGATGGCGTACTCCATGGCGGTGCTGGAGGCGCGCTCGCTCAACTACTACGCCGTCACCAACCGGGCCATCGCCGCCTCCTACGCGGCCATGACCAGCGTGCACGGCTACATGGTGGCCGCCAGCGTCACGGGCGACATGATGACCGCCGGAGCCTGGAACTTCGGCATCATCGCCGTCGAGGAGCTGGGGCAGTGCTACCCGAACCTGTCGCACTGCGCGCACGCGATTGAGGCGGGCATCATCGCGGGCAAGTACAGCCAGAAGGCGAACAACTACAACAACAAGGTGAAGAACCTTGAGAGGCCGTTCAACCAGGTCATCAAGGAACTCAACGGCATGGCGGATGCCCTGCACGGCTCCCAGGCCACCGTGCACACGACGACGCGCAACACCCTGCGTGGCTCCGGCCTGAGCGCCCTGACGGACAACAACGCGCCTGGAGCCAGCAACGTGAGCGCCGGGGTGGGGGGCCTCAACATCCTGGAGTTCGACTGCGTGGTGGACGGGATGAACTGCCAGAAAGCGCCCAGCACGGACATCAAGGCGCGCGCCCGCTCCATGACGGAGGTCTCCAACGCGACGCGCCCTGGCTGGGCGTCGGACCGGAGCATCCCGGTGCTGATGAACGGCATCCCCACCTACCTCAACAACACCTTCCAGAAGTCGCTGCTCAAGGACATCCCCAGCCGGGGCACGCACATGGGCGTGACCCATGCGGGCACGGCGAAGGTCGTTGAGTCCATGAGCGGCATCCACGCCAACGGCCAGACTTCAGGCAACACCGGCAAGATGGTGGGCGCCGACGAGCACGGCATCCTGATGCAGCAGTGGCGTGATGGCTTCTCCGCCTTCCCCTACAAGGCCACCCTCAGCAGCGCGCAGAGCGGCAGCGAGCACAAGCCGAACGGGGCCCACAACGGACAGCACAGCGATTTCAGGGGCATCAACACCAAGGACCTGTCCGGGTGCGCTTCCACGGGGAACTGCTTCATGAAGTTCCGCGGCATCGCCGATCCGGGCGAGGACTGGGGCCAGCCGCACGTCTACAGCTACGTGACCAAGCAGTTCTTCATCGGCGGCGGGACCAAGGGGCCCTGGGAGCTCAACAGCTCCGGCACGATGCGCTTCAACCACGGGGCGCAGGGGGAGGGAGAGCTCCGGCTGGCGCCGGGAGAAGGCGCCGCCCTGTCCAAGGCGTTGGTCTACTACCACCGGCTGGGGAAGGGCGGCTGGAAGGAGGCTCCCAGCCTCTTCAACCCCTACTGGCGCGCCAAGCTCCACCCGTTCACGGCCCAGGAGGCGACCAAGGTGCTCGGCGCCGCGGGCAATTCAGAAGCCGGGCAGATCGCGGCGGGCGCGGAGAAGCTGACCCTATGAGCCCTCGACTTCGCCGCGGTCCCCGTGGCGCCGCCTCCGTGGAGATGGCGCTGTCGATGATCGTCCTCATCCCCATCTTCCTCTACTCCATCTTCCTGGACGACCTGCTGCGCTACTCCCTGGACGCGCAGGAGGCGGCGCTGTCCACCGTCTGGGACTACACCACGCAGGACTACACCCAGCCCCTGAAGCCGAACAGGACGGGCAGTGGCGGCACCCAGATCCAGTACTTCTCCCGGCTGACCTTCTGCGACCACGAATCCGGCCTCGACCGCACCGACAAGAAGGGCTCGGACGGCTCGTACCTGGACTGCAGCGATCCGGACCACCACAAGGCGGTGGTGGCCCACGTCTGCTGGATGAACAACAACGCCAAGCAGGTGACGTGCGAGGAGCCTGAAAAGGGCGCGGGCGGCGGGATGGAGCCCCGCTACTTGATGTACCGGGGCCAGTACACCAACGGCGGCTTGGTGAAGTGCTCCGCCCGCGCGGTGGTGGAGAACTACATGCTGCCGGAGACGTTCCTGCCCCAGTTCGGCAAGGAGCCGAAGCTCGTGAAGAAGAACTGGAAGGGCGAGGGCGACGTCCACGGCAACGCCGAGGCAGGCACGGGCGGCAAGGACGGCAACGCCTACTTCCTCAAGCAGCAGCAGATGTCCATCATCACCGACACCTGGGCGCTCACGAAGGAAGCCGACACGGAGCCGGGCGACAAGAGCGGGGAGCTGCATGACCGTGTCAGCTCCGCCTACAGGACCAGCGTGAAGTACTTGAGCATGGCGGAAGCCTACGCGACCTTCAGCCAGAGGATCACCCAGGACCTGCTCTCGCCGCTGGCCCTGGTGATGGGCGACAGTCCGCTCTCGCCGAACCTCGCCATCAAGCCCCACGATGGCCGCACGCCCACGCCCTCCATCAGCATCAAGCAGGAAGGCCGTGGCGGCCGGGGCGCCAACTACTTCACCACCGAGTGGAAGGACTGGGACTCCAACAAGAGCGAGAGCATCTACAAGCACGGCCAGCGCGGTGAGTGGTACCTGGGCTGTAAGGATGCGGAGAAGTGCTGAAGGACCTCGCCCATCACTCCGCTTTCCGCGCAGGGGCACTGCTGTTCTCGGTGTCCGTGGTGGGCGTGCTGCTGGGCATGGCCTGGGAGGACGTCACCTATCGCGACAAGGCGGACTCCGAGCTGGAGCGCGTGGAGGATCAGGCCGAGATGATGGAGGCGAAGCAGGAGGAGGGCGTGCAACGCTCGAAGCGGGACGAGGCCATCCTGGCGCGCTCGCTGACGTACTTCCCGCCCTACCCGAACGCGGGGCGCCCCGAGGCGCTGGCGGCGGACTACCTGGGGCCGGACGTTCCCATCGCCGTCGCCTTCTTCACCACGAAGGATTCGTCGGACGAAGTCCTCCTGCACTACCGCAAGGTCATCCTGGACCAGGGCCTGCCCGTCATCGGGACGCGCTTCAGCGAGAACTCGGGCTACGTGGGGTACTGGGAGCCGGACACGGAGGAGATCCGCCTGGTCTCCACGCTGCACCAGGGCGGCGAGACGATGGCCTTCGTCTCCTCCGGGCAGGTGGGCAACATGCTCCATCGCCGCGCCGCCGAGGTGCCGGACTGGGTCCCGGTGCCGCCGAACCTGCGGCAGGTCTCCACCCTGACGTTGAACATGGAAGGCCTCCAGAACACCATGGTGACGGGCCGGGTGGCGGCGCGGAGCGTGGAAGAGGCGGAGCAGGACTACCGCTCCTCGCTGCGCCTTCAGGGCTGGGCGGCGGAGGCTGGCAGCTCTCCAGGCTTCCAGCAGCGGGAGTTCGTGGTGAACAACACGGGCATGCGTGGACAGGTCATCCTGAAGCAGGCGACGGGCAGTGACGAGGTGGAGTTCCACCTGTCGCTGATGCAGCGGCCGGACGCCCTGCCATGAGCACTGCGCGAAAGGAGCGCGAGGACATGATGAAGCAATGGGGTTGGGGGCTGGCCGTGGGCGCGGTGTTGTTCGTCGCCCCCTCGGCGTGGGCCAAGGGCTGCGCTCAGGTCTGCGTGGACGACCTGGCGCGCAACACCAAGCTCTGCAAGGAGCGCTCGAAGAAGGTCGCCGAGTGCACGCAGATGTTCACGAAGATCAAGGACACCTGCGTGAAGGAGTGCCAGAAGCCTTCCAAGGACGATTCAGCTCCTTCCGGGGATGAGGAATGAAGACGCCCAAGGCGCTGGGGCTGCGTCAGCGCGGCCAGGCCATGGCGGAGTACGGCGTCATCACGGCGGCCTTCTTCGGCTTCTCCGTGATGAGCTGGCCGTTCCTCGTCCAGCTGATCCGCGCCCTCAACACCTACTTCCAGTCCATCTACTACGTCATCCAGTCGCCCATCCCCTGACGGCGGGGACGGGCGGCAGGGCCGAGGGGCGCGCTACGGCTTCACGGTGGTGACGAACACCGCCTTGCCGTCCTGCACCTTCATCACCACGGCCTGCTTCACCGCGTCGCGGTTGGCGTCCAGGTTGATGGTGCCCGCGACGCCCGGGAAGTCCTTCGTGGTCGCGATGGCGTCACGCAGGGCCGGCCCGGAGGTGTCCGGCGCGCGCTTCATCGCGTCCACCAGCAGCCGCGCGGCGTCGTACGCCAGCACCGCCACGCTGTCCGGCACCGCGCCGTAGGCGGCCTTGTACTTCTTGAGGAAGCCCTGGACGATGGGGTCCGGGTTGTCCGGCGAGTAGTGGTTGGAGAAGTAGCTGCCGTCCAGCGCGGAGCCGCCCAGCTCGTACAGCTTGTCGGAGTCCCACCCGTCGCCGCCCAGCAGCGGCACGCGCAGGCCCACCTCGCGCGCCTGCCGCGCGATGATGCCCACGTCGGTGTAGTAGCCAGGGACGAACACGGCCTCGGGCTTCGTGTTCTTGATGGCGGTGAGCTGCGCGCGGAAGTCGGTGTCGCCCTTGGAGTAGCTCTCGTTGGTGACGATGGTCCCGCCGAACTCCTTGAACTTCTGGTTGAACACCTCCGCCAGCCCCACGGAGAAGGCGCTCTTGTTGTCGGTGAGCACCGCGACCTTGTCGAGCTTCAGGTTCTCCCGCGCGAACTTCGCCATCACCAGGCCCTGGAACGGGTCGATGAAGCAGACGCGGAAGATGTAGTCGCCCTTCTTCGTCACCTCCGGGCTGGTGGAGGTGGGGGTGATCATGGGCACCTTCGCGGCCTGCGCCTTGTCCGCCATCGCCATGGACACGGACGACGCGGCCTCGCCCAGCAGGGCCACCACCTTGTCCTGCGCGATGAGCCGCGTGGCGGCCTGGGCGCCCTCCTCCGGCCGGCCCTGGCTGTCGTAGACGCGCACCACCAGCTTCTGGCCCCGCACGCCGCCCTCGGCGTTGGCCTCCTGGAGCGCCAGGTCGATGCCGTTGCGCGCGGAGATGCCGAAGGTGGCCTCGGGGCCCGTGAGGCTGCCCACCTCGCCAATGAGGATGCTGCCCGCGGGCGGCGCGGCGGTGGCGCTTCCCTCCTGGGACGCGGGGGCGGACGTGGACTTCTTCTCACAGCCCACCAGCGT
The DNA here is from genome assembly GCF_007352635.1 of Corallococcus sp. Z5C101001. Taxonomy (NCBI): domain Bacteria; kingdom Pseudomonadati; phylum Myxococcota; class Myxococcia; order Myxococcales; family Myxococcaceae; genus Corallococcus; species Corallococcus sp. Z5C101001. The sequence continues at coordinate 195,103 of NZ_VKLU01000001.1, forward strand.
CAGGAGCAGCGCGGTGAGCAGGAGGGGAAGGGGACGGCGCATCGGTGGGACTCCTCGGAGGGGGAGACGGCGGCCCCACCCTAGCTTGGACCCTGGAGTGCGGCGAACCCACACCCGATGTGGCGGGCAAGGGAGCGGTCCGGATTTGAATGTGGACTGCGGTGGTCCACATTACATAAGAGGCCGTCGCGGGCATCGGGCCCCCGACAGCCACAGGAGTCACCCCACTCATGCTCCGGATGAGCAAGATGACCGACTACGGCATCGTGCTGATGGCCGAGCTGGCGCGCGCGGACGGGGAAACCCGCACCACGCGAGAGCTGGCGGCGCGCACGCGTGTCTCGCTTCCGTCCGCGAGCAAGGTCCTGAAGGGCCTGCTGCAGGCGGGGCTGGTGGTGTCGCACCGCGGGGCCAGCGGCGGCTATGGGCTGGCGCGGCCGGCGGAGGCCATCTCGCTGGCGGAGCTGGTGACGGCGCTGGAGGGGCCGGTGTCCCTCACGGAGTGCGGCCAGCACCAGGGGTCGCCCGGGGCGCCCTGTGAGCTGGAGTCCGTCTGTCAGGTGCGCGGCCACTGGCGCCTCATCAATCAAGCCATCCAGGAAGCGCTGGGGCGGCTGACGCTCGCGGACCTGCGCGCGCCGGTGCCCCGCATGCCGGAGCGGCTGGTGGGCCTGGGCCTGCCGGCGTCCGCGGGCCTTCCTCCTTCCGTCACGGGAGTCCGTTCATGAGCAGCACCGAAACCATCCAGGAGCTGGCGCGCAAGGGCTACCAGGCGGGCTTCGTCACCGACGTGGAGGCGGACACGCTGCCGCCCGGCCTGGACGAGGACGTCATCCGCGTCCTGTCGGCGAAGAAGAACGAGCCCGCGTTCATGCTGGCGTGGCGCCTGAAGGCGTACCGGCACTGGCTCACGCTGAAGGAGCCCACCTGGCAGGCGGTGAAGTACCACTCCATCGACTACCAGGCCATCCGCTACTACTCGGCGCCGAAGCAGAAGCCGAAGAAGGACAGCCTGTCGGAGGTGGATCCGGAGATCCTCCGCACCTACGAGAAGCTGGGCATCCCGCTGGAGGAGCAGAAGCGGCTGCAGAACGTGGCGGTGGACGCGGTGTTCGACTCCGTGTCGGTGGCCACCACGTTCCGGGAGAAGCTCTACAAGGCGGGCGTCATCTTCTGCTCCTTCTCCGAAGCGGTGCGCGAGCACCCGGAGCTGGTGGAGCGCTACCTGGGCACGGTGGTGCCCTTCTCCGACAACTTCTTCGCCGCGCTCAACTCCGCGGTCTTCAGCGACGGCTCCTTCTGCTACGTGCCCAAGGGCGTGAAGTGCCCCATGGAGCTGTCCACGTACTTCCGCATCAACGCGGCGGACACGGGCCAGTTCGAGCGCACGCTGCTCGTCGCGGACGAGGGCGCCTCCGTGAGCTACCTGGAGGGCTGCACCGCGCCCATGCGCGACACCAACCAGCTGCACGCGGCGGTGGTGGAGCTGGTCGCGCTGGACGGCGCGTCCATCAAGTACAGCACGGTGCAGAACTGGTACCCGGGCGACGCGGAGGGCCGGGGCGGCATCTACAACTTCGTCACCAAGCGCGGCATCGCGCACCAGGGCTCCAAGATTTCGTGGACCCAGGTGGAGACGGGCTCCGCCATCACCTGGAAGTACCCCAGCGTCATCCTCAAGGGGGATGACGCGGTGGGCGAGTTCTACTCGGTGGCGCTCACCAACCACCGGCAGCAGGCGGACACGGGCACGAAGATGGTGCACATCGGGAAGAACACCCGCTCCACCATCGTGTCCAAGGGCATCTCCGCCGGCCGCGGGCAGAACACGTACCGGGGGCAGGTGAAGATGCTCAAGAGCGCGGCGAACGCACGCAACTACACGCAATGCGATTCGCTGCTGCTGGGCGACGAGTGCGGCGCCCACACGCTGCCGTACATCGAGGTGAAGAACGCGACCGGGCAGGTGGAGCACGAGGCCTCCACGTCGAAGATTGGCGAGGACCAGCTCTTCTACTGCCGGCAGCGCGGCATCTCGCAGGAGGACGCGGTGTCGATGATCGTGAATGGCTTCTGCCGGCAGGTCTTCAAGGAGCTGCCCATGGAGTTCGCGGTAGAGGCGCAGAAGCTGCTGGGCGTGAGTCTGGAAGGGAGCGTGGGGTGATGTCGCTGCTCAGCATTCAGGACCTGCACGCCCGCGTGGGCGGCAAGGAGATCCTCAAGGGCATAAACCTGGAGGTCGGCGCCGGCGAGGTGCACGCCATCATGGGCCCCAACGGCTCCGGCAAGAGCACGCTCGCGGGCGTGCTCGCGGGGCGCGAGACGTACGAGGTGACGAAGGGCACGGTGCGCTTCGACGGCCGCGACTTGTTGGGCACGCCTCCGGAGGACCGCGCGAAGGCGGGCGTGTTCCTGGGGTTCCAGTACCCGGTGGAGATCCCCGGCGTGGGCAACCTGCACTTCCTGCGCACGGCGCTCAACGCGCAGCGCCGCGCGAAGGGCGAGGAGGAGCTGGACGCGATGGACTTCCTCCAGCTCGCCCGGGAGAAGGCGAAGCTCGTGGAGCTGGACGCGGCGTTCATGAACCGCTCGGTGAACGAGGGCTTCTCCGGAGGGGAGAAGAAGCGGAACGAGATCTTCCAGATGGCGGTGCTCCAGCCCCGGCTGGCGCTGCTGGACGAGACGGACTCGGGCCTGGACATCGACGCCCTGCGCATCGTCGCGGGCGGGGTGAACGCGCTGCGCGCGAAGGACCGCGCGATGGTGGTCATCACGCACTACCAGCGGCTGTTGGACTACATCGTGCCGGACCACGTGCACGTGATGGCGGCGGGCCGCATCGTGCGCTCGGGCGGGCGCGAGCTGGCGCTGGAGCTGGAGGAGAAGGGCTACGGCTGGATTGGCGCGGAGGGCGGCGCGGCCGGCAAGGCGAAGGAGGCGCGGCCGTGAGCCTGTCCCATTACGTGGACGTGGCGCGGGCCTTCCAGGCGGGCGGCGAGGTGCCGGCGTGGCTGCGGTCGCTGCGCGCGGAGGGCCTGGGCCAGTTCCAGGCGCGGGGCCTGCCCACCTCCAAGGACGAGGAGTGGAAGTACACGCCCGTCTCCACGCTGTCGGCGCATCCCTTCCAGCCCGCGCGGGACGTGTCCGCGGGCGACGACGTGGCCCAGGCGGTGGCGCGGCTCGCGCTGCCCGGCCCCCGGCTCGTCTTCGTGGACGGGCGCTTCGTGCCGGCGCTGTCGGTGCTCGCGGGCCTGCCGCGCGGCGTGGTGCTCAAGCCGCTGTCGCAGGCGCTGCGCGAGGACGGCGCGCTCCTGGAGGAGACGCTGGGGCAGCGCGCTCGGGCGGCGGCGCACGCCTTCACGTCGCTCAACGCCGCCCTGCTGGAGGAGGGCGCGTTGCTGACGCTCGCGCCCCGGGCGCTCTCCGAGGTCCCGGTGCAGCTGCTGTTCCTCGCGCGCGGCGGCGACGGGCCGGTGCTGGCCAGCCCCCGCGTCGTCGTGGTGGCGGGCGAGGGCAGCGAGGCCACGCTGGTGGAGACGTACGCCAGCCTGGGCGCGGGCGCGACCTTCACCAACGCGGTGACGGAGGTGTCGCTGGGCGACAACGCCAGCCTGCGCCACTTCAAGCTCCAGGCGGAGGGTGACAGCGCGGTGCACCTGGGCGGGCTGTATTCGCGGCAGGGGCGCGACAGCCGCTTCCAGTCGCACGCGTTCTCGTTCGGCGGGGCGCTGGCGCGCAATGAAGTGCACGCGGCGTTCGCGGGCGAGGGCGGCGAGTGCGTGCTCAACGGCCTGTTCGTGGGCCGGGGCACGCAGCACCTGGACAACCGGACGGACCTGGACCACGCGGTGCCCCACTGCACCAGCCGGGAGCTCTACAAGGGCGTGCTGGACGACCGCGCGCGCGGCACCTTCCACGGGAAGATCCGCGTGCGCGAGGACGCGCAGAAGACGGACGCGAGCCAGACCAGCCGCAACCTCCTCCTGTCGGAGGGCGCGCAGGTGGACGCCCGGCCGCAGCTGGAGATCTTCGCGGATGACGTGAAGTGCGCCCACGGCACGGCGGTGGGCCGGCTGGATGACACCGCGCTCTTCTATCTGCGCTCGCGCGGCATCTCCCGCGTGGACGCGGAGCGGATGCTGACGCAGGCGTTCGCGAGCGAGCTGGTGGGCGCGGTGCCGGAAGGCCCGGTGCGCGCGCGGGTGGAGGAGCTGTTGGCGTGGAAGCTGCCGGGCCTGGCCCGGACGGAGGTGAAGGGATGAGCGGCCCTGGATTCGACCTCGCGCGCGTGCGCGCGGACTTCCCCCTCCTGCGACAGGAGGTGCGGGGACGGCCGCTGGTGTACCTGGACAGCGCCGCCACCGGCCAGAAGCCGCAGGCGGTGCTGGACGCGCTGATGCGCTACTACACGCACGACAACGCCAACGTGCACCGGGGCGTGCACATCCTCTCCGAGCGCGCCACGCAGGCCTTCGAGGACGCGCGCGAGACGGTGCGCCGCTTCATCCACGCGAAGGACGTGCGGGAGGTCATCTTCGTGCGCGGCACCACGGAGGCCATCAACCTGGTGGCCGCCACCTACGGCCGCAAGCACGTGGGCCCGGGCGACGAGGTGCTCATCTCCGCGATGGAGCACCACTCCAACATCGTGCCCTGGCAGATGGTGTGCGACGCGGCGGGCGCGAAGCTGCGCGTGATTCCGGTGGACGAGCGCGGCGAGCTGCGGATGGACGCGGTGGATGCGCTGCTCACCGAGCGCACGCGCCTGCTGGCCATCACGCACGTGTCCAACGCGCTGGGCTCCGTGAACCCCATCAAGGCGCTGGTGGCGAAGGCGCACGCGAAGAACATCCCGGTGCTGGTGGACGGGGCGCAGTCGGTGACGCACTTCCCGGTGGACGTGCAGGACCTGGACTGTGACTTCTTCGCCTTCAGCGGACACAAGCTCTTCGGGCCCACGGGCATCGGCGTGCTGTACGGGAAGCTGGCCATGCTGGAGTCGCTGCCGCCGTACCAGGGCGGCGGGGACATGATCCTCTCCGTGACGATGGAGAAGACCGTCTACAACCGCGTGCCGCACCGCTTCGAGGCGGGCACGCCGGACATGGCGGGCGCGGTGGGGCTGGCCGCGGCCATCCGCTACCTGGAGGCCGTGGGGATGGAGGCCGTCTCCCAGCACGACCAGTGGCTGCTGGCCTACGCGACGCAGGCGCTGGAGTCGGTGCCGGGCCTGAAGCTGGTGGGCACGGCGCCCCACAAGACGGGCGTGCTGTCCTTCACCCTGGAGGACGTGCACCCGCATGACGTGGGCACCATCCTGGACCAGGAGGGCATCTGCATCCGCACCGGGCACCACTGCGCCCAGCCGCTGATGCAGCGCTTCGGGGTGGCGGCCACCGCGCGCGCGTCGCTGGCGCTCTACAACACGCCGGAGGACGTGGACGCGCTGGTGAAGGGCCTGCACAAGGTGAAGGAGGTGTTCGCGTGAGCTCGGACCTCAAGGACCTGTACCAGGAGGTGGTGCTGGAGCACTCCAAGCGCCCGCGCAACTTCCGGGTGGTGGAGGGCGCCACCTGCGCGGCGGAGGGCTACAACCCGCTGTGCGGCGACCAGCTCTCCGTCACGCTCAAGCTGGAGGACGGCGTCATCCGCGACATCGGCTTCCAGGGCCAGGGGTGCGCCATCTCCAAGGCGTCCGCGTCGCTGATGACGGGGGCCGTGAAGGACAAGACGCGCGAGGAGGCCGAGGCCCTCTTCGAGCGCGTGCACACGCTGGTGACGGAGGGGCCGGACAAGGTGGATCCGGAGTCGCTGGGCAAGCTCGCCGTGCTGTCGGGCGTGAGCGAATTCCCGGCGCGGGTGAAGTGCGCGAGCCTGGCGTGGCACACGCTGCACGCGGCGCTGGATGGCCGCTCCACGTCGGTGTCGACGGAGTAGGGGAGGGGACATGCGAGGCGCGATGACGGTCATCGAGCGCGACGTGGACGCGATGCTCATCCCCAGCGGGGACAAGGTGTTGCTGCCGGCGGGCTCGGAGTTGACGGTGGTGCAGACGCTGGGCGGCAACGTCACGGTGCAGGACCCGTACGGCCAGCTGTTCCGCATCGACGAGAAGAACGCGGACGTGCTGGGCGAGGACTACGCCGCGAAGGCGAAGGCCCCCGCCCCGGACGCCCCGCTCGGGGAGTTCCACGAGGAGCAGGTCTGGGAGCAGCTGCGCACGGTGTATGACCCGGAGATCCCGGTGAACATCGTGGAGCTGGGGCTGGTGTACACGTGCAAGGCCACGCCGTTGGAAGAAGGCGGGCAGCGCGTGGACATCGAGATGACGCTCACGGCGCCCGGCTGTGGCATGGGGCAGGTGCTGGTGGAGGACGTTCGCTCCAAGGTGTCCGCGGTGCCCGGCGTGAAGGAGGCCCACGTGGAGCTCGTCTGGGAGCCGCAGTGGGACCAGGGCCGCATGTCGGACGTGGCCCGGCTCCAGCTCGGCTGGATGTGAAATCGCCGGGCGGGTGCTCTACGGTCCCGCCCATGATGATCGCGTTGGGAGTGGCGCTGCTGCTCGCGGCGGCGCCGGAAGCGAAGCCCGAGGAGCCGAAGCAGCAGGCGGCGGTGGATGCGGCGCTGAAGGCCGTGAAGGTGGGGGATGAGAAGGCGCGCAAGCGGGCCTATGCCTCGCTGTGGAAGCTGGGCGTGCGCGTGTCCCTGCCGGACCTCGACCTGTACCGGTCGAGCAACGTCGAGACGCCAGACCCGGCGACGCGGCCCCTCGCCTTGCAGGGCCCCGGGGTCCTCGCGTGCCCCACGCCCCTCTGGGCCCGTCAGGAGCTGGCGAAGGTCGAGGCCAACGACGGCAGTGGCACGCAAGCGCAGGGGGTGATGTTCGCGCGGAGCGAGCAGGCGCTGTCCGAGGGCTTCCTGGAGGACCTGGGTGACGAGCGCATCCCCTCGGTCACGGGCCCCGTCATCGTGACGCGGTGGTCGGGCTCGTGGGGCTCGCTGCCGTGCATGTTGGACGGCCCGCCAGGCAGCGGTTGGGACTTGGGCATGTGGAGGCACCCGGCAGCCCGTGAGAGCCTCCAGCGCTGCTGCAAGGGCAGCGCCGAGTGTATCGAGCAGGGGCGCACGGGGGAGAGCGACTGTCGCGACGAGGTCCTGTTCACCGCGGCCACCACCAGCGAGAAGTACGCCACCGAGGCCGGGAAGCTCCTCGCCGAGCGGATCCGCCGGTGCATGCCCGCGGGGGATGCGATGGATGCGGAGCCCGCCTGCGTCTATTCGGATGCCCCCCGCTGTCTGCGTCATCGGGCCTGTATGGCGAAGGTGGGCCAGGAGTCCCTCGCGCGGGGCACGGCCCGTTGGGACGTGGAGGCGGCGTTGTGGCTTCGGACGTCCATCTCGGCCTGTAGTGCCAATCGCGCGGCGGACACGGCCTGCACCCCCATCGTCGTGGACGCCTGCCAGGGGCGCGTGGGCTACCGCTGCTCGGATGACAGCATCCGGGAGCTCCAGGTGCCCTGACTCAGGCCAGGGCCTTGCGGCCCCGCGCCACCAGCCCCAGCGTGGCCGCGGCGGCCAGTCCACCCGCGACCCATCGGGGCCAGCCTGGCGCCGCCGTCTCCCGGTGGGTGATGGCGGGTGACATGCGCTCGGCGAACAGCTCCACCAGCGCGTGTTCGAACGCGAGCAGGTCGTGCGGTCCCCGGCTGGACACCCAGTTGCCGTCGCGCACCACGGGCTCGTCCGTCCAGTGCGCGCCCGCGTTCTCCATGTCGTTGCGGATGCCGGGCCACGACGTCACGTGGCGGCCCTCCAGCAGGCCCGCCGACGCGAGGAGCCAGGGCCCGTGGCAGATGACCGCGATGGGCATGTCCAGCAGGTCCGCGTCCTTCACGAAGTCCAGCGCCAGGGCGCTCTGCCGGAGGAAGTCCGGGTTCATGAAGCCGCCGGGCAGCAGCAGCGCGTCGAAGTCCGCGGCCTTCACGTCACGCAGCGTGGCGTCCACGCGCACCTTGCGGCCGGGCACCAGCAGGTTCATGCCCCGGATGCGGCCCTTGTGGAGGGAGACGATGGTGACGCGCGCGCCCTCGTGCTCCAGGCGCTTCACCGGCCGCGTCAGCTCCACCTGCTCGAAGCCGTCCGCCGCCAGCACGGCCACCCGCATCCCCTTCAGCTTCCTCATCACTTCACCCTCCCCGTGTCCGTAGGTTCCCGACAACCCAATCGTGCAGGGTGTCCATGCCCCGCCGGCAGGGGAAGCCGAGGGCAGACGGGCGAGCAGGGGCTCGGGGTGCCGGCGGGATGGAGCGCTCCTGGCTGGTGCGACGCGGCATGAGTCAGGCCTGGACGGGCTCGGGTGAACGGCTCTACGACGGAGGCACCCGTCCTTCCGGCGGTGTGTCGCCACCGGAGCGCGGTCCCCTTCTGGAGGCGCACGGCATGTCCCCCTCGTTTTCTTCCTGGCTGCACCGGAGCCTGCTCGCGGGCACCGCGCTGCTGCTGGCCCCGCTGGGCTGTGCCACGTCATCGCAGGTGGGCGCCGCGCGCGACGAGGCGGCCCTGCGCACGGATGCGCCGCCGCGCGTGAAGCCGAAGTGGGGGCTGGTCATCCACGGCGGCGCGGGGGTGATTTCGCGTGAAAACCTGACGCCGGAGCGCGAAGCGGCGGTGCGCGCGGCGCTCACGGAGGCGCTCCAGGCGGGCCACGCCGTGCTGGCGAAGGGAGGCCGCAGCCTGGACGCGGTGACGGCCGCCATCCGCGTGTTGGAGGACTCGCCGTACTTCAACGCGGGCAAGGGCGCGGTGTTCAACCACGAGGGCGTCAACGAGCTGGACGCCGCGGTGATGGACGGCAAGACGCGGATGGCGGGCGCGGTGGCCGGTGTGCACCACATCCAGAACCCCATCGACCTGGCGCGTCTGGTGATGGAGAAGTCGCCGCACGTGATGATGGTGGGCGACGGCGCGGAGGCGTTCGCCCAGTCGCAGGGCGTGCCGCTGGTGGACGCGAAGTACTTCTACACGGAGGAGCGCTGGCAGGGGCTCCAGCGGGCGCTGGAGCAGGAGCGCGCGAAGCAGGGCCCCTCCGCGCCCCAGCCGCCTCCCTCCGCGCCGTCGTCGGAGCCTCGGCAGGAGACGCCCGCTCAACCTCCAGCGGCGCCAGGGCAGGTGCCTCCCGCCGAGCCGCGCCCGGGCGCGGCGCTGACGCCCGGCATGGACCCCATCACCGGCGACCACAAGTTCGGCACGGTGGGCGCGGTGGCCCTGGACCAGGAGGGGAACCTCGCGGCGGGCACGTCCACGGGTGGCATGACCAACAAGCGCTTCGGCCGGGTGGGGGACTCGCCCATCATCGGCGCGGGCACCTACGCGGATGAGCGCTGCGCGGTGTCCGCCACGGGGCACGGCGAGTTCTTCATCCGCTACACGGTGGCGCGCGACATCTGCGCCCGCGTCGAGTACCAGGACCTGCCGCTGCTGGAGGCCGCCAACTTCGTCGTCCACGACGTGCTGGTGAAGGCCGGCGGCGAGGGCGGCGTCATCGCCATGGACCGCCAGGGCCACGTGGCCATGCCCTTCAACTCCAGCGGCATGTATCGCGGCTACATCGGCGAGGACGGCACGCCCAGCATCGCCATCTTCCAGCAGCCGTGAGCCCGGGCACCGGCCGTCCCGGACGTCTCGGGTGAGCAGGCTCCTGGCCGGCGCGGGGGGACCGCACCGGCCAGGGCCCGCGCCGGGGCTACTGCTTCACGAGGAACAGCTCGCGCACCTGGAGCAGGTCCACGTCACCCGCGAAGCCGGAGAACTTCTCGTACTCCGCCGGGGTGATGCGGGCGCGGGGCAGCAGGATGGACTCCGCGATGGAGAGCGTGCGGCCGTCCTGCTTCTCCGCGCGGGTGAAGCGGCCGAACTCGCTGTCCACCTTCAGGCTGGCCTGCGGGTCGCTGAGCTTCCAGCCCTGGGGCAGCGTGAGGGCGACCTGCGTGCGGGTGGACTCCGTGTCGTCGATGTAGAGCGGCGTGGTGCGGGTGGACAGCTGCACGTAGCGCCGGCCCAGGAGCGCGGGGAAGGTGAGGGGGCCCAGCGCCATGCGGCTGTCGCCCTCCACTCGCCCGAAGCGCGGCACGGTGAACGCGTAGCGCAGCACGAAGGGCGCGCCGACCTCCTCCAGGTGCTCCAGCTTCACGGAGCTGAGCTCCGCGCCGCCGAAGTAGCGCGCCACCGCGCCCTGGAGCGCCTGGTTGCGGCTCTCCGCGGAGAGCTGCTCGAAGGCGTCGGCGATCTGCGCGGCCTCGAAGCCGGAGTAGGTCTCCTCGCCCTGGCCGCTGAGCTTGCCCTCGGCGGTGAGCTCCAGGGTGAGCTTCACGTCCTTGCCCGCGCGCGGCTTGAGCGGCGGCGTCTTCACCTTCTGCAGCGCCTTGCCGGGCTCCGGCAGCAGGTACGCCTCGCGCTCGCCCATGGCCGCCTCGGGCAGCTCGCCGAAGGGGCCGAAGCGCACGGACGTGTCCAGCCACACCGGCTGCTCCCCCGGCACCTCCACGCGCAGCGCCGCGTAGGGCAGCAGCGCGTCCGCGGGGAAGAGGTACGTCGCGGGGTCGGTGTTGAAGGTGCGCACCGCGGCGATGCGCGACGGGATGCCCAGGGACTCCAGGCCCGCCTTCATCACGGTGAGCCGGCTGCCCCGGTCCTGCGCCACGGTGGAGGCGGCGGACTGCGCCAGGCTCGCGTCCCGCCCGGAGAAGCGCTTCATCACCGCGGCGTGCAGCGCCTTCACCGCCTCCAGGCCCTTCTTGCCCTGCGTGGCCTGTCGCGCGAAGTCCTCCACCTCCGAGGTGAGCAGCCACCGGTCCTGGAACGCGTCGCCGTACACGCGCGCCAGCCCGTCGTTGCCCGTCTCTCCCGCGCCCACCATCACGAAGGGCAGGTACTCATTGCCGGACGGCGGCGCGTCCGGCTCCGGGATGAACGGCGGCACGCGGCGCGCGTCGTAGTGGAACACCTCCACGTCGCCCTTCACCTCCGGCGGCGGCGCCTTCATGCCGTGCGCGTCCACCTTCATGCCGCTGCCCTTGGGCGCGACGACGGTGTACGTGCTCCACGCGTTCGGCTGGTTGGCGATCTGAAAGTAGAAGGCGGACGCGGTGAAGCCCGGCTGCGCGGGGCCGCGGTCGTTCTCCGCCAGCAGGTACTCCACCTCCACGGAGTCGCCCACCTGCACGCCGGGGAGGCTGACGGTGTCCTTGCCCTCGAAGTTCTCCGGCTCCAGCACGCGGCCGTCGGACTTGAGCGTGCGCAGGGCCAGCACCTGGGCGCCGCGCGGGAGGTTCACCTCCGCGATCTCCTGCACGCCCGACTGCTCCAGCGCCTTCTGGATGGTGTGGATGCGGTTGACGAGCGACCCGTCCGGGAACGCCTGCACCGCCGCCGCGTCCAGCACGTACGCCGCGGAGCTGCCGCCGGTGACGGGCGCCGCCTCGTAGGCCTTCAGCGCCTCCTTCCCGTCGATGGCGTACGCGGCCAGCAGCTCCCTGCCCGACTTCGCGCGCTCCACCGCGCGGCGCAGCGACAGGTCGCTGCCGTCCAGCTTGAGCGCCTGTTCACGCAGCTTGAGCGCCTCCGCGCCCTGGCCCGCGTACTCGCGCACGTCCGCCAGCCGCTTGAGGATCTCCGAGTTGCGCGGCCACACCGTGGCGAGCGACTGGAGCACGTTCGCCGCGTCGTCGTAGCGGCGCAGGCTCACGTAGGTGGCGGACAGCGACGCGGCGGTGGTGAGGTTGTCCGGGTCCTGGGTCAGCAGCTGCTGGTAGCCCTTCGCCGCGCCCTCCAGGTCCCCGCGCGTGCGCAGGTGGTCCACCCTGCGCGCGTCCGCGCCGGGGCAGCCCTCCTGGGCCTTCACCAGGTCGTCGGTGCGCGCCACCGCGTCGCGCCTGCGCGCCAGCGAGTACTGGAGCCCCAGCGCCTCGCACAGCCCCGGCTGGGCCTCCAGCGCCGACGCCAGGGCCACCTCCGCCTGCGCGTCCACGTCCAGCGCCAGCGCCGCGCGGGCCAGCAGCAGGTGCACCGGGAAGCCCGCGGGCTTCACCGCGTCGCGCGCCGTCTTCAGCGTGTCCAGCGCGGTGGCCGGCTGGCCGTCATCCAGGAAGAGGTTCGCGCGCAGGAGCAGCGCGCTCACGTTCCCCGGGTCCTTCGCCAGCGCCGCCTCCAGGTCGCGCGTGGCCCGGCCGCGCGCCACCTTGGACGGGATGCCGCGGTCCTGCGCGGCCTGCTCCGCGCGCAGGGTGAGCAGCGCGGGCGTCGTCGCCTCCAGCTTCGACATCAGCCGCTTCGCGCCGTCCGGGTCGCGCGCCAGTCCGTCGCGCACCGCGAGGAACGTGGCCAGCGTCTCGCCGGCCTCGCCCTGGAGCGCCTGCGCCAGGTCCTCCACGCCCGGGTACAGGGCGGGGGCCTCCGCCTCGCCAGGGGCCGATGCGCTCCAGCGCGGCGCGGGCCCGGTGGCGGCGGTGAGGCGCACCTGGGCCGCGCTCCCGTCCGCCTTGAGCAGCGCGAAGGTGAGGCCGCCCTGGGTGTTGTCCCGGGACATCTTCACCACGAAGCGGTGCTTGCCGGCGGGAAGCTCCAGCGCCCGCACGCTCACCGTGGACGCGGTGCGGGCCCAGTCGCGGCGCTCCAGCACGGGGGCGCCGTCCATCATCACGCGGTGCGACGTCTGGCTCACCGTGCGCAGCACGTACACGCCGGCCTGCGCCACCTCCGCGTCGATGCCCAGCGCGTACATGTCCCCGTGGCCGGGCTCGCCGCCCAGGTCCAGCCGGCCGTCCGGCGCGCGCAGCGTGCGCACCGCGAGCGGGCCGAACGCCCCGGTGAAGGGCCCCGTGAACGCCCCGTCCTTCTCCGGCGCGAGCGCCTCGTCGATGGACAGCACGTGGAAGGGAGAGAAGGGGCCCACCAGCGTGGCCTCGCTCGCGCCGCCCAGGTCCTTCAGCGTCTGGGCCTGGCTGGCCGCGTCCGCGCGCAGGCTCGCCACCGCCAGGCGCGCGGCGCGCAACAGGTAGGCCGTCTCTCCCTGGGCGCCGGCGGCGAGCCCCGCGTCCACGCCCTTCAGGATGGTGTCGTCCTCCGCGCGCGACGTGCCCACCCGGTCCAACACATAGCGGGCGGCGATGGCGGCCACCGGGTGGCGCGGGGCGCGCTTCACCACCTCCAGCGACGCCGCGAGCGCGCGGTCCGACTGGCCGTTGCGCCGCGCGAGCAGCGCCTGCCCCTCCAGGGCGTACGGGTCGCCCGGGTCCTGCTTCACGGCGGCGTCGAAGCGCTCCTGCGCCAGCTTCGCGTCCCCCGTGACGAGGTACGCGTGGAAGCCCGCGAACGCGAGCGTGCGCGCCTCCGCGTCGCCCCGTCCGGCGCGCTCGGCGGCGGATTCGAGCACGTGGGGCGCGACGACGGAGGACGGCCGGGGGCAGCCGGTGAGGCCAGCGACGAGGGCGAGCGCGGTCAGGCCGCGACGAAAGGTGCGCATAGGGGAGCCGAGGGATAATGCAATCCCCCCGGAGAGGCCATATTCCCCTTGCGGTGCGTGTCCGGGAACGGCCCTGGCTGTTCCCCTAGCGGCGCTTCGTGGACTTGGCGGGGGCCGCCTTGACTGGCTGGCGCTTGGGCGGGGGCGGCGGGGGCGTCACCTTCTTGGGGACCACCGCCTTCGCCGGGACCGTATTGGACGCCACCGTGCGCGCGGGCTGCTGCTGCGGGGCCACCACCATGGGCGTGGACGGGGCCTCCGCCACGGGGACGGGCCGATCCACCGTGTAGGTGAACCCCTCGAAGCTGCAGGTGCCCTCGATGCAGCCGACGGCCGGCGCGGGGGGCTCGCCGAACTGGCCCTGCCAGTCCGGGCCCAGGTCCAGGGGCTCCGCGATGGGGCGCTGATCCTTGCCCTGCCCCACGAAGGCCTGCATCACGCCGTCCTCCGTGACGAACAGCTCCAGCCGCGCCTCCCCCGCTGGGGACGGGAGGCCCAGCATGGTGCCGCGGCGCTCGCCCAGCGCCCACTCCAGGGCCAGCGGCGCGCCCGCGCCGTGGTGCACGAGCGCCACGAAGCGGCCCTCGCGGCCCGTCAGGAGGATGGCGGCCACCGGATCCGGCGGCGGACCCTCCAGCACTTCCTTCAGGCGGCGCACCCAGGTGGGCGGAGGCGCTTCGGCGCGCACGCGCGCGCTCAGCCGCGCGACGCCGCCCACCAGCCCCATCACGTCCACGCGGGCGCGGCCCACGCGCAGGTTCGTCTTGTTCTCGGACTGGGAGCGGTCGTCCTCGGACCCGGCCCAGTCGTCCCGGGGCGGGAAGACCAGGGCCTTGTTCTCGAAGGAGAGTCGCCGGCCGGCCACCAGGAACTGCGGCGAGTCCGGCCCTTCGCCCATGGTCACGCGCCGCTTGTCCGGGGTGACATCCTCCAGCCGCCCGGGGCCGTTGCGAGGCGCGTCCGCGCCCAGCTTCCCCATGATGGCCGCGCCCGGCATCACCTGCGTGTGCACCTGCCCGCTGCGGTGCCACGCCACGCCCAGCACGCCCAGGGCGGCCAGCACCACCAGCAGCGCGGCCGTCTGCGCCACCACGCGCGCCGCGCGCCGCACCGCGTGCTTCACGCGCTGCATGCGCGTCATCCGCAGGGGCGGCATGGACAGGAGGCTGCCGGGGACCAGCGGCTCCAGGTCCGCGATGAGCGCGCTCACGGAGGGGTAGCGGTCGTCGGGATCCGGCTTGAGGCACCGCATCACGATGGCGTCCACGCGCGGGTCCAGGCCCGGGCGCTTGCGCGACGGCGGGTCGAAGGTGCCCAGGGGCACCTCGCCCGCGAAGGTCTCGTAGAGGATGACGCCCAGGGAGAAGATGTCCGCGCGCGCGTCCGCGCTCTTCGCGTCCACGCGCTGCTCGGGCGCCATGTACGAGATGGTGCCCATGGACACGTGCGTGGACGTGAGCGCGTAGCGCGACGCCACCGTCGCGTCGTCCAGGAAGGACGCCAGCCCGAAGTCGGACACCTTCGCGATGCCGCCGGCCTGCTGATCCAGCAGGATGTTCTCCGGCTTCAGGTCGCGGTGGATGACGCCCCGGCCGTGCGCGTACTCGATGGCGCGGCAGATCTCGAGCATCCGCCGCAGCAGCAGGGGCGTGTCCAGCTGAGGGCTGCGCATCAGCTCGCGCAGGGACGGGCCGTCCACGAACTCCATCACCAGGTAGTAGGTGCTGTCCGTCTTCCCCTTGTCGACGATGGCGACGACGTGGGGGTGGCTCAGGGCCGCGAGCGCCGCGGCTTCCTTCTGGAAGCGCGCGATGAACGACGGGTCCTTGGCCAGCTCCGGGTTGAGCAGCTTCACCGCGACGGTGCGGCCGAGCGACAGCTGGGTGGCCTTGTGGACCTCTCCCATGCCGCCCGCGCCGACGAGCTTCTCCAGGCGGTAGCCGCTGATGAGATCCGGAGTCCGGGGACGGCTGATGGCGGTGGGCTCAATCGAGGACATGGGCGGGGCGCAGGGCGGCGAGGGTAGCAGAAACGGGACGCCGCGTTACCGCTCCCCACCGCCCCCGGAGGGCCCCTCCCGTCCGCCCGGCGGCCGGGCAGCCATGACCCGGGGTGCGGCTCAGGTATCCCCGGCGACGGGGCGCAGCACGCTGGTGAGGTTGGTGCGCACCTGGGACAGCGAGGTGCGCATGTTCGCGTGCCGCACCGACGCGCCAATCGCCCGCGCCAGCGACTTGAGCAGCGACACCTCTTCCGGGCGCCACACGCGCGCCTGGCGGCAGTCCTCGAACGCCACGAACCCCCACCACTGCTTGGCCGGGACGATGGGGCACATCAGGACGGACTGGACGCCCTGGCGCTCCAGCAGCTCGCGCATCATCGGCGGCGCTTCACGGGAGGCGCAGGACACCACCATCCCCGCCTCCAGCATGTCCGTCCACGCCATGGCGTAGTCGCGCAGCGCCAGGGCCCGCAGCACCGGGTGCGCCAGCGGCGACACCACGCCCGGCTCCGCCCACGCGTGGCGCAGGTCCGTGAGGAAGCGGCCCGCCAGGTTCGTGGTGCGGTTCTCGAAGATGCAGGCGCGATCCACTTTCAGCGTGCGGGCCACCATGCCCAGGGCCTCGGAACCCGTGGCCGGGCACAGACCCTTGTCCAGCAGCAACCGCGACGCTTCGGACACCTTCGTGAACGCTTCCACCATGACCGTCTCGCTTGAAGGGGGGGAGGGGGGCGCCCCTTCCTGTCGCGGATGAGCCGTCATCCACGCAAGTCACATTAAGCAGGATTCCTTTGTTCCTGTCAAATGGTGGTTTGGCTGAAATCACGAGAAGCAGAGAGAGGCGTGGTTCGGACTGTTGAAACGACGACAGGGGCACCCTCGTGAGAGGGAGCCCCTGTCGGGCACCGCGTCCTGCCCATCCTTGGAAATGGGCGGCCGGTGGAGAGGGATCAGCCCTCGGTCTTCGTCTCGGGGGTGGTGGCCTTCTTGTCGGCCTTCTTGCCGGCCTTCTTGCCCGCCTTGGTCTCGGTCTTCGTCTCGGCCTTCACTTCACCCTGCGCCGCGGGGGCGGGGGCGGCGGCCTCGGTCTTCGCCTCGGCGGCGGGAGCGGGCTGCGCGGCGGGGGCGGCGGCCGGGGCCGGGGTGTTGGCGAAGGCGGCGGAAGCGGCGAACAGGGCGGCGACGATGACGGTCTTCATGGTTGGCTCCGGGGACGACACGCCGACGCGGAATTGCATCGGTTGTTGTCCTGTCCCTTGAGCACCCGCCGTGCCAGCCCTGGTTTTGAGCAACTTCGAGGGTTTCCCGGTGTGGGAGCGGATTCGCCCTGGGGAGAATCTCCTCAGTTGTAATTGCAACGATGGGTGCAAGCTCCCCAGGCAGGCGCACGTTGCTTTGACGGCAACGACGCTCTTCTGCAAGCTGCACCGCGTTCTCCCATCCCGAGCGCCACGCGCCGGGACCTTGAATGGAGGATGAAGCCCGGTCGTCCTCGTCGTGCATGTCGCGCGACCCGGCGTCGGGAGAGATGGCGTATGCGGCACCTGCTGGTCGCATGGAGTATGGCGTCGCTGGGAGTGGGATGCGCCGCGACCATTCCGCCCGAAGTCCTCCAGGCCCAGGTGTTGGAGACGGAGCGGTGGCAGCGCGAGTACCAGGCCGAGCGCGAGCGCACGGAGTCGCTGGCGGCGAAGATGGCGGCGCTGGAGTCCGCGCTGGAGGAGCTGGCCCAGGAGCGCGCGGAGGCGGAGCAGGCTCGCGCTGAAGCGGAGCAGGCGCGCTCGACGACGGCGGACGAGCTGGCGCGGCTGGAGACGGAGCGCCACGCGTTGGAGGAGCACAACGCGCAGCTGCTGGCGCGGCAGCGTGAGCTGGCGGCGCTGCACGAGGAGCTGTCGGACGTGTGGTACGAGTCCGCGCTGGAGCGCGCGCGCCGGCGCACCCAGCCTCCCCTGCCGGGCGAGTCCTCTCCGGCGGCCACCCGGCCGGTGCCGTAGGTCTTTCGCGGGCGTCCTCACGAGGGACGCCTGCTTCCTCTTCGGATTCTCCAAAGGAGTGTGCCCGTGGCGACGAACTCGCGGAGACAGATCCGTGGCTACCGCACGGGCTTCTTCTTCGTGGTGATGCTCTTGTCGGGCGTCACCGGCTTCATGCTCCTGACGGAGGTGCGCACGGGGCGTCAGGTGGACGCGCTGGTGCTGGAGGCCCTGGAGCGCGCGAGCCTCATTGGCCGCATCCGCGTGGACGTGATGTCGCTGGAGTCCGCCATCGAGGCGCACGTGCGCGCCAGCGGCGACGCCGAGCGCAAGGAAGCGGACGCGGTGATGGAGGACATCCTGGGCAGCATCCGCCGGGCCTCCGAGGCGTACATGCGCCACCTGCCGCCGGGGGAGAAGGAGGTCTGGCTGCGCTTCAACGGCGCGTGCCAGGCGCTGGCGGATCAGGTGCGCGCGGTGGCGGTGTTCTCACGGCAGCGCGACGCGGAGCGCGCCCGGCGCCACCTGGTGGAGAGCATCCGTCCGATGGCGGCGGAGGTGGACCAGCTGGCGGGACAGCTGGCCACGGAGAACGCCTCCGACGCGCGCGTGCTGGTGGGGCGGCTGGGCACGCTGCGGGTGCGCAACACGGCCCTGGGCGCGGCCACCACGCTGCTGGCCATCCTGCTGTCCATGCTGGTGGGCTGGCACATCATGTCCCTGCTCAAGCGCCAGGACGCCACCATCCAGGGGCAGCTGGAGGAGCTGGGGCGGCACAACCAGGAGCTGGACGCGTTCACCCGCCGCGTGGCGCACGACCTGATGGGCCCGCTGTCCCCGCTCAAGGGCTACCTGACGCTCATCCGCCGCTCGGGCGCGGTGAAGGACCCCGGCGCGCTGGAGATGATCTCCCAGTGCGAGTCCAGCGCGGTGCGCATGGGCGAGCTGATTGAAGCGCTGCTGCGCTTCTGCCGCGCGGGCACTCGGGGCGACGGGACGCAGGGGGAGCTGGACACGGCGGTGAGCACGCTGCTGTTGGAGGTGAGCCAGACGGCGTCGGCGCTGGGCGTGGCGCTGGAGCGCGAGCTGGAGCCGGGCGTCCGGGTGGACTGCCCCGCGCAGCTGCTCCAGGTGGTGGCGCGCAACCTGCTGTCCAACGCGGTGAAGTACACGGCCGGGCGGCCGGATCCCCGCGTGAAGGTGCGGGTGGCGACGGAAGGGGCGGACGCGGTGGTGGAGGTGACGGACAACGGCCTGGGCATGAGCGCGGCGACGCAGGCGTCGCTCTTCCAGCCGTTCTTCCGGGCCGCGGAGGTGCGCGGCATTCCGGGGCACGGCCTGGGGCTGGCCACCACCCGGCGCGTGGTGGAGGCGCACGGCGGCACGCTCACGGTGCACTCGGAGGAGGGCAAGGGGACGCGGATCCGCGTGCGGTTCGCACGTGTCGCGCGCGCGCAGGCGCCGCATGTGGTGGAGTCCGGGCCGCAGTCCGGCGACTCCTCCATCCGCAAGGCCTCATGAGCTCATCCCGAATCCTCGTCGTGGACGATGACCCGCATGCGCGGGACCTGCTTCAACGCCTGCTGGGCGTGCTGGGTCCGGTGACGCAGGCGGCGGATCCCAAGGGCGCGGCGGAGCGCATGGGCGAGCAGCCCTTCGACCTGGTGCTCACGGACATGGCGATGCCCGACCCGGGCGACGGCCTGAAGGTGCTCCAGACGGTGAAGTCGAACCTGCCGGACACGCCCGTCATCGTCGTCACGGCGTTCGGCAACATCGAGGGCGCGCTGGACAGCATCCAGCAGGGCGCCTTCGACTACCTGTCCAAGCCGTTCGACGTGGACGCCATCATGCGGGTGGCGAAGCGGGCGCTCGAGCAGAAGCGGCTGGTGGAGGAGAACCGCACGCTGCGCAAGCAGGTGGAGCGCACGTCGCTCGTGGGCCGCAGCCAGGCGCTGCTGGAGGTCTACAAGCAGGTGGCGCGCGCGGCCACCAGCAACGTGCCGGTGCTCATCACCGGTGAGACGGGCACGGGCAAGGAGATGGTGGCGCGGGCGCTGCACAAGCGCTCGGCGCGCTCGAGCGGGCCGTTCATCCCCATCGACTGCGGGGCCATCACCGAATCGCTGATGGAGAGCGAGCTGTTCGGCCACGCGAAGGGCAGCTTCACGGGGGCCTCGGGCGCGCGGCGCGGCCTGTTCGAGGAGGCCAGCGGCGGCACGCTCTTCCTGGATGAGATTGGCGACGTGGGGATGAAGGTCCAGTCGCAGCTGCTGCGCGTGCTCCAGGAGGGGGAGATCCGCCGCGTGGGCGAGAGCGTCCCCGTGAAGGTCGACGTGCGCGTGCTGGCGGCGACGAACAAGGACCTGAAGGCCCGGGTGACGGAAGGGCTGTTCCGCGAGGACCTGCTGTACCGGTTGGACGTGGTGCACCTGCACCTGCCGCCCCTGCGCGAGCGGCGTGAGGACATCCCGGCGCTGGTGGAGCACTTCGCCGCGCTGCACGCGCGAGGCGGCGTGAGGCCGGTGGTGACAGCGGACGCGATGGCGCGGCTCACGGTGTACGACTGGCCGGGCAACGTGCGGCAGCTGGAGAACGTGATGGCGCGGGCGCTCGCGCTGAACGTCACGGGCGTGCTGGGCCCGCCGGACTTCCCGGAGCCCATTGGTGACGCGCCCAAGCGGCTCACCGGACTCGCGGGAGACCTGCCGAGCCTCGCGGAGCTGTCGCGGCGGTACGCGGCGCACGTGCTCCAGCATGTGGGCGGCAACAAGAGCGAAGCGGCGCGCCTGCTGGGCGTGGACCGCAAGACGCTCTACAAGTTGCTGGAAGCCCCCGAGCAGCCCGAAGCCATTCCGCCCGCGGAAGGCCGGAGCTGATCCGCCCCGTCCGGGACACCGCCGCACGGCGGGATTCGGCGGTGGGGGGCGACGCTTTCCGCCGCTCGCGGCAATCGCCGTTCGGAGCGCAAGCCCTGCCCACCCACGCGGTCCGCCGCGCAGGAGATCGCACCTGGGCCGACGTTGAGGATGTCAGCGCGGACCCGTAGCGTTGCGGCCTGTATGCGCCGCTGGTTCCTCCTCGGACTTCCCCTGATGTTCTTCGCGTGCGCTCCGGTGGAGCCTCCCGTTCCCCTCGCGGCAGCGGATGCGGGGGGCGCGGTGCCCGAGGCGGAGCCGGCAGCCGTGACCTCCGCTCCCGAAGCCGAGCCACCTCCCACGGAGTCCGCGCAGGCGCTGCGCTCCGCGTGGCAGGCCACCGCCCCCGCGCCGTCGGATGACGGCGGCGTGCCGCACGCCACGGCTTCGGCGCTGGTGGGGCTGGTGGATCCGTCGGAGGACGCGGGCGCGGGCAGCGCGCTCGCGTTGTCGCTGGAGCCTTCGTTGTCGCGGGCCTCGTTTCCCGGCTCGAGCACCGAAGCGCTGCCGGGCGAAGAGGAGCCGCAGGTCATCACCGAGTCCGAGGTCCCCGTGCTGGAGCTGGGGCCCGATGGTGAGCCGGTGATCGACGCGGAGGACTCCGCTCCGGAGCCCGCTTCACCGGAGGCCATCGCCGACACGACCGGCTCCGCGCCGCCCACCCTGGAGCCGCGCCCCGGCTCGGGCGTGAACGGGCCGCCCCCCGCCGTGGATCCGATGTCCGGCGCGGGGACCGATGACGACGAGGGCGCCGTCGCCGAGTCACCGTCCGACGTCGCGGACGCGGGCCTGGAGCCCTTCGCCATCCCCTACGCACCGGACGCGGGGTCGCTGCGGGTGCGCCGCTCCATCGCGGTGCGCTCGGAGCCCCGGCAGGACTCGCCGTCGTTGGGCACGGTGGCCCAGGACATGCGCGTGCGGTGGAAGGGCGCGATGCGCGGCCCGGACTGCGACACCTGGGTGCAGTTGGAGCCCCGGGGCTGGGTCTGCGAGCGCTACCTGGAGCAGAACTTCCGCGAGCCTCGCGTGCGCACGCTGCCCCGCGTGGACGAGGGCGCGCTCACGCCCGGCATCTACGCGCGCGTGGTGGGCCGCCGCGTGCGCGCCTACCCCAGCCTCGCGCTCGCCCGGAAGCGGCGGCAGGGCGTGCTGCTCAAGGGCTCCGTCACCGTGAAGCTCCTGGGGCAGGTGAAGGTGGGCCGCCGCACGTTCTGGCGCACCTCGGAGGGCCAGTACTTCGAGGCGCGCGTGCTGCGCGAGCACCGCCCCTCCGACTTCAGCGGCCTGGACGCGGAGGCGCTCGCGGCGCTGCCCATGCCCTT
Organism: Corallococcus sp. Z5C101001; assembly: GCF_007352635.1. Classification (NCBI taxonomy): domain Bacteria; kingdom Pseudomonadati; phylum Myxococcota; class Myxococcia; order Myxococcales; family Myxococcaceae; genus Corallococcus; species Corallococcus sp. Z5C101001. The sequence goes on from NZ_VKLU01000001.1 coordinate 216,840, forward strand.
CGCGTGGGCGCAGTCGCGCGCCGCGCCCCGCTCGGACGTGGTGGTGCGCCGCGCCCCGGAGCCGCGCGGTGAGCGGCAGACGGTGCTCCCTCCCCGCACGGTCGTCTCCGTGCGGGAGCTGTCCCCGGATGGCCAGTGGGTGCGCATCGCGGAGGACCACTGGGTGGCGCGCGACGACCTGCATGTCGCGTGGTCGCTGGCGGCGCCGTCCATCGTGGAGCCCGGCGCGCGGTGGCTGGACGTGGACCTGGAGGCCCAGGTGCTCATCGCCTACGAGGGCGACCGCCCCGTCTACGCCACGCTCATCTCCTCCGGCAAACCCGGCACCGACACCCCCGAGGGCCTGTTCCGCGTCTGGGTGAAGTTCGCGGAGGCGGACATGACCGGCCGCATGGGCAGCGCCAGCTACCGCGTGGCCACCGTCCCGTGGACGATGTTCTTCGAGGGCGACTTCGCCCTGCACACCGCCTACTGGCACGACCGCTTCGGCGAGCCCGTGAGCCACGGCTGCATCAACCTGGCCCCGAAGGACGCGCGCACCCTCTACGCGTGGACGACGCCCGACGTGCCCACCGGTTGGTCCATGGCCCACGCGATGCCGGACGACCCGGGCACCTGGGTGCGCATCCGGGGACAGGCCCGGGAGCAGCCCCGGAAGCGCCGCGGCGGCGCGGCCGTCGTCGCCACCGTCCGCGACCTGTAGCGCTTCAGCCGCCCATCACGGACACGGTGACGCGGCGGCGGTGCGGCGACGTGCGGTGCTCCCAGAGGTAGACGGCCTGCCACGTGCCCAGGTCCGCCTCGCCGTCCTTCACCGGCACGGTGAGGGACACCTGCGTGAGCACCGCGCGCACGTGCGCTGGCATGTCGTCCGGGCCCTCCGCGTCGTGCTGGAAGAGCGGGTCCCCGTCCTTCACCAGCCGGGAGAAGAACGCCTCCAGGTCGCGCTGGACGACGGGGTCCGCGTTCTCACCGATGATCAGCGACGCGCTGGTGTGGTGCAGGAACAGCGTGCACAGGCCCTCGTGGATGCCGGTGCTCTTCACCGCCCACTGCACCTCGCCGGTGATGTCCACGAGCCCCCGGCCCCGCGTGGACACCGTCAGCTCCTTCGCTTGATACACGCGGACCTCCGTTCTGCGGGTCAGCGCTCGTCCAGTCGCTTCACGAGGAACGCCGCCAGCTGCTCCAGCTCCTCGGTGATGATGGTGTGCCCGCCATCGAAAGGTAGGAACTCCACCGGCATCCCCGCCCCGGTCAGCAGGCCGCGCAGCCGCTCGCCTTCCGCGTACGGGAGCACGGCGTCCTGGCGGCCATGCCCCTGGAACACCGGCAGGGACGGCCGGGCGTGGGCCTTCGCCTTCCACTCCTCGCCGGCGACCTGCGCCCCCGACAACAGGCACAGCCCCGCGGGGGACTCCTCCAGCCGCAGCGCCACGTCCGTGGACATCATCGCGCCCTGGCTGAAGCCGCCCAGCACGATGCGCTGGAAGGGCAGCTGGAGCGCGGCCACCGTGCTCATCAACGCCCGGCGGGCGGCGGGCATCCCCGGCGGCACGGCCAGGGAGTACTGCTCCCAGTCGCGCTGCTGGCCCATCAGGATGGCCATGGGGATCTCGAACCACGCGCGGCCGCCGGCCATGCCCAGGTGCTCCAGGGTCAGGGGCGCTTCCGGGAAGACGAAGCGCACGGCCTCCGCGAGCCGGGGCGCGGCGTTCATCAGCTCCGGCGCCAGCGCCACCAGGTCCGAGCCGGGTGCGCCGAAGCCGTGGCTCAACACCACCGCCAGCGCTGGCTTCGCGCCCTCGGGGAGCGCGTCCACCACGTGGCAGTTCAGCTCTCCCAGCTTCGTGCGCACGTGGCGCGGACGGAGGCTCACGGCTGCGCGTCGCTGATGGTGATGTGCTGGATGACCATGTCCGTGTCCGGCTTGTCCTGGCGGTTGCGCGGCGTGTTGGCGATCTTCTCCACCACGTCGTAGCCCTTCACCACCTCACCGAAGATGGTGTGCCGGCCCTTGAGGAACTGCGGGGTGGACGTGGTGATGAAGAACTGGCTGCCGTTGGTGCCCGGGCCCGCGTTGGCCATGGCCAGCAGGCCCTTCTTGTCGAAGTCCCGGTTGCTCTGGAACTCGTCCCCGAAGCGGTAGCCCGGGTCGCCCCGGCCGGTGCCCGTGGGGTCGCCGCCCTGGATCATGAAGTCGGGGATGACGCGGTGGAAGATGACGCCGTCGTAGAGCGGCTTGCCCTCCTCGCGCGCGCGCGTGCGGGGGTTGAGCCACGGCTGCTCGCCGGACGCGAGCCCCACGAAGTTCGCCACCGTCTTGGGCGCGTCCTTGGAGAAGAGCTTGAGCACGACGGTGCCCTGGTTCGTCTCCATCGTGGCCCAGAGGTCCTGGCCCTCCAGCGCCTTCTTCTGGAAGCCCGTCGCGGCGGCCGCGTCCGTCTGGAGGCTCAGCGTGCGGGGGGCCGCGGTGTTCGCGGGCGTGTTCTGGGAAGGCGACTTCGCCCCCTCGGGCTCCTTGTCCTTGGAGCACGCGGTCAGGGCGAGGCAGAGGAATCCAGCGGTCAGGAATCGGGTGCGCATGGGGCGCGCATCCTAGCGGCTTTCGACCGGGCTCCAGCGTGTTAAAGAGAGCGTCCATCCCCGGAGGTTTCGCCTGTGACAACCGGACAGGAATGGCTGGTTGACGCGAGCGGCTGCGCGCCGGAGCGGCTCAAGGACGCGGCCGTGCTCGCGGCCCTCTTCGAGGAGCTGATCGTCCTGATGGACCTGAAGGTCGTGGGCCAGCCCCAGTGGCACGTCTTCCCGGAGCCCGGCGGCATCACCGGCCTGGCGCTCCTGGCTGAAAGCCACCTGACCCTCCACACCTTCCCCGAGCACGGCTTCGCCGCGCTCAACGTCTATTGCTGCCGCACCCGCGCGCGCCCGGACTTCGCCGCGCTGGCGGCCCGGCACCTGGGCGCCACGTCCTGCCGCGTGCGCGAACTGTCGAGAGGGGTGGAGGCGTGACGCAGGGGGCGTGTCCGTCGTGTGGCGCGAGCGTGGAGTTCAGCGCGGGTTCAGCCCAGGTCGTGGTGTGCGGCCACTGTCAGACGATGGTGGCGCGCGTGGGCGCGGAGCTGGAGGCCCACGGCAAGGTGTCCCGCGTCGTGGAGACGGACTCGCCCTTGCGCCTGGGGCTGGAGGGCCGCGTCAACGGCACGGCGTATCAAATCGTCGGCCACCTCCAGAAGGACCACGGCGCCGGCCCGTGGGACGAGTGGTACGTGGAGCTGTCCGACGACCGCACCGGCTGGCTCAGCGAGTCCGAGGGCGCCTTCCACCTGCTCTTCACCGGCGGGGTGGAGGAGGGCATCCGGCTGGAGGACCTGCACCCCGGCGAGCGCCTGCGCCTGCGCAACCGCCCGCTGGTGGTGGAGGAGCGCGGCCACGGGCGCGTCGTCGCCGCGGAGGGCCAGCTCCCCAGCGACGTGGATCCAGAGGCGGACAGCCATTACGTGGACGCCACCGGCCCCCGCGGCCTGTTCGTCACGCTGGACTTCGGTACGCGCGACCGCGACCCCGAGGTCTTCCTGGGGCAGAAGCTGGAGCTGACGCAGCTGGGCATCCCGCCCGGGGAGCTGCGCCCGCGTGTGCGCAAGGCGCAGTTGCAGCAGGCGCGCTGCACGAACTGCAACGGCCCGCTGGAGCTGCGCGCGCCGGACCAGACGCTGCGCGTGGCGTGCCCGTACTGCGGCGCGCTGATGAACGTGGCCGAGGGCAAGCTGTCCTTCATCCGGCTGCTCCAGAAGCCGGAGCTGCCGGCGGCCATCGGCCTGGGGCAGAAGGGCACGCTCGATGGGGCGGAGTGGATCTGCATCGGCTACCAGGAGCGTTCGTGCGTGGTGGAGGGCACGCGCTACCCGTGGATGGAGTACCTGCTCTACCACCCGGCGCGCGGCTTCACGTGGCTGATGGAGTCCAACGGCCACTGGGTGTTCCTGAAGCCCATGGCGGCCGGTGACGCGAACGTCGTGCCGCAGGTGTCCGCGCACTACCAGGGCCGCCGCTACAAGGCCTTCCAGTCCGTCACCGCCGTCACCGACGCGGTGGTGGGCGAGTTCTACTGGAAGGTGTTCCAGGGAGAGAAGGCGCGCGCCACGGAGTACGTCGCGCCGCCGTACTCCGTGAACGAGGACGCCACCGACAACGAGGTGACGTACACGCACGGCGAGTACCTGCCGCCAGCGCGGGTGCGCGAGGCGTTCGGGCTGAAGGCGCCGCTGCCTCCGCCCCGGGGCATCGCGCCCAGCCAGCCCAACACGCGCCGCGCGGCGATGAAGCAGAACATCCTCTGGTCGCTGGGGTGGCTCTTGGGCCTGTTCGCCCTGTCGGCGTTCCTGCACGCGCGGGCGCTGAACGCCCAGGTCCTGGACCTGACGGTGCGGCTGGACAAGAACGCGGCGTCGGGCACCCCCAGCGCCATGCACTTCAGCGAGCCCTTCGAGCTCACCCGGAAGGGCAACGTGCGGGCCCAGGTGACCATGGGCCATGCGCTCGACAACTCCTGGGTGGGCGTGCAGGGCGACCTCATCAACCAGGACACCCAGGACGTGGTGAGCTTCTACGAGGAGGTCAGCTACTACCACGGGAGCGACAGCGACGGCTCCTGGAGCGAGGGCGGCCAGCAGGGCAGCGTGTTCCTGTCGTCGCTGCCCCAGGGCCGGTACGTGCTGCGCACCACCACGTCGTTCGACGCGAGCCTGGGGCTCAAGGCGGCGTCCGGGGCGGCGCCCATCGACTACCGGGTGGTGCTCACGCACGACACGCCCAACGAGAGCTGGTTCATCATCGCGCTGGGGCTGCTGCTGGTGCTGCCGGTGCTGTCGTTCCTCGGCGCCAACAGCTTCGAGACCGAGCGCTGGAAGGAAAGCAACCTGTAGCGCGGAGGCCCGCGTGGGAAGCGCGGTGGGAGGTGGACGATGAAGTACCTTGGCGGGCTCGTGCTGCTGGCGTACGCGTGGGCCACCTATACCGGCTGGGCTCCGTTCAGTGACGAGGAGCGCGGGCGGGTGACCGGGGACGTGCGGCGCGGTCCCGGCGGTGTGCTGCTGTGGACCGGTGGATTCATGGGAGGCAAGTGATGCTGTTGCTTGGAGTGGTGGTCACGCTGCAGGGAGTGCTCGCGAGCGTCATCTATTCGCTCATCGGCCTGGTGGTGTTCGTGGCCGGCTTCTACGTCATCCGCCTCATCCTCCCGTACGACGTGCACAAGGAGATCGAGGTCGACCAGAACACCGCGCTGGGCATCGTCATCGGCTCCTTCATCCTGGGCCTGGCCATCATCATCGCGGCGGCCATCAGCGGCTGAAACACGTGACGCTTTGAACAAGACGCTGCTCTTCCTCACCGTCCTCGTCATCGCGACGTGTGGGCTCATCTACGAGCTCATCGTCGGGACGCTCGCCAGCTACCTGCTGGGGGACAGCATCACCCAGTTCTCCACCGTCATTGGCGGCTACCTGTTCGCCATGGGCATTGGCAGCTACCTGTCGCGCTTCGTGGAGCGCGGCGTGGCCCAGCGCTTCGTGGAGGTGGAGCTGGCGGTGGCGCTCGTCGGCGGCCTGTGCGCGCCGATGCTGTTCCTCACCTTCACGCTCACCAGCGTGTTCCCCGTCGTGCTGTACGGCAGCGTGCTGGCCATTGGCACGCTGGTGGGGCTGGAGATTCCCCTCCTGCTGCGCATCCTGCAGGACCAGCTCAAGTTCAAGGACCTGGTCAGCCAGGTGCTGACGTTCGACTACCTGGGCGCGCTCGCCGCGAGCGTGGCCTTCCCGCTCCTGCTGGTGCCGAAGCTGGGGCTGGTGCGCACGTCGCTGCTCTTCGGCCTGCTCAACGCGGGCGTGGGGCTGTGGAGCACGTGGCTCTTGGCCCCCGTGCTGGCCAACCCCGTGCGCCTGCGCATCAAGGCCGTGGCGCTGTGCGTGGGGCTGCTCGTGTGCTTCGCGCTGGGGGACCGGCTCACCACCTTCTACGAGGACCAGCTCTACGCGGACGAGGTGGTGCACGCCACCAGCTCGCCCTACCAGCGCATCATCGTCACGCGCGGCAAGCGGGGCTTCTCGCTGTTCCTCAACGGCAACCTCCAGTTCGCCAGCATCGACGAGTACCGCTACCACGAGTCCCTGGTGCACCCGGCCATGGTGCGCGCCCAGAAGGTGGAGCACGTGCTCATCCTGGGCGGCGGGGACGGGCTCGCGGCGCGCGAGGTGCTGAAGTATCCGGATGTGAAGAGCGTCACGCTGGTGGACCTGGACCCCGCCATCACCGGGCTCGCCACGGGCTACAAGGAGCTGGCGGCGCTCAACCACCACTCGATGACGCACCCCAAGATGCGCGTCATCAACACGGACGCGATGCAGTTCCTGGCGGAGGGCGCGAACACCTGGGACGTGGTGGTGGTGGACTTCCCGGACCCCAACAACTTCGCGCTGGGGAAGCTGTACACGACGGGCTTCTACAAGATCCTCAAGAAGCGCCTGGCGCCGGGCGGGGTGGCGGTCATCCAGAGCACCAGCCCCCTGTTCGCGCGGCGCTCGTTCTGGTGCGTGGAGACCACGCTCAAGGCCGCGGGCTTCTGGACGCAGCCGTACCACGCGCTGGTGCCGTCCTTCGGGGAGTGGGGCTACGTGCTGGTGGCGCAGGAGCAGCCCGGCCGCCACCGCCCGCTGCCGGAGGGGCTGGCGTTCCTGGACGAGGACACGCTGGAGGGGCTCACCCGCTTCTCCCCGGACATGTCGCCCCTGCCGGCGGAGGTGAACCGGCTGAACAACCAGGTGCTGGTGCATTACTACGAAGAGGAATGGCGCCGGTGGAACTGACGCGGCGCGAGCTGGTGGCCGCGTTCCTGGGCGCCTCCGTGGCGAGCGCCTGTGCGCGGCAGGGCCCTCGCGCGCCGGTGCCGGGCGCCATCGTGGACCGGGCGGTGGACACCGGCCACAAGCTGCGGGGCGGGCCGCTGCCGCGCGCGGAGGCCGTGGAGCCGGTGGACGTGCTGATTGTCGGCGCGGGCGCGGCCGGGCTGTCCGCCGCGTGGCGCCTGTCCGCCGCGGGGGTCCGGGACGTGCGCGTGGTGGAGCTGGAGGCGGAGGCCGGGGGCACGTCGCGCTCCGGCCGCAACGGCGTGTCCGCGTTCCCGTGGGGCGCGCACTACCTGCCCTCGCCCCTGGAGGACCGGGGGCCGGTGATGCGCCTGCTGCGGGAGATGGACGCCGTCACCGGCGTGGACGCGGAGGGCCGCCCGTCGTTCGCGGAGGAGCTGCTCATCCAGGAGCCCGACGAGCGCGTCTTCTTCCGGGGCCACTGGTACGAGGGGCTGTACCTGCGCGTGGGCGCGAGCGCGGAGGACCTGGCGGAGCTGGAGCGCTTCGACGCGCGGATGAACGCCTTCGCCGCCGCGCGCGACGCGAAGGGGCGCAAGGCGTTCGCCGTGCCGGTGGCGCTCTCCAGCGACGACGCGGAGTGGACCGCGCTGGACGCGCTGAGCATGGCGCGGTGGCTGGAGGCGGAGGGCTTCCGCTCGCCCAGGCTCAAGTGGTTCGTGGACTACGCGTGCCGCGACGACTACGGCACCACCGCGGAGCACGTCTCCGCCTGGGCGGGCATCTGGTACTTCGCCGCCCGGCAGAACGGCACGGGGGAGCGCGGCGACGGCTTCCTGTCCTGGCCCGAGGGCAACGGCCGGCTGGTGAAGCAGCTGGCCGCGTCGCTGGGGCCGCGCCAGCTGGAGACCCAGGTCCTGGTGCACACCGTGGAGCCCGGGGAGGCCGGCTGCCGGGTGCACGCGCTGGATGCGCGCACCGGGGCGCCAAGGGCCTTCCAGGCGCGGCAGGTGGTGCTGGCGTGCCCGCGCTTCGTCGCCGCGCACGTGGTGGCGCCCTGGCGCGAGGCCCGTCCGGAGTGGATGGACGCCTTCGCGTACAGCCCGTGGGTGGTGGCGAACCTCACGCTGTCCGGGCCGCCGGTGTCGCGGGGCTTCCCGCTGGCCTGGGACAACGTCTTCTATGAGAGCCGGAGCCTGGGCTACGTGGTGGCCACGCACCAGTCGCTGCGCCAGGACGCGCGCGGCCCCACGGTGCTCACCTGGTACCTGCCCATGGCGGGGGGGGATGTGAAGGCGGAGCGCAATCAGGCGCTCTCCGCCACGTATGCGGACTGGGAGGCGCTGGTGATGGCGGACCTCCTGCCGGCGCACCCCGGGGTGGGCGCGCTCGCGCAGCGGCTGGAGGTGCAGCGCTGGGGCCACGCCATGGTGCGGCCCCAGCCGGGCTTCCTTTGGGGGGAGGCGCGCCGCGCCGCGCAGGAGAGCCTGGGCCGGCACCTGCACTTCGCGCACACGGACCTGGGCGGCATGGCCCTCTTCGAGGAGGCCAACTGGTTCGGGGTGCGCGCCGCGGAGCGGGCCCTGTCGGGAATGGGACTCAAGAGCACCAGTTGGCTGTAGCCGTCACACCGGGAGGGCAGGGCACATGAAGGACAGTCGCTTCAGCCGGTCGGAGTTCCTCGCGCTCACCAGCCTGCTCGCGGGCTCCACCCTGTTCCCGGGACGCGCCGGGGCCGCCCCGGACGGCGGCACGCCGTCCCTGCGCACCGTCAAGTCGCCGGGGCTCGCCGGTGTGCCCGCGGTGGCCGCGGCGGACGGAGGCGTGGCGGCGCCCAAGCCGGGCTCGCAGGAGGAGTACGAGCAGCTGCGCCAGGGCTGCATCGCGTCACTGCCCATCAGCTCCACGTCCGACGACGGCGCGGAGTACGTCCGCATCGGCGAGTGGATGCAGCGTCAGCACCTGGTCAGCGACGGCTACGGCAACGGCGACTTCGTTCAGGCGTTCGAGAAGAAGGTCGCGGACCTGCTCGGCTTCGAGGACGCGTGCTTCATGCCCACGGGCACCATGGCCCAGCTCATCGCGCTGCGCATCTACGCGGACGCGAGCGGCGTGCGCACGGTGGGCGTGCACCCGTCGTCGCACCACGTGTTGCACGAGGACGACAGCTACGCGGTGCTGCACCAGCTGCGCGCGGTGTACCTGGGCCCGTGGACGCGCCCGCTGCTGGCGGAGGACGTGGCCCGCGCTCCCGACGCGCTGGGCACCGTCAGCGTGGAGCTGCCGGTGCGCTGGCTGGGCGGGCAGCTCCAGACGTGGGAGCAGCTCAACGAGCTCAAGCGCACCTGCCGCGAGAGGAAGGTGAAGCTGCACATGGACGGCGCGCGGCTCTGGGAGAGCCAGCCCTTCTACGGCCGCTCCTACGCGGACATCTGCAAGGGCTTCGACTCCGTCTACGTGTCCTTCTACAAGATGGTGGGCGGCATTGGCGGCGCGATGCTGGTGGGCAGCCGCGACTTCATCCGCGAGTCGCGCGTGTGGCGCCACCGGCACGGCGGCAACCTGTTCCACCTGGCCCCCCTGGTGGCCTCCGCCGCCATGCGCCTGGACGCGGCGCTGGCCGCCATCCCCGGCTACGTGAAGCGCGCGAAGGCCATCACCGAGCTGTTGGCGGCGGACCCCCGCGTCACCGTGCTGCCGCAGCCCGTGCAGACGAACATGTTCCACGTGTTCCTGCGCGGGAGCCCCGCGACGTACAACCGGCAGCGCGACCGCATCGCGCGCGAGGACCGCGTCTGGGTGGCGGGAGGCTTCGGACAGACGCGCGTGCCCGGCGTCGTGTCCACGGAGCTTCAAGTGGGAGAGGGGCTCGCCCGCATCAGCGACGCCGACGCCGCCCGCGCCTTCCTGCGCCTGCTGGAGGCGGCCTGAGCGGCGGGCCACCCGCCTTGACGCCCGGGGTCAATGTCAGACACCGGGCGGTTGAAACAGAGACGGCGTGCGTCAGGCCGCCTTCTTGAAGCTGTACTCCGGCTCCTGCTGCTGCGCCTTCAGGAAGAACTCCGAGTCCAGCAGCATCACGATGCGGCCCTTGTCGTCGTGGAACCCGATGGGGCCGTGCGCCGTGAAGTGGATGAGCGACTCCTCCAGCGCCGTGGTGGCGGGGTGCTCGGCGCCCACCGGCTCGTACTCGTAGTCCCCCGCGCGGGTGATGCCCAGGCGGTCCTGCGTCGAGCCGGAGAGGATGTAGATCTCCGCCGGGCCCAGGTGCTTGTGCGGCGCGAAGACGGCGCCCTTCTCCATCTTCAGGATGGCGCTCCACACGCCCGTCTCCGCGCTCACCCGAAGCAGGCGGTAGGAGGTCCCAGGACCGAGCGGCTTCCACTCGAGGTCCGCGGTGTGAACCAGGCCATCCATCATCGTCATTCCGGACATGACATCCTCCACGGTCGGCCCTGCGTGTGTGTCGTTGTCCATGATAACGCTCAATACGGAAATCCTTGCAACTTTGTCTCACTTGCCAGGTTGTCCTGTTTGACGCATGGCTTTGGCTCAGGAAGATTCCATGGCGACTGTTCAGTGGGGGTGGTCCGGGTCGCATTTTCTGATCAGACAGAAAGCGCCCGGTGGTTGCGGACCCCCGTGGAAAGCCGCATAGGAAGGCGTCTCTCACCGCCCCTGTCGCAGGCCCGGGGGCTGGAGTTCGCCATGCGCACCGCGAGCACGTCCGAGTCTCACTTCTCGTTTGTTCTTGAAACACCCGCCGCGACACCGGAGGCGGCGCGGGAGCACTTCCAGGCGAAGCTGTCGGTGGAGACGGACGCCGCCGACCTGCGCCTGGACCTGGAGCGGGGGCGCAAGGGCTTCGTGGTGGTGGACGTGCGCTCGGCGGAGGCCTACGCGCGGCGCCACATCCCCGGCGCGCTCCACATCCCCGGGCGGCAGGTCAGCGCGGAGAGCACCGCGGCGCTGTCGAAGGACGACGTGGTCGTCGTGTATTGCTGGGGCCCGGGCTGCAACGGCGCGACGAAGGCGGCGGTGCGCTTCGCGGCGCTCGGCTTCCGCGTGAAGGAGCTGCTGGGCGGCATCGAGTACTGGGTGAAGGAGGGCGCGCCCACGGAGGGCACGCTGCCCCAGGGCGTGCCGGTGTTCGGCATGCGGGGTGAAATCTAGGCGGGGCCGCCCGGCGTGGGAGAGGGGGACCGTGGGGCGCGGGGGGCTGGTAGGCTCCGCGCCTCGATGCCCCGCCTCCTCTCGCCCGCGCAGGCCTGGCTGTTCGGCCCTGGCGTGGACCTCTCCGTGTTCGCCGGCAGCGCGCTCGTGTCCGTCGCGTTCGTGCTGGCCGCGCCGTGGCTGGGGGCGGCGGGAGACACGCCCGGGTGGGCGTGGCTCTTGTTCGTGGTGGGCGTGGACGTGGCGCACGTCTGGTCCACGCTGTTCCGCACGTACCTGGACGGCGAGGAGGTGTCGCGCCGGCCGGGCCTCTACGTGGGGGCGCCGCTCGCCGCGTACGCGGTGGGCGTCTTCGCGTACGGGGTGTCTCCTGGCGCGTTCTGGAGCGTGTTCGCCTACGTGGCGCTGTTCCACTTCATCCGCCAGCAGTATGGCTGGGTCGCGCTCTACGACCGGAAGGCGCGCGCGTCCCCCTTCGAGCGGCGCCTGGACGCGGCGGCCATCTACGCCGCGACGCTGGGCCCCGTCGTCTGGTGGCACGCGCACCTGCCCCGCGCCTTCTGGTGGTTCGTGGAGAACGACTTCCTCGCCGGGCTGCCCGCGTGGGCGGGCACCGTGGCGCTGGGCGCGCACGCGGCGGTGCTGGCGCTGTGGGCGGCCCATCAGGGGCTGCGCGTCGCGCGCGGCGACGGCGTGCAGGCCGGCAAGGTGCTGCTGGTGGTGGCGACGTGGGTGGCGTGGTTCGGCGGCATCGTGCTCGCGCGGGATGACTTCGCCTTCACGGTGATGAACGTGGTGCTGCACGGCGTGCCGTACTTCGCGCTCTTGTTCCGCTACGCGCGCGGGCGCCACGCGGAGGGCGGCTTCGGCGGGATGGGCGTGCTCCTGCGCGCGGGGCTGCCCGGCTTCCTGCTGTTCCTCGGGATGCTGGCGCTGCTGGAGGAGGGGCTGTGGGACGCGCTGGTGTGGCATGAGCGCCCGGCGTTGTTCGGCGACATGGGCCCCATCCTGGAGGCCGACATGCTGGCGCTCGTGGTGCCGCTGCTGGCGCTTCCGCAGGCCACGCACTACGTGCTGGATGCGTTCGTGTGGAAGGCCGGGCGGGAGCCCGCGCTGCTGAACAGGCTGGGCTGGACGCGGGCGGCGCAGGGTCCGACAACCGGCAGCCAGGCACACACAGTGGTAGCCATCCGCGGCGGAGGTGAATAGAGCTAGTGGGTCTATGGCTCGACTCCTGCTCGTCTCGAACCGTCTTCCCGTCACCGTCAAGGCGGAGAAGGATGTGGTCTCCGTGGTGCGGAGCGCGGGGGGGCTCGCGACCGGGCTCAGCCGTCCGCACGAGCGCTCCGGAGGCATGTGGATTGGCTGGCCGGGAGATGTCTCCCGGCTGACGGACCCCCAGCGCGCCCAGGTGGAGCAGCAGCTGGCGGACCTGCGGTGCGTGCCGCTGTACCTGTCCGCCAGCGAGGTCAGCCGCTTCTACGAGGGCTACTCCAACCGCGTGCTCTGGCCGCTGTGCCACTACATGCTGGACCGCGTCCCCAGGCAGGACCGGGACTGGGACGCGTACCGCAAGGCGAACGAGCGCTTCGCCGACCTGGCCGCGAAGCACTACCAGCCAGGCGACACCATCTGGGTGCACGACTACCAGCTCATGCTGGTGCCCGGGCTGCTGCGCCAGCGCCTGCCCCACGCGCGCATCGGCTACTTCCACCACATCCCGTTCCCCTCGTCGGAGATCTTCAGCACGCTGCCCCGGCGCGGGGAGCTGCTCAAGGGCCTGCTGGGCGCGGACCTCATCGGCTTCCACGCGGTGAGCTACGTGCGGCACTTCTCCGGCACGCTGCTGCGGCACCTGGGGCTGGACACGGACATCGACCGCGTCCTCTTCCAGGGGCGCGAGGTGCGCGTGGGCGCCTTCCCCATGGGCATCGACGCCGCCGCCTTCGAGACGCTGGCGCGCGAGCCCGCGGTGCTGGACGAGGTGAAGGTGCTGCACGAGCGCGCCCACGACGAGCGGTTGCTCGTGGGCATCGACCGGCTGGACTACACCAAGGGCATCCCCCGGCGCCTGCTCGCGGTGCAGCGGGTGCTGGAGCGCTCCCCGGCCCTGCGCGGGCGCCTGCGCTTCATCCAGGTGGCCGTCCCCAGCCGCACGCAGGTGCAGGCCTACGCGGAGTACCGGGAGACGGTGGACGAGCTGGTGGGCCGCATCAACGGCCTCTACGGCACCGTGCACAGCACGCCCGTGCACTACCTCTACCGGTCGCTCAACGAGAAGCAGCTGGTGAGCCTCTACCGGGGCGCGGACGTGATGCTGGTGACGCCCGTGCGCGACGGCATGAACCTGGTGGCCAAGGAGTTCTGCGCGGCCCGCCCGGACGAGGACGGCGTGCTCGTGCTCAGCGAGTTCGCGGGCGCGGCGGCGGAGATGCGCGACGCGCTGCTGGTGAACCCCTACGACGTCGAGGGCATGGCGGACGCCATCGAACAGGCGCTGGAGATGCCCAGGCCAGAGCGCCAGGAGCGCATGCGCCACCTGCGCACGGGCGTGAAGACGCGCGACGTGCACTGGTGGGTGGGCACCTTCCTGGACCGGCTCCAGGGGCTGCCCTCCGTGGCGGAGAAGCCGCCGCTGCCCGACGGCATGCTCGCCCTGGACAAGCTGAAGGGGCCCGGGCGCAAGGTGCTGTTCCTGGACTACGACGGCACGCTCGTGGGCTTCGCCCCCACGCCGGAGCTGGCCTCGCCGGACGCGGAGCTGATGACGCTGCTCAAGGAGCTGTGCGCCCGGCCGGACCTGTCCGTGCACCTGGTGAGCGGCCGCCCGCGCGAGACGCTGGAGGCGTGGTTCGGCGAGCTGCCCCTGGGCCTGCACGCGGAGCACGGCCTGTGGTCGCGCACGCGGCGGGGCCAGCCGTGGCAGGCGCTGCCGGGCGTGTCCTTCGAATGGAAGCCGAAGGTGCGGCCCGTGCTGGACACGTTCGCGGCGCGGATCACCGGCTCGTTCGTGGAGGAGAAGACGGCGTCGCTCGCGTGGCACTACCGCCGCGTGGACGCCGAGTTCGGCGCGCTCCAGGCGCGCGAGCTGCGCCTGCTGCTCTTCGAGAAGTTCGCCCAGGAGCCCATGCACATCCTGCCCGGGGACCGCGTGGTGGAGGTGCGGCCCAAGGGCGTCAACAAGGGCCGCGTCGTGGCGGAGGTGCTGCGCCAGGAGTCGCCGGACGTGCGCGTGCTGGCCGTGGGCGACGACGTCACCGACGAGGACCTCTTCGCGGCGGTGCCCCAGGGCGGCCTCACCGTGCACGCGGGCAACAAGCACACGCGCGCGGCCTACCGCGTGGACGGGCCCCCGGAGGTGCGGCGGATGCTGAAGGGGCTGCTCGGGAAGTAGCGCGCGGGCTCAGGGGGCTTCAGAGGTTGAAGCCCACGTTGCCCACGGAGATGCTGGGCCCGAAGATGAAGGACCACTTGCTGGAGGGCACCACGACGTCGGTGGTGGGGTCGCCGTTGGTGCGCCGGGTGATGTCGCCCCGGAACTCGCGGGCGATCCACGCCTGCGCGCCCACCGCCGCGCCCGGACCGATGGGCACGCGCAGGCCCAGGCCCAGCACGGCCGCGAGCGTGGGCGGGAACTGGATGTCCCCGGACTGCGGCACCAGCCCCATGCCCATCAAGCCCAGCTCGATGCCCAGGAGGCGCTCCTGGCCCTCGTTGTTGAGCAGCGCCAGGCGCGACAGCACGCCGAAGTTGACGGCCAGCTGCCCTGAGGGCTGCGTCGCGCGGTAGAGGCCCGCGGGGATGGTGGCCATGGTGTAGAGGCGGAACATGCCGCCGCGCACGATGGCGGTCCACTGCGCGGAGGGCAGGCCGGTGCGGTCCACCGTGGACAGGGCGTAGCGGGACTCGTCCGCGACGTGCGCCACCTGCACGAGGATGCGGTCGTACTGGCCCAGGTTGCCCTGCACGGGGATGACGCGCATCTCCCCCTTGGGGCGCAGGAACAGGCGCTGCTCCACGTGGCTCTCCGAGCGGTTGGTGCCGTCGGACTTCGTCACGTCGATGCGCAGGGTGATCTCCTGATTGCCCTCCTCCGGCGTGAGGCGCTCGCGGTGGATGATGACGCGGCAGGTGTTGCGCATGGCGTAGGCCACCCGGTGCGGGCGGCTGGGCGTGAGCGTTTCGTCCACGCCGTCCTTGTTCGCGCAGATGAACTCCACCAGGCTCTCCACGTTGGTGGGCACGCTCGCCTCGCGCACCGCGCGCTGCACGCGCTCGCTGGTGAGGAAGAGGTCCGCCGTGGCCAGCTCTCCCGGCAGCGTGGGCAGCCGGTAGGCGAAGCGCAGCGACACGAAGCCGCCCGCGGTGGCCTCGCCCTGGATGAGGGTCACGGACTCCCGCGTCGTCACCGTGTAGGCGCCTCCCAGCGGGCGCAGCACGAAGCGGCCCAGGCCGCCGTTGGAGGCCACCGTCACCTCCGCCGGGCGGTTGGTGGGCACGAAGTCGATGGTGCCGTGGCCGGGCAATTCCAGCGTCGCGCGCGGGTCCGGCACGGGCTTCGTGTCCGCCGTCTCCGACGCCACCACCGTGCCGTCCACGCGCGACGTGATGGCCGTGACGGTCACCTGCTGCTCGGAGGTGCCGCTGGTGCGCAGCAGCACGTAGGTGCCGTCCGGGGCCTTCACCACGCGCTCCACGCGCACGCGCGCGCCGTTCACCGTCCAGAGCAGGGCGCGCGGGTCGTGCGCGCACGCGGCGTCCAGGCGCATCACCAGCGCGGAGTCCTCCGCGTCGCGCAGCGCCGTGCCCTCCACCGCCGCGAGCGGGCAGGCGAGCACGGGCAGCGTCTCCGCCACGGAGGTGTCCAGCGCGTCGCCCCGGGCGAAGAACACGCGCGGCACCAGCCGCAGCCGCAGCGCCACGGTGGGGTTGAGCCCCGGCACGTTGCGGATGGACACCGCGCCGTCCGTCACCTCGCACCGCGCGTTGCCGCAGTCCACGGAGGCGATGGCCTCCGAGTGCGTCACCGCCACGTAGCCGGGGCCCTTGGACAGGTCCACGCCGGAGGACTGGATGAGGGGCCGGGTGAGCACGGTGCGGCCCGGGCGCAGGCGGAAGGCCTCGTCGTCCAGGAAGCGCCCGTTGGCGTCGTACGTCGTCACGTTCGCGCCCCTGCGGCCGAACGGAGGTATCCACGACAGCGTCGCGTCCGTGGGCAGGCCCGGCGTCACCGGGACGGCGCACTCGGTGGGGCTGTTGGGTTCCAGGCACATGTCCTGGCCGTCCATGGACTCGCGCTGCGGCTCCGGCCCCCTGGGCACCCCGGACCAGGCGATGGACACGTTCTTCAGGCCCGTGCCCTTCAGCTCCAGCCGCCCGTCATCCGGGAAGAAGGTGGTGGAGGCGCCGTCGATGCGCGGGAAGGGGCCGGTGGCCACCACCACGAGGGTCTCGGTGGCGGTGGCGCACCCGGCCTCGTCGTCCGCGACCTTCAGCTCCAGGGTGCGGCTGGCGTCGTCCGCGCGCGTGGGCGGCTTGAGCGTGCGGCCCTCCGGCCCCAGCACCCAGCCGCCCCGCACGGGGCCGCACAGCACGCCCTTGGGGATGACCTCCACCGCCCGTCCCCCTTCGGGGAGCTGGACGACGGGAGCGGCGGCGGCGGTCCCCGCCACCAGCAGGCAGCCAAGGACGAGCGCGCGTGCAGGGTGCATGCGAATGCTTAAGCACGGAGGGCCGCGTCCGGGTCAAGCCCTCCGTGCGAAGCAGTGCCCAGCAGGCACCGCGAGTGTCCGCGATTACCGCGAAGCCGTCTTCTGTCCCGGCCCCTGGAGCAGGATGCGGCGGCCGAAGGCGCGGTCCACGCGGCCGAGGAACTCACGGAACTGGGGGTACTCCTCCGCCTTGATGCGGGCGACGGACAGGGCCACCTCGCCGTCGGCGACGAGCGCGCCGTTCTCCACGCGGTAGGTGAGCTTCACGCGGCCGAACTGGGTGGTCTCCTCCACCGCCTGGGGCAGCTCCGCCACGGTGTAGCCGCCGGGCAGCGTGTAGCGCAGCTTGAAGGTGTTCACCCACGGGCTCTGCATCACCAGGTCGAAGCGGCGCTCGGCGAGCGACGCGTACACCTGCTGATAGGTGCGCCCCGTGCCGAAGGGCAGGAAGCGCAGGCTGCCGCCGGGGAGCACCTCCGCGTAGCGCGGGATGCCCATGTTGAAGCCGAGCGTCACGTCGTCATCCAGGCGGGTGGTGTCGCTGAGCTTCACCTCGCGCACGGTGAGGCCGGGGAAGCTCTGCGCCCACGCGCGCTCGAAGGTGGACTTGCGGGTGGACTCCGGGCGGTAGGCGCGGCGGTAGTCCGGCGCGGACTGGCCGGACACGCTGCTCTGGCCCTTCACGTCCGCGCCGCCGTCGGGCCGCAGGGCCACGTCCATGGCCAGCGTGGTGGCGTTGTCCTCCGCCTTCGCCTCCGGCGTGGTGAGGAAGCTGCTGGTGCCGTTGGGGTCCACCACCAGCACGTTGGCGACGCGGTCCGCGGACGGCAGCTCCTTGGCGCCGTGGAACTCCGCGGTGCCGTCCAGGTACATGTCGAACTTGGGCACGTACGCGATGGCGTGGTTGAAGGCCGCCAGCGACGCGGGCTCCGCGTCCAGCGCGCCCAGGTTGCGCATGCGCAGGAGCACCAGCCGGCTGTCCACGCCGGCCACCTTCAGCATGGAGTGGATGAGGCTCGCCTTGTCCTTGCAGTCGCCGAAGCGGCGCGCCAGCACGCGGTCCACGCGGTACGGCTTGAAGCCGTGGATGCCGAACTCCAGCGCCACGTAGCGGGTGTTGGTGACGACGAAGGAGTAGATGGCGCGCACCACGGCCAGCTGGTCCTTGCGGTCCACGCCGGTGAGCACCTGGTCCACCGTCGCCTTCAGCTCCGCGTTGGGCTGGAGCTGGTCGCGCACGAGGCCCCACCAGTAGTGGCCCACCTGGTCCCACGTCTTGTACGTGGAGATGTGCAGGTTCTGGGCGACCTCCGCCCAGCCCGGCATGCCGGGCTCCGGCACCACCTTGGAGACGTGCTTCGCGCCGAAGCGGTACACGGTGCGGCCGGCCTCCGGGGCCTCCTGCTGCTGCTCCACGCCCGCCAGGCGGCTCTTGTTCCAGTACAGCGGCCGCTCCTTGGGCATGTCCACGACGTACTGGAAGCGCACCTTCGGGTAGACGCCCTGCACGCTCTCCACGTCGCCCCAGTAGTCCGACAGCAGGTTGTCCTGCGCGGTGTCGTCCAGGCGGTAGGTGAGCTCCAGCGTGTCGCCCGCGGCCAGCGACGGGAAGGACAGCACGCGCGCGCGGGCGTCGTAGTACATGCCCGTCCACGGCTCGTTGATGTTGCGGTCCGCGTCGCCGTAGCTGTCCACCACGGAGCCGTCCGGCTTCGTCACGCGGGCCTTCAGCACCCGCACCTCCTGCCGGTCCGGCGAGTAGGTGACGGGGACGCTGCGGAACGCGTCCACGCCGCGCTGATTGAGGACGCGCACCACCATCTGCTGGAGGCGGCTGGACAGGCCGCTCTTCTGCACGCGCACGTAGGTGTTGTCCACGAGGTACACGGCGTCCTCGTGCACGTAGCCCTCCGCCTCCTTGGACAGGGGCTTCGTGTCCACCAGGTACTGGGTGCCGGCGCTCTCCGACTCACCCTTGAGCGTGCGCAGCGCCTCCTTCAGGCCGGGGTTCTGCGGGCGCAGCACCAGCGAGCGCTCGAAGGCGGCCAGGGCGGGCTCGCGCTGTCCGGCGGCGAGCAGCGCGCGGCCCTCGCGCTCGTACACCTCCGGCTCGTCCGGGGAGAGGGCCTTGGCCTCGGTGAAGAGGGCGGTGGCCTCCTCCGCGGCGCCGTTGGCGGCCTTCAGCTCCGCCAGCCGCACGCGCGAGCCGTTGTCGAAGGGGTTCAGGTCGGTGAGCTTGGCGTACTCGCGCTCGGCGGCGTCCACCTTGCCCGCGTCCGCGAGCATGGCGGCCAGCTGCCGGCGGGTGTTGGTGTCGTCGTAGCGCAGCGCCAGCACCACGCGCATGCGGTCCATGGCCTCCTGGTCGCGGCCCTGCTGACGGGACGCCGCCGCGGCCACCCGCACCACGCGGGGCACGCGCGGCTGCTGGCGGAAGGCCTCCTCCACCAGCGCGTGCGCGCGGGCGCGCTCGCCCAGGGCCTCCGCCGCGCGGGCGAGCAACAGCCGCGCGCCCGGCACGTTGCGGCCGTCCTCCTGCTCCAGGATGGGGGCGACCAGCGGCTGGACGCGCTCCGGGTGACCCCGGTCCATCTCATGGTCCGCCAGCGCCAGCCGCGCCGGGGCGTACGCGCCGTCCGCCTTCACGGAGGCCTCCAGGAAGCGGCGGCGCTCGTTGAGGTCGTCCGTCTGCGTGTTGGCGGCCAGCAGCTGCAGGCGCGCGTCGTTGGGGGCGCTCTCCGCGGCGAGCGCGGCCTCGGCGCTGGCGGTGTGCTCGCGCTCGTCATAGGCGCGGAAGAAGGCGAGCACCTGGGCGTAGTCGCCGCGCAGGGCCGCGTCGTCCGGGTGCTTCTCCACCAGCGCGCGCAGCGAGGAGGTGAGGGTGGGCAGGGGCTGCGGCGCGGGCGCGGGCATGCGCTCCAGGGCGGGGGCCTTGGCGGGCAGCGACGCGCGGGCGGAGGCGGACTCCGAGCGCAGGTAGAAGCCCAGCGGGCCGGTCTCCTGGCACACCTTCACGAGGACGCGGTTGAGGCCCTTCTTGAGCTTCACCGACACGCGCGTCTGGTCCGGACGGGGCAGGTTGTAGCGGTCCTCCTTGGACGCGAGCTGCCCGTTCACCCACAGGCGGTAGCCGCCGGAGGTGCCCAGGCCCAGCGCCACGCGCGTGTCCTGCGGGACCTCCAGCCAGGTGAGCGCGTACGCCACGGCCTCCTTGTTGGGGCGCACGGCGGTGGCCAGGTCCACGTAGCCGTCCGCGGACGTGACGGAGAGCTTGCGCCAGGTGACCTCGCGGCCCTTGGCGCCGGGGTAGCGCGCGGTGAGGTCCAGGTTGGCGGCCTCGGGGCCGAAGTCGGTGTCGCAGCCGGCCTTGCCTTCGTTCTCGAAGCCGCCGACGACGTAGTAGTCGTTGACGAAGCCCAGCCACTGGCGGACCTCGTTGGCGCGCACCATGCGGCCGCGGGCGCGCTCCGCGTCCATCAGGAGCAACTGCGCGGTGGTGCGCGTGTTCGCATCCGCCGTGCGGCGCGAGGAGAGCTGCTGGTACGTGCTGATGAGCGGGGTGAGGTCCTCCACGTCATCCACCAGCGCGTGCATCCGCAGCAGGGCGGCGCCGCCGCGCGGCGAGTTGAAGGCCTTCACGGCTTCGGCCGCGTACTCGCGGGCCCGGTCGTCCGCGTTCGGCTTCGCGAACCCCAGCACGGGGCAGGTGAGCACGAAGACTGCGGCCAGCGATGTGAAACGCGACATCCGTTCTCCTCAAGTGGCAGCGGCGCCACGCGGCGACGCCAGGACGGCAGGGGGCGATGACGCCAGTGAACAGGCGGACCCGTCACGGCCTTCCCCTGCATGCGGCCCCGGACGGCGGGCAGGCAACCCAGACACCCGCAGTCTATGCCGGACCGGTGTGGGGTGGGGTGGGCCCGTGGAGGCAACGGCACGAAAACGGACGGGGCCGGCGCGGGCGCGAATGCCCGTGCCGGCCCCGGTGGGGCCCCGTTGCTGGGGGAGAGGCGTCAGTGGAGCTTGGCGTAGAGGGCGTTGACGAGGCCGCCGTCATCGCCGCTCAGCTCCCAGAACATGGCGCCGCCCAGGCCCTTGGCCAGGATGTAGTCCGACTTGGCGGCGACGCTCTCCGGGTCGTCGTAGGCGACCCACACCTTGGTGGACGGGCTGTAGAGGTAGGCCTGCTTGCTCTCCGGGTGGAGGAACTTCGTGTAGCCGGAGCCCGCGCGCTCGTAGTTGGCCTTGAGGTCCTTGTAGTCGAACACGCCGGTGAGGCCGGACTGGCCGTCATCCCAGGTGCCCTTGGTGGGGACGCCGCTCTGGAACAGGCCGTTGTTCACGTTGGGCACGTTGCCCCAGCCGCGGCCGTAGAAGGGCACGCCCAGGACGATCTTGGACGCGGGCACGCCCAGCTGGAGCATCTTGGAGATGGAGCCGTCGGTGTAGAAGCCGTCGTTGGCGCCCGGGTCGCCCGTCACGCGGTTGAGCGCGGAGTGGAAGTTGACCGTGCTCTCGAAGGCGCCGTGGTAGTCGTAGGACATCACGTTGATCCAATCGAGGATGCCGGCGAGCTTCACGGTCTCCTGCTTGTTGGCGAGCAGGTCCGGAGACGCGCCCGACGCGATGGTGAGCAGGTAGGGCTGGCCCGTCTGCGACGTGACGGCGGACAGCTGGGTGCGGAACTCCTGCATGAGCAGGGTGTAGTTCACCTTGTCCGCGGGGCTGCTGATGTTGTCCGGCAGGCCGCCGCCGGTGGGGTACTCCCAGTCCACGTCGATGCCGTCGAACACGCCCACGCCGTTGGCAGGGGTGACGCCGGGGAACTGGCCCTTCACGTACAGGTCCACGCAGGACTTCACGAACGCGGTGCGCGACGCGGCGGTGGCGGCCACCTGGGAGAAGTACTTGGACCAGGACCAGCCGCCAATGGAGATGAGCAGCTTGAGCTGGGGGTTCGTCTTCTTCAGCTCCTTGAACGCGCGGAAGTTGCCGCGCAGCGCGCCCGGGTCCCATTCGCCGGGGTAGCCGAAGCCCTTGTCGATGTCCGCGAACGAGTCCCCCAGGACGCACTTGCCGTCCGCGGAGATGTTGGAGAAGGCGTAGTTGATGTGCGTGAGCTTCGACGCGGGGACGTTGGACACCTGGTAGTTGCGGCCGTAGATGCCCCAGGCGGTGAAGTACCCGACGATGCGCTTGCCGCCCGGCGGCGGCGTGCCGGGCAGCTCCACCACGACGGTGACGCTCTGGGTGCCCACGTTGCCGGCGGCGTCGTACGCCTTCACGGTGTACGTGTACGTGCCGTTCTGCGCGGACGTGGAGAACGTGCGCGTGAAGGACGACGCGGTGGCGACCGCGGTGCCGTTCTCCAGGATTTCAATCTTCGTCACGCCCACGTTGTCGGTGGCGCTGGCGGAGATGGTGACGGAGCCCGCGGCGGTGATGCGCGACGCGCTGGCGCTGGCGGTGACGACGGGCGCGGTGGTGTCGCCGGTGCCGGGGATGCTCACGGTGACCGTGAGCGTCTTGCTGCCCACGTTGCCGGCGGCGTCGTACGCCTTCACGGTGTACGTGTACGTGCCGTTCTGCGCGGAGCCCGAGAAGGCGCGCGTGTAGGACGACGCGGTGGCGACGAGGGTGCCGTTCTCCAGGATCTCAATCTTCGTCACGCCCACGTCGTCGGTGGCGCTGGCGGAGATGGTGAGGGAGCCCGCGGCGGTGATGCTGCTCGTGCTGCTGCTCGCGGTGACGACGGGCGCCGTGGTGTCGCCTCCACCGCCCGTGGCGGGGCCCAGGTCCAGCCACAGCGCCGCCACGGCCACGGGGGTCCAGTCCGCCTGGGACGTGTGGGCCTGACGGCACTGATAGACGCGGCCTTCGTAGGTGACGCGCGTGCCCACCGAGTAGGCGACGCCCACGGCCCACGCGGCGTCCAGCGGCGCCTTCATCACACTGCCCGGGCCCTGGGCTTCGGGCGCGAAGGTCTCCTGGCCACAGCCCGCGACAGTCAGCGCGGACGCCACCAGGCCCACAATCCATTGCCTACGACGCATTCGTGTTCTCCTCGCCTGCGGTTCACGCGGAAGGAGTCACGTCCCAATTTTTCCGGGTTAATCGCGAGTGAGAGATTCGGTGGTCCGCGCCTGTCCGCCGACCCAGGTGGTGTGGACGGAAAGGTCTGGCTTCAGCAGCACGAGGTCCGCGCGATGGCCTGGGGCCACGCGGCCCCGGTGGCCGTGCACGCCGAGGAAGGCCGCGGGGTGGAGCGAGGCCATGCGCAGGGCTTCCTCCAGGGGAACGCCGAGCGCGTGGACGCAGTGGCGCACGGCGGCCGTGAGGTCGATGTCCGCGCCCGCGAGCGTGCCGTCCTCCGTTTCGAGCCGGCCATGGCGGCGCAGGATGGTGCGGCCTTGGAGGGTGAAGGAGGTGACGGGCGTGCCGACGGGGGGCATGGCGTCCGTGACGAGGAACACCTTGCCTGGGGGTTTGACCTTGAGGAGCAGGCGCAGGTTGTCCGCGTGCACGTGCACGCCGTCCGCGATGACGCCGCACCACGCGTCGTCGTGGGTGAGCGCGGCGACGATGGGACCGGGCTGGCGGTTCAGCACGGGGGGCATGGCGTTGAACAGGTGGGTGAAGCCGCGCACGCCTGTCGCCAGGGCCTGGGTGGTGCGCTCGCTGGTGGCGGCGGTGTGTCCCGCGCTGAGCACCACGCCGGAGGTGACGAGGCGGCGCAGGGTGGCGTCGTCCACGCATTCGGGGGCGAGCGTCATGAGCACGCGCCCGCCGTGCGCGGCGAAGCGGCGGGGCAGGGCGGTGAGGTAGTCGACGTCGCGGGGGGCGGGCGCGCGGATGAAGGAGGGCGCGTGGACGCCGGCGCGCTCGCGGCTGATGAAGGGGCCTTCCAGGTGGATGCCGAGCACGCCGCCGTCCGACTGCGCGGTGGCGGTGAGCGCGGCCTCGCAGGCTTCGCGCATGCGCGAGGGGTCGTCGGTGATGAAGGTGGGGAGCAGGGCGGTGGTGCCGCACGTCCGCATGGCGGAGGCGATGGCGAGCGCGGCCTCCACGGTGGGAGTGTCGTTGAAGAGCACGCCGCCCGCGCCGTTCACCTGGACGTCGATGAAGCCCGGGGCGAGGACGGTGTCCCCGGGCAACGTGTGCACGGTGGCGCTCGCTGGAACGCTGGACGTGGGCACGATGGCGCGGACGGTGTCGCCCTCGATGACGACGGCGTGCCCTTCGAGGCACATGTCCCCGGTGAAGACGCGCGCACCCTGGAGGACGGTGAGCGTTGGCATTACGCGGACTCCGTGGCCTTGCGGATGAGGAAGGCAATGGATCCGCGGCGTGGATCCCCGTTGGAGCCGTGCGTGTCTTGGAGGACGGTGAGCGTTTGCATTACGCGGACTCCGTGCCCTTGCGGACGAGGGAGGCAATGGGTTCGCGGCGTGGATCCCCGCTGGAGCCGTGCGTGTCTTGGAGGACGGTGAGCGTTGGCATTACGCGGACTCCGTGGCCTTGCGGACGAGGGAGGCGTGGCAGTCGAGGCGCGGTGCCTGCTGAAGCCGTGCGCGTCTTGGGGGCTGGAGGATGGGCATCACGCGGTCTCAGCGGCCTCGCGGACGAGGGCGCCGGGGGGCGGGGCCTCGCTGAAGCCGTGCGCGTCTTGGAGTCTGGAGGACGGGAGCATCACACGGTCTCCGTGACCTTGCGCAGGTGCGCGGGGACATCCGGATCCAGTCCGCGCGCCGTCGCGAGCTGGTGCACCGCGAAGTAGAAGCTCTGCACCTGGCACAGCGGCGCGAGCGACGCGGGCAGGTCTGGCAGCGTGGGCAGGACGTTCGCGCCCGGGACGGGCAGGGCGCTGTGCACGGCGGCGCCCAGCTCCACCATGCGCTGCACGACGGAGCGGGTCCCCTGCGCGGCGTTGTCCTCCTGCCCCAGCGCGAGCACGGGGAACCCCGGGCGCACCAGCCCGAGCGGACCGTGGAGGACCTCGGCGGTGCTGAAGGCCTCCGCGTGCAGGCGGCACGTCTCCTTGAGCTTGAGGGCCATCTCCAGCGCCGCGCCCAGGCCGCTGCCACGGCCGATGACATAGAGGCTGGTCGCGTCCTTCAACGACGTGAGCGCCGGCCACCAGTCGAGCCTGCCGGCGGCCTCCAGTGCGTCCGGCAGTCGCCGGGCGGCGTCATGGAGCTGCGCCGAGTCCGACCAGTGGGCGACGAGCTGGAGGAAGGCCAGGCCGGAGAGCAGATAGGACTTGGTGGCGGCGATGCTCTGCTCGGGGCCGGCGGACAGCGGGATGAGCACGTCGCACAGCGCGGCCAGCGGGGACGCCTCGTCGTTGATGAAGCCCAGCACGACAGCGCCACCCGAGCGGGCGGCCTCGGTCATGCGCAGGAGGTCTGGGCTGCGGCCAGACTGGGAGATGACGATGAAGAGCGCGTCGCGCAGGTCCAGGGCGCGGGTGTTGTAGACGGACGCGACGCTGGGGCCCAGGGAGGCGACGGCGCGGCCGAGCGTGGTCTCGATGAGGTACTTGCCGTAGACGGCCGCATGGTCGGAGCTGCCCCGGGCGCAGGTGACGACGAAGCGGGGCGGCGTGCGGCGCAGGCGAGCACCCAGGTAGGCGAAGGTGTCGCGGCAACGCGCAAGCTGTCGCCGGGCGGCGTCAGGTGCCTGGGCGGCCTCGCGCGCGAGCGCGGGGAGGGAGGGGGTCGTCTGGGTGGAGTCCACGCGAAGGGGATAACAGCCTCCGGGGATGGAAGGGAGACGAAGGCGCCGGGAGTGGTGCGCACGACATCGTGGCGGGCGCGCGTGGACGCAGGGCAGAGGCCGGGGGGCCGCGGCCTGGGTGCCGCACGACGGCGGAAGCAGGGGCGCTGGAGGAAGGACCTGCTGGCGGGCAGGGGAACGGGCGCGCGCTTCACGTGGGAGCCCGACGATCCGGGAGGTGTATCACCCAGGCTCACCACGCCGACGACAGGGACGCATCCCGTCCGGCCCGTGTGCCTTGACCCCTGCGCGTGTGGCGGAGGAGAGAGGAGCCCATGCTGAAGACCGCCCTGGGACGTTTCCGCGCCGTTGCCTTCTGGGAAGGACTGTCCTTCCTGGTCCTGCTGCTCATCGCCATGCCGCTGAAGTACGCCATGGGCATGCCCCAGGGCGTGCGCGCGGTGGGCATGGCGCACGGCCTGCTCTTCATGGCGTATCTGTACACGCTGATGATGGCGGCCATCGAGTACCGATGGGGCGTGAAGCGGATCGCCGTGGCCTTCGTGGCGTCGCTCGTGCCGGGCGGGACGTTCTGGCTGGACGTGAGGCTTCGCGGTGAGGCGCGCGCGCTGGAGGCGGCGAAGTCAGCGTAAGGGGTCCTTGATCAGGTCGACGGACGCCGGCAGGACGATGAGCAGCCCCGTCGCGAGCCAGGGCAGGCCGTTGAGCACGATGCCGATGATGGCGGGCACGAGGACCCGGAGAAGACGCCGGTCCCGCTCCCGCCTGAGCGCGAAGAGCCCGCAGCCGAGTCCCAGCAGGAAGCCGCTCGTCAGGGTGAGCAGCCCCACGAGCGAGCCCTGCTTGAAACCCCAGAAGTAGATCGCTCCCGACGTGAGGAACGCGGTGAGCCAGCTGCACTGGGCCAGGTATTCGCCAATGCTGCTGCGGTTGTCGGAGGGGTCGAGCCCCGCCGCGCGCAAGTGGTTCCCGCAGGTGCGGCAATGTCCCGGGTTGCTCCCGGGGGCGATGCAGGCCCGGCACATGAAGGCTCCACATCGCGAGCATGCTCGCGGTGCCGCCCTGGAATGGGTGGCACAGCGCGGCTCATCCTCGGCGCTGGAGGTCGGAGCGGAAGTCATACGCGCGGCATCATAGGGAGCTGGCATTGGATGCGCGGCTCCTTCTCCCATGCGTGACAACTGTCTGGCCTGGTGCTTGCTCGGAGCCCGCGCGGGGCGATTGACCCAGATGTCTGCCCGACGCAGGCTTGAGGTCATGGGACGTCATACCGACAAGGTTGGAGACGCCTTTCCCCGGGCGCCTTCACAGGAAGAATGGGAACGGATGGGGCAGGCGGAGCGGGCCCGGGTGGTGGAAGCGCTGCCGGGGGAAGTGACGTACGAAGAGATGGCGATGCCGGAGGGGGATCGCCACTCGAAGCCGAAGATGCGCGCGGTGGATGTCCTCGAGGGGTACTTCACGCGCCGGGGGCGCAAGGTCTACGTGGGCACGGAGTTGCCTGTCTATTACCCGGCGGAGCGGCGCTTCGCGCCGGACCTGTTGGTGGTCCTGGACGCGGAGTCTCATTCCCGAGACAAGTGGGTGGTCAGTCACGAAGGCCACGGACTCGACTGGGTGATGGAGGTGCACGTTGGCGGCGACCGGAAGAAGGACGCTGAATTCAACGTGAGCCGGTATGCCCGGCTGGGCATCCCTGAATACTTCATCTTCGATGGAGGACGGTTCACCCTGGAGGGCTACCGCTTGGCGACGCCCGACGCGCGTGTCTACACGCGCATGGAACCCCATCACGGCCGGTATGTCTCGGAAGTGCTGGGGCTGGAGCTTCAGGTGGAAGGAGAGCACCTGCGGTTCTGGGCGGGGAACGCGCCGCTGCTGGAGTTGAGGGAGCTCCTCAGCCGGCTGGAAGACCAGACGGTGGAGCTGCAACGCCGCGCCGAGGAGGAGGCACGGCGCCGTGAAGAGCTGGAGCGGCTGCTCGCGAAGGAGACGCAGCGCCGCGAGCTGGAGCTGCAAAGCCGCGAGGAGCTGGAGCGACGGCTCGCGGAGGCACAGGCCGAGCTCGTCCGTCTGCGAAACTCCCGAGGCTGAACCGGCGGCTCAGGCGAGGGTGAACGCCCTCGCCAGGGTCAGCACCTCCACCCGCACGGCCCCCGCTTCCCGCAGCGCGACGGCGGCGGCCCTCGCGGTGGAGCCGGTGGTGAACACATCATCCAGGAGCAACACCTCCTGCCCCTTCACCGCCCGCGCCGCCACGAAGGCCCCGGCCACGTTGCCCGCGCGCTCCGCTTCGCTCAACCCCACCTGCCTTCGCGTCTCCCGCGTGCGCTCCAGCCACCCGACCGGCGCCGCCCACCCGCTGGCCTTCGCCACCTCTCCCGCCAGCAGGGATGCCTGGTCATACCGCCGCTCCCGGAAGCGCCGCGCATGCAGTGGCAACGCCACCACGCACCGGGGCGCGGTCCTCAGGAAGCGGCGTGCCTCGTCCGCGAGCAGCGCCCCCAGCGGCGCGGCGAGGTCCGGCTGGTCCTCGTATTTAAACCTGTGAATGGCCCTCGCCACCGGGCCCTCGTGAGCGAACGGCGCCCAGGCCCGGCTGAAGGGGGGCGGCACCGTCCGGCACCGGGGACAGGTGTTTCCCGGAAACACGCCGGGCTCCGCGCAGGTCCGGCAACAGACCGGCGGTAGCCGCTCCAGCGCCGTGTCACACGTCTCGCAGAACACCGCGCCCACGCCCGGCAGCACCTTCGCGCAGGCCAGACACATGGGCGGGTAGAGCACATCCAGCAGGGCCTTCCACATCACCGGGACTCCCAAGGGCAGCGCATGCCTCGCGCCTCGTGCGAGTCCCGTGCCGCTCAGTCCGCCGAGCGGCCCCGCGTCTTGTACGTGAGCACCGGCGCCAGCGTCGCCACCACCCGCACCAGCCCCGCCTCCACCAGGTCCGTCACCACGCGGTCGATGGCCTTGTACGCTGGCGGCGCTTCCTCGAAGAGCAGGTCCCGGTCCTCGCAGACCACGTGACTCTTGAACGCCGTGCGCGTCAGGGACTCCGCCGTGAAGCGCTCCCGCAGCCGCTCCCGCGCCGCCGTGCGTGTCCACTTGCGGCCCGCGCCGTGCGCCAGGCTGTGCGCGCTCTGCTCGCCCGTGCCCACCGGCAACACCAGATAGCTCAGCGCGCCGCGGCTGCCGGGAATCACCACCGGCCCCTCATCCCACGGCGCCGCGCCCTTGCGGTGCAGCCACCCCACTCGGCCATTCGCGTGCCGCGCGGTGACGCTGTTGTGGCACACATCCAACACCCGCCGCCCCGTCGCCCCGATTCCCGCCAGCGTCCGTTGCGCCACCAGCGCCCGGTTCGCCCGGGCCCAGGCCACCGCGCCGTCGTGCCGCTCCAGGTACGCGCGGGCCTCGTCCGACTCCGCCCCCAGCCCCCCCGCCGCGTGCCGGTCCACGTGCGTGCGGAGGATGGCCTCCCCCAGCCCGCGCGAACCCGAGTGCACGAGCAACAGCAACCGCTCCTCCCTCAGGCCCAGCGCCTCGAAGACGCGCGTGTCGTGCACCGTCTCCACCCGCTGCACCTCCGCGAAGTGGTTGCCGCCGCCCACCGTGCCCAGCGCGGCCTCGAAGCCCGTGGCCTTCGCGCCATGCTCCGCGAGGACCGCGTCCGTGTCGCCTTCCCACGCGCCCTCCAGGTCCAGCTTCGCCGCCCACCGCTCCGCCTTCGCCTTGCGCACCGGCAGGTCCACGTCCCACAAACCCATGCCACAGCCGATGTCGCTGCCCACCAGGTAGGGATAGAGGAAGCCCTCGGATTCGAAGGCCGCGCCCACCGGGGCGCCCTTGCCGGGATGCAGGTCCGGCAGCCCCACCGCCAGCCGCATGCCGGGCAGTCGCGCCACGGCTTCCAACTGGCGCACCGCCTCTCCCTCCACCCAGGACTGGGGCGAGGCGATGATGCGCACGGTGGCTGCCGGCGCGACGGCCGTGGAGGTTTCAGAAGAAGGGGTGTTCATGGTGGCCGCTCGGACGCGGGCGCTTCTCGCGCCCTGACGTCCCGGCCGGCCGGGCTGCCCGGCTGCCTACTTGTGGTAGGGCTCGCCCTTGAGGAGGGTGAACGCGCGGTAGATCTGCTCGATGAGCACCGCCCTCGCCATCCGGTGGGGCAGCGTCATCTTCGACAGCGACAGCACTTGATGCGCCGCGGCGCGCACCGAGTCGTCCAGGCCTTCGTCCCCGCCGATGACGAAGAGCAGGTCCTTCGCGCCCGTCTGCGCCTTGCCGACGTAGCGGCTGAACTCCACCGAGTCCAGCAGCGTGCCGCGCTCGTCCAGCGCCACCAGCCAGTCCTGCGGCTTGCGCTTGCCCAGGATGGCGGTGGCCTCCGAGGACTTCGCGTCGCCCGCCTTGAGCTTGCGGCCCGACGCTTCCGTCAACTCCACCAGCTCGAAGCGCGTGTAGTGCTCGAGCCGCCGCGCGTACTCCTGCACGGCGGGCTCGAACAGCCCGGACCGGTCCTTGCCAATGGAGAGCAGACGGACCTTCACCGCTAGGCCGGCTTCTCCCGGGGCGCGTCCGCCCACAACCCGTCCAGGTCGTAGAAGGCGCGCACCTCGCCGTTGAACAGGTGGGCCACGACGTCGTCGTAATCCAGCAACACCCACTGGCCCGTCTCCAGGCCCTCGGTGCTGATGGGACGCAGCGGCGGCGCGTCCTGCTTGAGCTGCACCTGGACGTGCTCCGCCATGGCGCTCACCTGGCGGTCGCTCTCGCCGGAGGCGATGACGATGTAGTCCGCGTAGGACGTCATCCCGCGCATGTCGAGGATGACGACGTCCGAGGCCTTCTTGTCCAACAGCAGGTCGCCAATGCGGCGCGCCAGCGCGCGCGCCTTCGGATTGTCCGCGGGCTTGGGCGGCGCGGGCGGGGCCGCGGCGCGCGGGGCCTTCTTGCGCGCGGCGGCGGTCTTCTTGCGCGGCGGCGGGCGCAGGCTGGACTTCGCCTTCTTCGCCGCCGTCTTCTTCCGGGCCGGAGCCCGGGTGCCGCTCTTCGCCTTCGTCTTGGATGCGGGGGTCTTCTTCTTCGTGGCCATGTGGCGGATACCCTAGCGCACCCTTGGCAAGCTTCCAGCGCTCCTCTAATGGGTTCCGTCCATGAGCGACGCCCGCCTGGAGCAGTTCAAGAAGATGGTGGCCCAGTTCCCCGACGCCCCCATGGCCTGGTTCTCCCTGGGGAAGCTGCACCTGGAGCGCAAGGAGTACGACGGCGCCATCCAGAGTCTGGAGACCGCCGTCCGCCTGGACCCCCAGTACGCCGCCGCCCTCGTCTCCCTGGGGGACGCCTACGCGGGGGCCGGGCGCACCGACAAGGCGAAGGAGGTGCTCACCACCGCCCGGGACCACGCGCTCGCCCAGCAGCACCCCGGCCTGGCGGAGGAGATCGACGAGCGCATCGCCGACCTGGACTGACCGGGCGTCCGAGCCAGCGGCCCCCGTCCTCCCGTGACGCCTAGTCCTGGTCGCGCCAGGTGAAGCCCACGCCGAACACCTGGCGTGTGTAGCTCAGGTTGTTGCGGGGCAGGTGCGTGCTCCAGATGCCCCAGGACAGCTCCAGGTCCACCCGGGGGGAGACGGGCCGCGCCAGCTTCAGGGACAGCGAGTTCTGACCCTCGTCCTCCTCCACCAGGATGATCTCCGGCGACAGGAAGATGCCGTCCGGGTAGCGCGAGAGGCCCAGCGTGCCCTGCGCCAGCAGCGTCACTCGCCACGGCAGCCGCACGCCGGCGCTGCCGGTGAGCCGGTGGCGCAGCGCCGTTTCACCGAAGCTGTTGGAGCTGACCTCCTGGAAGGCATACGTGAGCGACAGCTTCACCGGCCCCCGGTACGTGTAGCCCGCGCCCGCCACCAGCGCGCCGTCCTGGCGCCGTCCGGGGGACTGGCTGACGCCAGGGAACGGCCGCGCCAGGAGGCTGTAGCGGCGCGAACCCCATTCACCGAACACGTTCAAGGCATGGCGCGGCGCCAGCCGGTAGCGGCCCAGCACCCCCACCTCTGGCCCGCCGAAGTCCGCTGTCTCGTCCGGGCGGTACACGAAGCGCCGCGCACCCACGCGCACCCGCAGCGCGAGCCGCACATCCGGGGCGTACTCGGCGAAGAGGCTGGTGCCCAGGTCCGAATACGCGCGGCTGCCGCCCCGCCGGTCCTTGGCGTGGCCCTCCGCGCCCACCCCCCACTCGGTGCCCAGCGCCAGCGAACCCTCCAGGGCGCCCGCCTGCACCAGCGTGTCCTCGTTGGAGTAGTCCAGGTACTTGCGCCCCCCCAGCTCATACCGGCCCACCACCTGCGCGCGCTCGCCGGTGCCCCGGCCCTCCGCCACGCCCAGCACGCTCAGGGCCAGGTCCGCGCCGGGGGCGGGCGTGACGCCGTCGGTGAAGTCCCGGGGGGCGTTGGTGTCCACGAGCAACCGGCCGGTGCCCCGGAGCGAGCCCTGCCACTCGGCCGCGAGCGCACCTCCGCCCCACAGGGTGGCGAGGGCGAGGAGGAGCGGAGGCAGGCGGCGGTCCAAGACGCGCGCACCATACTCCGGCCCGCTGGCACGCCCCATCCTCGCGAAGCCCGGGCGGCCGCCGTCCTCCCGGGGACAGCGGGACGCGCCCGCGGTCGGTGACGCCGCACCCGGCCGCCCGGTACATTGCGGCCATGTCTTCTGCGTCCTTCCTCGCGGTGGTGGCCGGCCTGGGGCTCGTCGCCTGCTCCCCCTCGTCCTTCACCACTGAGATCCAGGGCGAGGTGACGGTGCCCGCGAGCCCCACCGGCAAGCCCACGCTCCTCAACGCCTTTCCCGCCATCAGCAGCTTCTCGTCGCTGGACTTCAACGAGAACCAGGACTTCAAGAACCGGGACGTCACCAAGGACGAGGTGTCGCGCGTGCAGGTGCGCTCGCTCAAGCTCAAGGTGCTCAGCCCCAACGACCAGGGCTTCGACTTCCTGGACTCGCTGGAGGCCGTGGCCCGCGCGGGCAACTCCGAGTCGCGCTTCGCGGCGCGCGACGGCATCGCCGCGCTGGAGCTGAGCCCGCCCAACCCCACGCTGTCGCTGAAGACGGACGGGAGCGTGGACCTGAGGCCCTACGTCGCCGCGCCCTCCATGGCCATCCTCCTGCGGGGCACCGGACGCCTGCCGGAGCGCGAGGTGCGCCTGCAGGCCACGGTGGTGCTGGAGGTCGAGGGCGGCCTGCTGTAGCGCCCGGGCGCGCGCGGCCGGTCAGTGCGTCAGCGTCTTGGCCCGCTGCTCCAGCGCCCCCGCGCGGCCATCCAGCTCGCGCGCCAGGGATTCCAGCCGCGTGGCCTCCTGCTCCAGGGAGGAGAGGTCCTCGGGGCCGCCCGCGGCCAGCGCCTGGGCGCGCACCGGATCCACCTGGGGCCGCCGGTCGCTGGCGGTGACGGACGCCGTCCCCATGCCGCCCGGCCGGGTGGGGTCACCGCCGGTGGTGGTCTCTCCTCCGCTGTTGGGGCCGCCCGCCAGGGGCGGCGCGTTGTAATCCGCTTCGCCCGCGCTGACCCACGGCATCCGGGTGCCGCCGCTGCGCTGCGTGGGCGCCACCTGGAGGCCCTGGTCGCCGGTGGTGCGCAGGCGCAGGCGCCGGTCCTGGTCGTCGAACATGGACTCCTCGCCCAGGAAGTCGTTCATGCGCCGGTCCAGGTCGCGCTCCTCGCGCACCTCCGTGATGCGCGCCTTCAAGGCCTGGAGCCGCTGGCGCACCTTGTCCTGCGTGTCGCGCAGCGCGTCCGCCTGCGCGAGCAGGTCCTCTGGATCATCCCCGCGGGTCGCGCCCTCCAGCGCCGGCACCTGCGAAGCGGGCAGCGCGGCGCGCACGGCCTCCCGCTCGCCGCGCACGGACCGCATCTGCTCCAGCAGCCGCGCCCGCTCTCCCCGGTCCGTCGTCGCGTCCCAGGCCGCGCGCAGCCGCGTCAGCTCCTGGGAGAGCGCGCCGTGCAGCGCCAGGTGCGCGCGCTCCACCTCGCCCTCCGCGCCGGACACCGACTGCGCCAACCCGGTCAGCTCCCCGCTCAGCTCCTGCGAACGGCGCAGCGCGCCTTCCAGCTCCCCACCCGGCGTGAGCTTTCCCTGGCGCTGGGCCTTGAGGGCTTCGATGCGCGCGGCCAGCCCGTTGAGCTCGTCGCGCAGGCCCTGCTGCCGGTTGCGCAGGGTGCGCACCTCGCTTCGCGCCGCCTGGGCGTTCGCGCGAGCCTGCTCCAGCCCCGTCGTCGCCCCAGCGGGAGCGCCCACGAGCAGACACAGGAGAACGGGCAGGGCACGCAGCATCATCGAAGGAACACCGTCAGCAAGGCGGATGCCAGCCCCATCCTCCTACCTTGTTCCCGGGCCCGCCGGAAAGCGTCCTGGTTCCGGGGATCTGGCCGCGGCCGGGTGGGAAGGGGTAGGCAGGCGAGGCGGTGGAAAATCATGGGGCTGGGGCGGGGGTGACGGATTTCCGAGGCGACAGGGGGGCCCTCAGCCCTCCTCGGGGCGCTCCCCCCGGGGCAGGAAGCCGTACTTCTCCAGCTTGTAGTACAGCGCGGAGGTCTTGATGCCCAGGAGCCGGGCCGTCTCCGTCTTCACGCCGCCCGCCTTCTCGTAGGCGCGGGCGATGAGCTGGCGCTCCAGGTCCTCCAGGATTTCAGGCAGGGGACGGTCCCCCTGGGGCACCGGCAGCCCCGCGTCCATGCGGGGCGTCTGGCCGGACAGGTGCGAAGGGAGGTCCGCGGGGGTGAGCGTCTCGCCCTCGGCGAAGACGAGCGCCTGCTCCATCACGTTCTCCAGCTCGCGCACGTTGCCGGGCCACGCGTGGCGGGTGAGCGCGTGCAGGGTGGCGTCGTCGATGCCGGTGACGCGCCGGTTGACCCGGGGCGCGTGCTTGGCGACGAAGTGGCGCGCGAGCGCGGGCAGGTCCTCGGGCCGCTCGCGCAGGGGCGGCAGGGTGAGCGGGACGATGTGCAGCCGGTAGTACAGGTCCTCGCGGAAGCGGCCCGCCTTCACCTCCGCCTGGAGGTCGCGGTGGGTGGCGCTCACCACGCGCACGTCCACCTTGAGCGTCTCCTCGCCGCCCACGCGCTGCAGCTCCTTCTCCTGGAGCACGCGCAGGAGCTTCGTCTGCACGGAGGCGGGAATCTCTCCAATCTCATCCAGGAAGAGGGTGCCGCCGTCGGCCAGCTCGAAGCGGCCCAGCTTGCGCTTCACGGCGCCGGTGAAGGAGCCGCGCTCGTGGCCGAACAGCTCGCTCTCCAGCAGCGTCTCCGCCAGGGCCGCGCAGTGCACGACGACGAAGGGGCCGTCCTTGCGCGGGGAGCGCTGGTGGAGCATCCGGGCGACCAGCTCCTTGCCGGTGCCGCTCTCGCCGCGCACGAGCACGGTGGCGTCGCTCGCCGCCACCTTGCGCACCTGCGCGAGCAGCTTCTGCATGGGCTCGCTGTCGCCCACGAGGTCGCGGTGGATGAGGGCGGCATCGGCGTCGTGCGCGTCGGTGCGGGCGGTGAGGCGCTCCACCTGGCGGCGCGTGGCGGACAGCTCCAGACCCTTGTCCACCTTGGCGCGCAGCACCTCCGGGGGGAACGGCTTGGTGATGAAGTCGTACGCGCCTTCCTGCATGGCCTGCACGGCCGTCTCGATGGTGCCGAAGGCCGTCACCACCATCACCACCGCGCCCGCGTCCGCCTGCTTGAGGGCGCGGGTGACGGCGATGCCGTCCATGCCGTCCATCTTCAGGTCGGTGACGACCAGGTCGAAGGGGCTCTTCTTGTACGCGGCGAGCCCGTCCGCCCCGCTCCTCACCGCGGCCACCGTGTGGCCAGAGCGGGTGAGGGTGACGGTCATGCCCTCGCGGAGGGTGTCGTGGTCGTCGATGACGAGGATTCGGGCCATGCGCCTGCTCGAAAGAAGGGGGTGGGGCGTCGCCGGTGCGC
Organism: Corallococcus sp. Z5C101001; assembly: GCF_007352635.1. NCBI lineage: Bacteria > Pseudomonadati > Myxococcota > Myxococcia > Myxococcales > Myxococcaceae > Corallococcus > Corallococcus sp. Z5C101001. Next base: position 252,287 of record NZ_VKLU01000001.1, read on the forward strand.
TCCGGCAGGAGGGCACACCTGGGGCGGCACCCTACACCGGACCGGCGGGGGCGCACGTCCGGCCCCGTGAAAGGGCTGGTGTCCCGGGCGGGCCGGTGGCTATCCAGGCGCATGCCCCATGCTCCTGCTTCCCTCGTCGAACTGCTCGCGCGCCACGTCCCCCAGGACGACAAGGAGCGCGAGGACCTGGCGCGCATGCGCCACTTCGCCACGTCGCTGGGGGAGCCCTTCTCCCGCGCCCAGCCCGGGGCGCACTTCACCGGCAGCGCGGTGGTGGTGGACGCGTCCGGCCAGTGGGTGGCGATGCTGCACCACGCGAAGCTCAAGCGCTGGTTGCAGCCGGGCGGACACGCGGAAGGCGTCGACGGCGGCGACATGGAGGCCACCGCGCTGCGCGAGGCCCGCGAGGAGACCGGCTGCCGCGTGCACCCGCACCCCACCGCCCCGCGCCCGCTGGACGTGGACGTGCACACGATTCCCGCGCGCAAGGACGAGCCCGAGCACCACCACCTGGACGTGCGCTACCTCGTGGTGGCGGAGGACCCCGACGCGCTCGCGCATGACCCCGCGGAGTCGTCCGGCATCCAGTGGCTGGGCTGGGACGAAGCGCTGGCCCGCGCGGACGAAGCGCCGCTGCGCCGCATGCTGCTCAAGGCGCGCGGGGTCCTCCAGAAGGGGGCCTGAGCCGCTCCCGTTGGATGGTGGGCCAATGCGGCCCGCACCTGTCCCGGGGGATACTTTCTGGAGGGCAGGAGCGCTTTGGATTTGGAACAGATCCCCGTTTCGAATCACGTTTTTTCGCGGAAGGCCTGGATGAAACACAGACACCCGTTCACCTTGACGATGCTTGGGGTGGAGGGGGGCGGCCATGAGGGCCAGTCAGCCACCTGGAAGCAGGAGCGCGTGCTGTGTCGTCTTTGGGCGAGGGTTCCCAGGTCTCCGTCTCTCAATCCGGTTCCACATCTCCCCTGAAAGAGGAGGACGCAGCCCGGCGCTATCAGCTCGCGCCGCTGCGCCTCACGCCCCATCCGCCGTGGATGGAGCGGATGCTGGAGGCGCTGCGGCCCGCCTGGGAGGCGGCGTGCACGCCGGAGCTGTTCCGGGACACCGCGGAGGGGCGGCACCCGCCGCTGCGCGCCTGGCAGCACTTCCTGGTGCGGTGCTTCCCCATCGTGGAGCGGTTCCCCAAGTACATGGGGCTGTCGCTGGCGAAGACGACCTACGGCGTGCGTCCGGGCGACGCGAGCATCCGCCGCTGGCTGTTGCAGAACCTGAGCGTGGAGGCCCGCCACGCCGAATGGTGGATTGACTGGATGCAGGCGGCGGGCGTGGACGCCGACAAGGCCTTCCAGGTGCCGCTGACGCCCGAGGTCCAGGCGCTGCACCGGCACCTGCTGGAGGCGTGCCGGAACGGCACCCTGGCGGAGGGCATCGCCGCCGCGAACTGGGCCATCGAGGGCGTGACGGGGGTCTGGACGCGCGCGGTGGTGGAGCCCTTCGCCGCGTATGCGCGGGACGGCGTGCGCATGGATTCGCACACGCTGCGCTGGCTGCGGGCGCATGCCCGGTATGACGACGCGCATCCCGACGAGGCGCTGGAGATCCTCAAGCTGACCGTGGATGAGAGCACCGGGGAGCCCGCGCTCGTGCTCAGCGCGGCCCGGCGCTCGCTGGAGCTGCTGGAGCGCGTGTTCGCGTCCTGCGGCGAGGTGTGAGCCGGCCCGTGGGCGGAAGTCCCACGGGCCGGTGATGACTTGAAGTCGCGAGACAAGTCCGGCCCGCCGTTCGTCGGGCCGGAGGGGGCGTGCGCAGATGAATGAAGCCGAAGGCGTCCGAGACCTGGCCTGGCGCGGGATGTGGCTGTTCCTCCGGTGGGTCCTGCCGCCCTCCATCCTCTGCGCGTACCTCATCGCGATGACGATGGGGCTGTCGAGCCAGGAAGGCGTGCGCGTCACCGCCACCGTCCTGCCGTTCATCGTGCTCGTGTTCGGGCTGCTCCACCCCTACGTGACGCTGCGCTGGCTCGCGGGCTGGGCGCTGCGGCGCCGTGAGGAGGATGTCCCCGGGGACCGGCTGCGGCGCATCCTGGAGCTGCCCTGGCGCTCCATGGTGTTCACCACCTCCGCGGCGTGGACGCTCGGGGGCTTCTTCTTCAGCCTCCCGGTGTGCGTGTGGTTCGGCAAGGACTGGTTCCGGCTGGGGCTGGGCACGCTCATCGCCTTCTGCTTCGGCGTGGTGGTGGCGTTCCCGTTCGGCCTGGGCCTGGAGCGCCTGACGCTGCCCTGGGCGCTGCGGGAGCAGGGCCTGAATCCGGAGGTGGCCCCCGCGGGCTCGGGGCTCTTCTGGCCCCGGCAGGTGTGGTTCCTGCCGCTCACCTTCCTGTCCACCATCTTCGCCACGTTGATGCTGAGCGCGTGCGTGGTGGTGGTGAAGCTGTTGGGGGTGCGCGCCCAGCTGAAGGAAGTGCTGCTGGCGGACGGCGCGGTGCTCTCCGCCTCCCGGCTGGATGACGTGGGCGGTTCGCTGTTCGCGGAGCTGGGCTTCGCGCTGCCGTGGGTGTGTGCCCTGGTGTTCATCCTGCCGGCCTTCACCACGTGGATGCTCGCGCGGCGGCAGGCCGTGAGCGCGGGCGCGGTGCACGGCGCCCTCTCCGGCCTGGCGTCCGGGCGCATCCGTTCGCCGCGCTGGGTGTCCACGGATGAGATGGGCGACCTGGCGTCGGGGATGAACGGGGTGCTGTCCCGGCTGCGGCGCTTCCCGCGGCTGCTCCGGACCTCCGCCCAGCGGCTGGGCGAGGCGGGCACGGACCTCCGGGTGTCCAACGAGGAGCAGCAGCAGGGACTCAGCCGGCAGGCGGCGGCGCTGCACGAGGCGCGGGTGACGTCCGAGGAGCTGCGGCGGGCCGCCGGGGTGGCCTCCGACTCCGCGGAGGAGGTGCTCCGCGTGGCCCTCCGCGCGGAGACGCTGGGCAATCAGGGGGAGGCCGCGGTGGTGCAGAGCCTGGAGGGCCTGGCGGCCATCCAGGGCGTGGTGTCAGGCATCCAGGAGCGGCTGTCCCGGCTGGAGGAGCGCACGGCGCAGATTGGAGAGATCACGGAGGCGGTGAAGGACCTGGCGGACCAGACCCACCTGCTCGCGGTCAACGCGGCCATCGAGGCGGCGCGCTCGGGCGAGGCGGGCCGGGGCTTCGCGGTGGTGGCGCGGGAGATGCGCGCGCTGTCGGACCAGTCCGTCCAGGCCACGCGGCGCATCCGCACCATCCTCATGGACATCGCCCAGGGCATCCGCGACGCGGCGTCCATGAGCGAGCAGGGCGGCGCGCGGGTGGCCGCGGGCCTGGACCAGATGCGCGCCTCCGGTGACTCCCTGCGCGCGCTGTCGAAGAGCTCCCAGGAGAGCTCCGCGGCCGCGCGGAGGATCGCCAACGCGGTGACGCGGCAGAACGCCGCCTTCGCGCAGATCGCCACCGCCATCGCGGACCTGTCACAGCTCATGGACGGCACCCTGCGCAGGCTGTCCGCCACGCAGGAGGCGACGCGGACGCTGCAGGTCGTCTCAGGCGAGGTGGGGCAGATGGCGATGCAGTTCGAGGTCCAGGAGGAGGATCCGGTCAGCGCGCCCGAGCCGCACCCTCCGCGGGAACGGGACAGGGCAGCGTGAGCGTGAAGACGGTGTCGCCGGGCGTGGAGCGCAGGGCGAGCTCACCGCCATGAGCGCGGACGATCTTCCTCGCGAGCGGGAGGCCCAGGCCCGTGCCCTGCTCGCGGGTGGTGAAGAAGGGCTCGAAGATGCGCTCTTGCTCCGCTTCGGGGACGCCGGGGCCGGCATCCTGGACGTCGATGGCGTAGCCGCCGTCGCGCAGCTGACCTCGGACGCGCACGCGGCTGCCGGCGGGCGCGGCCTGCACGGCGTTCTTCACCAGGTTCACGAGCGCGGCGGTGAGCAGGCTGCCATCCGCCTCCAGGTGCGCGGGCGCGGCGTCCACGTCCAGGGTCACGCCCTTGCCGCTGGCCTCCACGGCGAGCAGCTCGCACGCGCTGGAGAGGAGGTCCGGCGCCTCCATGGGCGCGCGCGCCAGCGGCTGTTCGCGGGCGAAGGCGAGGAAGTCCTCGACGATGCGCTGCAGGTAGGTGACCTCGCGCTGGATGCGGTCCACGTGGCTGTTCGCGTCCGCGTGGGCCCCCGCGCGCAGGTCCTCGCGCAGCAGGCCGGAGAAGAGCGCGATGCCGCCCAGCGGGTTTCGCACCTCGTGGGCCACGCCCGCGAGCATGAGCTTGAGCTGCCGGTCCCGGCCCTCCAGCGCGCCGCGCATGACCTCCAGCTCTCGCGCGAGCACGCCGATCTCTCGCGTGGGCTCCGGAGGCACCGGCGTGGTCAGGTCCCCCCGTCCGATGCGCAGCGCGGAGTCCATCAGCCGGCGCAGGGGGCGGGCTAGGCCCTGGGCGGTGATGACGGCGATGACGGCGAGCGCGAGCAGCGCCACCGCGCTGGCCATGACGAAGGTCCGCCACAAGCGCCGCAGCGGGCCGAAGAAGGCGGCGCTGCCCTCCACGCCAATGGCGCCCACCACCTGTCCGTCCTGCACCACGGGCGCGTAGCCCGTCTTGTAGAGCAGCCCGTCGGAGCCGGTGAACAGGACCTCGCTGGCGGCGCGCTTGCCCGCGAGGACGCGCGTCAGCTCCAGCCGGTCGCGCGCGAGCTCCGGCACCTCGGTGCCCACGGGCAGGTTGCCGCCCACGTCCGTGCGCACGCGGCCCCGCGCGTCCACGGCGTACACCCGGCGCACGCCGCTGGCGGAGCGCACCCCCTCCAGCAGGCGCACCAGGTTGCGCCAGGTGCGGGTCCCGGACACGTCGTCACCGGGTTCGATGGTGAGCATGCGCTCGCCGCTGACCTGGCTGGCGGTGGCGGCGGCCAGCGCGGACAGGCTGGCCCCCAGCTCGTCCTCCAGGCTCGCGCGGGCGAGCGCGTACACGGAGGCCCCCGCGAGGGCCAGGAAGAGCAGGGTGGGCAGGAGGAACGCCACCAGCAGCCGCGCCGACAGCGAGCCCAGCGCGTCCCGCAGGCGGGAGGAATGGGGGCGATGCTTCATCCGGGCGGCGCTCCTCGCACCCCCACATCAAACGGCATGCCCCAGGCGCTGGCCAGTCCTCGTTCCCGGGCGCGCGCCTTGCCTCGCGCGGGGGCTCACGTCCCGCGGTGGCGCGGTCCGCGCGGGCGGCTTCGGACGTCAGGAAGGGGCTGGCGAGGCACGTCAGTCCCGGCTGGTAGCAAGGACTGCTCAGGGGGGCTCGACATGCCGGAGGGATGGCTCGCGAAATTCAGCGGAGGTCTGGTGCTCATCCTGACGCTCGGGGGCTGCGCGACGCCGGGTGTCCATGCCCTGCCGGTGGGGATGCACGGCTACGGGCGCTACCACGGTGCTTCCGCGCCCGCGTTCGCGAAGGACACGACCGTCGCGCGCCGCGTCTCTGGCGGCGCCGTGGGCCGCGAGGCGCTGGGCCGCTACCTCGCGTTCATCCGCGAGAAGCGGGTGTCCTTGATGCAGCCCGCCGTGATGGAGGTGGATCGCCAGGAGGGCCATGCCGTCCTGAACGAGCTGCTGCTCTGGGCCTCCTCGCGGCCCGAGGAGGACCTCGCGAAGGACGCGCCGCTGGAGGTGTACCTGCGGCTGAAGGCCCGGCATGCACGGTGGCTGCAGGCGGTGCGGATGCGCGCGGCCCAGGTGGAGGCCTCCCGCCGCGACCCGGCTCGGCTCCACGCGGACCCCGGGGTCTTCCCTGCTCTTCCGCCCCTCACGGAGCCCCCGCGCCTGTCCCCGCCTCGGCCCCCGCGCTGAGGCGGGCCGTCAGTCGAACATCGCGGCCAGCGCCTCGCCCAGCGTCTCCACGCCCACCACCTGGAGCTTGTTGGAGGACTCCAGCCGCCGCGCGCTGCCGGCGGGCAGCACCACGCGCTGGAAGCCCATCTTCGCGGCCTCCGCGAGCCGGGGCTCCACCTGGCCCACAGCGCGCACCTCGCCCGCGAGCCCCACCTCCCCCAGCACCAGTGTCTTGGCATCCAGCGGCCGGTTCTGGAGGCTGCTCACCAGCGCCGCGCACACCGCCAGGTCGCACGCCGGCTCGCTCAACTGCATGCCGCCCGCCACGTTGACGAACAGGTCGCAGCCCACCAGCGGAATCTCCTCCTTCTTCTCCAGCACCGCGGCCAGCAGCGCCACGCGGTTGCCGTCCACGCCGATCGCCGTGCGGCGCGCGGTGCCGTAGCCCGTGGGCGCCACCAGCGCCTGCACCTCCACCAGCAGCGGCCGCGTGCCGTTGAGCGTGCTGGTCACCACGCTGCCGGACTTGCCCTGCGGCCGCTCGGAGAGGAACAGCGCGGAGGGGTCCGCCACCTCCACCAGCCCCACGCCCTTCATCTCGAAGACGCCGATCTCGTTGGTGCTGCCGAAGCGGTTCTTGTGCGCGCGCAGCAGGCGGAACGGGTGGCCCCGCTCGCCCTCGAAGTAGAGGACCGTGTCCACCATGTGCTCCAGCACCCGGGGACCCGCGATGGACCCTTCCTTCGTCACGTGCCCCACCAGGAACGTGGGCACCCCGCTGCGCTTGGCGAAGGCCATCAGCCGGCCCGCCACCTCGCGCACCTGGGTGATGCTCCCCGGGGCGTTGCCCAGCTCCGGCAGGTACAGCGTCTGGATGGAGTCCACCACCAGCGCCTGGGGCTTCAGCGCCTCCGCCGCCTGGAGCACCCGCTCCGCGTCCGTCTCCGCGAACAGGTGGATGGCGTCGCTCTCCACCCGCAGGCGCTCGGCGCGCATCTTCGTCTGGCGGAGGCTCTCCTCGCCCGACACGTAGAGCACCGGCCCGTGCCGCGACAGCTTGTCCAGCGCCGCCAGGAGCAGCGTGGACTTGCCGATGCCCGGGTCGCCGCCCAGCAGCACCAGCGAGCCGCCCACCACGCCGCCGCCCAGCACGCGGTCGAACTCCGCGATGCCCGTGCGCCGGCGCACCTCCGTCTCCCCCGTCACGTCCTGCAGCCTCACCGGCCGGGAGGCGCCCCCCGACGCGCCCCACGCCGGGCGCTTGTCGTCCACCTTCGCTTCGGTCTCCTCCAGGAGCGAGCTCCAGGCGCCGCAGTCCGGACACTTCCCGAGCCACTTCGCCGTCTGGTAGCCGCAGGCCTGACAGGTGTAGTGCGTCTTCGCCTTCGCCATGGGTTGAGCTGTCTACCCCAGACCCCTGACGTTTCCCCGTCCCGCGTGGACGCCATGGCCGCAGGGCAGGCAGGCGTCATGTCGTGGATCAGGTAGCGAGTTGCCCCACAGGGTGGGGCATCCCACGTTCTGCTCCACGGGCGTCGCGCGGAGCGAGCCCCCACACAGGGAGAGTGTCATGGGGATTATCGCGTTTCTGGTGATTGGTCTGGTCGCGGGGCTCATCGCGCGCGCCATCATGCCGGGCAACCAGTCGATGGGGCTCATCGCCACCACGCTGCTGGGCATCGCCGGCTCGTTCGTGGGCGGCTTCGTGGGGTCGCTGTTCTCCAGCGACGGGCGCGTCTTCGACCTGCACCCCACCGGCCTGCTGTTCTCCGTCCTGGGCGCGCTGGTCGTGCTCTTCCTCGTGGGGCTCGCCGGCCGCGGACGCCGCGTCCACGTGTAGTTCACGCGGGGCATCTCCCAGCCGCCGCGGCAGGGACACCGCGAGGGACGTCCGTCACGCACGGGCGTCCCTCTTCTTCCGTCCCCACCGGCCTCCCCCACGGGGGGCCCGCTCGGGACGGCGGCTCGTCAACCCCCTGTCGCGAGAGCGTTGACAATGGCCTCCGGGCCACGCACCGTCGGCCTCCTGACGTCTCTCAAGGAGCCCGCATGTCCGACACCGCCGAGTCCTTCCACGGCCACGCCCACCACGCCGCCCCCGCCCCGGAAGGGGTGGTGGTGCGACACGACTGGACGCTCGCGGAGGTGAAGGCCCTGTACCAGCTGCCGCTCCTGGACCTGGTGCACCAGGCGCAGACGGTGCACCGGCGGGTGTTCGTGGAGAACAAGGTGCAGCTCTGCTCGCTGCTCTCCATCAAGACGGGCGGCTGTCCGGAGGACTGTGCGTACTGCCCTCAGGCGGCGCGCTACAAGACGGGCGTCAAGGCGGAGAAGCTGATGGCGGTGCCGGAGGTGCTGGCCGCCGCGACGCAGGCCCGCCAGGCCGGGGCCACCCGCTTCTGCATGGGCGCGGCGTGGCGCGAGGTGAAGGACGGGCCGCAGTTCGACAGCGTGCTGGAGATGGTGCGCGGCGTCCGGGCCCTGGGCATGGAGGCGTGCGCCACGCTGGGCATGCTCAGCGACAGCCAGGCGAAGCGCCTGCGCGAGGCGGGCCTGTCCGCGTACAACCACAACCTGGACACGTCGCCGGAGCACTACGGCGACATCATCTCCACCCGCACCTATGACGACCGTCTGAAGACGCTCGACCGGGTGCGCGACGCGGGCATCTCCGTGTGCTGCGGCGGCATCATCGGCATGGGCGAGTCCGTGGACGACCGCTGCAACCTGCTGCGCACGCTGGCCAACCAGGAGGTGCACCCGGAGTCGGTGCCCATCAACGCGCTCGTCCCCGTGGACGGCACGCCGCTGGCCGACCAGCACCGCGTGGAGTCGGTGGACATGGTGCGCACCATCGCCACCGCCCGCCTGCTGATGCCCCAGGCCATGGTGCGCCTGTCCGCGGGCCGCATGCAGATGAACGAGGAGGCCCAGCTGCTGTGCATGATGGCGGGCGCCAACTCGCTCTTCTTCGGGGAGAAGCTGCTCACCACCGGCAACCCCGAGTACACCCAGGACATGGCGCTCCTGGAGAAGGCGGGCATCCGCCCCCTGGAGCCCCGGCAGGACCGGTGAGCGCCACCGCTTCCGTCGCCGACGGCTGGGCGCGCGAGGACCTGGAGGCCCTGAGCGCGAAGGGCCTGCGCCGCGCGCTGGAGCCGCTCGACTCGCCCCAGGGCGCCCAGGTGCGCCTGGGCGACGGGTGGCTCATCAACTTCTCCTCCAACGACTACCTGGGCCTCGCGGCGTCCCCCGCCGTGCGCGCCGCCGCCGCGTCCGCGCTGGAGCGCTACGGCGTGGGCACCGGCGCGAGCCGGCTGGTGGTGGGGGACATGGTGCCGCACCAACGGCTGGAGGCGCGGCTCGCCCGCTTCGAGCGCGCGCAGGCCGTGCGCCTCTTCAACTCCGGCTACGCGGCCAACACCGGCATCCTGCCCGCGCTGGTGGGCCCCGGCGACGCGGTGTTCTCCGACGCCCTCAACCACGCCTCGCTGGTGGACGGCTGCCGGCTGTCGCGCGCGCGCGTCGCCGTCTATCCGCACGCGGACGTGGCCGCGCTCCGCCGCGCGCTGGAGGAGACGCCCGCGCGCCGGAAGCTGGTGGTCACCGACAGCGTCTTCTCCATGGACGGGGACGTGGCGCCGCTCCGCGCGCTGGTGGAGGCGTGCGAGGCCCACGGCGCCGCGCTGATGGTGGACGAGGCGCACGCCACCGGCGTCCTGGGCGCCCGCGGCGCGGGGCTGTGCGAGGCGCTGGGCCTGGAGGACCGGGTGGACCTGCGCATGGGCACGCTGAGCAAGGCGCTGGGCGGCCTGGGGGCGTACGTCGCCACCTCGCGCGCCGTGGCGGACCTGCTGGTGAGCCGCGCGCGCCCGTTCGTCTATTCCACCGCGCTGCCCGCCGCCCTGTGCGCCGCCGCCGAGTGCGCGGTGGACCTGGTGGAGCACGACCCCGCTCCGCGCGAGCGGCTGTGGGGCCACATCCACCGCTTCACCGACGGCCTGCGCGCCCTGGGGCTGCCCGCCGAACCCCGGAGCGCCATCTTCCCGGTCATCCTGGGAGAACCCGCGCGCGCGCTGGACGCGGCGAAGCGCCTGCGCGAGGCGGGCCTGCTGGTGAAGGCCATCCGTCCGCCCACCGTGCCGGAAGGCACCAGCCGGCTGCGCTTCTGTCTCTCCGCGGCCCACACGACGGACCACATCGACCTGGCGCTGGAGGCCCTGCGCCGGGTGGGAGTCTCCCATGGCCCCTGACGCCTTGCGCTTCTTCGTCACTGGCACGGACACCGGCGTGGGCAAGACGCAGGTGTCGTGCGCGCTCCTGTCGCTCCTCAAGGACGCGGGCCTCCAGCCCCAGGGCTTCAAGCCCTATGAGAGCGGCTGTGCTTCGCTGAAGGCGCCCTCGGACGCGCTGGCGATGCGCGAGGCCGCGGGCAGCACGCTGCCGGTGGAGGCTGTCTGCCCGCACCGCTTCCGCGCGCCGCTGGCGCCGGGCATCGCGGCCTCGCGGCTGGGCCAGGAGCCGGACTTCCAGGTGACGCTGGAGGCGTGGAGGCGGCTGAAGGGCGGGACGGTGGTGGTGGAGGGGGCAGGGGGGCTCTTCGTCCCGGTGGACTCGAAGCGCGACGTGGTGGACCTCATCCAGGTGTTCCGCTTGCCGGTGGTGCTGGTCGCGCGCGCGGGGCTGGGCACGCTCAACCATGTCGCGCTGTCGCTGGAGGCGCTGGCGTCCCGGAGGGTGTCCGTGCGGGCCGTGGTGCTGTCGCGCGGAGTGCCCGGGCGCGACCTGTCGGAGCGGGACAACCGGCGCTACCTGGAGGCCCGCCACGGGGTGGAGGTGCTGGGGCCGGTGCCCTACGTGGCGGACGCGCGCAAGCGCCATCTTGCGTTCCGGCGCGCGCTGGCGCCGCTGGTGCCCGAACGCGCGCGGGCCCGATAAATCGGCCTCCGCCGCGTTCGGCTTGAGGGCGCGTGCTACAGGTCGCGCAAGTTTTCGCGTGGTGGTGGCCGCGAAATGGACGTCCCGTTTGTTCCGCGCGAGAAAGCCGGCACGAATGGCGGACATCATCGACATCACGCTCCTCGCGGACGTCCGGCGCTTCTTCCAGAAGCTCATTGAACAGCGCGGCCTGTCCTACTTCCTACAGAAGGACGGTCCTCGGCTGTTCCAGCTCGAACCGTCCAAGGTCGAGCTGGTCCTGCGCACCGCGATCCGCACCCGGAACCCGGAGCTTCCCCAGCCGCACGAGAAGGCCATCGACCACTGCCGGCAGGAGCTGCGCCGCGAGCTCATCCGCCGCGTGGCCAGCGCCATGCTGCAGACGGGGCTGTGAGCCGCTTCTCGCTCCGCACCGCCTTCGCGCGCACTCCCAATCCGCTCTCCCAGGCCGTCGCCGAGCGCCACGCGCGCGGGCTGAGCGTCCTGGACCTCGCGGAGACCAACCCCACCCGCGTGGGGCTGCCCCTGCCCGACGCGGACCTCCTGGCCCGCCTCCCGGCCTCGCCCTTCCTCTACACGCCAGAGCCCTTCGGCCTGGCGCCCGCGCGCGCGGCCGTGGCGTCCCACCTGTCCCAGCGGGGCTCGCCCGTGGACGCGGCGCACGTGGTCCTGGGCGCCAGCACCAGCGAGGCCTACGGGTGGCTCCTGAAGCTCCTGTGCGACCCGGGAGACTCCCTCCTGGTCCCCGCGCCCGGCTACCCGTTGGTGGACGTCCTCGCGCGCCTGGAGGGCGTGCACGCGCGGCCCTACCGCTTGCCCGCGGTGCATGGCTTCGGGCTGGACGTGGAGCAGGTGGAGGCGGCCCTCGACGCCCGCACGCGCGCGGTGTTGGTGGTGAACCCCGGCAACCCCACCGGCCACTTCCTTCACGAAGGGGAGCTCGTCGCGCTCGCGGACGTGTGCGCGCGCCACGGTCTGGCGCTCATCTGCGACGAGGTCTTCTGTGATGCGGGCTGGGACACGGAAGCGGGGCGGGTGACGTCCGTGGCGGGCCGGGCCCTTCCCTGCCTCACCTTCGCCCTGTCCGGCCTGTCCAAGGTGGCGGGCCTGCCCGGCCTGAAGCTCGCGTGGCTGCACGTGGGCGGCCCCGCGCACGCGCGCGACGAGGCCCTGGCCCGGCTGGAGGACGTGGCGGACGCGGCCCTGTCCGTGGCCACGCCCGTCCAGCTCGCGCTGCCCGCGCTCCTCGCGCACGCGCCGCGCTTCCAGGAGGCGCTGCTAGCGCGGGTGAAGGGCAACCGGGAGCGGCTCGTCCAGGCGCGCCCGGCGGACGCGGCCTGGGACGTGGTGCCCGCGCACGGCGGCTGGAGCGCGGTGCTGCGCATCCCGCGGGTGCCCGGCGAGGAGGCCACCTGCCTGCGGCTCCTCGACGAGGGGGTGCGCGTGCAGCCGGGGTACTTCCACGACTTCGGCGGCGGTGCGTACCTCGTGCTGTCGCTGCTGCCGACGCCCGAGGTCTTCACCGCCGCGCTGGGGCCGCTGGCGCGGGTGCTCAGTCCGCCGGCGGGGTGATGAGCTGGATCGTCTTGAAGCCGCTGCTCTCCACCTTGAACAGCTCGTACGGAGAGGGCGCCTCACCCGTCTCGTTGTTGAAGTCCAGGTCTCCGCTGGCGCCCTTCACGTTGATGGTCTTGCCCGCGCGCAGGTCGTCGCGCGCGTTGGTGAACTGCACCGGGCCCAGCGAGTAGCTGGTGGCCGTCTGCCCCGTCGCGGGGGTCACCTTCGTGAGGCCCTCCGCGATGCGCGTGCCGGTGACGGGCTGCGGGTTCTTCAGGTCGTTGCCCACCGCGTACGCCGCGCCCAGCGTCACCAGGTACATGGCGTCGTAGGCGTGGGCCGTGAAGGAGAACTGCGCGGGGTCCGTCTTGTAGGCCGTGACGAAGCGGCTGTTGAAGAGCTGGTAGACGGAGTCCTGCGGCCGGGCGGACGCGGGCGCCGTGCCGTACGCGCCGACGATCTCCGACTTGCTCGTGCCCAGCGACGTCAGGAGCGTGGGGTCCTTGCTGGCGTCGGTGAGGAACCACCGGTTGCCGTTCGCCACGGACACGCCCGCCGCGGACGCCGCCTGCAACAGGCGCGCGTTGTCCTCGGTGAAGCCCGCGAGCACCGTGAGGTCCGGCTTGGCCTCCACCAGCCGGCTCACCGCGCCGGACACGTCCTTGTTGCGCTCGTACTGCGCGCCCGTCAGCGTCTTCGTCTTCAGCCGGTCCAGCAGCGCCGAGTACAGGCCCTGGCCGTAGGTGTCGTTCACGTACGCGACGCCCACCTTGGCGGGGGACGTGAACGTGTTGCCCGGGTCGTTGATGGCCGTGGTGCCGCTGAGCACATCCGCGATGACGCGGCCCTGGAGCAGGTCCGAGGGCGTCGTGCGCCACACGAGCCCCACCGTGCCGCCGTTCTTGTCATCCAGCGCGGTGAAGGCGGCGCTGGTGGCCGTGTGGCTCATCACGAGCACGTTCTTCGGGATGGTGATGCTGCTGATGCCGATGGTCTGCGCGCTGCCCGCGCTGAACACCGCCACCACCTGCTTGTCATTCACCAGCCAGCTCGCCTGCGTCTTGGCGTTGTCCACGTTGGCCTGCGTGTCGCAGATGTACAGGACGAACTGCCGACCGCCCACGCCCTCCAGCGCGTTCACCTCGTCCAGCGCCAGCTTCAGCGCGTTGAGCCGCTGCTGTTCGATCTCCGAGGCCCCGCTCGCGTTGGTGAGCGGCACCACCGCGCCCAGCGGAATCGGGTTCGCCGAGGAGGTGGCGCCCACCACCTGGCCGCACCCCGCGGGCTGTGGCAGGCAGTAGCCCGAAGTGCAGACGCTGTTGGCGCCGCAGTCACCGCTCGTCACGCATTCAGACAGGCCGCCCGCCGTGGTGAAGCTGCACCCGGAGGCCCACAGCGCCATGCCCAGCGTCATCATTCCCAGCGCGCGCATCAGAAACGACCCTCCATGCCGACCCCGGCACCGCGCGGCGCGAGCGTCACGCGGACCTCGCCCTGCGCGGGGGGGCCTTCTTTGGGATACAGGATGATGGCGGTGATGGCCCCCGCCAGGCCCACGCCGAAGCCGATGTCCGCGAGCAGCGCCTTGCTCTTCGTGCTGTCGGAGAGCCGCTGCTTGTCCGCGAGCGTGGTGGCGTTGTCGAACTGGTCGCGCTGGTCGCGCGCCTGCAGGCCGAACAGCACGCCCGCGCCCACGCCCAGCACCGCCACGCCGCCCGTGGCGAACGCGGCGATGCGCTGCTGGCGGTAGGACTTCATCGCGCGGTCCAGCTCCGCCTGACGCTGGCGCTGGTTCTCCTCCTCCGCCCTGCGGGCCGCCGCCTGCTCCTCGTCCGCCTTCTGCCGCGCGGTGTCCGCCTCCGCCTCCAGCCGCTTGCGGTCCGCGTCCGCCACCGCCTGCGCCTGGTCCTCGCGGTCCAGTTGCACCCGCAGCCGGTCGATGGCGCGGTTGCTGTTCTTCAGCAGGGCGGGGTCGGTCTCCTCGCTGGAGGACGTGACGTACTGGCGATAGAAGGTCATCGCCTCGCGGGGCTCGCCCGCGTACTCCAGCGCCACGGCGATGTTGTAGACGAGCCGCGGGTGCGGCTGCGCCTCGTTGGCCTGCTTCAGCGCCTCGGCGGCCTCGCGGTACTTGCCGGCGTCATAGAGGCGCTTGCCCTCCTTCAGGAGGGCCGGCACGTTGACCTTGGCTCCGCCCCGCTGCGCCAGGGCCGAGCCCGGCGCCAGCGCGAGCGCCAGCGACAACACGAAAACCAGTCTCATGGGGCGCACAGCCTACCGCCGAACATTCCGGCCGTCGAAGCGGCGACCCCCCGAAAAGCACCGGGGCCACCCCCACCCCCCGGTGAAGGAGGGCGGAAGCAGCCCCGGAAGGGCCTTCCCGGACGTCAGGCGGCGATCAACCGTCCAGGCGCGCGATGAGCAGCTTGCGCTGGAGCATCAGGGCCTCGGGGGCCTTGGTCCCCAGCTGCTCGAAGAAGACCTCCTGGCTCTTGAGCTCGCTCTTCCACTCGTCCTCCTTGATGGAGGTGGCCTCCGCGACGGCCTCCGCGGACAGGTCCAGGCCGTTCAGGTTGAGGCCCTGGTCCTGGCGCGGCACCCAGCCCAGCAGCGTCTCCTGCGTGGGGACGCGGCCGTGCACGCGGTTCACGATCCACTCCAGGACGCGCATGTTGTCCCCGAAGCCCGGCCAGATGAACTTGCCGTTCTTGTCCTGGCGGAACCAGTTGACCTGGAAGATCTTCGGCAGCTGCGGGATGGACTTCTGCATGTCCAGCCAGTGCTGGAGGTAGTCGCCCATGTGGTAGCCGCAGAAGGGCAGCATGGCCATGGGGTCGCGGCGCACGACGCCCACCTTGCCGGTGGCCGCCGCCGTCGTCTCGCTGCCCATGGTGGCGCCCAGGAACACGCCGTGGGTCCAGTTGAAGGCCTGGATGACCAGCGGGACGGTGTTGGAGCGGCGACCGCCGAAGATGAGGGCGCTGATGGGAACGCCCATGGGGTCGTTCGCCTTGGACGACAGCACCGGGTTGTTCGTCATGGGGGCGGTGAAGCGGCTGTTCGGGTGCGCCGCCTTCTCCGCGCTGCCCTTCTTCCAGGGCTTGCCCTGCCAGTCGGTGAGCTCCTCGGGGACCTCGCCGTCCTTGCCCTCCCACCACACGTCCCCGTCGGCCGTGAGGGCCACGTTGGTGAAGAGCGTGTCGCGGGAGATGGTCTCCATCGCGTTGGGGTTGGTCTTGTTGTTGGTGCCGGGCACCACGCCGAAGTAGCCGGCCTCCGGGTTGATGGCGTACAGGCGGCCATCCGGACCGGGGCGCATCCAGGCGATGTCGTCGCCCACGGTTTCGATCTTCCAGCCCGCGTACTCCTTGGGCGGAATCATCATGGCGAAGTTCGTCTTGCCACACGCGGACGGGAAGGCGGCGGCGACGTAGGTCGTCTCACCCTTGGGGCTGGTGACGCCCAGGATGAGCATGTGCTCCGCCAGCCAGCCCTCCTCGCGGCCCAGGTAGCTGCCGATGCGCAGCGCGAGGCACTTCTTGCCCAGCAGCACGTTGCCGCCATATCCGGACCCGAAGCTCCAGATGGTGTTGTCCTGGGGGAAGTGGCAGATGTAGCGGCGGTCCGGGTTCACGTCGCCCGTGGAGTGCAGGCCGCGGTTGAAGTCGTCGCTGTCGCCCAGCATGTCCAGCGCGGCCTTCCCCATGCGGGTCATGATCCGCATGTTGAGCACCACGTAGTCGCTGTCCGTCAGCTCCACGCCAATCTTCGTGAAGGGGCTGCCCAGCGGGCCCATGGCGTAGGGCACCACGTACATGGTGCGGCCCTTCATGCAGCCTTCGAACAGGTGGCCCAGCTTCGTGTACGCGGCCTCCGGGTCCATCCAGTTGTTGGTGGGGCCCGCGTCCGTCTTGTTCGGCGTGCAGATGAACGTGAGGTGCTCGACGCGCGCCACGTCATTGGGGTTGGAGCGGTGCAGGTAGCAGCCGGGGCGCTTCTGCGGGTTGAGCGGGATGAGCGTGCCGTCCTTCACGGCCTGCTCGGTGAGGCGCTGCTTCTCCGCCTCGGAGCCGTCGCACCAGACGATGCGGTCCGGCTGCGTCATCGCGGCCATCTTGGCCACCCATGCCAGCAGCGTGGGGTTCTTCGTGGGCGCCTGCTCGGTGGCGGCGGCCGCTTGCGTCGAAGTCATGGAGCTTTCCTCGGGGCGTTTCATGAGTCGGGTCTCCCGCATTCCGCGTCGTGCGAGGGGGGAAGACCCTACCAGCGGAAGGAACACCAAACCTTCTGGACCCAGGCCGCAAAAGCAACTGACGTCCGGCAGTCAACCGGACTTTCGACCGCTCTGGCCTAATTCCTCTTATCAGCGCCCGGTCGCCCATCAGTAAACGGCGCGGTGCGGCACACACGGAGGGCAGGTCGAAGCGCGTCCAGGATGAGGGGCGCGCTCCCCACGCCCACCGCCATCGTCCCGTTTCGCAGCATCACCACGGCTGTCTTGTTTTGATGGGAATGAGGCCCCGTCGCGTTCGCCTCACCGAAGGCGTGAGCGTCAGTGGATGGCGGCGCGCAGGCCCACGTCCGCCATCACCCGGGACTCCTGCGCCAGCAGGTATTGCAGGCGCGCGTCCACGCCCGCCTCGTCTCCGTTGGACGCGGTGACCGCGAGGCGGTGGAAGAGGGACTGGTGGCCGTCCTCGGACTGGGCCAGCTCTCCGTAGAAGCGGGCGAGCCCCGGGTCGGTGAGCCCCTCCGCCAGCAGGGACAGCCGCTCGCAGGAGCGCGCTTCGATGATGGCGGCGACGAGCAGGCGGTCCACGCGCCGCTCCAGGGCGGGGGTGCGCACGTGCTTCTGGAGGCCCTGGGCGTACGGGTCGCCCGCGTCCTTGGTGAGCGTGAGCCCGCGCGCGGCCATCAGGTCCAGCACGCGCGCCAGGTGGGCGCTCTCCTCGCGGGCCAGGCGGGCCATCTGCGCGGGCAGGCCGGGCAGGTCCGGGTAGGCCTGGAGCATGGACAGCGCGTTGGCGGCGGCCTTCTTCTCGCAGTGGGCGTGGTCCACCAGCACCGCGTCGAAGTTCGCGAGCGCCAGCGGCAGCCAGCCGGGGTCGGTGGGCGCGTGGAGGATGACGGGGCCCGCTCCGGAGAGGGGACGGCGGGAGGGCGTGGGACGGCTGCTCATGCGGGGGCGGACTGTAGGGCATCCGCCGGGCGTCGTGCGCGGGTGTCGTGAGGGGCCAAGGCGAGCCCGCTTCCTCTCGGGACGTGCCAGCCGCGCGCGAAGTGGGGCAGCGCTCGCGGGGGCGCCCGTGCACCGCGCCTCAACCGTGCGGTCAACGCGCCTCGGCGCGAAGGGGGCGGCGCCCGCGGGGTGCCTGCACCGTGCGGTCAACGCGCCTCCGCGCGAAGGGGGCGGCGCTCGCGGAGGGCCTGCACCGTGCGATCAACGCGCCTCGGCGCGAAGGGGGCGGCGCCCGCGGTGGCGCTCTCGCACCGTGCTTCGCGGGAGTCCTGGTGCGCTTCACAGCGGCGGGTTCGTGCCCTCCTTCGACGCGAGCAGGGTGACGACGTAGTCATCGCCCTCCTGCGCTTCGCGGGCGATGAAGACGGAGCCGCGCCACGTGCGCAGGCCGCTCATCAAGAACGCGCCGTGGTCGGCCGCGGCCCGGTGCACCAGCTCCACGCGGCAGAGCGTGGCGCGGCACTCCAGCGACTTCACGCGCGAGGTCGCGGGCAGGTGCTCGCGAAAGGCGTCGTCGAGCGTCCTCGCGGCCCGGGCGCTCCAGTCGCCGTCCACCGGCTCCTCGGCGAAGGCGCTGAGCACGCGCGTGCGGGACTGCTCGAAGGAGGGGGGCGGAGGACGGAGGGGCGGCGGCGGGGGCACCTCGTCCCCGGCTTCCGTCGCCGGGGCCTCGGCCGTTGGGGGCGCGCCTCCCTGGGGCGGACGGGCTCCCGCCGTGGCGGACGGGCGCGCGGCGTTGGCGGCCCACAGGCGCATCGCGGCCTCCGCGGCGGCGCGGCGCTCAGCCTGGTTCGCGTCGTTGCCCACCGTGGACTTGCGCACCTGGGCCCGCAGCTCCTCCATCGCCTCGTCGGAGGCGCGCTGATGGCTGACGAGCGCGAACAGCCCGCCGACGATGGCGGCCGTGTTGGCGACGGCGAGGACGGTCTGGAGCCGGGAGGACATGGGGCGCTCACAGGGCTGCGGGCGCTGCGTGGAAGGGACGGGCCGCGCGAAGGGGAGGAATGTGAAGCCTTCGCGCGGCCACGCATCAGGACCGCACCTCCGCCGCCGAACTCCGCCGGCGGAAGTCATGAGGCGTGCCTCAGTCGATGGTGAAGCCACCGATGATGCCGCCAGACTGCAAGCCGCAGCGGAAGACGATGGCGTAGTCCTCCCACACGTAGCGGTCTCCCGTGTTGAGGGTCTGCCACGCCATGGGGCCGGACAGCGTGTACGTCGTCGCGCCCACCTGGCCGGCGTTGCCCACGCCGTTCACGGTCTCCGTCTCGCACCAGCTGTTGTTGCCGTAGATCTGCACCGTCGTCGGGTGCGTGCCCACCGTCCACATCGGCACGGAGGCGATCGCCAGGCGCGTCGTCGTACAGTCGTTGCGGATGGCGGAGTAGCTGTGGACGTTGAAGCACGAGGCGTCGGACGCATATGCGGCCTTGAATGCGATGCCAGGGTAGTACTGCCACGCGGCGGCGCTCCCCGCGCTCAACGCCACGACCCCGAACGCGCACACCTTCGCCAACGTCTGGAAAGCCTTCATGGAACTGCTCCCGTGAAATGCGGCGGGGATTGGATCCGCCGGGCTCGCGGATGCCGCGCGCCACGCGCTCGCAGGAGCAAGCGCCATGCCCCGGGTCAGGGATGGTGTGAATTCACTTGTTTGCGTGAATTATAGGTAGTCCCTGTTGTTCCGGGAGCAACGCGGCCTGTTGCCTGTGTTGTCCCCGGGGCCACAGGGTGGTGCGCGGGCTACTCCACCAGCACGAGCCGCTGGGTGCGGCCGGCGTGGTAGCCCACCTTGCGCGCGATGCGGGCGGTGCTCTCGTCGCGCTCGTCGATGCGCAGGGCGAGCCGGGGCAGCGACGACAGCAGGTGCCGGGAAATCTGTCCCAGGCACAGCGTGGCGTGGCCCTGACGGCGGCGGGAGGCCAGGGTGTACATGCCCTCCAGCTCCGCGCCGAACTGCGAGCGGCAGCCGATGTCCACCTTGAACACGAGCGCGCCGTCATCTTCCAGCACGTAGGTGCGGCGCTGGCGCACGCGCTGGAGGAGGCGGGCCTCGTAGTGGGCGGGGTCCTCCGCCAGCGGATCCCGCTCCAGGATTTCGCGCACGTAGCCCTGGGCCAGCGGCAGCAGGCGGGGCACGTCCTCGTCCCGGGCCAGGCGCAGGGTGGGGTTGGTGAACGGCCCCAGGTCGTCCGCGGAGACGCTGAACAGCCGCTGGGTGCGCGACAGGCGCGGCTTGCCTTCGCACAGGCTGCGCACCAGCGCGTCCACGGAGGACTTGTCCCCCACGGTGGCGCGCAGCTTGAGGCTGGCGGCGAGCGCGTCCGCGATGACGCTGGTGGCGCTGGCGTCGCTGGCGCTGGGCACCACGAGCCCGCCCTCGCCGCCCACGAAGACGGCCGCGGTGAGCACGCCGCTGTCGAAGCGGCCATGGAAGGAGAAGGCCGCCTCGCGCGCCGGGGCCGCGATGCCGAACTCCTCCAACAACCCCAGCAGGTAGAGGTTGTGGACCGGATCCTTCGCCAGCAGCGCGCGCAGGGCGTCCGTGTGGGAAGGCGCGAGCTGTTCGACGGTGACGGGCATGCGCGAGGGGAAAGGGGGAGCTGAACCTTAAGCGCAACCCGACCTCACGGGCCAGCGTCCCCCGGCACGCCGAAGCGGAACGGGTACACGAGTGTCGCGGACCCACCCAAATGCGGCGCCGGGAAGCGCGCGTCCAGCAGCGAATCCAGCACGCAGGCCTGCACCATCGGGTCCGGGATGGTGCTGGAGAGCAGCTCGCCCCGGTTCATCTTCCCGTCCGCGCCTTCCCCCTCCACGGTGAAGCGCAGCTTCACTTCCTGTGTGCCCCGGTTGCGTTGTGCCGCGTCCTGGAAACATTGCTGCACGAGCGGAGTCACCGCCTGGAGCGCCAGGCGCAGGTCCTCCGCGTCGATGCGTCCGGAGGTGGCCTCCACCTCGGGCTCCACCCACTCCACGCGGCGCGGATCCGGGGCGTCCGGCCCGCCGCGCGGCGGT
This sequence comes from Corallococcus sp. Z5C101001, assembly GCF_007352635.1. Lineage (NCBI taxonomy): Bacteria > Pseudomonadati > Myxococcota > Myxococcia > Myxococcales > Myxococcaceae > Corallococcus > Corallococcus sp. Z5C101001. The sequence continues at coordinate 272,860 of NZ_VKLU01000001.1, forward strand.
GGCGGCGCGCGCGTGGGCTCACGCACGGGAGCGGTCGGGAGCGGAGGGGGTTCGGCGTGGGTCTCCGCGCGGGGAGACTCCGGAGGTGGCGCGGGCGTACGCGGGGGCGCGGCGCGCGGCGGCTCGGCGGGTTCGTCCTGCTCCTGCGCGCGGTCCAGGAAGCGCGTCACCCAGGCGGCGCCCAGCGCGAACAGCAGGAACAGGCCCAGGGTCACGCCTGGGATGAGGAGCCAGCGGGGGAGGGTGGGGTGCGAGGGCGCCATGGACGGAGCCCTCGCGTCATACCCGCCTCACGGGGGACCGTGAAGCGGGGATGCACCCGAGCGCCCGGGACTACGGATACACCTCGCGGCGCGTCGTGGGCGTCGTGGGCGTCGTCGGGGTCGTGACCACCGCCCCTTCGGCGCGGATGCGCTGCTTGCGGCTGACACCCAGGGTGGCGCCGAGCACCGACGCTCCGAGCCCCAACAGCAGCCCCCAGAAGATGCCCCAGAAGACGCGGCCGGAGCTGCCGGCCACCTTCAGCGCGCCCTGCTGCACCTGCTCACCCATCTGGCTGGCCTTGCCCTTGGCCTGGTCCACCTGCAGCTCCACGCGGTTGGCCACGTCCTCCGCGTCCTGGCGCGACAGCTGGGTGTTCTGCGCGATGTTGCTCACCAGCAGCTCGCGATCCACGTGGCCCTGGCGCACGCCCTCGGTGACGATGTCCTTCGTCGCCGACTCCAGCTGGTTCGCCGTGATGGCGGGCTTGCCCTGCTGGCGCAGCCGCTGGTTCACCGGCGCGAGCGCGTCGTTGGCGTCCAGTCCGAACGCCTTCGCCGCGGAGCCGCCCCCCGTCACCGCGCCCACGGCCGCCGCGCCTCCCGCGCCCACCGCGGCCTTGCCCACGTTGAACACCGTGCCCAGCACCGACGACAGCAGCATGCCCACCAGGAAGGTGCCCAGCAGCGTCGTCACGCCCCACAGCACCGCGCCGTGCAGCGCGCCTCCCGTCTTGTCCACGATGCCCGCGGTGCGCGCGGCCACCACGCCGCCCACGAACAGCGCGACGAGCGGCGTGATGACGCTCCAGATGCCGGTGAAGGTGCCCGCGGACCTCGCGCTCCCCGCGTTGGCGGGGTTCACCGACGACAGGCCCAGCGCGAGCCCCAGCGTGTAGAGGAGGATCCACACGCCCAGCGCCACGAAGGCGCCGCCGAAGATGGCCCCCCAGCTCAGCTTGGAGGCGCTGCCTGGAATGGCCTGGATGACGTCGGCCCGTTCTCTCTCTCGGATGATGCCAGCCCGTTCGCTTTCCACGATGGTCGCCATTGGATTTCCACCCTCGCTTCCCGTGTGTCTGTCGCCTGGCCGCGTTCGTCACGGCGAGGACGTACGTGTCGGGATGAAGGTGTGCACCACCCGACGCGACCCTTCACCAGTTCCGCACGTCCGCCCCGTGCACGAGGGTGGGACGGGCGGCCGGGTGTGCCTCAGCGCAGGCCGAGCGCGTCGAGGAGCTGTCCCTCGCGCGCCACCACCGGCGCGCGCGGAAGCACGTCCGCGCGGAAGCGGGCGACGAGCGCGGGCAGCGTCACCGGGCCGCCGTCGCCCAGGCCGCTCCAGGCGGCGAGCAGGCCCAGGACGTGCTCGGGGGGCCGGCCGCGCGCGCGCAGCTCCGCGAGCGCGAACGCCCCGTCGCGCTTCGCCAGCCGCTTGCCGTCCTCGCCCAGCACCAGCGGCACGTGGAGGAACGCGGGCGCCGTCAGTCCCAGCGCGTCGTAGAGCTGGAGCTGCCGGGGCGTGGAGGGCAGCAGGTCATCCCCTCTCAGCACATGGGTGATGCGGCTGTCCGCGTCGTCCACCACCACCGCCAGCTGGTAGCTGGCCACGCCGTCGTTGCGGCGCACCACGAAGTCCCCCACCAGCGCCTGCACGTCCTGGGCTTGGGGGCCCATCAGCCCGTCCACGAAGCGCACCTCGCCCGCGCGGGCGCGGAAGCGGTACGCGGGGGCCCGCGTGCGGGCGCGCTCGGAAATCTGTCCGGCGGTGAGGTGCGCGCAGGTGCCCGGGTAGCGGGGCCCTTCGTCGGAGAGGCCATGGGGGGCGCTGGCCGCGCGGGCGATCTCCGCGCGCGTGCAGAAGCACGGGTAGATGAGGCCTTCGCGCTCGAGCCGGTCCTGCGCCTCGCGGTACACGGCGTCGCGCTCGCTCTGCACGAGCGGCGCCTCATCCCAGGTGAGGCCCAGCCAGCGCAGGTCCTCGTAGAGGTCCTGGAGGAACTGGGGCTTGCAGCGCGCGCGGTCCAGGTCCTCGATGCGCAGCAGGAACGCGCCCCCCGCGGCCCGGGCCTGGAGCCAGCCCAGGAGCGCGCTGCGCACGTTGCCCAGGTGCATGCGTCCGGTGGGGCTGGGGGCGAAGCGTCCTCGCATCGTGGGCGAAACCATAACTTCCTCCGCGCGCCCGCTGGGAGAGAATGCCCCGCCGCCTCCTTCCGTTCCCTGGGATGTGATTCCGTCCATGCGCTTCCTGCACTGCTCCGACGTCCACATCACCGAGGACTACTTCGCCCTGCCGTTGCGCAAGCTGGGCTGGCGCCGCTGGGTGGCGCTCGTCGAGCTGACGGTGGGGGGCCGGGCGAAGGCCTACCGGAACGCGCAGGCCACGCTCGCCGCCATCGCCCGCGACGCGGGCACGCACGGCGTGGACCACTTCATCCTCTCCGGAGACCTCACCGCGTACGCGCTGGAGGGGGAGTTCCGCGCCGCCCGCGCCGCGCTGGGGCCGCTCGCCCAGACGCCCGCGCGCTGCACCGTCATCCCTGGCAACCACGACGTCTTCACCCCCGGCGCCGCCCGCGCGGACCGCTTCGCCCAGCACTTCGGCGGCCTGCTGGAGAGCGACCTGCCCGAGTACCGCCGCGAGGGCGCCTTCCCCTTCGTGCGCCTGGTGGGGGAGGGCGCCGCGGTGGTGGGGCTGTGCTCCGCGCGCCCGCTGCCCTCGCCCGGCCTGTCCTACGGCACCGTGGGGCCCGCGCAGCTCGAAGGGCTGGCGGCCCTGGTGAAGGACGCCCGCCTGGAGGGCCGCGCCATCCTGGTGGTGGTGCACCACGCGCCCCGGAGTCCCGCCGACCACGCGGACGGCTGGCACCACGGCCTGCGTGACGCGGACGCGCTCCTGAAGCTGCTGCCGGGCCCGCGCTTCGCGGTGCTCCACGGCCACATCCACCAGCGCTACCACCACCCCGCCACGGCGGACCGGCCCCATCTGTTCGGCGCGGGCTCCTCCACCCAGGCAGGCAAGGAAGGCTACTGGCTCATCGAGGTGGCCGGCGGCCTCGTGGTGGGGGGGACGAAGCACGTGCCGGTGCTGTGACAGCCTCGCCCCGCGGCGGTACAAGGGGCGGACATGACCCTGGCGCTCCAGCCCCCACCCCCTGAGTTGTCCTTGGAGGAGTACCGCTTCCTGCGTCAATTGGGGCGTGTCGCGGACGACCTCCTGGAAGAGAGCCTCCGGGAGCGCGAGACCCTCAGCCAGTGCTTCCAGCGCTGCTTCCCGGTGCTGCTCCAGCACCTGGGCGCGCGCGCCATCGCCGTCACCACGTGGGACGAGGAGCTGGTGGAGCAGACCTGGAGCGAGGGCGACTGGGGCGGCGTCTTCCCCGGCGGGCTGCTGGCGGGCGTCCCCGGCGTGAGCGTGCGGGACACGGGCACGCTGTTCACGCAGACGCTGGACGTGGCGGGCTCACCGGTGGGCACGCTGGGCGTGCTCCACGCGGGGCCGCCCGGCGACGCGGAGACCACCGCGAAGCGCCTGCGCGCGCTGGACGTGGTGGCGGAGGAGCTGGACACGGTGCTGATGCTGGTCCACACCGCGTCGGAGAAGCACCAGCTCATCCTCCAGTGCAACGAGCACCTGGCCAACCCCGTCTTCGAGGCGGGCATGGACCAGGCGGTGCGCACGCTGGCGCAGCGGGTGCGGCTGCCGGGCTTCCTCTTGCTGTACCGCGACGCCGTGCAGCCGCAAGTCCTGCACTACCGCACGTACCGCCACGGGCAGCTGGAGTACGAGAGCGGCAAGCAGCCGGGGGCCCCGCTGGAGGCGCTGCTGCACCAGCACGGCACGCGGCTCCTGCACGGGGATGCGGGCGTGCTCAAGCGCCTGTTCGACGGGCGCACCACGGAGGCGGTGCTCATCTCCGCGGCGGCGCGCAGCGAGCCCCTGGGCAAGATCGTCGTCTGGAGCAACGAGGGCTTCTCCGCGTACGCGATGGACCTCATCCGCGTGCTGGCCTCCACGCTGAGCCAGCGGCTTTTGGACTACAACCGCGAGCGCATCCACCTGTCGCAGTTCTTCCCCACGGTCGCCATCGACGCGCTGCTGGAGGATCCGGACTACGCGCGGCACCTGCGCGCGCAGGTGCAGGAGGTGGGCATCCTGTTCGCGGACATCAACGGCTTCACCCGCATCTGCGAGCAGGGCTTCGACAGCCCGCGCAGCATCGGCCGGTTCGTGGACGAGTGGAGCGCGCGCGCCGTGGACTGCATCTGGGCGCACGGCGGCGTGTTCGACAAGATGGTGGGGGATTGCGTCATCGGCCTCTTCGGCCCGCCCTTCTTCCAGACGGATCGCGTGCGCCGCGCGGAGGCCGCCGTGCGCGCCGCGTGCGACATCCAGGCGTTCACCGCGGAGCTGAGCGCGCGGGAGGAGGTCGCCGCCTTGTGCCGCCGGGTGAAGCTGCCGGGCCTGGGCGTGGCGGTGGGCGTGAACCTGGCCCCCGCCAACTGCGGCCTCTTCGGGCCCAACCGCAGCTACACCGCCTTCTCCAGCGGGATGAACCAGACCGCGCGCCTCCAGTCCCTGGCGGGCTTCCGCGAGACGCTGGTGATGGAGAGCGTGCACGAAGCACTGAAGTCGTCGCGGGAGCCCTTCGTGCGCAAGCTCCAGTTCGGGCCCCTCACCGAGTCCCCGGTGAAGAACGTGGCCCTGCCGCTGCGGCACTTCCGGCTGTCGCCGCACTGAGGCGCCAGCGTGTCCGCGCGCGGCCGGGCCCGGCGCGTCAGGCCAGCAGGTGCGCGCCCGCGTAGCGGCGCGAGAAGTGGATCCACCGGCGCTCGTCCACCTCCACCTGCCACTCGCTGTTGGGCGTCAGCGGCAGGCGCTGCTTGAGGAAGCTCTCCAGGTGGTCCGCGGCCTTCAGGGGCGTGAGCCCGGGGGCGCGGAACGCGATGTGGAGCACCACGTCCAATGACGGCGCCACGTCCACCGACGCACAGATGCGCAGCGTGCCCACGCGCCGCTGGTACTGCGTGTCCGACGCCGGCCACGCGGAGGGGCCCTCGGCCTGCCGCGCCTGCTCGAGCCAGTTGTCGGGGATCAGGATGAAGTCGAGCAGGTTGCTGCTCGCCTCTTCCACCGTGCCGTGCTCCTGGATGGAAAGCATTGCCCACCTCCGCCGGGAAAGCCGTTGGGGTTGCGTGGAAGCCGTCGTCAAAAGAATGTGCCCACGAGCCCATGCCACGCAAGGGCCCACGAAAATCCATTCGCTGCTCGCACTTCATGACGCACGTGCGAGCGGGGCGCACGCTAGCGCAGCGGTGTGACACTGCAGGTCGGGTGGACGCGCGGGGTGTGCCGCGCGACCCCCGAGGTTGCCTAGGAGGCGACGGGGAGGGGGCGGCGGGGCTTGCGCTCCACGGCGGCCTTGAGCTGGCCGCAGCCCGCGTCGATGTCGATGCCGCGCCGCTGGCGCACCGTGCTGGGCACGCCGTGCGTCGTGAGCACGTCCTGGAAGGCACGCACCGCGTCGGCGACGCTGGGGCCGCCGTCGTAGCCCACGGTGGGGTTGAGCGGGATGACGTTCACGTGCGCGTCCATCCCGTGGAGCAGCTGGCCCAGGTGGTTCGCGTGCTCCGCGGTGTCGTTGCGGCCGGCGATCAACGTCCACTCGAAGAAGATGCGCCGCTTGCGCTTCGCCACGTAGTAGCGGCACGCGTCCATCAGCTCGTTCAGCGGCCAGCGCCGGCCGGCGGGCACCAGCGCGGCGCGCTCCGCGTCGGTGGCGCCATGGAGGCTCACCGCCAGCTGCACCGGGCGCGCCTCGTCCGCGAGCCGCAGGATGCCGGGCACCACGCCCACGGTGGACAGGGTGATGAAGCGCGGCGCCAGCGCGAGCCCCTTGGGGTCCACGAGGATGTCCACCGCGGCCATGGTGTGCTCGTAGTTGTGCAGGGGTTCGCCCATGCCCATGAGCACGATGTTGCGAAGCGCCTCCCCTCGCGCGCGCAACAGGCGCGTGACGTGGAGCACCTGGCCCACGATCTCTCCCGGCGTCAGGTGGCGCGACAGCCCCATCTGGCCGGTGGCGCAGAAGACGCAGCCCATGGCGCAGCCGGCCTGGGTGCTCACGCACACGGTGGCGCGGCCCTTGAAGCGCATCAGCACCGTCTCGATGGTCTGCGCGTCGTGCAGGCGCAGGAGCAGCTTGTGGGTGAGCCCGTCGCTGCTGAAGCTCTCGTGGTGCGTGGCGAGGGTGCCCAGGCGCGCGCGCTCCTGGAGCACGGCCTGGAGGTCCGGGCGCAGGCCCGCCACGTCACCCAGCGCCGTCACCCCGTCGCGGTACAGCCCCGTCCAGACGCGCTCGCGGTACTGGGGGCTGAAGCCCCAGCTGGCGAGCCGCGCGTCCAGCGCGGGGCGGGGCAGGTCGTGGAGGTCGAGTGGGGCGTCCGGCATGACGGGGCGGAGATAACACACCCGGCCCGCGCGCACCCGGGCCCGCAGGCTCGGAGGGCGGGCAGGGGAGTGCGAGCGCCGCCATGCGTCCGGGCTCCGGGCCGTTGCGGCGTCCAGCGGGTGACACCTCGCGTGCCAGCGCGGCGCGTCGTGCCAATCGTGGAGGGCCTATGGGGCTCGCCATCCAGCAGGAGGAGTTCACGCCGGAGGAGCACGCGCGGTTCGTGCACCGGCTCGAGGAGAGCCTGGAGGCCCTGCGCCAGGTGCTCAAGCGCCCCGGCTTCGGCGTGGGGCCCACGACGCTGGGCGCGGAGCTGGAGGTGGCGCTGGTGGATGGCGCGGGCTCTCCGCTGCCGGTGAATCAGCAGGTGCTGGCGAGGTCGCGGGACGACCGGCTGACGCTGGAGCTCAACCGCTTCAACATGGAGCTGAACCTGCGGCCCTCGCTGCTGGCGGGGCGGCCGTTCACCGGGCTCCAGGCGCAGCTGGAGGAGGTGCTGGGGGAGCTGGGGCGCGCGGCGGCCGGCGAGGGCGCGCGCGTGGCGGCCGTCGGCATCCTGCCCACGCTGCGGCAGGCGGACCTGGGCAAGAACGCGCTCACGCCGCAGGCGCGCTACCGGGCGCTGGCCACGGCCATCCGCGGGCGGCGCGACGGGCCCTTCCAGGTGGCCATCGCGGGCGACGACACGCTCAACCTCGCCTGGGAGGACGTGACGCTGGAGGGGGCGAACACGTCGCTCCAGTTCCACCTGCGCGTGTCCCCAGAGGACTTCGCGCGCGTGTACAACGCGGCGCAGCTGGCCACGGGGCCGGTGCTGGCGGCGTGCGGGAACTCACCGGTGTTCCTGGGCAGGCGGCTGTGGGAGGAGACGCGCGTGGCGCTCTTCCAGCAGGCCACCGACGACCGGAGCGACAGCGACGAGGGCGCGCAGCTGCACCCGCGCGTGACGTTCGGTCAGGGCTGGGTGCGCGAGGGGCTCCACGAGCTGTTCGCCGAGGCCGTGGCGCTCTATCCCCCGCTGCTGCCCGTGGTGGGGCACGAGTCCCCGCTGGAGGTGGTGGCCGCGGGCGGCCTGCCGAAGCTGGAGGAGCTGCGGCTGCACCAGGGCACGGTCTGGTCGTGGAACCGGGCCGTCTATGATCCGCAGGGAGGCGGGCACGTGCGCATCGAGCTGCGCGCGCTGCCGTCGGGCCCCACGCCCGTGGACATGGTGGCCAACGGGGCGTTCCTGCTGGGGCTGACGTTGGGGCTCGCGGAGCGGGTGGACGCGCTGCTCCCGGCGCTGCCCTTCTCGCAGGCGCGGCGCAACTTCAAGCGCGCGGCGCACCACGGCCTGGACGCGACGCTGCTGTGGCCGGCGGAGGTCGCGCCCAGCCCCCGTCCGGTGCCGGCGGTGGACCTGGTGAAGCGGCTGCTCCCGGTGGCGCGGCGCGGCCTGGTGGAGGCCGGGGTGGAGGCGGCGGAGGCGGACGGGATGCTGGACATCATCGCGCAGCGCGTGGCCCTGAAGCGCACCGGCTCCCGCTGGCAGCGGGCGGTGCTGGAGCGGCTGGAGGCCCACATGCCCCGGCAGGACGCGCTGGCGGCCATGCTGGAGCGCTACCTGGAGCACGCGGAGGAGGGGCTGCCGGTGCACACCTGGCCCGTGGAGCCGCGCTGAGGTCCGGGCGCGGTGGGGCGCCTGGGGGCCCCTTGTCGGGACGGGGGACTCGCGGTGAATATGGCGGCCATCCGGGTCGTCAGCCTGCGGGCCAATCGACTCGCGCTGAAGGGTGTCGTCTCCGTGACTGCCTCCCCGTCCCTGTCGTTCCGCTCCGGCGCGCGCCGGAGGTTCCTGTTCGTGCCGCTGCTGGTGCTCGCGAGCGCGCTGAGCGCGTGCTCGTCCGTTCGCGGGCACGCCAATGACCTGGCGGAGAAGGGCCGCTTCGTCGAGGCCGCGGAGGTCTACGTCAAGCTGGTGCAGGAGTCGCCCAACAACCCGGAGCTGCGCGCGTCGCTGGAAGACCTGCGCTGGCGCGGGCTGTCGCAGCTGCTCACCCAGGCGCGGCAGGCGCGCGTCGAGGGGCGGGACGAGGACGCGGAGGTGAACCTGGAGCAGTTCCTTGGCTACAAGGTGAAGTGGAACTCCAAGCTGGACGGCGGCATGGAGAGCTCGCTGCTGGAGGAGATGGCGGGCACGCACCGGCACCTGCGCCAGCTCATCATCGAGCAGGCGAAGCGGGGCCACGCGCTGACGGCGGAGGCGCACCTGGACCGCAAGCGCGCGCTGCTGGCCCACGCGGAGATGGCGCCCATCCGCCGCGACGTGGAGGAGGCGGTGCAGCAGGGCGGCGAGTCGACGTGCGCGAAGCTGAAGCAGACGCTCTCCGGGGCCGCCGAGCACTGGACGGACCTGGTGTCGCGCTACTGCGCGCACTATCAGCAGCCCGCGCCGCGCGCGCGGATGTTCCCGGAGGCGCTGGGCGTGCCCGCGTGGCAGGCGTCCATGGACGGCATCAGCAACGACGTCGTGCAGTACCTGATGACGCGGCTGTCGGGCGCGTTCGAGGCCTCGCCCTGGTATTCGGAGGCGTCCACCCGGCAGGTGCCGCTCACCCTCGCGGGGAGCCTGAGCGAGCAGCGGACCAGCCAGCCGGTGGAGCTGACGGCGCCGTGGACGGAGCGGGTGCCGTACACGGACCACGAGGACCGCACCGCGACGGCGGAGGTGCCGTACACGGTGGAGGAGTCGTACGAGGACAAGGGCCAGATGAAGAAGCGCCTCGTCCGCCAGACGAAGACGGTGGAGTACAAGACGACGGTGGAGGTGACGAAGTACCGCGACGTGTCGCGCTCGTTCGACTACCACGCGCTGCGCCGGGGCGTGGAGTACCACTTCGCGGTGGTGGCGCAGGGCATCCTCCAGGACCGGCACGCGCCGCTGGCGGTGAAGGCGGAGAAGGCCCTGTCCGCCTCCGGCTACGAGCACAACATCACCTTCGAGCCGGGAGGCGTGCGGCCGCAGCACTTCGAGCGGCCCGACAAGGAAGGGTGGCTGGACGCGGAGCTGCGCGGCTACGAGCAGACCTTCTTCCAGTCGCTGCTGGCGCGCTGGCAGGACTCCTTCTGCAAGGCGTCCATCTTCGCCCGGGAGGAGGCCGCCCGCTGCGCGCGCGGAGGCGCGGAGCTGCCCGGTCCCGCCAAGCAGTCCCTGCTGGACACGCTGGGCGACGACGCGGGGCGGGTGCACCAACTGTACGTCTGGAACTGAGCGCGGCGGGGACGCGCGCCGCGCCGGGGGCCCGTGAGGCGGTGGCTCGCGCGCGGCGGCGGGCTCAGCCCTCTTCCTCGGAGCCCTTTCGCAGGCCCAGCATGCGGCGCAGCTCGCGCGCGGACTGGCGGCTCACCTCCACCGAGTGCCCGCGCGCCGTCCGCGCCAGATAGCCGCCCGTCTCCAGCGGCTCCAGCCGCGTCACGTGCGACAGGTTGAGCAGCGCCCGCCGGTGCACGCGGTGGAAGTGCTCCGAGGGCAGCTTGTCCGCCAGCTCGTTGAGCGTGAAGTCGGTGAGGAAGTCACCCTGCGCGGTGAACACCGTCACCAGCTCGTCCTCCAGCGACGCATGGGAGATGGCGTCCGGCGACACCAGCACCAGCCCCTGGCGCGTGGGGATGGGCAGCCGCGCGAAGGCGGGCTTGTCCCCCGCTGGCGCCGCGGGCGGCGGGACGGCGAGGTTCTTCGCTCGCGCCGGCATCCGCGCCCGCACGCGCTCCAGCGCCTTCTGCAGCCGCCCGGCCTCCACGGGCTTGAGGACGTAGTCCACCGCGCCGTGCTCGAAGGCATTCACCGCGTGCTCCGCGTGGGCGGTGCAGAAGATGACGTGGGGGCCGCCCTCGGGCAGCAGGGCCATCGCGTCCAGTCCGCTCAGCCCCGGCATGTGGATGTCCAGGAGCACCACGTCCACGCCGCCCTCGCGAACCGCGGCGAGCACCGAGTCTCCGTCCACCGCCTCGCCGTGGATGCTCACGTCCGGCAGCGCGGCCAGCAGGCGGGCCAGGCGCTTGCGGGCCAGCAGCTCGTCATCGGCGATGAGGATGCGCAGGGGCTCTCTCACGTGAGGACTCCGGGTTGGGGGCCCTGGCGGGGCAGGGTGACGGTGACACGGGTGCGCCCGTCGGCGCTCTCCAGCGACAAGAGGGCGTGGCCCCCGTAGGCCAGGGCCAGGCGGCGCTCCACGGTGGGCACGCCCACGCTGCCCTCGCGCGGGCCCTTGGAGGCCCCCGGGTTGTCGATGGACACCACCACCGCGCCGTCGCGCGCCGTCACCTCCACCCGCAGCGGCCCCCGGTGGCCGGCCGCGGGCCCGTGCTTCACCGCGTTCTCCGCCAGCGGCAGCAGCAGCAGCGGCGGCACGGGCACGTCGCCCAGCCCCTCCGCCACGTCCACGCGCAGCTGGAACAGGTCCGGGTCCCGCAGCAGGTGCAGGTCGAAGAGCGTGCGCATCAGCTCCAGCTCCTGCGACAGCGGCCAGGTGACGCTGCGCACGCCCGCGAGCACGGAGCGCAGCATCGTGGACAGCCGCAGCACGGCCGCCTCGGCGACGGCGCCGTCCTCGCGGCACCACTCCGCGATGGCGTTGAGCGTGTTGAAGAGGAAGTGCGGATCCAGGTGGCTGCGCAGCGCCAGCAGCTGCGCCTGCTCCGCCTCCCAGGCGAAGCGGGTGGCGCGGGCGCGCTCGTGGGCCAGCGTCTCCTCGAAGCCGATGTCCCGGCCCAGCCCCCACCCCGCCACCAGGAACAGGCCGCCGCAGATGGCCAGGTTGTACGGCTCCGACAGGAACGTGGGCCGCATCAGGGTGACGCGCGGCAGCGCATAGCCCACGGAGAGCACCACGCCGCTGCCCACCGCCGCGTAGAGCAGCAGCCGGATGCCGCCGTGGCTCAGGTCCAGCCCCTCCGGGAACAGCACCCGGTACGACACGGGGGCCACCGCGACACACAGCACGCACAACAGCAGGCCCAGCCAGAATGCGTGGGGATCCAGGCTCCAGCGCACCTGCGCCGCGAGCAGCGGGAGCGATACCAGGACGATGGGGACCAGCCGCCACGGCGCGACCAGCGCGCGCAGCGTGGCGCGAACGATGGAACCTTCCGACGTCTCCGTCATGCGGGAGCGGAAGGCTACACCGTCCCGAAGGCTAGCGCTGGGGGACGGGGGCGGGGACGAGGTCCGCGACCCACGCCCCGGCGAGGACCGCGGGGAAGAAGAGGACGGCGAGCAAGGACAGGAGCGGCGAGCGCAATGAGAACATGGGGGGCTTCTCCAGTGTCCGTGGAACATGGTCACGAACCCTGGCAGCGACCCAGGGGCCCTTCAGGGAGGGTTGACCCCAGCCGTCGCGGAGCGCGGGTGAGCGGTCGCTCAAGCGCTTCGGGCCGCTTCCCCCGCCCGCGTCCCCAGGGTGTCTCCCAGGCGCGTCGCCTCGCGGACGCAGTCGTTGATGCCCACGCCCCGGTACGCGTTGCCGGTGAGGTGCAGGCCGGGCCAGCGCTCCAGCCGCGCGTCCATGGCCGCCAGTCGCTCCAGGTGGCCCACCGTGTACTGCGGAATCCCGCGCGGCCAGCGCACCACCTCCGTCAGCTCCGGCGTCGCGGTGATGCCCGCCATCGTCCCCAGCTCCTCGCGCGCCAGCGCCACCAGCGCGTCCTCGTCCCGCGCCACGACATCTGGCTGGCGCGTGCCGCCCATCAGGCACGTGAGCAGCACCCGGCCGCCCTCCGCGCGGAAGGGGAACGTGGTGGAGGCGTGGATGGTGCCCAGCACCGCCTTGCGCTCCACCGCCGGAACCAGGAACCCGAAGCCATCCGGCTTCGGCGTGGCGCCCGGCGCGAAGCCCAGGTGCACCACGGCGATGGGCGCGTAGGGGATGGCATCCGCCTGTCGCGCCAGCTCCGCGTCCAACGGACGCAGCAGCGCCGCCGCCACGTGCGCCGGCACCGCCAGCACCACCTGGGACGCGGACAGCTCCACCGGCTGTCCCCGCTCCCGCACGCGCACCTTCCAGCCCTCCGCCTCGCGGGTGAGGCCCTCCACCGTCGCGTCCGTGCGCACCGCGCCCCCCAGCGACTTCGCCAGGGCGTCCACCAGCACGCCCAGGCCGCCGTCGAACGTGCGCATCTGCCCCGTGAGCGCCGGCGTCGCCGCGGTGCTGGCCGCGGCCTTGCGCGCCGCTCGCTGCGCGCGGATGGCGCCCAGGATGAGGCTGCGGTGCTCCCGCTCGAACTTCACGAGCTGCGGGAAGGTGGCCTCCGCGCTGAGCTGCTCCGGGTCGCCCGCGTAGGTGCCCGTCTGCACCGCGTCCAGCAACACCGAGGTCGCCTCGCGGCCCAGGTGCCTCCGACCCAGCGCGGCCAGTGACTCATCCGAACCCGTGGGATTCCGCCCGCTGAAGAGCTCACCCAACACCCTGAGGCGGGATGCAAGGGGGAGGATGTCGGATTTCAGGAAGGCGGGCGGCGAGGCTGGCACCGCGCGCAACGCACCGCGCGTGAAGACATAGCGGTTTTTTGCCGCCGGATCCGCCGGGCGGACCCGCGCTTCCAGGCCCAGCGCGGCCGTCAGCTCCCGCATCGCGGGCTCCCGGTCCAGGAAGCTGTTGGGTCCGGACTCCAGCAGATAGCCCTCGCGTGCATGGCTCTGCACGTTTCCGCCCACGCGCGAAGCCGACTCCAGCAACACGGCATCCGTGCCGCGAGCCCGCAATCGGTGGGCCAGAACCAGGCCGGTAATCCCACCCCCAATGACCGCGACCGTCATGGCGTTCTTTTCTCCTGGGGCTTGTCGTGCGCTGAGCAACCCTGGGCGCCTTAGTGCGAAGGCAGGAGCTTTGCCAAGGAGAGCCACCCGGCGCGTTAATAAAGGCATGCGCTATGTCATCACGGGAGCCAGCCGTGGCATCGGTTTCGAGTTCGTGCAGCAGCTGCTGCGGCGGGGAGAAACGGTGGACGCGGGTGTTCGCGCCCCGGAGCTGGCGCGCCGCCTGGAGCCGCTGCTGCATGAGGCGGGCAACCGCCTGCGGATCCACCCGCTGGATGTGACTCGCGCGGAGAGTGTCCAGGCCTTCGCGGAACGTGTCTCGCGCGAGCCGGTGGATGTGCTCATCAACAACGCGGGTGTGTCGGGCCAGTGGGTGGGGTTGCACGAGCTGGACTACGAGGACCTGGAGCGCACGTTCGCGGTGAACGCGCTCGGGCCGCTGCGCATCACCTCCGCGCTCCTGCCCGCGCTCCGCCGCGGAGTGGGGCGCCGCGTGGCGCATGTCACGTCGCGCATGGGGTCGCTCTCCAGCAACACGGAAGGGGGCGCGTATGCCTACCGGATGTCCAAGGCCGCGCTGAACATGGGCGTGCGCTCCATGTCCAACGACCTGCGCCGGGATGGGCTGGCGTGCGTGCTGCTGCATCCGGGTTGGGTGCAGACGGACATGGGCGGCCAGGACGCGCCGCTGCCGGCGGAGGAGTCGGTGCGCGGGATGCTGCGGGTCATCGACACTGTTTCACTGGAGCACTCCGGCCGGTTCTTCGACTACGAGGGCGCGGAGGTGCCCTGGTAGCCCCTCCGGACGGGGGCGGTGTCTCGCGGTGAACGCCGCCCCCGGCGTCCCCAAGGGCCGTGGGCGCTACGCCCAGGTCTGCTTCAGGTAGCCGTTGTCCATCATCCGGATGGACAGCAGCCGCAGCCGGAACAGCTTGGTGAGCTGGGCTTCGGCCTCGTGCTCGTCGGTGGCTTCGACGTCGATGCCGCGCATGACGAACCGGTACCACTTGAGGATCGTCTTGAGCTCCTTGTACTGGACGGCGTTGAGCTGGTCGGAGTCGTTGGGGACGTCCACATCGTAGCCGCCCAGGGACATGGAGGCGGAAGGGGACATGGGCCACTTGCCCGCCCACAGCGCCTTCACGGGGGACTTGTGGAACTTGGAGGGCGCCTGGGCCTTCAGCGTCCGGTCGAACTGGCTCCAGCGATCCGCCTTGTCCCCGTCGACGACGTCCCACCGGTTGTCGACGGTGTTCCACTGGTAGCCGGTCTTGCGTTCCTCGTACTGGTTTTCGTTCTCACCCATGTGGAACGCGGAGCCCAGGATGAGGCTCCAGGTATAGGACTTGTTGTTGCCGTACTTGATGTCGTTCTCCACCAGGTCCAGCAGCATCAGGCCCACGCCATAGGAGCGGGGATTGCGGGCCGTCTCCGCGCCCAGCATGGCCAGCGCCGCTTCGATCTCGATGTCCGCCACGCCGGTGAGGTCCCCCGAGAGCACCTTGCGGATGCCCTGGGCCCTCAGGGGCGCGCTCTTCCCCAGGGCGAGGTTGTCACCCAGGATGTTGTAGCGCGTGGCCCTGTCCGTGCGCCCGACCTTGACCCAGACCTTCTCCTCCACGAAGTGCTGCTTCGCGCCGTTGATCTTGATGGAGCCGATGCAGGGGAAGCTCTCGCCGGAGACCTTCAACGGTTTATCGGCCTTGTCCTGTGAGGCATAGAGCTCCTTCCACGCGAGCTTCGCCCAGGCGGTCAGCCACCCATCCCGCGTGGGGTGGGTGTCCACCTGCACCAGGTTCTTGTTGCGGGGAATCGCCGGCTTGGAGGCGTTGTCGTAGAACAGCTTGAGCTTGTCCTTCACCACGTCCGCGTAGACGGCGAGCACGCGGTGGCCCTCCAGCGTCACGGTGCTGTTGATGCGCAGCACCGGAGCCTTCACGAGGCGCGAGTCGTCTTCCTGGTCGTCGTAGAACTGCAGCAGCGCCTGATACTTCTTGCGCTCGGTCCGCCCCCGCACCAGGGATTGGACGAGGATGATCTTCTCCTCCCGGTCCTTCTGCTCCCGCAGCTCCTGGAGCTGCCGCCGCGCCTGCCACATCCGGAACTGGGCTTGCAGCCGCACCGCGGCGGTCTTCAGCTCCTGATACTCCGTGCGCGCCTGATAGCCGCGGATGAGCGCTTGGATCTTCGTGGCGGCCTCGTTCTGGGCCTGGAGCTCCTTGCGGACCTGATGACCGCGCACGAGCGCTTGGATCTTCGTGGCGGCCTCGTTCTGGGCCTGGAGCTCCTTGCGGACCTGATGACCGCGTACGAGCGCTTGAATCTTCGTGGCGGCCTCGTTCTGGGCCTGCAGCTCCTTGCGGACCTGATGGCCGCGTACGAGCGCTTGAATCTTCGTGGCGGCCTCGTTCTGGGCCTGGAGTTCCTTGCGGACCTGATGACCGCGCACGAGCGCTTGAATCTTCGTCGCGGCCTCGTTCTGGGCCTGGAGCTCCTTGCGGACCTGATGACCGCGCACGAGCGCTTGAATCTTCGTGGCGGCTTCGTTCTCGCGCTCCAGGGCCCGGCGGGCGAGCCAGCCGCGCACGGCGGCCTGCACGGTGATGGCCGCCTGCCGCTGGGCCTCGTGCAACTCGTCGATGTGCTGGCCGAAGAGCGCCGCCCGGTCCTCATCGATGAACCGGATGTACAGCTCCAGCCACGCGACGGTCTCCTCCTCGCCGTCGCGCTCCGTGCGGGTCAGCGCTTCACGCACCAGGTCCTCGGCGCCTTCGCCTTCCAGGCCCGCCGCGTACGCGGCCAGCCGCGCCACCATGTCCATGTCCAGCATGGACGCGCATGCTAGAGGTGCCGACCCGGAGTGGAAAGGCCTGGGCCCCCTGCCTGCTGATCAGGGGAACAAGAGCTGTGTCTTCCATCCCTCGCCGTCGCGCAGATACAGGTTGCGCTCGTGCAGCCGGCTGGGGCGGCCGTGCCAGAACTCGATGCGCTCCGGGATGACGCGGAAGCCGCTCCAGTGTGGGGGGCGCTCCACGGGCCGGCCCTGGAAGCGCGCCTCCACCTCCGCCACGCGCTGCTCCAACAGCTCTCGCGTGGGCAGCTCCTCGCTCTGGAGGCTGGCCCAGGCGCCAATCTGGCTGCCGCGCGCCCGGCTCTGGAAGTACGCGTCCGCCTCCGCGTCCGTCACGCGCTCCACCCGGCCCTCGATGCGCACCTGCTGCTCCAGGGGCTGCCAGTGGAAGCACAGCGCCGCGTAGGGGTGCGCGAGGAGCTGGCGGCCCTTGCGGCTGTGGAAGTTGGTGAAGAAGACGAAGCCCCGCGCATCGAAGTCCTTGAGCAGCACCACGCGCGAGGACGGGCGGCCCTGGTCGTCCACCGACGCCACGACCATCGCGTTGGGGTCCACGGGGATGGCGGCTTTCGCCTGGGCGAACAGGTCGGCGAAGCGCTGGATGGGGTCTGGAGGGATGCTCACGCGGCGCAACATAGGAAACCCCGCCCCGGCGCGCACGTTCGCGGTTGACTCCCTGTCGGGACTCGCACGCAATGGCGGGCCCATGAAGATCCTCTTCATCGCCTCGGAGGTCGCCCCCTTCTCGAAGACGGGGGGACTGGGCGACGTGGCCGGGGCCCTGCCCACGGCGCTCGCCGGCCTGGGGCACGACGTGAAGATCATCACGCCCCGCTACCAGGACGTGCGCAACACCGGGCATTTGCAGCCCACCGGCCAGTCCCTGGTGCTGCGCTTCCCCTTCGGTGAGACGGGCGGCCCCGTCCTCTCCGCGCGCCTCTCCGAGCGGCTGGAGGTGCTCTTCCTGGAGAACGAGGCCTTCTACGGCGGCCGCAAGGGGCTGTATGGCGTCGCGGGCGGCGAGTTCGCGGACAACCCCCGCCGCTTCGCCTACCTGTGCGTGGGCGCGCTCCAGGCCGCGCAGCGGCTGCGCTTCTTCCCGGACATCATCCACCTGCATGACTGGCAGACGGGGCTGGTCCCGGTGGCGCTGCGCCGGGGCTTCCAGGGCACGCCCCTGGGACGCGCGAAGTGCGTCTTCACCATCCACAACCTGGCCTACCAGGGGCGCTTCCCCAAGGGGACCATGGAGGACCTGGGGCTGCCGTGGGACCTGTTCACGCCGGAGGGCGTGGAGTTCTACGACCAGGTCAACTTCCTCAAGGCGGGGCTCGTCTACTCCGAGGCCCTCACCACCGTGTCGCCCACCTACGCGAGGGAGATCCAGACGGCGGATCAGGGCTACGGACTGGAGGGCTTGCTGCGGCGCCGCGCGCACGCGCTCACCGGCATCATCAACGGCATCGACGCGCACGAATGGAACCCCCGGACGGACTCCTTCCTGCCGGCGCACTACGGCCCGGACGACCTGGCGGGGAAGGCCGTGTGCAAGCGCGCCCTGCTGGAGCGCTTCGGGCTGCCCGCGGACAGCGACGCGCCCGTGTTCGGCATCGTCAGCCGGCTGGCGTGGCAGAAGGGCGTGGACCTGCTCCTGGAGACGCTGCCCGCAGCGCTCCAGGCGGACCTGCGCTTCGTGGCGGTGGGCAACGGCGACCCCGGCCTGGAGGCCGGACTGAAGGCGTTGCAGGCCCGTTACCCGAGGCAGGTGGGGGTCCATATCGGGTTCGACCCTGAATTGTCACATCTCGTGGAGGCGGGGTCTGACTTCTTCCTCATGCCCAGCCGCTATGAGCCGTGCGGCCTGAATCAGATGTATTCGCTGCGTTACGGCACGGTGCCCATCGTCCGGGCCACGGGCGGGCTGGTGGACACGGTGGAGGGGGGGCTGGACGGCAACGGCATCCTCTTCGAGTCCTTCCACCGCTCGGCGCTCCTGGCCGCCATCCGCAGGGCGCTCTCCCTGTACGCGGACCCCTCACGCCTGGGCGACTTCCGGGGGCGGGGGATGGGGAAGGACTTCTCCTGGACCGCGTCCGCCCGGAAATACGAGGCCCTCTTCGCCTCCCTGGTGGCTGAATAGTGGGGCCCCCAGTGGATCCGCGTTAAACTTCCCGCCGTGGCGGAAGCTCCGGACCTGGGTGGCTATGAAGTGGTCGGCCGGCTGGCGGTCGGTGGCATGGCCGAGGTGTATCAGGCGCGTGCCCGTGAAACGACGCAGCGCTCCCCGGGCGAGCCCGAGGAAGTGGTCATCAAACGGCTGCACCCGTCGTTCCGCAACGACCCTGCCTATGTGAAGGCCTTCGTCGATGAGGCGAAGCTGACGGTGCGCCTGCGCAACGCGCACATCGTGCGGACGTTCCGGCTGTTCCGCGCCGGCCCCGACTACCTGATGGTCCAGGAGCTCGTGAGTGGCCGGACGCTGGGCTACATGCAGGAGCTGCTGATCAAGGCCGGCGCCGCGATGCCGCCGGAGTCCGCCTGCTACATCGCGTGGTGCGTGCTCAAGGCGCTGGACTACATCCACCGCGCCAAGGTGGGGGAGAACGGCGCCACCATCGTCCACCGCGACGTGAACCCCGCCAACGTGCTGCTGGGCATCCAGGGCGACGTGAAGCTCACCGACTTCGGCGTGGCGGAGGTGGAGGGGATGATCCGCGGCGACTCCGGCGCGCTGCGCGGCACGCTCCCGTACATGAGCCCGGAGCAGGTGCTGGGCCAGGCGGTGGACGCGAGGACGGACCTGTACGCGGTGGGCGTGATGCTCTGGGAGCTGTGGTGCGGCCGCCGCCTCTTCACCGGGGAGAACGAAGCGCAGCTGATGCACCAGGTGCGCGACGCGCGCGTGCCGCTGCTCGCCACGCTGGCGCCAGACCTGCCGGACTACGCGGCGCGGGTGGCGCGCAAGGCGCTGTTCGCGGACCGGGCCCGCCGCTTCCAGACCGCGGCGGAGTTCATCAAGGCGCTGGAGGTGCTGGCGCGCCGAGCGGGCTGGCCCCTGACGGTGGAGGCCCTCCAGCCTCTGCTGGGCGGCTGATGCACGCGCGCCGGGCGGTGCTGACGCTGGCCGGCGGGCTCATGCTGTCCGGCTGTCTGGGCGCGGTGCCCTTCCAGCCGCGCGCCTACGACGAGGCGGTGCGGGTGGAGGCGGTGGACGTGGCCTTCGCGCGCGACGGCGCCGGGGTGCTCACGCTGAAGCTCCAGGTGAAGAACCCGTCCTCCGACGCGGCCTCGCTCACCCGCGTGGACTTCGACCTGCGGGTGGATGGCCGGCGCGTGGCCACGGGCGAGCAGGTGATGGGGGTGCCCCTGGACGGCGGGGGCGCGGTGCCCCTGGAGGTCCGCTTCCCGCTGGCCGTGCCCCGGGGCGGAGGCCGGCTGGAGGCCGGCTCGCACGCGGTGCGGCTGGAGGGGGGCGTGGTGCTGCGCTTCGGCGGCTCCGAGCGGCGCGCGCCCTTCCGGGATGCGCGCTCGCTGGACATCGCGTGGATGCCGGGCGGCGAACCCCGCCCGGCGCCCTGAGGCCCCGCTTCAGCCCTTGGCGTCGTGGGACGCGCCGGAGCCCGGATCGTGGCGCGGCGAGGACGGCCCGTCCTCCTTCGACCCGTTGACGCCGTCGCGGCCCGGTCCGTCCGGGAGGCCGGGGGCGGTGCTCTTCAGGCGGGTCATCCGCACGCGGTCGATGCGGGCCCCTTCCTTGGTGGCCACCACGAACTGCCAGCCGTTGTAGCTGAAGCGCTCGCCCACGTCCGGCAGGTGGCCCGCGAGCGAGGACAGGTATCCGCCCAGCGTGTCGAAGTCGCCCTCGGGCAGGGGGAAGCCGAAGAGCTGGGTGAATTGATCCACCTCCATGGCGGCGTCCACCAGCGAGCTGCCGTCGGCCATCTTCTCGACGAGCTTCTCCTCCACCTCGAACTCGTCGCCGATGTCGCCCACGATTTCGCGGAGGATGTCCTCCAGCGTGACGACGCCCATGAAGCCGCCGTACTCGTCGACGACCATGGCCATGTGGATCTTCCGCTTCTGCATGTCCCGGAGCAGGTCGCCCACGGGCTTCATCCACGGCACGAAGTGGGCGGGGCGGATGACGTCCTGGAGGACGATGAGCTCCGGGTGCTGGAGCAGCGGGATGAGGTCGCGCGCGTGCAGCACGCCCACGATGTGGTCCACGTCGTCGTGGTACACGGGGATGCGCGAGTGGTTCTCCTCCGCCAGGATGCGCAGCACCTCGTCCGGCGGGGTGGTGACGTCCACGGAGACGACGTCCGTGCGGTTGACCATCACGTCGCGGCAGCGCTTGTCGGACAGCTCGAAGATGGAGCGGATGAGCTGCGGGGCGCTCTTGTCCACCTCGTTGCGGGCGGCCTGGGCGGCGAGCAGCTTCTCCAGCTCCTCCAGCGGCGGGGGCGGCGGCTCGAAGCGCAGGGTGCGGCCGAAGGTGCGGGCGCCCAGGTTGAGCAGGCCCAGCATCAGGCGCATGGGCGGGTAGAGCACCGCCACCAGGAACGACACCAGCGAGGCAAGGCGCAGGGCCCAGCGCTCCGGGTTGCCGTTGGCGAGCCCGCGCAGCGTCACCTCCATCAGGCTGGCGAGCACTCCGACGAAGAGGGCGCCCGCGCATACGGTGGCGATGGGCACCCAGGCGGCCTCGCCGTAGCGGCTGAAGTCCAGCAGGCGCGGCGGGACGAAGGCGCCAATGGCGGCGGCCAGGAAGCCGGAGAGCACCATGCCCAGGCGCAGGGCGGTGGCGGCGGGTTCACGCTCCGTCTTGTGGCGGAGCACCCGGCGGGCGGCGCTGCTCTTGCTCTCCTCGGCGAGCTCCTGGGCGCGCAGGTCGGAGGTCCCATAGAGCGCGGACTCCGCGGCGGCGACCAGGGACCTCATGAAGCAGAGGGCCAGGCAGGCGACCCAGAGGGTCCAGGTAGGCATAGGGAGTGGTTCTTATCCCGTGCTAGAGGGGCATACCACTCTGACGGGAGGCACCATGCGGGGACGTCGGATGTACGTCATTGGCGGACTGCTGGGCCTGCTGGCGCCCGCGGCGGCCCTGGCCTGGCCGGTGGACCAGGCGGTGACGCTGGAGCCCGGCAAGGAGACCTTCCAGAAGCTCACCGCGGTGGACTGGGCGGAGTCGGAGGACCCCACCGTGGTGACGGCGGAGGCGCTGGCCCAGAGCGGCGAGCTGCTCCTGACGCCGCACAAGCCGGGCGTCGCGAACGTGCTCCTCTACGCGGAGGGGCGCTTCGCCGTGTGGCGCGTGATGGTGGGGCCCATCGAGCTGCAACCGCACGTGGCCCCGCTCGCGGCGGCGAAGAAGGCGTGCCCGGACCTGAAGGTCGTGGAAGGGCTGGAGCGGAGCCTGACGGCGACGGTGCAGGACAACGCCTGTCGGCTGGCGCTGAGGGACCTCATGCGCACGCACGCGTTCCTGGCGCGGGAGCTGGATCTGACGTTCGCGGTGCCGCAGCTCCAGGCGCAGCTGGAGGACTTCACGGCGGGGATGCCGCCGGGCCTGACGGTGAGCTACAGCGGCGCGGGGCTGGTGTTGTCGGGGAAGACGGACCGGGCCGGGCACCACAAGGCGCTGTGGGAGCTGTTCAACCGCGGGGTGGGGCGCGTGCCGTTGGAGGACCGCGCGGAGGTGGAGGCGCCCCCGGCCCCGGAGGCCCCCGCGAAGGAGGACGCGGCCGACGCGACGGTGTCGGACGTGCCCGCCCCGGACGCGGGCGTCGTGGCGCCGGTGAAGGCCAAGGCGAAGGCCGCGGGGAAGAAGCCGCGCTGAAGCCACGCGCCCGGTGGGGCCTGCTTGCGGTATGACCGTGGGTGGAGGTCCGACGGACGATGATGAACGGAGCGATGCGCGCGGGATTCGCGCTGGTGTTGGCGCTGACGGTGGGCCCGCGGGCCGCCTGGGCGCAGGTGGACGACGGCTCGGCGGTGGTGGTGGACATGCCGGAGCCGGACCGGGGCTGCCCGGTGAAGCCGGAGTTCCTGCCGGTGACGCCCATGGCGCAGGTGGGCATCGACCGGCTGGGCTGGCTGGTGCACCAGGCCATCATCCCGGCCTCGAAGGACAAGTTCTTCAAGGGGGGAGAGCGCAGCCGCTCCGGCGTGAAGCCGGTGCCGGCGGACATGGCGCGCAAGCTGGGGGCTCCGGACACCAGCAAGGCGACCCTCTGGGTGTTCGGCAAGGAGAAGTCGAAGGCGTGCAAGGGGACGCCCATCGCGTGGTGGGCGGCGCGGATGGGCACGGACGAGGACCGGCAGACGTTCTTGATGGCGGAGCTGGCGATGGAGTGCGAGGTGCTTCCTCCGGGCCGGCTCGCGGGCACGCCCATCGTGCTCAGGCAGAAGGAAGAGCCCACGGGCTGTGTGTTGCGCCGGCCCAACCGCAGCCTGACGGGCAAGGAGACGGACGGCATCCCCCCGGACTACGCGGAGCACCTGCCGCCGCAGGACTGCGCGTCGCCGGGCTGCGCGCGGCTGTGGGAGTACTTCGGCGTGACGGGGGAGGAGGGCGCGGGCGCGTTTGATTTGACGGTGTCCTATCTGCACCGCAATGGCAGCAACCCGTGCAACTGGGCGACGGACGACGTGTCGATCCTGTTCGCGCGCGCGCCGGAGGGCACGGCCTTGCAGCCGTTGAAGCCGGGAGGGCAGCTCTTCGGAGGGCTCTGGGACTTCACCGGCCTGCGCTACATCCTGAGCCGGGAGATGGGCGTGCTCTACGCCTACGACTTCCAGAAGCTCAAGGCCCCGCCCAAGGTCGTGCGCTACGCGAGCCCCACGGAGGAGGATCTGCTCCACGCGAAGCGCACGCTGTCTCCGTGCAAGAAGTAGGAAGCATCGAGGCGTCGGAGTCGCGGGCCTCGCTTCATGCGCTCAAGGGGGGCTCGTTGATGAAGCAATACTTTCAGCACGCCGCCGAATCCGATCTGGGCGAGGGAATGGCCTACCTGGAAGTCAGCGACGGGTGGCCGAGTCGTCAGGTCGAGGTCCATGGCGAAGTGTGGCGGTGGGGCGACGACGCGCATCGCGAATGGCTGGCGGATCAGCCCTTTTCGGAGTTGGGGTTGGAGGCGGAGCACGCCATGTCAGCGGAGGCGTTCGAACGCCTCTGGCAAGAAGCGTTGCGCCGCTGCCCAGCCGTCGTGTGAAGGCTCGCATGGGAATCCCGGCGCGTGGGTGATCCGCGCCGGAAGCCGTTCCAGGCATGCCGTGACGGGTGGACCATCTCCTGGCTGGCGAGGAAAGAATGATTGGCGCGAGTGTTCCAGAGTTCAATCACAGGCTTTCGGAGTACGAGGGCGGCACCGGACGCCTTTGGGACTTCAGTCCCACGCATGATCGGCTCGTGGTTGAGTTGTCCGCCAGGGATGGTCGACGAGGGTATCTCGTGCTTCTGGGCTGCATGGAGATAAGAGCACCGACACTGTGGAGTTTGAGAAGTCCGACTGTCTGTGCTGTGGATGAGAGTTTCGTTTTCGAGGATGCGGGCGTCCGAGTTGCATTCGCCTACGAGTTTCAGCTCGTGGCGAGTTATATCCGCGGCTGATGAGACATGACTCTTGATTGGCTCGGAGGGTAGGTCGGCGCAGGCGCGTGGGTTGGCTCCGCTCAGCCTGGGTGAGGTGCTTGCGCACTTCCCTGAATGCTTCTGTGCGTTGGAGTGTTTTTAAGTCCTGAGGGGCGCCATGGTTGATGACTATTCAAAGGCCTCGGCTGACGTTGTGAAAGTCAAGTTTCCCCTGGCGAGGGAAATGGGTGATGGGAGACGGCTTCAGGAATGGGAGGTCAAGACGGATGGCGCGGTGGCTGCCATTTCCACGGATGAGCTTGCTCGTCTGGGGGGCGCTATGTCTCGACCTGATTTCGAGGTTGAACTGGTACGTCGTGCCGAGGACCTTTTTGTTCTGAGGGTCGTGATGCTGGAGGATGCGAGGCAAGGACGCTTCTTGTTCGATGCCTATGCGATGCTCAGATACTTCGATGAGCATTGCGCGCGTATTCTCTCGATTGAGGGGCTTCCACGCAGCAGTTGGACGCCCTTCCGAGAGTGGCCCACTCCCGCGTAGCGCGCAGGGGCCCGTGAGGATCGTTCTCGCGTGAGTCTGCTGCGCGTTGCCGCCGTGATACGTCTTGAGCAGCTTCAGCGCTGGGACGCTGACCGTGCCGTCGCCGGTGTTCTGGCAGTACCTCGGGTGCGGTGCGCTTCCATTCCGTGAAGCCTACTCCGTCCAAGCTCCTCGCCGGGTGGGCTCCTTCAACGCCTGGACGAGCGCCGCCAGGAAGCGCTTGCGCGGCCAGGACTCCGCGCCGAAGCGCTCCAGGTGCTCCGTCTCCACCTGACAATCGATGAGCTGGAAGCCCCACTGCCGGAAGCGCTCCACCGCCGTGGCGAACGCCACCTTCGAGGCATCCGGAGCCAGCGCGAACATGCTCTCCCCGAAATACGCCGCGCCCAGCGACACGCCGTACAGCCCGCCCACCAGCACCTCTCCGTCCCACGCCTCCACCGAGTGCGCCAGCCCCAGCTCGTGCAGCCGGACGTACGCCTGCTTCATCGCATCCGTGATCCACGTCCCGTCCTGCCCCGGCCGGTGCACGCGCGAGCACGCGTCGATGACCTTCGCGAACGCCGTGTCGTAGCGCACCGTATACGTGCCCCGGTTCATCACCTTGCGCAGCGAACGCCCCACGTGAACCTTGGCGGGCTCCAGCACGAAGCGCGGATCCGGCGAGTGCCACAGGATGGGCTGCCCCTCGCTGTACCAGGGGAAGATGCCTTGTGAGTAGGCCGCCACCAGCCGCTCCGGACGCAGGTCTCCGCCCACCGCGAGCAGACCGCTCTTGTCCGCCTTGCCCGGCGGTGGGAACAGCTCCGGCTCCTCGTCACTCAACAGATAGATGGGCACGCGCGCGCCCCAGTCTAGCGGGACACGTTCAGCTTCACGTCACCCTTGAGGGAGTAGGGGACCTGGAACATGGGGCCCTTCACCTCGCCCTTCACGCTGAAGGGCAGCGCTCCCTTGGAGATGAGCGCCTTGACGCCCGGGCCCCACGACTGCGCCGTCACCGCCACCTCCACCGGGTAGACGCCCGTGGCGGAGGCATCCACCGTGTCCGCCTGCCCGGTCGTCCCCTCCTCCAGCGGCCGGTCCGCGACCGCGACCTGATACGTCAGCGACTCCAGCCGCAGCGGGAACGGGTTCGGGTTGCGCACGCCCAGCCGGAGGTTGATCTGCACCTCCTCCGGAGAGTAGCGGGCGCCATCCAGGCTCTCCACGATGACCACCGGCAGGCGGGGCACGCGCACGGCGCGGCTGGCGGCGAAGGGCAGGGTGTCCTCGCGCTCCCCGGAGCGCACCACCAGCGTGCCGCGCAACGCGATGAGCACCGTGCCGCCCTGGGCGCTCAGGCGGGTCAGGTCCTCGGGGCCCTTCACGTAGGAGGACTTCTCCTCGAAGGAGAAGTCCGCGGGCGTGCCCGGCGCGAATGGCACACCCAGCTTCGCGGAGCCCGTCTTCACCACCTGTCCGTCGGCGACGAGCTCGTAGTCGGCGCGCTCCAGGACGCCGGTGGCGCTCCCCGTCACCTGTCCGGTGTAGCGCACCGTGGCGTCGGTGATCCCCTGGGACACCACGGCGGTCTCCTGGGCCGTGAGCGCCGGGGGGCCACTGGCGGAGCGGACCGGGGCGGAGGCACACCCGGAGAGGGTGAACAGCAGGGACACCAGGGCGAGGAGACGGTTCGAGCGATTCACGGAGGACATTCTGGGAATGGCAGGCGCTGGTCCCAAGGGGTTTTCCGCTAGACTGTCCACCAACCGTGGCTCCCCGACGTCCCAACTTCAACCGGACCCTGCGCTCCCTCATCCGGGACATCTCCGCCCGCATGCCCGAGTTCGGCCACGTGAAGGTGGGCCGCATCCTGGTGGTCGCGGGCGAGGCCCGGCGGGCGTCGCGCGGCACGGTGAAGCCCCTGTGCTTCAAGGGCGGCAAGAGCATCGACAAGGCGGGGCGGCGCAAGCCGGTGGTCCGCATCCGGGGCCGCCGCATCCTGTACTGCATCACCCTCCGGCCCCTCTTCTTCCGGGGCTCCACCGCGAAGGCGCGGCTGGAGACGCTGATGCACGAGCTCTTCCACATCTCGCTGCGCTTCGACGGCACGCTGCACGCGGGCCGCCGTCACGCGAAGCTGGGCGCGGACTTCGGGCGCCGGCTGCGGCCGCTGGTGCGGCGCTACCTGAAGGTGTGCCCGGAGGCGCTGCTCGCCGCGCTGGCGCACTCGGGCGAGGTGCGTGTGCTGCAATGGCTGGAGCGTCCAGGCCCCGCCTACCACCCGCGCGCGTCGCACCGCCGCGTGCGCAAGGTCTACACGGAGGATCAGCTCTACTCCGGCGTGGCCCGCATGGTGACGCCGCGTCCCCGGATGGCCCGTGAGGCCAACGTGCGTGACGACAAGGTGCACTGAAGGGCGCGGATGGCCGTCCCCACCGACTTCGTCAGCCTGGGCGCGCTCCACCGCGAATTGGAGGAGCGGTTCCTCCTGCATCAGGAAGCGCTGATGGGCATGGACCTGCCCGCCGCCCGTGAACGACTCACGCGCTATCGCGAGGAGCTGACGCGGCACCTGGAGGCGGAGGAGGCCTTGCTCCTACCGGAGCTTCCCCGGGCCGGGAGGATTCGAGGGGCCGCGCCGGAGCTCTTCACCGGAGAACACCAGCGCATGCGGGAGCTGCTGGCGAAGTGCCAGGAGGCGGTGGACGCGCTGGATGCGAGCGCACCGGACTTCCGCCGCGCGGTGCTCCGGGTGTTCGACATGGAGAGCACCTTCAAGCACCTGGAGCACCACCACTCCCTGCGCGAGGAGACGTACCTGTTCCCCGCGTTGGACGGGGTGCTGGAGGAGCCTGAGCGGCGGGCGTTGCTGGCCGCGTTCCTCGAGCGCACGGAGTCTCCCGCGCGATAGCTGGTGCCGCTGCGTGCCGGTCGCTCCGACCGTCCGAGGGCCGTACGAAGGCCCGCTCCTGGATGAGCAGACGGGCAGGGAGGCCGTGGGCCGCCCGTCCCCGCCAGACACCGAGGCGCGTGCGTGCTGTCCTCCGCACCGCATCCAGTCCCGGCGCGCGGCGCGGGTTCGAACGAGGTTTCCTCACAGTGGGACGCGGTGGTTGGGCGTGGTGCTGGGCCTTCATGGTGCTGGGGCTCACGGGCTGCGACTCGGGCGAAGAGCTGAGGCCCTGTGCCGTGGACTGCGAAGGCGCGGCCTGCGTGGCCTGTGTCTCCTCGCTCCCCGACGACACGCTCCGGCCCGCGCTGGCGTGTAATCAACTCCCCGCGCCGTCGCGGTGCCTGGGGCCTCGCGTGCTGGAGCGCTGCGAGGGCGGCGCGGTGCACCGGGAGGACTGCGCGGAGGACACCGTCTGCGTCGAGTCCCCGGTGGTGGCATGTGTCACGGGCCCCGCGTGTGTCGACGGCGTCTCGCGGTGCACGGACTCGCGGGCCCTGCAGGTGTGCACGAATGGCCGGTGGACCGCGCGCGCCTGTGATGTCGCCTGTGAAGCCGCGCCGGGCCGGGGCTTCTGCGGTGCCCCCGGCCCCACGCTGAGCGGCACGGTGCGCTACGCCCGTCGCTTCCCGGACGTGGCGTTTCGCGCCTGGACCTCGGACGTGGAGCCCGTGCCCGCGCGGGGCTTCCTCGTCGTGTCCTTCCAGGGCGGCAAGATGCTGGACTCACAGGTGACGGACGCCGCCGGGCGCTTCACGTTGAAGGTGCCCTCCACCTTCCAGGAGGACGACCGCGTCGTCGTGTACGCGGCGGGGCGAGGGCGCGACGGCGCGGTGGCCTACGCGGTGGCGGACCCCGGACTGCCGGGCGCGCAGCCGATGACGGCCGTGCCCGGCGACGCGGCCCGCATCTGGAGCTGGACGCGCACGCTGCGCGAGCTGTCGACCGGCCCCGACTTCACCGTTGGCGAGTCCGAGGGTTCGGGCGCGGCGGCCGTGTTCGACGTCCTGGGCACGGCGTGGCGCCGCATGCGCGAGCGCTACGGCGGGCGGGACGGCCTGCCCGTGGTGGCGTGGCTGGGCTTCGGGACGGAGTGGTCCTGCGGGGCGTGCTTCGCGCCCTGGCGCGTGACGGCGGTGGGCCGGAGCTGGAGCGCGCAGCTGTGGCTGCCCGGGGACTCGGATGCGGCGTGGTGGTCCGACGCGATGGTGATGCACGAGCTGGGGCACTGGGTGATGGCCAGCCGGGGCACCAGCCCGGAGGAGGGCGGTCCGCACTACGTGGGCGTGCCCACCTTCCCGGGGCAGGCGTGGAGCGAGGGCTGGGCCACGTGGTTCAGCACCGACGCACGGCGCAGCCCGCGCTACTACGACCGGCAGGGCGGGACGCTGTTCTGGGTGGACTTGTCCGCGCGCGCCTCGTCGGTGAGTCCCTGGACGCGGCCCCACGCGGCGGACGGGCTGCTCCAGTCCGTGGATGAGAACGAGGTCGCCGCCATCCTCTACCGGACGGCCGCCGGCACGCCGTCGAGCCAACCGCTGTACGACGCGCTCTCCGCGCCCGCGATGAACCGGGCCCCCTGGGCACGCGGCTACACGCGGCACACCTGGACCCGGGATGCGAAGGGCGCGCTCGCGAACGTGGTGGACACGGGCAGGCCCTCGCCCTTCCTCGCGGACTTCCTGGACGCATTGGTGTGCCAGGGCTTTCCCCAAGCCTTGGTGGACTCGGCCACCGAACCCGCCACTGCCTTCCCATATCCCAGCCACGAACCCCTGTGCCCATGAGACTCCCGCGTTGGAAGCCGCGAAGCCGTCTGGCCGTGCCCACGAACCTCCTCCGGTCTCCCTTGCGAAGACGGGTCGCGGGCGCGGCGCTGGTGTTGGCCCTCATCGGCGCGGTGTCGGCGGGCATGGCCACGAGCGTGGACCGCGCGCGCCGCAAGAAGCTGCCTCGCGCGTCCGAAGCGCGACCCCGGACGGAAGAGGTGCCCGCGCGCGTCGGAGAGACCCTCCTGGCCTCATCCCGGCTGGTCGCCCTGCTGCCGCAACGGAGGGACACCTGGGATCCGCCATCGCACGCGGGCCCGTCCGCCAGACACGCCCTCGTGAAGACGCATCACCCCACCGTCGAGTCTTCTCCCGTGCCGGTGGCGCTCGCGCGCGCCACGGAGGACGGCACGCCTGAAGCGCAGGCGCGGTCCGCCATGCCTCCCGTCACCGCCCGCATCCCCGCGCCGCTGCGAGTGTCGTGGCGGTTGGTGGAGTCCAGCGTGGACACCGTGCGGCTCGTCGCGCGGCTGGACCGGAGCCCGGGCTTCACCGCGCCCGTGGAGGTCTCCCTGCGCGTGCCGCCGCGCGCGGTGCTCCGGGAAGGCCCCACGTCGCCCATCGTCTTGGACGCGGACGTCCACGAAGTCCCCTGGACGCTGGGGCTGGCCGCGGACTCGGGCCCTGACGAAGACCTCGTGCTCCTGGCGAGCGCCGGAGGCGACGCGTTCGGCGTCCACGCGGAGGCGCGCTACCCCTTCGGCGGCACACGGGCGGAGCCACCCAGGCCCACGCCCACGGGCCCGCGGCTGCCCGAGAACCTCCTGCGTGGCCGCGAGTAGGCCATCGACTTCGAGCCGGCGGCCCTGTGGCGGGGAGGCGCGCTCCCCGCGACGGACGTCACGGCGTGTCGGCGGCCAGCTTCTTCAGCGCCTGCTTGGCGTCCGCGTGGTCCGGCTGCAGCTGCACCGCGGCCGCGTACTCCTTCTTCGCCTCATCCTTGCGGTTGGTGGCCTCCAGCAGCTGCGCCAGCGCGAAGTGGGGCTCTCCCGCGCTCGCGTCCACCTGCGAGGCGCCCCGGAAGGCCTTCTCCGCCTCCGGCAACTTGCCCTGCCGGTACAGCGTGTGGCCCAGGTACAGCAGCCCCAGCGAGTTGCGCGGCTCCACCGCCAGCACGTCGCTCAGCACCTGCAACGCCTTGGGCTCGTCACCGCCGCGCAGGTACAGGAAGCCCAGCTCCGCGCGGGCCTCCAGCTGCGCGGGGTCCTTCGCCACCACCGCCTCCAGCTCCGACACCGCCAGGTCCGGCCGGCCCAGCCGCGAGTGCAGGATGCCCAGCCGCGCCAGGGCCCCCGTGTCCGCCTCTTCGCCTTGCGCGGGCGTCAGCAGCTTCTCCGCCGCCGTGTAGTCCCCCATGGCGAGCAGCAGGTCCGCGAGCGCCAGCTTCGCCGCGCGGTGGTTCGGATCCTCCTGGAGGACGGCCTCGTAGAGGGGCCGCGCCTGGGCGCTCACGTGCTTCTTCGCGTACGCCTCCGCCAGCGCCAGCCGGTTCTCCACCGTGGGCTGGAGCTTCAAGCACGCCGTGTACTGCGCGATGGCGCCGTCCAGGTCGCCCTTGGCCTTGAGCGCGTCGCCATAGCCCGAGCGCGTGCCGGGCTCGTCCGGGAAGGTCTCCACCGCCGTCTTCAGCGTGGCCACCGCGTCGTCCACCTTGCCCAGCGCCAGATACGCGCGCGCGAGGCCCTGGTACGCCTCCGTCGTCTTCTTGCCGTCGTCGGCGCTCTTCTCGATGGCCTTCTGGAACGCGTCCACCGCCTGCGTCTTCTTGCCCTGCGCGAGGTAGAGCTGGCCCAGCTGCGTGTACGGTCCGCTCGCGCGCCGGGGCTCCAGCAGCAGCGCCTTCTCGAAGGCCTTCGTCGCCCGGGCGTTCTCCCCCAGCTGGAAGCACGCGAGCCCCAGGTTGAAGTGCGCCTCCGCGTACTTCGGATCCAACGTGATGGCCTTCTGGAACGCCTCCGCCGCCTTGCGCGCGTTGCCCTGGCCGTCCAGCACCACGCCCAGGTTGTTCTGCGCCCGCGCGTGCTTCGGGTCCGCCTTGATCGCGGCCTGATACTCCGCGAAGGCGCCCGTGACGTCGTTCTCCCGCATCAGCACGACGCCCAGGTTGTAGTGCGCCTCCGCGTCACCGTCCTTCTGGCGGATGGCCTCGCGCAGCGTCTCCTTCGCTTCGGCGTGGAGCCCCTTCTCCGCCAGCGCCTTGCCCAGGTTCACCCGCGCCACCTGGAGCGCGCCGTCCAGCTTCAGCGCCTCCCGGTAGGCCTCGATGGCGTCGTCCGTGCGGTTGGCGCGCTGGAGGACCTCCCCCAGGTTGAAGCGCAGCTCCGCGTCCTGCGGCGCCAGCTCCGTCGCCACCGAGTACTGCGAGATGGCCTCGTCCGTGTCGTCCTGGATGCGCGCCAGCAGGCCGCGCTCCGAGCGCAGCGTGGCCTCGTCCGGGAAGACCGCCAGCGCCGCGTCCAGCACCGCCTTCGCCTTGGGCACGTCACCCGACAGCCGGAGCGCCCGCGCCAGGGCCACCTTCGCGGGCACGCCGTCCGGCGTCAGGCCCACCAGCTTCGTCAGCGGCGCCACCGCGCGGCGCGGCTGGTTCTGCGACAGGAAGGCGGTGGCCAGCTTGTAGAGCGCGTCCGGGTTGTCCGGGAGCTTGTCCGCGCGCGGGGCCGCGGCGGGCTTCTCCGCTGGAGACGCCTCCGGGGCGGGGGCCTGGGCCGTGAGCAGCTGGAGGAGGAGGACGCCGGCTTTGGTCATCACAGGTTCTCCACGTACGGGCTTGCGCGGGCGTCGAAGGTCTTCTTGGCCAGGGCGGCCTTCTTCACCTCCCACGCCTCCTTCGCCGTCTGCGCTTCCTTCGTGTCCTGCGCGAGGCCGGCGCGCTCTTCCTTCACCGCGGCCTCGCACCTGGACACCTGCTCCTCGAAGTCCTTCGGCTCCAGGCGCTCACTGCCCTGCACCTTCGCCTTGCGCGCGGCCGTCAGCCGCGCCAGCTCGAAGCGGGCGAAGGCGCAGCGCAGGGACAGCTTCTCCACCTCGCGCAGGCCCACGTTGAGGCGCTGGTGCGCGCGCAGGTATTGGACGCGGGACTCGGACTCCGCGATGGCCAGCTGCGCGACCTCTCGCGACGACGCGTCCGGGGCGCGGTCCTCCTCGGCCTCGGCGGCCTCCTGGCGGGACTTCGCCCGGCGGATGTTGTCGCGCGCGCGGTTGACCTCGTTGTCCGCCTCGTCCACCCGGTCGATGGCCAGCGCCAGGTCGTTCTCCGACTCCAGGAGCTCGATGCGCGTCTCGTACGGCAGCTTCTTCACCAGCGGATCCGGTACGCGCATGCCGTAGCGCGGGCCGCAGGCGCCGGCGAGGAGGGGCAGGGTGAGCAGCAGGTAGCGCTTCATGGAGCGGTTGCCTCGAAACGGCTGAAGATGGTGCGGCCGGAGTAGACGTCGGTGCCGTTGGCGAAGGTGACGTTGAACTCGCCGGACACGCGGTCCCCGGTGGTTTTCGGCAGGGACTTCACGAAGAGGTTTCCCCGCACGAGCGGCGGGAAGGGGCGCACCGGTTCGTCCAGCACGCTGCGGTCCACGCTGCCCCGCTGCGAGCCGTCCGCCAGCGCCTGCGCCAGGTCGATGTCCAGCGAGCCCGCGTACTCCCCGTCCGGCAGCATGTCCGCCACCCGCGCGCTCACCTTCAACACCACGTCCTGCCCGCTGCCCTGTGTGTTGACGAAGCTCACCGCCAGCGTGCCCTCCGCGAGCCCCGCCTCCGTGCGCTGGTAGCGCAGGTCCAGGAGCTCCGTCACGCTGCCCTCCAGCCGGCCGCCCTCGCCACCACACGCGGTGGCGAGCACGGCCAGCATCGGGGCGATGAGCCGCAAGGACGCGCTCACTTGCATGCCTTCCAGCCCGCGTCCACGTCCGGGCCATTGAGCGTGCCCATGTCCTTGAGCACGGCCAGCTCCCGCCGGGCCCCGTCCGTGTCGCCGAAGCGGCAGCGCAGCGCGGCCAGGTTGAGGCGGGCCTTGTCGTAGGTGGGGTCCGCTTCCAGCGCCTTGGCGTACGCGGCCCGGGCACCCATCGCGTCACCCATGTTGAGCATGGCCCAGCCGAGCGCCGCGTGCGCGGAGGCGCGCGTGTCCTGCAGCTCCGTCACCCGGCCGAACGTCAGCTGCGCCATGCCGTACTGGTGCGCGTCCAGGTAGCCCATGCCCAGGGCCTCCAGCGCTTCGGCGCTCAGCACCTTCTCCGCCTTCTTGCGCAGGTCCTCCAGCGCCGCGGGCTGCGTGGGCGCCGCGGGCTGCGGCACCGGCAGCGCGGCCACGTCCGTGCGGTTGCGGCAGCCCACCACCGCCTCGTTGAAGACCTCCAGCGACTCCGCGCGAGACAGACACGCCTTGAAGGCCTCCTCCGAGCGGGCCTTGAGCGGGCCCACCTGCTGCCTCACCGCCTCCTGGAACTGCTTGGTCTCCGCGGCGGACAGCCCGCCGGGCACCGGCGTCTGGTCCACCACGTCCGCGATGTGGCCGTACGCGAGCGCGATCTTCCACAGCGACGCCACCGCCCACTCCGGATACCCGAGCGACGCGGCCTGCGTGTACACGCCCTCCATCGCCTGGAGCGCCGCGACCTTCTCCTCCACCTTGTCGGCGGGCAGGTCCTTGTAGCCGCGGTAGAGGATCTCCCCCAGGTACCACAGGCCCTTGGCGGCCTCCTCCGTCTGGCCGTTGGGGCCCTGCACCGCCGTGGTGAGGGTGGCGATGAGCGCGTCCGGGCTGGCGGTGGGCGCCGTCGTCGCCTGCACCTCCGCGACCACCGCGGCGGCCGCCACGTTGTTCTTGTCCAGCCGCAGCGCGGACTCCGCGGTCGTCTTCGCCCGCGCGTAGTCCTTCTGCTTCAGGCGCGTCTCGGCGAGCAGCGCGAGCACCTCGCCCTTGCGCGCGCCCGCGGTCTCCGCCGCCGTCTCCAGGTTGCGGGACGCTTCCTTGTACTCACCCAGCGCCAGCCGCAGCCGCGCGCCGGCCATCCAGCCGTCCACCGCCGCCAGGTCGCCGCCCAGCTTCTGGCCCACCTGTTCGAACCAGCCGGCCGCCTCGTTGAAGGCCGCCGCCTCCGCCGCGTGCCGGCCCACCGTCAGGAGCACGTCCGACACGTACTGGCTCTTCGGGTAGGACTGCACCAGCTTCGTGGCCAGCTCGCGCTCGCGCGGCAGGTCGCGCTTCTCGCGCGCGGCGGTGAACGCGCCGTAGAGCGCCTTCTCGCCGATGTCGGAGTTCTTGTTCTCGTCCGCGACCTTCATCAGGCCTTCGATGACGTCGCCCGTCTCCTGCGCGCTCTGCAGGGCCAGCTCGTCCAGCGCCTCCGCCTTGCTCTGCGTGAGGATCTTCTGCACCTCGCCGCGGAAGCCGGACGGCAGCGCGGACGCCAGGAACTTGCGGCCCGTCTCATCCAGCTTCTTGAAGTCGTTCACCTGCCGGAGGCTGTCCAGGGCCAGGTTGCCCGCCACCGGCGCGTCCTTGTACTGGGGGTGCGCCAGCGCGAACGCGGTGAACAGCTCCGCCGCCTTCGGGTAGTCGCCGTCCTCGTAGTAGGCGCGCGCGATGTTGAACTTCACGTCCAGCACATGCGGGCTCTGCGGGTAGCGCGACACGTACGTCGCGCCCAGCAGCTTCAGCGCCTGCCGCGCGTCGGCGACCTCGAAGGCGTTGCGCTTCAGGGCCTCCTCCGGCTTGAGCGTGGAGAAGTGGGCCAGGAGCGCGCCGTACATCGCCGTGTCCACGGCCTTGGGGTCCTTGGCCTTGTCCTCGTAGCGGGCCAGCTCCTCGAACTGGCGCGCGGCCTCCGGGAACTCCTTGGCCGCGAAGAGCGCGTCCGCGCGGTTCTTCATGATGGGCCGCACGTACTGCTCCGGCCGGAACAGCCCCAGGTACTCGCGGTAGGCGTCCGCGGCCTTCACGTACAGCTCGCGCGAGTCCGCCTTCTGCGCCGCCAGGTGCACCTGCGTGGACAGGTCGCGCGCCATCTCCTCCAGCTCCGCGAGCTGCTTCTTGCGCTCCGTCTCCGCCAGCTCCGGATCCGTCTTGCTCTCCACCGCGGCGCGGACGAGGAAGCGGATGTCCTCCGGCTCCGGCATCACCTTGCCCTTGGCGGCCTTGAGCGAGTCATACAGCTTCTGGCCGCGCTCCAGGTCCAGCTCCGGATCCGGCTGCACCTGCATCAGCTTGCGCAGCGCGGGGATGGCCCACTCGTACTGCTGCTTGATGAAGTAGCGGTTGCCCAGCTTGTCCAGCGCGAGCGCGTACGTGGCGCGGCTGTCGCTGAGCTTCTCGAAGTAGTTGAGCGCGCCCTTGGCGGGCTTGGCCTCCGTGTAGCTGTAGACCAGGTCCAGCAGCGCCTCGCGCTTCACGTTGAGCGCCTTCTTCACGTCCACGCCGGGCAGGGGCGCGCTGGCGGCCGCCGCCTCGAAGAAGGTGACGGCCTCCCCGTGCTTGGCCTGGTTCACGCGGATCCAGCCCATCTTGTAGCGGGCCAGGTCGTGCACCGGCGACGGCGGCAGCTCCAGGATGGCCTGGTAGTGCTTCTCCGCCTCGACGAGGTCCGCCTTGTCGAAGAAGTGGTCGCCCAGGATCTGCTCGGCTTCCAGCCGCAGCGGGCTGTTGGGGAACTTGCGCGTCAGGTCCCCCAGCGTCTTGAGCATCTCGTCGAACTGGCCCAGCTCGCGCTGCTCGTGCGCCAGGTAGAACGTCACCTGGTCGCCGTCCTTGAAGTCCGGGTACTCGCGCAGCAGGCGGTAGTACATCTGCACCGCCTTCTGCTTCATCAGGCGCGTCTCCGGGGAGACGATGGCGCCGGACGCGCCCTCCGGGCGGGACTCCGCCTGGAGGTAGTACACGTAGCGGCTCTTCTCGACGTAGAGCTCCGCCAGCCGGAACTGGAGGTCCGGCAGGTAGGGCGCGTTGCGGCTCTTGGAGATGAGCTTCTCCGTTTCGCCGATGGCGCGGTCCACCTTGAAGATGTCGCGCTTGAGCTTGGCGATGAGCTCCTCGCGCTCCTTCGCCTTGGACACGATGGGGTTGGGGTTGGGGCCCACGCGGCCGCTGGCGCCAGGGGCCGCGGCCGCGAGCAGCGCGGCGGTGATGAGGCCGGAGAACGGGCCGGTCATGGGGTTTCCTCGATGCAACGGCTCTCGATGCGGACCCGGTAGGACTTGAGCTCGTCGTTCCAGTATTCGTTGTCGAACTTGAAGGCGACCTGGGCGGGCGACAGCAGCTCCTCTTCCTCCGCCGCCACCACCTGCGCGCCCTTCTTCACGCGCTCGTACAGCTTGAGGCCGACCTCGTACTCCATCAGGCGCACCTGCTCGGCGGCGCGCAGCAGCGTGTCCGCCTCCTGGCGCACGGCCTCTTGCAGCCGCGCGTCGTACACGCGCACCGCCTCCGCGTGGGACAGGTCATACAGCCGCGTCAGGTGTCCGAAGAGCCGGTCGCCGAAGCTCCCGGCGTAGCGGCCCAGGCGCTCGCCCTCCAGGTCCAGCACGGACACGAACTTCGCGGCGCGCTGGGTGCCGCCGTGCGCGTTGGCGGCGCGGCGCAGGCGCGCGTCCTGGCTCAGGTCCTCGCGGTTGCGCACGGACTCCAGCGAGTCCGCGTACCGCCGCGTCAGCTCCTTCGCCGCGCGCTTGGCGGGCAGGTAGTGGCACAGGTCGCGGAAGATGAGCGCGCGCAGCAGGTACTTGTCCGGCATGAACTCATCGCGGAACGACGGCGCGTCCAGCGTGGTGAGGATGCCCAGCGACGCGCGCAGGTCGCCCAGCTTGTAGCGGGTCCACGCCTCCTCCAGGTAGAGGCTGGCGCGGCCCGGGTCCAGCTGGGGCAGCTTCACCTTGCCGTACGCGTCCAGCGCGCCCGTGAAGTCCTTCTTCTCGTAGCGCAGGCGGGCCACCGCGAGCGCCGCCTCGTTGCGCGCCTCGCGGGTGAGCTTCTCGTCGTCGGAGAGCGTGAGGAAGTCCTTCACCATCTCGTCCGGCGGATCCTTCACCTGCTTGAGCCGGGTGACGAGCAGCGCGAACTTCGCGCGGCTGGCCTCCGCGCTCGTCTCCGGCAGCTTGGAGAAGTGCGTGCCCGCCCAGCGCTCGTTGCCCACGCGCAGGTCCACCAGGCCCTGCTGGTAGTGCGCGTAGGCCCCCGTCTCATCCGGGAGGAAGCCCAGGTCGAGCGCGCCGAAGACCTGCTCGTCGATCATCACCTCGTCGTGCGGCCGGTCCGTCAGGCCCTTCAGCGCGTCCAGCGCGCGCGGCAGCACGTTGGGGTTGGTGCGCTCGCGAGCGATGCGCGCCAGGTACGTCGCGCCCGCGTGGGTGAGGCCCAGGTCGATGAGGCTGCGCGCGAGGAAGTACTGGCCCCACGCGTAGTTGTCGTCCGTGCGCGGCGTGGACTGGAGCCACGCGTACAGCGGGCCGGCGGCGTCGCGCGGCTTGCCGTCGAAGTACGCCTGGAGCGCCTTGTCGAAGGTCTCCGGCGGCACCTTCTGCGGCGGGGGCGGCGGGGCTGCCGCGACGGGGGCCTTGGCGGGCGCGGGCGCACCCGCGACGGTGCCCGCGTCCGTGGGACCCGGGGTGCCCGCGTCGGCGCTGGCCGCGGCGGGGGCCTTGGCGGTGGCGGGAGGAGGGGGCGGCATGGGCGGCATGCCCGCGTCCGGTGCGGCGCGGACGGCCGTTGGGAACACGATGAGCGCGGCGCTGGCGAGCGCGGCGGCGATGAGTGGGCGGGACGTCATTCGGTGGCGCCGAAGTTGAAGGCCGTTCCAATCTGGACGGTGGGCACGTTGATGATGCGCGACGTGCCCGCGAAGACGGTGTTGTTCGTCACGTCCAGGCGGAAGGACACGTTGCGGCTGGAGAACACGCGCACGCCGAGGCCCAGGTTGACGGCGGGGCGGAAGCCGTCGCTGCGGTGGATCTTCACCACCGTGCCGCCGGCCAGCAGGGAGACCTCGAAGTGGATGACGTTCGAGTTGACGAAGGACGTCTTGCCGTACAGCGGGCTCCACACGAGGTCGCTGCCCACCATCCACTGCACCTGGTCCTCGAATGCGGTGGCGGTGGGGGACGCCTCGAAGTCGCGCTCCAGCTGGCGGCGCAGGCTGGTCTGCACGTTGTAGCTGTACGTGCCGCGACCCACCTGCCACGCGAAGGTGTCGCTGAAGTGGTACGTGTATCCGACCGTGCCGATGAGGCCCTTGTAGAAGGCGTCCGCGGGCAGCACGCCCACGCCGAGCGACAGCTCGTGGTGCATGCGGTACAGCCGGTCCTGCACCGCGGAGACGGTGCCGGGGTTCTCGAGTTCCTCGGCCTGGGCGCGCGCGAGGCCGGGCACCAGGCAGAAGAGGGAGAGCAGGAGGAATCGCACGGGGACTTTTTCCTGTCGGAGGTCGGGGTGGCGTGGAGGTGGGGGAGGGGTCCCCCGCGTCAGTAGCCGACCGAGTTGAAGAGGAACGGGTACGTGATGATGACGAGGCCGCCCTTCGGGGCGGGGAACTGCCAGCCCTTCAGGCTGCTGAGGATGCACGCCTCGACGGAGGCGTTGCGGAGGGTGGACGACTTGGTCTTGGCGGAAGCGACTTGGCCGTTGAGCCCGATGGCCCACTCGAGCACCACCTTGCCCGCGAGGCCGGGGTCCTTGAGCAGCGCGCGCTCGTAGCAGGCGTGGACGTCGTTGAGGTGGCTGTTGATGACCTTGGCCACGGCTTCACGGTCCACGGTGCCCTGGGTGGAGGAGATGCTGCGCGCGGTGGCGCGCGTGACGGTGCCGCCCACCGCGCCCTTGCCCACGCCGCCCGCGCCCAGCGCGCCGATGCCGCCGCCGCCCTTGCCGCGCAAGAGCTCCGCGCCCAGCGTGGCGCCGCCGCCCTTGCCGCCGCCGCCCAGGCCGAAGGTGCCCAGGCCCGCGTTGGCGATGGGCGCCTTGCCGATGAGGCCGGAGAGCTTGTAGTTGGTCTGCTTGACGTTCTTGCTGCCCGGACCGCTGCCCATCTTGTCCACGGCGGCGAGCAGGTCGTTGGCGGCGGGGCCCGCGGCCGACAGCTTCGCGAGCGCCTTGAGGGCCTTGCTCTCCGGCGCGGCGGCCACGGCCTTGGGGACCTGGACCTCCTTGACGGGCTTGGGCGGCGCCTTCTCCGCGACGACGGGCTTCTCCTTGACGGGCTCCTTCTTCTTGAGGGCCTCGAGCTTCTTCTTCGCCTCTTCCTTCTTCTTGGGTTCAGGGGCGATGAGGCGCAGCGCGACGGGCGGCAGGTTCTTCTGGGTGAAGTCCGCGGTCGCGGGGCCCTGGGGCCGCGTGGCGATGAACCAGCCCAGGCCGCCGCCGAAGATGGCGAGGAAGAAGAGGGTCAGCCAGGGCAGGCCCTTGAGCGGGTTGACGAAGACGCGCTCGGGGGCGGGCGCCGCGTAGGCGACGAGCGACATCTTGCCCTGGGTGAGGCGGGCCGCGGTGCCGTCGCGCAGGGTGACGAAGCGGCGGCTGCCGTCGGACTCGAGGGCGGCGCTGGTGACGGGGGCGAAGCGGCCGTCGCTGCCGCCCTTCTCCACGTCGGTGCCGGGGGGCACGAAGAGGCGGTAGTTGCCGTTGACGGATTCGGCGAGCGTGAAGTCGTCACCCTCGGGGAGGGTGAAGCCCCAGAGGGGCATGGGGGCCTGCTCCTCGAGGGCGGCCTTGACGGGCTTCTTCGCGTCCGGCGCGAAGCGGCGCGCGTCGCGGCGCACGGCGCCCCAGTACAGCTCCAGGTAGAGCTGCGCGGCGCCCTTGCCCGGGCCGATCTTCGGCGCGTGCGTGGGGCGCGTGGCCGGGGCCTTGTCGAGCACGAGGGGGCCCGCGGCGGGAGCGGCATCGGTGTCCACGCCCGCGAGCAGGTCGTCCGCGACGAGCAGGCTGGGCATGGCCTCGGAAGGAGGCCGCCGGCGGGTGGAGGGAACGGTGCCCGCGGGGACCGCGGGAGCAGGTGCGCGCTTCGCGGACGCGGGCTGAGCGTGAGCCGCCTGCTGCGGGTGCGCCGCCGCGTGCTGCGCGTGCGCGGCCTGGGGGAGCGCTGACTGCGCGGGGGCGTGCTGAGGGTGCGCCGCGTGCTGCGGGTGTGCCGGCTGCTGCGCGTGAGCGGCCTGCTGCGCACGTGCGGCCTGCTGTGCCTGCGCGGCTTGCTGTGCCTGCTGCTGCGCGAACGCGGCCTGCTGTGCCTGCGCGGCCTGTTGCTGCGCGAGTGCGGCCTGCTGTGCCTGCTGTTGAGCGTAGGCGGCTTGCTGCGCCTGCTGCTGAGCGTATGCGGCCTGCTGTTGTGCGTACGCGGCCTGCTGTGCCTGCTGCTGAGCGTAGGCGGCTTGCTGTGCCTGTTGCTGCGCGAGCGCGGCCTGCTGCTGCGCGTAGGCGGCCTGCTGTGCCTGTTGCTGAGCGAGCGCGGCCTGCTGCTGCGCGGAATGGTGCTGCACGTGTGTCGCGTGGGCCGCCTGCTGCGGGTGCGCGGCCTGCTGGGGCGCGAACGCGTGGGGCGGTGCTCCGTTCGCGGGATGTGGCGCAGCGGGAGGCACGCCAGCGCCTCCGAAGAGCGCGGCGACTTCGGGGGGCGGCTGCGGCTTGGTCTCCACGGGCCGCTGGTTGAGGATCCGCGTCTTCAGGACGAACGGACCGCACAGCACCTCGTCCACGGAGCGGATCTCACACGCGGTGACCTGGTGCCCGTTGACGAAGACGCCACTGGTGCCACCGCCCGCGTCCTGGATCGCGGTGCGACCGTTCTGGAAGTAGAGCAGCGCGTGGCGCGGCGACACGGAGGCATCGTCCAGCCGCAGGTCCGACGACGCATCGGAGCCGAGCGCGTAGGTGCCAGGGACGAAGACCTCCGTCCCCACCAGGAGGCCGTCGCGGAGGATGACGACTTGCAGGACGCTGGGCTGGCCGCTCAACGGTGACGCTCCCTTCGAAGGGTGATGGGCGGTACGGCCCTACTGATCGTAGACGGTGGCGAGCGTCTCGGAGCGGAAGCTGTCGCGCTCGCGAAGCATCGACCGCGTCTTCAGCTCCTTGCGGTCATACAAATACACGGCGCCGGACTTGTTCGTCTGGCCCTGGATGAGCCGGTCGTCGAAGTCGATGCGCGACGGGCCACGCTGCGGCGGCGCGGACGACGCCGACGCGGAGGTGTCCCCGGTCACCGGATCCGTGACGGTCGAGTTCGACCTCGTCTCGATGCGCGGCGGGGCCTTGCTCGAGCCCTTCTTGGTGGCCTTGACCGCCTTCGGCCTGGGGGGGCGTCCACGCCCCTGGGCAAAGGCATCGTTCGCGATGGAGAGGGGACCGAAGCCGAGCACGCTGGCGACGGCACAGAAGAAGAGGAAACGTCGCATCATCAACAGGTTAAGCGATGCGAGCCCCGACCTGTCAACGCACACTCCAGCGCCAACGGTTGACCTGCGGCGAGCAGGTGTGGGGGGCAGTCCACCTCACGTGGGGCGGTCTCTCCACGCTACGTCCCGCTTCGTGCCGGGACGCTGGAAACGTCGCGTGGGGTTCCCTCCGCGCGGTGCTCCCCGAGCGTGCGAGCAGTCGTGGTGAGAAGTCATCGTGACACGGTGGGCGGATGGAGGATGCTCGCGGGCTGGAGGCGCGCACACACGTGAAGGGTGTCATTCGCAGGGGGAGATGGATCGCGGCCGGGGTCGGGGCGTTGGTGCTGCTGGGCCTCCTGGCCGTCGTGCTGAAGTCGCGGGGCGTCCCCCCGCCCCCGCCGCCGGAGGCCCCCGCCGCCCCCGCTGAACCACGTCCCATCCTCCAGGCCGTGGGGCCGAAGCTGACCAGCAACCAGACCTCGCAGCCGCTCTCCCTCTATGGGGAGGCGCTGGTGCCGGGCCTGCGGCTGGTGCTCGGCGCGCCCTTCTCGCGGGAGGTGCCGTTGACGGTGGTGGACCCGCGCCATGCCTACGCGAGGCTCCCCGCGGACCTCTCCCTGCCTCCGGGCGTGTTCCAGACGGACGTGCAGCTGTCGCTGGCCGCGAGCGCCGGTCCCCGGCCCACGGGCGCCACGCGGCTCACCGTCGTCAACGACGCGGCGTTCCCGGACCTGATGGCGATGGCGCTCGCGCCGGACGGGCGCACGCTCTTCATCGCGTCGCCGCCCACGGACACGGTGTTCGCGCTCGACGTGGCCTCGGGGAGCGTGGAGGCGATGGCGGTGGGGGACGGCCCGGCGGCGCTCGCGACGTGGAAGGACTCGGGGGGCCATCCCTGGCTGGGCGTGGCCCACCAGTCGGACGCCGGGCTCTGGCTGTACGCGCTGGACGCGCCCGAGCGCAGGGCCCGCGTCCTCCCCGCGCCCCCGGGCGTGTGGGGCCTGGAGGTGGACGGCGCGAAGGGCGTGGCGTTCCTGGCCGAGCACGTGCGCGACACGGTGCGCGCGGTCGCCTTGGAGGACGGCCGCGAGCGCTGGAGCGCGCCGGTGGATCCGAACCCGCGCGCGCTGGCCCGGTGGAAGGGGCTGCTCGCGGTGGGCAGCCTCCAGACAGGGCAGGTGGTGCTGCTCAATC
The DNA here is from genome assembly GCF_007352635.1 of Corallococcus sp. Z5C101001. NCBI lineage: Bacteria > Pseudomonadati > Myxococcota > Myxococcia > Myxococcales > Myxococcaceae > Corallococcus > Corallococcus sp. Z5C101001. The sequence continues at coordinate 315,663 of NZ_VKLU01000001.1, forward strand.
AGGAGGACGGCCGGGAGCTCACGCCCGTGGTGCCGAAGCCGGGCGTGCCCATCGTCGGAGGCGCGACGGAGGCCTTCTCCGAGCAGGTGATGGGGGGCAAGGCGCCACGCGCGCTGCTCTCCAGCGAGCGGCTGGGGCGCGTCTTCATGTCGAGCCTGGGGCCGAACGTGGGTCCCAACGCGCAGCGCATGGAGGTGAGCGCGAACAGCGGCGTCGCGGTGCTGGACCTGGACCGGCAGCAGGTGGTGCGGCACCGGGGCTTCGGCGCGGGCGTGACGGAGGGACTGGCGCTGGATGACCGGGCCGGGCTGCTCTACGCGGCGGACGTGGCGCTGGGGCAGGTGCGGGTGCTGGACGCGAAGGCGCTGGTGAAGGACGACGCCGCGGCGCGCGCGGCGCTGCTCCAGACGCTGCCCCTCTTCGCGCCAGAAGGCACGCCGCTCATCCGCCCGGTGGAGGACCTGGGCACGAAGGGGAGGGCGGGTGTGGAGCTGCACTCCGGGCCCCGGTCGCTGGCCCTGGCCCCGGACGGCCGCACGCTCTACGTGCTCAACCGCTTCACGGGCACGGTGGCGGTGGTGGACGTGCGCGAGGCGCGCGCGGGCAAGGCGCGCGTGCTGCGGCAGTGGCCGGTGGTGGACGTGCGCCCCCGCGAGCAGCGCCGCCTGGGACAGGTGCTCTACTTCTCCGACGTGGGTCGCACGGGCATGAGCTGCGACGCGTGCCACATCGAGGGGCACACCGGCGGCGTCTTCTTCGAGAAGACGCGGCCCATGCGCATCTACCGTTCGACCACGGCCCTGGGCAGCCGGGACACGCCGCCCTACTTCACCCCGGCGAGCACGCGCAGCCTCGCGGAGACGGCGGAGACGGTGGGCGGGCGCAACCGCTACCACAACCCGGATCCGCTGCCCTCGGAGGTGGAGGCCCTGGCCCTCTACACGTCGCTGCTGCCCACGCCGCCCAACCCCTACCGGGGCCCGGATGGCGCCCCGGCGGAGACGGTGACGCTGCCCGACGGCAGACCCGGCCATCCGGCGAAGGGGCGGGCGCTGTTCGAGGGCCAGGCCGGGTGCGCGGCCTGCCACCCCGCGCCGCTGTTCACCCTGGACCAGGACCCCTCGACGCGAGGGCGCTATCTGGACGTGGGCACGCCCATCGCGCTGCCCCTGCGGCTGGCGCAGCAGCACCTGGTGCCGGGCGCGGCGCCGCCCTCGCTGGTGGGCACCTGGGACGTGTGGCCGCTCTTGACGAGCGCCACCGCGGGCTACGCGGTGCGGGAGGACCGGCTCGTGGTGGGCTCGCGCTTCCCGCTGCGCACGCTCCTGGAGACCCCGGGCCTCCAGCACGGCGCCGCGCAGGCGCTCACCCCCGAGGAGCGGGACGACCTGCTGGCCTACCTCCTCACGCTGTGAGGGGGCCGGGCGCTCAGGGCGCCTGCATCGAATGATAGGGCAGCAGCACCGCCGCCCGGGCCCGCGCGACCAGCGGCTCGGCGATGAGGTTCCAGCCGAACGCGGCGAACGTCAGCACCCCCATCATCGCGCTGAACAGCCACAGGCCCATCATCACGCCGATGCCCAGGTGCATCCCCAGCGTCATCGCCACCCAGAGGCCCCGCGTCCTCTGGGGCCAGACGAGCGCGACGTAGCCCACCTCCACCACCAGCGTTCCCCAGGACGCCAGCTTCACCAGCCACGGCGCCCACGCGAGCCACGCGAAGTCGAACGCGCCATACTGGGGCTGCATCAGCACCTCCCAGAGCGCCGTCCCGTCCCGCCACACCGGGCCCAGCAGCTTCTCCAGCCCCGTGGCCAGGTAGATGATGCACAGGTGCACCTGCAACACGCGCAGCGACAGGGTCGCTTCGGCGGAGGGGGCCACGGAGGTCCTGCCGGTGTGCACGTCCCACGAGTAGGCCGCCCCCACGGGCATCACCACGCAGTAGAACAGGCTGATGTGCGCGAAGGTCTCCACGCCGTAGGCGAAGAAGGTCCCACTGTTGAGCAGCAGCGTGTGCAGCCCCCACGCGGCCAGCGCGGACAGCCGCGTGCGGTAGCCCAGCAGCAGGCCCACGAGCGAGACGGCGTAGACGAGCGCCACGCCCCGCACCCCGGCCTCGGCGGAGATGCCCAGCGGCGCCAGCGCGGAGACCCACGGCCCCAGGCGGGGCGCCACGGGCGAGGCCAGCGCCATGGACACGCTCCAGGGCACCAGCCCCCGGTCGCCGAAGAGCTCCGGCAGGCTGTCCGACAGGCTCCAGGCCTGGATGAGCAACACCATCGCCACGCCGATGCGGAGCACCCCCAGCGGCGCCGCGGAGGACGGCGCTCCCACGAACGCGGCCAGCAGGTGGGCCGGGCGCGCGAGGATCCCCGGCGCGCTCATGGCGTCACCGCCCCGGTCGTGGCGGCCGTGGGAGCCCGGTGCTCGAACCCGGCCCGGTAGGCGTCCGACCACTCGGGACGCGCCCCTTCCCGGTAGGCTTCCATCGTGGGCAGGCGGAGCGCCTCCACGCGCACGGTGACGGCGCGCGCGTCCGGGTGCCGGCCGAACATCGCCGCGGCCCACGCGCGGGCCAGCGCGTCCCGGCCCTCCTTCAGCCCGAAGCGCAACAGCATGGAGTGGATGCGCACGTTGACCGCGCTGTTCTCGAACTTGAACTGGTCGCGCACGTGCTCGCCGGAGGACTGCTCGACGTCGAAGGACACGCGCACCGCCGGACTCACCCCCGGCGCGAAGAAGCTGAAGCGGCTGCCCGCCCCCGTCCAGTGTGTGTAGACCTGGGCCCACGACGCCAGGCGCCCCGTGCCCGTGAAGAGCGGCACCTGGAGCGCGCCGCAGGCGACCCACAGCAGGTGCAGCAGGGCGACGCCAGTGACGACTCCGTGCCGGCGCGTCAGGGAGGGAAGGGGCGGGCGCATGGGGGCTCCAGGAAGATGGGACACCGGAGGTTGGGGGCCTCCGGTGTCCCGGGCCGACTTGGGACTGCGTGCTGCGGGACAAATCGTTGTCGCGGAGGCGGGAGCGCGGACTAGCCGCCGCAAGTGCCGCCGGTGCCGCTGGTGCCGCCAAGGATGGCGCTGAGGATGCCGCCGCCGGTGATGGTGCCCAGCGTGCCGCCGCCGGTGATGGTGCCCAGGAGGCCGCCGCCCGTGACGGTCCCGAGCAGCCCGCCCAGCAGGCTGCCGAGGATGCCGCAGCCGCAGCCGCCGGTGTCGGTCGCCAGCGTCGCGTCCCTGGACACCTGCACGACCTCCTCCAATGGAACCGCCTCACGCGGATCGTGGGCCCTCGGTCCGAAGCCCTGGGCCACCGCGCCCGTCGCTCCGAGCGCCATGAGCATCAGCGCCACCGTGCCGCCCACCTGGGTCCGCGTCTTGCGTTGCATCCTCTGCATGTGTCGCTCCTCTGGATTGGGACAACATGGGCAATGTCTTTCCCATCCGAGCTTTAGCAACCAACCCCGCAAGACCTGGAATCTGTCCAGCAGGCCTTCCGCGTGGGACCCAGGGGTCAGTGGGCTGTCGTGCAGGCGTGACGTTTCCGTACCGGGCGAAATCTTGATCCTGGTTGCGCCTCTTCACGCGGGCCCGCCCCGCGGGTCGCTTGCGTTGGACGGGGTGGCTGAGGTCTACAATCCAACGAATGCGTTCCTCCCCCCGGGTCGCCTGGCTCCTCATTCCGACGTTGTTGCTGTCGTGCACCGACGCGGGGCTCTATTCCATCGACGGCCGCGCGGGCGGCTCTCGGGACCGCGTCAGCTTCGAGGGGGACCTCTGCGTCCCCGCGGCCACCGGCGACGCGTTCCCCGTGAAGGTCGTCTTCGCCCTGCAGGGCGGCACCGGCGTGGAGACGGAGGTGGTCGGCTATGCGGTGGACGGCCTCACCACGCTCACCTCGCGCTATACCGGCCCCCAGATGCGCTTCGGGTTGGTGGCCTTCCATTCGGTGGCCACCGGCCTGCAAGGCAGCTTCACGGACGCCGCCTCGTTCCAGGCCGTCCTGCCCCGCTACGCCAGCTATCAGCAGCAGGGCCCCATCAGCATCCGCTCCGCGCTGCGCCTCTCCAAGAGCCTGATGTCCGGCGACATGCAGGCCTCCTGCCGGGGCGAGGTCGCGCGCACGCGCTACATCGTCGCGCCCGTCATCCGCAGCGCGGACGTCAGCTGTGACAACCCGGCGTACAACATCGGCATCGACAGCCGCTGCACCGCCCTGTCCCAGGCCGCTGGCTGCGGCGCCAGCCCGGAGAAGCAGGCCGAGTGCAACGCCGCGTGCAGCCAGTGCGAGCTGACCGCGGTGGTGGGAGAGCTCAAGGGGCTGGTGGGGCAGTTCGGCGCGGGCGACGTCAGCGTGCAGCCCATCTATGTGCGCGGCGGCACCCCGGACCCCGTCACCCGCCTCCAGGTGGCCGCCATCGCCAACGCGGGCGGTAGCGCGCCGGTGGAGACCGACTTCGCGGGCCTGCCCAACGCGATGGCCCGGCTGGACTATGGCGCGCTCAACAACGCGCTCAAGCTCAAGCGCTTCCTCGCCTTCAACCGCAACGTCCTGGTGAGAAACGGCAAGATGTACGCGGACAGCGACGGCGACGGCGTCTCGGATGAGGACGAGATCGCGCTCGGCCTGGACCCCACCGTCGCGGACACGGACCAGGACGGCCTGATGGACGGCATCGAGCTGCGCATGGGCCTGGATCCGCTCGCCGTGGACATCATCAACGGGTGCAGCGTGGTGATGGACACCGACGGGGACCGCCTCAACGACTGCGAGGAGCGCGTGCTCGGCACCGACCCCTGCGTGGGCGACACCGACGGAGACGGCCTGCCGGACCTCGTGGAGGCCCTGTCCCAGACCAACCCGCTGGTCCCCGAGGACCTGCTCGACACCGACCGCGACGGCATCAGCAACATCGCGGAGGTCGAAGCCCACGGCGACCCGCTCAGCGCCGACCTCGACTTCCACCGCGAGCGCGGCTACGGCTACTCCATCGTCCCGCTGCCCCCGACGAGCACCAGCGACCGCGCCTGCTACCGCACCCGCGTGGAGAACGTCTCCCTGGTCCCCACCCTGGAGCGGCCCCACCCGTTCTTCCCGGGCGAGGTCATCCCCAAGGGCACCAACGAGGTCTACCTCTACCTCCAGGTGGGCCGGGACAATGATCCGCGCGGCGCCGGGGTGGGTTCGCTCTTCATCCAGGAGATCCAGTTCGACCCGAACAAGGGCCGGACCCCCGCGGGCACCGTCTCCCTCACCTCCGACGACTTCATCGTGGGCACCTGAGTCCCGCGGTTCGCGTGGGGGGCGTCCCCCACAGTCTCAATGGGGTGTCCCCCCCACACCCATCCTGTAGCACTCCCTCCCGAGCCCGCAACCCCTTGAAGTTCCTGACCCTGGCAGTGTTGAAAACGAAGGATCGCCTCTTGCTAGAGGCAGGGGTTGTGAAAGGAGTCACCATGACTATCAGTCGCATTGCCCCCATGTTGGCGCTCGGAGCATTCCTGGTGCTGAGTCCCCGCATCGCGCAGGCCCAGACGCAGGGTCCGGACAATCCGGAGTGCCTTGGAGATGAGTGCGGTCGCCCCAAGGAGGAGGGAGGCGGCTGCGGTTGTGGTTGTGGTTGCTCCGTCTGGGTGGCCTACACCGACGACGGCAAGACGCTGTCGTACACCGACGACGCGGACGGCGACGGCAAGGCGGACGACAAGGACAACTGCCCGTTCACGCCCAACCGCGACCAGGCGGACGGCGACGGCGACCGCGCCGGCGACGCCTGCGACAACTGCCCGGCTGTCTCCAACGCCACGCAGCTGGACACCGACGGTGACGGCATCGGCGACGCGTGCGACCCGGACATCGACAACGACGGCATCGCCAACGCCGCGGACAACTGCCCCTCCATCCCCAACGCCAACCAGGCGGACAACGACAAGGATGGCATGGGCGACGTCTGTGATGACGACGACGACAACGACGGCATCAAGGACGGCGTGGACAACTGCCCGCTCATCGCGAACCCGGACCAGGTGCTGCCGGCGGACGTGAGCCTGTGCCGCGTGGACGCGGACGGCGACAACATCTCCGACAACCTGGACAACTGCCCTGGCCTGGCCAACCCGGACCAGAAGGACACGGACGGGGACGGCATCGGCGACGCGTGCGACGTGGACATCGACAACGACTCCATCCTCAACGCCGCGGACAACTGCGTCGCGGTGGCCAACCGCGACCAGGCGGATGACGACGGCGACGGCATTGGCGACGCGTGCGACACGCGCTACTGCGTGGTGCTCAACAAGGACCGGCCCAACGACTGCCTCGACCCGAAGGCGCCCTTCAGCGTGGGCACCGGCGGCGTGCTGAGCGTGGAGAAGACGGGCCTGTCCGTGCGCCCGCCGCTGTTCGCCAACCGCAACGGCGCGGCCATCGAGTACACCTGGACGGTGGTGAAGCGTCCCTCCGGCTCCACCGCGGTGGTGGAGAACCCCAAGGGCGCCGTCACCTACAGCCGCCACTGGGAGTACCAGTACGTGGACGGCAGCGTGCCCAACTTCAAGCCGGACAAGGAAGGCGAGTACGAGCTGCAGGTGTCCACGCGTCTGGCCTTCGCCGACCGCGTGTTCCCCGACCAGCGCGCCTCCATCTCCAGCCTGTTCCTGAAGGTGGGCAAGGAAGATACGGGCGGCGGCTGCACGTCCCTGCCCGCGGGTGGTAGCGCCGCGGCCCTGGGCGCTGGCGTGCTCGGCCTGCTGCTGCGTCGCCGTCGGAAGGCGTAACAGGGTGTCCCCCATGCCCGGAGGTCCGCATCGCATGCGCCGTCTGCTTGTTGTTTCGTTTCTTGCGACCGGCCTCCTGGCCATGGGTGTGCTGTCCTGTTCAGACACGCTCCTGGAGCCGCGTGCCCAGGAGCAGTCCCAGCTGGATGACCGGCTGACGCTCACCGGCCGGGTGTGTACGCGCCCGGCCAACCCCACCGGCTTCCCGGTGAAGGTGGTGCTCGTCGTCGACGAGTCCGGCAGCATGTGCGTGTCGGATCCTCCGGGCTCGCAGGAGGGCAGCGGCTTCTGCGAGCGCGCCGAGGTCCAGGCCATCATCCCGCCGGGCGTCACCGAGCCGGCGCGCGTGCGGGCCCTGAAGAACCTGGTGTCGGGCTTCAAGCGCATCAACGACGCGCGCCAGGGCAACATCAGCATCGCCATCGCCCCGTTCGAGACGAACGTGAAGAACACCTGGCCGCCCGCCTCCACGGGGGACCGCTTCGCGCCGCCGGGCAACATCAACAGCTACATCGAAGGGCTCCAGTCGCAGCTGGGCAAGGGCACGGACTACCAGGGCGCGCTCAGCTACGCGTACAGCCTCATCGCCAGCGACATCGCGGCGGTGTCGCAGTCCACGCCGGAGCTGCTGCCGCGCACGCGCTACGTCGTCGTGTTCCTCACGGACGGCACGCCGTATCCGCGCTGCTCCGCCAATGACAACCTGTCTGTCTACGCGGGGCCGGACACGCCGGACCTCACCTGGCGCGACTCCATCTCCAGCTTCTGCAACGCCACCAGCACCACCGACGCCATCACCGGCTTCGAGGTGGGCACCGACCGCAACCAGAACTACCAGCTCTTCAGCTACGTGCGCCGGCTGATGGAGCTGAAGACGCAGTACAACGTGGGCGACGTGCGCATGCACACGGTGCTGCTCTTCAACGAAGAGGCCGTGCGCGCCTGCGGCCCCATCTGCCAGGACATCTACGGCACCTACCCGGGCGTCCCGGAGGCGCAGTACCCGCAGGCGGCGAAGAAGATCGCCTCCTACCTGCTCAAGCGCTTCGCGGAGATGGGCAACGGCGTCTACCAGGAGTTCAGCGACACGGCTGAAATCTCAGAGCTGGGCCTGGGCGCGCTGGACTACTCGTCCTTCGCTTCGCCCAACGTGATGAAGACGCTGCTGGTGGAGCCGCTGAGCTCCGCGCCAGGGGACAACGGCCGCGTGCTGGACAGCGACGGCGACGGCGTTCCGGACTCGCTGGACAACGCCTTCACGCTGAAGACGAGCCCCTTTATCGTGGACAGCGACGGGGACTGCCTGAGCGACGGCTTCGAGTACCGCCGCCAGGACCAGGGCTTCAAGCCGGGCAACGACCTGGATGCGCGCGGCTGCGACCCCAAGTCCCCGCTGACGCTCAACTGCGTGTGCCGCGACACGGATGGCGACGGGTTGTCGCAGTTCGCGGAGGACTACCTCAAGACGCGCCAGGGCATCGTGGACAGCGACGGCGACGGCATGCCGGACGGGCTGGAGGTGAAGTACGGCCTCAACCCGCTCCAGTCGAGCGTGGCCGGCCTGGACACCGACGGCGACGGCATCCCGGACGACGAGGAGCTGAAGGCTGGCAGCGACCCCACCCGGCGCGACCGGCTCTTCCACGACAAGTACGGCATCCAGTACGAGGTGAAGAAGGTTCCGGGCGGCGTCGACACGAACGGCGTCTGCTACGACTTCACCGTGTCCAACCTCCAGATGGTGACGCCGCCGGATCGCGCGGGCGTGAAGCAGGGCTACAACCTGTTCAAGGTGTGGTTCGCGGAGGCGCCGGAGAGCGGCGTCGCCACCGACTACGGCGTCTGGCGCACCGCGTGTGCCTGGGCGCAGTACGCGCCGCCCAGCGTGCGCGTGCCGCTGGGTCCGGACCTGGCGCTGGAGGACCGCAACTTCGTGCAGCCGCGAGATCTCGTGGACCCCTGGGCTACCCAGGGCAGTTGCGTCGGCGTGTCGCCGTCGCAGGGAGGCGCGTCGCCTTGAGCCGCGCGGGACGTTGGTGGGCCCTCGCCCTGGTGGGGCTCGCGGTGGTGGTCGCCTGTACCGATACGTACCTCTATGACCCTCGCCGGGACACGGAGGTGCCCGCGGACCGGGCGGTGGCGCTGGAGGGCCGCTTCTGCACGCTGGGCGCGAACGAGGTGCGCCGGCCCATCAAGATCATCGTCGCCATGGACGCCAGTCAGTCCATGCGCGTGAGCGACCCGGACGGCACCCGCGCCACGGCGCTGGTGGACCTCATCGAGAACCTCCCGCAGGACGACGAGGTCTCCATCGCGGTGATGCTCTTCGCGGGCAGCACCACGGCGTTCCTCACCCAGGACCCGGGGCCTCCGGCGGAGGATGGCTTCGTGCAGCTGTCGCTGCTGGACGCCACCGCGAAGGCCAAGCTCACCGAACAGCTGCTCACGTTCCGCAACACGGACACGTCGCCGAACCGGGACTCCACCGACTTCGTCAAGCCGCTGTCGGACATCTACTCGCTCATCAACACGGACATCGCGCGGGCGCGGCTGCAGCCCAACGGGAACGAGGCGCTGGCGCAGGCGCGCTACTCCGTCATCTTCCTGTCGGACGGCAAGCCCACCAACAACCAGGACGACGAGCTCATCCGCGGCGACGCGGTGGTGCGCATCCGGCAGCTGCGCGACCTGGTGGAGGACGTGCGCTTCAACACCGTGCACGTCTTCAACCCCACGCAGCCCGTCCCGTCCGTGTGTGACCTGGTGTCCGAGGACGGCGGCTTCGGCGACGGCGGCTGCCCGCTGCTCATCATCAACCAGAACGCGGATCGCCTGGAGAAGATGGCCACGCTGGGCGGCGGCAACTTCCGCGACTTCCGCAACAACGAGCCCATCAACTTCCTCAACTTCCAGTTCGGGCAGGTGCGCCGCGCCTTCATCGTGAAGGAGTTCGTGGCGTCCAACTTCTCCGCGCCCCCGGGCAGCCCGCTGGGTGAGGCGGACACCGACGGCGACGGCCTCTCCGACGCGCGCGAGCTGGAGCTGGGCACCAACCCCAACCTGCGCGACACGGACGGCGACGGCTTCAGCGACGGCGTGGAGGTGTACTTCCGCGACCGCGGCGTGGACTTCAACCCCACCCAGGTCGCGCTGGCGGACGGCGGCGGCCTGGACAAGGGCTGCCCGCCCGCGCTGCGCGGCGTGGACTCGGACTGCGATGGCCTCCTGGATTGCGACGAGCAGTTCATCGGCACCAACGCCACGCTCCAGGACAGCGACGGCGACGGCATTCCGGATGGCATGGAGTGGCGGGGCGGCACCCAGGGCTCCAGCAAGGACCTGGACGAGGATCCGGACACCGACGGGCTGACCAACCGCAACGAGGTGCGCATGCACATGCGGCCCCTCCAGGTGGACACCGCCAACCTGGCCTCGGACGCGTACCGCTACAGCATGGAGGCGGATGGCCCGGTGGATGCGGACGGCCGCCAGTGCTACCGCTTCCGCGTGGACAACGTGCTGCTCGCGCCCACCATCGCGATGATCGCGGATGGCGGCGTGGACGGGGGCGTGGACGCCGGCACCGTGCAGCGCGGCGCGGGCTACAACGACATCTACCTCTCCGTGGCCATGCTGCCCGCGGACGACCCCACCGCGCGCACGCTGGTGCGCACCTTCCGCGTGGACTCCGTGCGCTACCCGGTGGGCGGCATCAAGTCGCCTCCGGATGGCGTCATCCGCGTGAACCCCCAGGACTTCGTGGACGGCTGCCCCGGCGTCGCTCCCACGCTCGCGCCCGTCCCCTGATGCCCCCTTGATGATGCCGATGACGTCGAAGCCTCCCGAGTCCCCCATGCGCCTCCGCACCCGACTGCTCCCGCTCGCGCTCCTCCTGCTGGCCGCCTGCTCCTCCGGCGGAGACGAAAACCCGGATGGCGGCACGGGCGTGGTGGAGGACCTGTGCAACAGCCGCGACGAGGCCCTGACGAACCCGGACTGCGAGCTGAAGCCCGGCGTGGCGCTGGAGCGCTACCTGGCCCTCACCGGCGACGTGAAGGCGGGTGACGAGGACTGGTACAGCATCCGCATCCCCTCCACCGCCAACGCGCGCACGCTGGTGCACATCACCGCCACGTACCTGGCCTCCAGCACGCCGGTGAACCTGTCCGTCACCGTGACGGAGAAGGACAAGAACACCGCGCTGGTGTCGAAGTCGGACCAGCACGGCTCGGGCGCGCCGAAGCCGGTGGACATCGTGCTGCCGTACGGCACGCCGGACACGCAGCTCATCGTGGTGGTGCGCGACGCGCCGGTGAACCCCACGCGCCCCGCCTACGACGCGCGCAATCCCTACCGGCTCACCGTGGAGCTCATCGAGAACCCGGACACGAACGAGCCCAATGACGTCACGCCCACGCCCATCGCGCTCAACGCGCAGGGCGCCGTGCAGGTGGGCACGGCCAAGGGCTATCTGGCCACGGACGGCGACGTGGACCGCTTCAGCTTCCCGCTCACGGTGGGGAAGATCGCCTACGTGCGGGTCACCGCGCCGGACCAGGGCTTCGTCCCCAACTTCCGCCTCTCCTACGAGCTGCTGCGCCCCGGCACCACCGACAAGGAGTCGGAGGGCAACGTGCTGCCCAAGGTGCACCCGGGCGTGCTGGCCACCGCGCGCAAGGTGAAGCTGGCGGGGACGTGGGTCCTGGTGGTGAAGGGCTACCGCGGCAACAACGAGCCCGTGCCCGCGGGCGACCTGCGCCAGCCGTACGAGGTGGAGGTGCGCGTCGTGGATGAAGCCGACCCGCAGGACCAGTCCGGCGACAACGACAGCTATGCCCGCGCCTTCTCGCGAGACCTGGTGGGGGCCCCGGGCACGTCCACGTCCTTCACCGGACGCCTGGGCTACGTGACCGACCGCGACTGGTTCGCGCTGCGCCTGCCCGCGTACGCGAAGCCCAGCGTGCTGCGCTACCGGCTGGTGGAGGTCCCCACCACCGTCCGCTTCGACCCGCTGCCCCTGCCGCTGGGCCAGCTGCCGGACCGGCAGGTGTTGGTGTTCACCACCGTCAGCACCTCCGTCACCGCCGAGCAGCGCGCCACCTGCACCAACGACGCGACGGTGTGCCCCCGCGACGTGCGCGAACACCCCGACGCGCCGGGGCTGGTGCAGGCCTACTGCAACAACCCGGAGGCGGTGCTGTGCATCCAGTCGCTGCGCGAGGAGAGCGACCCGGCGCGCTTCCCCAGCCTGCGCAACTTCCAGGGCGCGCTGCCGGTGCCGGCGCACGCCGCGACCACGACGTACCACTTCGTGGTGCAGGACGACGGCAACAACTGGGCGGACGACCGCGACTACCGGCTGGAGGTGTCCTGGGAGGACGACGACGCGGAGGAGGTCGCCGCCTACAGCGGAGGCGTGGAGCAGGCGCGCGCCAAGACGCTCAACGGCGTGGGCGCGGGGAACCTGCCGGTGGGCAACGCCACCTTCGAGGCGAAGGGCCAGCTGTCCTACGGCCACGGCCGCCTGCGCACCAACGACCGCGCCACCGGCCTGGGCGTGCGCGGCCCCGAAGACTACGACGCGGTGCCCTCCGACACGGACACCTTCCAGTACCAGCTCCCCGCGCTGAGCGCGCCGGAGGACGCGGCGTGGCTGGTGCAGTGGGAGGTGGAGAACCTGGCGGACGGCGGCACGCCGCATGGTCTGGCGTTGGATTTGACCTTCTGTGATGGCAACAGCACGGACGGCGGCGCCGGCACCTGCACGCCGGTGTCCACCACCAGCACGGGCGGCGCGCTGACGCTGGCCTACAACCCGTCGGTGATGCGCGCGTGGCACACCAGCGTGAGCACGCCCCTGAGCAGCTACCAGGCGCTGTATCAGTTGGAGAAGACAGCCAGCACCACGCGCGTCACGGTGGCGCCCTATGCGTGTGCCTGTCTGGAGCGGCGCTTCATCAAGGGCGGCACGCTCAAGGTGGCGGTGAGCGCCACCGAGCGCACGGACTATGAGCGGGTCGGCTACACGCTGCGCACCGGCTACGGCGACTACCCCCGCGGCTACACGGCGGCGGATGGGGGCGCCCCCACCCAGTGCCCCGCGCCCGCGCTGGACGGTGGCACGTGGGTGGGCGGTTGCCAGTTCACCCAATAGTCAGCACGGGCAGGCGGCGGGGCTTCGGGCCTCCGCCGCCTTCCGGCGCTGTCCCACCGCTACCGGGCGATGCCCTTGCCCTTGAGCGGAAGCTCTCGCGTCCCGCCGTTGGCGGCGTTGGACTTGAGGGTGAGGGTGCCGGTGAACTCCCGGGCCTCGTTGGGCTTGAAGGCGACTTCGATATAGGTGCGCTGGTAGGTCTCCAGCTTGAGCGCGCCGCTCTGCGGCCAGTTCTCCGGCTTCTTCAGGGTGAAGACACCGGGGCCGGAGAGGGAGACGTCGGTGAGCTCCAGCGTCTGGAGGCCGCGGTTCTCCACGTAGAGTGTGTTGAAGGTCGTCGTCCCCACGTAGGTTCCGGCGGAGAACTCCGTGTCGAAACTGAGCTCGGTGCGGTCGATGAGCAGTTGCGGCGCCTCCGGAAGGTCGGTGCCCTCCCCGCCGCAGCCCGCCAGGGCGATGATGGTGAGAGGCAGCCAGAAGTTGCGCAGACGCATGGACATCCACTCCTCGGTGAGGTTCAGAAGAATGTCTGGTGTTGTAACACGGAGTGCCCGGGGACTGGCGGGCGCGATGCTGATGTTGTTGCTGACGGGTTGCGGCGGCTCACGCGAAGACTTCATCGGCGCGCGCGTGCTGGATGTCTGCAAGGCCTCCTGGCCCGTATGCAGTCAGTTCGCCGGCTGCATCCTCGGACCGGAGAGTTATTCGGAAGGCCGCTTCCCCGGCCGCGGCAAGGTGCTGGTCCGGGTGCCGGAGGCGTCCACCATCAAGGTGAGCTTCTATCTGGAGGAGGTGACGGCGGCGGGTGAGGAGACGGCCATCACCGTGCACGAGGAGGGCTGCCGGGCGCGTCATCGTCAGGCCTCCACGGGCCGCGTGGCGCTGGACCAGATGGAGAAGTTCGGCGTCTTCAGCCGGCAGGTGGATGTCACCGGCGTGGGCGACCACCTGGTGGAGTTCGACTCCGACATGCAGGCGCGCTACGTGGTGAAGGTGGACGTGACGCCGCTGCGCATCCAGTAGCGCGCGGCGCCCCGTTCAACCCTTGAGCGTGCGGACCAGGTGGTCCGCCACGCGGAAGCTGTTGGCCGCGATGGTCAGCGTGGAGGGCACGCTTCCGCCGGTGGGCATGAAGCTGCCGTCCACGACATAGAGGTTGGGCACCTCGTGCGCGCGGCAGTGCTTGTCCAGCACGGAGGCCGCCGCGTCGTCGCCGAAGCGGCAGGTGCCGTGCTGGAGGATGGTCGTCTCCCCCTGCGTGCCCACGCGCTCCACGCTGTCCGGATCCAGGCGCATCAGCACCTCCTCGCCGCGCTCGACGAGGAAGCGCGTGGCGGCGTAGTCCGCCGGGTGCCGGTCCAGGGTGATGGCGGCCACGGGGATGCCGTACTTGTCCTTCACCCCGGGCTCCACCGTGACGGAGGTGCCGGGCGTGGGGAGGAACTCCGCGTAGACCTCGAACTCGAGGATGCGCGAGTCGCGGTACGCGCGCATCCGGTCCTTCAGCTCCTTGCCGAACACGCCCGACTTGCCCGCGCCCGCCAGGCCCACCGCCGCGTAGATGGGGTTGGGGTGCGCCCACATGAAGCCCAGCGTGCCGCCCTTGCGGAAGCCGTGGCGCGCGTCCGGCATCACGTAGAAGTCCTGGACGCTGCGGTTGACGAAGGGCGACGGGTCCGTGAGCCACGGCCGCGCTTGCTGCTGCTTCGACACGCGGAAGAGGGCGCGCGAGCCGCCAAAGGAGCTGAAGAGCAGGTTCTTGCCCACCAGCCCGCTGCCGTTGGCCAGCCCGTTGGGGAAGCGGCTGGAGGTGGAGTTGAGCAGGAGGCGCGCGCTCTCCACCGCGGTGGCGGAGGCGATGATGACCTTCGCGGGCTGCTCCTGCGCGACGCCGTCCTTGTCCAGGTACACCACGCTCTTCGCGCGGCCCTTCCGGTCCACCTCGATGGAGCGCGCCATGCTGCCCGCGCGCACCTCCACGTTGCCGGTGGCGAGGGCCGCGGGAATGAGGCTCGCGAGCGTGCTGCTCTTGGCGCCCATCTCGCAGCCGTAGCTGCCGCACAGCGCGCAGTAGGCGCACGCCGACCGGCCCTTGTAGGGCTTGCTGATGATGCCGCGCGCGGTGGGCACCGCGTGCCAGCCCAGCGCGCCGCACGCCTTGTCGATTTCAGAGGCGACCGGGTGCACGTCCAGCGGCGGCAGCGGGTAGGGGCCGCTCCGGGGCTCCGCGAAGGGGTGGGGGACGGCCTGGCCGGACACGCCCAGCTCCGCCTCCGCCTTGTCATAGAAGGGCGCCAGCTCCTCGTAGGAGATGGGCCAGTCCGCCACGGTGGTGCCGGGGACGGCGCCCAGCGTGGAGCGCAGGCGGAAGTCCACCGGCTTGAGCCGGTAGAAGAAGCCGCTCATGTGCACGGTGCCGCCGCCCACGCAGTTGGCGGTCCACGCGGCGTTGCTCCGCTCGTAGCGGGCCTGGGCGCCGTGGCGCACCAGGTGCGGCTCCTCCCACGGCAGCGGCATGAAGAAGTTGCGGCGGCTGTTGAGGATCTCGTCGTGGACGAAGTCCTTCGGCTGGTAGTGGCGGCCCTTCTCCAGCACCACGACCTTGAAGCCCGCGCGGCCCAGCTCCAGCGCCAGCGGTGCCCCGCCCGCGCCACTGCCCACGATGCAGACGTCCACGGAAGGGAGGCTCACGGGTGGTGACCTCCGCACTCGCGCAGGCACTTCGGGCCGTCGTAGCCCTCCGGGGGCGCCATGGCGACCGTCCCCACGGTGTCGAAGCCCATGAGCCGCCAGCCCACGCGGCCCTTGTTGCCGCCGTAGGACGGGTCGCCCAGGAAGCCCTCCAGGCTGAGCGTCATCAGCAGCTCGAAGAAGTGGGCCTCGCCGCTGCCGGCGGGGCTGTCCTTGAAGAGGCCGAGCAGCTCGTCCTGCTGCGCGGGCGTGGCCTGGGCGAAGCTCTTCTGGAACATGCGCTGCGCGCGGCGCTCCAGCGCGGCCAGCCCCTGGAGGAAGTCGCGGTGCATGGCCTCCAGCCCCTGCGTCTCCAGGATGCGGTCGATATAGAGCGCCACGTCCGCGTCCTGGGCGCCCGGGTCCTCGTCGCGGGGCAGCAGCCGCTCCGTGGCCGCGGCGACGACGGCGTACTCGAAGGCGGAGAAGGTGCGCAGGGCCTGGCCGGCGCTGGTGGTGCCGGTGGGCCCCGCGGGCGCTTCCGCCTCCTTCGTACGTTTACAGGAGGCGGCACCCAGCAGCACCACGCCGCCGCCGAAGAAGGTGAGCCGTTGGATGAAGGTGCGCCGGGACAGCTTCAGGGGGAGCGAACGCGCGCGGGCCATGAGGGCGGAGCCTAACCCAGATGCGCGTGCTTCACGGCACGCAGGTTGATGCGAGGATGCCGGGGTCGGTTGGCCGCCCACCGCGTGCGTGACATGGGGCCGCACGGCGAGGCGTGACCGACAACGCGCGCGGCTGGCATAGGATGGCGCGCTCTAGCAGGCCGATTGAATCCAGGAGAGGAACCGCATGAAACGACACGCGTGGCTACTGGGAGCGGTGCTCGCACTGGGATGTGGCGGCGGCAAGCCGGCCAACCCCGACGCAGGCACGAAGCCCGACGACGGCGGAACGACGCAGACGCCGTTCGTGCGGCTGACGGTGGACACGGAGCCCAGCGAGCTGCACGCCATCTCCTCCATCGCGATGGCGGTGGGCCCGGAGGACCGCATCGGCATCGCGTACTTCGTGAAGGTGAACGACAAGGACTCCGAGCTGCGCTACCGCGAGGTGCGCGACGGCCAGGTGCAGGCCACGTCGGAGAAGATCGCCACCGTGCAGCGCGTGTATGGCGTGTCGCTGGCGTTCGGCCCGACGGGGCAGCCCACGGTGAGCTACCTGGGCGGCGGCAGCGACCAGTCCGTCTTCTGGCTCCAGAGCGACCTGGCGGTGTCCTACCGCAACGCGAACGGCACCTGGACCGAGCGCATCGCGGTGACGAAGGGCGACGAGGCGGTCGCGGGCAATCCGGTGAGCGACACGGGCTTCCTCGTGGGGCTCAATCCCTCCATCGTCTTCAGCGGCAACGAGGCGCTGGTCGTCTACCGCGACGGGCACAACGGGCAGTTCCCGCAGCAGGACTGGGCGGGCAGCGACGTGGAGCTGGCGAGCGGCGGCCCCACGGCGTGGCAGCACAGGGTGGTGGCGTCCGGCGGCGACCAGAAGGGCGCGTACGGCGGGCACCTTCAGATGCTGATGGCGGGCGGGCAGCCGGCGCTGGTGTTCGACCAGGCCTTCGGCTCCGCGGATGCGCCCGGGCAGAACGTGTACTTCCAGCGCCGCAACACGGACGGCGTCTCGTGGACGCCTCCGGTGCAGGTGCAGGCGGTGGGCAACACGATGCTGGGCGCGTCGCTCGCGTATGACTCGACGAAGGGCTTCGGCATCGCCGCGGTGGATCGCTCCAACAGCCGGCTCACGCTCATCACCTGCGACGGCACGACGGGGACGAAGTGCGCGGCGGCGAGGGACTGGTCGACGCCGGATCCGGTGTACCAGGCGGGCTCCGGCGGCTGGTACCCGTCGCTGGCGTTCGACCCGACGACGCACGACCCGTCCATCGCGTTCTACATCTGCTCGCTGGAGTCCGGGCGCAACGAGGGCAGCTGCTCGCCGTCGGACGACGCGCTGGTCATCGCCACGCGCGTGGAGGGGCAGTGGCGCGAGGTGACGGTGGACACGGATGGCGCGTGGTCGCCGAAGCTGGCGTTCCTGTCCTCCGGGCAGCGCGTGGTGCTCTACCGCGCGGCGACGACCCAGGCCCTGACGCTGGCGGTGGAGCGGTGAGCCTCGCGGGGCGCGCCGCGGCGGCGCTGGGGCTCGCGGGGCTGCTGTGTGGCGCGGGCATCGTCGCGTGCCGGGGAGACAATGAGCTGTCCGGGAGCGTGTCGGAGCTGTTCCCGGTCACGGACGTGGCCAAGGTGGAGATCCGCCGCAACGCGGAGGCGCTCCAGGTCAGCTACTTCCGCAACAACGGCCTGGACGTGGACCTGGTCGCGCGGCTCACGGTGGACACCGAGGGCGTGGACCTGAAGCCGGGCACCAAGGTGCAGCTGGGCGGCACCACGCCGTCTGGCCGCGACCGCGCGTCGGTGGTGCACGTGGCCGCGGGCGAGCCCGCGCGCGTCTTCACCCAGGTGGAGCGCGGCGACCTGGTGCTGGAGGCGGGAGGCAACCCGGGCGAGGCCACGCGCGGGGACTTCTCCCTGTCGTTCAAGAAGGGCGCCGGCTACGGCGCGGGGCGCAGCATGGAGGGGACGTTCTCCTCCGTGGCGCTCGACGCGGGCTTCGGCCCGGACCTGGGCGACGTGGTGGGCGAAACGCCCGCGCCCTGAGGGCCCACCGAGGGCTTCCGGTGGTGCGCACCGGAAGCCCCTGGCGCGGCGGTGCTACGGCGCGCAGGTGTTGAGCGAGGCCATGCCCTGGTCGAGCTGGCCCTGGTGCGTGGCGAACTGCGCCAGCGCCGGCGCGCCGCCGTCCAGGAAGAGCTGCCGCGCGGTGTCCACCGCGTCCCGGGCATGCACCGTCACCGTGCTGCCGGTGGCGTCCGTCACCTTCACGGCGCCGTCGTGCTGTCCCTGCGCGCGGATGAGCAGGGCGCCCGCTTCGTCGCGCGCGACCAGCCCGTCCTCCAGCGGCTCGAAGTAGCGCACCACCGGGGCCTGGCCCTCGCGCTGCAACTCCAGACGCATGACGCCGGACTCCACGTCGCGGGTCATCTTCAGCGTGTCCGTGGGGCTCAGCTTCACGATGCGCGTGTTCGGGTCCTCCCCCTGCACGCTGCCCACCGGGTTGTTGCCGCTCCAGAACTCGATGCTGTTGATGACCAGCGCGTCCACCAGCGTGCCGATCTCATAGACAGGCACGATGACGAAGACCAGGAACACCAACCACTGCACGAACTTGTTCCCGGAGACGCCCTTGTTGAACTGCCAGATCTTCTGCGTGAGCGTGAACGAGCCGAAGCAACCCGTTGCATGCATCATCAAGACACCGGCGCACAAAGCGCCAAGCCAACGAGACGGACGCATCTTCATTTCACCCCTCCATGAAACCGGTGGACCGCGAAAGCGGATGCCACCATCGCACGGGGGTCAATCCGCCTCGCTCTGCACCAGTCCGTACTTGTGCAACAGCGAATAGAGATGCTTCCGGTCCAGCTCCGCCTCCCGGGCGGCGCGGGCGATGTTCCCCCGGGCGCGGCCCAGCAGGCGCGTCAGGTACTCGCGCTCGAAGGCACGCACGAGTTCGTCCTTGCACACTTTGAACGGCCCGGTGAACTCCACCGGCAGGAAGTCCCCGGCGGGAGTGGGGACGTCGCGCGTGAATTCGCGCAGGAGGTTGTCCCCGGTGAGCCCCGGGATGTCCACCATGTGGCGGGCGCGCTCCAGGGCGTTGCGCAGTTCACGCACGTTGCCCGGCCACGTGTGCCCCAGGAACTGCTCCTGGATCTTCTCCGGCAGCCGGGGCCAGAGGCCCTCGCCCGCGAAGGCCTCCACCAGCAGCGGGATGTCCTCCTTGCGGTCGCGCAGGGGCGGCAGGCTGACGGTGAAGACAGACAGACGGAAGTAGAGGTCCTCGCGGAAGCGGCCCGCCTGCGTCTCCGCCCACAGGTCCTTCTTGCTGGCCACCACGATGCGCGCGTCGAAGGAGATGGGCGTCGAGGAGCCCAGGCGGCGGAACTCGCGGTCCTCGATGGCGCGCAGCAGCTTGGGCTGCAAGTCCAGGGCGAGGTCGTCGATTTCATCCAGGAAGAGCGTGCCGCCGTGCGCGCGCTCCAGGCAGCCGATGCGCTGGCCCACCGCGCCGGTGAAGGCGCCCTTCTCGTGGCCGAACAGCTCGCTCTCGATGAGGGAGTCGGACACGCTGGCGCAGTCGAAGACCACCAGCGGGCCGGCCGTGCGGGGGCTCAGCTTGTGGATGGCCTTGGCGCCCGCGCCCTTGCCGGAGCCCGTCTCGCCCACCAGCAGCACGGTGGAGTCCGTGGGGGCGATGCGCTGCAGGAGCGCGAAGATCTGCCGCATGGGCACGCTGCGGCCCACGAGGTCGCCCAGCCGGTCCTCGAGGGTGGGCTCCACCTGCACCGGCGCCATCTGCGGGCTGAAGCGCAGGCGCACGTCGCCCACCTCCAGCAGGGCGCCGGGCCGCAGGTACGCTTCGCGCACCTGGGCTCCGTCCAGGAAGGTGCCGTTGGTGGAGTCCAGGTCCTGCACGAGGAACCGGTCGCCCCGCCGGCGCACCACCAGGTGGTTGCGGCTCACCGTGGGGTGGTCGATGACGACGTCGTTGTCGGTGGACTTGCCGACGCGCAGGTCCTCGGTGGCCAGCGGGTACACCGTGCCCGCGCGTTCGGTGTCCAGCAGCACCAGGTGGAAGCGCTGCGCGGACAGCCGCTCCCCCTGCGCCCGCGCGGCGACGACGGTGTGCGTGGGGATGGGGACTGGAGGCACGGAGGGCATGAGCGGGCCGACATCCTAGACGGCTTCCGGTCCGCGTGGGCCTTCTGTCAACGCGCGGGGCTCGCCCGGTCCCCGACCGGGCTGGGTGCGTCATGGCTGTGGGGCGGGGTACTTCACCAGCCAAGCATCCAGCCCTCCCTGGAGGGGGGCGAAGAGGCTGCTCCCGGTCTCTCCGGCGAGGAAGACGCCGCCCCGCGCGTCCACCGCCACCGCCCGGGTGAGGCTGGTCAGGTCGCTGTTTCCAGGGTGGTCCGCCAGCCAGCTCAGGGCGCCGTCGGGGGACACCTTCCACAGGCCCCGGTTGTGGCTGTCGCGCCCCGCCATCAGCACGCCCCCCTGGGCGTCGCACGCCATCCCCGCGAAGGCGACGGCGCTCTCCGCGAACGTGGTGCGCGTCCACACCTCGTGGCCCGTGGAGTCCAGCTTGAGCAGCCAGGGCGTGAAGCGGTTCGTGGCGGGCACGAAGGCGCCCAGGGCGTAGACGTGGCCCGCCGCGTCCGTGGCGAGGGCCGTGCCCTGCGCGCGGTTCAGCGTGTACTGGCGTTGCCAGAGGAGCGTCCCGTCGGCGGTGAGCTTCGTCACGAAGAGGTATTGGTTGGTGACCTCGCCCAGCACGTAGACGCTGTCCTGGGCGTACGCCACGGCCTTGAGGACCTCGTTCTTGTGGATGCCCCACACGCGCGTCCAGACGGTGTTCCCGTCCGCGTCCGCCTTCACCAGCAGCGCGTCGCCTCCCGGTGACGGGTGGTGGGGCTGGCCGGGGAAGCTGCCCGTCGTGGTGCCGGCGGCGTACACGGACGCGCCGTCGGTGGCGAGGCCGTAGAAGACGTCCATCCCTTCCGAGCCGAACTGGCGCACCCACAGCCGCTCTCCGTCCGGAGTGAACTTCGCGATGAAGCCGTCGCTCTCGCCGGCGAGCGGCTCCCAGAGGTCGCTCGTGGTGGCGCCCGCCATGAACACCTGTCCGCGCGCGTCCACGGCGAGCGCCCAGGCCTGTTCGTCCCCCGGCCCCCCCAGCGCGCGGGACCAGCCAGGGTGTCCGTCCGCGGAGACGCGGCCGAGGGTGGCGTCCCAGCCTCCCTGTGGGACGTCGCTGAAGGCGCCCCGCGAGGCCCCCGCGTAGAACAGCTCGCCCTCGCTGCCCACCGCGATGGCCGCGAACAGGTCATCCTCGGGCGTGCCCTGCTGGAGCCCCCACGCCGCGGACGGGGGCAGGATGGTGGGACTCTGGGGACCGGTGGAGCAGCTCTCCCTGGCGCCTACGTCCGGCCCGTCCCCGCAGTAGGCGGCGCCGTCCCCGTCGTCGAGCGCCATGTCGCGCGCGGGCGAGCCGGGCTCGGTGTCCCGCGCGGGCGAGGAGAACAGCGGCTCCCCGACGCGGCTGGTGCCTCCGGAGTCCAGGGGCGGGTCGAAGCCAGGACAGGCACTCCAGCCCTCCAGGTAGACGGGGTTGAAGTTGCAGCGCAGCTGCTTGCCGGTGTCGCTGGCGAAGAGGTTGTAGCCGCTCTCCAGGCCGACGACGCCCGCGCGGTGCGCGCCCAGGTAGTAGCCCCGGTCTCCCTTGAAGATGTTGTTCCAGATGTCGACGTCGATGACGGCGGGCCTGGCGACGTCCTCGCCCACCGACACGGCCGCGCCTTCGAAGCCATCGAAGGTGTTGTGGTACAGGTCCACGCCCTTCACCTGGGTCATCCACACGCCGTCGGAAGCGCACCGCGCGCTCCGGGGCGGCGGGTCGTGGAAGACGTTGCGGCGGATCACGACGTTGGCCAGCTGCTCGCCCTCGACCGAGCGCCCCAGGCCCACGGCCCGGCACGCGTCGGACAGGTCCAGCCCTTCCACGAGCACCCCCTGCGCGTCGAAGTGGATGAGGATGGCCTCGCCCTGGCTGGAGTTGCCCCGGACGTTGCGCGTGGGGCGGAAGTGCTGCATCCGCCCGCCGCTCAAGGTGACGCGGTCGCAATCCTTGATGTCGACGGCGTTCTCCGTGTTGCCGTCGAAGCTGGGGCTGTTGGTGAAGGTATTGCCTTGCATCAACACGTCATGGGGGCGCCGCGTCCCCACTCCCGGCTCCGCGTAGGCGGGGCCCACGCACTGCACGCCGTCCCCGGAGTTGTTCCAGAAGAAGTTGGACGTGAGCAGCACGTGATGGGTGTCCGGATAGATGCTGACGCCGTGGCCGTCCTGCCGCGTGGCGCAGCGTCCGCCGGTGACGCACACCAGGCCCACGGCCGGGGTGGGCTCGTAGGCGGCGCAGTCCGCCGTCGTCTGGCAGACCGCGTCCTCGCGCAGGTCGCTCCAGTTGGAGGTGCCGGACAGGCTCGTGTGGTCCACCTGGATGTGGTGGGCCCCCTTCCCGACGAAGAGCGCCGCGCCGCCGCCCGCGCCGACCAGCGAGCCGCGGCGCAGCAGCACGTGGTGCGCGCCGTCGCCGGTGAACCGGACCTGGGGACTGCGCACGCCCGCGCCGTCCAGGTTGAACCCGTCGATGATCCAATAGCTCTTCGTCACCTCCAGCAGCGGCCGTTTCCCCCGGTTGCGCAGGACGGGGCGGGTGCCCGGCAGGGCCCGCAGGACGATGGGCGCCTCCTCGGTGCCATCCACCGCCTGGTCCCAGAGGAGGTTCTCCTCGTAGACGCCCCCGGCCACGTAGGCGAGCTGACCCGGACGCAGCTGGCGGAGGGCCTCCTGGATGTGCCGCCACGGGCGGGCCTGACTGCCATCCCCAGGCTCCGTGCTGGCCGCATCCACGTAGCGCACGGCGTCCTCCGGGGGCGGCTGGGGGAGGGTGTGGAAGACGGAGAAGGGCTCCGAGCCAGCGGGGATGTCCCGCTCCAACCCGGCCCGGGCCTGGAGCGGTTGGAGGAGCACGGCGGCGAACAAAGAGAGACAGAGGGGGGCACACTTCACGGATGGAGCTCCAGGGCAGGCATGCGGTCGGTGGCTGTCGCCGCTCTGCGAAAGCCACGCCGCCCAGCGGCTGTCGTGCTCCGGAAAACGAGGCCCGCCTTGAGTGCGGTGGCGCGAGGCGCGAGGCCGGCCGTCTTGGAGGCCGGAGGAAAGCCGCCTCCACCGCCAGGCTCCACGTGTGCCCAGGGGAGGCACTTCCGGGGACGCGCGATGCGTCCCGCGCAAGCGAGGAGCAGTGATGCGCGCGTCAAACACCGCGGCCGCCCTCCCCATGTCCGGGAGGACGGCCGTGAGTGACCTCGCCGTGGAGGTGGCGCGTCAGTCGCCGTCGTAGATGCCGATGAGGCCCGGCGTGACGACCCCTGTCTTCGCGTTCTTGGTGCCCTCGAAGGAGACGAGGACGCGGCGCCGGCTGCCGGAGCGGTCGAACTGGATGTCGGACACGCTGCTGACGGACGTGAGCGTGTTGCCGAAGACGTCACCGCTGTACTTCACGGTGGCGCCGTCCTTCAGGCGGGTGATGCCCCCCCACCAGTTGGCGCCCACCCAGAGGCTGCCATCCCGTGGATCCGTGGCCACCGCGGAGGTGGGCGCCATCGCGGCGGTGCCGCCCTTGGCGGGCGTGTAGTTGACCAGGTCCTGCATCACGCGCGTCTCCACGGTGCCGTTGGCGCTCAGGCGCGCGAGGCCGTAATAGAACGAGCTGGCCCACACGCCGCCGTTGCTGGCCAGCGCCATGCCGGAGACGTTGTCGTCCACGCGCTGCGCCGCGGTGGGGTAGTTCGCCACCTGATCCGGCCAGATGTCGATGCGGTTCCCTTCATACGCCGCGTCCTCTGTCTGGGATTGGCCCGACCAGTAGTTGTCGCCGTTCGAGCCGTAATAGAAGCGCGTGGAGCGGATCTGCCCGCCGAAGAAGACGTCGTGGTTTTCGGTGATGGCGATGCCGTAGTAGCGGTCCGACAGCAGCTCGCCGCCGGCGCCCGTGATGGCGGGGTGCACGTGCTCGTAGAGGCCCGCGCACTGGAACTCCCACTTGAACTGAGGGCTCTGCTGCGTGTTCCAGGGGCGCGGATCCCAGCAGTAGGACGGGACGTTGCCGTCGAACTTCGCGTTGCCCATGGCGAAGCCGTGGTTGCCGCCAAACCAGACGACCTCCTTCACCGGGTCGTAGGCGATGCGGTAGATGGTGCAGAGCTTCTCGCGCCCGCGCATCTCGGCCGCCACCTTGGTGGGGCCGGTGTGGATGTCGTAGTGCACGACCTCCAGCGTGCCGTTCGCCTTCAGCGTCACCTTGTCCGCGTCACCGCTCTTGTAGACGCTCGCGTCCGGCTCGCGGTGGGCGTTCTCCGCTTGGTCCCACTCGTCCTCGCAGGTGGGCTTGCCCGGCTGGGGCGGCTTGCCGGCGTAGCCCACGAACACCGTGCCGTCGCGACCGCCCGCCACGGAGATGACCTTGAGGTACGGCATGCCCGGCGGCGGGCCGCCCACGCCGTCGCGCATGCGGCCAAAGGGGCGCAGGCCCTCGGACATCGTGAAGCGCTGGAAGGTGGTGTCGCCCTTCTTGAGCAGGAAGAGCCCCTCCTCGCCGCCCGCGACCCACACGTTGCCGCCCTGGTCGGCGGTGATGCCATACACGTAGCGCGGCGCGCCCCGCTGCTGGTTGTAGAACGTCCAGCCCGGCGCGGAGGGCAGGGGATAGGTCTGCACCGTCTCCGGCGTGCCCGCGTCGGTGCCCGCGTCCGTGCCGCCGGTGCCCGCGTCGGTGCCCGCGTCCGTGCCGCCGGTGCCCGCGTCGGTGCCCGCGTCCGTGATGCCCGTGCCGCCCGGGCCCGCGTCTGGGGATTGGGGGTCCTGCTCGGGCGCCGCCGGCACCATCGGATCATCCCCGTGGCGCGCGGCTCCGTCGCCGCAGCCCGCCCATCCCAGTGCTCCCATCAGCAGGACCGTTCCCGTCCACCACCACCCGTGCCTCATATGCGGACCACCTCACACTCGCGGAGCGGAGGGGCCAATGGTGGCCCTCCCTCGTCTGAAGCATCCAAGGCAAGGAGGGTGCCAGCCCCGCGGGGCCGACAAGCGCCGGAAGGCCCATGCGGCCGTTGGTTGAGTGACAGGAGGTGGGCAAGGGATTGCCCAGGCTGTGAACACCGGGGTCCCGGAGCGCCCCCCAACCGTGCTAGGGCCTGGGCAATGGCTGGGAACGACGCACGCGGCCGCACCCCCCTGTCCCTGGTGGGACAGGAGCCGGACCTTGTTTTCTACACACGGCAGGCGTCGGAGCACGGCGAACCCGTGCTGGTGCTGGGGGCGGCCAACGGCCGGGTGCCCTGGGCGCTGGCGGGCCACGGCTTCACCACCGTGGGGGTGGACCCCTCCGAAGCGATGATCCGCTCCGCCGAGGAGCGCCGCGCCTCCGAGTCCCCGGACGTCTCCGGGCGCACGCGCCTGCTGGCCGCGGATCCGCGAACGCTGCGGCTGCCGGAGAAGTTCCCGCTGGTGCTCGCCCCGCAGCACGCGTTGGGGCTGATGACCGGACGCGATGACGTGGAGGCGTTCCTCGCCACCGTCCGCCACCACCTGGCCCCTGGCGGCACCTTCATCTACGACGTGCTCAACGCCCCGCGCGAGCCCGTGCTGCCGCGCGACGACGACGAGCCCGGCGCCGCGGTGGAGCCCCGCCGCCCGTTGTTCGCCCTGCACCTGCGCGAGCGGCGTCAGGCGGGGGGCGCCAGTCCCATCCGCCGCCTCAAGCTGCGCCACTTCCCGCCGGAGGAGCTGGAGGCCGCCCTCACCGCCAGCGGCCTCACGCTGCGCGAGCGCTACGGCCGCTTCGACGGCAAGCCCTTCGACCTGGAGGACCTGCGCCAGATTGGCGTCGCCGGGACGTGAGGCGGCGGGGGCCTCAGCGCTCGAAGCGGTAGCCCAGGCCGCGCACCGTGAGGAAGTGCCGGGGCGCCTCGGGGTCCGCTTCGAACTTCAGCCGCAGCTGGCGCATGAAGTTGTCCACCGTGCGCGCGCTGCCTTCGTAGTGGTAGCCCCACGCGCCGGACAGCAGCTCCTCGCGGGTGAAGGTGCGGCCCGGGTGGGCCAGGAAGTGAGCCAGCAGCTTGAACTCCTGCGCCGTCAGCTCCACCGGCTGCCCGTCGCGCGCCACCGTGCGCTGGGACAGGTCCACCTTCACGTCTCCAAACGACACCGGTGGCGGGGTGGTGCCGGTGGCCCCGAACCTGCGGCGCAGCACCGCCTTGATGCGCGCGAGCAGCTCCTGCAGCCCGAAGGGCTTCACCACGTAGTCGTCCGCGCCCAGGTTGAGGCCCAATATCTTGTCCGACTCCTGGCCCCGGGCGGACAGCACCACCACGGGCGTGTCGCGGCCGCGCTGGCGCAGCTCGCGAATCACCTCGTAGCCGTTCAGCTCCGGGAGCATCAGGTCCAGCACCAGCAGGTCCGGCGAGTCATCCAGCGCGCGCGCCAGGCCCGTCCGGCCGTCCTGGGCCTGGAGGACTTCGTAGCCCTCGAAGCGCAGGTTCATGGACACGCCGGTGAGGATGGACAGGTCGTCCTCCACGACGAGGATGCGCCGGGGCTTCTCCTCGGGCGTGCTCATGCGCGGCCTACCGGGAGCTGGATGGTGAAGCGGCTGCCCTGGCCGGGCTCGCTCTGCACCGTGATGCGGCCGCCGTGCGCCTCCACGATGCGCTTGCTGATGGCGAGCCCCAGTCCGCTGCCCTCCGTCTTGCGCGTGAGCAGGTTGTCCACGCGGTAGAAGCGCTCGAAGATGCGCTTGCGGTCCTTCCTGGCGATTCCCACCCCGTTGTCCTCCACCGACAGGTTCACGTGTCTGCCGTCCCTCCGCGCCCGGAGGGCGATCCTGCGGTTCGTGGGCCCACTGTACTTGTAGGCATTCTGCAACAAGTTGAGCAGCGCGCCCGCCACCGCGACGCGGTCCATCTCCACCGGGGGCAGTCCGTCATCCACCTGCACGGTGAGCTCCATGCCGTCGCCCAGCCGCTGCGCGCGGAAGGCCGCCACCGCCGAGTCCACCACGTTCGCCACCGGCAGGGCTTCGCGCTGGTACACCTTGCGGCCGCTCTCGATGCGCGCCCAGTCCAGCACCCGCTCGATGAGGTCCGACAGGCGCTCCGTCTCGCGCGTCAGCAGGTCCAGCACCTCCTGGGTCTGCGCGGGGTCCTTCAACCGGCCCAGGGCCAGCGTCTCGATGAACATGCGGATGGAGGTGAGCGGCGTGCGCAGCTCATGGCTCACCAGCGACACGAAGTCCGTCTTCATCCGCGACAGGCGCGCTTCGCGGTAGAGCACCCGGCCGGTGTACGCCACTCCAAAGGTGAGCGTCAGGTAGAACAGGCCCAGCAGCACGCCGTACACGGCGCGGTTGCGCGTGGAGGCGCTCGCCACGGGGTCCTCGCCGGTGGGCAGCACCACCAGGCGGAAGTCCTGGAGCGGCGCGGACAGCACGCGCTCCGCGAGCACCGGCGGCCCCAGGGCGTTCTGCCGGGCCTGGGCCACCTCCGACATCAGCCGGTTGACGAGCCCGCCGTCGCTGGACGTGTCGCGCGGCACGGGGAGCAGCGTGAAGCGCACCGGCTCCGACGTGGCCCGTCCCTGCGCCTTCTCCGCCAGCAGCGCGTCCAGCGCGACGCTCGACAGCCGCACGCCCCGCACGGAGGCGCCCTGGCGCTCGGCGGCCACCAGCACCGCGCGGTTCCCGGTGGCGAGCGAGAAGACGGTGGGCACCGTGGGCAGGGAGGCGGCCTCCGGCACCAGCGCCGCCAGGGACTCCGCCAGCTGCGGGTCCTGTGTCCGCACCACGCCGTTCTCCACGCGGAAGGTGCCGTCCGGGTCGGACAGCTCCTGATCATCCGGCAGGAGGAACGCCAGCCGGCCGTTGTCGCGCGGCTCCAGCCGTCCGCGGGTCAACGCGCGGGGCACCTCCGCGGACAGGTCCGCGAGCGTGCCTCGCCACGCGGCCTCCAGGCGTTTCTCCACCGCGGCGCGTTCATTGATGATGGCCACGACGCCGAAGCCGGACAGGCCGGCTGACGGCAGCACGACCAGCAGGATGAGCAGCGCGAAGGTGCGCCGGAAGCTGAGGATGACGGGCGCGGGACGTGACACGACCCCTGGTGTCTACACGCGACGGAGGCCCCGTGCTCGGGCGTTTTGGTGAAGGGAGGAGGGTTCCCGACATCGTTCGAGGACATACGGTGGGTGTGGAGGGGCATCGACTTCCAGTGGGCGGGTGGGCGAGCATGAGGCCCTCGGGACGGCGTGTGAGCAGGGCCGGCACGCTCCCGACAGGCCGTGGGGCGCGCGCGCATGGGGCCGGAGGGACGCGCGGGCCTTCGCGGAAGGGGATGGCGATTCCGATGCGACGGCAGGGATGGGCCGCGCTGTGCGCGGCGACGACGCTGGTGCTTTCGGGCTGCAAGGAGCGCGAGGTGGCGGGCACCTGGAGCAATGCCTCCGGGTCCGTGGCGCTCAGCCGGGATGACTCGCTGCTCTACGTGGTGGACGCGGACAACGGCATCCTCGCCGTGGTGGACACCGTCCGCCGGGAGAAGGTGGGCGAGGTGCGGGTGGGGCCGCGTCCGGAGCGCGTGACGGTGGGGCCGGACGACACGGTGTACGTGACGAACCGGGGCGGGCGGAGCGTGTCCGTCATCCGCCGGGGGGACGCGGTGGAGGCCGCGCGCATTCCGGTGGGCGTGGAGCCCACGGGGCTGGCCGTGTCCCCGGACGGCAGCACGCTGTACGTGGTGAACAGCGCCACGCGCGAATCCGCCGCGCGGGGCAGCCTCACCGCCATCGACACGGGCTCTCTCACGGCGCGCTGGGAGCTGCCGCTGGGCCAGGAGCCGCGCGGCATCGCGCTCCTGGAGGACGGCCGCAAGGCGGCGGTGTCGCTGTTCCGTCAGGGCGACGTGATGACGGTGGACCTG
The DNA here is from genome assembly GCF_007352635.1 of Corallococcus sp. Z5C101001. Classification (NCBI taxonomy): domain Bacteria; kingdom Pseudomonadati; phylum Myxococcota; class Myxococcia; order Myxococcales; family Myxococcaceae; genus Corallococcus; species Corallococcus sp. Z5C101001. The sequence continues at coordinate 344,980 of NZ_VKLU01000001.1, forward strand.
TCGAACGTGGACCGTCCCCGGGTGATGCGCGACGGCACGGCCCTGAACACGCTGGCCAACCGCCCGCCGTCCGCCTTCGCCCCGTCGCCTTCCACGGGGACCTCGTCCCAGCCTGGCGCCGCGCGGGGCCCGCGGGCGTTCCGGGCGCGCGGCATGGTGGACCTGCTGGGCACGCCGGACGGACAGCGCCTCTTCGCGCCGGTGCTCTGGTCGCGCGAGGATCCGCTGGGGGGGCCCGTGGATGGGAACAACCCCGGCCCGGGGGAGCAGATGTATGGCGGCGGGACGCCGTGTGGCGCGGCTGGAGGTGGGGGTGTGGTGGCGGTGGGCCTGGTCGCCTTCGACGCGACGGGGGAGGCGCCCCGGCCGGTGGTGGACGACCTGGATGAGTGCAAGCCGCCGCCGGAGGAGACGCCGGACTACCCCACGTCGCTCATCGCCAGCCCGTCGTCGGAGGCGCCCCTGCAGGGGCCGGCGGCGGCGGTGGTGGATCCCACGGGCGCGTGGCTCTTCCTGGTGAACCAGGAGACGAACAACGTGGCCATCGTGCCCGCGTGGCGCCGCTCCGGGGGGGACCTGATGAGCGCGGGGAGTTCGGTGCGGCAGGTGCTGCCCGTGGGGGCGGGGCCCAACGGCATCGCCCTCACGCGCGATGGGCGCAAGGCGTACGTCTACAACGCGTTCGACCACACGCTCACCACGCTGGTGAGCGGCGCGGATGGGGCCGAGGGGCTCGTGCGCGAGCAGATGCCCCGGCTGACGCTCGCGGGCGACACGCTGGCGCCCCTGGCGGCGCAGGGGCGGCGGCTGTTCTTCACCGCGCTGGATGAACGGATGACGAGCCCCGCGGTGGTCATCTCCTGTGCGTCGTGCCACCTGGAGGGCCGCGAGGACGGACACGTGTGGGGCTTCCCGGACGGGCCTCGCCAGACGCCCAGCCTGGCGGGCCGCATGACGACGTCCACGGCGCCCTTCCACTGGAGCGGTGAGTTCTCCGAGCTGGGGGCCTTCATGAACGCCACGGTGAAGGACCGCATGGGCGGCGAGTCGCTGGATGCCGACACGGTGGCGAAGCTGGCGGCCTTCATCGACGCGATTCCCGCGCCGGACAACGCAGCCCGGGGAGAGCCGCTGACGGCCTCGCAGGCGCGCGGCGCGGTGCTCTTCAAGCAGGCGGCGTGTGACACGTGCCACTCGGGCGTGGCGTTCACGAACAACACCAACGTGGACGTGGGCACGTTCGTGCGCTCGGGCGTGCTGCAGGACGCGGCGGCGGTCATCACGGCGGGGCTCAACACGCCGTCATTGCTGGGCGTGGGCCGCACCGCGCCATACCTGCACGACGGCAGCGCGCCCACGCTCAAGGCCCGCCTGCTGAACGGACGCGAGTCGAACCAGCACGGCCTGACGGCGCAGCTGTCCGACTCGGACGTGGACGACCTCGTCGCGTATCTGGAGACGCTGTAGCGGGTCGGACGGTCGCCTCAGCCGCGACCCGTCGTGTGCCCTGGGCGCCCCTCTGTCTGTGATTGGAGAGGGGCGTCAGGGGCTGGAGGCCCGCCGGGCGGACAAGGCCCGTCGAACGGCGGCTGTCTATCCCGCGTCAGGGGCGCCCGGCGCGGCATGCGGGGGCGCGGCATGCTCGGGCACCGGCGTCACGGGCTTCGGCGCGGGCGCGGCATGCTCGGGCACCGGCGTCACGGGCTTCGGCGCGGGCGCGGCATGCTCGGGGGCCGGGTGCACGGGCTTCGGCGCGGGAGCGGGTACCGGAGGCGCGGGTGTCACGGGCTTCGGCGCGGGCTTCGGCTTGACCGGCGTGACGACCGGGGCGGCGGGGCGCGGTGCCATGGAGCCCGCGCCCGGCGGGGCGGAGAGCACGTCCGTCGTTCCCGCGCGCGGCGAGGTGAGGCTGTCCAGCGGTTCCAGCGGAGCGTCCCTGAAGGGGCTGTCCCCCGCGTCGCCGGGGAGCAGCTCGCCCCCGTCCGCGGCCTGTTCCGTTCCGTGGTGCGACGTCACCGCGAGGCGGGCCACGTCCAGCGCGCGGTCGGGATCCTCCCCCAGCCAGGTGACGACGACGACGCAGGGCGAGTCGTCATCCCACGCCACCACCTGGGTCATGCCCTGCACGGGGTTGCGGCGCGCGGCGGCCCGGCCCAGCGCGGGCACCTCCTCGCCGCCCGCGTTCAGCGTGGGCGCGAGCAGCGCGCGCACGTCCGCGGTCGCGTAGCCCGGCTGGCAGTCATACGCCACCGACACGGACACGTCCGGCAGCGCCGCCGAACGCAGTTCACAGACGGGCCCGCACGTGGGGCAGGCCCGCTGCTCCTTCATCGTGAAGCCGTTGAGGGTGATGTCGCGCAGGTCCGCGGGCAGCAACTCCTCGCACGCGGGGAGGAGCAACAGGGACGGCCGCCCTGGCAGTCCGTTGGTCCCCGCGTCCGTCGTCTCCGTGCTGGCGCCGGGCCTGCTGCATGCGCCCAGTGCGAGCGCCATCAGCAATGCACCCCGTCCGACCCTCATCCCGTCTGCTCTCCTCACCGACGCCATGCGCGCGGGCGCGGATGGTAGACCGGGCCCGGCCCGCGTCATCACCATTGTGGAGGGGCTGCCACTTTCCGGACGCGACCGGATGGCGGAGGAGAGGTCGGGCAGGCCGACCTCGTTCAGGGCCAGAGCGTGGGCTAGGCTGCCCGCTCCCTGTCCCCATGCGCCATCCCTGTCTCCTCACCCTGTCGCTCCTGGCCCTGGCGCCGGTCGCTTCCGTGCGGGCCCAGACCCCCGCGCCTCCGCCGTCCTCCCGGGCCACGACGCCCGACGAGTCCTGGAGTGAGCCGAGCAGCCTCTCCCATCCCGAAGCCCCCGAGCCCCGGCCCGCGCCGGGCAGCTCCTCCCGTCCCGAAGCTCCCAAGTCCCGGACCCCGCCGGGCAGCGGCCCCTCCCGCTCCCCGCCTCCCGAGGCCGACGCCTCCCAGGGCCAGGAGCCGCCCGCTGGCGACGAGGGCTGGGATGCCTTCCCCGGGGCCTCCGCCCCCGTCGACACGCCGCTTCCCGCCACGCCCCGCGATGCCCCTCCGCGTCCCAGTGGGGAAGCGCCGCCGCTCGGCGAGCCACCGCCTCCCGCGCGCCGTGGCAGGCCCCCGCGTCCCCCTCGGCCCCTCCTGACGCCCAACCGGTACGGGCTCTACGGCGGACGGTCGCTGGGCGCGGGGCACCTGGGCGTGGGAATGGAGCTGGGCTTCCCCTTCGTGTCCGCGCGCGGCGTGTACGGGGTCCTGGAGCGCCTGGACCTGGGACTGGGCGTGGACACCGTCTACGGCCTGATGACCGAGGTGCGCGCGAGCGCGCGCCTCACCCTCCTGGACGGCCAGAACGCCAGCCTGGCCTTCGTCACGGACGGCGGCCATGCGTTCTTCCTGCGCCCTCCGGATACGGAGGAGCACGGCGCGCGCTACCTGAGCGGCCGGCGCGACTGGAACGTGGCCCCGGGGCTCGTGGGCTCCTTCCAGGGGTCCAGCCCCCGCGCGTGGCGGCCGTACCTGGACGTGCGGTGCCTGCTGGCCTTCGATACACACCCCGTCCTGCGCGATCCCCTGGGCGGGGTGCCGCCCTCGTGGGAGCTGGATGTGTCGGTGCTCGTCCGGGTGGGCGCGGAGTTTCCGGTCGGCGAGAAGACGTCCTACGCTGTCTCCTTTGGCGGAGACTTCCGCGACCGTCCGGGCGAAGCGGAGTTCATGCCCACCCTGTCCGTGGGTGTCGTGTCCACGGTGTTCTGAAATCCCCCCATTCGAACAGAGGTCATCTCATGCGTGGCAGTGTCATCGGTGCAGGCTCGTTCGGTACGGCGCTCGCCAACGTGCTCGCGGTGAATTGCGACGAGGTCCGGCTCTGGGGCCGCGAACCCGGCGCCGTGGAGGCCATCAACACCCGCCACGAGAACGCCACCTACCTCAAGGGCATCCCCCTCTCCGAGCGCGTGCGCGCCACCACGGACCTGGAGGAGGCGCTGGCGGGCTCGGAGATGGTGGTGCTCGCCACGCCCAGCCACGCCACGCGCGAGGTGCTCGCGCGCGCGAAGTCCTTCCTGCCCAAGGGCGTGCCGTTGATCACGGTGTCCAAGGGCATCGAGAACGGGACGCTCCTCACCATGACGGAGCTGATGGAGGACTGCCTGCCGGAGGAGTTCCACCCGTACGTCGCGGTGCTCTCCGGCCCCAGCTTCGCGAAGGAGCTGGCGCGGCGCATGCCCACGGTGGTGACCATCGCGTCGCACTGGGACAAGGTGGCCCAGCGCTGTCAGAAGGCGCTCCAGACGGACACCTTCCGCTCGTACACGTCCACGGACGTCGTGGGCGTGCAGTACGGCGGCGCGCTGAAGAACGTCATCGCCATCGCGGCGGGCATGGCGGATGGCCTGGGCATGGGCCACAACGCGCGGGCGGCCATCATCACGCGCGGCCTGGCGGAGATCACGCGGCTCGCGGTGCGCAAGGGCGCCAACCCGCTGACGCTGTCCGGCCTGTCCGGCATGGGCGACCTGGTGCTCACGTGCACGGGCGAGCTCAGCCGCAACCGCCACGTGGGCATGGAGCTGGGCAAGGGCCGCACGCTGCCGGACATCCTCGCGGACATGAAGGAGGTCGCCGAGGGCGTGAAGACGGCGAAGAGCGCGCGCGACCTGTCGCTCAAGACGGGGGTGGAGCTGCCCATCTGCGAGCAGGTCTACCTCATCGCCTACGAGGGCAAGAACGCCCGGAACGCGGTGGTGGACCTGATGACGCGCCAGCCGAAGTCGGAGCTGTCCGGCGGCTGAGTCGCGCCGCGGTGCTCAGTAGCGGCGCGGCTTGGCTTCCGGGCTCGCGCCGCGCACGCGCCACACGGTGAGCCGCTCCGAATTGGTGTGGCTCAGCACCAGGCCTTCCGTCTGCATCTCCTCCAGCAGGCGGTTCGTCTTGAGCCGGTCCAGCCCGATGCTGCGGCCCAGCAGGTCGCCGGGCATGCCGCTCACGTTGCTGCGCAGCTGGTTGATGATGGCGCGCTTGAACTCGTTCTTCTGCAGACCGTCCATGTCCTGCGTGCGCCACGCGGACAGGATGCCCCAGCCGATGAGCAGCAGCGTCACCACGGCGATGACCGGGTAGACGATGTGGCTGTTCTTCTCGAGCAGGTCGATGTAGCCGGTGGTGATGGACGAGACGGGCTTGTCGTAGTCCGGCCCGGAGTCCTGTCCGGGCAGGCCTTCGATCTGGGCCGTCAACAAGGGGATGAGCAGGTTCAGCGCGGGAGCCAAGGCCCCCTGAGTCTACGGGGACGGCCCCCGCGCCGGCAACCCGCCCACCGTCACACGACGCCGATGGACTCGGACGCCCCTTCGGCGAACAGGGTGGTGTCCGCCTTGGCCAGGAGCGTCGCCAGTCCCTCGCGCTTCGCCGCGCTGATGGCCACGCCGCCCCGCGAGCGCAGCAGTGTCTCCACCTCGTCCGCGGGCAGCAGGTCCGCCTTGTTCCACACCATCAGGCGCGGCTTCTCCATCAGGCCCAGCGAATTCAGGATGGTCTCCACCGCCTCCACCTGGTCGTCGCGCGCGGGGTCGCCCGCGTCCACCACGTGCAGGAGCAGGCTGGCGTCGTAGAGCTCCTCCAGCGTCGCGCGGAAGGCGGCCACCAGGTCCTTGGGCAGGTCCCGGATGAAGCCCACCGTGTCGGTGATGATGACCTCGCGCTCCTGCGGGAAGCGCAGCCGCCGGCTGGTGGGGTCCAACGTGGCGAACAGCTTGTCCTCCGCCAGCACCTCCGCGTTGGTGATGGCGTTGAGCAGTGTGGACTTGCCCGCGTTGGTGTAGCCCACGATGGAGATGACCGGCACCTCGCGCCGGTTGCGCTGGGCCCGCCGGACGCCGCGCTCGCGGCTGATGACGTCGATGCGGCGCTCCAGGTTCGTGATGCGCTCGCGCACGCGGCGGCGGTCGATTTCAAGCTTCGTCTCACCCGGGCCGCGGCCGCCCACGCCACCACCCATGAGCCGGCTGAGCGAGTCATCCCCCTGCACCAGCCGGGGCAGGCGGTACTTCAGCTGCGCCAGCTCCACCTGGAGCTTGCCCTCCGCCGTCTGCGCGCGCTGCGCGAAGATGTCCAGGATGAGCTGCGTGCGGTCCAGGATCTTCAGGCTCGTCGCGTCCCCGATGTGGCGGCCCTGCGACGGGGTGAGGTCCTTGTCGAAGATGAGCAGGTCGACCATGGACTGCATGGAGCGCAGGTTCAGGTCCTCCAGCTTGCCCCGGCCGATGAGGTAGCGCGGATCCGCTTCCCGCTTCATCTGGAGCACGCTGTCCACCACCTCCACGCCCGCGGTGCGCGCCAGCTCCTTCAGCTCCGCCAGCGAGGACTCCGCCCGCGCGCGGTTGCCGTCCAGGCACACCGCCACCAGGATGGCGCGCTCGCGTCCGGACACCGTGCGCGCGGCCGCCTTGCGGTTGAACTCCTCCTCCAGCGCGTCCAGCGTCGCCAGCAGGTCCGGCTGTTCGACGTGCACGGAGGGCAGGGTGGACAGGTGCCAGAACTCCCCCGAGCCGTTCTCCGGCACCAGGTAGGCCCAGTGCAGCACGCCCGGCAGGCCTTCGTTCCCCACGCCCACGGCGGCCACGCAGTCCAGGCGCAGGAGCGCGAGGTCCGTGAGGTCGTCCTTCGTCAGGGGCTCGCTCTTCAGGTGCGTGTGGACCAGCCGCAGGCCGCGCAGGCGGATCTGCCCGGCGCGCGCACGGCCGATGTCCGGCAGCTCCAGCTTGTGCGCGTTGCCCACCACGACGTGTTCGATGTCGCCCTTGCGGTTGATGAGGACGCCCACCTGCCGGTTGAGCTCGTGCGAGAGCTCGGTGAGGTGGCGGGCAAGCTCCACGGACACGATTTCGCGCGGATCCACGCGGCGGCGGAAGGTGTTGCGCAGCCGCTGCTGCTCGCTCGACTTCAGGCCCAGGGTGTTGCCGAAGATTTCCTTCAAACCGTTTCTCCTGGCGCGGGCATCGAAGGGTCCGCGCTGCTTTCAAGGCCTTGGATGGACTGGAGGCCCCCGCGTTTCATGACAAAGCCACCGTCCCGCCCGCCACGAAGCCTGGTGAACAGCCGGGCCGCGCGCGTCCTTTCCGTTTCCAGCCTACGCTGCCCACCGTGACTGATTCCGCACGCAACGCCCTGCGCGGGGCTCGCCGCGTGGTGGTGAAGATTGGGACCAACGCGCTGACCAGCGCCACGGGCCGCTTCAACCGCACCCACTTCGACTCGCTGGGCCAGGACCTGCTGTGGGCCGCCCAGGGGCGGGAGCTGGTGGTGGTGTCCAGCGGCGCCATCGCGCTGGGCATGGAGCGGCTGGGCCTGCCCTCGCGCCCCCGGGACATCCCGGGCAAGCAGGCGTGCGCGGCGGTGGGGCAGAGCCGCCTGATGCAGGCGTACGAAGAGGCCTTCAGCCACGCGTCCCGGACGGTGGCCCAGGTGCTGCTCACCCACGAGGACGTGCAGGAGCGCCGGCGCTACCTCAACGTGAAGCACGCCCTGGACCGGCTGCTGGCCGCGGGCGTGGTGCCGGTCATCAACGAGAACGACACCGTGTCGGTGGACGAGCTCAAGTTCGGAGACAACGACACGCTGGCCAGCCTGGTGGCCGGCGTGGTGGAGGCGGACGCGCTGGTGCTCCTGTCGGACGTGGAGGGCCTGCACACCGCCGACCCGCGCAAGGACGCGGACGCGCGCCTCATGGCCTCCGTGCCGCGCGTCACCGCCGACGTGCTGGCCCTGGCCGGCGACGCCACCAGCGCCGTGGGCACCGGAGGCATGGCCTCCAAGGTGCGCGCCGCCGCCCGCGCCGCGGAGCTGGGCATCCCCTGCGTCATCACCTCCGGCGCGGTGCCCGGCCGCCTGAGGGGCGTGCTCCAGGGCGAGGCGGTGGGCACGCTCTTCGAGCCCGCCGGACGCAGGAGCGCGCGCACCGCGTGGATCGCCCACGCCCTGCGGCCCCGGGGCCGGCTGGTGGTGGACGCGGGCGCGAAGCAGGCCATCGTCACCGGCAAGCGGAGCCTGCTGCCCAGCGGCGTGACGGCCGTGGAGGGGGAGTTCGGCCGGGGGGACCCGGTGGACCTGTCGGACGCGGACGGGGAGGTGTTCGCCCGGGGCCTGTCCACGTACGACGCCAACGAACTCCGGCGCATCGCCGGACGGCGGAGCGCGGACATCGAGGCGGTGCTGGGCTACCGCTATCTGGATGAGGCGGTGCACCGCGACGACCTGGCGGTGCTGTAGCGGCCGTGGGCGCAAGCCGCCTAGATGGAGCTGGAGACGGACTTCACCGTGCCGGGCGTCTCCTCCGTGAGCCGCATCAGCGCGCGGAACTCAGGGGAGTCCACCTTCATCAGGAGCAGCGAGACCTCCAGCTCCCCCGGCACCCGGCCAAGCTGGAGCTTGCGCTCCTGGCCGTGCAGCAGGGCGAGCTGGGAGTGGCCTTCGCCCTCCGGCAGGGACAGGTCCACCTGGAGCTGGAACGAGTCGCCCTCGCCCTTCGGCGTGAGCACCAGCCGGTAGTCCGGCACCGTCGCGCCCGGGCGGCGGCGCTCGGCGCGCAGGGTGCGGCCCGCTTCCCCGAGCAGCTTGGGCTGGGCGATGAGCCGCCCGTCGCGCCGGACCTCCAGCGCGAAGTAGAGCGGCTCCGAGCGCGCGTGCGCCGGGGCGGAGACCAGGGCCAGCAGCACCAGCGCCAGCCCGGGCAGCCACGTCTTCAGCAGGGAGGTGCGGTTCATGGGTGTGCCCTCGTCAAAGCCTCGTCCGCCGTGTCGGCCCCACGGCAGCCAACGGGGCCTCCAAGAGGACCCGCTGTCACTTCGCACTCAAAAATCGACAGGGCCCAAGGAATAACCCAGGCGCGCCCCAAGCGCGAGCCCCACGCCCCCGGTTGTCTGCTGCCTCGCGGACGAAACAGGGGGTACATGGCAATACCTGCTTGCCTGTTCAGGTCGGGGCGGCTATCCCGTCCTGGACGGCGCCAGCCATCTCCGCTGTTCCCCCCTCGTCCCTTCCCCGGACCCCCCTTCCCCCACCCCGGAAGTCCCCGGTCTCTTGATCTCCCGGGTCCTGTCCGCCATCGTCACCGATCTCCTGAATGGACCGCACGGAACGCATCCTTGATCTCGTGGCACTGTTGCTCGACGCGCGGGAACCCATCTCCTGGGCCGAACTGCGTGAGCATTTCCCCGCGGACTACGGCGGCTCGGACGACGCCGCCGAGCGCAAGTTCGAGCGCGACAAGGCGGAGCTCGTCGAGCTGGGCTTCCCGCTGAGCTACGTGCAGGGCGACGACGAGCGGCGCGACGGCTACCTCGTCGACCGCGACGTCTACTACCTGCCGGAGGCGGACCTGACGAAGGAGGAGCTGGCCGTGCTCTACGCCGCCGGGTCCGCCGCGCTGGCCTCGGGCGCGTTCCCGGGCCGCGACGACCTGGCGCACGCCCTGCGCAAGATTGGCTTCTTCGCCGGCGAGTCCCTGCCCACCCCGCGCGTGCGCATGGAACTGGGCACCGGGCAGGAGGGCCAGGAGAAGGAGGTCTCCGCCCGCCTGGAGCAGCTGTGGGATGCGTGCTCCGCGCACAAGTGGGTGCAGCTCACCTATGGCAGCCCCCGGAAGGACGGGGTGACGGAGCGGCGCGTGGACCCGTATGGGCTGGCGCTCCGGCGCGGCGTCTGGACGCTGGTGGGCTACTGCCACCTGCGCCAGGGCCTGCGCACCTTCCACGTGCACCGCATCCGCGAGCTGAAGGTGAACACCGCGCGGCCGCGCACGCCGGACTTCGAGGTCCCCGCTGACTTCTCCCTGGACGCGCACGTGGCGTACTTCCCCTGGCAGTACCGCTTCCACGCGCCCATGGAGGTGACGCTCCAGCTCACCGGGCCGCAGGCCTCGCGCGCGGGCTCCCTCTTCCCCGGCGCGGCGCTGGAGCCGGTGGCGGAGGGCGTCGCGCGGGCCCGCTTCCCCGTGACGTTCCTGGACGGGCTGGTGCGGTTCGTCCTCTCCCTGGGGGCGGATTGCCGCGTGGAGGGGCCTCCGGAGGCCCGTGCGCGCCTGGAGCAGATGGCGGCGAACATCCTGGCGAAGCACGCGCCGGTGGAAGGTCCCCGGGTGAGCGCATGAGCAACGTCCACGAGCGGCTGCGCCGCCTGCTGTTCCTCGTCCCCTACGTCTCCAAGCACCCGGGCGTCACCGTGGAGGCCCTGGCGAAGGCGCTCAACATCAGCCGGGAGGACCTGCTGGAGGAGCTGGACCTGCTCACCTGCGTGGGCCGGCCCCCCTTCAACCCGGACGACTACATCGACATCTACGTGGCCAACGACCGCGTCTATGTGGACCTGGATCAGCGCCTGTTCGCGCCGCCCCGGCTGACGGCGGGAGAGGCCGCGGCCCTGGCCGCCGCGGCGGAGCTCCTGCGCCCGTCCACCGGGGACGCCCTCCAGAGCGCCCTCACCAAGCTGGAGGGCATCATCCCGCCCGCCGCGCGCGAGCGCTTCCGGGACATGTTCCGGAAGATCGACGCCTCCGCGGACGCGCCCCCGGCCCTGGGGCCGCTCACCCGGGCCATCCTGGAGCGGCTGGAGGTCACGTTCGGCTACGCCAGCCCCGGCCGCCCTCCGGAGCCGCGCCGGGTGCGCCCCTACGAGCTGCTCAGCCACCGGGGGCAGTGGTACCTCCAGGGCTTCTGCCATACCCGCCAGGACGCGCGCCTGTTCCGGCTGGACCGGATGGAGGAGCTGGCCGTCACCCCCACCGCCTTCCAGCCCCCTCCGGATGCCCGCGCGGACGTGCCCAACCCGGCGCGCGGCACCAGCGAGGCCTCCGTCCGGGTGCGCTTCACGCCCACGGCGGCCCCTTACGTGAAGGAGCGCTTCGGCCAGGACGCCCGCCCGCTCGCTGACGGCGGGGTGGAGGTGCGGGTGGCCGGAGACAGTGAGCGCTGGCTCACACAGTGGGTGCTATCCTTCGGCGGCGAGGCGGAGGTGCTGGAGCCGGCGAGCGCGCGCGCCGCCGTTGCCCGAGCCGTGCATGCCTCGATAGGCTCCTAGGACGACATGGCCTTCCAACTGACGATCTCCGAGGGAAAAGACGCAGGCAAGGAGTTCGTCTTCGACCAAGACTCCGTGCTCATCGGGCGCACCTCCGAGTGCGATGTGGTGCTGTATGACCCCGGTGTCTCCCGCCGCCACTGCCGCATCTTCCAGGACGGAGGCGGCTACGCGGTGGAGGACCAGAAGAGCGCCAACGGCACGCTCCTCAACGGCGCGGCGGTGCAGAAGCAGGCGCTCACCGACGGCGACACGCTGACGCTGGGCCCGGTGACGTTCCTCTTCGCGCTGGCGGCGGACGAGGCGACCACCGGCGAGGACGAGAAGCCCGCGGAGGACGGCGCCAACAGCACGCGCATCGTCTCCATCGACTCCGTGCGCAAGCAGCGCAACAAGAAGGCCGCCGCGCTCATGCCGGAAGGCGCCGACGAGGAGGATCTGCAGGGCATCCGCGCGGAGTCCACGCGCATGAACATGCGCGCCATCCGCCGGCCCACCTCCTCCAACGCGCAGCGCGCGGCGCCGCAGCAGCCGCCTCCGGACGAGGAGGCTCCCGCGGCCCTGGAGAAGCCCGCCCCAGCGCCCCCGCCCGCGCGCCGCACCGGGTCCCAGTCGTCCCGCGCGGTGGCTCGGGCGCCTTCCCCCCGCGCGGGCGCCGGCGGCGGTGGCTTGTCCGCGGCCGAGCGCGCCCGCATCCGCCGTGAGACGCCGGGGCTGATGGCCAACCTGCGCCTGTTCTGGGCGGAGGCGAACTCCAAGGTCCGCGCGGGCGTGATGACCGGCGGCGGCGTGGTGGTGCTGGGCCTCTTCGCGCTCGTGTACTGGCTGGTGCTGGGCGGCAACGACCAGGTGCAGAAGGGCGAGGAGCCGGTGCGCCTCTCCAACCAGCCCATCACCGACTCGTTCGGCCTGGGCGACGGCGTCACCTGGTACCGGCCGGACATGAAGGTCTTCGAGTGGGAGTTCGTCGCCGCGACGCGCGCGGTGGTCATCCTCCACTACCAGGCCCAGGGCATCTCCAAGGATGAAGTGGTGGTGAGCGTCAACGGCGTGGACGTGGGCAAGGTGCCCCCGGACACGCTGGCCAGCCAGGAGCGCTCGTTGGAGCTGATGATCCCGCCCCAGCAGCTGCGCAAGGGCGAACCCAACCGGATCATCTTCGACAACACCCGCAACCCGCCCGGCGAGGACCCCTGGCGCATCTGGAACGTCTGGGTGGAGCGCGCGCTGCTTCCGGAGCAGCTCTCCACGCAGCAGCTGCTGCAGCAGGCCGGGGACTCCTTCAAGAAGGGCCGCAAGAACTTCGAGACGCCGGACATCGGCGCGCGCAACCGCTACGAGGCCTGGAAGGCCTTCCGCGAGGCGTGGCTGATGCTGGAGGCCCACCCGGACCCCAAGCCGGACCTCTACTTCGAGGCGCAGGAGCAGATGAAGCGCGCCCAGCAGGAGCTGGACCGCACCTGCTCCAAGCTGCTGCTGGAGGTGGAGGGCTACTACAACCAGGGCCACTACAAGCAGGCCGCCTCCACCCTGGACCACATGCGCGAGTACTTCCCCGAGTACGACCAGCCGTGCGCCACGCGCGCGGAGAACAAGCGCGCCGAGTACAACCTGTAGCCGCCGTCGCTCGCGGTGTCCGGGAGCGGACGCCGCGAGCCCGCCAGGGAGGCGAGCAGGGCCTGTCCGGGTTGCCGGTCCCTCCCTCCGTTCCCACCCTCAATCGCGTGAGGCGCGAGCGGGTAGGGGAGGACGGGCAGTCAGAAGGATGGGGGGCCCCGGCGGCGCCCGGCTTGGCGCGTTCGCCGGAGCCGGTGCCGGAGCACGGCCCGGTGTGGAGCGCCGGGGTGTCCCGCAGGCTGCTCGCCCGCTACTACCTGCCCCTGCGGCACACCACCCTCCAGGGCAACGCGTGCCGGCTCCTGCGCGACGGCGTGGAGGCCTACCCGGAGATGCTGGAGGCCATCCGCCGCGCGCGCCGCTCCATCCGCCTGGAGACGTACATGTTCGTCACCGACGCGGTGGGCGAGCTGTTCGGCCAGGCGCTGGCGGAGGCCGCCGAGCGCGGCGTGCACGTGAAGGTGCTCTACGACGCGGTGGGGTCCTGGGCCAGCCGCCGCAGCTTCTTCGAGTCCCTGCGCCAGCGCGGCGTGGACGTGCGCGCCTTCAAGCCCTTCAGCCTCCAGCGCGGGCTGCGCTACCTGCTGCGTCGCGACCACCGGAAGATCCTCGTGGTGGACGGCACGGTGGCCTTCACGGGCGGGGTGAACATCGCCGCGCACTGGGCGCCGGAGGGGCAGGGCGTCGCCTGGCGCGACGACGTGCTGAGGATCGAAGGCCCCGCGGTGCACGAATTGGAGCGCCGCTTCCTCGCCACGTGGCGGATGATGTTCCGCGACCGCCTGAGCCGCCTTCGCCGGCGGATCCGCGGCGGGGCCCCCGCGGCGGCGCCCGTGTCTCGAAAAGGTGACGTGGGGCTGGCGGTGCTGTCCAGCCGCCGCAGCATCCACCGCGCCTATCTGCACGCCATCCAGCGCGCCCGGGCGAGCGTGCTCATCGCCGCGGGCTACTTCGTGCCGGACCGGCGCATGGTGGCCGCGCTCAAGGACGCGGCGAAGCGGGGCGTGGAGGTGCGCCTGCTGCTCAACGGCGGCAAGAGCGACCACCCCTTCCTGGAGCACGCCACGCGCGCCTTCTACGAGCCCCTGATGGACGCCGGCATCCGCATCTTCGAGTGGCGCCGGGGCGTGCTCCACGCGAAGACAGCGGTAGTGGACGGCGTTTGGGGCACCATCGGTTCCTTCAACCTGGAACGGCTGTCGCTGGCCTTCAACCACGAGGTCAACGCGGTGTTCGCGGATCCCCGGCTGGGGGCCACCCTGGAGGACTCGTTCCGCCTGGATTGTGGCCACTGTCGCGAGGTGGACCTGGCCGAGTTCCGCCGCCGGCCCCTCTGGCAGAAGGCCGTGGAGCGCGTGCTGTACTTCTTCCGGAAGGTCCTCTGAGCGGGGCCGTAAGCCCGGGGTCCGAGCCAAGCGTCCGCCGCCTTCAACGCAGTGCAGGAACCCTTTGCATGCCGGGGGTGACACGCCTAGAAGTTGCCTCATTCCGGCACGGAAGGACGGCAACGCACATGACGGACAGTTTCGGCACCAAGGCCAAGCTCAAGGTGGGCTCGGCCTCCTATGAATTCTTCAGCCTGGCCACGCTGGCGAAGGCCCACCCGGCGGTCAACCGCCTCCCGTTCTCGCTGAAGGTGCTGCTGGAGAACCTGCTGCGCAACGAGGACGGCCGCGTCGTCAAGCGCGAGCACATCGAGAAGATGCTCGCCTGGGACCCCAAGGCCGCCCCGGAGACCGAAATCTCGTTCCACCCCGCGCGCGTGCTGCTCCAGGACTTCACCGGCGTGCCCGCCGTCGTGGACATGGCCGCCATGCGCGAGGCGCTCGCCGCCATGGGCGGTGACCCGGCGAAGATCAACCCGCGCAACCCGGCGGACCTGGTCATCGACCACTCGGTGCAGATCGACTCCTTCGCCACCACCGCGGCCTTCAAGGAGAACGCGGAGCTGGAGTTCGAGCGCAACCGCGAGCGCTACGCCTTCCTGCGCTGGGGCCAGAGCGCGTTCAAGGGCTTTGGCGTGGTGCCCCCGGACATCGGCATCTGCCACCAGGTGAACCTGGAGTTCCTGGCGCAGGTGACGTTCCGCCAGGGCAGCACCGTGTACCCGGACACGCTCGTGGGCACCGACAGCCACACGACGATGATCAACGGCCTGGGCGTGGTGGGCTGGGGCGTGGGCGGCATCGAGGCGGAGGCCGCGCTGCTGGGCCAGCCCATCACGATGCTGATTCCGCAGGTGGTGGGCTTCAAGCTCACCGGCAAGCTGCCCGCGGGCGCCACCGCCACGGACCTGGTGCTCACGGTCACGCAGATGCTCCGCAAGAAGGGCGTGGTCGGCAAGTTCGTGGAGTTCTACGGCGAGGGCCTGAAGAACCTGTCCCTGCCGGACCGCGCCACCATCGCGAACATGGCCCCGGAGTACGGCGCCACCATCGGCTTCTTCCCCGTGGACGAGGAGAGCTGCAACTACCTGCGCTTCACCGGCCGCCCGGATGACGTCGTGGCGCTGACGGAGGCGTACGCGAAGGAGCAGGGCCTGTGGTTCAACGCCGGCGCCGAGGAGCCCCTCTTCAGCGACACGCTGGCGCTGGACCTGGCCGCCGTGGTGCCCAGCCTCGCGGGCCCCAAGCGCCCGCAGGACCGCGTGCCCCTGAAGGACATGAAGGCCGGCTACGAGTCGTCGCTGGTGGAGATGCTGTCCGCCGGCAAGAGCAAGGGCGAGGACGACGAGGGCCCCAAGGGCGGCGCCAAGGCCCCCGCGGCCCCGGTGCCCCCGGAGCGGCTGGCCCAGACCGTCACCGTGAAGGCGGGCAAGCAGAGCTACCAGGTGGGCCACGGCGCGGTGGTCATCGCGTCCATCACCTCCTGCACCAACACGTCCAACCCGGCGGTGCTGGTGGCCGCGGGCATCCTGGCGAAGAACGCGGTGGAGAAGGGCCTCAAGCCGCAGCCCTGGGTGAAGACGTCGCTGGCCCCGGGCAGCCGCGTCGTCACCGAGTACCTGCGTGACGCGGGCCTGCTGCCCTACCTGGAGGCCGTGGGCTTCCACGTCGTGGGCTACGGCTGCACCACCTGCATCGGCAACTCCGGCCCGCTGCCGGAGCCGGTGTCCAACGCGGTGGTGGAGGGCGACCTCGTGGTGGCCGCGGTGCTGTCCGGCAACCGCAACTTCGAGGGCCGCATCAACCCGCACGTGCGCATGAACTACCTGGCCAGCCCCCCGCTCGTGGTGGCGTACGCGCTGGCCGGTGAAGTGGGCCGCGACCTGGACACGGAGCCGCTGGGCACGGACCCCAACGGCCGCCCGGTGTTCCTCAAGGACATCTGGCCGTCCAACGAGCAGATCAAGGAGACCATCCGCACCGCGGTGAAGCCGGAGCAGTTCCGCAGCCAGTACGCCAACGCCATGGAAGGCGACACGCTCTGGCAGCAGCTCCAGGTGAGCAAGGGCTCCACGTTCCAGTGGGACGCCAAGTCCACCTACGTGCGCAAGCCGCCCTTCTTCGAGAACCTCCCGAAGGAGCCCAAGGCCGTCCAGGACATCAAGGGCGCGCGCGTGCTGGCGCTGCTGGGTGACTCCGTCACCACGGACCACATCTCCCCCGCGGGCAACATCGCCAAGACGAGCCCGGCGGCGAAGTACCTGATGGCGGAGGGCGTGGAGCCCAAGGACTTCAACTCCTACGGCGCCCGCCGCGGCAACCACGAGGTGATGGTGCGCGGCACCTTCGCCAACATCCGCCTGAAGAACCTGCTGGTCCCCGGCGTGGAGGGCGGCGTCACGGTGCACATCCCCACCCGCGAGCGGATGAGCATCTACGACGCGTCCATGAAGTACCAGGCGGACGGCACGCCCCTGGTGGTGCTGGCGGGCGCCGAGTACGGCACCGGCTCCAGCCGCGACTGGGCGGCCAAGGGCACGCAGCTGCTGGGCGTGAAGGCCGTCATCGCCAAGAGCTTCGAGCGCATCCACCGCTCCAACCTCGTGGGCATGGGCGTGCTGCCCCTGCAGTTCGAGGCGGGCCAGGACGCGCAGTCGCTGGGCCTCACCGGCCACGAGACGTTCGAAATCACCGGCATCGCGGACGGGCTGGCGCCGCAGAAGAAGCTCACCGTGAAGGCCACCGGTGAGAACGGCACCCGCGAGTTCACGGCGCTGTGCCGCATCGATACGCCGAACGAGCTCGACTACTACCGCAACGGCGGCATCCTCCAGTTCGTGCTCCGCCAGCTCGCCAAGGCGTAGCGCGCGACACGGAGTCGGTGGTTCGCGGCCCGGCCGCCCTCGCATCCGGAGGGTCGCCGGGCCGTCGTCGTTCCTACGGCGCGCCTTCCGCGCGCAGGCGCGTCCAGGCGGCCACGTAGCGCGACAGGCGCTCCGCGTCCTTGGGCGTGACGTCCTTCAGCCGGCGCACGTCCATGTTGTCCTCCAGGTCCGCCAGCTTCACGCGGCGGGCCAGGGGGTGGGGACGCAGCCGTTCGATGAAGGCCTCGTAGCTTTCGCCGTCGCGCTTCGTGAGGCAGTCCAGCGCGGACAGCACGTCCTCCGCGTAGCCCATGCCGCGCAGGCGCTCCAGCGTGTAGGGCGTGTCCTCCACCACGTCGTGGAGGACGGCCACGGTGCGCTCCGCGTCCGAAGCCAGGCGCAGCATCACCCGCAGCGGGTGGAGGATGTAGGGTTGTCCGGCCTTGTCGCGCTGACCCTGGTGCGCGGCCACCGCCAGGGCGATGGCGTCTTCGAGCGTGGGCATGGGCCCCAGCTTCGCACGCCTGGAGGGCGGGGGCTTCAGCGGTTCAGGTTGCCGGAGCCCGTGCCGCCCGCCGTCTGCGCCGTGTAGGCCTGACCGCCGCCGTTGTACTGGAGGATGCCCTCCACGGCGAGGCCGGTGGGGTCCAGCGTGTTGGCGTTGCCCCGGCGCGGAATCAGCGTCTCGCTGATGCACAGCGCGCCCACCACCACCTGTTGATCATTGTCGCGGTTCCACTCGGGCGGGAGCGGCTTGAACTCGTCCTCGTTGTCCCGGATGTAGAGGTACACGTCGTCCTTGCCGTCGCCGTCCAGGTCCGCGAACAGCGCGGGGTTGGTCGTCTTGATGGCCGCGCGCCCGCCCGGTGTGCGCGGATCCGCGGGCGCCGGGTTGGTGGGCGAGGCGACCGGGTCGTAGACGGACGGCATGCTCAGGAAGGTGTTCCACTGGGCGTAGTTGCGGCCGAAGTAGCCGCGCGCCAGTTGCAGGCCGCTCTCCGCGCAGCCCTGCCGCTGGCCGGTGCGGCTGTAGGAGACGGCGCGGGTGCGCTCGCTGCCGGCGTAGGCCATGACGCCGGCCACCAGGCCCAGCAGCACGGTGACGAGCAGCACGACGAGCAGCAGCGTGGCGCCGCGGGGGGAACGGGAGTGGGGGCGCGGGGACATGAAGGGGCTCACAGGCTGGCCGAGGCCAGGTTGGGCAGCTCGGCCCGGCGCGAGAAGAGGCTGCGGAAGTAGCCATCCGCGGGAGCCAGGGCGGGGGTGTGGTTCTCCACCGCGATGGGCAGGTCCTCGGAGAGCACCGCCTGGTTCTGCGTGTCGCGGCGGGGCGTGCGGCCGGTGGCCACCACGCTGATGCGCACGGAGCGCAGGCCCGGCGTGTACTCGGGCTTGAGGCCGTTCTGGAAGTCGTAGCGGACGGGGTCGCCCGTGTTCGAGGCGTCGATGCCGAAGGCCACCTGGAAGTCCTCCACGAAGTCCTGCACCACCACCGGGTCGCTCATGTCCGTGAAGGGCCGCCCCGCCACGTCGGTGCCGGGCCTGCCCTCCGCGCGCATCAGCGCCTTGCGGCCGTTGACGGGGTTGCGCCCGATGAAGAAGTGCAGCAGCCGCACCGGGTACACCAGGTCGCCGCGCTGGAAGCCGCCCTTGTGGGGCGCGTTGGAGAAGCCCGGCACGCCGGTCTCCGCGTAGTTCACCGTGGCCGTGGGAGGGGTGCTGCTCACCGCCGCCTGGGTGAGCAGCGCGGCGCTCTTCATGTTGCTGGCCACCATCATCGGGTTGGCGGGCGCGGCGCCGCTGGGGGCGCCCACGCAGTTGACCTGCAGGGCCCCGGTGCCCGGCTGCACCACCGTCATCGCCGCGCCGGGCGCGCAGTCGCGGCCCAGGTAGTTGCGGTCCGGCACCACCAGCCACAGGTCGTCGCTGCCGTCCATGCCCGGCGCGTTGCCGGAGGTGGTGGCGGCGAGCACGCCCGCGCCGGCGCCGTCCCCGCCGAAGACGGGGTTGATGCGCTGGGGAATGCCCCCGGACACCACCCAGAGGCCCTCGGACATGCCCGCCCCGGCCTGACGCACCGCGGACAGCAGCGTCTCACCCGCGAGGCGCGCGTTGTCGTGGCTGTCCGCCACGTGCTCCGTGTTGTGCACCACGCGCCCGCCCGCGAGCAGCAGGGCCGCGGCGGCCGCGAGCACGATGGCGGCGAGCGCCGCGGCCACCATCGTCTCCAGCAGGGTCATGCCTCGCGTCCGGGCTCCGTTCGGGGTCCTCATTGGACGAACACCTCGCTGTGGACGATGGCGCGCTCCACGCTGTCGCCCTTGCGGTACGCGCGCGTCCAGAAGGTGAAGGGCAGCGCGCCCGCGGGCACCATCGCCTGGGCCGCGGGGGGCAGGTCGCGAGGCAGCCCCTTCGTCACCAGCACCTCCCGGCAGTAGACGTCGCGGGGGAGGACCGCGTCCGGGGTGGTGGCGGCGCAGGGCGTGCCGGCCGCCACGTCCAGGGCCGGCTCCACCTGTCCCGTGGGCCGCACGCGGAAGTAGGCGCCGGTGCCCACGTCGCCGGCCTGCGGCAGGCTGGGGTCCAGCTGCCAGGGCGCCGTGCCCAGGGCCAGCTGCGGAGGGAAGAGCGCGGGCGCGGTGACGGCCTGGTTCGCGAGGTCCGCCTTGGACGCGAGCCACAGCCGCTGCACGCGTGCCTCCAGCAGCATGCGCCGGCCCTGGAGCACCTGGCCGTCCTTCACGTCGCGCGTGGCGGCCACCATGCCCATCACGGCGCCCACGGCGGCCAGCGCCAGGACGCTCATGGAGATGAGGACCTCCAGGATGCCGCTGCCCCGCCGCGAGGCGGATGGGGGCGGGGGCCTCATTCGAAGAACCTCTGGCTCCAGTTGAGGAGCTGGTAGAGCACGCCGTTCTCGCCGTTCACGGAGTCCTTCGCGTTGGGGCTGGAGGCGCCCGCGTTGGTGGTGTTGTCGATGCGCGTGACGCGCAGGGCGCTGACCTCCGCGCCCACCACGTAGTCCTGGGACGTGCCGCCGTTGTCGCGGTGGTAGACGGCCACGCCGCCGTAGTTGGCCAGCGATGATCCGCTCATGGGGGTGATGGCCCGCTGGGACGTCCCGGTGTTGCCCAGGTCGATGCTGTACGTGCGGCCCCGGACGGAGGCGCTGAGCAGCATGGGGTCGTTGATGGACTCCTCCGCGGTGCTGAAGTACGCGGTGCGCCCGGCGATGGTGATGTTGCCGTAGACGTGCTCCGGGGCGGAGAAGATGAGCGGGAAGGGCGAGGGCTCCTGGAGCACGCCGTAGCTGGTCGCCTCCGAGTGGGCCAGGCCCGCGGAGAGGGGCGCGCCGTCCAGCCGCCTGCCGTCCATGCCCAGCGGCAGCCGCAGCTCCGGATCCAACAGCAGGGCGTGGAAGCGGCCCGCCACCGAATCCGGCACCCAGTCCATGCCGGCGGTGCCCACCAGCGCCACGGTCTTGCCCTTGTACGGGCCGAAGGCGGAGGCGTTCGTCGCGTCGCGGGGGATGCGCGCCAGCCCCACGTTGGTGCTGATGGGCTGGCTGGTGGCGGGCAGCCCGCCGATGTTCATCGCGGCGTACTTGCAGGGCGCGGCCTCACTGCACGCGGGGCCCATGCGCGCCACGTTGACGTTGATGCCGGTGGACGCGTCCAGCTCCCAGAGCCGGCCCTCCATGTCGCCCACGTAGAGGCGCGCGGCGCCGTTCAGGTCCTGCGCCACGGTGGGCGCGGCGGGCGCGCTGTTGTCCACGGAGGTGGAGTAGGGCTTCTGCCACTGCCAGAGCTTCTGACCGGTGGCCACGTCGATGGCGAACACCTGCACGCCCTTGGCGGCCGAACCCGGCGAGCCCGCCACGGGCGGCGCGCCGGAGCTGCTGGAGGCGACGAAGACCGCGTAGACGGGCTCCATGCCCAGCCGGCCCACGCCCACGGACAGGCCCCGGGAGCCGCCCAGGCCGCTGTAGTCATAGAGGCCGCTCGGCTGCCGGCCGGCGTCGGCGCGGGGCGGCAGCTGGAAGGCGCTGGTGTCCTCGTCCCAGGTGTACGTCCAGTCCATTCCGCCCTGGCCCCGGTCCGCGAGCGCCACCGCCGAGTGCGGCGCGCTGGACGTCGCGTAGTGGCTGCCCACCAGGTGCCACAGCAGCACCGGCTTGAGCGGGTTGGTGACGTCCAGGGCGAACAGGTCCCGGCCCGTCTGGCCCACGTTGGCCACCAGCACGGTGTGCCACTCGCGGCGGCCCGTGCCCACGAAGTCCGCGAACACGTCGAACACGGCGGGCGCGCTGTTCACCCGCGCGGTGTTGTTGCGCAGCCCCACCAGCTGCGTGGCGGGCAGGAAGCTCCACAGCTCCGTGCCGGGCGCGGGCGGAGTGCCGGAGCGGAAGCGCTGGGCGAAGTCCGTCTTGAAGCGCAGGGTGGCGTCCGGGTTGGGGAACTGGAGGTTCTCCAGGGGGCCGTTGTAGCGCGCGCCGCCGGACACGTAGAAGGCGTGCAGCTGGCCGTCCAGGCCCGCCGCGTAGGCCACGGTGGGCCTGGGATTGTCGCGGTCCAGGACGTGGGCGCTGGCGGGCACCACCACGGGCGACGAGTGGATGAAGCCGCCCAGGTGCGCCCGGTTGTCCGCGGCGTCGTTGTTGCACTGCGAGTTGCTGGGCTCGAGGATGGGCGTCTCGCCGGCGCCGTCCCGGCCGGACACCGTGGCGTAGCAGTAGCCGCGCACCCGCTGGAGCATCATCGCCACCGCGTTGAAGTCGGTGGTGAGCTGGATCTTGTTGACCACCTCATTGGTCAGGCCGAAGTCCGTGCCGCCCAGCTGGGGCGAGTACTGCGTCGCCTGCTGCAGGTCGCAGATGCCGTCGCTGCCCCTCACGAAGTCGAAGCGGAAGGTGCCGTCGCGCGACGTGGCGCGGCTGAGCTTGAGCACGTCCACGCAGCCGGGGTTGGGGGAGGCGCCGAAGTTCTTGTTGATGCGCGTGCCGGAGACCTCCTCTGGCACCCAGCCCACCTGCAGGACCCCGTGCGGCGCGGAGCGGTTGGCCCCCAGCGGCGGGTTCACCGTCACCTCGCCGCCGAAGTACGTGAAGAGGTTGCGCTCCCCTGGCGCGGGCATGCGCGCGTCCGCGTTCCACAGGGTGCCGTCCGACAGCGAGTTGTCCCCCACGGAGAGCGCATCCCCGCCGATGAGGGAGTGCGCGCGCAGCGTGCCCGGGTAGTAGGGGAACACCCAGTGCGAGCCCTGCGCGGGGGTGTACGTGTCCGCGCCGGGGGGATAGCCCGTCACCGCGTTGTACGAGGTCTTGAACAGCACGGCGCGCGACCCGTTGGTGTCGCTGCCGTTGGTGTCGTCCAGCGCCACCGGGGCGGACACGGTGCGCTCGCTCTGCAGCGGTTCGGAGCCCAGGTTGAGCAGCGTGTTGAGCACGACGCGCGTGCCCGCGACGCTTCCCTTGAAGTCGTGGCCCGCCAGATAGACGATGGTCGCCTTCTGCGGATCATTGTCCTTCTGGTTGAAGGAGAAGAAGTCGTGGCCGCGCTGGGCGTTCGCGGCCACCTGCGTCGCGTTGTCGTAGCGGTCCCCGGGCGCGTACTGCGTCCAGCTCACCGCCAGCCGCCGCACGCCATCCTTGTAGGGCGTCTTGTAGTTCTCCGTGTGGCCCGCCACGTTGTTGAAGCGGAAGTCGCCCATCTGGGAGAAGGGGTCGCCCGGGTTGGGGTAGAGGACGCACGCGGGCCGGGGCGAGGACTCGGTGCGGTAGTCCGGGTCCGTGCAGTTGCGGCCGTTCCAGGTCGCGCCATTGGTGAGCAGGTTCCTCTCGAAGACGCCGTCGCCCTGGAAGCGCGAGGACTGCACCAGGGCGCCGTCCGGACGGTAGGTGCGCTCGTAGGACCAGATGCTGGCGCACTCCGCGAAGAGGCCGTTGCCGCGCTGGTTGGTGAAGAACGCGATGTTGTTGAGGACGTTCTCCGCCTGGTTGGTGGCGCCATCCCCGTTGCGGCTGTACTCGGAGCGGGTGCTGTCGCCAATCTCCCAGTGCGGCGCCCAGAACACGCGGTAGCGCGGGCGCTGCGTGGTGGCGTCCACGGCGTTGAGCAGGCCGTGGGGGAAGCTCGCGGTGGAGATGAGGTCCGCGTTGGCGTGGAGCGCGTCGTAGATGAGGCCGGGCCGTCCCCGGTTGAGGTTGCACGTGGTGGTGGTGCCCTGGGGGCATCCGCCCGCGCCCTCGAAGTCCAGGCCGGCGTTGCGCAGGTAGTCGTCCAGCATGCCGCCCTTCACGTACGAGCTGTCGCGGGCGTCGTGGTCGTGGCGGTCCAGCAGGGCGATCTTCGGGGGCACGCGGTTGAGGCGCCGGCCAATGGGGGCGTTGAACTCAATGGTGGCCTGGTGCATGCGCACGTAGAAGCAGCCGCTGTTGTTGCGGAACGTGTCGCAGCTGCACGTCGTGCGGAACTTGTTCGGCGCGTCCGGCCCGGCGCTGGAGTTGAGGAAGTCGAGCGCGTTCTTCGCGTCCTGCGCGTCGATGATGAACGCGCCTCCCATGTACTGGACGTCGCGGAAGTTGCTGGCCGTGTTGAGCGTCGTGCTCGCGAAGTTCGGCCGCGCCTCGTTCGTGGTGGTGGTGAAGTTGTCCAGGCTCCCTTCCGGGAACAGGCCCCCTGGGGGCAGCGGCTGGAGGGGCGGCACCGGGACGACGGGCGCCCTGTCCGCGCGCGAGATGTGGAAGTCGCAGCCGTCATTCCAACTGGGGTCGTCCCACCGCCCGTTGTTCGGCGCGGGAGGCAGGTGCTTGTTGGTGGGCACGCACCGGTTGGGGGACTGCTTCGTGTCGTCGATGGCCAGGTACACCGTCACCGGGTGGTTGGCGTTGAAGCCGCCCGCTTCATTGGCCTGAAGCAGGCGCCACACCAGACCGTAGGCGGACAGGGTTCCGCAGCCCTGCTGGAACGTGGCCTGCTCCGGGATGATGAGCGCGCCCTGGCTGAAGGTGACGATGTCCGTCGCCGATGCGGGCAGGGATGCCAGCAACGCCAGCCCCAACAGGACTCGACGCGACGAAGAGGCTCCAAGGGAGGAGGGTGCCAAGGTTCCACCGGGGGTGAGGGCCTGTGGACCCCTCGGGTCAGGGGCCACCCCATGGCGTGTGCACACGGTGTGCCCCGGCATGGAGAGGTCCGTCTCCAGGGGAAGACCTGGAAAGAAACCGTGGCGTTGTGGGCAAGCGACGTCAGCGGCTACGCAAAGCTTGCGGGGTCCGCACGGGCTGCATAGCGCGAACTACTTAGTCGCCCAGCTTGCCGCCGCGGCCGGCCTTCTTCTCGGAGGTGCGCTTCTTCTCCTCCAGGCGGCGCCGCTTGGAGCCCAGCGTGGGACGGGTGGCCTTTCGCACCTTGGGGACGAACGTGAGGGCCTGGAGTCCCGCGCGCAGGCGGCGCACGGCGGTGTCCTTGTTCTGGGACTGGCTGCGGCGCTCGGTGGCGGTGACGGACAGCTCGGTGGGCGGGTGGGAGAGGCGCACGCCGCTGGCCGTGGTGTTGCGGTGCTGGCCGCCGGGCCCGGAGGCGATGAAGAACTCCACGTCGCACACCTTCAGCAGGGCCTCGTCATCCAGGGCGAGGGCCGCCCGGGCGGCCTGGCGTCGTGCGGGAGCGATGGGTGCGGTCGGCGTCATGGCAGTCCTCAAGGTAGCGCCCGGGGGACGCCTCCGGTACCGCCCACCTGACACCCGCGCGCCCACACCTCGCCCCGGTCCCTCCGCCCGTGGTCCGGGGGTCTCTCCAAATGAGTGGGAGGATTATCGATTTGAGAGTGCTTGGCGCCGGAGCTGGGATTCGCTTCAGGAATTCCCGTGGGTTGCGGGTGGCCTGAGGGTTGCTCTGGAGGGGGGTATCCACCCGCTGGACCCCTCCCGGAGGACTTCCCCATGGCCTACCAGACCTGGCAGCTCGACACGACCCACAGCACCGTTGGCTTCACGGTGCGGCACATGGTGGTCGCGAAGGTGCACGGCCGCTTCACGCGCTTCGAGGGCAAGCTCACGCTCAACGGCGACGACTTCACGAAGGCGTCGGTGGAGGTGAAGCTGGATGCGGCGAGCATCGACACCGGCGTGGAGGCGCGTGACAACCACCTGCGCTCGCCGGACTTCTTCGACGTGGCGGCGTTCCCGAAGCTCATCTTCCGCAGCCGGCGCGTGGAGGCCGTGAAGGATGGCCACTACCGCGTGGTGGGCGACCTGACGGTGCGCGACCAGACGCACGAGGTGACGTTGGACGCGGAGCTGCTGGGCCGCGCGAAGGACCCGTTCGGCACCGAGCGCATCGCGTTCCAGGCGACGACACACCTGGACCGCAAGCGGTTCGGGCTCACCTGGAACCAGGCGATGGAGGCGGGCGGCGTGCTGGTGGGCGAGCGCGTGGACATCCACCTGGACGTGCAGGCCGTCCCCGCCACGCAGCCGGCGGACAAGGCGGCGTGACGGCGGCGCGCTCCATGCGTGCGGCGGGAGCGCGCGGCGTGCAGTGAAACAAGCAGGAGGGAACACCCATGATCTACGTCCGGACCTCGGAAGCCCGGGGCCATGCCCACCACGGCTGGCTCGACACCCACCACACCTTCTCCTTCGCGGACTACTACGACCCGGACTTCATGGGGTTCCGCTCGCTGCGCGTCATCAACGAGGACACCGTCGCGGCGCGCCGGGGCTTTGGCAAGCACCCGCACCGGGACATGGAGATCCTCACGTACGTGGTGAGCGGCGCGGTGGAGCACCGCGACAGCATGGGCACGCAGTCGGTCATCCGGCCGGGCGAGGTGCAGCGCATGAGCGCGGGCACGGGCGTGCTGCACAGCGAGATGAACCCGCTGGAT
The DNA here is from genome assembly GCF_007352635.1 of Corallococcus sp. Z5C101001. Classification (NCBI taxonomy): domain Bacteria; kingdom Pseudomonadati; phylum Myxococcota; class Myxococcia; order Myxococcales; family Myxococcaceae; genus Corallococcus; species Corallococcus sp. Z5C101001. The sequence goes on from NZ_VKLU01000001.1 coordinate 370,825, forward strand.
GAGCCCCTGCATCTGCTGCAGATCTGGCTGCTGCCGGAGCGCCAGGGCCTGCCGCCCGGCTACGAGCAGAAGCGCTTCGCGACGGAGGAGCGGCGGGGCCGCTTCCGCGTGGTGGCGTCGCGCGATGGGCGGGAGGGGTCGCTCACGGTGCACCAGGACGTGGTGCTGTCCGCCACGGAGCTGGGGGCTGGCGAGCGCGTGGAGTACGCGCTCGCGCCCGGCCGCCACGCGTGGCTCCAGATCATCCGGGGCGAGGCCACCCTCAACGGGGTGGCGCTCCAGGCCGGTGACGGCGCCGCCGTGTCGGAGGAGACGGCGCTGGCCTTCGCCGCGAAGGCGCCCACGGAGGCGCTGCTCTTCGACCTGGCGTGAGGCCCGCTTGAAGGCGCTCAGCTCTGGTTCACGTTGAACGTGAAGCCCGTCTTGGCGACGCGGCCGTCCGGCGCGGTGGCCACGAACTTCACGATGTAGGGCAGGCCGGTGAGCGAGCGATCCGGCAGGACGCGGATCTGCGCGGTCGTCTGGCCTTCCTCCAGGGTGAGCGCGTCGGCCGTGAGGCGCTTGCTGGGCGTCTCGAGCGTGATGACGAGCGGGCCGGTGAAGCCCTCCGCGCGGGTCACGGTCACGGTCGTCACGCCGCGCTGGCCCGGGATGAGGTTCACCTGGCGGGGCTCCACGGCGATGGAGAAGTCCGGCTGGGGCTCGGGCGGCTCCAGGAGGGCCACGGAGATGCCGCCGGTGGCGGTGACGTTGTTGGCCGGGTCCTCCGCGATGAGCTGCAGCGCGCGCACGCCGTAGTCCCGGGTGCTGGGCGACACGGTGAGGGTGGCCGTGGTCCTGACGAGGGTCTCTCCCTCCGGAATGGAGAAGTCCGGGCCAAAGGTGACGCCCTGGGGGGCGGCCGCCGTGCGGATCTTCACCTCCCCCAGGTTGTCCGCGATGCGCTGGACGGCGATCTCATAGGGGACGCTGTCGCCGGGCGCCACGGTGACGGTGTCCAGGCCCGCCCAGTCCAGACGGTAGTACGGCCCCCCGCTGCCGCAGCCCAGGGCCAGCGCGCAGGCGAGGATGGCGAGACGGGGGAGGGGACGCGACATGGAGGGCTCCAGGGGTGGCGAGGCAGGGACGAGCATGGGGCCGGGGCACGCGTGCCCGCAAGCGGCCGGGGGGAAGGGCGGCGTCAGCGAAACAACGAACAGGCCGCCAGATAAGTCCCGACGTGGGCCTCCAGCGATGGCGTCAGCGGCCTCGAGTAGCCCCCACCCAGCGTGAGGACCACCGGCACGCCGCGCTCGCGCGCGGCGCCCAGGACGCGCAGGTCCCGTTCGCGCAGTCCGGCATGGGTGAGGGACAGCCGGCCCAGGGTGTCCTCCGCCAGGGGATCCACTCCGGCCTGGAAGAAGAGCAGGTCGGCGTGCGCGGACTCCAGGACGTGGGGCAGGTGGGCGTCGAGCGTGGCCAGGTACTCCGCGTCACCCGTGCCGTCCTCCAGCCCCAGGTCCAGGTGCGAGGGCTGCTTGCGGAAGGGGAAGTTGTGCTCTCCGTGCATGGAGAAGGTGAAGACGGACGGGTCCCCCGCGAAGGTGGCCGCGGTGCCGTTGCCCTGGTGCACGTCCAGGTCCACCACCACCGCGCGGCGGATGGCGCCCTCGGCCTGGAGGACGCGGATGGCCACGGCGATGTCGTTGAAGACACAGAAGCCCTCCCCGTGGTCGGGGAAGGCGTGATGCGTGCCGCCGGCCAGGTGCGCGCCGAAGCCATCCTCCAGGGCGGCGCGGGCGGCGGCCAGCGTGCCTCCCACGGAGGCGCGGGCGTTGTCCACGAGCAGGGGCGACCAGGGAAAGCCCAGCCGGCGCAGCTCCGCGTCGGTGAGGGTGCCGCCGAAGAAGGCGTCCAGATAGCGCGGGGTGTGCACGCGCTCCAGGTCGGCCCGCTCCGCTCGGGGCGCCTCGAAGAGGGAGGCCGGGGACAGGATGCCGCGCGCGAGCAGCAGCTCCCGCAGCAGGCGGTACTTCTCCATGGGAAAGCGGTGCCCTTCAGGCAGGGGGACGCTGTACCGGTCCAGGTGGAAGACGCGCACGGACCCGGGGCGTAACGCCCGTTCCGGAGGGGTGCAACCGGGCGCGTAGATCTTCCGGCGGGCCCGTTCGTTACAGGGACAAGCGGCACGCGATGCCCGCCCCGCCGCCCGTTTCCTGGAGCCCACCCATGAACCTGAAGCCCCTCTCGCGGGCCGTCTTGACGGCCGCGCTCGCCACCGGTCTGTCCGCTGCCTCCGCCCTGGCCTCCACGCCCGTCGTCCCCGTCCACGAGAGTGTGCCCCCGCCCCCCGAGCCGCGGTCCGCGGCCCCCGTGACGCCGGGCCCCAAGACGGTCGCGCCGGATGCCTCCGCGAAGCCCGCCGAAAAGGGGACGCCCCCGAAGGCCGATGGAAAAGGGACGTCCGCGAAGCCCGCCGAAAAGGGGACGCCCCCGAAGGCCGATGGAGCCGGGACGTCCGCGATGCCTCCTCCGCAGGCGGCGGCCCCCACGGGCCAGGGCGCGCAGGCTCAAGGCGGAGCGCAGCAGGGGGCCCAGCCGGAAATCGAGGTGGCCTTCGTGCTGGACACCACCGGGTCCATGAGCGGCCTGCTGGAGGGCGCGAAGCAGAAGATCTTCTCCATCGCGTCGCGCATCGCGAAGGGCACGCCCACGCCGCACCTGAAGGTGGCGCTGGTGGCCTACCGCGACGTGGGGGACGCCTATGTGACGAAGCGCTTCGACCTGAGCGACGACATGGACTCCATGTTCGCGGAGCTGCGCAAGCTCCAGGCGGACGGGGGCGGGGACTTCCCCGAGCACGTGGGCCGCGGGCTGGGCGAGGCGGTGTCGCTGCTCAAGTGGAACCAGAACCGCGAGGTGATGAAGGTCATCTTCCTGGTGGGTGACGCGCCCCCCGCGGAGCGCGAGGCCGCCTGGGACTTCAAGCTGTGGTCCAAGCGCGCGAAGGAGCGCCACATCGTGGTGAACACGGTGCGCTGCGGGGCGGACTCCAGCACCGAGGAGTCCTGGCGCTACGTGGCGAAGCTGACGGACGGGACGTTCGACTCCATCGACGCGTCGGGCGGCATGGTGGCGGTGGCCACGCCCTATGACGCGGAGCTGTCCCGCGTGAACGCGGAGCTGGCGTCGAAGACGCTCTACGGCGGGCGCAAGGAGGCGCAGCTCGCCAACCGGGCCCGCGCGGAGGCCACCAAGGGCATGGCCGCGGAGGCCGTCGCGGACCGCATCAGCTACATGAAGAAGAGCCGGGGCGTGGGCATGAGCGCCCCCAGCGCCGCGGCGGTCAGCAGCGCGCCCATGGCGGTGGGCGGCGCGGTGGACCTGCTGGAGAAGCCCGCCGCGCTCGACACCCTCAAGGACGACGAGCTGCCCACGGAGCTGCAGGGCCTCAAGAAGGAGGAGCAGGCCGCGAAGGTGAAGCAGCTGTCCGCCGAGCGCAAGGTGCTGGAGGAGAAGGTCGCGAAGCTCGCCACCGAACGCGACCAGTGGCTCGTGAAGAACGCGCCCGCCAAGGAGGACGCCTTCGACGCCAACGTGATGAAGAGCGTGAAGACCCAGGCGGCGAAGTTCGGCGTCGCCTACTGAGCGGCTCGCAGCGGCGGGAGCGGGGCCCGTGCGTGCCCCGCTTCCGTCGCTATTCGCGCGTCACCGCCCGGAGCACCATCTCCCGGCGCTGGTCCAACAGGCGCATCGCCAGGGGCCGCGCGAGGCGGTAGACGCCGAAGTTGAACACCGCGAAGGCGGCGATGAAGGCCACCGAGTGCCAGCCCGGCCCGTCCTTCCCCGCCATCCTCAGCGCGTGGCCAAAGGGCATGCAGCCCACGCTGGCGGCGAGGATGCCCAGCATGGACGCGGTGAGCGGCACCTTGTCCCGCCGCTTGAGGCTCGCGTGGAACTTCACCGGGAAGTACAGCGACAGGAAGTTGCCCGCGGCCAGCAGCATGGGCACCACCGCCGCCACCGAGGCCATGGCGCACAGGAAGTCCACCCACGTGCCCGCGCCGAAGTACACCCGGTAGAAGACGCCCACCAGCACCGCCATCCCCAGCGCCGCCACGCCCTGCACCCGGTTCTTCGCGCGCAGCACGTCCGCCAGGGTCATGGGCGCCGCGAGGAACACCGCGAAGCCGTGACCGTCATACGCGAAGGTGTTCTGCGAGAACGTGGAGGCGATGACCACCGCGCCATAGATGCTCAGGCCGCCCATCACCCACGCGTCCGCGCTGTGGCCCAGCAGGTACACGAAGAGGTCCCGGCCGGAGAGCAGCTTCAGCAGGATGGCCAGGATGAAGGGCACCGCCGCCAGCAGCCGCGCGCGCGGGTTGCGCCACAGGTCCAGCACCTCGCGCCGCACCAGCGTGTCGAAGCGCGAGCCCGTGGTGGCGAACGGATCCGCGTCCCTGCCGTCCGCCCGCGCGCCGCCGGAGCGGCCCGCCTGCCGGTGGAAGCGCAGGAGCAGCGAGTACGCCACCGCCATGCCCACGCAGGTGAAGAACAGCAGGCCCAGGGCCTCCAGGAGCGCGATGCCCACGCGCCCGTGGGCCAGCTGTCCCAGCCCATCCCCGAAGAAGCCCGGCGGCACCTGGCTGAGCGCCACCGCCGCGTTGATGATGAGGCTCATGTCCAGCGCGCTCACGCCCGCGTCGCCCACGCTCGTCAGCCAGGACGTGTCGATGGGCGGGATGAACGACGCGGCCACCAGGAAGGCCACCATGCCGCCGCCCATGATGCGCGCGCTGTGCTTCTCCCGGAGCACGTTGATGACCGTGTAGAGGCCCACCCGGCTCCACGCCGCGCACAGGAGCGCGAACAGCACATAGAGCACCACCGCCAGCCACGGCGCCGCCAGCCGGTGGCGCGACGCATAGCCCACCGCCGCGCCGGTGAGGGGCGCGTAGAACACGAGCGCTCGGGGCTCGAAGAGGCTCGCCACCGTGGAGCCCATCAAGAGCCGGAACGGGGAGATGGGGAACGCCGCGTAGCGCGACAGCTCCGAGTGGTCATCCACGCCCGCGGACAACAGCGGCCACGTCACCCACGTGGCCGCGGTGACGAAGCACAGCAGGTTGAGGATGAAGTAGGGCCACACGTTGCTGTGCACGATGAGCGGCAGGCGCATCAGCTTGAAGAAGGACAGGCCCAGCAGCACGCCCGGCGCGCTGGAGCCCAGGAACGCCGCCACCGCGAGCAGGCGGCTCTTGCCCGGGCCCTGGTTGAGCCCCAGGTGCAGACGCAGGCCCCAGAGCAGCAGCAGGTGCTGGAAGAAGCCGGGGACCTTCGGGCGGCTCACGCGGACTCCCGGCGCAGCGGCAGCACGTTGTCCGTGGGCCCCGAGTAGAACGACAGCTTCGCGTTGCGCGCCGCCGGCACGGCGACCAGCTTCTCGAACACCGCCTCCAGCGTGGGCGCGCCGTGGCGCTGGCGCAGCTCCTCCACCGGGCCCTGGTCCAACATCCGTCCGCCCCGGATGACGCCCGCGTGCGTGGCCAGCCGCTCCGCGATCTCCAGCACGTGCGTGGTCAGCAGCAGCGTCACGCCCCGGCGGCTCAGCTCCCGCAGCAGGTCGCGGATCACGCCCGCGGCGAGCACGTCGATGCCTTCGAAGGGCTCATCCAGCAGCACCAGCTCCGGCGCGTGGATGAGCGCCGCGGCGATGGCGAGCCGGCGGCGCATGCCCTTGGAGTACTCCGCCACCAGCGCGCCGGCCTTGTACGTGAGCTCCGTCAGCTCCAGCAGCTCCACCGCGCGCGCCGCGGCCTCCGCGCCGTCCAGCCCGTACATGCGCGCGCAGAAGGTGAGGTATTGCCGGCCGGTGAGCCGCTCGAAGAGGCTCAGCTCCTCTGGCACCACGCCCACGCGCTGCTTCACCTCCAGCGGCCGGGCCACCGCGTCCACGCCGAGCATGCGGATGGTGCCCTGGTCGGGCCCGTACACGCCGGTGAGCAGGGCGATGGAGGTGGACTTGCCGGCGCCGTTGGGGCCCAGGTACGCGTAGAAGGCGCCCTTGGGGATCCGCAGCTCCAGGCCATCCAGCGCGGTGAAGGTGCCGAAGCGCTTGACCAGGCCGCGCGCGTCGATGGCCAGCTCGGGGCCGGCGGGTTCGGAAGAGGGGGGCGTCATGAAGGACGCCATCACACCACGTCCCCAGGGGTCGCCGACAATCCTCGGGTTGACGGATGCCTCGCTCCGCTGGTTGCTCGCGGCTCAGTGCACCATGGCCACCTCCGGCGGCCCGACGATCTGCTGCACGGTGGTGCGCACCTTGTCCAGGTCCACCGGCTTGGAGATGTAGCCGGCGGCGCCCACCAGCTCCGCCTCCCACTCAAAGCCGTAGCCGGAGATGATGATGATGGGCAGGTTGCGCGCCCGCGGCATCTTCTTGAGCGCGTCCAGCAGCCCCCAGCCGCTCATGACGGGCATCCGCAGGTCCAGCAGCACGGCGCCCGGGATGTCGTCCTCCAGCAGATCCAACGCCTCGCGGCCGTTCTTGGCCTCGATGGTGGCGTAGCCCATCTCCTGGAGGGCATCGCAGATGAGCGTGCGGTGACTCGCGTCGTCGTCGACGACCAGGATGAAGTTCGACATGGGCAGGAGCCTCTGGAGTGGCGGCGTCTTCTTGGGGACCGCGATTCTATGGGGACGAAGATGGGAATGCCCCCCTCATTGCGGAAGGGCCTTCGTTTCTTTTCAACATCCTCCCGCGTCGTAGAGCCTCAGTGTGTTGCCTCCCAGCACCCCCGCGAGCACGACCTCGTCCAGGCCCAGGCCCGCCAGCGCCCGCAGCTCCCGGTCCCAGGCGTAGGGGATGTTGGGGAAGTCCGTCCCGTAGAGGATGCGCTCGGGCCGCGCCTCCAGCGCCTTGCGGGGGAGGGGCACGGGGAAGTAGCCGCCCACCGCCATGGTGGTGTCCATCCAGAGCGTGTCGTACCGCTCCAGCAGGCGCGCGTACGCGTCGAACTCATCCGCCCCCAGGTGGGGCACGCACAGCTTCAGCGTGGGGTGGTCCTTCAGCACGCGCTCCACCCGCTCCGCGGCGCAGAGCGAGTGCGGATCACACGGGTACTGGGGACTGGACGGCTCCCGCCCTGAGTGCATCACGAGCGGCTTCCCCGCCCGGGCGCACGCTTCGTAGATTTCGTGCAGCGCGGGCGCGTCCGGGGCGAAGCACTGGACGTGGCAGTGCAGCTTCACGCCCTTCAGGCCCAGGGCGAAGGCCTCCTCCAGGATGGCGACGGCGTCGGGCTCGCCCGGGAACACGGTGCCCAGGCCGATGACGCGGGGCTCGGCCCTGGCCATCTCCGCCACGTAGGCGTTGAGGGCGCGCGCCATGCCCGGCTTGTGGGCGTAGTGCAGGGCGACCACGCGCTCGACCCCGCGGGACAGCAGGAACGACAGCACGCGGGGCGTGTGCAGTTTGTAGCGGATGGGCCAGCCGTACCGGTCGAACCAGCGCCACACCGCCTCGAAGACGCGGTCGGGGAACAGGTGCACGTGCGCGTCGACGACGGGCGGCAGGCCGGGGTCCACGCGGGGCCCTTCCTCGTCCGCCAGCGCGGGCATGGGCATGGCGATGCCCTGCTCCCGCCACGTGGGGGACGACGCCAGGCAGGGCGCCGGGGCGTCGTCTTCCGGGCCCATGACGGGCTCGGGCGCCACGCAAGACGCCGCGGGCCGCGTCATCCGTCCGTGTCCGGCCCGGGCTTCTTCGCGGTGTCGGGCTCGTCCATGCGCCGCAGGTAGCTGTTGTGCGCGTAACCGTTGCGCTCTAGCCGCTGCGCCTCGATGGCGTCCGCGACCTTCGAACACACCTGCCCGAGCATGCGCAGGGACTCGGCGATCAGCCGCTCCGCGTGATCCTGCGCGTTGGCGGACGGAATGATGGGGCGGTCGCGTCGGAACGGCAGTGGCAACTTCATCCCGTGGAATCTAAGGGATGCCCCAACCGGGTGCCACGCGTCAGTCCCGCCCCGGCCCCCGACCGCCCCCTCGCGCGCCGCCCGCTCCACGAAGTGTTGACAGCGCGACGCGGCATCCGCCCCGGCGCGGGATTAACCGCGTTGACAGTGCGCCACTTTACATTTTGTGACGGCCCGGCCCCCGGGGACCCTCCGCAGGTCCGTTCGAGTATCGCCAAATCATTGGAATCATGGATGGTTTACGAATTTTCAAGCAGGGGGATGACAGCGCGCCGTTTCGCTTCTAGATTGCGTCCGTCGGATTTCACTCACGAGGTGCTGCGCATGGCTTACGACGGCGAGCTTGTGAAGATGCAGAATGGTCGCTGGGCGCGGTTCCAGCGGTGCCAGGTGTACCGGCCGGGCGTGGCGGATGCCGGCGAGACCATGCTGCTGATCGCGGTGGAGCTGGAGGAGCGCTACCAGCAGCTGCTCGACGAGGCGGCGGACTCCCTGGCGGAGTACCGCTCCCAGGGCGTGCCCGTGCAGGTGCGGCTGGCGCCGGATGCGCGGGGCCTCACCCTGCACCCGGAAGCCCCGGCCTCCGTCGCGGTCAACTAGCCCCCTCCCGGGGGCCTGCCTCCCAAGGGTTGTAAATCGCCGGGCCTCGCGCTTCACCGCGCGGGGCCCGCTCCATTTACAGCCCCTGCCTCTGGGCCACCCCGTCGGCTTTTCAACGCGGCGCGGCCCACCCGCACGGCGCGCGAATGGCGCGCTCAGTCGTGGATCTGGAAGAAGCGCACCGCGTTGTCCCGGGTGACACGCCGCACGATGCGCTCGGACAGCTTCGCCTTGCCCAGCAGGTTCGCCGTGCGGGCGAGCCCCAGGATGTCGCCCGCGCCGTCGCCCGCGTCCGAGTCCAGCACCAGCCGCTCACTGCCCAGCCTCCGCACCAGGGCCACCGCCCGGTCCGCCTGGAGGGCCTCTGGGTGCAGGGTGAGCCCCGCCCAGTGGCCCACCTCCAGGATGGTGCGCACCGTGCGCGCGTTGGCGTGGTCCACCAGCGCGCGCGAGGGCAGCAGCCCGGACTGGCGCAGCAGCGTGAGGATGCGCCGGGTGTGGCGCTCCTTGTCCTTGAGGGGCGTGTGGACCACCACGCGCAGCTTGAGCTGGCGGGCCAGGGCGAGCTGCTCCAGGAAGGCCTCCTCCTCCTCCTCGCCGCCCGCGTGCAGGCCCGTCTCTCCCAGGGCCACCACGCGGCCGCCCTCGAAGTAGTCCGGCAGGTGGCTCAGGACCTCCGACAGGCCCCGCCTTGGGATGCAGCGCGGGTGCACGCCCAGGGCGGCCCACGCGCGGATGCCCAGCCGCTCCAGGCGCGGCAGCTGCCGTTCGACCAGCTGGTCGAAGTGCTGGCGCAGCGCCTTGGCGGTGGGCTCCGGGAAGTGATGCGCCACCACCAGGGCCTGCTCCACGCCGAAGAAGCGCATGGACTCCAGGTCCTGGTCGGTGAGCGCCTCCGGGTGGAGGTGCGCGTCGAAGAGCGGCAGCGGCTCGGGCACGGGCTTTCGTCCTCCTGGCGTCAGTCCTGGCCCAGCGCGGCGCCCTCGTTGCGCGGGTCACTGGAGGAATAGCGCAGGTTCGTGCGCGGGTCGCTGTAGACGGCTTCCGCGTCGCCCCAGGCGTCCATCCGGCGGATCTTGTGGCCCTTCGCCTCCAGCGTGGACAGCGTCGCCGGCTCCAGGCCCCACTTGTCCACCCACACCTCGTCCGGCAGGTACTGGTGGTGCAGTCGGCCGGCGCCCACCGCGCGCGCCACGTCCATGCCCTGGTCCACCACGTTGCTGATGGCCTGGATGACGGTGGTGGGGATGGTGGAGCCGCCGGGGCTGCCCACCGCCAGCATCACCCGCTTCGGGTCGTCCTTCGCGAACACCAGCGTGGGCGACATGGAGGACAGGGGCACCTTGCCGGGCTGGATGGCGTTGGGCTCCCCGGTGACGAGCCCGTACGCGTTGGGCACGCCCGGCTGCGCGGCGAAGTCGTCCATCTGATCATTGAGGAGCACGCCGGTGCCCTTGGCGACGAGGCACGAGCCGAAGCTGTAGTTGACCGTGGTCGTCATCGCCACCGCGTTGCCGTCCTTGTCGATGACGGAGATGTGCGTGGTGTTCTTGCGCTCCGGCTCCGGCGTGAGGGGGCCCGCGTCCTCCCGCAGCGTGGACGCGGGGCCGCCCTTCACTGGCGCCAGCAGCGACGCGCTGGGCGTGGCCTTCTGCGGGTCGATGCCGCCCGCCAGGTCCGCGATGTGGCCGGGCGACGCCAGCCGCTCCAGCGGCACCTGCACGAAGGCCGGGTCGCCCAGGTACTTCGCGCGGTCCACGTACGCGCGCCGCACGGCCTCCACATAGAGGTGCAGCGTGTCCGGGTCGCGGTACGGCACGCCCTGCGGACGCAGCTGCTGGAGCATGCCCAGCACCTGGACCACCGCGAGCCCGCCCGCGCTGGGCGGCGGCATGGTGAGGATGCGGTGGCCGCGGTAGGTGGTCTCCAGCGGCGCGGGCTGGCGCGTCCGGTACGCCGCCAGGTCCTCTTGCGTGAGCACCCCGCCCGCGTCCTTCACCGACCTCACCAGCGCCTGCGCCACCGGGCCCGCGTAGAAGGCCTTCGCGCCGCCCTTCGCGATGAGGCTCAGCGTGCGGGCCAGGTCCGGCTGCCGGATGAGGTGGCCCAGGGGCGGCACGTCCGGGGTGCCGGAGGCGTTGGGCGTCAGGAAGATGCGCGCGGCCTCCGGGTCCTTGTTCAGGCACTTCGTGCGTCCCGTCGCCATCTGCTGGTACTTGGGCGTCACCCAGAAGCCCTGCTTCGCCAGCCGGATGGCCGGGGCCAGCACCACGGCGGGCTTCAGCCTGCCGTGCCGCCCCAGCAGCTCCAGATAGCCCGCCACCGCGCCCGGCACCGCCACGCTCAGGGCCCCGTCCGTGGACAGCCCCGGCACCAGCGCGCCGTCCTTCAAGTACATGTCGTGGGAGGCGGCCTTCGGCGCCACCTCCCGGAAGTCCAGCGCCTCCGTGCCGCCGGACTTCGCGTCGTGCACCAGCGCGAACCCGCCCCCGCCCACACCGGAGTGGTAGGGCCCCACCACCGCCGCCACGAACGCCGCCGCCACCGCCGCGTCCACGGCGTTGCCGCCCTTCTCCAACATCTGGAGCGCGGCCTCGCTCGCGGCGGGATACGCCGTGGCCACCGCACCTCCCCGGTAGGGGCGCGCCGCCTGCGCCGCCCCCGCCACCACCAACACCGAGAGTCCTACCGCGCGGAACAGGCTCCGTCCCGCTGCTCCAATGTGTGTGTGCCCCACCTGGACGCCTTTCCTTGTGATTTCCGGCCGTTCCCTAATGCACCATGCGCCGCGCCTGGACCAGGGTTTCAACAGGACAGCATTTTTTTCCTTGGATTGTGAGCGTAAGCGGGGCAATCTTGCTCCATGTGCGGCAACTGGCGGTGCCTATGAGTCCTCCGAACCCCGTGGAAAGCCCGGCGTCGGCGTCGGCTCCGGTGTCGTCGAGCGGGCGCCTGACGACGTTCCTGAAGCCCCGCTTCGGCATCACGGTCCAATGCAACACGTTGTGTGTGGCAGTCAGCGCCCGGCCCCCCCCGGAAGGTCCCCGGCCGGTTTTGACGCCCGGACGCGGTTGACGAGTTGATCGGCGGTCCCTAATTCTCCGCCGCATATGACAGCTCTGGCGGCGGTGGTGCTTTGCGCGGGCAAGGGCACGCGGATGAAGTCGGAGAAGGCCAAGGTCCTTCACCCCATCCTCGGCCGGCCCCTGTGTGCCTATCCCTTGAAGCGAGCCCTGGAACTGGGTGCGACCTCCGTGGTGCCGGTGGTGGGCCACCAGGCCGCGGACGTGGAGAAGTCCATCCGGAGCCAGTTTCCGGACGCGCCGCTGCGCTTCGCGCTCCAGAAGGAGCAGCGGGGCACCGCGGACGCGGTGAAGGCGGCCCAGGACGCGCTGAAGGGCCATGACGGGCGCGTGCTCATCCTCTACGGGGACGTGCCGCTGCTGCGCCGGGAGACGCTCCAGTCGCTGCTCGCCGCGCACGACGCCGCGGGCGGGGTGCTGGCGCTCGTCTCCACCACGCTGGATGACCCCACCGGCTATGGCCGCGTCATCCGCGAGGGCGGCAAGGTGGCCCGCATCGTGGAGCACAAGGACTGCACCCCGGAAGAGCGCGCGGTGAAGGAGTGCAACGCGGGCATCTACTCCGTGGACGCGGCCTTCCTCTGGAAGGCGCTGGCGGAGATCAAGCCCGTCAACGCGCAGGGCGAGTACTACCTCACGGACCTGGTGGAGATGGCCGCGAAGCGCGGCCCCGTGGCCGCGGTGGACGCGGACGCCACGGAGACCGCGGGCGTGAACGACAAGGTGGAGCTGGCGGCGCGCGCGCGCGTGCTCCAGCAGCGCATCAACGAAGCCCACATGCGCGCGGGCGTGTCCATCCAGGACCCCGCCACCGCGTACATCGAAGAGGGCATCACCATTGGCGCCGACACGGACATCGGCCCGATGGTGTCCCTCATGGCCGGCACCGTCATCGGGAAGAACGTCATCGTCGGGCAGGGCAGCGTGCTCACCGCCTCCCATGTGGCGGATGGCACCCACATCAAGCCCTACTCCGTGCTGGAGGAGGCGCGTGTGGGCGAGCGGTGCATCATTGGCCCGTTCTCCCGGCTGCGCCCCGCCACGGAGTTGGCAGAAGAAGTGCATCTGGGGAACTTCGTGGAGACGAAGAAGACCCGCATCGGCAAGGGCAGCAAGGCCAACCACCTGACGTACCTGGGGGACGCGAACATCGGCGCCGGGTGCAACATCGGCGCGGGCACCATCACCTGTAACTATGACGGGGTGAACAAGCACCTGACGGAGCTGGGGGACGGGGTCTTCATCGGCTCGGACTCGCAGCTGGTGGCTCCGGTGAAGGTGGGGGATGGCGGCTACGTTGGGGCGGGCTCCACGGTGACGAAAAATGTGCCTCCTGGGAGCCTCGCTGTGTCACGCGCGCCACAGGTGGTGAAGGAGGGGTGGGTGGCGGCGAAGAAGGCGCGGCAGGCGAAGGCGAAGACTGGCTGAGGGTGGCGCTCGCCTGCTGTTCGGACGGCGGGGCGGGGTTGGGCGTGAACGGGATTCCCGTGGTTTGCTCCGGCGGCCGCGGGACGAGAAAGAGGCAGGACGAACATGTGCGGGATTGTTGGCTACGTCGGTGACAAGGAATCGGCTCCCATCCTGGTGTCGGGGCTGAAGAAGCTCGAGTACCGGGGGTACGACTCCGCGGGCGTCGCGGTGGTGAGCGGCAACCAGCTGAACGTGGTGCGCGCCACGGGCAAGCTGCGCAACCTGGAGAACCGCGTGGTGCAGGACCTGCCCAAGGGCACCACCGGCATCGGCCACACGCGCTGGGCGACGCACGGCCGCCCCTCCGACGAGAACGCCCACCCGCACACGTACAAGAACGTGGCGGTGGTGCACAACGGCATCATCGAGAACCACCTGGCGCTGAAGGCGGAGCTGCGCAAGCGCGGCCACGCCTTCGCGTCGGAGACGGACTCGGAGGTGTTCGCGCACCTCATCTCCGATGAGGTGGACCGCGGCGTGGACCTGCCGGACGCCGTCCGCGCGGCCATCAAGCAGGTGAAGGGCACCTACGGCCTGGTGGTGGTGTGCGCCAACGACCCGGGCCGCATCGTGTGCACGAAGGACGCGTCGCCCATGGTGCTGGGCCTGGGCGAGGGCCAGAACTTCGTGGCCAGCGACGTGCCGGCGCTGCTCGAGCACACGCGCGACTTCGTCTACATGGAGGAGGGCGACCTCGCGGTCATCACCGCCGCGAAGATCGACATCTTCAGCCGCCAGGGGCAGCTGGTGAACCGCCCCACGCGCCGCATCGACTGGACGCCGATGATGGCGGAGAAGGGCGGCTACAAGCACTTCATGCACAAGGAGATCTGGGAGCAGCCCCGCGCCATCGCGGACACGCTGCGCGGCCGGATGCTCCTCACCGAGGGCGACGTCCACTTCGAGACGTGGAACCTGTCCACCGAGCAGGTGAAGACCTTCACCAAGGTCACCATCCTGGCGTGCGGCACGTCGTGGCACTCGGGCGTGGCCGGCAAGCACATGATTGAGTCGCTGGCGCGGCTGCCGGTGGAGGTGGAGCTGGCCAGCGAGTTCCGCTACCGCGACCCCATCGTGGAGACGTCGCACCTGGTCATCGCCATCAGCCAGTCGGGTGAGACGGCGGACACGCTCGCGGCCTTCAAGGAGGCCAAGCGGCTGGGCGCGCACACCATGGCCATCTGCAACGTCATTGGCAGCGCGATGACGCGCGAGGCGAACCTGCACGTCCTCACCAACGCGGGCCCGGAGATTGGCGTCGCGTCCACCAAGGCGTTCACCACGCAGCTCGTGACGCTCTACCTGCTGGCGGTGAAGCTGGGGCGCATGCGCGGCACGCTGTCGGTGGAGGGCGCGCAGGAGCACCTGACGCACCTGACCCAGGTGCCGAAGATGATTGAAGACGTGCTCAAGTGCGAGCCGCAGGTGAAGCGCGTGGCGCGCGAGTTCATGAACGCGCAGGACTTCCTCTTCCTGGGCCGCGGCCCCATGCACCCGGTGGCGCTGGAGGGCGCGCTGAAGCTGAAGGAGATCTCGTACATCCACGCGGAGGGCTACGCGGGCGGTGAGATGAAGCACGGCCCCATCGCGCTCATCGACGAGAAGATGCCCGTCGTGGTCATCGCGCCGAAGCAGCCGCACGTGGCGTACGAGAAGATCATCGGCAACATCGAGGAGGTCCGTGCGCGCGGCGGCAAGGTCATCGCCGTCATCGACGAGGACGACACCCAGGCGGACAGCCTGGCCGACCACGTCATCCGCATCCCCGCGGCCTGCGCGCTGCTCGCGCCGGTGGTGGCCACCATCCCGCTCCAGCTGCTCGCGTACCACGTGGCGGAGATGCGCGGGAACGACGTGGACCAGCCCCGCAACCTGGCCAAGAGCGTCACCGTCGAATAGCGCCGCGCGCCTGAGACACAAGCGCCCGGGCTCCCCTTCCGAGGGGGCCCGGGCTTCTTCGTTTCCAGGGGCGATGACGGCGCGGCGCTACTTCTCGTCCGACAGCTCCAGCAGGACCTCCAGGTCCGCCGCGGCATCCAGCGACTCGAGCAGCTCCAGGTTCTCCACCACCTCCCGGTCCTCGTCGGTGAGCTGCGGCGGGGCCCGGCGGCTGTCGGGAGGCGGCGGTCGGGCCTCCGGGTGCGAGGGTTCAACGGAGGCGGGAGCAGGAGGCGGCGGCTCCCGGGGAGGCGTGGGCTGCTGGGCCGCGGCGGGCAGGGCGCCGGCGAGCGCGAGCATCAGCAGCCACGAGGGGAAGGGCCTCACTTGCGCCGCCTCTCACGCAGCCGCTCGCGTGCCTCCTGTCGCTGCTCGGCGGACATCTGCCGCCAGCGGCGCATGTTCTCCATCATCTGCTCGCGCCGCTCCGGGTGCTCCCGGAGGTAGGCCCGCATCCGCTGGCGCAGCTCCGCGCGGCGCTCCGGGGTGAGGCCCCGCAGCTCGCGCACCTGCTCGCGCACCGCCTGCCGCTCCTGGGGGGACAGGCGCTGGAAGTCGCGCAGGTTGCCGCGCAGCCGTTCGCGCTCCTCCGGAGGCAGCTGCCGCCAGCGCTGGAGGTTGCCGCGCACGCGGGCCTGCTCGTCGGGAGACATGGCCTTGAACTCGCGCAGCTTCGCGCGCAGCGCCTCCTTCTGCTCTGGAGGGAGCTTCTCGAAGCGCTCCGCCGCCGTGGGCGTGGGGGCGTTGGCGGCGCGGGCGGGCGTGCCCATGAGGACGGCCACCGTCGCGGCCAGGGCCAGGGCCCCCACGGTCGTTCTTCCCAGCATCACTGCACTCCCAGTTCATGGAGGTTCTCGACGACCTCCAGGTCATCGGAGCTGTCGAGTCCCAGGACTTCGTAGTCCTCGACCAGCTCCAGGTTCGCCGCCACTTCCAGCGCGCCCGCGTCCCACTCCTCCAGCCCGGGGGCCTCCACGCGTGCGCGGCCGGCGACGAGCAGCGCCAGCACCGCCGCGGTGGCCAGGCCCGCGGAGGGCACCAGCACGCCGGGCTTCAGCAGGTGGGCCAGCCGCTCGCGCCAGGTGGGCGGCAGCGCGTCCACCCGCGCCAGCAGCTCGCGGCGGGCGGAGGGCGAGGGCGTGAAGGCGGGCAGCTCCGCCATCCGCGCCACGGTGACGCGCAACAGCCGCTCCGTCCCCTGGCACGCCGCGCAGGTGCCCAGGTGGGCCTCCACCCGCGCGCGGTGCGGGGGGGGCAGCTCCCCGTCCACGTAGGCCGTCAGGTCTTCTTCGAACGCACAGCTCATGCCCGACTCCTCGCGGGTACCGCGCCCGCCTGCAACGCTTCAATCCTGCGCGCCACCGCCAGGGTGGCCCGGTGGATGAGGCTCTTCACGGCGGCCTCGCTCGCCTCCAGCGCCTCGGCGATGTCCCGGTACGCCATGCCCTCGAACCGGCACATGGTGAAGGCCGCGCGCTCGCGGTCGCTCAAGTCCCCCAGCGCCGCGCCCACCGCCGCTTCCAACTCCCGGCCGCTCAACGCCTGGTCGGGCCGCTCTCCGTCGGGCCCTGGCATCTCCACCGCTCCCGCGTCGTCCTCCGCCGGGGCCTCCGCCGTGAGGCGCGCCACGCGGTACTCGCCGCGCCGCATCTCATTGAGGCAGTGGTTGGTGGCCACCCGGAAGAGGAAGGTCTTGAACTTCGCCGTGGGCTTGTAGGAGCGCGCGTGGCGGTAGAGCTTCACGAAGATGTCCTGCGTCAGCTCCTCCGCCCGCGCCCGGTCCCCCACGAAGCGGAACGCGAAGCGCGCCACGCTCGCGTGGTGCTGGTCGAAGAGCCAGGCGAACGCCTGCTTGTCGCCCGCCGCCACCTTCAGCATCGCCTGCGTGTCCGGGTCCCAATCCATCCGAGAGGCTTCAACCCCGTTGCCCGGTGGAAGTTGCGGGCCCGCTCCACTTTGAACCCCAAGCCGTGCCCCGGTTACAGTTTGCCACCGTGTCCGATGCTCCCCGCCCACGTTCGCGCACACCGGCCCCCCAGCCTGGAGGGGACGAAGGCCTTCCTTCGGACCTGGCGGCCTGGGAGCCCCCGGCGCAGGGCGGCGCGCCCACCCCGCCCTCGGACTCACCGCTGCCCATGTTCCTGCTGGCGCAGCAGGCCCGGCGGGCGGAGGGGCCGGAGCGGCAGCGGCTGGCCGCGGACCTCAACCAGCTGCTGGCGGAGCTGACGGCGGAGGGTGGGGGACGGCCGGAGGCGGACGCCTTCCACCGGCTCCTGGAGGGCGGCAACCTCAACGGGCTGGTGGACGCGGACGGGCGCTCCTGCCGCGCCACGGCGGTGGAGTCGCTGCTGGCGCTGGGCTTCCCCTACGCGCTGGAGGTGCGCCCGGAGGACCTGGAGCACCTGAAGAACGCCGCGGTGCCCGGCACCCGGCTCCAGCCCCCCAAGGGGGGGCCGTTCCCGGCGCTCGCGGTGGGCCTGGGGGCGCTGGCCGTCCAGGTGGTGCTGGGCCTCGCGGGGCTCGTCCCGCCCGGCGGGCTGCTCATCCTGCAGGGGCTCCTGTCGCTGCTGTCCCTGGCGCTGCTGACGGTTGCCTCGGTGGGCACTCCCCTGTATCGCGGGGCCCTGGCGCTGCTGACGGTGGTGTCCGGGCTCGGGTTGGGGATGGTGCTGGTGCCGGACATCCCCGCCGGTTGGGTGGCCGGCTTGGGGGGCCTGGTGGCCGCCTTCCTGGCTGCCCTGCGCAAGAGCTGAGGCCCAGGACCCAAAACGGATGTCAGAGGGGTGGACTAGGGTCTACCCATCGCGTACTAAAAGCGCGTTCAGGTGGACCGGGGTGGTCCGCTCATCCAAGGAGCGACGAGAAATGGCCGTGAATCAGGAGAAGGAAAAGGCGATCGAGCTGGCGCTGGCCGCGGTGGAGCGTCAGTTCGGCAAGGGGTCCATCATGCGGCTCGGCAACGACGAGCCCATGATGAAGGACGTCCAGGCCATTTCGACGGGTTCGATTTCACTCGACATCGCGTTGGGCGTGGGCGGCGTGCCGCGCGGCCGCATCATCGAAATCTTCGGGCCGGAGTCCTCCGGCAAGACGACGCTGTGCCTCCACATCGTCGCGGAGGCGCAGAAGCGCGGCGGCGTGTGCGGCTACATCGACGCGGAGCACGCGATGGACGTGGGGTACGCGCGCAAGCTGGGCGTGCGCACCGACGACCTGCTCCTGTCCCAGCCGGACACCGGCGAGCAGGGCCTGGAGATCGCGGAGATGCTGGTGCGCTCCGGCGCCATCGACGTGCTGGTGGTGGACTCGGTGGCCGCGCTCGTGCCGAAGGCGGAGCTCGAGGGTGAGATGGGCGACGCGCACATGGGCGTGCAGGCGCGCCTGATGAGCCAGGCCCTGCGCAAGCTCACGGGCACCATCTCCAAGAGCCAGACGTGCGTCATCTTCATCAACCAGATCCGCATGAAGATTGGCGTGATGTTCGGCAACCCGGAGACGACGACGGGCGGCAACGCGCTGAAGTTCTACGCGTCGCAGCGCATGGACATCCGCCGCGTGGGCGCCATCAAGAACGGCGAGAACGTGGTGGGCAGCCGCACGCGCGTGAAGGTCGTGAAGAACAAGGTGGCGCCGCCGTTCAAGGAGGTGGAGTTCGACATCATGTACGGCGCGGGCATCTCGCGTGAGGGCGACCTCATCGACCTGGCCGCCACCGACAACATCATCGAGAAGAGCGGCAGCTGGTTCTCCTTCAAGGGAGAGCGCATCGGCCAGGGCCGGGAGAACGCGAAGGAGTACCTGCGTGAGCACTCGGACACCTACAAGGAGATCGAAGCGCTGGTGCTGGAGAAGTACGGCATCGGCAAGCCCGCTGGCGCGGCGCCCGCGGTCGCGGAGGCCGCCGAGCCCGCCGAGGGTGAGAAGCGTCCGCGCGTGAAGGCCGTGAAGTAGTCAGCTCCTCGCGGGCCTGAGGTGATGGCCCGCCGCGCACCTCCGGGGGGAGCGGCGTGGCGGGCGGAGAGGAAGGGGCCGGTTGCCAGCGATGGCGGCCGGCCCCTTCTTTCTTCGCGGGGGGCGAGGGACGAGAGGGATTGGCGGGCGTGTCGCGGACAGGTCGCGGACGTGTGACGCGTGGGGTCATGCAGGGGGTGTCGCGGGGATGTTTCGTGTGGAGGGAGGAGCGCCTCTAGAATTGGCGCCCCGGGAGCCCCTTCACCCTGCTTCCCGCTGGAGCCCACCGCCTTGTTCAACCCCTTCAAACGCCGCACGTTCCTGCAAGCCGTGGTTGCTGTCGCGGCGACGACGACCTTTGGATGCTCCGACGACTCGTCGGCGGCCTCGGATGGTTCGCCCTACTTCCCGCAGTCGCTGGCGTCGGGAGATCCGCGTCCGGACAGCGTGGTGTTGTGGGTTCGCGTGGAGGATGGCGCGCGGGCCGGGGACGACCTGCCCCTGCGGCTGGAGGTCTCCACGACGCAGGACTTCAAGAGCCTGGTGCTGGACAAGACGGACCTGACGGCGCTGGCGGCGCACGACCACGCGGTGAAGGTGAAGGTGACGGGGCTGTCGGCGCGCACGACGTACTACTACCGCTTCTCCTACGAGAAGGACGGCCAGCGGAACACCACGCGGGTCGGGCGCACGCGCACCGCGCCGGCGGCGGGGGACGACGCTCAGGTGAAGTTCGTCTTCGCCAGCTGCCAGGACTTCATTGGCCGCTACTACAACACGTGGCAGCGGCTGCTTCAGCTGGACGCGGACCTGGACTTCGTCGTGTTCCTGGGCGACTACGTCTACGAGACGACGGGCGACACGTCCTTCCAGTCCTCGGATGGCGGCCGGGCCGTGCGCTTCAGCGAGCCAGAGGACGCGCTGGTGCAGGGCACGGGGCTCGCGGCGTTCCTCGCGGCGAACTCGCTGTCCAACTACCGCGACCTGTACAAGACCGTCCGGAGCGACCGGCAGCTGCAGGCGGTGCATGAGCGCTACCCGTTCATCATCACCTGGGACGACCACGAGTTCTCCGACGACTGCTGGCAGGACGTGGCGACGTACGAGGACGGCAAGCGGGACGAGACGCAGAAGCAGCGCAAGCTCAACGCGGAGCAGGCGTTCCTGGAGTACATCCCGCTGGACACGGCGCAGGCGGCTGGCGGCGTCATCAACGTGGACGACGAGCCGCGCTTCCCCAACGCGCGCATCTACCGCGACTTCGAGTACGGCCGGCACCTGAAGCTGCTGGTGACGGACTACCGCAGCTACCGGCCGGACCACCTCATCCCGGAGGACGCGTACCCGGGCGGCGTGGTGTTGGACGCGACGCTGCTGGGCGGGGCGCTCCAGGGGCAGCCTGACGCGGTGAAGGCGACGTTCCAGACGGACACGTTCGCGTACGTGAACATCGACGACGCGGCGTACGCGGCCCAGAAGCAGGTGCTGCAGGGCGTGTACCTGAGCCAGGCGAAGGCCGCGGGGCTGACCGACGCGGAGGCCGCGACGAAGGCCGCGCAGTGGGTGAAGGGCAACGTGGCCCTCTACTACGTGAACCAGGTGCTCCTGGCGGTGAACAAGGCGCTGGTGATTCCGCCGGCGGACAAGCCCCGGGGGCTGGCGTACGCGCACATGGGCAAGGCGGCGCTCTTCAACATCCAGGGCTCGCGCTACGTGGTGGTGAAGGACACCTTCGACCTGTTCGCGGCGGTGAACTACCAGCTGTCCGGCGGCAAGAGCGAGGACGTGTTCGGCCCCGCGCAGGAGGCGTGGTTCCAGCAGACGCTGACCACGGCGACGAACACCTGGAAGATGGTGGTGAGCTCCACGTCGCTGTCGGCGCTCATCTGGGACTTCACGAAGCAGGAGGACATCACCGACCCGACGCTGCGCCAGCGCTTCTACTTCAGCGTGGACCAGTGGGACGGCTTCCCCACGAAGAAGAAGGTGCTGCTCAACACGCTCAAGGCGCAGGGCGTGACGAACACGCTGTTCATCTCCGGGGACATCCACGCGTCCTTCGCGTCGGTGGAGGAGGGCGTGCCCACGCTGACGGCGCCGGGCATCACCTCTGGTTCCATCAAGAGCCTGGCCAGCCTGGCGCTGATTGGCGCGGGCTACGCCACGGGGGCGCCGGTGTACCAGCACGCCGTCACGGAGATGGAGAAGACGCTCAAGGCGTCCAATCCGGGCCTGCGCTTCGCGGACGCGGACTCGCACGGCTTCGTGCTGGTGGAGGTGAAGGCGGATGAGACGCTCGCCACCTTCCACCTCATCCCCGCCGCCGAGGTGGCCAAGGACTACTCCAAGCGCGCGGACGGCGAGCTGGAGGCGAAGTTCGCCACGCACACCTTCCGCGTGAAGAACAGCGACATCCAGCCGGCGTGAGGGCCGTGAAGTGAAGAAGGGCCGCGTGGGGGGCTCCCCGCGCGGCCCTTTTTTCATGCATGCGAGCAGGGCTTTTCAGGGGGCTGGAGGCCCTCCGTTAGGTGCCTGGCTGGGGAGGAGCGCGTCGCTGGGAGGCGCGCGAGGACCGGGGTATAGACGGGCGCCATGCACGTCTATGCCGTCGCGTTGGCCCAGGAGCTGGGCATCAAGCCGGAGCAGGTGGACCGGACCCTCGCGCTTCATGAAGAGGGGGGCACGGTCCCCTTCATCGCGCGCTACCGCAAGGAGGCCACGGGGGGCCTGGACGAGGTCCAGATTCAAGCCATCCTCGACCGGGCCACGGAGCGCGCGGAGCTGGACGGGCGGCGCGACACCATCCTGCGCAGCATCGAGGAGCAGGGGAAGCTGACGCCGGAGCTGTCGAAGGCGCTCCAGGCGGCGCGCACGCGCGCGGAGCTGGAGGACCTGTACCTCCCGTACAAGCCCAAGCGCCGCACGCGCGCGGCCATCGCCCGGGAGAAGGGGCTGGAGCCGCTGGCGGACCTGGTGTGGAAGCAGGAGGTCCCGCGCGGGGAGAACCTGGACGCGCGCGTGAAGCCCTACGTGGACGCGGAGAAGGGCGTGGCGGACGTGGCCCAGGCGCTGGCGGGCGCGCGGGACATCTGCGCGGAGCGCGTGGCGGAGGACGCGAGGCTGCGGCGTGAAGCGCGCGACCTGTGCACGAAGCGGGGTTCGCTGCGCTCGGACGTGGTGCCCGCGAAGAAGGGCGAGACGACCAAGTTCGAGAACTACTACGGCCACGAGGAGCCGCTGTCCCAGGCCCCGTCCCACCGCGTGCTGGCGCTCTTGCGCGGCGAGGAGGAGGGCGTGCTGAAGGTGAAGCTGGGCCTTCCGGATGACGAGGTGAAGGGGCTCTTCACGGGGCGGGTGGTGACCCGGCCGCAGTCGTTGTTCGCGGGCGAGCTGCGCGCGGCGGTGGAGGATGGGTGGGAGCGGCTGATGGGGCCGTCGCTGGAGTCGGAGCTGCGCGCGGAGTTGAAGGAGCGCGCGGACAAGGGCGCCATTGGTGTGTTTGGAGAGAACCTGCGGCACCTGTTGCTGACGGCGCCGGCGGGGGCTCGGGCGGTGCTGGCGTTGGATCCGGGGCTGCGCACGGGCATCAAGCTGGTGATGCTCGACGCGACGGGGATGGTGGCGGAGACGACGACGCTCTACTCGGAGCGGAGCGCGGACGAGCGGGCGCGCGCGGCGAAGCTGCTGGAGGCGGTGGTGCGCAAGCACAAGCCGGAGCTGATCGCCGTGGGCAACGGCACGGGCAGCCGGGAGGCGGAGGTCTTCACGCGGGACACGCTGAAGGCGATGGGCGTGCAGGTCCCCGTGGTGTCGGTGAGCGAGCAGGGGGCGTCCATCTATTCGGCGTCGGAGGTGGCGCGGGAGGAGTTCCCGGAGCTGGACGTGTCGCTGCGCGGGGCGGTGTCGATTGGGCGGCGGTTGCAGGACCCGTTGGCGGAGCTGGTGAAGATCGACCCGAAGAGCATCGGGGTGGGGCAGTACCAGCACGACGTGGACCAGGGCCTGCTCAAGAAGAAGCTGGGCGAGGTGGTGGACTCGTGCGTGAACGCGGTGGGCGTGGACGTGAACACGGCGTCGCCGCAGCTGTTGGAGCACGTGTCCGGAGTGGGGCCGTCGCTGGCGAAGAAGCTGGTGGCGCACCGCGCGGCGAAGGGGCGGTTCACGACGCGGCGGGAGCTGCTGAAGGTGAGCGGCCTGGGGCCGAAGACGTTCGAACAGGCGGCGGGCTTCCTGCGCGTGCGCGGGCCGGAGCCGCTGGATTCGAGCGCGGTGCACCCGGAGCGCTACGCGGTGGTGGAGCGGATGGCGAAGGACCTGGGCGTGGACGTGGCGTCGCTGGTGGGGAACGCGGCGTTGGTGCGCAAGATCGAGGCGAAGCGTTACCTGGGGCCGGAGCTGGGAGAGCTGACACTGAAGGACATCCTGGCGGAGCTGGAGAAGCCGAGCCGCGACCCGCGCGGTGACTTCACGGCGCACGCGACGCGGGATGACCTGCGGTCGCTGGAGGACGTGAAGGAGGGAATGGTGTTGCAGGGCGTGGTGACGAACGTGACGGCGTTTGGCGCGTTCGTGGACGTGGGCGTGCATCAGGACGGACTGGTGCACGTGTCGCAGCTGGCGGCGCGCTTCATCAAGGACCCGTCGGAGGTGGCGAAGGTGGGCGACCGGCTGACGGTGAAGGTGCTGACCGTGGACCTGGCGCGTAAGCGTCTGGCGTTGTCAGTGCGGGCGGTGCTGGAGGGTGGGGCGCCGCAGCCGTCGGGCCGACCCGCGCAGCCGGTCCAAGCACGGATGACGGAGCGGCCCGCGCAGAAGCCCGCGAGTCAGCCTCCGGCGGCGCAGAAGAAGCCGGAGCCGTTCAACAATCCGTTCTCGAAGCTGAAGCGCTGAATCCCGACTGACTTTCGTCAGGTTCGCGGGGGCTCCCGGGTGGCTGCCGGAGTCGACACGCCAGTGCTGGCGATGAACCGCCTGGCACTGGCGCTCACTCGCTCTGGCGACTCCTCATCGAGGGCCTTCCGCAGCTCAAGCAACGCCTCCCTGGCGTCCACAACGCTTGCGACGCCACTGATTGGCGATGCCTTGAAGATGTTCCGTTCAAGGCGTCCCTTCCTGCTTGGATCCGAGAATGCGCGAGTATGGGTGGGGGGCCGCTTCCGGGCCCGAGTTCCTGGCGAGCTGCTGAAGCGGGGATGCAGTTCGAGGCCTGTCATTGCACGGGGCGGCACAGGCTTGGACACTTGTGCCGCGACCGTCGCGCACTCACGGCACCCAGAGGGCGCCATCCGACAGGGGCGCATCCGCACCGCCGGCGCCCATTCCTCCCCAGATGAACAAGGCGTTGCCCGTCCACAGGCCCACGTGCCCGGAGCGCGCGGAAGGGGCTCCTTCGGTGCGCAGCGGCGCCCACGTGTCCGTGACCGGATCATAGGCCGCGCCGTCCGAGCAGACGCCTCCGCCGGAGCCGCAGTTCGGCGAAGTGCCACCCCAGATGACCATCTTCGAGCCGGTCCACACGGCGGAGTGGCCGATGCGCGGTGAGGGCGCGCCCTTGGTGGAGACAGGGGACCACTTGCCGTACACCGGATCAAACGCGGCGCCCTTGTCACAGTAGATCGGCGGATTCTGTTGGGCGTCGCCGCAGCCGATCCCGCCCCAGATGATCATCCGCTCGCCGGTCCACACCGCCGTGTGCGACCAGCGGCCCGTGGGCGCCCCTTCGGTTGGCAGCACCGCCCATTTGTCGAAGAAGGGGCCGTACGTCGCCCCGTCCGCCAGGGCTACGTCGTAGGGACTGCCGCCATTTCCGCCCCAGATGTGCAGCACATTGTCCATCCACACCGCGGTGTGGTCGCGGCGCCCCACGGGGGCCTGGACGAAGTTCATGGTCGTCCAGAGGGCTTCCTTCTCGTAGTAGATGGCCCCGTCCCCGAAGATGCGCCGCTGCTGGGGATCCTGGCCGCCCCATACCAGCATCACCTCACCCGTCCAGGCGGCCTTGTGTCCCCCACGCGGAGAGGGCGCGTAGTTGGACTTGAGGGGGCTCCAGGTGTTGGTCGCGGGGTCGTAGAGCGCGCCATCGCCACAGGGGCTTTGTGGGCCGCCGCAACCCAGTCCTCCCCAGACGATCATCTTCTTGCCGGTCCACACCGCTGAATGCTGAGTGCGCGCGGACAATGCCCCCTGGGCCGACAGGGGCGTCCAGGTCTTCTCGGCCATGTTGAACCGGGCGCCATCTCCGCAGACGCCGTCGGGGGGGCAACTGCCTCGTCCGCCCCAGAGCAGGACGTTCTGGCCATCGAAGACACTCGCCACCTCGAGCCTGGCGGAGAGCGGCGAACCCGAGGGGAGGGGCGTCCAGGAGCCCTGCTGCTGTGCGGGTTCCAGGTCATCCGGGCCCGTCTTCTCTTTCGAACTCGAGCAACCGGCCAGCGTCAGGAGGAGCAGGCCTGGAATCAGGTGCATCCGAAACGGCTTCACTGCGTGATGCTTCGACAGCGCCACGGGGACTTCCTCCTGTGACAGGGAATGGGGGCGAGGCAGTCTGCCTCACGCGCAGTGAAGTCCGCCACTGCGGAGGAACCCCTCTTGGGGAGCGACACCCGCACCGACGCGGGGGCGCCCGCGCATCGGAGGACGAGATTCGCGGACGGCCCAAGCAGCAGGCGACGCTGTTCAACCTGAGGACGCCGGGGGAGCGAGTCCCGGTGGTGGGGGTGAACAGCAGTACGTCGAGGACCTCGCGCCGCGCTGGCTCTTCGAATGCTGCTCGTGGAGTGACATCGGCTCGTAGCTCTCGAACGCGACCTCGACGTGGGATGCGGCCATTCAGGTTGACGCTCGCGCAACAGGAAGTTCCGGTCTCGTGGAAGTGATCGAAGATGCTCTTGGGGTGTCTCCGAAACGGTGAGAGTCATGAGCGAAAAGAATGAGAACGAAGCTGCAAGAGCCCGCCGCCTTGCTGAATCCCCTGGCCGGGAATGGCGATTGCTGGCTCATCGTCAATCAGGTGACGTAGATGTGAAGAACGAAGGGGTGTTTGACGAACTGGTCGTCGACCACTGGTTGCATATCGAGCAACTTAGCGAACGCGAGTGGTGGATGCGGATCGGGGATGCCCGGATCCTGGTGCTCGTGGAAAGCAGCGGTGAAGTGCGGGTCGATGTAGAGCGCGGCTTCCATGCGCCAATCCTCGGAACCACGACGGATAAGTGAACCTGAACTCTGCAAGAGGACGGCTGCTTCCGCGGCGGCCACCCCGGTCCAGTCCTCTCCCAGCAACTGCAGGGCGCGAGCTCGCCTCAACACCCGGACGGACTGTCGGTCCCGACGCTTCAGCGCGTCCAACGGCTCCTTTCGTGGAGGGCAACATGCCGGCACGGCGGACCAAACGGTGCGGTGACGTCCGTGCAACTGCTCTATCTTCTGGGCTCTCACTCCTTCGTCGCTGACAGAGCGCCATGTCGAAACTGAATGCCCTAGAGAGAACATTTCGTTCGTGGTCTGAACAGCTCGCATCCGGCAACTCGCTGCGAATCAAAAACGTCCGTCTAGCGGGAATCGAACGCCTGGAGATCTCGCGCGAGGTCCAAGGGGTGACGCGCTACCTACGCTTCACTGCAGTTGAAGATCCGCCCGGCGCTTGGGAGTTCGAGGTGCTGCTTGGAGAGTTCGGCAACACCGACACTTCACTCGATTTCGACGGCCGGCGTGGAGGTGATCAGCAATACGTCGAGGACCTCGCTCTGCGCTGGCTCTTCGAACGCTGCTCGTGGAATGACATCGGCTCGTAGCTCTCGAACGCGACCTCGACGTGGGGTGCGGAGGGCAACATGCAGGCACGGCGGACTGCACTCGAGGTGCGGCTCCGTCCATGTCGAAGGCTTGCATCTTGATGTTCACAGGTAGGAGGCGAGATGGCTGGCAGTGAGACAGAGAAATGGACTCGCGCCCTGGCCGGAGTTCTTCACGGGCTTTTGAAGAGGCCAGGCACCCCTCATGGGGATATCGAGTGGCTGCTTCTCCGATGTGAAGACACCCTGGCATACCAAGGGGAACTGCGCGACGCGTCGGTCCGGCAACTCGTCAAGGATGCTCAAGCCTTCGAAGCCAGTTCCTCTGGCCTGCTTCCAAAGGGGCTCCTGGATGGGCCGGCTCCTGAACGACCGCTCACGATTTTCGAACGGCGCGGAGGGTAAGGCATTGCAGACTGCGGTGCTGAAGCGCTGAGGCTCAGGGCCGTGGATCGCTGCTCAGAGCGCCAAAGGCCTCCTCGAACCACTGGAACCATGCGGCCTCTTGGGGAGCCAGGGATTCCTTCATCCATGCCAGATACGTAGGCCGCCAGCGGGTCAGCATTCGGAGGACATCCTCCCTCCGCTCCAACTGGCGTCCCGCCTGGCAATATCCCGCGAGGGCCATTGGCGCGCTGAGCGACACCACGGCATCTCCAGCTCGACTCCGGGCGCGCCCAGAATCTCCAGCGCCTCCGCGCACACCGTCATCACTCCCGCGAGGTCGCCAGCCTTCTGCTTCCGCTCCGCCGCACCGATCCTTCGAGCCGCGCGCATCCCAGGGATGATCGAAAAGAACATGGGGACTCCGAAGCAGGTCAGTGAACGCCCGGCTCGAGCTTGCGATCCAGTCAGGCGACGTTGCATGCCTTCCATGAATCTGGATGGATAAGGCCTGCCTCCGCGGCACGAAAAGACTTTCGTGCTTCACGCGTAGGCAAGTGGGCTCCGGAGCAGAGAAGCGACTCGCCCCACTCGCGGTTTGTGTCGGACACGGGTGGCGCCTTGCTGGTTTCGTCAAGCGAAGCGGCCTCCTGGGAAGCCAGGGCATGCGACGTCCGCTCAATCCAGCGGGAACAACCGGACTTCCTTCGCCAGTGCCTCACTTCGCGCCAGCAACGCCGAGAACCGCTGCGTTCCGTTGCGCGCATCGAACCGCGCCGCGATGTCTCGCGCCTGCGCCGCCATCCAGTCCTTCAGCGCCCGCGTCGCATAGCCCCCGTCCGCCGCGTGCAGCGCGAATGCTCGGGGCAGTCGCAGGCTCACCTCTTCGCGTCCCTCCGCCACCACCTGCCCCAGCAGGAACGTCGCCGCCGCGTAGAAGGTGAACCGGTCTCGGTGGCTCGCGTGCTCCAGCGCCCAGCCCAGGTGCTTCTCCAGCAGCGTCAGCCCTCGCGACAGGTTGCCCGTCAGCGCCAGGAACTCCAGGTGCTCTCCCACCGTGGAGAGGAACTCGCGGTTCTTCGCCACCATCGCGTAGCCGCGCACGTGGCAGTCCCGCGCTTCCTTCATCCGGTCCAGCTTGAAGAACGGATACAGCAGCGTGCCCAACGTCAGGTGCGGGATCTCCGCGCAGGACTGCCGCCCCTCCAGGATGGGCTTCGCCTTCCGGATGGCCTGCTCCCACTCACCCTTGTCCACGTGATGATCCAGCTCGTCGTCCAGCTCGCACACGCGGCAGTCCGTCAGGTGGTCCCTCGGGGCCACCAGCCACGCCTGCCACAGGCGCTCCGCCTCCGCCGCGTCACCCATGTCCCGCGCCATCTGATAGCGCAGCTTCAGCGCCGCCCGCTCGCCCGCGTCCAGCTTCGCGAAGCTCTGCTCCACGTCATCCAGCGCGTCGGCGATCTGCTTGCGGCTGATGTGCGGGAACTCGTCCAGCCGCCCCACCACCCACTTCTGCTTCCACAGCATCTCCTCGGGCTCGAACCGCACCGGGTCCTTCTTCTGCTGCACCCGGCACCACGCGAACGCCACCAGCGCCTTGTCCGGATACCCCCCGAAGGTCGCCGCGTCGATGAGCGCGTCCCGCAGCTCGTACCCCAGCACCCCGTCGCCGTGCACGTCCGCCAGCCGCACCGCCTCCTCCAGCGCGCGCACCTTCGCGTCGCCTTCGGGCAGCTCGTCCGCCCTCGCGCGCAATGCATCCACCTGCTCGCGCCAGTCCTCCATCAGTGCATCCCCCGCGACCCCGGACCCGATGAACCGCCCCCGCCGCCCTCATCCAACCGCGCGGCGATGAGCCCCAGCAGCCCGTGGTTCAACAACGCCATCTCCTGCGCGTTCAGCGGGTGTTGTCCCAACAGCAGCGCCTGCACGTAGAGCATCTCCACCGACAGCTTCAGCAGCTCCCGCCCCTCCACTCCCGCCAGCCGGCGCACCACCGGGTTGTGCAGGTTGAGGCACAACAGCGCTCGCTCCTGTCCCCCCGCGCCCGCCAGCACCCCGTCCAACACGCCCGCGTACAAGTCATCCGACCCCTCGCGCGCCCGCTCCGCGTCCCGCCGGAACGCGCCCTCCGCGTCCGCGCTGTAGAGCGTCGGCACCTCCGCCGGGAAGAACTTCTTCACCTCCACCCCGCACCGGAACGGCGCCAGCACCCCTTCCGCCAATCGCAGCAGCGGGTAGAGGGCTTCGCGCTCGTCCAACGTCAGCTCCTCGAAGCTCTGCGGCAGGTCCGCCGACGAGAACGCCGCCACCTGCGCGTCCGCCACCACGTGCGGCAGCTTCTCCAGCAGCGCCGTGTCGTGCGTGTACGCCGCGTTCAGCACGCACAGCCCCTGCGCCGCCGCCACCCGCGCCACCTGTCGGAACCCGTCCAGCGTCGGCGTGTAGCGCACCACCGGCCACGAACGCCGGTAGTCGGCCAACGTCATCACCCCCAGCGAGGTCTCGAAGGGCAGCCAGTCGATGACCAGCCGGTAGAAGGCGTCGTCGTCCAGCGCCAGCCCTTTCACCGACAGCCCATGCAGGGCAATCAACCGCTGGAGCGACCGGGGCTCCTCGCGCGCCAGGTCCATCAGGTACTGGCGCAGCGACTGGCCCAGCGCCTCGCGCGCCCGGGACAACACCGCGTCCTCGTAGAAGGACTCGCGGCTCGCGGTGGGCCTCAGGCCGTTCGCGTTCACCACGCACTTCACGAAGAACGCCCACTCCGGAAGCAGGTTCTCCGCGCTCTCCGACAAGAGCATGTGCTTCAGGTACACGCGGTGCTTCTGCTTCGCGTTGAAGTGCGGCGACGCCGGCAGCACGAACGCCACCCCGTCCACGTCCCCCGCCTCCGAGCGCAGCGAAATCACATCCAGGAAGTCCGTGCCGAACACCTCGCGCCCGTACGCGAGCAGCGCCTGCCGCTTGTCTCCCGCCGTCTCGTACTGGCGGCGCCAGGGCGGCCCGTCCGGGTTGAGGGTCTCCGTCTGCCCCCCCACCGTGAGCCGGACCGGGAAGGGCAACAGGCCCCCGTAGTGCTTCGCGAGCTGGCGCACCCGCTCGGGCGTGAACCACTCCCCCATGTCCGGGCGGGCGACCAGGTAGACGTGCGTCCCGGGGGCGTCCAGCGGGTGCTCGGAGACGCGCACGTCGTAGGTGCCGTCATGCCGGCCCCGCCACTCCAGCGTCCGCCCATCCCCCTTCGCCGAGCGCGTCACCACCAGCAGCTCGTCGCACACCATGAAGCACGACAGGAGGCCGATGCCGAACTGGCCGATGAAGTCGTTGCGGCGTGCCTCCAGCTGCTCCCGCTTGGAGGACTCGCCGATGGTGGCGAGGAAGCGGTGGATCTCCTCCTCCGTCAGCCCCACGCCTTCGTCGGTGAAGAGCAGGGTGGGGGGCCCGCCGTCCTGCTTCTCCCGCAGCTCCAGCCCCACCGCCCCCACCGCCCCGGGCTCCAGCTGCTGCCGGGCGCGAATCGCGTCCGTGGCGTTCTGGAGCAGCTCCCGCACGTAGACCCCCGGCGAGCTGTACAGGTGGTGGGACAGGAGGTCGATGACCCCTCGGAGGCTGACTTGGAATCGATGGTCCACGCGGCTGTCGAGCGTAGCGCGCTGCCTCCCCCAGGGAACCACATTCCCCCGCCGTGGGTGGATGAAGGCCTCTGTCCTTCCCGGAGCAGCCGGACGCGCCAGCCCCCTTCCGCCCCCCTGTCGGAGTGTTATGTGGCGCCCCAGCCGTGCGGCGCCCCCGGGCGGCACGGCGACATGTCGTCTCTTTCCTTCCTCCTGGAGTGGACAACGATGCGCAACGAGCTGAAGGCAGTGGTGGTGGGCGCGGTGCTGGGTGTTTCGGGCGTGGCCTTCGCGCAGGGCACGCCGACGACGCCCGCGGCTCCGGCGGCCAAGGCCCCCACGGCGGACAAGGCCGCGGGCAAGGCGGGCAAGGCCCCCGCCACGGCGGGCAAGACGGAGGTCACCTGGTGGGGCCACGCCGCGTTCGTGGTGAAGACGCCGGGCGGCGCGGTCATCGCCATCGACCCGTGGCTCACCAACCCCAAGGCGCCCCAGGGCGCCACCTGGCCGGAGGCGCTGGACGCCATCCTCGTCTCCCACGGTCACTTTGACCATGTGGGGGAGACGAAGGCCCTGGCCCAGAAGACCCAGGCCAAGGTGTTCGGCTCCTTCGAGCTGGTGTCGCTGCTGGGCGTGCCGGACGCGCAGAACATGGGCGGCAACGCCGGCGGCACCTTCCAGGTGAAGGACGCCACCATCCACTTCGTGGAGGCGGTGCACTCCAGCAGCTACCAGGCGGACCCCAAGGCCCCGTCGCAGTACGCCGGCGCGCCCCTGGGCTTCGTCATTGAAATCGCCAACGGCCCCACGCTGTACCACGCCGGGGACACCGGGGCCTTCCAGTCCATGGAGCTCGTCGCGGAGCAGTTCAAGCCCACCGTGGCCATGCTCCCCATCGGCGGCCACTTCACCATGGACCCCGCGCAGGCCGCCGTCGCCACGAAGCTGCTCAAGGTGAAGTCCGTGGTGCCCATGCACTACGGCACCTTCCCCGCCCTCACCGGCACCCCGGAGACGTTCACCTCCGAGCTGAAGAAGGCCCGGGGCACCGCCAAGGTGCTCGCCCTGGAGCCGGGGAAGGCCGCCTCCCTGTAGGCCCCACCCGTCCGCGCCCGTCCGCTCCGAGTGGACGGGCGCGGTGTCTTTCACCCCCTCCATCAGCTTCCGTTGCAGGACGCCGCCGCCGTCCCGGGGCCGGGTGGCATCCCGGGAGCGGCTGGGTTATTCCCCGCGAAGTGCGTCCCGGCGGGGAAGGCCGGCCGCGCGCTTCGAGGGGTGTACCGGTGTCGGTGCTGGTTTTTGGAAGGGGGACCTGGCTGGCCACGCTCCTGGCGGACGTGGTCGCCGCGCATGCGCAGGCCCCCGCGCCCGTCCCGCTTCCCTCGCTCCCGGACGCCTCGTCGGGTCGCGCCCGGGGCCGCGCCTTCCTGCGGCGCACGCTGCGGGCCTCGGGGCTCGTCTACGGCACGCCCGTGCCGCTGCCCTCGCCGGTGGATGGGGGCGAACCCTTCGACACCCCGGGACGCGCGGTGGAGGATGAGCTGTTCCACGCCGTGGTGCGCACGCTGGCGCGCATGGCCTTGGATCTGGCGCGGGTGATGGATGCGCCGGAGGGCCCCCGGGTGGAGCAGCTGCTGGTGCTCTTCTCCGTGCTGGCGGGCGAGCTGAACCTGGCGCAGGCGCTGGACGCGCGGCTCGCGGCGGGGCTGCCGGTGCCCCGGCGGATGGTGGGGCGGGTGGAGGACGCGCTCGACAAGCGGGCGCCGTCGCTGGCGGGAGACCCGGTGTACGGGCTGGTGCTGCACAACGGCGCGCAGTACGCGGACGCGCAGCTGTTCTGCCGGCAGGCCATTGATTTGTTCTCCCGCGGGCGGCTGTCCCGGGCGGGCGCGGAGCGGCGGTGGGACTTCGCGGCGCGGCAGAAGGCGCTGCTGGTGGACGTGCTCACCGCGCTCGCGTGCGTGGACCGGGAGCCCAGCCCGCCCGCGCGCCGCGCCATCCTCCGGCAGGTGGAGGGCCTGAAGCTGCCGCACGCGCTGGAGGGCGAGGTGAAGGCCGCGGTGCGCCAGTCCTTCGAGCGCAAGCGCGACGTGCGGGACGTGGTGCGCCGGGTGCGCAGCGTGGACATGCGCCACCTGCTCCTGGAGCAGACGCTGCTGGCGGCGCTGGTGGACGGCCGGCGCACGCGGCGGGAGCGGGCCTTCATCGACACGCTGGCGGGCGCGCTGCACGTGCCCCAGGCGGAGCTGCGCCGGTTGGAGTTGGAGATGGCGGAGTTCTACGCGCGGCACCGCTCGCTGGTGGATGTCTTCACCGTGTCGGACGCGGCGGGGGCCATGGGCGAGGACCTGATGGCCGGGATGCAGGAGACGCTGGAGAAGAACTTCCACCGGCTGATGCAGGAGGCGCGCGAGACGGGCGACCTGGCGGTGCTGCTCACCAAGGCGGCGCGGCGCCAGAAGCTCACCGCCGACGAGCGCCAGCGCATGCGCGCCCAGCTCATCGACGTGGCGAAGGCCATCCCCGCGCTGGCCATCTTCGCCGCGCCGGGCGGCATCCTGCTGCTGGCGGCGCTGGCGAAGGTGCTGCCCTTCAGCCTCCTGCCCAGCTCCTTCCAGGACGGCCCCGCCGTGGACCCCGACGGCGAGGACACCGCCGAGCGCGAGGCGCGGTGAGGCCCCCGCCCGCGCCCGGAGCGTCTACTTCACCTCGGTGAGGGTGACGCGCAGGTGCTGGGACACGGGCGTGCCGTACCGCGACGGGGGGACCCGGCGCACGGTCTTGTCGGGGTCCAGGCCGCCTTCCGGAGCACCCTGGTGCGGGCCCACCGCGGGCTCCTCATCCAACTCCGTGCCCACGTCCCACAGCGACACGCGGGACGTCACGTCGCCCGTCAGGAGCGTGCCCGAGGCGTCGAACAGCGCGATGCCCTGCTCGTCGGTGCCGAAGAGCCAGTCATTGGACTGGCCGAACCTCATCGCGAAGGACAGCCGCTCGGCGGGGCGGGCGCTCACGTCGAACTCGTAGGCGTGGCCCGGCAGGAGGGGACCGGGGGCGGACGCACCCACGGGCGAGTTGAACGAACCCGACGTGCGCACGCCCGTGGGCGGGCTCGCGGAGAGGGCGCTGGCCAGGCGGGACCCATCCCCCGTCTCCGCGAGCAGCTCCAGCCCCTGGCCCCGGTCCGGCGCGCCCTCGGTGAAGAGCGGCGCGGCGGCGTTGTGCAGCGCGAAGATGCCCGGTGAGAGCGGCGTGGCCACGCCCGTCAGCGGCGTGAGGTAGGCGAGGAGGGCCGCGGCGTCGCCCGTCTCCGCGATGGCCTCCAGGCCCAGGCCCCGGTCCGGTTGGCCTTCCGTGAAGAGGGTCTCGTTGCCGTCGCTCACCGTCCAGACGCCCGGGGAGATGCGCACGGGCTTGATGCCCTCGGAGGTGGTGAGGGTGACGCGGTCGTCGGAGATGTTCTCGATGCGCACGGTGAAGCGGTGCGTGGCCGCGTCGGAGGCCACGAGCACGCGGATCATCGACGCGATGGCGGGCAGGACGAACGTCTGGCCGCTGGTGAGCACGGGGCGCGGGCCCACGCGCCGCACGTTGGGATTGAAGTCCTTGGCGCCCGGGCCGTCCGTGGACGTCGCCTGCTTCGGGCCGGTGTGCGGGCCCACCGCGGGCTCCTCGTCCACCTCCGTGCCCGCGTCCCAGAGGAGCACCTGGTCGGTGATGTTGCCGGAGAGGGGCCGGCCGTCGGCGGAGTAGAGGGGGATGCCTTGGGGCTCCGTTCCGAAGAACCAGTCATTGGACTGGCCGAACATGGCGGCGAAGGTCAGCCGGTGCTTCACGCCCGCCGTGAAGCTGAACTCGTAGGCGTCCCCCGGCGCCAGCGGGCCCGGCGACGTGCCGCTCAGCTTCGTGTCGAAGCGTCCGGACTTGAGCTGCTGGAACGGCGCCACGTTCTCGATGCGCACGCGCACCTCGCGGGCCGAAGCGTCGGCGCCATCACCCGAGCCACAGGCGGACAGCGTGAGGAGGCCGAGCGCGGCGGCGGAGGCGACGCCTCCGCGGAAGGAGTGGATGGACATGGTGGGAGTCTCCAGGGCTTCGCGGAAGCGTGAAGCGTGACAGGATTGCTCCCCACTACGCATCCGTGAATCCAGCGGTGACGGCCGGTGCGGCATCCACCCGGGGCTGGGCCACGGGCAGGGGCAGGAGCGGCTTCAGGAACTGCTCCAGGGCCTCGCGCTGGCCTGTCCGGGACGCGTGCCCCACGTAGCCATCGGGGCGCACCAGGATGAGCGCTTGCGCGCCCGGGGCCACATCGTAGGCCCGGTGCGCGTGCCCCTCCGCATCGAGGAAGGCGCCGGTGGCCACGGGCGCTCCCTTCGCGCGAATGGAGAGGGTCCGCACGACGTCGCCGAAGCAGGAGCGGGCCCATGCGGCCACATCCGAGGACTCCGGCCCGAAGGCGAGCAGCGTCCAGTGAGGGCCTCGGAAGGCATCGAACAGCCGCGAGGGATGGCCCCGTGCATCCAGGCCCGGCGCGTCCGGAGCCCGGTCTCCCGCGCGCACACGGGCGGTGTCGACGGAGGCTCCGGGCGCGAGCGGACCGCCGCGATAGCTCAGGCCCAGTTGCCGCGTCTCCGCCCCGCGCCGCTGGGCGCTCAGGCCGCTCTGGCTCAGGCCCTGGAAGAGTTTCTGGGACAGGCCCAGCACGCTCGCGGCGATGGGCAGCCGCTCCGCCTCGTAGGTGTCGAGCAGGGCGGGGTCCGCGCCCCGGAGGACATGGTCCAGCTTCCAGCCCAGGTTGTAGGCGTCCTGGACGCCAGTGTTGAGGCCCTGGCCTCCCGCGGGAGGGTGCACGTGCGCGGCATCCCCGGCGAGGAAGACGCGGCCCACGCGATAGCGGTCCACCATGCGCACGTTGGGTCGGTACACGGACAGCCAGCTCGCGTCGTGGAGGCGCAGCGCGAGGCCAGGGCGGGCCGCGTGTTGGAACCGCTCGTTCAACGCGGCCTCGGTGAGCTCCGGCACGGTGCCGCCGGGCTTCACCTGGAGGACCAACTGGAAGCGCTCCGTGCCGGGCAGCGGGCACAGCGCCACCATGCCGCCCTTCGCGAAGGGCCAGACGTGCCAGTGTTCACGGTCCAGCCCGTCCACGCGCACGTCGCCCACGACCATGCGCTCCTCCTCGTGCGTCTCGCCGTGGAGCGCCAGGCCCAGGACCTTGCGCACGCGGCTGTGGCCCCCGTCCGCGCCCACCAGGTACTCCGCGCGAACGGTCTCCACCGCATCGCCTCGGGCCAGGGTGGCGGTGACGCCGGTGTCGTCCTGGGTGAAGCCGGTGAGCGCCGTGCCGAACTCCACCCCGTGGCCAAGTGATGCCAGCCGGTCGCGCAGGATGGACTCGGTGCGCGCCTGCGGCACGAGCCAGGGGTCGGGGTGGGGCACGTCCGGAGTCACCGGATGGCGGGGGACCATCGTCCAGCGGCCCACGACGAAGCGCCGCCAGTGGAGCCGCAGCCGAGGGTACGCGGTGCCCGCGGCGAGCACCGCGCCCAGCACGCCCAGGTCGTCCAGCACCTCCAGCGTGCGGGGCTGGAGCCCCTTCCCGCGCGAGCCGGCGAACGGGCCCGGGGCCGCGTCCACCAGACGCACGTGGAGCCCCCGGCGTGCGAGGTCACAGGCCAGCGTCAGGCCGGTGGGCCCGGCGCCCGCGATGAGCACCGGGAGGGGAGGGGAGGACATGGCGATCTCCTGTCGCGACGGCCCCGCGGGGGCCCGCGTCAATGGAGATGAGAATGTAAGGAAGTGCTTATATTGTCAGCTTGCGTTCCCGCTCCAGGAGTCCGTCATGCCGCGCGCGAAGCTCTCTCCTCGGAAGATGCCCACGCAGGAGCGCTCGCGCGCGACGGTGGACGCGCTGGTGCAGGCGACTGCTGACATTCTGGTGCGCGACGGCGCCGCGAAGCTGACGACGAACCGGATCGCGGAGCGCGCGGGCGTCAACGTGGCGTCGCTGTACCAGTTCTTTCCCAACAAGGAAGCGCTGGTGGCGGAGGTGTCGCGCCGGCACGTGAAGGCGCAGCGCGAGGCGGCTCGGGAGGTGCTGGCGACGCGCGGCTTCGACACCCTGGAGGACCTCATCCGGACGCTGGTGGCGCTGGGCTTCGCGGCCCACGCGGTGTCGCCGAAGCTGCACCATGCGCTGACGGAGGAGCTGCCCGCGCGCCGCGCCCGGAAATGGGAGCCGGAGGACGCGCCGATGCTGGACGCCCTCCGCCACTTCCGCACCGACGTGCCGGACCCGGAGCTGGCCCTGTGGCTCATCGACACGGTGTCGCACGCGGTGCTCCACCGCGCGGTGGTGGAGCGCCCCGAGGCCCTGTCCCAGGGGCTGCTCCAGGAGGAGCTGGTGACGCTCCTCCTGCGCTACGTGAAGCGGAAGTAGCCGGGCCGCCTCAGCGCCCTGCCGCCTGCGCGTCCACGGCCGCCAGCTCCTCCTTGCCGAGCTTCAGCTCCGCGCCCGCGAGGTTCTCCTCCAGGTGCTTCACGGAGGACGTGCCCGGGATGGGCAGCATCACCGGCGAGCGCGCCAGCAGCCACGCGAGGGCGATCTGCGCGGGCGCCGCGTGGTGCTTCTTCGCCACGGAGTCCAGCGCGCCCCCGGCCTTCGCCAGTCCCCCCGTCGCCAGCGGGAACCAGGGGATGAAGCCCAGGCCCTCCTTCTCGCAGTAGTCCAGCACCTTCTCGTGCACGCGGTCGGTCAGGTTGTAGCGGTTCTGCACCGACACGATGTCCACCACCTTGCGCGCCCGTTCAATCTCCGGCACCGACACCTCCGACAGGCCGATGTGGCGGATCTTCCCCTCCTTCTGGAGCGCCTTCAGCTCACCCAGCGACTCTTCCACGGGGACCTTCGGGTCGATGCGGTGCAGCTGGTACAGGTCGATGCGCTCCAGCTTCAGCCGGCGCAGGGACATCTCCAGCTCCTGGCGCAGGTACTTCGGCGCGGCCACGGGATGCCATTCATTGGGGCCCGTGCGCACCAGACCCGCCTTGGTCGCCACCACCACGCCCTTGGCGTACGGGGACAGGGCCTCCGCGATGATCTCCTCGCTGTAGTAGGGGCCGTAGGAGTCCGCCGTGTCGATGAAGTCCACGCCCAGCTCCAGGGCGCGGCGCAGCACGCGCACCGCCTCCGCCCGGTCCTTGGGCGGCCCCCAGATGCCGGGGCCGGTGAGCTGCATGGCGCCGTAGCCCAGGCGGTGGATGGGCAGGTCTCCGCCCAGTTTGAAGGTGCCACTCTTTTCCGCGGGACGCGTTGAAGTGCCGCTCATGGGTGCTTCCTCCGTGCAGGGTTCACCAGGAATGGATGCATGTGCAGGAAATGCGTTGCTGGCTCAGGTCGTGCCGGGGCTCCGGTAGCGTTCGGCGAGGGTGTACTGGCCGCCCCGCAGCATCCCGGCCTCGGCCTGCTCCAGGGCGGTGACGGCCTCCGCGGACGCCAGCCCCGGAACGCAGACCGTCTCCCCGCGCTCCAGCGCCACGAGCGACGCGGTGACGACGTCCTCCGGCGACATCGTGCCGGGATAGCCGCCGTTGAACTCCGTGAAGGTCATGCCCGGACAGACGACCTGCGCGCGCACCGGCGTGCCGCGCAGCTCGCCCGCGAGCGTGCGGGTGAAGTGGACGAGGAACGCCTTCGCGCCCGCGTAGGTGGCGCGGTGGGGGAGGGGACCCGGCGGCATCGCGCCGGAGAAGGCGAGCAGGGAGGCGACGTTGATGACCGCGCCCCGTCCCCGCGCCAGCATGCCGGGCAGCGCCGCGCGCGTGGCCAGCATGGGCGCCAGGATGTGCAGGTGGGCCAGCCCCTCCAGGGCGTCCGGCTCCACCTGCGCGAAGGGCCCGTACCCTCCCACGCCCGCGTTGTTGATGAGCAGGGTGAGGTCCTCGCCCCCCGCGCGCGCCGCCACCCGGTGGATGTCCGCGTCCGCCGTGAGGTCCGCCCTCAGGACCTCCGCGCGGACGCCGTGCGCCGCCGTCAGCTCCGCCGCGAGCGCCCGCAGCCGCTCCTCCCGCCGTGCGACGAGGACGAGGTCATACCCGAGCCCCGCCAGCCGCCGCGCATACACCGCGCCGATTCCCGCGGACGTACCCGTCACCAACGCTGTCCCTCGACTGCCTGCCATGCCTGCTCCCTGGAGGTTGAAGAGGATGCGGGCCGCTCTCCACCGCAATGAATGCTGGAGATGGCGACCGCCGCCGCGAAGCGCGGGCCGCCGGGGCCGCACCCTCGCCCGCTGGGTAACGGGGGAAGAGGGGCCGTGCAAGCCAGATGCGCCGCGGCGTGAGGGCGGCCCCGGCGCGGCGCCGTGGAGCCCTCTCGCGAGCGGTCAGCCCAGGGCCTTGACCGTCTCCGGCGTGTCACGGAACTGCTGGTGGTACAGCTCCGCGTAGAGGCCGCCCTTCGCCAGCAGCTCGTCGTGGTTGCCGCGCTCGACGACGGCGCCATGCTCCAGCACCAGGATGAGGTCCGCGTGGCGGATGGTGTTGAGCCGGTGCGCGATGACGATGCTCGTCCGGCCTGAGAGCAGCTTCCCGAGCGCGAGCTGGATGAGCCCCTCCGTGCGCGTGTCGACGTTCGCCGTCGCCTCGTCGAGGATGAGCACCCGGGGATCGGCGATGACCGCGCGCGCGAACGCCAGCAGCTGCCGCTGGCCCTGGCTGAGCGTGGCGCCGCCCTCGCCCAGCACGGTGTCGTAGCCCTGCGGCAGCCGGGTGATGAAGTCGTGCGCGTGCACCGCCTTCGCCGCGGCCTCCACGTCCTCGCGGGTGGCCCCCTGCTTGCCGTACGCGATGTTGTCCGCCACCTTGCCGCTGAAGAGGAAGGGCTCCTGGAGCACCATGGCCATCCGCTGGCGCAGGCTGCCGCGCGTCACCCGCCGCACGTCCTCTCCGTCGATGCGCACCGCGCCCGCCGTCACGTCGTAGAAGCGCGGGACGAGGCTCGCCACCGTCGTCTTGCCCGCGCCCGTGCGCCCCACCAGCGCCAGCGTCTGGCCGGGCTCCAGGTGGAAGGACACGTCGCGCAGCACCGGCCGCTCCAGGTCGTAGCCGAAGGACACCGCGTCGAACACCACCTCGCCCCTCGGCGGCCCCAGCGTCACGGCGCCCTCGGCGTCCGGCGGCTCCGGCGCCTCGTCGAGGATGCCGTAGATGCGCTCCGCCCCCGCCAGCGCGGACTGCGCCAGCGTGGCCACCGACGCGGCCAGCTGCACCGGCCGGAAGAACTGCTGCACGTAGATGAGGAACGCCGCCAGCCCTCCCACGGTGAGCCGCCCGTCCAGCGCCAGCACCCCGCCGTAGCCGATGACCAGCGCCGTGGACAGCGTGGAGAGCAGGTCGATGGCCGGCGAGAACGCGGAGGTGATGCCCACCGCCGCCACGTTCGCGTCGCGGTTGGCCGCGTTGCGGTCGCGGAAGCGCTCGATGTTCTTCTCCGTGCGGTTGAACGCCTGCGCCTGCCGCACGCCGCCAATCTCCTCCTGGAGGTTCGCCGTCACGTCGCCCACCGTCTGGCGCGTCTTGCGGTAGGCGTTGCGCGCCCGCGCCGCGAAGAACCACGTCGTGAACACGATGGCGGGGATGAGGGAGAAGCACGCCAGCGCCAGGCGCGCGTTGAGCGCCAGCATCGCGATGAGCACGCCCACCAGGCCCAGCACCGACCCCAGCAGCTGCGTCATGCCCTGCGCGAAGAGCTGGTTGAGCGTGTCCACGTCGCTGAGCAGCCGGCTCATCAGGTCGCCCAGGGGCCGGCGGTCGAACCAGGCCAGCGGCAGGCGCTGGAGCCGCTCGAAGAGGCGCAGGCGCAGGTCCGACAGCACGCGCTGCCCGGTGTGGCCCACGCGCCGCGTCTGCGCCCGCTGCGACAGCGCGCCCACGGCGTAGACCGCCAGCAGCGCCGTCAACGTCCGCAGCAGCCCCCAGCCGTCGCCCGCGCCGATGTCGCGGTCGATGGCCCGGCTCACCAGATAGGGCCCCACCGCCTGACAGGCCGCGCCCACCAGGATGAAGGCCATGGCGGCCGCGAGCGTGCGCGCGTACGGACGCATCTCGCCCATGAGCCGCCGGAACACCTTCCCGCGCCGCAGCGCGCGGCCGGTCTCCAGCTCCGCCAGCGCCTCGATGCTGCCCGGCCGCCTCATGTCGTCCCCTGCTGGCGCGCGGGCAGGAGCTGCGACCCGAGGATGTCGTTGTACAGCTCGCTGGTGGCCATCAGCTCCTCATGCCGCCCCTTCGCGGCGATGCGGCCCTCGTCCAGCACCAGGATGAGGTCCGCGTCCCGGACGGTGCTGATGCGCTGGGCGATGACCAGCGCCGTCCTGCGCTTGTCCCGCATCAGCGCGTCCAGGGCCCCCTGGATGGCGGTCTCCGTGCGGGCATCCACCGCCGAGGTGCTGTCGTCCAGGATGAGCAGACGCGGATCCGTGAGCAGCGCCCGCGCGATGGCCAGCCGCTGCCGCTGTCCACCGGACAGCCCCACGCCCCGCTCGCCCACCACCGTGTCGTAGCCCTGGGGCAGCTCCTGGATGAACTCCGCCGCCTGGGCCGCCAGGGCCGCCTCCTCCACCTGCGCCTGCGTGGCGTCCGGACGGCCGTAGGCGATGTTGTCGCGCACCGTGCCGGAGAACAGCAGCGCGTCCTGCAACACCACGCCCATCTGCGAGCGGAGGCTCGAGAGCGTCACGTCCCGCACGTCGTGGCCGTCCAGCAGCACCGCGCCCCCGGTGACGTCGTAGAAGCGGGGCAGCAGGTTGATGAGCGTGCTCTTGCCGGAGCCGGTGGTGCCCAGCAGCGCCACCAACTGCCCGGGCTCCAGCGTCACGCTCACGCCGCGCAGGATCTCCCGGTCGCTGCCCGCGTAGCGGAAGCGCACGTCGCGCAGCTCGATGCGGCCCTGGAGCGGCGGCAGCGGCACGGCGCCCGGGCGGTCCGTCACCTCCACCGCCGTGTCCAGCAATTCGAAGACGCGCAGCGCGGAGGCGCTCGCCCGCGACAGGCTGGCCGCGATGAAGCCCAGGGTCATCAGCGGCATCAACAGGAAGGCCAGGTAGCTGTTGAAGGCCACCAGCTCCCCCAGCGTGAGCCGCTGGTGGAAGATGCGCCAGCCGCCCACGCCCACCACCATCAGCGTCCCCAGGTTGGCGAAGAAGGTGACGAAGGGGAAGTTGCTGGACAGCACGTCCACCAGCCGCAGGTTCTTCTCCTGCAGCTCCGCGTTCGTCCTGCCGTAGCGCTCCTGCTCCCGCGCCTCGCCGGAGAAGGCCCGCACCACCCGCAGCCCGCGCAGGTCCTCCTGGAGCGTGGTGTTGAGCGTGCCCAGCAGCGCCTGGAGCTGGCCGAACAGCGGGCGCATCTTCATCACGAACGCGCGCAGCACCACGAGGATGGGCAGCACGGCCGCGAGCGCCGCCAGCGCCAGCACCGGATCCAGGTACACCAGCAGCCCCGAGCAGCCCACGAGCATCGCCGCCGCCGCCGCGAACTGCACCACGCCGCTGCCCACGAAGGTGCGCACCGCCTCCACGTCGCTGGTCAGCCGCGTCAAGAGCTGCCCGGTCTGCGCCTGGTCGTAGTAGCTGAAGGAGAGCCGCTGGATGCGCGCGAAGAGCGCGTCGCGCAGGTCGAACGCCACGCCCTGCGACGCGCGCTCCGCGAGATAGCCCTGGAGGAAGTTGAACAGGCCCCGCCCCAGCGCGATGGCGATGAGCCCTCCCACCGCCAGCCACACCGGCCCCTGCTCGCCCCGCGCGAGCCCCTGGTCGATGGCGATGCGGATCATCTGCGGCGCGCCCAGGTTCGCCACCGACACCAGCAGCAGCGACAGCAGCGCCCCGATGGCGTCCAGCCGGTAGCGGCGCAGGTAACCCAGGGCGCGGAGGATGGCGGCGAAGGCCCCTGCTCCAGGAGCCCCTGAAGCCGGGCGGCCGGATGCTGGCGCGGACGTACTCACGTGGCGGAAAAACCCCCGCCTCCCTGGCCGGGAAGGCGCGCGCATGATGGGCGTCCCCTCGCGCCGCTTCAAGCACGACGCGCGGTGCGCGAAGACGGTTGCGCGCCGCGCCACGGGTCGTTACCTGGGCCGCCATTCTTTCCGGTTCGTCACGAGGTGAACGTCATGGAATACCGACAGCTCGGT
Organism: Corallococcus sp. Z5C101001; assembly: GCF_007352635.1. NCBI lineage: Bacteria > Pseudomonadati > Myxococcota > Myxococcia > Myxococcales > Myxococcaceae > Corallococcus > Corallococcus sp. Z5C101001. Next base: position 413,815 of record NZ_VKLU01000001.1, read on the forward strand.
GGTTCTGGTTTCAAGGTCCCCGTCCTCAGCCTGGGCACGGGCACGTTTGGCGGCGCGGGGGACTTCTTCAAGGGCTTTGGCTCCAGCGACGTGAAGGAGGCCACGCGGCTCGTGGACATCGCGCTGGAGGCGGGCGTGAACATGTTCGACTCCGCGGACGTGTACTCCGGCGGGCTCGCGGAGGAGATCCTCGGCAAGGCGCTGGAGGGCCGGCGGGGCCAGGCCCTCATCTCCACCAAGGCCACGTTCCGCGCGGGCCCGGGCCCCAATGACGTGGGCTCCTCGCGCTTCCACCTCACCCGCGCGGTGGAGGTCGCCCTGCGCCGGCTGAAGACGGACTACATCGACCTGTTCCAGCTCCACGGCTTCGACGCGACGACGCCCGTGGAGGAGACGCTCAACACGCTGGATGACCTCGTGCGCGCGGGGAAGATCCGCTACATCGGCTGCTCCAACTTCTCCGGCTGGCACCTGATGAAGTCGCTGGCGGTGTCGGAGCGCTACAACCTGGCGCGCTACGTGGCGCACCAGGCGTACTACTCGCTCGTCGGCCGCGACTATGAGTGGGAGCTGATGCCGCTCGCGCAGGACCAGAAGGTGGGCGCGGTGGTGTGGAGCCCGCTGGGCTGGGGCCGGCTCACCGGCAAGCTGCGCCGGGGCGCGGCGCGTCCGGAGACGAGCCGCCTGAACAACCCCGCCACCGCGAGCGGCGGCCCGCAGGTGCCGGAGGAGCACCTGTTCCGGGTGGTGGACGCGCTCGACGCGGTGGCCAAGGAGACGGGCAAGACGGTGCCGCAGGTGGCGCTCAACTGGGTGCTCCAGCGGCCCACCGTGGCCAACGTCATCATCGGCGCGCGCAATGAAGAGCAGCTGCGCCAGAACCTGGGCGCCCTCGGCTGGAACCTCACGCCCGCGCAGGTGGCCACGCTGGACGCCGCCAGCACCGTGCCCTGGCCGTACCCGTACTTCCACCAGCGGCAGTTCGCCGAGCGCAATCCCTTCCCCGTGACCTGAGCCGGCGCGGGCGTCGCGCGGCGGGAGGAAGCGGACGGGGCCTGGGGCCGCCCGGCTCCGTCCAGAGGGCAGATTCACTGTCCTCAAGGACGATGCACCTCTTGCTGACGAAGCCGTTTCCGGTGGGCCCGTGGGTCGCGGGCCCGCCGGGCGGTGCTTCGCTTCGCGTGGAGGCGCGCTCGCTCATGTCCCTCAAGGAATACAAGCCCGGCAGTTCCTTCCCTGGCGTCATCGGCCGCACCTGGGAGCAGTCGTCTCCCGCGTGGCCCTCGCCCCTGCGCTCGAAACCCGGCTCGCCCAACGTCCTCTTCATCATCCTGGACGACACGGGCTTCGGGCACCTGGGCTGCTATGGCTCGCCCATCCGCACGCCGAACCTGGACCGGCTGGCGAAGCGCGGCTTGCTCTACAACAACATGCACACCACCGCGCTGTGCTCGCCCACGCGCTCGTGCATCCTCACCGGCCGCAACCACCACTCCAACGGGATGGGCACCATCACCGAGACGTCGCTGGGCTACCCCGGCTACAACGGCACCATCCCGTTCGAGAACGGCTTCCTCTCCGAGATGCTGATGGAGGCGGGCTACAACACGTATGCCCTGGGCAAGTGGCACCTGACCCCCGCGGAGCAGACGAGCGCCGCCGGACCGTACTCGCGCTGGCCGCTGGGGCGCGGCTTCGAGCGCTTCTACGGCTTCCTGGGCGGAGACACCCACCAGTACTACCCGGACCTCGTCCACGACAACCACACCGTCCGCCCGCCCGCGACGCCGGAGGAGGGCTACCACCTCACCCCGGACCTGGTGGACCGCGCCATCGACTGCATCGCGGACACCAAGCAGGTCGCGCCCGACAAGCCCTTCTTCCTCTACTTCGCCACCGGCGCCATGCACGCCCCCCACCACGTCCCCCAGGAGTGGGCGGACCGCTACGCGGGCCAGTTCGACGACGGCTGGGACGCCTACCGGCAGCGCGTGTTCCAGAAGCAGCTGGAGCTGGGGGTCCTCCCCAAGGGCACGAAGCTGTCCCGGCATGATCCGGACGTGGCGCAGTGGGATTCACTGCCCGCGGAGGAGAAGCGCCTCTACGCGCGGATGATGGAGGTGTTCGCGGGCTTCCTGGAGCACACGGACCACCACATCGGCCGGCTCCTGAAGTTCCTGGAGGAGTCAGGGGAGCTGGACAACACGCTCATCATGGTGCTGTCCGACAATGGGGCCAGCGCCGAGGGCGGGCCGCACGGCTCGGTGAACGAGCTGAAGTTCTTCAACAACACGCCGGAGTCGCTGGAGCAGAACCTGGCGGCGATGGAGGACCTGGGCGGTCCGAAGCACTTCAACCACTACCCGTGGGGCTGGGCCTGGGCGGGCGACACGCCGTTCCGCCGCTGGAAGCGGGAGACGTACCGCGGCGGCACCACGGATCCGTTCCTCGTCCACTGGCCCAAGGGCATCCGGGCGAAGGGCGAGGTGCGCACGCAGTACGCGCACGCCATCGACCTGGTGCCCACGGTGCTGGACTGCCTGGGCCTGGAGGCGCCGGGGGAGATTCGCGGCGTCACCCAGTCCCCCATCGAAGGCGTCAGCTTCCGGCACACCTTCAACGACGCGAAGGCGAAGAGCCGTCACCGCACGCAGTACTTCGAGATGTTCAGCTCGCGCGCCATCTACCACGACGGCTGGCGCGCGGTGTGCCCGTTCCCGGGCCCGTCCTTCACGGAGGCCGGCGAGGCGTTCGGCGAGTCGATGCTCGACGAGGACCGGCTGCGCGAGCTGGATGCGCACGGCTGGGAGCTGTACCACGTGGCCGAGGACGCCGCGGAGACCCGGAACGTGGCGGAGGAGCACCGGGGCAAGCTCATCGAGATGATCGCCCTCTGGTACACGGAGGCCGGGCGCTACCAGGTGCTGCCGCTCGCGTCGCCGACCCGCGAGGTGTTCGCGCTGGAGCGCCCGCAGCTGACAAAGGACCGCAAGCGCTACGTGTACCGCCCGCACACGTCGCCCGCGCCGGAGAACGTGGCGGTGCACGTGCTCAACCGGCCCCACGCCATCATCGCCGACGCGGAGGTGGACGCCGGGACGGAGGGCGTGCTGCTCAGCCACGGCGGCCTCACCGGGGGCTACACGCTCTTCATCCAGGACCGGAAGCTGCACTACGTCTACAACTTCGTCGGCGAACAGGAGTTCCACATCGAGTCCGCGGTGGACGTGCCGGAGGGGCGCTCGGAGCTGAAGTTCGAGTTCGAGCCCACCGGCAAGCCCGACCTGGCGGTGGGGCGGGGCACTCCCGGGCGCGGCCGGCTCTACATCAACGGAGAGCTGGTGGCCCAGAGCACCATCGACGCGACCATGCCGCTCGCCATCAGCCTGGGGGAGGGGCTCACGTGCGGCCGGGATGAGAGCTCGGCCGTGAGCCAGCTCTACACCGCGCCCTTCGAGTTCACCGGCACGCTGCACCAGGTGACGGTGGACGTCTCCGGGGAGCACGTGCGCGACGCCCAGGCGGAGCAGCGGTCGGCCCTGGCGAAGCAGTAGCGGAAGCGCGACGGGCCCGGACGGGAGAGGGGGGCGCTCCCGTCCGGACCTTGAATCATGGGACGGCGGCTACTTCACGCCGACGGCGGTCCAGGCGTCCGCGACCTTCTTCACCTCGGTGGAGTCCTTGCCGTACAGGTCCGTGGCGGCCTTGAGGGTGGCGGCGCGGGCCTGGGAGAAGTTGGTCTGCGGCGTCATGTACGTGGTGAGCGCGCGGCCGAAGATCTTCAGGCTCTTCTCCATGCCGATGCCGCCCTTCACTTCCAGGCCGGACGTCTTGTTCTTGCCGCCCTCGGTGAGCAGGTAGAAGGCGTTGTTGGCGATGCCGCTGGAGCCGTGCACCTCCGTCTGCTTCGGGTAGTTCTTGTAGTTGTCGATGGAGTACCCGTCCGACGTCGGGTCGTTCATGTAGCGGAGGGCGTCCGTGTTGTCGCCGTTGTTGGGCGTCCACGCGTCCTCGCCCACGGACCAGTCGAACTTCACGGCCTTGTTCTTCTGGCTCGCGTACCACTCCACGCCCGTGCCCATGATGTCGCTGAAGGACTCGTTGAGGCCGCCGGACTCGCCCTCGTACTCCAGGCCCGCGGTGCGCTCGGTGAGGCCGTGGCTGATTTCATGGCCGGCGATGTCCAGCGTGGTGAGCGGGCCGGAGTCCTTCCCGTCGCCGTCGCCGTACTGCATCTTCTCGCCGTCCCAGAACGCGTTCACCAGGTTCTTGTCGGTGTGCACGTAGGAGATGAGCTTCTCCCCCTTGCCGTCGATGGAGTCGCGGCCGAGGATCTCCTTGTAGAAGTCGTACGTCATCTCCGCGCCGTAGTGCGCGTCCACCGCGGCGGCGGCGCGAGCCGGGTCGGTCTTCTCACCCCAGACGTCGTTCTTGTCGGTGAAGCCCGTGGTGCCCGACGCGTTCTCCTGGTTCTTCGCGTCGTACGTCACGATGCCCTTGCCGCGCGTCTTGTCCTCCAGCGAGTACGTGCCGTCCTTGTTCTTCGTGGTCTGGAGGTCGACCTTGCCGCTGTACATCGTCTGGTCGTCCGCCACGCGGCCCGTGCCCGGCTTGGGGGCCGGCGTGGGGGTGGGCGTCTTCGGAGGCGTGCCCGTCGTGCCACCCGGGCGCTTGGCCTCCGCGCGGTCGAAGTGGCTGATGGTGTTGTACTGCTTGATGGACTCGCCCGTGTTCGCGTCGATGAAGTAGTTCATCGAGCGCGGGTCCTTGCCGTTGGACACCGACGTGTCCGTCAGCGTCACGTGGAAGGCGGCGCGGTACTGGCCATCCTTGCCCTTGACGATGACCTTCTCCGCGGTGGGCGCGCGCGTGGTGTCGCCGGCGAAGTCCTTCTGCGCCACCGACAGCGCGTCCTTCGCGGAGAGCTTCGTGGGCGCCTTGCCCAGGCCCACCGGGATGTTGGACACGTCGCCCGTCAGGCTGTCGAACTGGCCCTTCGCGTCCAGGTGGCCAATGACCTGCTCACCCGCGACCTTCACGCCCTCGTGCATGCGGTCCATGCGCACGTGCGTCATGCCCAGCTGATCCCGCTCCACCGAGCGCGGCGAGAACGACGCGCCGCCCGTGATGCCCGTCAGCTGCGGGTTCTTCTGGTTCACGTACGACACGGTCTTCTGCACGGCCTCCTGCGCCTGCGGGCTCGTCAGGTCCACCGGGCCCGGCGTCAGCTTCGCGCCCACGCCGTTCAGCGCCACCGTCGCCTTCGCCTTGGCGGGCGCCCCGGTGCTGAAGCTGGACTGCGAGCTCATGCCCACCGGCCCCTTGTTCTTCGCGACGGTGTTCGTCGCCGGGGTGTCGGTGCGGTTCTGGGTGGCGACAACGGGCTTCGAGAGGTCGGTGCGCAGGGCCATGGGGTGGTCTCAGGGGGAAGGTGACGCGGACAATTTGATTCTCGTGTCAGCCGCCCGGATGTTGCGTGTGGGTGGCTGCGTACACGGTCATGAGAGGGCTTAAACTCATGAATTCACGGTTGAAGTGTTCGTCCCACATCCACCGCACGGCAACATTCCGACCGGTAGGGAGGCCGGAGCGCGGGTTCTATTTCCGTTCATTTTCGGCCTGATCCGCTCCGTGCGTCCACCCACACCCCGTGTCTGGACGCTTGACCGCCTGCCGCCGTTGCGGGTATTGAAATTGATAGTGATTATCAACTTCAACTTGGCTCGAGCCAACAGGAAGTCCGGAGGAGCACGCCGTGGCACGTGAACTGGGACCGCGAGGGAAGCTGTGTCGGCGGTTGGGGATTCCGCTTTCGCGCATCAGCGCGAAGGACCCCGACAAGGATCCGGTGCTGCGCCGGCCGTATCCGCCGGGCCAGCACGGGGCGACGGCGCGGGTCTCGGTGAGCGACTTCGCGCAGCGGCTGCGGGAGAAGCAGAAGCTGAAGCTGTACTACGGGCTGCTGGAGAAGCAGTGCCGCAGCGCCTTCCTGGAGGCGCGCCGGTCCCCGGGCAACACCGGCAAGGTGTTGATGCAGCTGTTGGAGAGCCGGCTGGACGCGATGGTGCTGCGCGCGGGGCTGGCCACGAGCATCCGTCAGGCGCGGCAGTTCGTGCGCCACGGGTACTTCCAGGTGGACGGCCGCCGCGCGGACATCCCCAGCCTCCGGCTCAAGCCCGGCAACGAGGTGCGCTTCCACTCCTCGCACCTGAAGCTCCCGGTGGTGCAGGAGGCCTTCAGCCGGATGAAGGGCCGCCAGGTGCCGGCGTACGTGCAGGTACTGGGCGAGGGAGAGGGCATGCGCTACGTGCGCCTGCCCGAGCGCGAGGAGATCCCCGTGGACGTGAACGAGCCCTTCATCGTCGAGTACTACGCCCAGCGGAGCTGACGCTCCGGCCCTCCGTCGCCCGTCCGCCGAGCCTGATGGCGGGCAGGGGCGGTGTCCGGCGCTCGCGCGCCCCATCTTCTTCCCGAGGGCGTTCTTGGCGGGAAGGAGTGGGGATGCGCGGGGTGCCAGGCGAGACGGGGGCCGAAGGGTGGGTGGCGCCCCGAGGGAGGCTTGCCCGGGGGCACCTGCCGCGCCACGTGGCCGGGCTCTTCCGCTTCCAGCCGGGCCAGCCGGCGGTGGCCGCGGGGCTGCGCACGGGCCTGGCGCTGGGGATTCCGCTGCTCGTGTCGGCGCTGCTGAAGATGCCGCAGGCGTCGTGGGCGGGCATGGCGGGGCTCTTCGTCGCGCTGGTGGACAAGGGCGGGCCGTACCGCACGCGCGCGCGGGCCATGGGCGCGATGACGGTGCTGGGCGCGATCGTGGGGTTCGTCGTCGCGCTGCCCAGCCCCCTCTGGGTGGACGTGGCGCTGACGCTCTTCTGGGTGACGGCGTGCGGCTTCGCGCGCAGCTACGGTGAGGTGCCGGGCATCGTGGGGATGCTGCTGGCCAACCTGTTCGTGGTGTCGCTGGCGCTGCCGTCCCACGGGCTGAAAGGGGTGCTGCTGCAGGCGGCGTACTTCGTCGCGGGCGGCCTGTGGTCCATGTTCCTGGCGCTGGTGCTGTGGCCGTTGCGGCCCTACCGCCCGGCGCGGCTGGCCATCGCGGCCTGCTACGAGGAGCTGGCGGAGGTCGCGGACGCGGTGGCGGGCTGGCCCATGGAGGGCCCTTCCCGGGTGGGCTCCTGGGCGGCGGTGCAGCGGGCCGCGAGCATGCGGCAGGCGCTGGAGACGGCGCGCGCCACGCTGGGCGCCACGCGCCAGGGGCGGCAGGAGGAGAGCGGCCGGGGAGAGCACCTGCTGGTGCTGCTGGAGGACGCGGACGCGCTGTCGCTGCTGCTCACGGCGATGTCGGAGTCGCTGGATGAAGCCCCTCGCCAGGGGGCCTGCCGGAAGGTCCGGCTCGAGGCCCAGCATGCGTTGGGGGCGCTGGCGGTGGACCTGCGGGGCGTGGTGGGGGCGCTGGTGCGGGGCTCGGTGCCGGCGCCGACGTCGTGGGACGCGGAGCGGGTGACGCGGATGATCCAGTCGGAGGGGGGCCTCCCGGAGCCGGCGCGCTCGCAGTACTCGCACGGCGCGGGCCTGCTGGGGCGGCTGCGGGAGTACAGCGCCGTGGCGCTGGACGTGGCTTCGCGGCTGGAGAGCGGCGAGCCCCTGCCCGAGCGCGACACGAAGCCCTTCGCCCCGGAAGAGGCGCGGCCGCGTTCGTGGTGGGAGGTGCTGCGGGACCACCTGACGCCGGAGTCCGTGGTCTTCCGGCACGCGCTGCGGCTGGGGCTCACCGCGACGGTGGCGACGGCGGTCGCGGAGGGGCTGGGGCTCAACCACTGGTACTGGGTGACCATCACCGTGATTGTCGTGTTGCAGCCGTACGCGGGGCTGACGACGGAGAAGGGGCTGCAGCGCGTGGCGGGGACGTTGGTGGGCAGCGTGCTGGCCATGGGGCTGGTGCACGTGTTGCCCGCGCGGTGGATGGTGCTGACGGCCATCGTGGTGCTCATCTGCGTGTCGGTGAGCGTGCGGCCCCTCAACTTCACCGTCTTCCAGGTGCTGCTGGCGCCCGCGCTGGTGCTGCTCGCGGAGATCCAGACCGGGGACTGGACGCTCGCGGGGGTGCGCATCCTCAACACGCTGCTGGGGGGCGGCCTGGCGCTGCTGGGCATCCGGCTGCTCTGGCCCAGCCCGGAGCATGCGCGCTTCCCGGAGGAGGTGGCCAGCGTGCTGGAGGCGGACCGGGACTACCTGCGGGAGGTGGCCCGGACGCCGGTGCCCTCGGAGCCGGCGCTGCGCGAGGCCCGGCGCAAGGTGGGCGTGGCGCTCCTGGCCGCGGAGGCGTCGTTCCAGCGGCTGCTCAGCGAGTGGAAGGGGCCGGCGAAGGAGCTGGAGCCCGGGATGGCGCTCATCACCTTCGCGCGGCGCTTCACGGCGGCGGTGACGGCGCTGGCGGCGAGCCGTGTCTGGCACCCGGGGCCGGACCTGGGGCCGGTGTCGCGCTATGCGTCGGATGCGCTGGCGGAGCTGTCCGCGGCGCTCGTGTCGCGCCGCGTGCCCTCACGCCTCAGGCACGAGGCGCCCGCGGTGGAGGGCGCGGACGCGCTGGCGCGCACGCAGGTGACGCGGCTGGTGCGCCAGCTGGGCGTGCTCCACCACGCGGTGGAGCGCATGCCGCCCGCGCTGCGGGCCTCGGGGGATGGGGCGGGGCCCGCTCCCACGTGACCCGCGAAGGGCGCGGCCTGGAGGTAAGGAGGAAGCGCATGGCTCCCGCCCCCTGGCGCGGGGCCTTCCGCCGCGGGAGCGCGGGGCTCGGGAGCGGGCGGGGCGCCGGATGCGGGCCCTTCGCGACGCGGCATCCGGCGTGTCTTCCGCGTGACCCGGGATGCGACGGGCTCTCGCGGAAGACGCGCCGGGGGCCGGTCAGGCCCGCTCCAGCTTGACCAGCAGCCGGCGCAGGTCCTCGTTCACGCGCACGAAGTTGGAGTTGCCCTTCTCATCCTCCAACTGCTTCCTCAGCGCGGGCAGGGCCGCCTCGCGGAGCTTCTTCGCCGCGCCGGGCGCGTCCGTCAGCCAGTCCACGGACTGGATGACCGTGGCGCGGACCTCCGTGTCGCGCTCGGTGAGCCGCGCCGCCAGCGCCGGGCCCTGCTCCGCGCTCCCCGCGCGCCCCACCTCCAGCGCCGCGCGCTGCAACAGCACCGCGTCCGCCTTGGGGATCCGCTGCGACCAGCAGCCCGCGTTGCCCGTACACGCCTGGACCGCCTCCAGCACGGCCCCATAGCCCAGCAGCTGGTCCGCGCGCTTCTTGCCCAGCGCCGCGGGATCCTCGCAACCCTCCTCGCCCGTCGCGTTGCAGTCCGCCGCGGTGCGCGCGGGCTCCGCGGCGGCCAGCTTCGCGAGCACCGGCTGCTCGCGCGCATCTCCAATCAGCGCGATGCCCTTCACCGCCACCTCGCGCGCGTACCAGTCCCCGCTGCCCGCCGCCTTCTCCAGCGCGGGAATCGCGTCCCGGCTGCCCACCAGCGTCAGCGCCCGCACGTACGCGTCGCGCACCGTGGGGTCCGGCTCCGCGACGAGCGCCGTGAGCGGCTTCACCGCCTCCGGGGCCCGCATGCGCCCGAGCGCGTCCGCCGCCTGCATCCGCACCAGCGCCTGGATCTGCGGATCCGAATGGGTGAACGACAGCTGCTTCACCAGCGACGGCACCGCGCGCTTCTCCCGCAGGTCACCCAGCACCTGCGCGGCCTTCATCGGGTAGCTGGCGGGGTTGACGCCCTGGGCCTTCGCCCACAAGAGCAGCTCCGCGTCCTTGCCATCCAGCACCGGCAGCAGCGCCTCCGCGGCGGGCGCGCCCAGCTGGTACAGCGCGAAGCTGCTCTCCACGTAGAAGGACACGCCCCGGCGCTCCTTCGTCAGCGTGCGCATCAGCGCGGGGACCGCGCGCGGGTCGCCAATCTGGCCCAGCGCCTCGATGGCCTTCTTGTTGAGGAAGGGCTCCGCGGCCTCGTCCGTCGCCAGCTGGATGAGCGAATCCACCGCGGGCGTCGCCTTCAGCGCGCCCAGCACCTGGATGGCCTCGATGCGCGTGTAGTTGTCCTTGCTGCGCAGGAGCGGCACCAGCGACGGCACCGCGCGCGCATCCCCGATGCGCCCCAGCGCCCCCACCACCGCCTTGTTCACCTGCTGCGCGGGCACGTCCGCCGCCCCCGGGTCCAACGCCGCGGTCAGCGGCTCCAGCGAGGTCGGGTGATGCAGGTCGCCCAGCGCCCGGGCCACCGCCGCCTTCACCTCCGGCTTGCGCTCCGAGGACAGGCGCGCGTGCAGGAAGGGCAGGAACTGCTCGTTGACGTTGCCCGACGTGCGCATGGACTCAATCACTCGCACCCGGTCGTCCGGCCGCCGCGCCCCCTCCAGGCTGGACTGCCAGTACTCCGGCGTCTTGGGGTCCTCCTTCTTGCAGCCTCCAAGTGCGAGGCAGGACACCGCCAGGGACAGGGCGACGAGTGAGCGGGACATGGGGCTCCTTTGCGTCCGAGAGTCTGGGCTTCCGTTGGGTGTAGACCTCTCCTGACGAAGGACGCAAACCTCCACCACCTCCTGGGGTACGCTGGTCAACGACATGGCCCATGCCGAAGACAGTCGTAACGCGTCGCGTCCGGCCCTTGCGCGCCGGACGTACCTGCTCGACCGCGAATTCCAGCTCAAATACATCCTTCTGCTCACCGGCATGGGCGCCGGGAGCATGCTGTTGTTCGGCGTGCTCGCGCAGCAGGTGAACCGCATGGCGGCCGAAGGCGGGCTGTCCGGCGAGGAGTCGCTCTGGTGGCTCACCGGCGTCGCCACCGTGGGCCTGGGCATCGCGCTGGGGTTGTTCGGGCTGCTCTTCACGCACCGTGTGGCGGGCCCCGTCCATGTGATGAGCCTCTACGTCGCGGCGCTCGCGGCGGGCCGCTATCCGCGCCTGCGTCCGCTGCGGCGCAAGGACGAGCTGCGCGCCTTCTTCGCGCGCTTCAGCGAGGCGGTGGACCGGATCCGCCAGCGCGAGGCGGACGAAGCGCTGGCGCTGGAGAAGGCCCTGGCGGCGCTCAAGGACGTGGCCACCACGCCCGAGGCGCGCGAGGCCCTGTCCACGCTGGAGGCGCTGCGCACGCGCAAGCGGCAGGCGGTGGACACCTCCGCGCCGCCCGCCGCCTTCAAGTCCGTGGCGTGAGCCCGGACGCAACCTCTTCCCCCCTTTCTTTCAAGAGATTCCCCTCACATGAGCCGACCCCGCATCGTCTTCATGGGCACGCCCGAGTTCGCCGTGTCCTCGCTCGAGGCCTGCTTCGACGTGGGTGACGTCGTGGCGGTCGTCACCCAGCCGGACAAGCCCAAGGGCCGTGGCAACGCCGTCACCGCGCCGCCCGTGAAGGAGCGCGCGCTGGAGAAGGGCATCCCCGTGCTCCAGCCGCAGAAGCTGCGCACGCCGCCCTTCTCCGAGGAGCTGCGCCAGTACGCCCCCGACGTCTGCGTGGTGACGGCCTACGGGAAGATCCTCCCCAGGGACCTGCTGTCCCTGCCGGCGAAGGGCTGCGTCAACGTGCACGCGTCGCTCTTGCCGCGCTTCCGGGGCGCCGCGCCCATCCAGTGGGCCATCGCGCACGGCGACAGCGAGACGGGCGTGTCCCTGATGGTGATGGACGAGGGCCTGGACACGGGGCCCGTGCTGGCGATGAAGCGGCTGCCCATCGCCGCGGATGAGACGAGCGCCACGCTGCACGCGAAGCTGTCCGCGCTGGGCGGAGACCTCCTGCGGGAGTCCCTGCCGCGCTATCTCAACGGGGAGCTGACGCCCCAGCCCCAGCCCTCCGAGGGCATGGTGCTGGCGCCCATCATCGACAAGGAGAACGCGAAGCTGGACTTCACGAAGCCGGCGGTGGAGCTGGACCGACGGCTGCGCGCCTTCACCCCGTGGCCCGGCGCGTACACGCTGCTGTCGGGCAAGGTCTTCAAGGTGCACCGGATGCGGCCCGCCGCGGGAAAAGGCGAGCCCGGCACGGTGTTGTCCGCGGGGCCGGAGGGCATCGAGGTCGCGTGCGGCGAGGGCTCGCTCGTCTTCCTGGAGGTCCAGCCAGAGGGCAAGCGGGTGATGCGCGCGGGCGACTTCTTGTCCGGCAACAAATTGCAGCCGGGCAGTCAGCCGTTCACGTCGTGAGCGCGCCCCGGTGCGCCATGTGGAATCCTTGCCGCAGGGAGTCTCACGGATGGGCATGAAGCTGTTGGTGTTGCACGGGCCGAACCTCAACCTCCTGGGGGAGCGCGAGGACGTCGCGGGGGGCCGGCTGGCGGACCTGGACGCGGCGCTGCGCGCGAAGGCGAAGCAGCTGGGGCTGGAGCTGACCATCGTCCAGTCCAACCACGAAGGCGTCCTCATCGACACGCTGCACGCCGAGCGCAAGCGGGTGGAGGGCGTCCTCATCAACCCGGCGGGCCTCTTCACGTCCTACGCGTTGAAGGAGGCGCTGGAGGCGGTGGGCCTGCCCGCCATCGAGGTGCTGCTCAAGCCGCCCGCCCGCGAGTCCGTGGTGGCCGAGGCGTGCGCGATGCAGGTGCTGGGGCTGCACGGGTTCGACCCGTACATCCAGGCCCTGGAGACCTTCGCGAGCGGCATCTTCCACCCCGCCATCCCCGGGCCGCTGAAGACGCTGGGCCGCCGCAAGGGCAAGGGCGGTGGGGAGGAGGAGGAGCGCCCCAGGCCGAAGCTGGTGGGCCGCGTGCACCCGCTCAAGGGTGGGGCTCCGGCGCCAGTGGCCGCGCCCGCGCGCTCCCTGGCGCGCACGGCGGAGGCCGGAGGGCCGCTGAAGACGCTGGGCCGCAAGGCCGCGTCCTCCACCGAAGCGAAGCAGGAGGGCCGGGCGGGCAAGTCCCTGGGGCGCGCGGCGAAGGCGGGGGGCCTGCCCGCGTCGGACCTGCTCACGCGGGCGCTCGTGCGCCAGAAGATCGCGGACCGGCTGGCGGGGCGGCTCAGTGAAGCGGAGCTGGCCACCTGGGCCCGCGCGAAGTATCAGCAGGTCCAGCGTGGTGAGCCGGCGGAGAGCGGCCACCGCGAGCTGCTGGAGGACAGCCTCCAGAGCCTCACCTTGTCCCATCTTCCCGCGACCCGGATGTCGGACGAGCAACTGGTGGACCTGATGACCCGGCTGGAAGAAGGATGAACGCCCGTATCCTCGCCATCAACATCCTGTCGCGCGTGCGCGCCACGGATGCCTACCTCAACGTGGTGCTGGACACGGTGCTGTCGGAGACGCCGCCCAAGGACCCGCGCGACGCGGGGTTCGTCACCGAGCTGGCCTACGGCACCACCCGGCGGCAGCTCGCGCTGGACTACGCCATCACCCGCTTCGCGGACCGCAAGCTGGACGCCCTGGAGGACAAGGTGCTGGCGGCGCTGCGCGTCGGCGCGTACCAGCTCTTCCACACCCGAGTGCCCGCGCGGGCCGCCGTGGCGGAGACCGTCCAGGCCCTGAAGGACGTGGGCCTGGGGCGCGCGGCGGGCTTCACCAACGCCATCCTGCGCAAGCTGTCGGAGCTGCCCTCGCCGCCCCTGCCCGCGCGGACGGACGCGGTGGAGTACCTGTCCGTGCGCGAGAGCCACCCCCGCTGGCTGGTGGAGCGGTGGATCCGCCAGTTCGGCCGGGAGCGCGCCGAGGCGATGCTCGTGGCCAACAACCTGCCGCCCGCCGTCGTCGTGCGCGCCAACACCTCCAAGGTGACGCGCGACGCGCTGCTCGCCCAGCTCAAGGACGTGGGCGTGGACGCGCGCCCCACGGAGTCCTCGCCCGTGGGCATCATCCTGCCGTCCGTGGGCCGGGTGGAGGACGTGTACGGCTACGCGGAGGGGCTGTGGCAGGTGCAGGACGAGGCCGCGCAACTCGTGGGCGTCTACGGCGCCATCCCGGAGTCCGCGCGCGTGCTGGACGCGTGCGCCGCGCCGGGCGGCAAGGCCTGCCACCAGGCGGAGACGCACGACGTCGTCGCGGTGGACCTGCACGCCAACAAGCTGCGCAAGATTGAAGGGGAGGCCCAGCGGCTGGGGCTGTCCGGCCGGCTGAAGGCGTTCGCGCACGACGCCGCGGAGCCCTTCCCCGAGGCCTGGGGCGAGTTCCACGCGGTGGTGGTGGACGCGCCGTGCTCGGGGCTGGGCACGCTGCGCCGCCACCCGGAGCTGAGGTACCGGCGCAAGGAGGAGGACGTGGCGCGGCTGGCGGCGCTCCAGCGGCGCATCCTGGAGAACTGCCAGGAAGCGGTGCCGCCCGGCGGACTGCTCGTCTACGCCGTGTGCACGCCGGAGCCGCAGGAGGGCCAGGACCAGGTGGACATGTTCCTGAGGAGCCACCCGGAGTGGACGGCGGAGCCGCCCGTGCTGCCGGGGCTCAAGCTGCCGCTCGCCCAGGCGTGGCTGCGCACGCTGCCGGGGCCGGAGGGCTACGACGGCTTCTTCGCCGCCCGGCTGCGCAAGCTGTACTGAGCCCGCGCGCCCACCGCGGGAGGACGCCTCAGTCCTCCTGCGGAATCAGGGCGGCCTGCTTGAAGGCCTCCAGCACCGCGGCGGACGCGCGGTCCAGGTACTTGCCCTTGCGGATGAGCAGGCCGATGGGGCGCGACACGGGCCCCTCCGCGAAGGGCTTCGCCATCAGCGAGCCGCCCTTGATCTCCGCGTGGGCCGTGGCGAGCGGGAGGATGGCCACGCCCAGGCCCATCTCCACCGCGCGCTTGATGGTCTCCACGTTGTCCATCTCCATCACCGGCGTGATGTCGATGTTCTTCTCGCGGAACAGGCGGTCCAATGCCTTGCGCGTGGGGGCCTCCCGGTCGAAGGCGATGAAGGGCACGCCCGACAGCGCGGTGAGGCTCACCTTCGCCTTGGTGGCGAACGAGTGGTTGGGCGCGCACACCACCGCCAGCTTGTCGTCGCGGAACGGCAGGATGTCCACGCCCGCGCGCGGCTGCGGATAGGCCACGATGCCAATCTCCGCCGCGCCCAGGATGACGTCGTCGTACACCTGATCATTGCGCCGGTAGTTCAGGCGCATGTTGACCTTGGGGTGCGTCTTCAGGAGCTGCTTCTGCACCGCGTTCAGCTCGTGCAGGCCCACCGAATAGATGGTGGACACGGTGGTCGCGCCCTGGACCTCCGTCGCCTGCTCGCGGATCTCCTGCTCCACCTCCGCGAAGCGCGCCAGGATCTCCTTGCAGCCCCGGAACAGGCGCTCGCCCGCCGGCGTGGGCGTCACCTGCCGCGCGCTGCGCGAGAGCAGCTTCTGCTCATAGCGGTTCTCCAGCGCGCGGATCTGCTGGCTCACCGCCGACTGGGTCACGTGATTGAGCTGCGCCGCGCGCGAGAACGAGCCCGTCTCGACCACGTCACAGAACATCTTCAACGATTCGAGCTGCATAAGGCCGTCTCCTACCCTCAAACCTAATGGCCGGGCCAGTGGTAATTAGTAGCACTTCGTGGAGGCGCGGGTGACGGGTTGCGCGCCGCGGCGAAATCCTTGGGCTCTCAAACGCTGGCATCGTCATCGCCAGGAGGTGCGTCGTCGGGGGGAGGGCGGGGGCGGGTGAGGGCGAAGAGGGCGGCGCCCAGGGCGACGAGCGCACCGCCGGACAAGGTCTGGACGCGGCCCAGGTCGCGGTCGGTCTCCCGGTCGAGCTGGCACTCCTGGGGGGACAGGCCGGCGCAGTCCGCGGGGACGAAGACGGCCTTGGCGCCCAGGGCCAGCAAGGCCAGCCCCCCCAGCAGAAGGGCCGTCAGCAGGCCGAACAGCGCGGCGCGCAGGACGGAGGCACCCCGGGGCGAGGGCAGGGAGGTCATGGCCCCGAGGCGTAGCACCGACGCGGGCTGGAGGGGACAGGGGAGGGCGTCCCGGGCGTATGCTTCCGGACCATGCGAATCCTGTACGGGGTCGTCGGCGAAGGGATGGGGCACGCGACGCGCTCGCGCGTGCTGCTCGAGGCGCTGACGAAGGAGCACGAGGTCCACATCGTGGTGTCGGGGCGGGCGCAGAGCTACCTGGCCCAGCGCTTCCAGAACGTGCACGGCATCTGGGGGCTGACCATCGCCTACGAGGGGAACTCGGTGAAGAAATGGCAGACGGTGCTGCAGAACCTGCAGGGCGCCGTGAAGGGCTGGCCGCAGAACGTGCGCCAGTACTTCGACCTGGTGGAGGGCTTCCAGCCGGACGTGGTGGTGAGCGACTTCGAGACGTTCAGCTACCTGTTCGCGAAGAACCACCGGCTGCCCGTCATCAGCGTGGACAACATGCAGGTCATCAACCGCTGTCAGCATGACCCGGCGCTGCTCGCTGGCCACGAGGAGAGCTTCGAGGCCACGCGCGCCATCGTGAAGGCGAAGCTGCCCGGGGCCTTCCACTACCTGGCCACGACGTTCTTCTACCCGCCCGTGCGCAAGCGCCGCACCACGCTGGCGCCGTCCATCCTCCGGCCGGAAATCCTGGCGGCGAAGCCGGAGCGGGGCGAGCACCTGCTCGTGTACCAGACGGCGACCACGAACACGCACCTGCCCGAAATCCTCAAGCAGTCCGGCGTGCCGTGCCGCGTGTATGGCCTGCGGCGCGACCTGAAGGAAGACGTGGTGGAGGGCAACCTCACCTACCGGCCCTTCAGCGAGGCGGGCTTCATCGACGACCTGCGCACCGCGCGGGCCGTGGTGGCGGGCGGCGGCTACACGCTGATGAGCGAGGCCGTCTACCTGCACAAGCCGCTCCTGAGCATCCCGGTGGGGGGCCAGTTCGAGCAGGTCCTCAATGCCCTGTACCTGGAGAAGCTGGGGTACGGGATGTATGTGAAGGAATTGAGCCTGGACGCGCTGAAGACGTTCCTGTCGCGCGTGCCCGCCTGCGAGGAGGCCCTGAAGGGCTACGAGCAGGAGGGGAACACGAAGATGCTCGCCGCCCTCAACGACCAGCTGGGGCAGGCGTACGAGCACCGCGGCCACTGGCGCATGGAGCTGGCGGAGATGGACGGCAAGGCCTGAGCCTCGCCGGTCCCGGTGTCCCTGGGGTCAGTGCAGGGACACCTCGTTCTCGTTGTTGCGCTCCGCCGCGCGGCGGCTCAGCTCCGTCAACCAGGAGCGGGTGAGGGGCGTCTCGCTGTCGCTGCCCCGGTGGCGGTCCGGGTTGCTGTCCTGGGGCAGCAGGCGGTTGGCGGCGTCCAGCACGCGCGCGGTGAGGTTGGGCGCCAGGGCCCGGCCCACCGTGGCGAGCTTCGCGGGCAGGCCCACCAGGGCCTCCGCGTCCCCCCGGCGGCACGCTTCGATGATTCGTCGCGCCGCGCGCTCGGCGCTCATCGACACGCCCAGCATCGAATCGCTCACGTGGAACCACGCGTACTCCTTCTCGTGGTCCCCCTTGAAGGACGCGTTGCGCGGGCTCCCCGTGCGCATCAGGCCCGGGCACGCCGTCGTCACGAGGATGCCGTCCTGGGCCAGCTCCGTGCGCAGGCCCTCCGACAGGCCCACCAGCGCGAACTTGCTGGCGGAGTACGGCACCAGGTGCGGCACGCTCACCCTGCCTCCGACGGAGGCGATGTTGACGATGCGGCCCTCGCCGCGCGCCTTCATCGCTGGCGCCACCGCGAGCGTCGTGTACAGCGGGCCCCACAGGTGGACGTCCACCGCCTCCTCGAAGTCCTCCAACGTCATGGACTCCAGCGGGCCCACCATGATGACGCCCGCGTTGTTGACGAGCACGTCCACCGCGCCCCACCGCTCGTGGACCGCGCCCACCATCGCGTCCACCTGCACCTGGTCGCGCACGTCGCAGCGGAGGGCCAGCACCTCGCCCCCGCCGCGCTCCAGGTCCGCGCGGGCCCGCTGGAGCGACTCCGGGTCGCGGCCGCAGATGGCCACCCGCGCCCCCTCCTTCGAGAACAGGCGCGCCATCACCAGCCCCAGCCCCCGGGAGCCGCCGGTGATGATCACCGTCCGTCCTCGGAAGCTGAAGCGGGGGCGGAGCACGCGCGAGAGCCCCACGGCGGCGCCCACCCCCGCGGCCAGCGCGCCCAGGGAGAAGCCCTTTCGCTCGGTGTGACGTCGTTCGGCCATGGTGCGACTCCTGGAAGGGAGGAGGGTGGGGCTGCGGCGCGCGGGGCCGCTACGGGCTGGCCACGGACGAGTCCTCCTGCTCGCGGGACACCTCGCCGGAGAGCGCCGGAGGCTCCTGGCCCGGAAGGTCCTTGAGCAGCGCGCGGACGCGGCGCAGGGCGTCCTTGCCGCAGACGCGGTTCTTCAGCCGCCCATCCGGGCCGAAGAGGAGGAAGGCCGGGTGCTTGTCCACGCCGTACGCCTTGGCCATGGAGCCGTCGTCCATGGCGATGGGGTAGCGCAGGCCGTGCTCGCGGGCGAAGCCCTCCACCCGGTTGGTGTCCCGCAGCTCCGTGTCGGAGTGGGTGACGTCCACGCCAATGACCTTCAGGCCCCTGGGGCCGTACTCCACGACCCACTGGTTCACCGCTTCGAACTGCGCGGCGCAGTCCTCGCAGTCCATGGTCCAGAAGTGCAGCAGGACGGGCAGTCCATCGAGCTCCGAGACGTGGACGGGGGCGTTCACCCAGCCGCCATCCGGGTCCAGGAGGGTGAGCGGGATTTTCTTCGAGGCCATGCGGGCTCCCCTGGGAAGAGGTGGAAAGCGCTTCAACGGGACGCGACTCAAGCTATGCATGCGGCATCGGCTGCTCCCGGCGGCGGGCTCGTCCGCTCGCCTGTCCGGCAGGGCCCGGAGCCCCGCTCCGCCCCCGGGTGGGCAGGCGGGCGTCATGGAGGGCGTGATGCACATCCCCGACTTCGAGCTGGAGCGGTACTTCGCGCGCTGGGAGTTCGCCGCGCCCTACCTGCTGTGCGCCTCCGACGTGGAGGGCTGGCGCATGGCGGACCTGCTCGCGCTCGCGTCGCCGGAGGACCGCGCCCGCTGGGACGGCCTGACGCTCGGCTACACGGAGACCCCCGGCCTGCCCGCGCTGCGCGAGGCCATCGCCGGGATGTACCCGGGGCTGTCCGCCGACGACATCCTCACCTTCGCGGGCGCGCAGGAGGCGCTGTTCGTCGCGATGAACGTCCAGCTGGGCCCGGGCACGCACGCCGTCGTCACCTGGCCGGGCTACCAGTCGCTGTACGAAGTGGCGCGCGCCACCGGCGCGGACGTGACGCTGCTGCGCCTGCGCGAAGAGGACGGCTGGGCGCTGGACCTGGACGCGCTCACGGCGGCGCTGCGCCCCGACACGCGCATGGTCGTCGTGAACTTCCCCCACAACCCCACGGGCTCGCTGCCGGACCGCGCCACCTTCCAGCGGCTGTGCGCGCTCTGCGAGGCCCGCGGCATCTCCCTGTTCTCCGACGAGGTGTACCGCCTGCTGGAGTACGATCCGGGCCACACGCTGCCGCCCGCCGCGTCGTGCTTCGCGCGGGGCGTGAGCCTGGGCGTGATGTCCAAGGCGTTTGGCATGGCGGGGCTGCGCGTGGGCTGGCTCGCGACCCGGGACGCGGCGCTGCTCGCGCGCTGCCGCGCCTTCAAGGACTACACCTCGCTCTGCAACAGCGCCCCCAGCGAGCTCTTGTCCCTCATCGCCCTGCGCGCCCGCGAGCGCGTCCTCGCGCGCAGCCGCGACCTGCTCACCGCGAACCTGGCGCTGCTGGACGGCTTCTTCGCCCGCCACGCGGACACCTTCCACTGGGTGCGCCCGCGCGCCGGCAGTGTGGCCTTCCCGCGCCTGCTGCGAAACATCCCCGTGGCACGTTTCACTGAGTCACTGATTACCCGTGAGGGTGTGTTGTTGTTGCCGGGCGACGTGTATGCCTTTCCCGGCAACCACTTCCGCCTGGGCCTGGGCCGCGCCAACCTGCCGGAAGCACTGGGGCGGCTGGAGCGCTTCGTTCACGACGGCGCCCTGGACGCGTTGGGCTGACGCCGCCCGACGGCGCGTCGCGTCAGGTAATTCACTGACGGCCGGACTTCCGGCTTGTCGCGTTCATCTGAAACAACCTCTAGAGTGGTTGTCCCCTCGCTCGGCCTGGGGCCGCGCGGAAGCCCTCTCATCCCCCCCGAGAGGCCAGGAGACACACCCCGATGAAGACGCTGATTGGCGCGGCCGTCGCCGCCGCGACGCTGTTGGTGAGCACCGAGGCCGCCGCGACGAACTACACGCTGTGGATCCACGGCAAGAACGGCAACACGACGAAGGCGGGCAACTACGCCGACTTCAGCTACTGGGGACCTTCCACCACCGCGGCGGGCGTGAACAAGAAGGCGGTCAACTGGAACGGCACGCAGCGCGTGGGGACGGAGAACTACCGGATCCGCAACGCGCTGGACTGCTTCTGCACGGGCGCCAACTGGTGCTACGTCGCGGCGCACAGCGCGGGTGACCTGCAGATCGGCTACGCGCTGTCGCTGTACGGCGGGAGCGCGCGCCAGAAGAAGAACGCCACGCCCAACGCCAACGGCGAGTGCGGCAACACGGACGGCTCCACGCAGACGGGCTGGAACATCAAGTGGGTGGACGTGGCGTCCGGCGCGGGCGGCGGCAGCGAGCTGGCGGACTACGGCGAGTGGGCGGTGAGCGATCCGCTGGTGAGCGACCTGGTCACCACGACGGCGCGCGCCATGTTCAACCACAACACCACGCGCAACGTGTGGTTCTACATGTTCGCGGGCTCCAAGGGCACGCTGTACTCCGGCATCCTCCCGGGCCAGGACGACGAGGCGGTGGCCTACCACTCCACGGGCGGCGTGTCGGGCAGCGGCAACGGGTCCTACTGCAACCCGGGCGACTGGTTCTGCGGCGGCACGCTCAACACGGGCACGGCGGCGTGCAGCGACGGTCGGGCGAAGTGGAGCTTCCACTCCGTGTCCTTCCGCGACGACAGCGAGGGGTTCAATCACTACGCCAACGGCAACTGGGCCGGCATCGTCTCCAAGGTGCGCGAGGACGTCGTCAAGTACGCGTACTAGGCTGACGGTCTCCATCGCCCCCTCCGGCGAAGCCCTCACATGACACGCGACGACGGCCCCGTCCCTTCCTCTCCCTGGCTGCGCCACGGCCGGTGGTTTCTTGCCCTCGTGCCCCTGGTGCTCATGGGCGGAGGGGTCTTCTGGTGGCAGGCAAGTGAAGGGGCCGAAGCGCCGGAGGGTGGCGTGGCGGAGCCTGCCTCCGCCCCGGCTCCCGAGCCGCGCGACGTGGCGCGGTCCGCGGCCGGGCGTGGAGGCACGCCCGCGCCCGCGGAGTCCGCGGCGCCGTCGCTGCTCAGCCCGGAGGCCCGCGAGCGCGAGGCTCGCCGCGAGCTGTGGCAGAAGCGCCTGGAGCGCGCCAGGCGTTCGCTGGAGTCGTACATGGCGGCCACGCGCTATCCGCCCGAGTCCCGACCCAGCCGCGAGCACCCGGACCAGATGGAGCTGGCGGAGCCGGAGCGCACGCGGCCGCTGAGTCCAAAGGCCGCGGAGAACGGCACGTCCGACGTGCAGCTGCGGCTCAAGCAGGACAAGGTGTTCGTCGTCGGTGACGAGGCGGTGCTCTTCACCGTGGCGTGCGAGGACTCGCGCCGCTCGCCCCGTCCGTGCGAGGTGGTGTCCGCGCTGGCGCACGAGGCGGACCACCTGACCGGCGCGGGCGGAGTGCCGGGCGTGCCGTTGGCTTTCGGAGACCTGGGCCGTGACGGCGACGTGGTGGCGGGCGACGGGATGCTCACCGGGCGCTTCCAGCCGTCGAAGCAGGGCTTCGCGATGTTCTCCGGCACGCTGCGCGTGGACGTGCGCGTGCGCTCCGGCGACGTGGAGGACGCGACGTTCTTCGACGTGCTCTACACGCCCGCGCCGCCAGCCACGTTCACCCGCCGGGTGCGCGAGGTGCTGGAGGCGGGCTCCCTGGAGTTGTACCTGTCCGTCCAGGTCCGCAAGGCGGGCCGGTACGTGGTGGCCGGCCGGCTGGACGACGAGGGCGGCGTGCCGTTCGCGTCCGTGTCGTTCAACGAGGAGCTGCAGGAGGGAATGCAGGAGGTGAAGCTCAACGTCTTCGGCAAGCTCATCCGCGACGAGGCGCCCGCGTTCCCGCTGACCCTGCGCGACGTGGAGGGCTTCCTGCTCAAGGAGATGGGAGACCCCGACCGCGAGCTGATGGTCACGATGCGCGGCCCCGTGCACACCACGCGCGCGTACTCGCTCCAGCAGTTCTCCTCCTTGGAGTGGAGGAGCGCGGAGCGCGACCGCTACACGACCGAGCTGGAGAAGGACGTCGTGGAGGCGCAGACGCAGCTGGACGCCGTGCTCGCGGGCAGGCCCGCGCCCTGAGCGTCAGGGCCCGTGAGGCGGAGTCCGTCGCTCCGCCTCCGCGGGGCCGCCCGGGGTGGGCTCAGGACTCGGAAGGAGGGGGCGGCGGCGTGCCGGCCGCGTCCACTTCCACGAGGTCGGCGTCCTGCACGTCCTCGAACTCCGCCGGGGCCTCCGCGTGCGCGAGGGCTTCGGGCTCCGCCGGGGATGCCTGGGCGGTGGTCTGGGCCTCGAGGGTGTCGCGCGCGTCCACGTCCGGCGCCACCACGACGCGGGCCTCTTCGTGCGCGGGGGCCTGAGGGGCCTCCAGTGCTTCGGGCGCCGCGTCCAGCGTGAAGTCGTTCACGTCCGCGAGGAAGTCGTCCGGAGGCGGGACGTTCATGGACCCTTCCAGCGGCAGCTCCGGTCCACCGTCGTCCAGCGTGGCCATGAACCCGTTCGGATCCTCGTGCGCGCCGGACGCGTCCAGCAGGTCGGACGCACCGCCCGCGTCATCGGCGTCCATCTCCTCGCTCAGCGCGCGCAGCTGCTCGTCGCTCAGGCTGGACAGGTCTCCCGACTCCAGGAGGAACAGCAGGTCCTCCGCCTCCTGCGCGGAGACGGTGCGAGGCATGGTGTCCAGGTTCTGGAGCTCCCACGCGGCCGCGTCGGGCGACAGGATGTCGGACGGGTCCAGCGAGGGATCCGCCGGCTCGGCTTCCGCGCGGCGCGCCGGATTGGAGAAGCGCGCCTGCATGAGCGGCGACGACAGGGCCTGCGGCATGCCCAGCCGCTGCGCGTAGGAGGGCGCCGCGGCCTCGAACTCGCTCACGCCCGCGAAGGTGCGCAGCTGCGCGTTCTCCAGCAGCGCGGCGCGGGGCTCCGGGGCCTCCAGCGCCGAGGCGCGCCCGGGCGCTCCCGAGGGCGTCTCCGTGAACCCCGCGTCCGCCAGCAGCGCGCCGGCCAGGTCGCCGTCGGCGTCCGCCTGGAAGTCGCTCTCGTCGGAGAAGCCGCGCCGCACCGGCTCCACCGGCGCCATGGGCTGCTGGCGCACCGGGGCGGTGACCTCCAGCTCGGCGGAGATGGACCAGGCCCTGGACGTCGCGATGCCAGAACCCACGCGGCGGATGGATGTCATGGGTGTCCTCGGGTGATGGCCCGCACGTCGGGCGGCTCTCTCATTGTCCGCCGGGCCCGGGAAGAGTTGCTAGGGGGGCGCCGCCAGAATCCGCCTCCCTGCCCGCCGTTGGATCCTTCGTAAACACCCTTTGGCCGCGATGCCCGGTATCCTCCCCGGCCTCCCGTGCCATGAGCAGGTGCGACATCATCCCGTTTGCCTCCAGGTCGTCGATGCCCATGACTCCCACTCCTCCGCCGGGGCCGCGCTCCCAGCTCCCCTTCGCCCGCGACGCCCGTCAGGACCTCCGGGACGTCCTCTTCGTGGGAGCCCCACGGAGGCACGGCGCCGGAGCGCCCGCGATGTCGGTCGGCGGACAGGGGCGTCCGCGGACTCGCAGTGACCGCGCACCCGGGCGTCTTCCCTGGGAGACAACCCCGAGGGGGCGCCCCGGGCGTGAAGCGACAGGGACGTTGGCCTCCCGTTTGCTCTCAGGGAGCCCAGCCAGGAGGTGGCAGTCATGAGGTTCGAAAGCGCGGGGCAGACCCACATCGGCCGGCGGCCGCACAACGAGGATGCGTACTGCGTCCTGCCGGAGCGGGGCCTGTTCGTGGTGGCGGACGGGTTGGGGGGACAGGAGGGGGGAGAGGTCGCCAGCCAGTGCGTGGTGGACACCTTCGCGGGGTTCAGCGACCGGCTGGACCGGGACCGGGACGGCACGTGGCCGGACGCGGTGGATCCCGCGAAGAGCCGCGAGGAGAACTACCTGGCCGCGTGCACCGCGCTCGCCCAGCGCACCCTGCGCGTGCGCCGCGTGGGCAAGCTCAAGGAGATGGCCTCCACGGTGGTGGCGCTCGCGGTGGGGGAGCGGAGCGCGGCGGTGGCCCACGTGGGCGACAGCCGCCTGTACCGCCTGCGCGAGGGACGTCTGGAGCCCCTCACGCGCGACCACTCGCTCATCGAGGAGCTGCGCGCCGCGGGCCGCGAACCGCCCGGCAACCCCGCCAACCTGCGCCACCTCATCACCCGCGCGCTGGGCACGGAGAACGCGGAGCCCACCGTGCAGCGGCTGGAGCCCTGGCCCGGAGACGTCTTCCTCCTGTGCTCGGACGGCCTCTATGAGCCGCTGGGCCCGGAGGCGCTGAAGGAGCAGCTGCGCGCCCCCACCGCCCAGGCCGCGTGTGACGCGCTCGTCGCCGCCGCCTACGAGGCCGGCGGCCGCGACAACATCACCGCCGTGGTGCTGCGCGTGGCGGCCTGAGCGCCTCTCCCCGCCGCGTCATCCGACAGGTGCGCACGCGAGCGGGACCCGTCAGGTCGGAGCGGACCACCGACCCGATATGATGGGTCTTCCCGGACGGAGGGGGAGTCGCCAGATACAGGGACTTCAATCTCTCGATATTTCCAGGTTAATCTCGGGGTTCCCCCCTCGCGTCCCCCTCCCTTGTCCGAGCACCCGTTGCGAATGACGCTCAGCCTCGCCGCGCGTTTGACCGCGGCCCTCACCGCCGTCGTTATCGCCCTCACCCTGCTCACCGTGTCGCTGATGGGGCTGTCGCTGCGCTCGCGCGTGGAGTCGGAGATGGCCTCCGCCCTGACGCGCGACGCGACCCGCTGGCAGGCGCTGGAGGACCAGGAGGTGCGGGTCCTGACGGAGCTGGGGCACGTGGCGCTGTCCAATCCGGCGCTGCTCCGCGTGTTCTCGCGCGAGCGCTCCGAAGCCGCCGCGCTGCTCAACGAACAGCGCGCGGTGCTGGGCGTGGACCTGCTGGTCCTGGTGGGCGTGGACGGCGCGGTGGTCGCGTCCACGGGCGAGCGGACGCTGCCGGGGCTGGACAAGGTGGTGCACCAGAAGGGGAAGGTGCTGCTGCCGGGCGCGGGTGCGCCGCTGCTCGCGGTGGCGCAGCCGCTCAAGGCCAACGGCGCTCCGGTGGGCTTCCTGGTGGTGGGCGCGGAGCTGGGCGCGGAGGACCTGGGGCGGCTGGGGGAGGGGAGCGAACAGCTGGAAGCCCTGCTGCGCGTGGGCCCGCGGCTGGTGGCGCAGTCGGTGCACACGGTGACGGCGCCGGCCCTGCTGGGGGTGGCCCCGGGCGGGGCGAACGGCGCCGAGGCGGACGTGGGTGGGGTGTCCCTGCACGTGTCGCGGGTGCAGGTGGGCGAGGGGCTGGAGCTGGTGCTCGCGCGAGGCGCGGAGGCGGAGTGGGGCCGGCTGCGCACCACGCTGGTGGGCGTGCTGGCGTTGGGGTTGCTGGTGGCGCTGCTCGCCGGCGGAGGGGTCTTCCTGCTGGTGCGGCGGATGATGGCGCCCCTGGGCGCGCTGACGGCGGCGGCGGCGCGGGTGGTGGCCGAGGGCGACTTCAGCGGCACGCTGGAGGTCCACTCCCAGGATGAGATTGGCCAGCTGGCCCGGTCCTTCGGGGACATGATGGCGCGGCTGCGCGCGGTGCTGGTGGCGCTCAAGGGGTCCGCGCAGGAGCTGGAGGCGACGGCGCTGGAGCTGGCCAACTCCGCTTCGGACCAGAACCTGGCGGTGACGCGGCAGGCGGCGGCGCTGCACCAGACGCAGATCGCCGCGCGGCAGCTCCAGGAGAGCTCCCGGGCGGCGGCGCAGCGGGCGTCGGGCGTGCTTCGCGAGGCGGAGAAGGCGGGCGCGGTGGGGCAGGCCGGCGAGTCCGCGGTGGCGGGCAGCGTGGGCGGCCTCACGCACATCCGCTCGCAGGTGGAGCGCATCTCCAACACGGTGTCGGAGCTGCGGCAGCGCACGCGGCAGGTGGGAGACATCACCGGCACGGTGAAGGACCTGGCGGACCAGTCCAACGTGCTGGCGCTCAACGCGGCCATCGAGGCGGCGCGCAGCGGCGAGGCGGGCCGGGCGTTCGCGGTGGTGGCCCGGCAGATGCGCTCGCTGGCGGACCAGTCCGCGACGGCGACGTCGCGCGTGCAGTCCATCCTCGGGGACATCGGCCTCGCCATCTCCGAGGCGGTGAAGACGAGCGAGGGGGGCACCCGCGAGGTGGAGGGGGGCCTGGATCAGGCCCGGGCGGCGGGCGAGAGCCTGCGCGCGCTGGCCGCCGTCATCCAGAACAACAGCGAGTCCGTGCGCAGCATCGCGGACATGGTGAGCCAGCAGGACGCGGGCATCGCGGAGCTCTTCGCCGCGCTGAGCGACCTGACGCGGCTGGCGGACGAGACGGTGGAGCGCGTGGCCACGAGCGCCGTGGCCGCCGCGCGCCTCACCACCGCGTCCCACGAGGTCAGCAACATCGTGGGGCAGTACCGGCTGTGACGATGGCGCGGCGCGGAAGGTGATTGCGCCCGCGAGCCGCGCCGGGGCCCCTGCTGCGCCGTCGGCCGGGCGCCGCGCGGAGGCCCGCTACGCCGCCTCGCCGCCGTCGATGGCGTAGGCCGCGCCGGTGATGGCGCCCGCGGCCTCCGAGGCGAGGAAGAGGCACATCGCGGCCACCTCCTCCGGCTGGATGATGCGGCCCATGGCGTTCATGGAGGCCAGGGCCTCGCGGGCCTGCTCCTGGGTGCGGCCCGTGCTCTGGGTGATGGCGGCCGTGGCACCCGCGAACATGTCCGTCTCCACCCAGCCCGGGTTCACGTTGTTCACCGTGACGTTCTTGCGCGCGTACTCCACGGACAGCGCGCGCGTCAGGCCCAGCAGCGCGTGCTTGGACGCGCAGTAGGCGGAGGTGTACTTCGCCCCGCGCGTCGCGGTGATGGAGCCGATGTTGATGACCCGCCCGCCGCCCGCGGACGCCATGGCGGGCATCAGCTCCCGGCACAGGATGAAGGGCGCCGTCACGTTCACGGCCATCACCTTCGCCAGGTCCGCCGTGGTCGTCTTCGTCAGCGGAGCGGACACGGTGATGCCCGCGTTGTTCACCAGCACCCGGGGCGTGCCGGCCGCGAGGATGACCTTGCACGCCGCGAGCAGCGCCGCTTCGTCCGCGACGTCCACCGCGTGGGTGCGGATGCGCTCGCCGCCTTCCTTGCGCAGCGCCTCCAGTGACTCCGCTGAACGCGCCAGCGCCCACACGTCATAGCCTTCGCGCGCGAACGCCAGGGACACCGCGCGGCCAATGCCCCGGCTGGCGCCCGTCACCACCACCGTCTTCGTCGTCTCGCTTGCCATGGGCGGGCAGCATAGCCCCGCGCCTGAAGTGGCTCCGCGATTCCACGAGCCCCCCGGGACTTTTTCGGGACGCGAGGGGCGCGCGTGCGTTCCCGCGAACAGTCGGACGGCGGCTCCGTGAAATGCATCACCCGCCGTTCCCGCGGCTCTTCCCGTCATCACCCATTGGCTGGAGGTTCGTTGCGTATGAAGTCTCTCAAGCTTGGCTTGCTGGCGGTCTCATGCGTGTGGGCCTCCGCCGCGCTCGCGGCGGCTCCGCCCACCGGCACCGTCAACTCGCGGCTGCTGGGCACGCGCGCCATCGTCGCCTGCGACCCCGTGGAGAAGTCCTGCGGCGTGGCGGTCATCTCCTTCCCCGCGGGCATCAGCGGGCTGGTGCCCTACGGCCGTCCGGATGTGGCGGTGGCGACCATGTTCTATCCCTCGGTGGATGACGCCGAGGCCATCCTCTCCCGCACCGACGCGGGCGACACACCGCAGGCCGCCATCGACTTCGTGTTCTCCGTGGACCCGTACGCGGACTACCGCCAGCTGGCCGCGGTGAAGCTGCTTCCCGACGGCACCGTCACGGTGGGCCAGCGCACCGGCGCGGAGAACGCCTCGCACCGCTGCGCCGTGAAGGGGGCGACGTTCGTGGTGCAGGCCAACAACATGACCACCCCCGCCATCTGTGACGCCATGGCCGTGGGCTTCCAGCACGCCAGGGGCAGCCTGCCGCAGCGGCTCTACGCGGCGCTCAAGGCGGGGGCCCGCGTGGGCGGAGATCGCAACGGCGAGCGCTCCGGAGTCATCCGCGTCTGGAGCGCCGAGAACGAGGCGGCCTTCTACACGCACGTGCTCGCGGACGCCGTGGTCCACGGCAGCAAGAACGCGCTGAGGGAGCTGGGCGTGGAGATGAACCGCTACCAGGCCGGCGTCGCGGCGCCGTACGCGTCCGACCTCATCCCGCTCGACCGGGACACCGTCCGGGACATGAAGCGCGTGCTGCGCAGGCTGGGCTACTACGGCGGGCGCATGGACGGCGCCTGGAACGACGCCGCCGAGCAGGCCCTCTACGACTTCAACTGGAACAACCTCTTCTTCCTCAAGCCCACCCAGGTGGTGGGCGGCGTGCGGAGGATCGACGGTCCGCTGGTCGACTTCCTGCGCGACGCGGACCTGGATGCGCTCGCTCCCGCGTCCCCATGACGCCCGGACGGGTGGGTTTGACGGCCCGAGGACGGCGACGTTAAGCACGCGGCCATGCCCCGCGCCGACATCACCGACCTGTTCCGTATCGACGACCTGCTGTCCGCCGAGGAGAAGGCCGCCCGCGACGCGGTGGCCCGCTTCGTGGACGCGGAGGTGCTGCCCATCATCGGACGGCACTTCCGCGACGGCACCTTCCCCGCGCACCTCGTCCCCGGCCTCGCGGAGCTGGGCGTGCTGGGCGCGAACCTCCAGGGGTACGGCTGCGCGGGGATGAACACCGTCAGCTACGGGCTGGTGCTCCAGGAATTGGAGCGCGGCGACTCCGGGCTGCGCAGCTTCGCGTCCGTGCAGGGCTCGCTGTGCATGTTCCCCATCCACGCCTACGGCAGCGAGGAGCAGAAGGCGCGCTTCCTGCCGGGCATGGCGAAGGGGCGGATCATCGGTTGCTTTGGCCTCACCGAGCCCGACTTCGGCTCCAACCCCGGCGGCATGCGCGCCCGCGCGCGGAGGGATGGCGACAGCTGGGTGCTCAACGGCACCAAGGCCTGGATTACCAACGGCTCCATCGCGGACGTCGCGGTGGTGTGGGCGAAGACGGACGACGGCGGCCCGGAGTCCGTGCGCGGCTTCCTGGTGGAGAAGGGCCTGCCGGGCTTCAGCGCGCGGGAGATCCCCGGCAAGTTCTCCCTGCGCGCCTCCCGCACCAGCGAGCTGTCCTTCCAGGACGTGCGCGTGCCGGACCGCGACGTGCTGCCCGGCGTCGTGGGCCTCAAGGGGCCGCTGTCGTGCCTCAACAACGCCCGGGCGGGCATCGCCTTCGCGGTGACGGGCGCGGCCATCGCGTGCTTCGAGGGCGCGCGTGAGTACGCGCTGTCCCGCGCGCAGTTCGACGGCAAGTCCATCGCCGGCTACCAGCTCACGCAGGAGAAGCTGGCGGACATGCTCCAGGAGATCGTCAAGGCGCAGCTGCTGAGCCTGCGGCTCGCGCGCCTCAAGGACGAGGGCAAGAGCAACCCCGTGATGGTGAGCCTGGCCAAGCGCAACAACGTGAAGAGCGCGCTCGACATCGCCCGGGTGGCCCGGAGCATCTATGGCGCCAACGGCATCACGGACGACTACCCGCCCGTGCGCCACATGCTGAACCTGGAGTCCGTCTTCACCTACGAGGGCACCCACGAGGTGCACACGCTGGTGCTGGGCAAGGCCATCACCGGCATCGACGCGTTCGGCTGACGCGGACGCCGGTGGAAGCCGCGCCTCCCCTCGCTCCCGGAGGGGAAGGAGGGGAGGGCACGGGAAGGAGACGTCAGGACTGGGGGCTGCCCTCGCCGGACGGCTCGGCGGGGGTGTCCTCGGAGGCCTCGGGCGCGTCCTCGGAGGTGTCGCCGCCCTCCGGAGCCTCGGAGGCCTCGGGCTCGTCGGGGACCTCCGTGGCGGTACCGGAGGCCTCGGCGGCCTGCTGCGCCTTGAGCTCCTCGTCGTTCATGAAGCCGACGGGGTTCTCCTTGCGGTTGAAGAAGCGCACGGCCTTGGCGGACAGCGCGTACATCTGCTCGGCCACCGTGGAGGGCACCAGCGAGTGCTCGATTTGAGCGGGCTCCGGGCGCTCCACCACGCCCAGCTCGCCGTCCTCCAGCTGCTTGGCCTGCGCGGGGCTCAGCTCCATGCGGCGCAGCTTTCCCTTGCGCGTCATGAAGTAGAAGGCCGTCTCGCCCGGCTCCTGCGGCACCTGGGCGCCCAGCACCAGCTCGCGCAGGGCCCGGTCCAGCTCCACCTGCTTCTTGGACTCGGCGCGCTGGTAGGCCTTGGAGCCCGGCATGGGCGGCAGCTTGGGGATGGGCTTGTCGGTCGTGGCCGGGGGACGCCCGGACGCGGCGAACCCGCCCTGCGGCCCCCGGAAGCCTCCGCCCTGACGCGGCGGACCGCCCGCGCCCTGGCGGGGCGGACCTCCGGCACCTCGGGGCGGGCCTCCACCGCCCTCGCGGCGGGGTGGACCTCCGGCACCTCGGGGCGGGCCTCCGGCTGTCCGATTCTCATCACGTCCCCGCTGGGCAGGCGCGCGTGGAGCGCTCCCCCGGTGGTCCTCCGGGCGCCGCGAGGGCGTGGGCGTGGCGTCGGACTTCTTGGCCTGCTCCTCGGAGACGAGGCCCGCTTTCAACAACTTGTCTCGCAGGTTCTGCATGGGTTGGGCGTTCTATCCCTTGCACGGCTGCACGCAAGCCACCGCTTGCCGCTCCTGTGCCCCCCACGTAACTTGCCGCCCCCGCCGTCCTGGTCGTGGAGGTTCCGTGAGAAGCCTGACGAAGTCCGCCGCCCTCGCCCTGGTCCTGGCAGCCGCCGGCTGCTCGGACCCCGTCGACAAGGCGGCCAAGGCCCGCATCTTCTCGCCGGAGGACCCGCCGAAGGTGGTGGCCTCGGCGAAGGAGAAGCTGCCGCCGGAGGACGTCGCGGACAACCCCCAGGTGTCCCGCCGCATCCTCGGCATGGACGCCGCGGAGGTGACCGAGCGGCTGGGCCCGCACTCCTTCCAGTCCACCCTCAGCTACGAGTGGGCCGGCCCCAACGGGAACAACCCGGTGAAGCTCACGGAGACGCGCTCCTTCAAGGCCGGCCCCGGGGGCGTCAACGGCGACTTCCACGGCATCCTGGAGAACTCCCGCGACCAGGGCCTGGAGGTCATGCGCGTGAAGGGGCAGGTGTTCGCGCGCAACCGCTACGGCCCGTACCGCCAGCGCCTGCGCGACCGCGGCATGGCCGAGCGCACCCGCACGGAGCTGACGGGCGCCATCCGCGACTTCGACGCCCTCTTCCAGGGCCGCATCAAGCTCACCCCCGCCGGCACCGTCACCCACGAGGGGCGGACGGCGTGGAAGTACAACGTCTCCCTGGGTCCGGCCCAGGACGCCGCCGCCCGGAAGCTGCCCGCCGCCTTCTCTCCCAAGAACGCGGATGAGACCACGAAGCGCCGCGCCAGCTTCTTCACCCACCGGCTGCCCCGCTCGCTGGAGGGCGAGGTGCTGGTGGACTCGGCTACGTCCGTCGTCCTCAAGGCCCGGCTGGACGGGCGCATCGGCGTGCCCCAGGAGAAGACCCCGGAGGCGGCCGAGCTGCGCATGACGCTGGAGTCGTCCCTGACGGAGATTGGCAGGGACCCCCAGCTCCAGCCGCCCCAGGACTTCCTGCCGGAC
The DNA here is from genome assembly GCF_007352635.1 of Corallococcus sp. Z5C101001. Lineage (NCBI taxonomy): Bacteria > Pseudomonadati > Myxococcota > Myxococcia > Myxococcales > Myxococcaceae > Corallococcus > Corallococcus sp. Z5C101001. The sequence continues at coordinate 445,723 of NZ_VKLU01000001.1, forward strand.
GCGGACAAGCCCCAGGGCATCGCGGACGCGCTGGACCACTTCGGCATCCCGCGCGGCAAGGCGGGGGACTCGCCCGCCGCCCCTGGGGCCGCGGCCGGCTCCGGCGCCCCCGACCCCGAGGACGAGGGCGAAGGCAACTGACGTCCCCCGGGCGCCCCTAAGTCGTTGGAAGCCCTGGGTTTCCGGCTTCGGGGCCCCACCCCTCCGGGCTGTGACGGCCGTGTCCTGTGTGGGCCGCCGTCCGGCCGGGAGCCCTCCCGCAAGTGCCTGAAGCGCCTGGGGGCACCCCCTGGCCCTGGCCTTGCTCTGGGGGAGGGGCATGTCGCGTTCCCTCCTCACCCTGGCTGGCTGTGGGCTGACGCTCATGGCGGCCCCCGCCCTCGCCGAACCCGCCCGGAGCCTGGGCGTCACCGTGGCGCCGCTCGGGGCCTACATGCTCCAGGGGGGCGATGGGGTGGGGCGCTCCGTGGGCTACAGCGCGGGGCTGGGCTGGGCGTACCGCAAGGCGGGGGCGGTGCTGGAGGTGGGCGGTCACCTGGCGTCCAGCCGGCACCTGACGGAGGTGACGCCCATGTCGGTGCGGATGGTGCCGCTGGGGGACACCCGGGTGCGGCCCTTCCTGGGCGTGGGGGCCAGCCTGCTGGTGCCCCACTCGAGGCCCCTCCCGGCGGCCCCGGACGCGCTGGGCAGCCGGGTGCTCCAGGTGGGCTTCGAGCTCTGCGGCGGCGTGGGCGTGGAGCTGAGCCGGGACTTCTTCCTGTCCGCCGAGGCGCGCTACCAGAACTTCTCCGCCCGGGCGAACCCCTTCTCCAGCGACCGGCAGCACCTGCGCTCCACGTTCCTGGGCATGGGGATGCGCCTGTAGCTGTAGCGAGTGGGGCGGGTCGCTACAGACTGGCAGCGGCCTGTTGGAAGAAATTTTGACGGCCCTCTTGCGTCCTCTACAATCCTCGTCGGTTGCGGCCCAGACGCATCTGACATGCTCGGGTGTTCAGGCGTGCACAACGAAGGGAGCGGAGATGGAGCGCAAGGTCGGAAGTAGCACGTTGACCGCGAAAGAGGTCAAGGCGGCGCTGGAGAAGTCCACCACGCTGACGGCCGAGGAGGAGAAGGCCCTGCGCATGCGCCACGGCGCGGGTGCCCCCAGCCAGAACGCGCCGCTGCCCCGCGCCGCCGGCGCCAACGCGGAGCTGGCCGACGAGCTGCTCGTCATCGAGATGCAGCTGATGAAGGCCCTGCGCGCGCGCACCGGCCAGACGCGCACGGCGGCCACCGCCGCGAAGGCGCCCGCCGCTCCGGTCCGTACCCGCGAGGCCCCGGCCAACGCGGCGAAGGACAAGATCGTCCGCGCGCTTCGCGCCAAGAAGAAGTAGGGGCCGTTCGTCCCTACTGGTTGAGGATGGCCACGAGGCGCGCTCCCGCCTCGGGCAGCGCCAGCGGCGTGCCCGAGACCTCCGTGGCCAGTCCCTCCGCGTCGGCGGCGCCGCCCCGCGCGAACAGCCCCCGGAGCCAGGTGAAGGCGGCGGGGTTGCGCCAGAAGTCCTCGTTGAACCGCTCCAGGAGGTGCGCGGTGAGCCGGGTCTCCAGGGCCCAGGCCCGCAGGTAGCGGGTGACGTAGAGCTGCGAATCCACGTCATGCAGGAAGAAGCCCGGGTGCGGCTGCGCGAAGAGGGCGCGGCGCTGGCCGTCGGCATATTCGTCCGCGCGGTCGGCGGAGGCGCCCTTGGTGGACAGGGACAGCTCGTAGGACAGCTTCGCGCAGTGGCGGCGCAGCACGGCCAGGGCCTGGAAGGCGCCAAGCCGCACGGCGTCCTTCGTCGTGCTGGACGGCAGGTGCAGGTAGCGCTTGAGCCAGGCGGGGGACAGGAGCAGCCGCTCGAAGGTGGCCGCGAAGGCCTCCGTCACGGAGGCATCTCCCAGCCGGCGCAGCTCCATGGGGGCGTCCGCGTCCACGTGGGCCAGGTGCCACGCGTGGCCCAGCTCGTGGAGCAGGTCGCCCAGCGCGTCCATGCCGCTCCGGGGCTGGAGGACCAGCCGGATGTCCTGGGGCACGCGCACCGCGGCCACGAAGGGGCGTGACGCCTTGCCGGGGCGGGCCTCGTCGTCCAGGCGGATGCGGCCGCCGGCCTCGGGGTGGAGGCCCCAGTCGGACAGCCAGCGCATCACGGCGGGGACGGTGTCCTCGCGGCGGAAGAAGGCGTCCATCCAGGGGGCGCGCATGGCGGCCTGGACGTCGTGGCGCCGGGCCTCGCCGCCGGGCAGCGGGCGCAGGGTGGGCTCCAGCTTGCGCAGCACGTAGGCGAGCACGTCGCGGTAGGCGTCCTCGGTGCGGCGGAGGGTCTCCTCGGCGGCCTCGGCGAGCTTCGCCGCGTCGATGCCGGTGACGTCCTGGCGCAGCGCGGGGTAGTCCGCGAAGCCCAGCACCTCCGCGGCCTGGAGGGTGGCGTCGCGCCGGTCTCCGTACGGGCCGCGGTGTTCCCAGAGGAAGTTGCCGGCGCCGCGCTCCAGGAGGGCGCGGCGGGCGCGGTGGGGTTCGCGGGGAATCTGGGCCAGGGCCTGCGCGAGCGACAGCGTCTGGTCGTCGGCGGGGATGTGGGACCGGGCCTCCAGCGCGACGACGGCGTCCGCCGCGCGCACGGCGAGGGCCTCCTCCACCTGGGTGGCGATGAGCTCGCGCACCCGCGTGATGCGGAGCAGGGCCACGGGGTCGTCCTTGCCGCGAGCCCGGGCCAGCGCCTCGTTGGCGGCGGCGAAGGTCTCTGGCGAGGACAGCTCCGGGAAGGAGGAATACAGGGGGGCGACGGGGAGGTCCGGGGCGAGTCCGGCGCCGTAGCGGTACTGGAGGGTGGCCAGCTCGGCGAGGAAGTCATCCAGCCGCGACCGGACGGAAAGCAGGGGGCGGTCCATGGCGGCGCGGAAGGTAACAGGAAGCCCGCGTCAGGGCAGGGACCGCGCGCATAGAGTGTCGCGCCATGTCCTCCGCGTCCGCCGCCTGGCTGCATGCCCCCCTCGTGCTTCGGGAAGGGAGGGGGGCGCCATGAAGCGCCGGACGTTCCGGGTGGAGGGCGCGAACCAGGGCCGCACGCTGGTGGAGGCGGTGGAGGCGGAGCTGGGCCTGCCGGTGGCGGATGCGCGGCGGCTGGTGGAGGTGGGCGCGGTGTACGTCGCCGGGCGCCGCGCGCGGGATGGGGCGGTCCGGCTCCAGCCCGAGCAGGTGGTGACGGTGGTCCTGGAGGAGGCGGGCCAGAGTCCCCTGGAGGCCGCGAAGCCGGCGGCGCCCCTGCGCGTGCTGTTCGAGGACGCGGACGTCATCGCGGTGGACAAGCCGGCGGGCCTGAACGCGCAGCCCACGGAGGGGCGCGTGGGGGGAAGCCTCGTGGACCTCGTGGGCGAGCACCTGGGGCGGCCGGCGGGACTCGTGCACCGGCTGGACCGGGAGACCTCCGGGGTGACGGTGTTCGGCAAGTCCGCGCCCGCCACCTCGGCGCTGGCGGAGGCCTTCCGCGAGGGCACCGCGCGCAAGCGCTACCTGGCGGCGACGGGGCCGGGGCTGCCGGCGGCGGGGACGGTGGACCTGCCCCTGTCGAAGGACCCCTCGAGGCCCGGGCGCTGGCGGGCGTCCCGCGCGGCCAACGGCGTGCCCGCGTGGACGGACTACCGCACGCTGTTCGCGAGCGATGCGTTCTGCCTGGTGGAGCTGCTGCCCCGGACGGGGCGCACGCACCAGCTCCGAGCGCACCTGACGGCGCTGGGCGCGCCCATCCTCGGGGACGCGCGCTACGGAGGCGCGGCGAGCGCGGGAGGCCATGCGGCGCCGCGCTGTCTGTTGCATGCGCACGCGCTGGAGCTGGGCCATCCGCGCACGGGCCGGCCGATGCGATGGGAGGCGGAGGTGCCGGAGGACCTGCGGGCGTTCTTCGCCGCGGCGGGCGTGCGGGTGCCGGAGGGCCCCATCGTGGCCGCGGCCGCGCCCTGACACCTGGGATGGCCGGTTCGGGCCTTCCCACGGGGTGGGGGGGAGAGGGGTCCCCCCATGCTTCGCATCGTGTGTAGACTGGAGACTTCATGGGTGGCGGGAGACACGGCAAGGGCCCTGGGACGCCGGAGCCTTCCCTTCGCGGACCGGGGATGGCCTCGCGAGGAGAAGACGTGCGAGGCGCGGTGGCCCAGGTCTGCCGGGATGCCGCCCGGTTGGTCCGGGAGGGGCAGGCGGCCCGGGCGTACTCCGGGTTGGTGGCCGCCAGCCGTTCGTTGCCGATGACGTCGCGGCTCGCGGCGGTGTTGGTGCGGTGCGCGTTGAAGGCGGGCACGGAGCGCGCGGTCGTCACCCTGTTGGACGCGGCGATGGTGTCCGAGCGGGGCGTGGTGCGCCGCGAGGTGCGCCGTCAGCTGTCGCGGGTGTTGCGGCGCACGGGGCAGGAGGCGCGCGCGGCGGCGGTGCTCAACGGGTTGCTGATGGACGCGCCGGACGACGCTCGGGCGCGCTTCGTGCTCGACGTGCTGCGTGAGCGGGTCGCGAAGGCGAAGGAGGAGGCGGCGCGGCAGCATCCCGGGGAGGACGAGGAGTCCCGGACGAAGACCGTGGAGGTGTCCGCCCTGGCGCTGTCGGATCCGGAGCTTGGGAACACGGTGGTGGAGATGCCGGTGGTCGCGGTGCCGGTCACGCCGGTGAAGGCTCCGCGAGCCGTCACGGTGCAGGTCCCGCTGGGGGAGTGGGCGGGACTTGAAAGGGCCGCGGCGCGAGGACCGGAGTTCCCCTGGGAGGACGACGGGCCGGGCCGGGCGCGGGTGGTGACGCCACCAGAAGCGGCGCGGGCGCGGGTTTCGGGCGGTGGGGCGACGGCTGGGGCCTTGGGAGGGCAGGGGGCGTTGCCGCCCGTCCTGGCGCGGTCCGTGGAGTCGTCACCCGACGCTGGGCGGTCCGCTGCGCCATCGAGCACGTCGCCTGTGCCGGACGCGGAGTTGGCGTCGCGTGCAAGGGCCGTTGCTTCATCGGGCACGTCACTTCCCGCGGATGGGGTGCAGGTGATGGTGGGCCGGGAGGCAGCGGCTTCGCACAAGCCCACGTCGGCGGATGCGGCGCGGGCGTGGGAAGCGGAGCCCGGGGTGAACTCGGGCGAGGTGGCCTTGGCTGCCGCGGCGCGGGCGTGGGAAGCGGAGCCCGGGGTGAAGTCCGGCGAGTCGTCCCTGGCCGATATGGCGCGGGCGTCCGAAGTGGGGACCGCCGCGAAGTCCGGCGAGTCGTCCCTGGCCAGTGCGGCACAGGCGTCCGAAGTGGGGACCGCCGCGAAGTCCGTTGAGTCGTCCCTGGCCGATACGGCGCGGGCGTCCGAAGTGGGGACCGCCGCGAAGTCCGTTGAGTCGTCCCTGGCCGATACGGCGCGGGCGTCCGAAGTGGGGACCGCCGCGAAGTCCGTTGAGTCGTCCCTGGCCGATACGGCGCGGGCGTCCGAAGTGGGGACCGCCGCGAAGTCCGTTGAGTCGTCCCTGGCCGATACGGCGCGGGCGTCCGAAGTGGGGACCGCCGCGAAGTCCGTTGAGTCGTCCCTGGCCGATACGGCGCGGGCGTCCGAAGTGGGGACCGCCGCGAAGTCCGTTGAGTCGTCCCTGGCCGATACGGCGCGGGCATCCGAAGTGGAGCCCGTCGCGAAGTCCAGCGAGTCGTTCCTGGCCGATACGGCGCGGGTGTCCGAAGGAACGCGCCCTGGGAGTTCGGGCGTCTCATCGCCCGTCGATGGGGTGCCGGCGCCCGAAGAGATGCCCGTGGCTCAGTCGGATGGACCCTCGTCCACCCATGCGACGGCGGCATCGGAAGAAGCGGCCACGTCGCGCCTGCGTGAGCCGATGTCCGCCGATGCAGCGCCGTTGCCCGGGAAGTCCGTCATCGCATCGAGCGAGCCGTTGTCGGCGGACATGCCGTCTGACGTTGGGACGCCGTTCGCCGATGCCTCCGTGTCCTCGCCAGTGGATGTGGCGCAGGCCTCTGTGCAGGTGGCGACAGCCTCAAGCCAGGATGCATCGTCGAAGGGGATGCATGCGCCCGTGGAGCGGACGGCTGGAGAGAACGTCTCCGCCGCATCGGGCGGAAGTGCGTCGTCTGACGCGGCGCTGCTCTCTGACGTCAGGACCGCCACGGCAGCGGATGCATCGTCGCCTGTGCATGTTCCACAGGCGCTAGGCGAGCCGTCGCCGTTCGATGGCGCGGCAGCCTCTGAGAAGAACGCCGTTCCGACCTCGAACGTGTCATCGCCAGTCGATGGGATGTCCGCACCCGATGTGAAGCCCGCAGCGGCGGCGGCCGAGCCGCGGGTCTTCGAGGTGACGCAGGCCTTCGGCAAGAAACTCGTGGTGGCGGCGGAGGAGCCGCTGTCAACGGATGGCGCGCGGGCTCTCGACGAGAAGCCCATGATGGCCGCGACCGGAGCTTCACCGGTCGGAGAGTTGCCTGCCTCCGACGGCAATTCCGAGGCGGCATCAAGTGCCGCTCCCTTCACCGGCGAACCGAAGGCCTCCGCTGAAACACCGGGCGCCGCGACCCTCGGCCCCAGCCACGTCCCTGCCGCGCCGGATGCGGTGCGGGTGCCGGGCGAGTCTTCCAAGGCGTTGGGCGAGGACGGGTCGACGTCGGAGTCGACTCCGAAGGTGTCGGGCGAGGATGCATCGACGTCGAAGACGCAGGCGCCGCGCGCGCCCGGTGCGGTGCTGGTGCCCGGAGCACCCTCGACGGCGTTCGACGAGGACGAAGCGACCTCGGAGATCACTCCGCCCGAACGTGTCGAGTCGGAGAAGGCTCCTTCCGCGTCCGCCCTGTCCCGTGACGAGAAGCCGCGCGCACAGCCTCCTGCCTCCGCGCGCCGGGCCACCGTGCTGGTTCCTGCTGCCTCGAACCCGGCTTTCGAGGAGGAGGAATCGACCTCGGAGGGAGTCCCCCCTCAGGTTGAATCGGACACGCCTCGAAGCCCGTCAGGCCCCGAACGCGATTCCAGCCACATCGCCTCGGGAACGCCCGCTGAGCGGGGGACGAATCCGGAAGCGTCATCCTCCGTGCGCACCGCGGAAGAGGGCTCGGAGCGGGCGCAGTCGCAGCGCCAGGAGGCGCAACTCATCGCGCGCCGTGCGTGGCGAGAACTGGCCCAGCTCTATCTCAAGCGCGCGGACCGGGCGAAGGACGCGCCAGAGCGCGCCGAGGCCCTGACGCGGCTCGCGGAGGTGATGGAGAACGAGCTCCAGGACTCCGCGGGCGCCGCGCGCATGTACCGGGAGATCGTCGAGCTGACGGGTGAGCGCACGGCCTTGCGCGAACAGGTGCGGCTGCTGTCTCAGCGCGAGGACGCATCGCTGGTGCGCCGAGCGCTCGATGACGCGATCTCTCGAGCGCGAACGTCGCGGGCCCGGGCCGTCGCGCTGCTGACGCGAGGCGAGCGGCAACTGAACATGGGCGCGCCCGCCAAGGCGCGCGTGGACTTCGAGGCGGCGGATGCGCTCGTGCCGGGCATGTTGCCCGTGCTCGCGGGGCTCGTGCGCTGTGTCTCCGACGAGGAGCGCTTCGCCCAGGTCGAGCGGCTGCGCGCCGCCTGCGCCGCCGCGCCGCGCCGCGCACCGGACCGCCTGGATGCGTTGCGAGTGCTCGCGCAGGTCGCGGAGGAGTCGTTGGGCGACCTGCGCATCGCGCAGTGGGCCTGGGCCGAGGTGCTCGCGGAGAGCCCCGACAACGAGCAGCCCCGGGAGCACCTGCTCGCGCTCGCACGCCGGCTGGGGGACCTGCCCGCGCTCAGCCAGTTGCTGCACGCGCAGCTCGCCCGCGAGCCTCGGGGACCAGCCGCGCGCAAGGCGCACCTGGAGCGCGTGGCCACGCTGGAGGCCATGGGGGACGCGGGCGCGGCGCTGGCGGAGCTGCGCCAGGCGGTGCGCTTCGAGCCGGGGCACAAGGAGGCCTGGCTGTTGCTCGCGGACCGCTGCACCGAGCGCGAGCAGATGGGGGAGGCCGCCTGGGCGTTGGAGAACGCGGCCACCGCGACGGAGGACGACGAGGAGCGCCAGCACACGTGGGAGCGGCTCGCGCTCTTCTGCCGAGAGGTGTTGCACAACACCGACCGTGCTCGCACCTATGCGCGCCGCGCGGAGAGCCTGCGCAAATCCCGCGAGCAGCGGGCCCGTCCGCCGCCTCCTGAGCCTCCGCGCCCCGCGCCGCCACAGGCCAGCGGTATGCCTCCGCCGTCGGTGCTCGTGGCGCCGCCGGTCGCCACGGGGCGCGCGCCCGCGAATCGCAAGGACCTGTCCGACGAAGTGACGTCCAACACGGACGTCCAATCCTTGATGGGCGCTGAAGAGGCGCCGCCCGCGGAGGCGCCGGCGAAGCGTTCGTCCCGGACAAAGGAGGGTTCGGCCCGGAAGTCCGCGGACGCAGGCACGGCGTCGCCCACCGCCGCCAAGGCGCGGAAGGCACGGGCGACGGGTGAATCTCCGGAGGCGTCGGGGGCCGCCGCATCGCCCAAGGGGCGGGGCAAGGCCGCGTCCGCGAAGGCACCGTCGGGGAGCCAGGTTCCCGTGGGAGCCGCCGCAGCTGGCACCGGGGTCGCGGCTCCATCGAAAGCCTCGCAGGCAAGCCAGCCCCCAGTCGCGGATGCGTCGCTGGGTGCGGAAGCAGCTCGACGACCGAAGACGCCCTCAGGACGTCATGACTCGGTGTCGGAACCCTCGCGGGGGGCGGAAGCCTCGCGTCAGCCGAAGTCCCCGTCGGGGAGCCATGCTCCCGTGGGAACAGCTTCGGCAGGGACGCCCGACCCGCGCCAGCCGAAGTCCCCGTCGGGGAGCCATGCTCCCGTGGGAACAGCTTCGGCAGGGACGCCCGACCCGCGCCAGCCGAAGTCCCCGTCGGGGAGCCATGCTCCCGTGGGAACAGCTTCGGCAGGGACGCCCGACCCGCGCCAGCCGAAGTCCCCGTCGGGGAGCCATGCTCCCGTGGGAACAGCTTCGGCAGGGACGCCCGACCCGCGCCAGCCGAAGTCCCCGTCGGGGAGCCATGCTCCCGTGGGAACAGCTTCGGCAGGGACGCCCGACCCGCGCCAGCCGAAGTCCCCGTCGGGGAGCCACGCTCCCGTGGGAACCGCGTCTGCGGGGACGGCCGCCCCACGCCAGCCGAAGTCGCCGTCCGGACGGCACGCGCCAGCAGGTGCCCCGTCACAGAATCCAGAAGCACAGCACGAGCCCCAGGCCACGGCGGGGCGGCCCGCCTCGGTGGCGAGCCCCACTCCGAAGGCGGAGGCCCCCCGTCGCGCCCCATCCGCGAAGGCCCCCACGGAGAGCCCTCCCTCGCTCGCGGAGGCCGTGCCGGGACCGAGCACCATGGCCCGGGCCTCGAAGCCCTCGCGCGGGACCTCGGCAAGCACGGGGCACGCCTCGGAAGCAGAGACACCCGACCACCAATCCCGCGCCCCCGCCTCGCCCCGGGAAAGCACGACGGGATTCGGAGCCTCCCTTTCGCCAGAGGCGGAACGCGAGTCGCCACCGCCAGCCGCGTTCCCGCCCACGCCGCGAAAGGCGTCCGCCCCGAGCCCCACGGCCGCCGGGGATCGCGCGTCCGCCCCAGACGAAGGCGCCCCGCCCTCCGGGCCGTCCGCCCGTTCCTCCGGAGCCGCCAGGAACGCAGCGGGCACCCAGGTCCGCGAGGCCCTGCCCAACCCCCGCGTGGAGCGCGCCCCCCGCGCCGGTCACGCGCCCCGCGCCCCGCTGTCCGCCAGCGGCGTGGAGCCCCCGGCCGCCGCGGCCCGTGCTCCGCTGTCCGCCAGCGGCGTGGAACCCCCGGCCGCCGCGCCCCGCGCCATCGCTGGCGCCTCGCGTCCCGCCGCGCCACCGGCCCGCGGCAGAGGCGCCCCTGAAGCACCGCCCTTCATTCCCACCCTCGACCAGATTCCGGACGAGGACGAGGACTCGGAGGAACTTGGCGGCGGGCCCGTGGAGGCCACGAGCGTCATCGCCTGGGAAGCGCCTCCCGGCCGCATGGACCCCGTGCGCCGCATCCACCGGGCCGGCCGTCCCGAAGGCACCGTCTCCGGCCCGGCCCCCACGCGCCCCCCGAGCGGAGGCCGCACCATCGTCGGCGCCGCCGAGACCCGCGAAACGCCCGCCGTCCCGGACGCCGCCGCCGCGCCGCCCGCCGAGGCCACCTCCGCGGAGCCGCTGGTCTTCAAGCTCGTGCGCGAGCGTCCGCTCGACCCGAAGCCCTACCGCGGCCTCGTGGACCACTTCGACCAGCGCGGCGACACCACCCGCGCCGCGCTCATGCGCGAGCTCGCCGACGCGCTCGATGCCCGCGACGTCTCCGCGCCCCGCGTCCAACGCGGCCCCCTGACCAACCAGGAGCGCGCGGGCCTGCGTCACCCGGGCCTGCGCACCCCGTCCGGTGAGCTGCTCGCGTGCGTGGGCATCGCCCTGTGCCGGCTGTTCCCGTCGCCCGCGCGCATCGCCAGCACCTCGGAGCCCCTGCGCGCCTCCGCGGGCCCGGGCGCCTCCGCCGTCCTGGACGCGCTCCACACCGTCGCGCGGTTGCTGGGCGTGCCGCTGCCCGAACTCGTCGCGGGCGACGACGACACCGCCCACATCACCCCGGTGCACACCACCGTCCCGCGCCTCGTCGTCGGCCGGCTCCTCGTCCAGCAGCCCCCGTCCACCGCGGAGCTGCGCTTCCACGCCGGCCGCGCCCTGTTCTCGCTGTCGCCGGACCTGCTCGCGCTGCGCGCCCTGCGCAAGGACCACCTGCTGCGCGCGCTCGCGCTGCTGTCCTCCGTCCTCCGCAACCCCAAGGACGCCGGCGACGACGCCCGCGTGGTGCGCGAATCCCTCTCCCCCCGAGCCCTGGAGCGCGCCGCCCTGCTGATGGAGCCCGGCACGCGCGACTTCGACGCGACCCTGCTCGTCGCCGCCGCGCGCGACTCCGCCAATCGCGCGGGGCTCGTCGCCTGCGGAGGCCCCGGGCCCGCGCTCACCGTGCTGCGCGCCCGCCGTCCGCACGACTCGGAGCTGGAGGAGCTGGTCCGCTTCGCCGCCTCCGAGCGCTACCTCGCCCTGCGAGACCCCGCGGAAGCGGGCCGCTCCGGAGCCTGAGCGCGCGGGGCGCCGCCCGCGCCCCTCAGTTCACCGAGACGCGCAGCGTGAGCGCCAGCAGCCGCCCGTTCAGCCCGCCCAGGTCGTGCTGGTACGCGAGGTCCACGCCGCCGCCGCCGGGTGACAGGAAGCCCAGGCCCGCGGTCACCCGCGAGACCTTCTGGAAGCCGTCGTACGTGTAGCCCACCCGCACCGGAACGACCTCGTTCAGGATGTACTCGACGCCCGCGTTGTACGTGAGCACCGCCGAGTCACGCGACTCGAAGTCCCCTCGCACGTCCAGCGCCACCACCGTGGCCTGCCCCACGTAGCCCGCGTGCGCGGAGAAGTAGCGCGTCAGCTCCACGTTGTCCGTGTCGATGAGGTTGTACCCCGCCACGCCCAGCGTCAGCTGTTCGGTCAACCGCATCAGCACCCCCGCGTCCAGCGTGATGGAGTTCGCGAAGCGCGACTGACCGTTCAACCGCAGGTAGTGCCCCGACATGCCGATGAGCAGCGACTGTCCCAGCGGCAGCGCCGCGCCCAACGTGCTCAGGTTCGCCGTCGTCCGCGTCCCGCCGCGCCCCAGGGACAGCCAGTGGTAGTCCACCCCCAACGCCAGCCGGCCGCTGCTGGAGTCCGCCAGGGTGACGCCCAGGAAGCCCTGCTTGTTGCGCGGGTCGTACGCCCCCGTGCCCTCGATGCGGTAGGCCGGAAACAGCGCCATGGCCGCCGGATTACCCAGGAGTGCATCCGCACCCAGGCCCGTGGCCCGAAAGGCGCTGCCCATGCCCAGGGACCGTGCATTCGCGATGTTGCGCAGCTCGTCGGCGGGTTCGCCAGCGGCCCGGGCGACGACGGGGAGCACGGACAGCGTCAACGACAGGGCGGCAAGGATGGCACGGAGCGGCATGGCGCCAGGGAATCTATCCGGCTTGCTGGGGTTCTGGGCCACCAATAGATTCCTCGCCCCATGTCCTCTCCTGACACGAAGGCAGCGAAGCTCATCCGCAAGTGCGTCATTCCCGCCGCCGGCCTGGGCACCCGTTTCCTCCCGGCCACCAAGGCCGTTCCCAAGGAAATGCTGCCCATCGTCGACACGCCCACCCTCCAGTACATCGTGGAGGAGGCCGTCAGCGCCGGCATCGAGGACGTCGTCGTCATCAACGGCCGCGGCAAGGGCGCCATCGAGGACCACTTCGACATCGGGTTCGAGCTGGAGACCACGATGCGCGCGCGCGGGAAGACGGCGGACGCGGACAAGCTGCGCGCCATCGCGAACCTGGTGCGCATCATCAGCATCCGCCAGAAGGAGCCGCTGGGCCTGGGCCACGCGGTGCTGTGCGCCCGGAGCGTCATCGGCGACGAGCCCTTCGGCGTCCTCCTGGGAGACGACATGATCGACGCGGAGGAGCCCGGCATCGGGCAGCTCGCGCGCGTCTACCAGCAGCACCAGAAGGCCGTCATCGCGCTGATGGAGGTCCCCGACAGCGAGACGCACCTGTACGGCATCGCCGCCGGCAGGGACCTGGGCAACGGCGTGATTCAAATCGACCACGTGGTGGAGAAGCCCAAGAAGGGCACCGCCCCGTCGAACCTGGCCGTCATCGGGCGGTATGTCCTGCCCCCGTCCATCTTCCCCATCCTGGAGAAGCAGACCACCGGCGTGGGCGGTGAAATCCAGCTCACCGACGGTCTGGCCACGCTCCAGAAGACCGAAGGTCTGCTGGGCTACAAGTTCCAGGGCCAGCGCTACGACGCCGGTGACAAGGTGGGTTACCTCAAGGCGAACATCGCCTATGCGCTCAAGCGCCCCGACCTGCGCGGAGGACTCCTGGAGTACATGCGCGAGGTCGTCAAGACGGAGAAGCCGTGAAGCGTCTCATCGCCGTGTCCGCAGTCCTCGTCTCTCTCTCCGCCGGCGCCTACGTGCTGCCCGGTGGCTCCATCCTGCGGCGCATGGTCGCCGCGCGGGAGGAGAAGCACCTGTCGGCCTTCCGGGTGGAGGGCTCCGTCATCTTCTCCTCCACCGCCGTGCCGGAGGCGGGGGCCGCCCTCAACGTCACCTCCGACCGCCCGGAGCTCCAGGGCGACGGGGTGCTGAGCGTGAAGATTCCCGGCCGCTGCCGCTTCGACGCCACCTCGCCCGAAAGCAGCAACAAGGCCGCGTCGGTGCTGGCCTCCGGCAGGAAGCGCGTGGAGGGCAAGGAGGTGGCCGCCATCTCCGTGCTCGTCACCCAGGTGTGCGCCATCCTCGCGCAGGACTCGGGCAGCGTGCAGGAGACCCGGCTCGCCCAGGAGGCGTACCTCCAGGGACTGGGCGTCAACACGAAGCTCACCTCACTCGCGCGCTTCAGCGGCGAGGTGGCCTTCGTCCTGGGCGACCCCGCTGAAGGCAAGCCCCAGTTCTGGGTCTACAAGGACGCCTTCCGGCCCGCGCGCCTGCGCTACGCGGACCCGGCGGGCACGGCCTGGGATGTGCGCTTCGTGGACTACGCGTCGCCGGCCACCGGGGACTGGATGCCCCGCACGGTGGAGGTCTGGCGCGCGGGACAGCGCGTGCTGCGCTTCACCGCGCTCAAGGCGGACAACCGCTCGGCGGTGTCGGACAATCTCTTCACGCCGTAGCGGCGCCGCGTCGAATCGCTTGCCGTGGGCGGGACTCGCGGTTGAAAGTCCCGCCCGCCCCGAAGCTCGGATTCCCCTGGCTTCCGGTGCGGAGGCGATTCACATGAAGCTCTATGGCAGCCCGTTCAGCACCTGCACCCGCAAGGTCCTCGTGGCGCTGGGGGAGAAGGGCCACGAGGTCGAGTTCATCCACATCGACCTGATGAAGGGCGAGCAGAAGACGCCCGCGCACCTGGCGCGCCAGCCCTTCGGCGTGGTGCCCGCGCTGGAGACGGACGACGGCTTCGTGATGTACGAGTCGCGCGCCATCATCCGCTTCCTGGACCGCACCCTGCCGGGTCCGGCGCTGACGCCCGCGGACCCCAAGAGCTATGCGCTCATGGAGCAGTTCATGGGCGTGGAGCAGTCCTACTTCTCCCCCCCGGCGATGAAGATCGTCATGGAGCGCTTCCGGGGCACCAACGACGAGGCGAACATCGCCAAGGGCCGCGAAGGTGTGCTGAAGCCCCTGGAGGTCATCGACGCGGTGCTCGCGAAGCAGCCGTTCCTCGCGGGCAAGGACTTCTCGCTCGCGGAGATCTGTTGGGCGCCGTACGTGGACTACCTCTTCGCCATGGGCGAGCAGGGCCTCATCGCCCCGCACAAGAACGTGATGGCCTGGTGGGACCGCGTGTCCAGCCGGCCGTCGGTGAAGAAGGCCTTCGGCAAGTAGCCGCGCGACCGTCTGCCTTCCGCCGCGCTCCAGCGGCAGGCGACCGGGCCTCTTCCGCCTCCCTGGTTCCAGGGGCGGGAGGGGCCCTTCGCGTTTCCCAAAGGCCCCTGCATGTCAGACGCCCCGGGCACAGTGGATCCCGGGTGCAGGACGGACGGGGTCGGGGAGCAGGCGGCAAGAGGGTGCGGTCATGGAGCAGGAGCACTTCGCGCTGGGCGGTTTCACGCGGACGCAGGGAGAGGTTTCCTCTCGCGGTTCCATCCCCTTGCGGACGCGCCGTACGGAAGTGGGAAGGGAACTGTCGCAGCGGGAGCACGCCGCTACAGTGCGCCCCGTCGTGAGTGCCACCCCCGCCCTCCTTGCGTCCGTCGCCGTGGGCCGCCCCGTGCGCGGGGAGTTCACCTACCTGGTCCCAGAGGCGCTCGCGGGCCAGCTGGCGCCGGGCCAGCGCGTGCTCGTGCCCTTCGGCCGCGGCATGGCGCTGGGCTTCTACCTGGGGCCGGCCCAGGCGCCGGTGGAGGGCGGCGTGCGGCTCAAGCCCATCCAGCGCGTGCTGGAGGACTCGCCCTCGCTGCCCAAGGACCTCATCGCGCTGCTGCGCTTCGCCGCCGAGCACTACCGCTACCCGCTGGGGGAGGTCATCCGGGGCGCGCTGCCGCCGGGCCTCTCCACCGCGGTGGATGAGAAGGCGGCGAAGGCGGACGTGCAGTTCTTCGTCGAAGCGCTCGTCACGGAGGTGCCTCCGCTGCTCGCCCGGGCCCCGGCCCAGGCCGCCGTGCTCCAGTACCTCCTGGCGGTGGGAGGACGCGCGCCGCTGGAGGAGGTGACGCACGCCATCCCCGGCGCGCGCGAGACGCTCAAGAAGCTGGCGACGCGCAAGATGGTGAAGTGGGTGGAGGTGACGCTGGAGCCCGGCGTGCGCGAGGGGCTGGTGCAGAACCGCCCGGACCGGCTCACCCCGGAGCAGGACACGGCGGTGCGGGAGCTCCAGGCCGCCGTCGACGCGGGCGGCTTCCAGCCGTACCTCCTGCACGGCGTCACCGGCAGCGGCAAGACGGAGGTGTATCTGCGCGCGGTGGAGCACACGCTCGCGCGGGGCCTGGGCAGCCTGGTGCTGGTGCCTGAAATCGCGCTGACGCCGCAGCTCGTGGGGCGCTTCCGCAGCCGCTTCGGCGGGGATGTGGCGGTGCTGCACTCGGGGCTGAAGGACCGGGAGCGGCTGTTCCACTGGCAGGCCCTGCGCAAGGGCACGGTGAAGATCGCCGTGGGCGTCCGCTCGGCCGTGTTCGCGCCGGTGGAGCACCTGGGACTCATCGTCGTGGACGAGGAGCACGACCCGTCCTTCAAGCAGGATGAGAAGCTGCGCTACCAGGCGCGCGACCTCGCCGTGGTGCGCGGCAAGCAGGCCTCGGCGGTGGTGGTGCTGGGCTCGGCCACGCCCTCGCTGGAGACGCTCCAGAACACCCGCTCCGGGCGCTACAAGCTGCTGGAGCTGCGAAACCGGGTGGATGACCGGCCCATGCCCACCATCAACCTGGTCGACCTGCGCGTGGAGCGTCCGCGCGAGGGCCAGGTGACGGAAGAGGCGCCCATCCTGAGCCCGCAGATGCTCCAGGCCATGGAGGAGACGGTGGCCAAGGGGCAGCAGGTCATCCTGTTCCTCAACCGCCGGGGCCACAGCACCATCCTGCTGTGCGAGGTGTGCGGCCTGTCGCTCAAGTGCCACGACTGTGACGTGTGCTTGACGCACCACCGCTCGCAGAACCGGGTGGTGTGCCACTACTGCGGCGTCGCGTTCCCCGTGCCGGACCGCTGCCGCGAGTGCACGGGTCCGTTGCTCAAGCTGGGCATCGGCACCGAGCGCGTGGAGGCGGAGGTCCTGGAGCGGATGCCGCACGCACGCGTGGCGCGGCTGGACCGGGACTCGGCCACGAGCGCGGAGCGGCTGACGGAGCTCCTGGCGTCGTTCGCGCGCCGGGAAATCGACGTGCTGGTGGGCACGCAGATGGTCGCCAAGGGGCACGACTTCCCGGGCGTGACGCTGGTGTGCGTCGTGATGGCGGACACGTCGCTGGCGATTCCCGATTTCCGAGCCGCTGAGCGGACCTTCCATTTGTTGACCCAGGTGGCGGGGCGGGCGGGGCGGGGGAAGGACCCGGGGCGGGTGTTGGTGCAGACCTACAATCCAGACGCGGAGCCGGTGAAGCGGGTGCTGGCGCACGACTTCGACGGGTTCTCGAATCAGGAGCTGGAGTGGCGCAAGGCGTTGGCCTATCCGCCCTTCGCGAGGATGGCGGCCGTCCGGCTGGAGGGGGAGCACCCCGAGCAGACCGCGGGCGTGGCGCGCTTCCTGGGCAACCTGGTGGGGCGGCACATGCCGCCGGCCTCGGCGGGGGTGCGGTTGCTGGGGCCGGCCCTGGCGCCCATCGCCCGCATCCGGGGGAAGACGCGCTGGCAGCTGCTCCTGAAGGCGCCGACGCATGCGGCGCTCGCCCCATTGCTCGCCCGGCTGGAGGCGGCGTTGGCGGATGTGCCCAACGGGGTGAAGGTCGTGATCGACGTGGATCCCGGGGCCATGCTGTAGACTCCGCGGCTCCCCCATGGGCGCCTCGGTCCTCCTCGTACACGACGACATCGCCACCATCGCCGCCGTCCGGCGATTGCTGTCCCGCGAAGGGCACGAGGTCATCCTCGCGACCTCCGCCGCGGATGCGCTCATCGCCTTCGGGCATCACCTGCCAGAGCTCATCGTGCTCGCACCGGGCGTGGAGAGCGGGCGCGGGCGCGTGGTGCTGGAGGAGCTGGTGCAGCACCCGGAGGGCCACAAGGCGCGGGTGCTGCTGCTGAGCGAGGCCATCGAGGGCTTCACCGCGCCGGTGGCGCCGCTGCCCCTGGATGGCCCCAGCTTCGTGACGCTGGTGGACACGTTGATCCGTGCCCCGGCGGAGGCGGACGGCTGGCGTGTGGTGGAGAACCGGGCGCTGCCGGAGCCGGTGCGGGGGAGCGGGCCTGGGGCGGACGAGGCGTGGCATGCGACGGCGCCGCACGCGGTGGGGGGCGACCCGGCGCTGGCCAACGCGCTGTTCGGGGACCTGGCGCCGCTGAACCAGACGGACTGGGAAGTGGCGGCGATGACGCGCGAGGAGCGCAGCGCGCACGTCGTGCACCAGCAGCGCGAGCGCAGCACGCACCTCGCGATGAACATCGCGCTGGAGCAGGCGCACCTGGAGGTGGAAGCGGAGGCGATGGCGTCCATCGACTCGGCGCTGTCGGTGGGCCCGAAGTCGGAGTGGACCGGTGGAGGGGAGGGCGCGGACTCCGGAGGGGACTGGAGCGGCGAGGATCCGGACGCGAGCGTGGGGGACGAGTGGGACGCGGAGCCGCCGCGCGCGGACGACGCGTCCGACGTGCGCCCTCCGGGAGCGCGCACCACGCTGCGCTTTCCCTTCCCGAACGAGGTCGCGCCGCGGGCGGGCGGGGCGTCGGCGGAGGTCGCGGGGGACGTGGAGTCGGAGCTGCCGCCGGGGAGGCTCGCGTTCCGTGAGGAGCGGCTGACGCCTCCTGGGCTGAAGCCGGTGAAGGCCGCGCCGAAGCTGGGGGACGAGGGCTTCTTCGACGTTGATTCAGAAGAGGATGGGGGCGCCGCGAAGGCTCCCGAACGTGAGGCGTCGGAGCCGCTGGCCTGGACGGAGCTGCCGCCGGATCCGGAGCTGGAAGCCCGCCAGAAGGGCCATGCGGCCACGGTGGCGGAGGACTCCGACGAGACGGACTTCGGCTCGGTCGCGGACGACGTGGCGGCGGAGGAGCGGGCCGCCGCGGCCACTGCTTCCGCTGGGATGGAGGACGGTGCCGCGTCGTCGGAGCCGACCGAGGAGGAACCGGCGTCCGGTGCTTCCTCCGAGACGGAGGACGATGCCTCGTCGTCGGAGCCGACCGCGGAGGAGCTGGCGGCCGCGGGCCTGTCGAACTGGGATGTGTTGGAGGCGGAGCTCAAGGCCTCCGTGGACGCGCGCGAGCGAGAGGCGTCCGGAGACGCCGAGAAGCCAGTGGGCTCGGACTGGTTCGATTCCGAGACCGTCGACGACGCGAAGTCGGAAGGCTCCAAGCCGCTCCAGTGGCCGGACGCGCCGGGCGCGGGCGGCACGGCGTCGGGCGGCTTCGCGAGCCGTCAGTCCGCGCGTCCCGGAGGCGCGAGTGGCGCGCTGGAGTCCCGGGATGCGGGCCCTGCGAGCGGTAGCTCGGCGAGGCCGGGCGACACGGCGAAGTCGGGCCAGGAGTCCTCCGCGAGCCAGGTCACGGCCCGCCCCGGCGAAGCGCCGGAATCGAGCGAAGCCACGTCCGCGGACAGCACCTCCGGCCGCGCGGGCGCAAGGAAGGAACTGCGCGTGGCCGCGCGCGTCCCGCTGCGGACGGGGAGCAAGTCCGGAGCAGCCGATGCGGCAGGCTCCGAGGGCAACTCCGCGCGCCCGAGCGACAAGTCCGCGGCAGGCGGAGCGGCTGAGGCAGGTGGCGGATCCGCGCGCCCGAGCGATGCGGCTGCATCCACCGAAGCGTCGGCTTCGAGTGGTGGTGCTTCACCGCCGGGAGGCGTGGATGCACAGGCCTCGGCCCGGCTGGAAGTCCAGGCGAACGCCTCGCCGCTGCCAGTGCCCGGCGGACTGCAGCGGGCGAACAAGTCGCGGACCGCGACCACAACCCAAGAGCAGGCGCCGCGCGCGGACGCGGCCGAGCCGCGGTCGGACCTGGCCGCGGAGCTGGAGGCGCTGCGCCAGGAGCTCGCCCTGGCGTACACCGCCATCGAGGAGGCGGAGACCCGGGCCGCGGAGGCGGAAGCCCTGGCCGAATCGGAGCAGGCGCTCCGAGTCGAGCTGGAAGAGCGAGTTGAGGGCGAGGCCCGAGCAAGAGAAGACGCGCGGTTCGAAGCGGAGGCGGAGGTCGAGGCCCGGAGCGCCGTGGAGGTGCGGGCCGAAGCGGAGGTCCACGCCCGCGCCCGCGCCGAGTCCCTGTTGAAGCAGGCGTCGGCGGCCCACGCGGACTCGGAAGTCCGGGCTGTATCCGCGACGCAGGCGTTGGCGGAAGTGGAGGCCCGGCTCGCATCCGAGGCGGGAGACCGGGTGGAGGCGGAGGCCCGGGCGGACGCGGAGGCGCGCGCTCGCCGCGAAGCCGAGGCCGTCGCGGAGATGGCGCGGCTCGAGTTGGCGGAGCTCGAGAAGCGCATCGCGGCGGAGGTCCAGGCGCGCGAGCAGGCGGAGCTCCAGGCCCGGCAGGAATCCCAGACGCGCGAGGAGGCCGAAGCTCGCGCCGAACTGGAGCAGGCGGCGCGGGCCGACGTGGAAGCACGCCTGGAGGCCGAGGCCGAAGCAAGGCGCGCGGCCGAGGCCCAAGTGGCGACCGAGGCTGAAGCAAGGCGCGCGGCCGAAGCCAGGGCGGAGTCCGAATCCCAGGCCCGTGAGGAGGCGCGCCGGAGCGCCGAGTCCGAGGCCCAGGCGCGTCAGCGGATCGAAAGCCGTGACGGCAAGGAGGCCGCGCTCCGTGCGGACCTGGAGGCCCGGCGCGCCGAGGCCGAAGCCCGGGCCGAAGCGGAGGCGAAGGCCCGAACCGTCGCGGATGCGAAGGTGAAGCACTCCGCGCAGGCGTTGTCGCTGGTGGAGGTGCGAGCGCACCAACTGGCCCAATCGCTGGCCGAGTCCGAAGCCAAGGGAAGGCAGTCCGCGCAGGCCCTGGCCCAGGCGGAAACGCGGGTGCAGCAGGCGACGCAGGCGCTGGAGCAATCGGAGGCGAAGGCGAAGCAGTCCGCGCAGGCCTTGGCGCAGGTCGAAGCCCGAGCGCAGCAACTGGCCCAGGTCCTGCTCCAGGGCGAGGCGAAGGCGAAGCAGTCCTCGCAGGCGGTGAGTCAGGCGGAGCAGCGGGCCACGCAGGCCGAGGAGTCCCGCGCCAGCGCAGAAGCCACCGCCGAGCGGAACGCGGAGCGGCTGGCGGAGGCGGAAGCCCGGGCCGTGAAGGCGGAAGAAGCCCTGGCCGAGGCCCACGCCCAGGCGGAGCAGGCCGAGGAGATCCGGAAGCGAACCGAGTCGCGGTTCGCGGAGACCTTGGGTCAGGCCAACGCCCGGATGGAGCAGCTCAAGCAGGCCCGCCAGCGCGCGGAAGCGAAGGCCGCCCAGCCCGCGGAAGCGCTGCTCCAGGCCGAAGCCCGCGCCAGGGAATTGTCTGAAGCCGTGAAGCGAGCCGAGGCGCGGGCCACCGCGGCCGAACAGGCCCGCGATGCCAACGCCGGACAGCTGAGCCACCTCCAGGCTCAGGCCGCGAAGCAAGGCGAGCAGCTCAAGCAGCTCCAGTCCGAAGCGAAGAAGCTCGTCGAAGAGCTCAAGCAGACCCAGGCGGAAGCGAAGAAGAGCGCCGAACAGCGCAAGCACGCCCAGGCCGAAGCGGAAGCCCGAGCGGAGCAGCTGTCGCAGCTCCAGTCCGAAGCGGAAGTCCGCGCGGAGCAGCTGAAGCAGCTCCAGGCGGAGGCGAAGAACAACGCTGAACAGCTCGAACGGGCGCGGGCCGAAGCGGAAGCCCGAGCGGAGCAGCTGAAGCAGCTCCAAACGGAGGCGAAGAGCAACGGCGAACAGCTCGAGCAGGCACGGGCCGGAACAGCGCGCCTCGCGGATCAGCTCAACCAGTCCCAGTCCGCCGCGGGAAGCCGCGACGAACAGCTCACCCAGGCGCAGGCCCGGATTGAACAGCTCACCCAGGACCTGACCCAGGCCCAGCGCCGCGCGGATGAACTCGCGCAGGCCCGCGGGGACCAGGCCGAGCAGGCCCGCGCCGAAGCCGCGGCGAACGCCGAACAGCAGCTCCAGGCGCGCACCGCCGCGGAGGCTCGCGCCCTCCAGGCGGAGCAGAAGGCCGCCGAAGCCACCGCGAAGGCCGCGTCGGAGAGCCGCCTGCGCACCGTGCTGGAAGTCCGCCTCGACTCGGAGTCCCGCGCCCGTCAGGGCCTCGAGGAACGCATCGAAACCGAGGCCCAGGCCCGCGCCGCCGCGGAGTCCCGCCTCGCCTCCGAGACCCAGGCCCGCGCCGAAGCCGAAGCGCGCACCCAGTCCGAAGCCACGACCCTCACGCAGGCGCGAGACGCCCTGCAAGCGCAGCTCGAAGCGCTCCACCAGGAGCTCGCCCGCGAGCGCGAAGCCCGAGCGAAGGTCGAAGCCGAAGCCGTCGAACAGCGCCTCCAGTCCGAACGCGAGCGCGAACAACTCGAGGCCCGCGCGCAGCGGGACGCGGAGGAGGCCGCGGCGCAGGCCCGCGCCACGCTCATCCCCCTCGAATCGCCGGGGCGTCCGGAGATGGCCGTGGCCCGCAGCGGCAGCCTCACGCAGGAGGGCCTTGCGCGCCTCGTGCTGCGGCTGTGCGACGCGCGCATGGAAGTGCGCCTGGAGCTCAAGGTGATGAACGCCTTGCGCGTGCTGTGGCTGCGCGACGGCGTGCTGGTGGGCGCCGCGTCCTCGGCGCAGGGCGAATCCCTCATCGACCGGGCCCGCGCGGACGGCCTCATCGACGCGCGACAGGAAGCCGAGCTTCGGCTCGTGCGCAGCGCCACCACGGGCACGCTGCTGGAAGCCCTGCGGGGCCGGGGCTACGTGCGCGAAGCCGAGTCCGTCCCGCTGGTGCAGCGCTACACCGAACAGGTCTTCCTGGACGCGCTCGCGGAGCCGTCCACGCTCTACCGCCTGGTTCCGGAGCCCGCGCCGCACGAGGTGGCGCTCGCCGCCGCCACGCGCCCACCGCTGCACCTGCTGGCGGAGGGGCTGCGCAACACCCTCACCGCGGAGTCGCTCCTGGACGCGGCCGGCTCCCTGCGCGCCCAGGTGTCGCGAGGCGACGCGCACGTGGCCCCGTCGGACTTCGGACTGTCCACCCGAGAGCTTCAGCTCCTGCAAGGCGTGGATGGCGAGCGCACACTGGAGGCGCTGCTGTTGAGCGCGGGACTGCCCCAGGACGGAGCGCTCAAGACGCTCGCGGTGGCGAGGACGCTGGGCCTCATCACCCTGCATCCTCCCCTGGAGGACGCCCAGGGCGACCTACCTCCGGAGTTGGATGTTCACCGCCTGGAGGCCAAGTTCGAGGAGATCCAGGAAGCGGACTACTTCACCGTGCTGGGGCTGGCCCGCTCGGCGGGCAGCGAGGAGGTCAAGCGGGCGTACGCGCTGCTCGCGGCCGAATTCCACCCCCTGCGTTTCGCGGGCCACCCGGACCCCGCGCTCCAGCACCGCGCACAGCAGATCCGCGCGGTGTTGACCGAGGCCGCTCGGGCGCTCGGGGATGACCGGCTGCGGGGCGAGTACGCCCGTAACCTGCTCGACTGATGCCCGGTGGAACGGTTGCCCGGTGCGGTCCGGAGGGGTTAAGAGTCCCCCCTATGGTTCGCGAGATTCTCATCTGGCCCGATCCCATCCTGAAGCAGAAGGCCCGGCCCGTGGCGAAGGTGGACGACAAGGTCCGTGCGCTGGTGAAGGACATGTTCGAGACGATGTACGCCGCCGAGGGCGTGGGCCTCGCGGCGCCGCAGGTGGGTGTCCTCCAGCGCATCATCGTCCTGGACACCCGGCCGCAGCAGCCGGAGTCCAAGCCCCTGGCGATGATCAACCCGGAGTTCGTCTCGCTCGAGGGGGAGACGACCTACACGGAGGGCTGCCTCTCCATCCCCGGCGAGGCCGAGGACGTGGACCGCGCCGCCGTGGCCACCGTGCGCTACCTGGACGAGGACGGCCAGGAGCAGCTGCTGCGCTGTGACGGCCTCCTGGCCATCGCCGTGCAACACGAGACGGACCACCTGGACGGCACCGTCTTCGTGGACCACGTCTCCACGCTGAAGCGCGAGCTCATCCGCAAGCGGATGAAGAAGCTCAAGACGTCGCGCGACCAGGGCGCCCCGGCGTCCGCTTAGGCCTTCGCGGTGGCGCGCACGCCCTTCTTCGGGCACCGCGCCGCCACCACGCAGGTGTCGCAAGCGGGCGAGCGCGCGAAGCACGTGCGCCGCCCGTGCCACACCAGGAGCTGGTGTCCCAGCGTCCACCGCTCGCGGGGCAGCAGCGCCTGCAGGTCCTTCTCCACCTTGTCCGGATCCTCGTGGGTCGTGAAGCCCAGCCGGTAGGCCAGCCGCTTCACGTGCGTGTCCACGGGGAAGGCCGCGTCACCGCCCAGGTGGATGCACACCACGCCCGCCGTCTTCAGCCCCACGCCCGGCAGCTGCGCCAGGGTGTCGCGCGCCAGGGGCACCTGTCCGCCGTGCTCGGCGACGAGCGCGCGCGCCGTGGCGACGATGTTCTTCGCCTTCGCGCGGTACAGCCCGCAGGTGCGGATGTAGGGCTCCACGTCGGCGGCCTCGACGCGGGCGTAGGCCTGGGCGTCCGGGAAGCGGGCGAACAAGGCGGGGGTCACCAGGTTGACGCGCTTGTCGGTGCACTGCGCGGACAGGATGACGGCGACCAGCAGTTCCAGGGGGGTGCGGTAGTCCAGCTCGATGCGGGCGTCCGGCATGGCCGCCTCCAGACCGTCCAGGACCGCCACCGCGCGACTCCGCTTCTCCGCCACTGTCTCTCGCCGGGCCACGCGGGCGTTGTATGTCACGGGAGGGCCCGGCCCAAGCGCCACGGCGGCCCCCCTTTCTTGCCGCGAGGAGAACCATGAAGCCCATCGACTTCCGCTCCGACACCGTGACGAAGCCCACCCCGGCCATGCGGCGCCTCATCGCCGACGCGGAGGTCGGGGACGACGTCTACGGCGAGGACCCCACGGTGCGCCGGTTGGAGGAACGGGTGGCCGAGCGGCTTGGACTGGAGGCGGCCGTCTTCGTCCCGTCCGGCACGCAGGCGAATCAGATCGCCATCGGCGCGCACTGCCGCTCGGGTGACGAGGTGCTGACGGAGGAGGGCAGCCACATCCTGCACTACGAGGGCGGCGCGGTGCCCGCGCTGTGGGGCGTGCAGCCGGCGGCGCTGCCCGGGGAGCGGGGCCTGTTGAAGCCGGAGACGGTGGCGGCGGCGGTGCGCGAGGACAATGTGCACAACCCGCGCACGCGGCTGTTGTCGCTGGAGAACACGCACAACCGAGGGGGCGGCACGGTGTGGCCGCTGGAGCGCTTCCGGGCGGTGGTGGAGGCGGGACGGAAGGCGGGCCTCGCGGTGCACCTGGATGGCGCGCGGCTGTTCAACGCGGAGGTGGCGGCGGGGAGGCCGGCATCCGAGTGGGCATCGCTGACGGATTCGACGTCGGTGTGCTTCTCGAAGGGCCTGGGGGCGCCGGTGGGCTCGGCGCTGGCGGGCAGGGCGGACGTCATCCGCGAGGCGCGGCGGCTGCGCAAGCGGCTGGGCGGAGGCATGCGGCAGGCGGGCATCCTCGCGGCGGCGGCGCTGTACGCGTTGGAGCACCACGTGGAGCGTCTGGCCGAGGACCACGCCAACGCGCGCCGGCTCGCGGAGGGCCTGGCCCAGGTGCCGGGAGTGAAGGTGGACCTGTCGCGGGTGGAGACGAACATGGTGTTCGCGGACCTCGTGCGTCCCGCGGCGGAGGCCTCCGCGCTGCTCTTGAAGCAGGGCGTGCTGGCCAACCCCACCGGTCCGCACTCCATCCGCCTCGTGTGCCATCTGGACGTGTCCAGGGCGGACATCGACGACGCCCTGGCACGAGTCCGCACCGCCTTCGCGAGCTGACGGCAAGGGCATCGATGACGGGCGCCCGCGTCCCGAACACGGACGCCCTCGATGCCAGGAAGCACGCCGCACGAGGAGCGCGCGGAGGTCCGCCTCGAAACGATGACATCAACGGCCTCGATGACGGGCGTCCCGAACGCGGACGCCTCCGAGGTCACACGCCGCACGAAGGGCGTGCGGCGGTTCGCCTCGAAACGCTGACAGCAGGGGCCTCGATGACGGGTGTCCACGTCCCGAACGCGGACGCCCTCGATGCCAGCGAAGCACGCCGCACGAGGGGCGTGCGGTGGTTCGCCTCGAAACGCTGACAGCAGGGGCATCGATGACAGGTGTCCGCGTCCCGAACACGGACGCCTCCGAGGCCACACTCCGCACGAAGGGGCGGTTCGCCTCGAACCCCTGACAGCGGCGGCCTCGATGACGGGCGTCCCGAACGCGGATGCCCCCGAGCGAGGCCAGCGAAGCACGCCGCACGAGGCACGCAGCGGTTCGCCTCGAATCAGGAGGCGGAGCCCGCAGGCGAGGCGCCCCGGGTGCCCATCCTGACGTGGAGCAGGGGGGCCCGAATCCGCGGCCGCCACCCGCACAGGGCCGCAGGGCCCGTGACGGAACGTCCCTGTACGTTCGTGGACGGTCGCCCATGACCCTGGGGTGACTCCTGCCACGCTGTCCCCGTCGTGGCGGGTGCGGGCAGCACGTACCTGGGCGTCGCGGGATGATCCACGGCCTGGAACAGGTGAACGGGCCGGTGCGTGGTAGGCTCCTCGCGCCGTGCGCCGATCCGCCGTCCTCGCCCTACTGGCCCTCTCCGCCTGCGCGACGCCGCGTCCGGGCAAGATGAGCTTTGAGGAACTGTACGCGACCTCGGGCGACAGCGGCCCCACCAGCGACTCCTCGCCTTTCCTCCCCCGCGAACCGGACCGCGCCCGGGGCCCGCTGACTCCCGAGCGTTCCCCCGAACTCGACGCCGCGCTCACCGTGTTCACGGAGAAGGCCCGGGCCTACCGCGAGAAGGTCCAGCGCGGCAGCGTGATGCCCGTCGACCAGGTTCGGAACTGGGAATCGATGAACGCCGCCCTGGACGCCTTCCTGTCCCGGCCGGTGGAGCACACCGACACCCGCGACCTGACGCGCGCCCGGGGCGTGATGGAGGCCGAACTGGAGCAGGACGCGCGCCTCTACGGCGACATGCCGGGCCCGCTCGCGGAGGCCGTGGTGGTGCGGGTCGGTCGCCTCATCGTGCGCGCGTCCACGCTGCGCCGCTGGGAACTGCCTTCGGAGGAGCCCTCCGGTCCACCGCGCCTCGCCTGGCCCGTGGAGCCGGTCACCATCACCAGCCTCTATGGCGACCGCTGGCACCCCATCACCGGACAGCTCCGCCGTCACTCGGGCGTGGACCTGGCGGCCCGGCGCGGACAGTCCGTCGGCGTCGCGGAGAAGGGCGTCGTCCTGCGGGCCGGCTGGAACGGCGACCACGGGAAGATGGTGGAGGTCCAGCACGACGGCCAGTGGGTAACGCGCTACAGCCACCTGTCCGAGGTACTGGTGACGACCGGCGAGGTGCTGGCGCGAGGCGACGTCGTGGGGCTCGCGGGGGACACGGGGCTGGCGACCGGTGTCCACGTCCACTTCGAGCTCTGGCACGACGGAAACTCGCTGGATCCGCTGGAGGCGCTCGTTGCCCCCGAGGCGGCCCCGGACGCCTCCGACGAGGAGCGCCCCGTGGCCCGCATGCCGGCGGAGTCCCCCGTCCTCACGTCCCAGGGGCGCCACCCGAACGCGGGTTCGCGCCCCTGAGGGGGACAGAGGCCCTTCTCTGCTGCCTACAGCGAGTTCTTCAGCTCCTTGGCGGGACGGAAACCGACCGTCTTCGACGCCTTGAGCTTCATCATCTCGTTGGTCTGCGGGTTGCGAATCTTCCGCGCCTTGCGCGAGCGCAGCGACCACGTGCCGAACCCGGGGTAGCTGAAGCGCGTGTCCTTCTTCACCGCCTTGCCGATGTTGTTGAAGACGATGTCGAGGATCTGGGCGGCGGACTTCTTCGTGAGCTTCGACTGCGCAGCCACCACTTCCACGAGCTCTGCCTTGGTCATGACACCCCTCCCTCTTGCGTTGTCTGGCGTTGAACGAGCGGATGGCGGAGGTAACAAATCGAGGTTTCGACTGTCAATGCGCCACCCGCTCCCGGGCCGGAAAATCGGCCTCCGGATGAAAACTGGCCTCTGGAAATACACCCTGTAGAGAGAGGGAGGATCGCATCTTTTGATACATCCTCACACCCCTTCTTTTTCAGATGGGGGAAATGATCCACAAGTGATCGATTGCGGATGAAAGTCTTTGAAAAATCGATCACTTGGCCGCCAGGGCTGATCCAGTTCCGGCGGGGCGCCATCAAGGGGCTAGAGTGCCTGCCTGCGTGCCCTCCCGACTGCTGCCATGGCTGCTGGTCCTGCTGTGCGCCTGCTCACGGCCGTCGCTGGGGCGGCCTGCCAGGGGCGAACTCTGGGTGGACGGGGCGTCGGCGGGGGGCGACGGAACCCGGGAGCGCCCCCTGCGCTCCCTGTCCGAGGCCCTGGCCCGTCCCGGCCCGCTGCTCGTCCACCTGGCGTCCGGGCGCTACGAGGGCCCCTTTCGCCTGCTGTCGGGGACGAGGCTGGTGGGCCAGGGCTCCTCGACGGTCCTGAGAGCCAGCGACCCCGGCGCCGCCGTGGTGGGGGCCCGAGGGGAGGTTGGCCTGGAAGCCCTGACGGTGGAAGGGGGCGGCTGGGGGCTGGCCGGTGAGGGCGGCGCGCTACGAATCGAGGGCGTCATCTTCCGGAATCAGGCCCTGGGGGCGATCCGGCTTGGAGCCGGGAGCCTCGACGGAAGAGGACTGCGCTTCGAGGCGCGAGGCGCCGGGCCGGTTCGGCCGGAGGCCTCGTGTCCCGAGTCCATCGGGGCCGCCCGCGAGCCTCCCACCGAGCCCGTGCTCGCGGTTCGCCAGGTCCGTCCTCGCGAAGCGCCGGAGCCCGGAGGGCATGGGACGCTGACGGCGGAGGAGGGGGCACATCCCTCCACCGGCGCGTCCGCGCCGACGGTCGCGGTCGGGGTGCTCGTGGAAGCCCGGGAAGGGGAGACCTCCGCGCCCTCGCTGCTCCTGCGGGACAGCACGTTCGCGGGCGCCTTCGAGCGAGCGGTGCGGGGCCGGGGCGGGGCCACGGTCCACCTGGCGGGAGTGTGCTTCCAGGGGCCCCGGGTGGCGCTGAGCCAGGAGGGGGGTGTTGCGGAGGTCGAACGGGCCTGGGCCTCGGGAGGGACGGGCACGGCGTTCTCCACGATGGCGGGCACGTTGAAGCTCGTGGACGTGCGGGTGCGAGGGTACGAGTACGGCGTGGCGACGAACCAGTCCCGGCTGTCGGTGCGGGGGTTCACCTCGGAGCATGCCACGCGCGCGGGCCTGGGACTCACGGCGACACGCGGCCTGTTGGAGGACGTGGTCGTGAGGGACGCGGGCGACTACGGGGCCCTGCAGCTCACGAACTCGGACCTGGAGGTCCGGCGCTTCCGGCTGGAGGGCTCGCGGGAGTACGGCGTCGTGGCGGTGCAGGGCCGCGTGCGCCTGCGGGACGGCGTCCTCACGGGCGTGAGCACGGCGGACGGCGTCGCGGGAGATGGGCTCCACCTGCGCCAGGTGGAGGCGGACGTCGACACCGTGACGGTGCATGGCGCGAAGGGCTCCTGCGTGCTGGCGACGCAGCGGGCGCGAGTGACGCTCCGGAATGCCCGGCTCTCCACGTGCGGGCTCGCGGCGCTGGCGGTGGACACGCAGGCCACCCTGGAATCCCGGAACATCGAGGTGCGCGGCACCGCCAGCGCCGTCCTGCTGGCCATCGAGGGGGGCCAGTTGCGAGTCCAGGACCTCACCGCGAGGGAGGTCCAGGGGGAGCTGATCTCCGCGGACTGCGAGGGCCGGACGCGCGTCCAGCTCCGCCACGTCGAGGCAAGCAACACGCGAGGCGTGTCCTCCCCCTGTGTCCAGCTCGAGCCGCCAGCCCGGAGCCCCTGAACACGGGAGGCGCGAATCATCCCTGGGTGGGGGAGGAGGCAGGCGTGGGCGGCAGGGGGGTGGCGCGTCGCTCCAGCCATTCGCGGATGACGGGGTAGACCTCTATTGGCGCGCCGGTGCCGAAGATGAGGTCGCCGTGCCCGTAGTCCATCTTGTCCCCGCGGTCCCGCCCGAACACGTGCAGGGTTCGGTCCGGGGACGTCAGCAGCGCGTATTGCGCCTCTACGTTGGCCGCGGTGGCCAGCCGGTCCGCGCTGCCGCCCATCACCAGCACGGGCTGTTGGAGCTTCGCGATGCCCGCGCGCCAATCGGTCTTGCGGTCGTACGAGCGGAACGTGTCGTGGGAGATCCAATCCTGGAACTGCAGCAGCACCTTGCGGCTCATCGCCGCCATCATGTTGACGGAGAGCTGCCGCAGGACGCGCGGCGGGATGTGGCGGGGATTCACCACGATGTCCGATAGGGGCAGGGCGAGGTAGCCCAGGAAGGGGGCCATGCTGGCGCTCACCCACGACTGGCGGATGCTCCCGGGCCACGCGGCCCTCACCCCGAGCGAGATGAGCGTCCGCAGGAGCGGCTCCGACTTGAAGTACACCGGCGCCCCCAGCTCCAGCAGGCCCGCCAGCCTGCCGCCTTCGGGGCCTTGGGCCACGCCGTAGCCCACCAGTCCCCCCAGCGAATGGCCGAGCCAGAAGGCCTGCTTCGCATCAGTCTCCTTCAGCGCCAGCTCCAGCAGTGCTGGGCCGTCGTGGGTGATGTGGTCATCGACGGTGAAGTCCGTGGGCCGCCGTCCCCGGGGCGGGCGCCGCGAGTGCCCGGTGCCACGCCACTCCACGCTGAAGCAGTCGAAGCCGGCTTCGGTGAGCGCGTGGGCCACGGAGTAGGGGGGCTCGAAGTCGAAGGTGAAGCGGTTGGCCGCCAGCCCGTGGCACAGCAGGACGGGCTCCGCGAAGCGGCGCACCGGGGCCCGTCGGACGTGCACGGCCAGCTCCCACCCATCCGCGCAACGCGCGCGCAGCATCTCGGGCTGGGGCCCCTTGAGGCGGTACCAGCGCCGCACCAGCAGCACCCACCCGACGTTGACCAGCAGCAGGACGGCCGCCAAGGCCAATCCCCAGAGGGCCCATTGCCCGTACGGCATTTCTCCTCCCCTGCGACCCGGGACTGACTCCGGCGCGAATAAAACCCTGCTAAGGTCCGTTCCCTCGCCGTTTCTGCCACATGGGCAGCCGACCACCTGGGGAAGTCGAGGGAACGATGAAGCTGCGGAAACTGATGTTCGTGCTCCCGAACCTCTTCACCGTCACCTCCATCTTCTGTGGCTTTTACGCCATCACCCTGTGCTCGGGTGAGGCGGAGCCGGTGCAGCTGTACCAGGCGGCCCTGGCCATCCTCTTCGCCATGTTCTTCGACGGGTTCGACGGGCGGGTGGCCCGGCTGACGAAGACGCAGAGCGACTTCGGCATGCAACTCGACAGCCTGGCGGACGTCATGTCCTTCGGCGCAGCGCCGGCGCTCCTCGTCTACAAGTGGGCGTTGGCGCCCATGGGCTTCTGGGGCCTGTTCATCTCCTTCGCGTTCATGGCGTGTGGCGCCATGCGGCTGGCGCGCTTCAACGTGCTCGCCATGCGCAACCCGCACGGCGGTGGTGGTGGCTTCTTCGTGGGGCTGCCCATTCCGCTGGCCGCGGGCGTGTTGGTCTCCCTCATCATCTCCCATCACGTGGCCTCCGACGGTGAGGCGCTGGGGGATGGCGCTCGTGTGCCGGTGGCGGTGGCGGTCGGCGCCCTCTCGCTGTTGATGGTGTCCACGGTGCGCTACCGCACCTTCAAGGACGCGCGCCCGAGCCGCAAGACGGCGCTCGTCTTCATGGTCATGGCGCTCGCGGGGGCCTTCATCGCCCAGCAGTTC
This sequence comes from Corallococcus sp. Z5C101001, assembly GCF_007352635.1. Classification (NCBI taxonomy): domain Bacteria; kingdom Pseudomonadati; phylum Myxococcota; class Myxococcia; order Myxococcales; family Myxococcaceae; genus Corallococcus; species Corallococcus sp. Z5C101001. The sequence goes on from NZ_VKLU01000001.1 coordinate 476,795, forward strand.
CACCCGGCCTGGGTCCTGGTGACGTACTTCTTCGCGTACCTGCTGATGGGGTTGGTGGAGTCGGCGGTCTCGGTGCGCAGCCGGTTGGCGTCGCGCAAGGTGGGCGCGGGCGCTGTCGCGGCGGTGGCCGTGGCCTCGGGGCTCGACGAGGACGACGACGAGGACTCCGAAGCCAACGCCCCCGACGACGGCCCCGCGTACCTCTGAGCAACCAGGCGTGGGAGGCAGGACGCGGACCGTGCCCTCCCGGCCCGGGACCGCTAGGATGTCCGCCCCATGCGCGTCGAGCTGCTGTGCACCGGTGATGAACTCGTCACCGGCCTCATCACGGACACCAACAGCACGTACCTGGAGGCCCGCCTCTTCGACCTGGGTGTGAAGGTCGAACGGGTCACGGTGGTGGGTGACGTGCGCCCGGACATCAGGGGCGCGCTGTTGGAGGCCTCGGCGCGCGCGGACGTCGTCATCGTCTCGGGGGGGCTGGGGCCGACGGCGGACGACTTCACCCTGGAGTGCGCCGCGGCGGCCGCGGGCGTGTCCATGGAAGAGGACGCGACGGTGCTCGGCTGGCTGAGGGAGCGCTACGCCGCACGGGGCATGCCCATGAACCCGGGGGCCCTGCGCATGGCACGCATCCCCGCGGGCTCCCAGCCGGTGCGCAACCCCCAGGGCTCCGCGCCGCTGGTCATCCAGCGGCTCGGCCGTGCCCACCTGTTCTTCCTTCCAGGGGTCCCACGCGAATACCGCGCCCTGGTGGACGGCGAGGTGCTGCCGCGCGTGCGGGACTGGCTCGCCTCCGAACCGAACCGCACGTTCCGCGCCTTCCGCCTGCTGCGCACGGTGCGCCTGCCGGAATCGGTGCTGAACGAACAGGTGATGCCCCTGGCTCCCCACCATCCGCGGGTGGTGTTCGGCTTCCGCACGCACGCGCCGGAGAACCACTTGAAGCTGATGGCCGAAGCGCCCACGCAGGCGGAAGCAGATGCCGTGCTCGCCGCCGCGGAGGCAGCATGCCGGCAGGTGCTGGGCACGCATGTGTACGGCGCGGATGGCAACGAATACGTCCCGGTCCTGCTGGACCTGCTGGCGCGCGCCGGTCACACCCTCGCGGTGGCGGAGAGCTGCACGGGGGGCCTCATCGCGCAGGACCTCACCGCCATCCCGGGCGCCAGCCAGGTGTTCCTCGGCGGTGCGGTCGTCTACTCGGAGAAGATGAAGTCCGCCTGGGTAGGGGTCGCGCCGGAGATCCTCGCGAGGCACAGCGCGGTGTCCCCGCGGACGGCCCTCGCGATGGCCGAAGGAGTCCGCACTGCCTGCGGCGCCACGTTTGGCCTGTCGGTGACGGGCTACGCCGGTCCCGGCGGAGGCACCCCCGAGGATCCCGTGGGAACCGTGTACTGCGCGTTGGCGGGCCCGGACATGGAGCCCCGCTGTGAGCGGATTTCGATCGCGGGTGACCGGGACCGTGTGCGCCTGTTCGCCGCGTCCCATGTGCTGGAAATGTTGAGGTTGCACCTGCTCGCCGCCCCCGTGTCTCCATGAGTCGCTCCAAATCAAAGCATCCCCGTCCGTCCACCCCGGAAGCTCCCCCCGCCCCCGTCATGGCGGGTGAGCCCGTCCAGGCCATGCCCGATTCTCCCCCACCGCACTCCAGCCCCATGGCGGTGGCGGAGACCACGGGTGTTCCCTCGCCCCCGGCGCCAGCCAGAGCGCATCCGGTGCTGAGCGCGGTGCGCCTGTGGTTGTCGGCCTACCGGGTGGAGGTGGTGCTGTTCCTCGTGGCGTTCGCGGTGCTGTCCAGCTTCAGCTCTCAGCGCTTCCTCCGGCAGAGCGCCGCGCCGCACTTCATCTACCAGGCGCAATCCTGGCTGGATGGACGGCTCGACGTGGATCCCCAGGTGTTGCCCAACCTGGAGGACTGGGCCTGTGTGCGGGTGCTGGATGGGCACAAGGTGCGCTGCGAGGGCCGCCCGCTCCGCGACGACACCTGGTTCGTCAGCTTCCCGTCCTTCCCCGCCGTGGTGATGCTCCCCTTCGTCGCGCTGCACGGCTACCAGTTCAACGACACGTCCTTCGGCGTCTTCGTGGGGGCGCTCGCGGTGGCGCTGTTCTATTCGCTGCTGCGCTTTCTCGCCCAGGAAGGGGAGACGGAGCGCAACCGCGGCGACAACGTAGCGCTGTCGCTCGTGCTCGCCTTCGGCACGCTGTTCTTCTACTGCTCCATCCGGGGGGAGGTCTGGTTCAGCGCACAGGTGATGGGGGTGGCGCTCACGTGCCTGTACGTGCGCAACGCCGTGAAGGCACGGCGCCCCTTGCTCGCGGGGCTCTTCTTCTCCATGGCGGTGCTCACCCGCACGCCGCTGGTGTTCGCGGGCCTCTTCTTCGTCCTGGAAGCGCTCTGCCCGGGGCCGGACCGGCTGGCTCAGCTCAAGGCGCTTCCCACCACGTGGAAGCCCGCGCTCCGCAAGCTCGGGCTCTTCGGCGTGGGGGCCGCGCCCCTGGCGTCGCTCGCGGCGGCCTACAACGTCTACCGCTTTGGCAAGCTGGGCGAGTTCGGTCACTCGTATCTCTACAACAACCGTGTGAACGCGGACATCGACCGCTTCGGGCTCTTCAACCTCGAGTACCTGTCGCGCAACCTTCAGGCCGCGTTCCTCAAGCTGCCCCAGGTGTCGCTGTCTCCGCCGCGGTTGTCGTACGACCCGCATGGGCTGACGCTGCTGCTCACGCTGCCCCTGCTGGTGTTCCTGCTGATGCCCAGGACGCGGCCCCGTCTGCACTGGCCCTTGTGGCTGACCGTGGCGGTGTGCGCGCTGCCGGGGCTCTTCTACCAGAACACCGGTTACATGCAGTTCGGCTTCCGATTCAGCCTGGACTACACGCCCTATCTGTTGCTGCTCTTCGCCATTGGTGGATGGTCGCTGCGCAACCGCGCGGTGGTGGCCGTGCTGGCGCTTGGCGTGCTGGTGAACTTCTGGGGGGCCGTGGCCTTCCGTGGCTACACGGAGTTCGTGCGGAATTGGTAGTCCTCCAGGTTCTGGTGGCTTGAATTCTCCGGACCTCCCCCGCACATCAAGGGCGACATGCAACCTCCTACCGGTCAGCCCCCTCCAGGCAAGCGTTGGCATACGCGTGAGGACAGCGGCATCCGCCTCGATGCCGCGTTGCGCTGGTGGCACGACGACGAGCCCATCGAGCACCCGAAGATCATCGAACTCTTCAACGCCTCGCTGGTCCTGGACGAGGACGGGCGCTACCAGCTCCGCATCGCTTCGGACTGGTGCTACGTCCAGGTGGAGGACGCGGCCTACGAGGTGCGCACCGTGGACGTCACGCCGGACGAGCGTGTGTCCTTGCGCTTGAGCGACCGCACGGCGGAGGCGCTGGACCTGGGGTCGCTCCAGCTCACGCCCGACGGTGTCCTCACCTGCCGCGTGAAGCAGGGCAGGGCGAAGGCGCGCTTCTCCCGCGACGCGCAGTACCAGTTCGGCGAGCTGCTGGAAGAAGGCCCCAAGGGACAGCTGGTGCTTCACGCGGGTCGACACCAATGGGAGGTCCCCCTCTCGCTGGATGCGCTACGGGCTGTGTCCTAGGCCGCCTCGACGGAGGCGGGGGGCATCGGAGGCGCCGTGGCGCCCACCTGCTCTCGTGCGAGGGTCTCCAGGACGTCCGGGTGTGCCCGCAGCCATTCGCAGGCCCGCTCGCGGCCCTGTCCGATGCGCTCTCCCCGCAGGCTGAAGTGGCTGCCGGACTTCTCCACCACGCCCGCGCTCACGGCCAGGTCCAGCACCTCGGCGGCGCGGTGGATGCCCGTGCCATAGAGCACGTCGAACTCCGCTTCCTGGAACGGAGGCGCCAGCTTGTTCTTCACCACTTTCACACGGGCACGCGAGCCCACCACCGCCTCGCCCTCCTTCAGGTTGCCCGTGCGGCGGATCTCCATCCGCACCGATGCGTAGAACTTCAGCGCGTTGCCACCCGTCGTCGTCTCCGGGTTGCCGAACATCACGCCAATCTTCATGCGGATCTGATTGATGAAGATGATGCAGGTACCGGAGCGGCTTACCGCGCCCGTGAGCTTGCGCAGGGCCTGGCTCATCAGGCGCGCCTGGACGCCCATGTGCGCGTCCCCCATCTCCCCTTCGATTTCCGCGCGAGGCACCAGCGCGGCCACCGAGTCCACCACGATGAGATCCACCGCGCCCGAGCGCACGAGCTGCTCGGTGATTTCGAGCGCCTGCTCCCCGGTGTCCGGCTGCGCCACGAGCAGTTCATCCGTGCGCACCCCCAGCTTGCGCGCATAGGACAGGTCCAGTGCGTGCTCCGCATCGATGAAGGCCGCCACGCCCCCCACGGCCTGCACCTGGGCGATGGCATGCAAGGTGAGCGTCGTCTTGCCGGAGGACTCATTGCCGAACAGCTCCACCACGCGGCCTCGTGGATAGCCGCCCACGCCCAGCGCCCGGTCCAAACCCACCGAGCCGGTGGGGATGACCGCCACCTTCTGCTCCGGTGCATCCGCGCCGAGCGTCATCACCGCGCCCCGGCCGAACTGCTTCTCGATGGACGCCACCGCCGCCGCCACTGCCTTCAACTTCTCCGTCAGCTTGCTCATCTCGCCTGACTCCCTCGCCGCCCTGCGGGCTGGATGCCTCTGGCGTATGGACACAGCAACGGACATGCCGCGCGGTTTCCAGCGCGCGGACCCTGCAAGGGCGTCCAGGTTCGCCCGGTCCGTCCGAAATGGCGGAGCGGCGTGGCTGTCTCCCGCACGTTGAGAAAGCTTGAGGTGAGGACGTATCCGCATAAGCAGACACGGGGGCACGTGACAGCCCACCTTGGTGGGATGGAAGGCTTTGCATTGAATCCTGAGCACCTCGGCGTGATGTGTCCTCACGTGAAAACGACCCGTGAGAACCTTCCCCATGTGGTCATCCTGGGAGGCGGCTTCGGCGGCCTCTACGCGGCCCGCTACCTGCGAAAGGCAGGGGTCCGCGTCACGATGGTGGATCGTCACAACCACCACCTCTTCCAGCCCCTGCTGTACCAGGTGGCCACGGCGACGCTCAGCCCAAGCGACATCGCCGCGCCGCTGCGGGCGATGCTCGGACGCGATCAGGTCCAGGTGCTGCTCGCGGAGGTGACTGGCGTGGACACCGCGCGCAAGCACGTCCTCCTGTCAGATGGTGAGCTGACGTATGACTTCCTCATCGTCGCCACCGGTGCGACGCACTCGTACTTCGGCAACGATGCCTGGTCGCGGCACTCGATGGGGCTGAAGACGGTCGAGGACGCCCTGGAGATCCGCCGCCGCGTGCTGCTCGCCTTCGAGCAGGCCGAGCGCGAACCTGATCCCGAGCGCCGCCGCGCGCTGCTCACCTTCGCCATCATTGGCGCGGGCCCCACGGGAGTGGAGCTGGCGGGCGCGCTGGCGGAGATCAGCCGCAAGTCATTGTCAGGCGACTTCCAGAACATCGACCCGAGGGACGCGCGCGTCATCCTCATCGAGGGAATGGATCGAGTGCTCCCCACCTATCCGGAGAGCCTCTCGGGCGAGGCCCGCCGGTCACTGCAGAAGCTTGGGGTCGAGATCCGCACTGGCACCCGGGTGACGAACATCGACGCGAGAGGCGTGGACATGGGCCCCGAGCATCTGGCGGCCCGCACGGTGCTTTGGGCCGCGGGTGTGGAGGCTTCTCCCGTGGCCCGTTCGCTGGGCGTGACGCTGGACAGGGCGGGGCGCGTCCCGGTGACGCCCGAGCTGACCGTGCCGGGGCATCCCGACATCTTCGTCGTGGGGGACCTGGCGCTCGTGAAGCTGGACGATGGGAGCGCGGTTCCAGGAGTGGCGCCCGCGGCGATGCAAGAGGGCAAGCACGCCGTCCTCAACCTCCGCCGCCAGCTCGAGGGCCAGCCGATGCAGCCCTTCCGCTACTGGGATCGAGGCACCTATGCGGTCATCGGAAGAGGCCGTGCCGTGGGCGTGGCCTTCCGCCGCGTCCAGCAATCCGGATTCGTCGCCTGGCTGGCCTGGCTCTTCATCCACCTCACCTTCCTCATTGGCTTTCGCAGCAAGCTGGCCGTGCTGCTCAACTGGGCCTACGCCTACCTGACGTTCGGCAGCTCGGCGCGCATCATCACCGGTCCCGCGCCCCGCTTGGATGCCCGCGTCGCGGGGGCGTTACCCATGGGTGGGACGTCAGTCCTTCTCGAACGGGGACTCTCGTCCCCCGAAGCCCTCGACGCCCTGACGCCAGGAAGGGGAGGGGAGGCGTGAAGTGTTCGCCGTCCCGTGGGTGTTGGCGTGCAGCCACCCCCGGCGGTCCAGCATCCGGCAGTCGACCGCGAGCTGCATGTCCACATCCTCGATGCGTCCGTGCCCTTCCAGGTCCGCGCGCGTCAGCGCCAGCTTGAGGATGCGGTCATGTGCCCGGGCGGAGAGGCCGTGGTGGCGAACCGCGAGCTCCAGCATCTGCTCCGCGCGCGGTGACAGGGCGCAGTAGCGGCGCAGCAGATGCGAAGGCATCTGGGCGTTGCAGTGCACCCCGGGAGCGTCGTGGAAGCGAGCACGTTGCCGCGCTCGCGCGGCCTCCACACGTTGCCGGTAGTACTGGCTCGGCGGCTCCTGGGTCTTCGCCGCGAGCTGGTGGTACTCCACGGGCCGTGTCTGCACGGTGATGTCGATGCGGTCCAGGAGCGGCCCACTGACGCGCGCGTGGTAGTCGAAGACGCGGTGCTCCGCGCAGGTGCATGTCCGCCCGGGGACGTTGAAGTAGCCACACGGGCAGGGGTTCATCGCAGCGACCAGCATGACCCGGCAGGGATAGGTGATGTGTTGGTTCGCTCGCGCCAGATGGATGGCGCCCTCCTCCAGGGGCTGGCGCAGCACCTCCAAGACGTTCTTCCGGAACTCGGGGAGTTCGTCGAGAAACAGCACGCCGTGGTGGGCGAGGGACAGCTCGCCCGGACGCGCGGCGGGTCCCCCACCCACGAGCCCCGCGTCGGACAGCGTGTGATGGGGCGCGCGGAACGGGCGCTCGCGCATCAGCGCCTGTTCGTCTCCCAAGAGGCCTTGGATGGAGTAGACCTTCGTGACCTCCAAGGCCTCGTCGAAGGTCATCTCCGGCAGGATGCCCGGCAGCCGTCGAGCCAGCATCGTCTTGCCTGAACCAGGAGGGCCGGCCATCAGGACGTTGTGCCCACCTGCCGCCGCGAGCTCCAGCGCCAGCTTCAGCTCCGGCTGCCCGCGTACGTCAGCCATGTCCGCGCCTGCCTTGCGAGGGCCCCTCGGGGACGCTCCCGTGCGTGTCAGCGGCGCCAGAGGGGCACTGCCGGTGAGGTGGCCCACGGCCTCTCTCAGATGGGTGACCGGCAACACCTGGAGTCCCTCCACCAGCGCGGCCTCCGCCGCGTTGGCGGAGGGCACCATCACCCCCTTGAAGCCACCACTCCGGGCCGCCACGGCCAGAGGGAGCACTCCCTTGATGGCCTTGATGGATCCATCCAGCGACAGCTCTCCACCAAAGAGGTACTCGCCCAGCGGCTCCTCCTCCATCAGGCGCGCCGCGGCCAGGACCCCCAGGGCGATGGGCAGTTCGAAGGCGGCTCCTTCCTTGCGGAGATCAGCGGGCGCCAGGTTCACCGTGATCCGCTTCTGCGGAAGGTCGAAGCCCGCGTTCTTCAGCGCGGAGACAACCCGGACCTTCGACTCCCGTGCCGCGCCCTCTGGCAGCCCCACGACGTTGAAGTAGGGCAGGCCGAGGGCCATGTCGACCTCGCACTCCACCACCACCGCGTCGATGCCCATCAACGCCCCCGACCGAACCCGCGCCAGCATCGTTACCCCCTCCCCACCTGCTCCGGAGAACGGGAGAGCAATCCCCGTACCGGGCCGCTGGCCTTGCGAGCCGCCACTGGGCTGGCCATCCGCCGGATCAGACGCCGAGTCCCGCGCGGGGACCCAGGAGCCCCAAAAGCAGAAGCCCGCTGGCGTCGGAACGCCAGCGGGCCTCGAATGATTCGGTGACGGGCTTTCGCCGCGTCAGCCCTGATGGGAGGAACGGATCAGGGCGTCGGCGCGGGCGCGCCCTCAGGCGTCGTCTGCGTGCCCTGGATGACGGCGTTCTGGGGAAGCTCGGTGGCCATGCCCAGGATCTTCGCACCCGCGGCGCGCGCTCCGTCGAGCGCCACCACGAGCTTGCCGTAGTTCGCCGCATCGTCCGCCATGAAGAAGACGACCTTCTCGTCCGGCTTCTTGGCGTTCAGCATCCGCTTGAGGCGCGCGACGTAGTCCGACGCGGGGATCTGCTCCGTGTTGATGGAGTAGGCACCGCTCTTGTCCACCTGCACGACGATCTGCTGATCATCAGGCTCCGGCGGAGGCTGGTTCTCCTCCACCTCTGTCTCCGGGACCCGGACGAGGATGTCCTTCTCCAGGAGGGGCGTCACCACCATGAAGATGATGAGGAGCACCAGCACCACGTCCACCAGGGGCGTGACGTTGATCTCCGAGTTCGGTGCGGACGCGGGCTTGACCCACTGACGCTGCTTGTGTCCTCGGGACATTACTTCTTCTCCTCGACACCCAGGGCGATCTGCTTCGCCTTCGCCTTGCGGGCCGTGTCCAGCACCTTGCGCACGTCGCCCACGTTCAGGGCGTTGTCGCCCTTCAGCAGGATCTTCTTGCCTGGATCCTTCACCAGCTCCGCGGCGATCTTCTCCTGGAGCCCCTTCTCGTCGACCTCATCGTTCTCCACGAACATCTTCTTGTCCGGGGTGATGGAGAGGATCAGGGGGTCTGCTTCCTTGCCTTCCTTCTCGATCTCCGTGGCCTTGGGCAGCTCCACGGACTTGCCGCGCTGGAGCATGGGCGTCACGACCATGAAGATGATGAGGAGCACCAACACCACGTCCACCAGGGGCGTGACGTTGATCTCGCTCTTGATGCCCCCTTTGGGGCCTGCTGACATTCCCATGCGTGCACCTGTTTCCTGGATGGGACGTCCACCCTGGGGCAGCGCGGCTTCACAGCCGGGCCGCCCTCATGGGTGGAGATGTCCCAGGGATGGGAGGCTTCGACTAAGCCGCGTGCGACGAACCGCCGCCCACGTGCCGCGCCACCACGTCCAGGAACTCGTTGGAGGACTCGGAGATGTCCACGGAACGGGCATCCACCCAGCCCTGCAGGAAGTTGTAGGCCATCACGGCGGGGATCGCCACCAGGAGGCCGAACGCGGTCGTGATGAGCGCCTCGGAGATACCCGCGGAGATGGTCGCCAGACCGCCGGAGCCCGCGGCCGCCATCAGCTGGAAGGCGTTCACGATACCCATCGTGGTGCCGAGCAGACCGACGAACGGCGCCGTGGAACCCACGGTGGCCAGCAGGCCCAGTCCGCGCTTGAGGCTCTGCACCTCGCGCTGCGCCTGGCGCTCCAACGCGCGGGCGACGGACTCAACGGCCAGGTCCTTGTTCCCGGGGCTGATGCGGTACGCCGTCAGGCCCGAGTTGATCACGCGGCCCAGGTGGCCCACGTCCTTGCCCAGGTTGGTGCTCGCGGCGGTGGTCAGGTCGCCCTTCGCGAGGATCGCGCCCATCTTGGCGGCGAAGTTGCGGCTGTCCGAGCGGGTCTTGCGGAAGACGATGATCCGCTCCGCCATGACGACCAGCGACGCCACCGACATGATGGCGAGGGTGAAGATGATCATGCGGGCGAAGAGGCCCGTGTGTTGCCAGATATCAAGCAGGGTGAATTGCATGGCTGTGGAGCGCTCCTCCTCACGAGCGCGAGGTGATGTTCAGCGGACTGCTCAAGCGGGTGCTGCCTGGCTGGATCAGCGCGGCAGCTTCAGGTTGAAGTTGAAGGTGTACTGGACTTCGACCGGCCTGCCTTGGAACGTGACCGGCTTGTAGCGTGAGGCGGCCAGTACGTCCATCACGGCCTGCTCCATGTGAGGGAGCGGCTTGATGACGCGGCAGCGCTCGACCTTTCCCTCGGTCGTGATGACGCACTTCACGATCATCAAACCCTGCACGCGGGCCTCGATGGCCTCACGCGTATAGGACACCTCTGGACCCGCGACCTTCTCCGGACGCGTCATGCCCTGACCGAACGCGAGCACGTCCGTGCCCGTTCCGCCCAGCTGGCCGCCCACCACGCCGCCGATCACACCGCCGACCACGCCTCCAACGACACCACCCGCCACGCCTCCCTCGACGCCACCCTCGACCTCCGCCTCGCTCGCCTCTTCATGCTCGGGCTCGGGCGCGGTCTCGGTCTCCTGGGGCTTCTGCTGGGGGATCTCCTTCGGCTGCACGATCACGTCCTTCGGCTTCTTGGGCGTGACCTTCTTCTCCGTCTTCGGCTTCGACGCCGGAGGGGGAGGAGGCGGCGGGGGCGGCGGCGGCGCCATGGTCGCCTTCAGCGTGACCTCGACCTCCTTCTCCTCCACGGGAGGTGGGCGCGTGGAGAGATAGGCCACAAGACCCAGCAGGCCGACGTGGAGCAGCGTGGAAATGCCAGCACCAACGCCGAAGCGCGACCTGGGTCCTTGCCCGCGGTCAAGGACTGAATCGAACATGCACTTAACTCCTCTTCACCAGTGGACTGCCCGTCCCCGCCCTGCCCGATCGAAGGCCGGCACCATACAGAAAAGGGTTCCGGGTTCAAGCAACCGTGTCTGGCACCGCCGACCGATGTGATCGGCCAATGCCCCACTGGTCACCAAAAAGCAACGGTCTATTGACAACTGCTTGACCTCGGATATTTTCCCAAGTCATTTTCGGTTGCAGCCCACCTTGGAGGGGTTTGGTATGCAAGTGAAACAAGTACTTCGGGAAACCGGAGTCGTCCTTGCTGCGGGTCTGTTGTACGGATCCGCGGCTTTCGCGCAGTCCAGCGTCATCATCGGCACTGTCCTCAACACTGAGGATAAGAAGCCGGCAGCCGATGTCGTTGTGACGGCCACCTCGCCCAACCTGCAGGGCGAGCAGACCGTGGTTACCGACGCTCAGGGTAACTACCGTATTCCCCAGCTGCCGCCGGGCACGTATACGCTGCGGTTCGAGAAGGAGACGTTCAAGCCTTACGCCCGTCCCGAAATCCAGTTGCTCCTCAACCGCACCATCCGCGTGAACGTGGAGCTCCTGCCGGACTCCTTCACGCAGACGGTGGACGTCATTGGCACGCCGCCGACGATCGACGTCGGCTCCACGAGCCAGGGCGTCAACGTCGATCAGGAGTTCATCAAGCGCATCGCGGTGGCCCGTCCTGGCGGTAAGGCGGGCGGCACGCGCTCGTTCGAGTCCCTGGCCGAGCTCGCCCCGGGCGCCCAGAACGACCAGTACGGCGTGTCCATCAACGGGACGACCTCGCCTGAGAACGGCTACGTGGTGGACGGTCTGTCCACGAACGATCCGGCCTTCGGCGTGAACGCCAGCCCGCTGAGCATCGAGTTCGTGCAGGACGTGAACATCATCACCGGCGGTTACATGCCGGAGTTCGGTCGCTCCACGGGCGGTGTGATCAACGCGGTGACCCGTTCGGGTTCCAACGAGTTCCACGGTTCCGTGTTCGCCAACTGGACGCCGGGCACCCTGGAAGGCAACCGGAAGCTGATCATCGAGGACGGCACCACGGTCACCGGCCTGAACGCCCTGAGCAACCTGGGCGACTTCGGCGCCACCCTCGGCGGCCCCATCCTGAAGGACAAGCTCTGGTTCTTCGCCGGCTTCGCGCCGTCGTTCCAGCGCTACAAGCACACCCGTTCGCTCAACTCCTTCGAGCTGACCGCGCCGTTCAATGACGCTCCCGGTGCCGACAACGAGATCGCGACGGACGCGAACGGCTTCAGCAAGGTCCAGGAGATCCCGGGATCGCAGCGGACCTACTTCGCGGACTCTCGCACGATCCAGTTCATGGGTAAGTTGACCTACCTCATCAACCAGGATCACAACGTGTCGTTCGCCCTGAACGGCACCCCGACCGTGTCGGGTGGTCTGGGCAAGCTGCGGATCGACCCCCGTTCGGGCGGTCTGCCGGCGGCCCAGACTCGGCGTCCTGAGGACATCGGCCAGACCGAGCAGCGCGCGAACACCACGGCGCTCGCCCTCAAGTACGCGGGCGCGTTCATGGAGAAGAAGATCCTGGTCGACGCCAACCTGGGTTGGTTCCACCAGACGGCGGGTACCACCCCGGCGGATGGCACCGCTATCGGCTCGACGTCGGGCATCGCGGGCTACGCGATGGCTCAGTACACCCGCTCGCGCTCGGTGCTGTCGTTCGAGGACGTGCCGAACTCGGCCGAGTTCTGCGGCACGAGCGCCGCGGAGCAGGCCCTGCGCTGCCCGGCGACGAACTACCTGGTCGGCGGCCCCGGCTTCATGTCCGAGGCCACGCTGGACCGCTACCAGATCAACGCGAAGGCCACGTACCTGCTGAACGCGCTGGGCACGCACGTCTTCAAGGCGGGCGTGGACACGGAGTTCCTGACCTTCGATCAGAAGAAGGCCTACTCCGGGAGCGTGTTCCTGCTGGAGGCCGGCAGCGCCAGCGACCAGACCTTCCAGGGCGAGCGCCGCCACATCTGGTCTGACAGCCGCCGCTACGGGTACCAGACGGCTCCGGACACCCCGGTGTTCGAGACCCTGCAGCAGTCCTCCACGAGCGGCACCACCATCGGTGGTTTCCTCCAGGACAGCTGGTCCATCGCCAACCGCGTCACCCTGAACCTGGGTGTTCGCTACGACGTGCAGTCCATGTACGGCGGCGACGGCAACCTGGCCCTGAAGCTCGGCAACCAGTGGTCGCCTCGCGTGGGCGCCGTGGTGGATCCGTTCGCCAACGGCCGCGCGAAGCTGTTCGTGAACTTCGCCCGCTACTACGAGCAGGTTCCGCTCAACATGATGGACCGCGCCTTCCCGGGTGAGCGCCGCTTCAGCGCGCGTCGCTACCTGTCGGAGCCGGGCTCGGGCAGCACCGGTTGCGATCCTTCGACGCTGGAAGGCCAGCGCGGCGGCTGCGCGGACACGAATTTCATCGTGCCCCGTGCGGAGTCCACGCTGAACTCCAACCGCCTCTACAGCGGCGGTCTGGTGCAGAACGAGCCGGTCGATCCGGACATCCAGCCGCAGTCCTCCGACGAACTCGTGGTCGGCGGCGAATACGAGCTCCTGGCGAACACCCGCTTGGGCGCGAGCTACACGCACCGCGACATGAACAAGGTCATCGAGGACATGAGCCGCGATGACGGCAACACCTACTTCCTCGGCAACCCCGGCAGCGGCTTCGCCAAGGAGTTCCCGACCCCGCAGCGTGACTACGACGCGGTCACCGTCTACCTGAACCGTACGTTCTCGGACGGCTGGCTGGCGCAGGCGAGCTACACGTGGTCCCGTCTGTACGGCAACTACCCCGGTCTGTTCCGCCCGGAGAACAACCAGCTCGACCCGAACATTCTCGCGGACTTCGACCTGGTCGCCCTCCTCAACAACCGCACGGGTCTGCTGCCCTTCGACCGTACGCACGCCATCAAGGTGTTCGGTGCCAAGGAGTTCAACATCTCCAACGCGCTGTCGGCGAGCATCGGTCTGTCCTACCGCGGCAACTCCGGTACGCCGATCAACTACCTCGGCGCCTACCCGGGCTACGGTCAGGATGAGACGTTCATCCTGCCCCGCGGTAGCGGCGGTCGCACCCCGTGGATCAACAGCGTCGATTCCAACGTGGGCGTCAACTACCGCGTGAGCAAGGACAGCGTGGTGTCCTTCACCCTGGACGTGTTCAACCTCTTCAACTTCCAGGGCGCGGACCGCGTCGACCAGTCCTACACGTTCGCCGAGGTCCTCCCGGTCTACAACGCTCAGACCAAGACGGGTGGCACCGCAGCCGACCTGCCTACCTCGGGTAACGGGGCCGGTAGCGTTCCGCTCGCGGACGGCTCGGGTGTCCTGTCGGCCGACGACGTGAACAAGAACTTCAAGAACCCCGATCGTTACCAGTCGCCGCGGCAGGTCCGCTTCGGTGTCCGGTACACCTTCTAACCACCCGACCACGTGAGGAAGATCAGCAACATGCGCAAGAGCATTCTTTCAACGCTGGTGATGTTGGGAGCCGCGGGCAGCCTGACCGCTTGCGACTTCGAGCAGCCGAACGCCGGGTGCATCGTCCAGGACGCGAGCTTCGCGAACTGGTGGGCGAAGTATGATGCGGTGGGAACGCCGGTGGATGGCGCTGGCAACCCCTGCACGGACACGCTTGAGGTGGGTGACAACCTGGGGGTCTGGAAGTTCGCGGATCCGACGACTGGCACCGCCAAGCTCGTCATCCGGCCTCAGTTCTTCGCCCGCCTGGGTGCATCGGACGCGAACAACGCGTTCGACAGCCTCCAGGTTACGGGCGAGCTGACGACGACCACCGACGCGAACGACTTCTGCTCGGCGAGCAACTTCAACAGCGCGACCGTCAACCCGACCCAGGCCGGTGTGACGTCATCGCTGTCGTACACGCTCGCGAACGTGAAGGTGTACTCGTCGCCCAGCTCGCCTGGCACCCAGATGACGGGCGAGGTCACGTACACGAAGAACAACTGCACCTCGAAGTACGTGATGCGTGCGGTGTGGCCGGCGACCCCTTGCGATCCGACCGCCGACCAGACGGATCCGGCGGAAGGGTTCTCCAACTGCGGCGCGGGCTCCGGCATCAATCCGGACTTCGCCGTGGAGTGCCAGCAGGTCCCGGCGCGCTTCAACCTCGGCTACTTCGGCGATCCGTCCGACCCGAGCTACGTGGAAGGCCGTTGCGTTCCGACGAAGGCCATCCCGTCGTTCAAGTAGTCGTCCCTGAGCGACCCTGAAGGTCCATTGCGGCCCCGGCAGCCTCTCCCCCACGTGGGAGTGGCGGTCCGGGGCCGCGGTGTTGTTGGAGTCTGGATTCCACAGTCGGGAGGACCATGGAGGGCCGTTACGAACTCATCGAGCACGTCTGCTCGCTTCTGGCGGACGAAGTCGGGACGCTCCGCAAGGAGGCGCCCTACCGGGTCGCGCTCTGCTACCCGAGCCCCTACCACGTGGGCATGAGCTCGCTCGGCTACCAGGCCATCTACCGGGAGGTCCATTCACACCCAGGGGCGACCGCCGAGCGTGTGTTTCTTCCCGATGATGTCGAGACATACAAGAGAACAAGGACGCCATTGTTTACCTGGGAATCCCAGGCTTCGGTGTCTGCCTTTGAAATGCTGGCATTCTCTGTCGCGTATGAGTTGGAGCTCACAGGGCTGTTTACAATGTTGGAGTTGTCTGGTTTGCCGGTTCTTGCTTCCGAGCGAGATGCCAGACATCCGCTGGTGGTGGCGGGGGGCCCGCTGACGTTCTCCAACCCGGATCCGCTGGAGCCCTTCGTGGACGTGCTGGTCCAAGGGGAGGCGGAGGATCTGATCCACGTGCTGCTGGAGGCCGCGGCCTCCATGGAGCGCGAGGCCCTGTTGGATCACCTGTCGCGGATCCCTGGCTTCCGGGTGCCCGGACGGGGCGGTGGGGCGCGCTACCATGTCGCGAAGGCGACGGATGCCCGGCTGCCGGCGCGCACGCAGATCATCACGCCGCACACGGAGCTGCGCTCGATGTTCCTCATCGAGCCGGAGCGGGGATGTTCGCGCGGCTGCCACTACTGCGTCATGCGCCGCACGACGAACGGTGGCATGCGCACCGTGCCCCCGGAGCGCATCCTGTCGCTCATCCCCGAGCACGCCAAGCGCGTGGGGTTGGTGGGGGCGGCGGTGACGGATCATCCGCGCATCGTGGAGTTGCTGCGCACCCTGGTGGACTCGGGGCGCGAGGTGGGGGTGTCGTCCCTGCGCGCGGACCGGCTCACGCAGGAGCTGGTGGATCAGCTCCGGCGGGGTGGGGCGACCAACCTCACGGTGGCCGCGGACGGCGCATCCCAGAAGATGCGCGACCTGGTGGACCGCAAGCACTCCGAGGAGCAGATCGTCCGCGCGGCCCAGTTCGCCCGCACGGCGGGCATGAAGCAGCTCAAGGTCTACAACGTGGTGGGCCTGCCGCACGAGGAGGACGCGGACATCGACGAGCTGATCCGCTTCACCACGGAGCTGTCGCGGATCCTCCCGGTGGCCCTGGGGGTCGCGCCCTTCGTGGCCAAGCGCAACACGCCGCTGGACGGAGCGCCCTTCGCGGGCCTGCGCGAGGTGGAGAACAAGCTGGAGCGGCTGCGCAAGGGGTTGCGCGGGAGGGCGGAGGTCCGGCCCACGTCCGCGCGCTGGGCCTGGGTGGAGTACATGCTGGCGCAGTGCGGTCCGGAGGCGGGGCTCGCGGCGATGGACGCCTGGCGTGCTGGAGGGAGCTTCGCCGCGTGGAAGCGGGCCTTCCAGGAGCGAGGGTGCGAGCCGTACATGGCCCGCCGGGTGGAGGACGGACGGCGCCAGCCCACGGTGTGGCCCATCGTCCCGGGCCGCCCCCCTCTCCAGCCGTCCGCCGCCTGACGGGGCCCGCGAAGGCCGTATTCGCCGGGCCCCGCTTTCCGCTAGAAGACGGCCAGCGGGGCCGATGGCCGGCACTCGCATGGCCTCGGAGCGCATCTGGTGAGCACGCAGCGCGTGGAAAAGTCGTGGCAGAAGACGGGCCTCAAGGACTACTCGACGGAGGCCCTGCTGGGCACGCTGGGGCACTACGGTGTCCCCGTGAGCGAGGAGGACTACCGCAAGCTGGCGGAGTCGGCCTACCCGCTCGGCATCGCCCAGCAGTGGGCGGGCAAGTGGAAGGGCACCGGCCCCTTCAAGGACTACGTCGTGGCCGCGGCCGTGGAGCTGTGGCGCCGGTGGATGCCGGACCGCGTGTCCCCCCAGGACTTCACCCAGGGGCTGGCGACGCTGATGCAGGTGCTGGTCCACAAGCTCAACGGCGCCAAGGAGGCCCCGGCGGCCTCCGCCTTCGAGCACGTGAAGTCCCTGCGCTCGAAGCTGACGGTGGATGACAAGGGCGTGCTGCCCGCGCCGTTCCTCCAGGAGGCGCTGGCGCCCTTCTCCGAGAAGGACGCCGAGCTGTTCGACAGCCTGGCGGAGTCGCTGGCCGCCCAGGGCCACCTGGACGACGCGGCGGCGTTCGCCGACGTGGAGGAGTTCCTGCTGCCCGACCGCCGCGGCATCTCCCAGGCGGTGGTCCGCGCCGCGAAGGGCGAGCGCGAGCCGGCCATCCAGGACCTGAAGAACCTCATCCACGACACGGCGCGCGCGCCCATCTCGCGGCTGCTGGCGGTGGACGGCCTCATCCACCTGCAGGCGTGGATTGACGCGTCCGTCGAGGGCCGCGGCCTGCTGGCGGAGGCGGAGAAGGCCAGCGACATCCACCTGGCGCTCGACCTGGTGCCCCGCCTGGAGCACGTCTTCAAGCAGCAGAACGACCGGTCCGCGCTCCTGGAGCTGATGGGCACGCAGGAGCGGCTGGAGGCGCTGCACGACAAGATGCACCCGGGCCACCGGGCGCACCGTCACCAGCACGCGCAGCCCCAGCGCCGTCGCTAGGCGCGCGGGCTCACGTCCCCGTGCGCTGGGGGCCCTGGGACCCCGGGGCCTCGGGCGCTTCGGGGGGCCTGGCTTCGGAGGCCTTCGGACCTTCCGCGTCCGGCGTCGCGGGCCGCTCGGCGCTCGGGCGCTTGAGCTTCACGGTCGTCACGCCGGGCACTCCTTCCGCCACGTCCCGCACCGGCACCACGGCGCCCACCGTGGTGTAGCGGATGGCGCCGGTCTGGGTGAAGGCGTGCTTGAGGGCGTACTCGCGGGCGCGGGGGAGGAACCACTCCCGCACCCGGGGCAGCGGCAGCGCGTGCAGCTCGCCCTGCGTGAGGAACACGTACAGCATCAGGTCCGCGCCGCTGTAGAGGAAGCAGCCCGGGGTGTCCTTCTCCAGGTTGGAGACCAGCTCGAAGAAGTAGCGGCGGCGGGTGGCCTGACGGTCTCCCTTCACCTCGATGCCGCGCACCTCTCCGGAGGGCAGCTCCCAGAGCAGATCCACGCCACGGTGCTGGAAGCGGGGATCCAACTGCACGTCGTGCACGCGCGAGCCGGGCTCCGTCTCCAGGAGCCACGCGCGGGCGTGCTGCACGGCGCGGTCGGCCGCGCCCTGCACTCCGCGCATGCTGAAGCTGCGGCCTCCCATCGCGGCTAGCGGCGCAGCTCGACGCCGGAGGCCACGAGCTGGACTTCGCGCGGCTTGCCGTCGGTGCCGCGCGGGACGATGGCGCCCTCCGCCTCGTAGTGCTTCGCGTGGGCGTCGCTCAGCTCCGCGACCTTCACCACGCCCTCCACGCGCGCCTGAGAACCCGCGGAGTCCAGCGGGACGAAGAAGCCGTAGTCCTTGAACGTCACGCGCACGCCGGGGCTCTTGGCGTCCTGCGCCAGCTCCATCCAGCAGCCCTTCTTCTCGCAGGCCTTGCGCACCTGGCCCTCCACGCGCACGACCTTCCCGTCGTGGGCCTGGGGCTTCGCGAGCAGCTCCGACAGCTTCACCGTCGGCTCGCCCTTCAGGGCCTCGCCCCGGGTGAGCGTCCAGCCGGTGTTCGCGGCCTGGGTGGCCTCGGGCGCCTTGGCCTCGGCGGGGTGATGGCAGTCGCTCGACGCGGCGGCGGCCTTGGCGGGCGCGGGCGTCTTCTCCGCGGCGAGGGCCACGAGGGGAACGGCGACCAACGTCACGAGGGCGGTGCGGAGCATGTGCATGCCCGTTCGCTTAGCCCAGGTTTCCGCGCCCGGGCAAGGCACCCCTTCCATCCTTCCGGCTTGTCCCGCACACTCGGCGCGAGGTGCGCATGAAGGTCACCATCCCCGCTCCCAACCGCCGGTTGGGTACATTCGAATGGCTCGGGCTCGTAGGGCTCGGGGGACTCCTGGTGGGGCGCTACATCCCCGTGGCCCGGCTCATCCCGTTCTGGGGCTGTGTGCTGCGCCAGCATACAGGCTGGCCCTGCCTGGGCTGTGGGCTCACCCGGGTGGCGGACCGCGTCGCGCACTTCAACATCCCGGGCGCCTGGGAGGCCAATCCCCTGGGCACCGTGTGCGCGCTGTTGTTCGCGCTGGCCGCCGTGGCGACGGTGCTGCACTTCCTCTTCGCGCTGCCCATTCCGGAGGTGACGCTGGAAGAGCGCGAGTGGCGGTGGGTGCGCATCGCGTTCCCGCTGGTGTTGCTCGCCAATTACGCCTACGTCGTGGTGCACACCCGTTTCCCGCACCTGCTGTCGTAGGACCGCGCTCCCTTCTCCTCCGTGCTCTCCGCCTTCCTCCTGCTGGGCTACCTCTGCGGCTCCGTCCCCTTTGGCGTGCTGCTGACGCGGTGGGTGCGCGGGGTGGACGTGCGCGCCAGCGGCAGCGGCAACATCGGCGCGACCAACGTCACGCGCGTCGCCGGCAAGAAGCTGGGCGCGGTGGTGCTGCTGCTGGACGCGCTCAAGGCCGTGCTGCCCGTGGCGCTCGCCGTGTACTGGATGCCCGGGGATGCGCGGGCGCATGTGCTGGTGGGGCTGGCCGCGGTGCTGGGCCACGTGTACCCGGTGTGGCTCAAGCTCCAGGGCGGCAAGGGCGTGGCCTCCGCGCTGGGCGTGCTGGTCGTGCTGGTGCCCGAGGCGGCGCTCGCCGGAGCCATCATCTACGGCCTGGTGGTGGCGCGGTGGCGGGTGAGCTCCGTGGGCTCGCTGTCCGCCGCGGTCGTCGCCATCGTGACCGCGTTCCTCACCGCGCACGCCCGCGAGTACGTGCTGCTCACCGCGGGCCTATTCGTCCTGATGCTCTGGACGCACCGGAGCAACCTCCAGCGACTCGCCCGGCGCACCGAGCACCGGCTTTGAGCCGGGGGGCAGGGGCGGGGCGCGGTAGCCCAGGAGCGTGCACGGGATGGGGCCATTCCACACGTCGCGCCGGGCCATGGGGCGCGCGTGGAAGGCGCTCTCGAAGGCGGGGTTGCCGGACAGCACCCACACGCGCCAGCCCGGCAGCGCGCGCAGCGAGTCACCCAGCTTGAAGTAGAAGGTCTTCATGCCCTTCTGGCCGCCGGAGCCGAGCCGGTCGCCGTAGGGCGGGTTGGTGAGGATGAGCCCGCCCCCGTCCGGCAGGGGCGGCAGCTTCGTCGCGTCCCCTTCCGCGAGGGTGATCTCCTCGCCCAGCCGCGCCGCCTTCACGTTGCGGTCCGCGGCCTCCAGGGCCTCGTCGCTCTTGTCGAAGCCGAGGATGGGGACCTCCACCTTGCGCTCGTTGCGCCGCGCGTCCGCGCGCAGGTCCGCGAGCAGCTCCTTCGCGCGGAGGCCCAGGTGCGGCCAGCGCTCCACCGCGAAGCTCCGGTTGATGCCCGGGGCGCGCTTGCGCGCGATGAGGCCGCCCTCGATGACGAGCGTGCCCGAGCCGCACATCGGATCCACCAGGGCCTCCGTGCCGGTGTAGCCCGCCGCGCGCAGCAGGGCCGCCGCCAGGTTCTCCTTCAGGGGCGCGGGGGTGGGGCGCACGCGGTAGCCGCGCCGGTGCAGCGGCTCACCGCACAGGTCCAGGGAGAGGGACAGCTTCTCCTTCACCAGGTGCGCCACCACGGACACGTCCGGGTTGCGCGTGTCCACGTCCGGCCGCGAGCCCAGCTTGCCGCGCAGGCGGTCCACGATGGCGTCCTTCACCTTCAGCGCCACGAAGCCCGAGTGCGCGTGCTCGGTGTCCTTCAGGTTCGCGTCCACCGCGAACGTCACGTTCGTCGTGAGGTGCTCCTCCCACGGCACGCTGGCGACGGCGTCGTAGAGGCCCTGGGCGCCGGGGGCGTCGAACTCGCCCAGCGGGTAGAGGACGCGCATGGCGATGCGGGACCAGAGGCAGACGTTGAGGGCCTCGTCGAGCGCGGCCATGAAGCGCACGCCGCCCCGGTCCTGGCGGATGCGCTTCGCGCCGAGCTCCTTCAGCTCCTCGGCCAGCAGGTCCTCGGTGCCGCGAGCGGCGGTGGCGAATAGGGCAAGACGTTCAGCCATGGTGCACCGCCCTTAGACGACCCCGGGGCGATTGGGAACTGGCAACACGGCCTTCAGGTGCCCACGACCTCGTACAACGTGAAGGTGGCGCCCTCCTGGGACGCGCTGGCCCCCTTCGCCCGCTGGAAGTCCTCCGACTGGAAATAGGCCTTCATGGCCTCGCGGTCCCTCCAGCGGGTGACGAGCAGGATTTCAGGCGAGGGCTCGAACGAGCGCAGCACCTCCAGGCCCAGGAAGCCCGGGTAGCCGTCCACGCGCCGCGAGCGCTCCTGGAGGCGGTGGACCCAGCCCTCCGCGTCCTGGGGCGACGTCCGGAAGCGGGAGATGGCGACAATCATTCGGGGGGCCCGGGAAGGAGAGCGGGGGCGCCCGGAGCTGCTCCGGAACGCCCCCGAGGGGAAAACCTCCGGGGACGGGTGCCCGTTCCCCGGCTTCGCCCTGACGGGCTACATCGCCCCGGCGCCGGGCATGTCGCCCAGGCCGCGCAGCAGCACCTCGCGGGGCTTGGCGCCGTCCGCGGGGCCCACCACGCCGTCGCGCTCCATGCGCTCAATCATGCGCGCCGCGCGGTTGTAGCCGATGCGCATCTTGCGCTGGAGCATGGAGATGGAGACGGAGCGCATCTCGCTGACCGCCGCGAGCGCCTGGTCGTAGAGCTCGTCGGACAGCTCGTCCTCCTCGCCCCCGCCCTCCACGTCCTCGTCGCGCGGCTTGAGGATGGACTCGTCGAAGACGGGCTTGCCCTGGGCCTTGAGGTGGTCCACCGCCTTCTTGATTTCGTGCTCGGAGACGTAGGCGCCGTGCACGCGCTGCAGGTGGGCGCTCGTCGGGGGCATGATGAGCATGTCGCCCATGCCCAGCAGGGCCTCCGCGCCCACCGTGCCGAGGATCGTCATCGAGTCCGGCTTCGAGCGCAGCATGAAGCTGATGCGCGTGGGGAAGTTGGCCTTGATGATGCCGGTGACGACGTCCGTGGACGGACGCTGCGTCGCGACCATCAGGTGGATGCCCGCCGCGCGCGCCATCTGCGCGAGGCGCGCCACGTACGTCTCCACCTCGCGGCTGGCGACCATCATCAGGTCCGCGAGCTCGTCGATGATGACCACGATGTAGGGCAGCTTCTTGAGCTCCTTCTTGTCGGCGGGCGCCGCCTCGGCCTGCGGGGCCCCGTCGGCGTCATCCTCCTCGAACTCCGCGTCCACCTCGCCGTCGGCGTCCAGGCCGGAGGCGGCGTCGGAGACGATGGCTTCGCGCAGGTCCTCGTCATCCTCGCGCGGTGCGGCCACGCCCAGGCCGTCGCTGGCGGAAGCGGAGGCCTGCGCCGTGCTGCCTTCCACGTCCACGACGAACATCTTCTTGGGCTTCGCCTTCTTCTTCGCGGCGGGCGCGGCGGCGGGCTTCTCCTCCGACGCCTGGGTCTCCACCAGCTTGTTGAAGCCGGCGATGTTGCGCACGCCCGCCTCGGACAGCATCTGGTAGCGGCGCTCCATCTCCTCCACCGCCCAGCGCAGCGCGAGCGCGGCCTTCTTGGGGTCGGTGACGACGGGGAGCAGCAGGTGCGGGATGCCCTCGTACACGGAGAGCTCCAGCATCTTCGGGTCCACCATGATGAAGCGGACCTCCTCGGGCGTGGCCTTGAGGAGGATGCTCATGATCATCGAGTTCACCGCCACGGACTTGCCGGAGCCGGTGGTGCCCGCGATGAGCAGGTGGGGGGCCTTCACCAGGTCGAAGACGTACGGCATGCCTTCGATGTCCTTGCCCACGCACATGGTGAGCTTGCTGCTGCTCTTCTGGAACGTGTCCTGTTCGGCGATCTCCTTGAGGAACACCGTCTCGCGGTCGCGGTTGGGGACCTCGATGCCCACCACGCCCTTGCCGGGGATGGGGGCGACGATGCGCACGCGCATGGCCTCCATCGCCATGGCCAGGTCGTCCTGGAGCGCGGCGATCTTGCTGACCTTGATGCCGGGCCCGGGCAGGAACTCGTACATGGTGACGACGGGGCCGGGGCGGATCTCCACCACCTCGCCCACGATGCCGAAGTCCGCGAGCTTCGCGCGCAGCTTCTCCGCCGTGACGAGGAAGGCGTCCTTGTCCAGCGCGGAGCGCTCCTTCTTGTCCGCCTCCAGCACGTCCAGGGGCGGCAGCGAGAAGCTCTTGCGGTCCCCCACGAACTCGAACTGGTCCTGCGGCCGCTTCACGGCGGTGGGCTTGGGCGGCGCCTTGGGCTCCACGATGAGCGGCATGCGCGCCAGCGCGGCGGGGGGCGCGGGGATGAGGGCATTGCCCGGCGCGGCGGCCGAGGGCTTCTCCGCCACCACGGGCTTCTGGACGGGCTCGGCCACCGGGGGCGCGAGCGCCGCGGCGGGCACGGGCGGGGTGGACGGGGCGGAGGGCGGGGTGACGATCTGCGGGGTCTTGCGCGGACGGCGCGGCGGCTCGGCGGCCTCCGCGTTCGCGGGCAGCTGCGGCTGGGGCGCGAGGAAGGACGCGGCCCAGGCGGGATCCGCGCCCGGCGAGCGGCGCTCGGCGCGCTCCGGGGGCAGGGAGGGCTGCTCTTCCGGCGCGTCGTCCTCTTCCGGCAGCTCGTCGCGGGCGGTCTTCTTCTCCAGCTTCTCGCGCTCGCGCTGCTCCTTGAGCGCCTTCTTCGCGTTGGCGGCCTGCTCCTTCTCGTTCTGCCGGGCCAGGCGGACGGCCTCCTCGGCCAGGCTCTCCGCCTCGGCGGCTTCGGCTTCCTCGGCCAGCCGCTCGGCCTCGGAGAGCTCCTCCTCCTCGGCCTCCAGCTCCGCGAGGAACGCGGCCTCCTCTTCCTTCTCCTGCGCGAGCCGCTCCTGGCGGGCCGCGTAGTTGACCTTCTGCTGCTCCCAGAAGACGTGCGCGGCCTCGGAGAGGCGGCGGCCCAGCACGGTGAGGCCGGCCCACACCAGCGAGCACAGCTTGAAGAACGTGTACTGCGTGCCCACGATGAGCGCCGCCGCGCTGATGGCGGTGACGAGGATGATGGTGCCGACGGTGGAGAACATCCCCTCCATCAGGCCGCCCAGGCCCGCGCCCAGGGCGCCGCCGGGCGGGTGGGCCCAGCCCCGGTCCTTGGCGAACATGAGCTGCGCGAGCACGGACACGCTGCACGTGAGCAGCGCCAGGGAGATGACCTGCGGCAGGCGGCGGCGCTCGCGGTTGCCCACGAAGAGCACCACGGCGGTGTAGATGCCGCCCACGGGGATGAGGTACGCGCACACGCCCAGCGCGCCGCGCAGGGTCTCCGCGATGAGGTGCCCCATGGGGCCCACCGCGTTGTGGAAGCCGGGCCCGACCCGGTCGTGCGCGTCGAACGTGGCGACCGCCAGCAAGGCCAGCAGCGAGGCGGCCAGGATGAAGACGCCCACGAGCGCCCGCTTGGCCGGACTGGCCGCGCCCGGCGCCTTCATCTTCTTGTTCGCGAGTGCCTTGCGGCGGCTCGCGATCTCCTGTCGGGACAGGACTGTCTTCTCCGCCCGACCACCCTTCTTGGCCGCTGTCATGGACCCCTGGTTCCCTCTGCCCGATTCCAGCCGCGTAGCGAGCTGTAGCAATCCGCCCGGCGAGAATAGGGAGGGAGGAGGCGGGGTCAATTTTCCGGCAGGCATCCGAGAGGGCGGGACAGGGCCTACATTTCGGGCGCACCCCCCTGGCGACAGGGTTATGGTGCCTGCCGCCAAGGAGAACCCAAGACCATGTCCGACCTGCACCCTGACAAGCCCTCCCACAACGAAGACGACTACTTCGCGCGTGAGGAGATCGAAGTGAAGCGCAAGCTCGCCCTCCAGCAGGCCCAGGAGACGGCGGCCCAGCAGCGCGAGGCGCTCAAGCAGCTGCACTACATGAAGTGCCCCAAGTGCGGCATGGACCTGCAGACGCTCAAGCAGGGCAACGTGGAGCTGGAGAGCTGCTTCAACTGCCACGGCGTCTGGCTGGACGCGGGCGAGCTGGAGCAGATCGTGAAGAACCACGGCCACGATGGCGGCGGCAAGGTGATGGGCGCCATCCTCAACCTGTTCAAGCGTTCGTAGTCCCGCCCTTTTTGGGAGGAGGCTTCCCCATGGCCCTCACGCTCGAGCAGGTCCGGCACGTGGCCACCCTGGCGCGGCTGTCGCTGACGCCGCAAGAGGAGGAGCGCTACGCCACCCAGCTGTCCCGGGTCCTGGACGCGGTGGCGGAGCTGGAAGCGCTCGATGTGAGCCAGGTGGAGCCCACCTCCCACGCGACGCTCGCGTCCTCGCTGCTGCGCGAGGACGTGCTGCGGCCGTCGCTGCCCCCGGAAGCCGGGCTCGCCAACGCGCCCGCGAAGGTGGGCAGCGCCTTCGCCGTCCCGAAGATCCTGGAGTAGCCCGCCATGTCGTCGACGCTCACCGACCTGTCGATGCTGGAGCTCGGGGCGAAGCTGGCCGCCCGTGAGGTGTCCTCCGTGGAGGCCACCCGCGCCAGCCTCGCGCGCATCGCCCAGGTCGATCCGAAGGTGCGCGCCTTCCTGCGCGTGGACGAGGCCGGGGCGCTCAAGGCCGCCGAGGCCAGCGACGCGCGCCGTCAGGCGGGCAGCCCGCTGAGCGCGCTCGACGGCGTGCCCGTGGGGCTCAAGGACATCTTCCTCACGGAGGGCCTGGAGACCACCTGTGGCTCGCGCCTGCTGGAGGGCTTCGTCCCGCCCTACGACGCCACCGTGGTGCGCCTGTTGAAGGAGGCGGGGCTGCCGCTGCTGGGCAAGCTGAACATGGACGAGTTCGCGATGGGCTCGTCCAACGAGTCGAGCGCCTACTTTCCTACGCACAACCCCTGGGACCTGACGCGCACGCCGGGAGGGTCCTCCGGAGGGTCCGCCGCGGCGGTGGCGGCGCGCGAGGTGTTCGGCGCGCTGGGCACGGACACCGGCGGCTCCATCCGCCAGCCCGCGGGGTTCACCAACACCGTGGGGCTCAAGCCCACCTATGGCCGGGTGTCGCGCTACGGCGTCATCGCCTACGCCTCGTCGTTGGATCAGCCCGGCCCCATGGCGCGCACGGTGGGGGACACCGCGGCGCTCTTCCAGCTCATCGCGCGGCATGATCCGCTGGACTCCACCTCCGCGGACGTGGAGACGCCGGACTGCCTCACGGGCCTGGAGGACGGGGTGCGCGGCCTCAGGCTGGGCGTGCCGCGCGAGTACTTCTCCGACGGCATGGACCCGGAGGTGGCGGGCACGCTGCGCGCGTCGCTGGAGGAGCTGGAGAAGCTGGGCGCGACGCTGGTGGACATCTCCCTGCCGCACACGAAGTACGCGCTGGCCACGTACTACCTGCTGGCCTCCTCGGAGGCCTCCAGCAACCTGGCCCGCTACGACGGCATCCGCTACGGGCAGCGGGCGAAGGACGCGCGGGGGCTCAAGGAGCTGTACACGCAGACGCGGGGGCAGGGCTTTGGCGCGGAGGTGAAGCTGCGCATCATGCTGGGCACCTACGCGCTGTCCGCCGGCTACTACGACGCCTACTACCTGCGCGCGCAGAAGGTCCGCACGCTCATCCGCGAGGACTTCACGCGGGCCTTCGGACAGGTGGACGCCATCGTGTCGCCCACGTCCCCGGTGCCCGCGTTCAAGTTGGGCGACAAGGTGGGCGACCCGCTGTCCATGTACCTGATGGACGTCTACACGCTGCCATGCAACCTGGCGGGCCTGCCCGGCCTGTCCGTGCCGTGCGGCTTCACGCAGGGCGGGCTGCCGGTGGGGATGCAGCTCCTGGGGCGCCCGTTCGACGAGGCCCGCCTGCTCCGCATCGCCCGCGCCTTCGAGCGCGAGCATGACTTCTTCCGCCGCGCCGTCCCCGTCTAGCGGGCGCGAGGCAAGGGTGACATCGCCATGCCCCTGAGTGATTTCCAGACGGTCATCGGGCTCGAGGTCCACGCGCAGCTGCTCACGCAGTCGAAGATCTTCTGCGGCTGCTCCACCGCGTTCGGCGCCGAACCCAACCACCACACCTGCCCGGTGTGCCTGGGCATGCCCGGCGTGCTGCCGGTGCTCAACCAGCGCGTGGTGGAGTACGCGGTGCGCGCGGGGCTGGCGCTCGGGTGCTCGGTGAAGCCGACGAGCGTGTGGAGCCGGAAGAACTACTTCTACCCGGACCTGCCCAAGGGCTACCAGATCACCCAGTACGACCAGCCCATCTGCGAGTGGGGCGAGCTGGTCATCGACACGCCCTCCGGGGAGAAGACGGTGCGCGTGCGGCGCATCCACCTGGAGGAGGACGCGGGCAAGAGCGTGCACGACGCGTCCGCGTCCGCGGGCCAGAGCCTGGTGGACCTGAACCGCGCGGGCGTGCCGCTGATGGAGATCGTCAGCGAGCCGGACCTGCGCGACGCGGACGAGGCGGTGGAGTACCTCAAGGCGCTGCGCGACGTGCTGGTGTACCTGGGCGTCAACGACGGCAACCTGGAGGAGGGCAGCTTCCGCTGCGACGCCAACGTGTCGGTGATGCCGAAGGGCTCCACCACCTACGGGCAGCGCTGCGAGCTGAAGAACCTCAACTCGTTCCGCTTCCTCAAGCAGGCCATCGAGTACGAGGCGGCGCGGCAGGTGGACGTCCTCGAGTCCGGCGGCAAGGTGCAGCAGGAGACGCGCCTCTGGGACGTGAACAAGGGCGTCACCCGGTCGATGCGCTCCAAGGAGGACGCGCACGACTACCGCTACTTCCCGGAGCCGGACCTGCCGCCGCTGCGCGTGTCGGACGCGCTGCGGGATTCGCAGCGTCAGTCCCTGCCGGAGCTGCCGCGCGCCAAGCGCACGCGGTTCATCAGCGAGTACGGGCTGCCGGCCTACGACGCGCGCATCCTCACCGCCGAGCGCCCGCTGGCCGACTTCTTCGAGGCCTGCGCCGCGCACGTGTCGGACGCGAAGAAGCTCTCCAACTGGTTCCTGGGCGAGCTGAGCCGCCTGCTCAAGGAAGAGGGCACGCCGCTGTCCGCGCTGCGCTTCACGCCGGCGCAGTTGGGGGAGCTGCTGGCCACGGTGGAGAAGGGCACGGTGTCCGCGAACGCGGCGAAGGACGTGCTCGGGGAGATGTTCCGCACCGGCCGGGCGCCAGCGGACATCATCGCGGAGAAGGGCCTCGCGCAGGTGAGCGACGTGGGCGCGGTGGAGGCGGTGGTGGACGACATCCTCGCGAAGAACGCGGGCGAGGTGGAGAAGTACAAGGCCGGCAAGAAGAGCGTGTATGGCTTCTTCGTGGGCCAGGTGATGAAGGCGATGAAGGGCAAGGGCAACCCTGGCCTCGTCAACGAGCTGCTCAAGAAGAAGCTGGGGGACTAGCGGGGGACGGTGACGTGGAGCACGTCCTCGCCGCGTGGATCCGCGGCCTGGGCGAGCACGTGCACGTCGTCCGGTCCCCGTCTCTCCAGGATGAGGGAGGGGGCTTCGAAGGTGTTGTCGAAGAAGCCTCCGGTGAGCTGCGGGTTCACCGCGTAGCGCACGCGCTTCAGGGTTCGCAGCTGCGTGAAGAGGCCCTCGTTGAACCACTGCTCACGGCGCAGCTGCGACTCGCCCGGCGCGTTGAACGCCCAGGGCGCGTCCCAGGCCCACGCGTTGGCGGACGGCTGCGCGAGCACGTCCACGCCCAGCGCGTCCAGGTACTGCGCGCACGGCACGAACCACGGCTCGCCCGACGTGTGCGGCTCCCGGAAGCCGTCGTAGCAGACGAGCGTGCCCAGCCTGCCGAAGGGCGTGTCCAGCACGGGAAGGTCCTCCGGACGGCCAGGGCTCAGGTGCAGCACGTCCTCCTGCGTGGGCACCAGGTTCACCTTGCGCGTGACGCCCACGCAGTGCCCCTCCGGTGAGAACGTGTAGCTGGTGTTGAAGGTGCGCGCGCCCGCGGGTTCGTACTCGGGCGTGTCCGGGCCCAGGCGGTTGGTGGGGAGCAACGCGCTGCCCGCCACCACCCACAGCCCGAAGTCGCGTGCGATGCCGGAGAAGGTCTCGAACATGGCCCGGTGCACGCGGGGCGCCACCGTGGCGTAGAGGCACTCCTCCAGTGTCGGTGGGCGAAAGGCGCGCCACGTGCGGAACATCTCCCGCCACTCCGCGAGCGCCACGCGCGTCATCGCGCCGTGGGTCGTCTTGCGGCGGCGCACGCGCGACAGGTGGCCCATCAGCCCCAGCGCGGCGCCCACCATCTCCGGCCACACCGCGAGCGCGGGGTTCAGCGGGCGGCCGGAAGCGTCCCGGGCGCGCAGCGCGTCCGCGCGAGCGGCGAGCGCCCGGTGGTGCGAGGCGAACGTCTCCGGCGTGGCGTAGTCGTCGAGCGTGACGCGCGGCTGGATGGCGAACAGGTCGAGGGAGGTGGCCACGGTGGGGGAGGATGGCATCGGCCCTTGGAAGGAGCGAGCCTCGTGGCCATGGACCGTCAGGTTCCGGGAGTGCCGGCGTCGGGGCGCTGCCCGTCAGCGCGGAGGAGGAGCCCGTGACATCCAGGCAGAGGACCCTCGGCATCGAAGTGCGCCCATTCGTCGACGTGGGCGACGCGCTCGCGGGACGGGAGGTGAAGGCCCGGGGCGTGGGACCGGACAACAGCCTCTGGTGGCTCACGGAGGATGAGGAGGAGGTCCTCCACTACGCGGACGCGTGGGACACCTGGGAGCGGTTCGCGCTGCCTCGCGGGGCACCGGCCTTCCATTACATCCAACCGCTTCCCGGGGACGACGTGCTGCTCGTGAACGCGCGGTGCCGCTACCGCTCCGACAAGCAGCACGAGCGCAACGCGCACGTCTATTCGCGGGACGGCACGTGGCTTCGGGAGCTGACCCTGGGGGACGGTATCGCGGACGTGCAGACGACGGCCGACGGGCAGGTCTGGGTCAGCTACTTCGACGAAGGCGTCTTCGGCAACCGGGGTTGGGGCGGCGACGCTTCACGGGTGCCCATCGGCGCGGACGGTCTGGTGCGCTTCGATGCGATGGGGCAGCGGCAGGAGAGCGGCGTGTCGATGGCGCTGGGCCTGGAAGAGCGCATCGTGGACTGCTACGCGCTCAACGTCGCGTCGGAGCAGGAGACCTGGTTCTACAGCTACACGGACTTCCCGCTCGTGCGCATGCGGCCGGGGCGCCCGTCCACGGTCTGGCGGTCGCCAGTGAGAGGGGCGCACGTCATCGTCGTCAGCGACACGCACGTGCTGTTCGGGGGCGGCTACGAGGACGCGCACTCGCTCCAGCTCTTCACGCTGTATGACCGGGGCCACCAGCGCCTGGGGCCCGTGGCCAGCGTCGTGCTCACGGACGAGACGGGACGTCCGTGGCGGCCCACGTGGCTCAAGGGGCGAGGCGCCTGGCTCCACGGCGCGGAAGGGACGCGCCACTTCCGCGTGGACCTGCCGGAGTTGATGGCCCGGGCAGCGGCTACTTGAGGAAGCCCAGCTCGCGCAGGCGCTGCTTGAGGAACGCGTCCGCGGTGATGGGCGGATGGCGCGCGGGGTTGTCCGGCGTCTCCGTCTGCGGCAGCGGCTTCAGCACACAGTCGGAGAACGGGTGCACGAAGAAGGGCATCGAGTAGCGCACGGTGTCCTGCTCCGTGCTGGGCGGGTTCACCACCCGGTGCGTCGTGGACGGAATGGTGCCGTTCATCACGCGGCTGAGCATGTCGCCCGAGTCCACGACGATCTGCCCACGCAGCGTGTCCACGGGGATCCACTCGCCGTCGCGCGTGAGCAGCTCCAGGCCGCCGGACGTGCCCTCGCACAGGAGCGTGATGAAGTTGATGTCCTCGTGCTCCGCGGCACGCACCGCGCCCGGGATGAAGCGGTCCTTCAGCGGCGGGTAGTGGATGAGCCGCAGCACGGAGTTGCCGTCCACCGTCATGTCGCTGAACGTGTTTCGCGCGATGCCCAGATAATCAGCGAGCGCCTGGAGCATCACCGTCGCCGCGTCGTCCAGCTCGCGGTAGAGCGTCAGCGTGTGGTCGCGGAAGGTGGGCACCTCCTCCGGCCAGACGTTGGCGCCGTAGTCGTCGCGGTAGGGGTGGCCCGCGGGCAGCTCGCGGCCCACGTGCCAGAACTCCTTCATGTCCCCCACCTTGCGGTTCTTCGCGTGCTCCTGGCCGAACGCCATGAAGCCGCGCTGGCCCGGGCGCTCCGGCACCGCGTA
Source organism: Corallococcus sp. Z5C101001 (assembly GCF_007352635.1). Classification (NCBI taxonomy): domain Bacteria; kingdom Pseudomonadati; phylum Myxococcota; class Myxococcia; order Myxococcales; family Myxococcaceae; genus Corallococcus; species Corallococcus sp. Z5C101001. The sequence goes on from NZ_VKLU01000001.1 coordinate 507,931, forward strand.
GCGAGTCTTGGTGGACTCCGGCAGTTGGAAGAAGCGCTCCACGTCCGCGTACGTGCGGCGGATGAGCGCGTCTTCGATGCCGTGTCCTTCCACGGTCACGAAGCCGAACTCCTTGAGCGCGTCGCCAAAGACCTGGACGAAGCGGGCCCGCTCCTCGGGAGTTCCGGAGCGGTAGTGGGACAGGTTCACGGTGGGAATGCGTCGGGCCGAGCGGGACATGCGCGCATCCTATCCGCGTGACACCTTCCTGACACGTCGCAGTCCGCCGCCCAACCGTCACCCCGGCCCCGGGGCGGGGGACCCTCCTCACTTTGCGACAACCACCCTTGTCGGCAGTGGATGCGGGGCTTACCGGATGTGCAGATTGGACAGGGAATTAGGCCAGGGGGGCGGTATGGCCGAGGTCGTGAGGAGCGAGCGCACGTGTTCTGCGTGCGGGCGGAGACATGGCGAGGAGACGTCGTGCGACACGCTCGTCCGGGAGGCGGGTGACGGCGTGGGCGGTGCTGGGGCGGAGCCGGTGGCCCCGTCGATGGTGGAGGAGGTGGATCCGCTGCTGGGGACGCAGATGGGCAGTTTCCGGCTGGTGCGCCGGGTGGGCCGGGGCGGGATGGGCTCTGTCTACCTGGGCGAGCACGTGTCCATTGGCAGCCGGGTGGCGGTGAAGGTGCTGCATGAGCACCTGACGCGCTACCCGGAGCTGGTGCAGCGCTTCCACGCCGAGGCCCGCGCGGTGAACCTCATCGGGCACGAGAACATCGTCAGCATCTTCGACCTCAACGCCGCGGCGCCCAGGCCGTACCTCATCATGGAGTTCCTGGAGGGCGCGCCGCTGTCGGCCTGGGTGGGGACGCCCCTGTCGGCGGGGGCGGTGGTGCCCATGCTGGCCCAGGTGTGTGACGCGCTGCATGCGGCGCACGCGCGGGGCATCGTCCACCGCGACCTGAAGCCGGACAACATCTTCCTGGTGAAGCGCGGGCGGGGGATGCCGTTCGTGAAGGTGCTCGATTTCGGCATCGCGAAGCTGGTGGACGCGAGCATGCCGGAGACGGTGGCGGGCATCATCGTGGGGACGCCGGAGTACATGGCCCCGGAGCAGTCCCTGAGCCGGCGCCTGGACGGCCGCGCGGACCTGTACGCGGTGGGCGTCATCGCCTACCAGCTGCTCACGGGGCGGCTGCCCTTTCCCGACGAGGGCCTCACCGCCCAGCTCGTGGCGCACCAGACGCGGTGGCCGCCGGCTCCTCGAACCATCTGCCCCTCGGTGCCGCCCGCCCTGGAGGCGGTGGTGTTGCGCGCGCTGGCGAAGAGCCCGGAGGATCGCTACGCGAACGCGCTCGCCTTGCGCACCGCGCTGGAGCAGGCCCTGGTCGGGCGCACGCCGCCGCCGCGCGCGGCCGTGGGCAGCCCCCGTCCCGCCGCCACCGCTGATCCGAGCGGCCTCCGGCGGACGCAGCTCCTGGCCCCTCCCGGTCCGCCCGGCGCCATGGGGGGCAGGACCCTGCCGGTGCCCGTGCAGGTGATCCTCCAGCCCGGCACGCAGCCCCGGTCCTTCACGGGCTCCGACCTGTCGCGCGGCGGGGTGTTCCTCCACGCGACGGGGGACCTGCCCCCCCTGTTCGCCCGCGTCCAGGTGGTGCTGCCGCTGTCCACGGGGCCGCTGGTCGTCACGTGCGAGGTGGTGCGCCACGTCTCCCCCGAGCAGGCCCATGCCTGGAGCATGCGCCCGGGCTTTGGCGTCCAGTTCCTCGCGCCCTCGGCCACGCTGAAGGCCCGGGTGGAGCATCACCTTTCGGGCGCCCAGGCCTCGCCGCCGCCGGGTCCCCGGGAGCTCCCGGAGGACGCCGAGGCCGAGCGCGTCCTGGGGACCTACCGAGAGCAGCTGGGCGGGGAGGGAACCCACTACGCGGTGCTGGGACTGGCTCCGGACGTGGAGCTGGAGTCCGCCCGGGAGCGGGCGCGCGAGCTGTGGACCCTCCTGTCCGCGCTGCGGCAACGGTCGCTGTCGCGCGGGCAGCGCGCACGCCTGGAGGCCATGCTGATCCGCGTGCGGGACGCCGGCGACACCCTGGGGGTGCCGCTGCGCCGGGCGCGCTACGACGCCCGGCTGGGCAATCCCCGGGGCGTGGCGCGGTGCCTGGAGGCGGGGCTCACCGCCATCCAGGCGGATGCCCTGCGCCGCGAATACCTGGCCGAGCATCCCCGGTCGGTGGGCACCGCGCGGGTGCACTTCCTCACCGGCAGCGCGCTGGAGCGCGACGGCCAGCTCAAGCGGGCCCTGGAGGCCTATGAGCGGGGGCTCCAGCTGGACCCGCTGGAATGGGAGTTCCAGCAGCGCCGCCGCGTGGTGGACCGGGCGCTGGGCGCGCGGTTGATGGCGCCCCGCAATGAACGAGCCCGATTCCCTGGGGAGGGAACCGGGCCCTGAGTGCGGCGGAGGCCGCGTTCGCGCTCAGTCCGCGAAGGTGCAGGCGGTGCTCAGGCCCGACAGGTGGGCCGAGCACGCCACGAGGGCGGCCGAGAAGGCCTGCTGCTGGCTGGACGACTTGTCAGAACAGCTCTTCACGTCGTTCACGCAGGTAACGTAGGAGTCGAGCTTGTCCTTGTCGGCGTCCGAGCAGCTGTCCAGGCTCTTCTTGCAGGCGTCGCGCTCCGCGTCGGTGGCCTCGCCGGGGTCGGTGATCTCCAGGCCACACTCCTTGGCCTTCTTGACCAGGTCCTTCGACGCGCTCTCGGCGTCGTCGCAGTAGTTGCCACCGCAAGCGGTGAGCGTGAGCGAAGCCATGGCCGCGAGGCCGAACAGGATCTTCTTCATGGTGGTACTCCCCCTCAGGGATGAGGTACAGGTGGATCGCAAACGGCGCGCATCCTAACGCGGCGTCGCTTGCGGTCCAGTGGACTTTATTCCGGGAATTCTATTCAAAAGTAAATAGGGGCGCGGGTGGCGGGCTGATCCGCCAACTGCCTTGACTCCCCCCCGGGTTTCCCGTAAGTCCCGCCGTCTTTTAGCGCGCCGGACGGCCTGCCGTCCGAAATGCGCGTTGGATTCCATGGGTTGACCCAACCCGAAGCTGACAGGGGTTCGACGATGTACGCAGTCATTCGTACGGGCGGAAAGCAGTACCGCGTCGCCGAGGGCGACGTTGTCCGGATCGAGAAGATCGCCGGTGACATCGGCGCCGAGGTCTCGTTCACCGAGGTTCTCCTGCTGGGTGGCTCGGAGAGCCCGAAGGTGGGCCAGCCGACGGTGGCGGGCGCGAAGGTCGTGGGCAAGGTGCTGGCGCAGGACAAGCACCGCCGTGTTCTGCACTTCCGGAAGGAGAAGGAAGGCTGGACCCGTCGCCGTGGCCACCGTCAGCCGTACACCGAGGTGAAGGTCACCTCGATTTCCGGCTAGTCGTCCCGGTCATTCCACTCACGAACTTCCAAGGAGCAAGGTGTCATGGCCCATAAAAAGGGACAGGGTTCTTCGCGCAACGGGCGTGATTCCAACCCGCAGTACCGTGGCGTGAAGGTTTACGGCGGCGAAGCCGTCTCCGCGGGCAGCATCCTCGTGCGCCAGGTGGGCACGGTGATCCACGCGGGCACGAACGTGAAGCTCGGCCGCGACTTCACCCTCTACTCGGTGGTGGACGGCGTGGTGAAGTACGAGCGCCTCGGTCGCGACAAGAAGAAGGTGTCGGTGTACCCGGCCGCCGCGCAGGCGAGCGCCTAGTCGGTTGCCCTGGGGGAAACCCCGGGCACGGGCATCCCCGAGCGGGTCGTTCCCGGTCCTCCCGTTCCTCGCGAACGGTCGGATGCGAGGACGGCCCGCTCTGTGTTTTTCCAGGAGGGCGGTCGCCCCATGAAGTTCGTCGACGAAGTACGCATCTACGTGAAGGCGGGAGATGGCGGGAACGGCGCCGTGTCCTTCCGGCGTGAGAAGTTCATCGAGCGGGGCGGCCCCAACGGCGGCGACGGCGGCAACGGGGGTTCCGTGCTGTTCGTGGCGAACCCGCAGCTGACCACGCTCCTGGACTACCGCTACCAGCAGCACCACCGGGCCAAGAGCGGCGAGCACGGCATGGGCAGTGACTGCAACGGTCACGGGGCCGAGGATCTGGTGCTCCAGGTGCCGGTGGGCACGCTGATCCGCAACGAGGCCACGGGCGAGCTGCTGGTGGACCTGAGCGACCCGGGCCAGGAGTTCGTCGCGGCCAAGGGCGGCCGGGGCGGCCTGGGCAACATGAACTTCGCCACGTCCACGCGCCAGACGCCGCGCTTCGCGCAGGACGGCACGCAGGGCGAGGAGATCACGCTGCGGCTGGAGCTGAAGCTGCTGGCGGACGTGGGCCTGCTGGGCTTCCCCAACGCGGGCAAGAGCACGTTCATCTCGCGGGTGAGCCGCGCGCGTCCCAAGGTGGCGGACTACCCGTTCACCACGCTGGTGCCGAACCTGGGCATGGTCCAGTACAAGGACAACCTGTCCTTCGTCATGGCGGACATCCCCGGCATCATCGAGGGCGCCAGCGAGGGCGTGGGCCTGGGGCACCAGTTCCTGCGCCACGTGGAGCGCTGCAAGGTGCTGGTGCACCTCATCGACATGGGCGCCGAGGGCGAGGGCCGCAAGCCGCTGGACGACTTCAACATCCTCAACACGGAGCTGAAGAAGTACAGCGCGGAGCTGGCCAGCAAGCCGCAGGTGGTGGCCGCCAACAAGCAGGACCTGACGGAGGCCCGCGAGCGGCTGGGGCCCTTCACGGAGGCGCTGCGCCGCCGGGGGATCCGCGTGTACCCGGTGTCCTGCGCCACGGGCGAAGGCATGCAGGCCCTGATGGATGCGGTGGCGGAGGTGCTCTTCACGGGGCGCACCGACAAGCTCCATGTGGAGGCTCCGGCGAAGCAGGCGGCGCGCAAGGCTCCGGCGAAGCAGGCCGCGACGAAGGCGGCGCGCAAGGCTCCGGCGAAGCAGGCCGCGGGCAAGGCCTCGGCGACGAAGGCTCCGGCGAAGAAATCCGCGGGCAGGGCCTCGGCGAAGAAGGCGGCGCGCAAGGCTCCGGCGAAGAAGGTGGCTCGCAAGGCCCTGGCGAAGAAGGCCGCTGGCAAGCCCGTGGCGAAGAAGAAGGCCTCCTCGCGCACGCCGGTGGCGAAGAAGCCCGCGCGCAAGGCCCCGGTGAAGCAGGCGGCTTCGCGAAAGTCCGCGCGCAAGGCCCCGGCGAAGAAGTCCGCCACGAAGAAGTCCGGCGGGAGGCGCTGAGTCGATGGCTGGTGGAGGACCCCGCTACGAGAAGTTCGAGCGCGACGTCGTCGAGCCGGAGCAGTTCCTGCTCGACGTGCGGAAGGAGAAGATCGACCGCGTCGTCAGCCAGCGCACGCGCAACTTCACGGTGGTGCTCGACCGGTTGGAGGACAACTTCAACATGGCCGCGGTGCTGCGCACCTGCGAGTCCATGGGCGTGCAGGAGGTGCACGTCGTCATCAACCCGGAAGCGCCCTTCATCCCGAACTCGCGGGTGGCCCAGGGCTGCGACAAGTGGTTGGACGTGCACCTCTACAAGACGTTCGCGGAGTGCCGCGCGCACCTGAAGGAGCGCGGCTTCAGCCTCTACGCGTCGGCGCTGCGCGAGGGGGCCACGAACCTCTACAGCCTGCGCTTCGATACGAAGTTCGCCATGGTGTTCGGCAACGAGCGCTACGGGGTGAGTGACGACGTGCTCACCGGCGTGGACGGCACCTTCTGGGTCCCGATGAAGGGCTTCAGCCAGAGCCTGAATATCTCCGCGGCGGCGTCCGCCAGCATCACCCGGGCGATCGCCTGGCGGGACGAGCACCTGGGGAGCTCCGGGGACTTGTCTCCCGACGAGGCCCAGGCCCTGCGGGAGCGCTTCTACCTGTTGGGCGTGAAGCAGCGGAAGCGTCTGGTCAAAGCCACACAGCGGTGAATGCCGGCCCCCCGGGGGCCGTCCGGATGCGGTAGATGGACCCTGCGGGCACCTCGGGTGCCCGCTCCGGAGGCGCACGCCATGTTGCTGGAATCCCTGCTCTTCACGCTGCTCGCCGTGCCGCAGGCCCCCACCACCGCCGCCCCCACGCCGAAGCCCGCGGCCACCGCCGCCGCGCCGAAGCCCTCGGCCCCCTCGGATGCTGGCGTGGCCGCCGCGCCCGCCGCCGCGAAGCCGCCCGACACGGGCACGGCCTCCAGCGCCACGAAGCCCGCGCCGAAGATGACGCCCGAGGTGAAGGCGCTCGTGGACCGGATGCAGGCGTTCTACGAGAAGACGGGCGACTTCAAGGCGGGCTTCAAGCAGGACTACAAGTACAAGACCTTCCGCCGCACGCAGTCGTCGTCGGGCACGGTGACGTACAAGAAGCCGGGCCTGATGCGCTGGGAGTACACGAACCCGTCCACGCGCACGTTCGTGCTCGCGGGCAACAAGGTGTACGCGTACGACCCGGACGCGCAGACGCTCACGGTGGCCGCCGTGGACACCAGCCAGCTGTCCGCGTCGGTGACGTTCCTCTTCGGCCAGGGCAAGCTCGCGGACGAGTTCGCCATCTCCAAGGGGGACTGCAAGGACTGCAAGGGCACGCTGCTGGTGCTCGACCCCTTGAAGAACGAGCCGCGCTTCCGTCAGGTGCGCCTGGAGGTGGACCCGGCGACGGCGCAGGTGCTCAAGAGCACCGTGGTGGATCCCGACGGCAGCGAGAACACCATCGCCTTCCTGGACCTGAAGACGAACGTGGGCATCGCGGCGGACAGCTTCAAGCTGAACCCACCCGAGGGCACCCGCGTGGACGACTTCACCAAGAAGGCGCAGTAGGAGCCGCCACCTCCCATGCGTGGCGTGCTGCTGGCGGGATGCGTGCTCATGGGCGCCGGGTGTCACTCCTCCGCGCCCGCGGGCCCTTCACGTCCCACGAGCCTCGTGGGACAGACACTGCCGCTCCTGTCGTCGCCCGCGCTGCGGCTGACGGTGGCGGGGAGGCTCGGGGGCCGGGTCGTGCCGGTGGTGCTGGATGTCACTCGGCCGCTGTCCCTCGTCTCCACTCCATGCTTCGACGGCGCACCGCCCGCGCCCGCCGGCACGGCGCGAGTACCCGAGCCCTCCGGAGGCCACCGCTCCTGGCCCGAGGTCCCCGCCCCGTTGTTGACGGTGGGCCCTGTCGCGCCGCCGCTGCGCACGCTGTTGCTGTCGGGCGAGCAGGGCTGCTCGGTGACGCTGGGGCAGGACGTGCTGGCCCCATACGCCCTCACGGTGGATCCGCTGCGCCGCGAAGTGACGTTCACCGCCTCGCGTCCCCGTGAGGCCTACGACGCGGAGCTGCGCGCGACGGACGCGGTGCGCGAGTCCCATGTGGTGGAGCTCAGCCGGGAGCCGCAGGGGGACTGGCCGCTGCTGGCCGTGCAGGTGTCACAGGGCGAGGCGAGCCTCACGGGGCCCTTCGTGCTGGGCACGCGCGAGCCCTTCTCCCGGCTGGCGGTGGAGCCCGCGCTGGGGCAGGGACTGCAGCCGTTGGAGACCGCCGCGGGCCTGCCGCCGCGAACCTTCGCCGTGGACGCGGTGGAGGTGGCGGACGGCCTGGGCGTGCGGCCGCTGGTGATGGAGGCGGCGGGACGCTGGCCGTCACAGAGCAGCCTGGGCCGGCTGGGCCCGGACGTGTGGGGCCGCTTCACCGCCACCGTGGACGCGCAGGGCGGGGCGTTGGTGCTGCGCAGGCCTCACGTGCGCATGCCCGAGGGCGGCGGACGGCAGGAGTGCGCGGGCGAGGGCGGAGCCTTCAGCGAAGAGGCCTGTTACGGCGTCTTCGTGCGCGCGGAGCCCGATGGCGCGGTGGCCCTCTCCGGCGCGGTGTACCGGGACCTGCCGGAAGGCGTGCGCCTGTACGTGGAGCCTCGGGGCGCGGAGGGCCAGCGCCTGGAGACGGGCTGTCAGGTGGGCCTGAGCTTCCCCACCGCCACGCGCGGCGCCAACACGCAGCATCGGTTGCCGTGGGGGTCGTTGGCGAAGAGCCTGCCCGCCTGCCACGCCGCGCTCCAGGGCGCCCGGAGCTACGCGGTGTCGCTGGTGGAGGAGGGGCGCCAGCCCGAGTGCCCCACCACCTGCGCCTTCGTCACGGAGACCGCGTCGCGGCGCACCGTGTGCGAGTGCCAGCCGACGCCGCTGGGCGAGGGCGTGGCGGTCCCGACCCAGGGGACAGGCCCGCGGCCTCCGCCAGTGGAAGAGCGCGAGCTGGAGCCCGAGGATCCGAAGTAGCGCTGTCCACCTCCTCCGCTGGGCAGGGGCGCTTCACGGTCCGGGCCGGACCCAAGCCTGTCGCTGCTGGGACAAGGGGCGCTCCACGGTCCGTGGCGCGGAAGCGCGGCATCGCCCCGCCGTGACGAACTGGTGGCTCTGGCGCGACTGCGGGCGCTCCACGGTCCGTGGCGCGGAAGCGCGGCGTCGCCCCGCAATGACTCGGGCCCGCGGTCGCCCTCGTCGAGGAGGGCGGGCCGGGGCCCGTGAGGCTGAAGCGCGCTGTCGCCGGGAGGGCTACTCCGGCCGCGGCTCCGGCGGACGCACCAGCGCCTTCATCGGCACGGGCGCGGGCGGGGCCTCGCGCGGAGTGTGCGCCCGCTGCTTCGGATCCGGACGCTCCACCACGCGGGCGATGAGGTCGTAGTCGTGCGCCTCCGTCACCTCCACGGTGACGAACTCGCCCGGGTATGCCAGGCCGTCGTTGATGTAGACCAGCCCGTCGATCTCCGGCGCCTGGCCCTCGTGGCGGCCCACCAGCAGGTGCTCGGACTCCTCGCTGGGGCCCTCCACCAGGACGGTGAGCTTCTGGCCCACGAGCTTCTTGTTCTGCTCGCGGTTGATGCGCTTCTGGATGGCCATCACCTCGCGCCAGCGGCGCTCGATGGTCTTCGCCGGGACCTTGTTCGGCAGGTCGAACGCGGAGGTGCCTTCCTCGTCGGAGTACTGGAAGACGCCCAGGCGCTGGAAGCGCTGCTCCTTCACGAACTCCTTCAGCAGCTCGAAGTCCTCCTCCGTCTCCCCCGGCAGGCCGACGATGAGCGAGGTGCGCATCACCAGGTTCGGCACGCGCTCACGCAGCTTGGTGAGCAGCTCCTTGAGGAACTTGGAGTTGCGGCCGCGCTTCATGGACAGGAGCAGCTTGTCGCTGGCGTGCTGCACCGGCATGTCCAGGTAGTTGGCGATCTTCGGCTCGGACGCGATGACGTCGATGAGCTCGTCCGGGAACACGCGCGGGTAGGCGTAGTGCAGGCGGATCCACTTCACGTCCACCTTCACCAGCTCCTTGAGCAGCTCGTGGAGCTTGGGCTTGCCGGGCAGGTCATGCCCGTACGCCGTCAGGTCCTGCGCGACGAGGTTCAGCTCCTGCACGCCGCTGTCCGCCAGCTTGCGCGCCTCCGCCATGATGTCTTCCACCGTGCGCGAGCGCTGGCCGCCGCGCAGCGTGGGGATGATGCAGAACGCACAGGCGTTGTCGCAGCCCTCGGAGATCTTGAGGTACGCCGTGTACTTCGGCATCGAGTTGATGCGCGGCGTCTCCGCGTTGTGGATGTAGTCCGGATCCGGGATGACCTGACGAGGCGAGGCCTCCGCGGCCAGCAGGTCGCCAATCTGGGCGTACGCGCTGGTGCCCAGGAAGTGGTCCACCTCCGGCATCTCCTGCGCCAGGTCGTGGCCGTAGCGCTGGGACAGGCAGCCGGTGACGACGAGCGTCTTGCACGCGCCCGTCTTCTTCAGCTCCGCCATCTCCAGGATGGAGTCCACCGACTCCTGCTTCGCCGGGCCGATGAAGGCACACGTGTTGACGACGATGACCTGGGCTTCGGTGGGGTCCTGCACGAGCGAGTAGCCGCGGGTGCGAAGCGTGCCCAGCATCACCTCGGAGTCCACCCGGTTCTTCGGGCAGCCGAGGGTCATCATGTACAGGCTCTTGGTGTCTTCCACTCGCGTCTACCGCTTTCCCAGTTGCGTCCGCTCGAAGTGGTCCGCACTCCAAACGAAGTTGATGATGGCGCCGTTCGAGTAACCGATGTCCAGCGCCCCCTGTTCATCCAGTTCAACGGACGTGGCGCGCCCCAGCGCACAGGTGGCGGCCGGCCAATCAAGCACCCGCTGTGCCGTCTTGCCCGACACCACGTAGAGCCCCATCCGGAGCTCGTCGTCGGAGTCGCATTGACCCTCGACGGCATAGGGATTCTTCCCGGTGAGCACGGTCACGACCGGTCGCCCGTCCGGCAGGCTCAACGTCTCCGGCAGGTTCACGCCCATCTTCGACGCGTCCACGGCGTTGGGCGCCACCAGCGCGCGCAGCGAGGCGGGCGTGAGCGGCGCGTCGCCCTGGGCCCACTCGGGGTAGCTCAGCACGCCCCACCCGAGCCAGCCCGTGGGCGCGGCCTCCAGGGTGGTGACGTTCGCGGGGGGCTTGAGCTTGAGGTTCTTGCGCGCCTCGTCCGGCAGGCGCAGCGCCTCTCCCTCCGGGGGCGTGCCGCCCTTGCAGTTGGACACCGGCACCGCCTTGGCGCCCACCTGGTCCTGGTCCTCGTAGGTGATGCACAGGTCCATGACGAGCGGATCCACCGCGGGGAAGCGCGGCAGGGCGCGCACCGGGATCAGCGCCACCACCGACAGCGTGTCGCCCTGGCGGTGCACCGCGGCGTTCACCAGCGACTGCGCGAACTGGGGCGTGCCGCTGTCGGCCCCGGAGGTGCGCTGGCCGTCGAAGGCGAAGCGGTAGGTGTAGCCAGGGGAGGTGGGACCCGCATCCGGGAAGTGGAGGGTGAGGGTGATGAGGTCGCCCGCCAGCAGCTGGTTGTCCGTGGCCTCCACGCCCACGAAGAGCGTGTCCTTGCGCCAGCCCACCCGGGCGGAGAAGTTCGCGGTGGCGCCCTCGACGGACAGCGGCTTGATGATCAGCGGCGAACCGAAGTCCTTGAGCCCCTTCTCCGGTTGCGGTGCCTTCTTGAGCACGGGCACCGGCTTGCTGGGCCTGGGCGCCGGGTCCTGCGCGAGCGCGGGAGGGGCGAACAGCAGACAGAGGGGCAGGAGGGCCAGACGGGCAGCGTGCATGGCGGAGGGTGTCTCTAGTCGCGGAAGTTGGTGAACTGCATGTCCAGGCTCAGCCGGTCCTGCTCCTTGCGGAACAGCGCCATGGCGGCCTGCAGGTCGTCGCGGTTCTTGCCCGTGACTCGGAGCTGATCCGCCTGGATGGAGCCCTGCACCTTGAGCTTGGACTCCTTGAGGATCTTGATGAGCTCCTTCGACTTCTCCACCGGGATGCCCTGCTGGAGCTTGATGGGCTGCTTCACGTTGTGGAGGCCCGTCTTCTCGATGTCGCCGAACTCCAGGGTGCGCAGGCTGATGTTGCGCTTGGCCAGCCTCGCCAGGAGCACCTCCTTGGCGGCCTGGACCTTGTCCTCGCTGTTGGCCTTCACGGTCAGCGAGGTGTGGTCCGGGGCGATGACGATGTCGGCGTTGACGCCCTGGAAGTCATACCGCGTGCTGAGCTCCTTCTTGGTCTGATTGACCGCGTTGTCGAGCTCAGCCAGATCGATTTTGGAGACGACGTCGAAGGAGGGCATGGGGGGGACCTTTTCGCGCCCTTACCATACCTACACCCGGACGACCAAGGGCACCACCAGGGGCCGCCGGGAGGTGTGTTGTTTGAAGGCCCGCTTCACCGCCCGGACCAGCTCCTCGCGCGCCAGGGCGTCGTCCCCGCGCAGCTGGGGGTTGAGCTCCTCGAAGAAGGCCCGCGCATCCTGGGCCACCCGGGACAGCACGCCCTGCTCGTCCGGGTTCAGCCCCTGCCCGGACAGCTGGGGCCCCGCCACCAGGGCCTGGGTGTCCCGCCGCAGCACCACCGCCGCGGCCACCACGCCCGTCTCCGCCAGGCGGTTGCGCTCCGCCAGCGTCTCCGGCGTCACCACCCCATCCCCGGAGCGCTCACGCAGGATGCGTCCGGAGGTCACGCTGCCGGTGAAGCGACCCTGACCGTCCTCGAAGGCCACCACGTCGCCGTCGTGCGCCAGGAGCAGCCCTTCCGGGGCCATGCCCGCCTCGCGCGCGGTGGTCAGGTGTCGGTGCAGGTGCCGGACTTCCCCATGCACGGGCATGAAGTTCTTGGGGCGCACGATGTCCAGAACGCGGCGTTGCTGGGGCCGGCTGGCGTGTCCGGAGACGTGCACGCCGGGCTCCACCTGGGCGTAGACGATGCGCGCGCCGCGCCAGTGGAGCTGATCCAGGAGCGCGCCGACGGAGCGCTCGTTGCCGGGGATGGGACGGGCGCTGACGATGACCGTGTCGCCGGGCTCCAGGCGCACGGGCCCGTCACCCTGGGCCAGCTGGGTGAGGCCCGCGCGGGGTTCGCCCTGGGCGCCCGTGGTGAGCACCGCCACGCGGTGGGGCGCGAGCTTCGGCACGGAGTCCAGGTGCACGAAGAGCGAGTCGGGCACGTCCAGGTAGCCCATCTCCCGCGCCAGCTCCACGTTGCGCACCATGCTGCGGCCCTGGAGCGCGACCAGCCGGCCGGTGCGCTCGCACAGGTCCAGCAGGTGCCGCACGCGGTGGAGGTTGGAGGAGAACTGCGCCACCACGATGCGGCCCTTCGTCTCGTGGAACAGGCGCTCGAAGGTGGTCTGCACCACGCGCTCGCTGCCGGTCTCCTCCGTGTGCTCGGAGTTGGTGGAGTCCGACAGCAGGCACAGCACGCCCTCGTCGCCCGCCTCGCCCCAGCGCTCCAGGTCCGTCTTCAGGCCGTCGATGGGGTCGGGGTCCAGCTTGAAGTCGCCGGTGTGGATGATGGTGCCTTCGGGGGTGCGGACGATGAAGCCCACCGCGTCCGGCACGGTGTGCGTCACGCGCGTGGCCTCCACCTGGAAGGCGCTGCCCACGGGGAAGGGCGTGCGCGGCTCGATTTCGCGCAGGTCCGCCTCCACGCCCAGCTCCTCCAGGCGCTGGCGCGCGAGGGCCAGCGTGAAGCGCGTGCCGTAGATGGGAACCGACACGTCGCCGAGCAGGTAGGGGAGCGCACCGATGTGGTCCTCGTGCCCGTGAGTCAGCAGCACGCCCTTGAGCTGCGCGGCGTTGCGTTTCAGGTGCGTGAAGTCCGGGACGATGATGTCCACGCCGGGCATTCCCGACGAGGGGAACATCAGGCCGGCGTCGATGAGCAGCATCTCCCCTCGACAGGCGAGCACCATGGCGTTGAGGCCGATTTCGCCGAGGCCGCCCAGAGGTATGACGTGGAGCATGTGGCCTGGAGTCTAAGGGCCCTGCCCGTCCCGTGCGTGGGAATCCGCACCCCGGCGCTTCGAACTCCAGCGCCCGCCTGCTTGACGGATTCAAACTAAAGGCTTAGTTGTATTTGAACTAAGGCCTTAGTTCGAAGCCGTGGAGGTCCGCCCCGTGTCCAGGTCGCCGTCCGCAGAGGAGTCCAAGCCGCTCACGCCGGTGGAGCTGGAGCTGATGCAGTGGGTGTGGAGGTTGGGGGAGGTGAGCGTGGCGGACGTGCTCGCGGCGCTGCCGCCGGAGCGCAAGCTGGCCTACACGTCGGTGTCCACGGTGCTGCGCATCCTGGAGCAGAAGGGCGTGGTGCACAGCCGCAAGGAGGGGCGGGGGCACCTGTATTCGGCGCGGCTGTCGCGCGAGGCGTACGAGGCCCAGAGCGTGCGCCACCTGGTGGCGACGGTGTTCGACGGGACGCCTTCGTCGCTCGTGGCGAGGCTGGTGGAGGCGGTGCCGCTGTCCGCGGAGGAGGTGGAGCAGATCCGCAAGCTGCTGGGCCGCAAGGGGGGCCGGGGATGAGCGCCCTGTTCCAGGACGTGCTGGCCGCGTACGTCATCTCGGCGGTGTTGGTGGCGGTGGGCTTCGGGCTGCTGCGTGCCGCGCTGGCACTGGGAGTGGAGCGGAGCCTGAGCGCCCGGCAGACGCTTCGCGTGGGCCGGGTGACGCTGGGGCTGGCGGTGGTGCTGCCGTGGGCCGGGCTCGTGGCGCGGGAGTTCCTTCCGGCGGGGCCCCTCTTCACCTTCGAGCGCTCGCTGGTGCGCTACGCCGCGCCGCTGGCGCCCGCCGTGGCTCGGCCGCTGGGGGGCCCCGTGCAGGGGGCTTCTTCGGTGGAGGGGGGGCTGCGCACGGGGATGCCCTGGGTGACGGTGGGGCTGGGCGTGGGGGCGCTGGCGTTCCTGGCGTGGGAGCTGCGCCGGTACGCGAGGCTGCGGCGGAAGTTGGAGGCGCTGCCGGTGCTTCGTCGCGTGGGCCGCGTCCGCGTGGTGTTGGGGGACGTGGCGGGCGGCGCGTTCTCGGTCTGGTTCCCCGGGGGCGGCGCGTGGGCGGTGGTGCCCTCCGACGTGCTGGAGGACGCGGAGGCGCTGCGGCTGACGGTGCGGCATGAGCTGCAACACCACCGGCAGCGCGACACGGTGCTCGCGTACGCGCGGCTCGGCTTCGATAGCGCGTTCTTCTGGCATCCCTTCGCGCGGTCGTTCTCGCGGTGGCTGGCGGAGTACCAGGAGCTCGCCTGTGACGAGGCGCTCGTCATGTCGAAACACGTGCCCACGGAGGCGTACGCGCGCTGCCTGCTCCAGGCCTCGCTGCGGATCCCCGCGGCCTTCTCTCTTCCCGCCGGAGTCACCGGCATGTCCCACCCCACAGTCAGGAGGATCCGCATGTTGTTCGAACCCCGCCCTCGCAGTTCCGTGCGCACGCTGGGCCTGTCTCTCTCGTTGGCGTTGGTGCTCGCGCCCCTGGCGCTGTGGGCGCAGGGCGCGGTGCGTGGGCGCGCGGTGTCGCTCGCGGAGGCCCGTGCGCTCGCGGAGGCAGGGCCGCGAGAGGGGGACCTGCCCGTGGTGGTGGATGCCGCGGTGGTGGAGCAGCTCAACCGGTTCATCACGACGCCGAAGGGGCGCGACTTCATGCGCAAGGCGCTGGCGAACCTCGCGGCGCACCGCGAGGCGATGGTGGGCACGCTGCGCTCGCGCTCGCTTCCGGAGGGGCTGCTCGCCGTGGCGATGGTGGAGTCCGCGGTGAGCAACCTGCCGGAGACGTCGCGCGAGCCCTCGATGGCCCCGGGGCCCCGGGGCGCGGGCGTGTGGATGTTCATTCCGGAGACGGCGCGACGCTTCGGGCTGAAGGTGGAGGCGGGGCGCGACGAGCGGCTGGACGTGGCGCGTGAGACGGAGGCCGCCGCGGCGCTCTTCCAGGCGTTGTACTCGCGCTATGGCGATTGGCGGCTCGCGCTCGCGGCGTACAACCAGGGGGAGGCCGTGGTGGACCGCGCCGTCACGGAGACCGGCGTGCGTGACGTGAGCGAGCTGACGCGCACCGGCAAGCTGAACAGCTACACCGCCACCGTGCAGGCGGGGGTGTTGTTGCTGCGCAATCCGCATCTGCTCGACTGAGCGTCGCTCGCGCGGGGAGGGTGCGCTCCTCCCTCGCACCGCGGTCTGTTGGATCTGCTTCAGGCGCCCTGGGGAATGTCGCCGGGGCGCCGGGGTTCGGATGTACGCCACCCTGCTTTCGCGCGAGGATGGCGGCGGTCAGCACAAGGGTGGGGAAACGCCATGAAGATCGTCGCGCTCGTTCGTCCGGCGGGAGAAGTGCCGGAAGCAGCCCAGGTGCTCGCGGCCGCGGCCGGCATGGCTCCAGCGGAGGCCCGCATGCGGCTGGCACCGGAGCCTCCCGCCCTGCTCGCGCGGCTGGCTCCCGAGGCGGCGGATGTCCTGGTCCAGACGCTCCGGGACGCGGGGCTCGCGGCGCTCGCCATCGACGAGGCGGGCGTCGTGGAGCGCGTGACGGCTCGGACCGCGACGTTCGGCCCCACGGAGGGGACGTTCACCCCTCGCGCGGGCGCTCCGCTCACCCTGGCCTGGGAGGATGTGACGGTCATCCTCCGGGGCGCGTCGTCCCTGCGCACGCAGAGCGAGCACACGGAGAAGTCGACCCAGGTGGCGCTGGGCACGGCCCTCATCACCGGCGGCCTGAAGATGACGAAGACCACGGAGAAGAGCGTGCGCGGCTCCCAGGAGGAGACGTCGCAGGTGCTCTTCCTCTTCGACCGCGAGGGCCGGGGCGCGGTGCTGCCAGAGGTGGGGCTCGACTTCTCCTGCCTGGGCCCCGCGATGCAGCCTTCGCGCACGGCGAACATGGTCGCCCTGTCGCGCCTGGTGCGCGAGCGCGCGCCCTCCGCCTTCTACGACGAACGGCTGCTGCGGCTGGGACGCCGGCCGCTGCCCTTCGTGCTGGGCGGGGCGGTGCAGGTGGTCAGCGGCACCACGTCCCATTCCCGCATCAACACCGCGCAGGGCCTGGATGTGCTCGCGGAGGCCATGCGTCTGGGCGTGGTGCAGGGCTTGCTGCCCTGACGCCTCAGACGAGCGGCGTGGAGCCGTCCGGCGGCGGCCGTGAAATCCAGGCGGCGATGAACACGTCCAGCTCCCCGCGCATCACGTCCTTCACTCGCGGGGTGCCGGCGCCGGTGCGCGGATCCTCCACGCGGGCGCCCCGGCCCAGGAAGTAGCGGCGGGCCTCGTCGGTGCTGGCGCCCTGGCCGGCGACGACGCGCGCGGCGATGCCCTTGAGCTCGTCCAACTCCCCGGCGCCGATGAGCGTCAGCACGCGCCCCGTCGCCTCGTCCTTCGCGGTGACCTCGTTGCGCACGCGCTGGAGGTACTCGCCCTCGCGGCTCTTCACCGGCCGGCCCTCCAGCACCAACAGCGCCCGCTCCACCTCTTCCAGCGGCCCGCCCCGGTGCACGCGCACGTACGCGCGCTGGCGCTTCTCGTCCTCCAGGCGGCGGTGCAGGCCCGCCTCACCCGCGAGGAACCCATAGGCCCCTGGCCCGGCGATGCGCACCACCACGCGCGCGGGCGTTTCCGCCTCCGCCACGGCGATGGCCTCGTAGCCCCGGCGCTGCGCCCAGCCCAGGTACATGGTGGCCAGCTCCTGCACCCACGCGGCCTGCTGCTCGGAGGCATCGCTGGCGCAGATGTCCACCAGCGCCTCGTTGTCCAGCGGCGTGGCCCCCGCGGCCCGGAGCGCCTCCGCCATCTGCACCTCGCGCGCGACCTCCTCCACCTGCTTCGCCGCGGAGCCCAGCTGCACCTCGTTCTTCGCCTCGCGCACCAGCCGCCGCCCGAAGAGGCACGCGGCCTCCAGGCGATCCAGCTCGCCCAACTGCGCCTCCACCGTGCGGAAGGCGCGGATGACGTCCGCCGCGCGCAGTGGATCGTCCCAGAGGTTGGGCGCCTGGGTCTCCGCGAGCAGCGCGGCGCGGCGCTCCTCCAGCTCCGGCCGTCCCGCGGAGACGGCGAGCGCGCGGGCGCGGCCCACCAGCCGGTCCATCTCGATGAGCAGCGACTTGCGGTCCAGCCGGCGCTTCACCGCCGCGGCCTTGGGCGTGGGCAGCAGCAGCTGCGCCGTCACCTCGCGGGGCGGGGGAACGGGCTCCGCCACCGCGACCACCCGGCCTCCGGGACGGGACTCCACGCGCACGGGCGTCCCCGGGGGCAGGGGCCTGCGGGCGATCTCCACCGCGAGCGCCGCGGTGAGCGTCTTCTCGATTTCGCGCTGCAGGTAGCGCGCGCCGAACTGCGGCGAGTAGCCGCGCTCCACCAGCCGGTCCACCACCTCCGGCGTGACCTCCACGTCCAGGGCCCGGGCGCGGATGCCCTCGCGCTCCAGCACGCGGCCCACCTCGCGCTGGGCGATCTTCCGGATGTCCACGCGCGACAGCGGGCGGAAGTGGCAGATGGCGTCGAAGCGGTTGAGGAACTCCGGACGGAAGGCCTCCGCGATGCGCCGGTCCACCTCCGACACCTGCTCGTCGGCGCGCTTGTGCGCGGCGAAGCCCAGGCCCGCCTCGCGGTACACCTCCGAGCCCACGTTGGACGTGGCCACGATGAGCGTGTTGTTGCAGGACACCGCTTCGCCCGCGCCGTTGACGAAGGTGCCCTCGTCGAAGAGCTGGAGGAAGCGGTCGTGCACGCTGCGGGCGGCCTTCTCGAACTCGTCCAGCAGCAGCACGGTGAACACCTTGCCGTCGAGCAGCGCGGACAGCTCTCCCCGGCGCGTCTCCAGCGCGGGGGCCCACGACGCGCCGAAGGGGACGCTCTCGTCGCCGTCGTTGGGGTAGTCCGCCATGTTGAGGCGCACCAGCCTGTCCGCGGAGCCGAAGAGGTACTCCGCGAGCAGCTTCGCCAGCTGCGTCTTGCCCACGCCGGTGGGGCCGGCGAAGAGGAACACCCCCAGCGGGCGGCGCGGGTCGTTGAGCCCCGCCTTGAGCAGCGCCACCGAGCGCAGCACCGCGGCCACCGCGTCCGTCTGGCCGAGCAGCCGCTCCCCGAAGAAGCGCTCCGTCTCCTCCAGGTCCAGCGGCATCGCGTCGTCCACGACGAAGCGGGGCAGGCGCGTGGCGGCGCAGAAGCGCGTGAGCACGTCCTCCGGCCCCACGTGGTCGCGCGCCACGCCCGCGGCCTCCGCCGCCGTCTCCTTGAGCAGCTCAATCGCCTTGCGTGGCATGTGCTGCGCCAGGAGGAACTTCGCGGACAGCCGGAGCGCCAGGTCGCACGCGGCCGGGTCGATGGGCAGCCGCAGCTCGCGCTCCAGCTCCTCCGCCACGCGGCCGACGATCCAGCGGGCCTTGTCCAGCGGGGGCTCGTGGAGGGGCAGCAGGTGGAGCCGCTCCGCCAGGGCCTCGTCGGCGCGCAGCAGCTCCTGCACGCGCTTGGGCTCCGTCTCGAAGATGAAGCGGAGGCCGCCGGTGCGCAGCGCGCGCACGGCCACCGGCGCCAGGGGGCCGCCCAGGGCCACCGGCAGGTCCCGGATGTAGACGATGGGGCAGGGGTGGCGGCCCAGGTGGATGAGCAGCTCCTCGAAGCTCTCCGCCGCCTGACGCTGGGTGCTGCGCGCCAGGATGTTGGCGACGGACACCTCCACGAGTCGCGCATGGGCCAGGTCGCCGTCCACGCGGCCCTCCGCGATGCGGCGGGCCACCTCCTGGACGAGCGCGCTCTTGCCCACGCCGGGCTCGCCCGCGAGGAGCGGGTGCTTGCCGCCCCGAGCCAGCAGGCCCAGCACCTCCGTCACGGCGGTGTCCACGCCGTGGGCGGCGGGGAGCTTCCCCTCGCGCGCCATCGCGGTGAGGTCGCGGTCGATGAGCCGCTCCTGATCTTCGTTCTTCCTCGTCGCCATGGTGTGGTCCGGAACGCCCCCTCGACGTGCGGCACTCTAACCGTTGCGGCGCGGAAGCGAAGTCCCGGCCCATCTGGCCCGGGACTACGCCTCCAGCTCCGTGTGCCAATACGCCACGTCCCTCAGGAACTTGCGCCAGGACAGCGGCATGCCCTTCTCCACGAGGAAGGACAGGGCCACGGCTTCCGGCAGCCGCTTCGGCTTCGAGGGCACGGTGCGCAGCGTCATGCGCGCCTGGGCCGGGGTGCGGTTCCCCTTGCGCTGATTGCAGGGCACGCAGGCGATGACGATGTTCTCCCAGCTGGTGCGGCCACCCTGGGCGCGCGGCAGCACGTGGTCATACGTGGCTTCCGGACGGGTGACCTTGTGGCCGCAGTACTGGCAGCGGCAGTGGTCGCGCTGGTAGACGTTCTCCCGGCTGAAGCGGATGCCGCGCGGGCCCTTCCACAGGGCGCGCACGAAGCGGATGACGGACGGCATGCGCAGCTCGACCGTCACCGAACGGATGACGCGATCCTCGTACTCCTCCACGACCTCCACCTTGCCCTGGAACAGCAGCATGACGGCGCGTTGCCACGGGATGCGTGCGACGGGTTCATAGGACTGGCTCAGCACCAGCGTTTCCATGACACGGGGCCTTTCGGGCGGGACAGGCCGTCAGGGAGTCGAACCCCGCGCATCTGGATTTGGAGTCCAGACCACACCCGGTGCACGGCCTCTGAGTGGAAGTGGGGACGCTGGGAGTCGAACCCAGCGGGCTTTCAAGGGCTCTGGCTCTACAGGCCAGTGCGTCTCCGTAACGCTCTACGTCCCCGGAAGGTGCGCGGGAGCCCGGACGCGAAAGAGGCCGGGTTCCCTTGGGGGGAAGCCCGGCCTCCAGGTGCCGTGCGCCGTCAGGGACGGAGCGCGGAGCCTTCAGGAGCCGGGCGAGGCGATGCGATAGGACGCGAAGTCCCGCCAGCGGCACGGGGAAGGAGCGGTGACCGGGCCGGGACGCGAGGACGCTTCGATGCCGTGACCGGAAGGATTCGGGTGCTTGAGGTTCATCGGGGCCTGCTTCGTCGCCGTGCGCATGGGGACCGCTCCTTTCGCTCCCGAGGGACGCGGGCGGAAATTCAGTCCTGACAAGCAGGCGTCGCGGTCGTTAGGAATCCGCGCATGAAAGCCATCCGCTATCACCAGGTGGGAGGGCCGGAGGTCCTCCAATGGGAAGACACGCCGGAGCCCGTGCCGGGGCCGGGAGAGGTCCTGTTGCGCGTCCATGCCGCGGGCGTGAACTTCGCGGACACCGAGCGCCGCCGGGGCCTGTACGACGCCCAGGTTCCCCTGCCGCGCATCCTGGGCAGCGAGGCCGCGGGCGTGGTGCGCGCGGTGGGTCCGGGCGTGGATCCGTCCTGGGTGGGACGCCGGGTGGTGGCCTTGACGAAGGGCGCCTACGCGGAGGCCGCGCTCGCGCCGGCGGGCGAGCTGCTGGCGCTCCCACCGGAGGTGTCATTCGCGGAGGCCGCCGCGCTGCTGGTGCAGGGGCTGACGGCGTACCACGTGGTGCACACGGTGGGGCGAGTGGAGGCGGGGCAGACGGTGCTCATCCACGCGGCGGCCGGAGGCGTGGGAGTGCTGGCGGTGCAACTGGCGAAGGCCGCGGGCGCGCGGGTCATCGGGACGGTGTCGGGCGAGGCGAAGGCGAAGCTCGCGCGGGAGGTGGGGGCGGACGACGTCATCCGCTACGACCAGGAGGACGTCGCGGCGCGGGTCCAGGCGCTGACCCAGGGACGCGGGGTGGAGCGGGTGCTGGATTCGGTGGGCGCGAGCACGTGGCAGGCCAGCGTGGACGCGCTGGCGCCCTTCGGTCACCTGGTGAGCTATGGCAACGCCAGTGGCCCGCCGCCGCTCGTCGAGGTGGAGTCCCTCTACGCGAAGTCGCTCACCGTGAGCGCGTACTGGCTGCGCACCCCTGTATCCCCGGAGGTTCAGCGCCGGGCGCGCGAGGCGCTGCTGGCGGAGGTCGTGGCGAAGCGACTGCGCATCGTCGTGGGCCTGACGCTGCCGCTGTCCCAGGCTGGCGAGGCCCACCGCCAGTTGGAGGGGCGGAGCACGGTGGGCAAGGTCGTGCTGGTCTCGGAGGACTGAGCCTTTCAGCGCGGCGCCGCCGTGCCCACCACGGGCGGCGCCTGGACGCTCCCGCGTCCGATGCGCAGCACCACTCCCGCCGCCGCGAGGCAGATGACGCCCGCGACCACCCAGGCGGGGGTGTACGTCTCCAGCGAGGTGCGGATGACGCCCGCGCCCAGGGCCCCCAGGCCCGCGCCCACCTGGTGCGCGGCCACCACCCAGCCGAAGGCGATGGGCCCGTCCTCCGCGCCCACCGTCTGCGTCGTCAGCCGCACCGTCGGCGGCACCGTGGCGATCCAATCCAGGCCGTAGAACACCGCGAACAGCGGCAGCCCGAAGACGGACAGCTCGAAGGCGCTCGGCAGATAGAGCAGCGCCAGCCCCCGCAGGCCGTAGTACCAGAAGAGCAGCCAGCGGTTGTCGAAGCGGTCCGACATCCATCCGCTCGCCGTGGTGCCCACCAGGTCGAAGATGCCCATCAGCGCGAGCAGCCCCGCGGCCCGCACCTCCGGGATGCCGTGGTCCATGCACGCGGGAATCAGGTGCGTGCCCACCAGCCCGTTCGTCGTCGCGCCGCAGATGAAGAAGCTTCCTGCGAGCAGCCAGAAGTCGCGCTTGCCTGACGCTCGCTTCAGCGCCCCCAGCGCGTTGGCGAGCGGGTTGACGCTGGAGCCCTTCGCCTCCTCCGCGTCCGGTGCGGCCCCGTAGGGCGCAAGCCCCACGTCCGACGGACGGTCGCGCACCAGCCACGCGACCAGCGGGATGACACAGGCCACCACGCCCGCGACGGTGAAGGACACGACGCGCCAGCCGTGGTGCTCCACCAGCATCGCGAGCAGCGGCAGGAAGACGAGCTGCCCCGTCGCGGTGCTCGCGGTGAGCAGGCCCATCACCAGCCCGCGCCTCGCCACGAACCAGCGCTGGACCACGGTGGCGCCCAGTACCATCGCCGTCGTTCCCGTGCCCAACCCCACCAGCACGCCCCAGAAGAGGATCAACTGCCAGGGCGCGTGGATGAAGTTCGTCAGCGCGACGCCCAGGGTGATGATGCAGAGCGAGACCAGCGTCGTGCGCCGGATGCCGAACTTCTGCATCAGCGCGGCGGCGAACGGCCCCACGAGTCCGTAGAGCACCAGGTTCACCGACACGGCCGAGGAGACGAGCGCCCGGCTCCAGCCGAACTCCCGCTCCAGCGGGACGATGAAGACGCTCGGTGTCGCGCGCACGCCCGCCGCGCAGAGGAGCACCGCGAAGATGGTCGCGGCCACCACCCAGGCATAATGAACGCGGTGGGTCCTCATGACGGTGTCTCCTCGATGCGGGCACGCCGTGCCCCACGTATACTTTCCGCCGGTGTGTCGACGTGACGCGCCCGCTTCCTGGAACCGCGATGTCCCAAGACGACCCCCTGCGCACCCTCTGCAACTGTCTGGCGCTGCGGCAGGCGAGCCGCCATGTCACCCAGTTCTATGACCAGGTGCTCGCGCCCAGCGGCATCCGGACGACGCAGTACTCCATCCTCCACCGTGCCCAGACCCAGGGGCCGCTGACGGTGAACGCGCTGGCGGACCAGCTCGTGATGGACCCCTCCACGCTCACCCACAACCTCCGGCCCCTCTTGAAGGACGGGCTCGTGGTGCTGGAGGTGGGCCGCACCGACCGGCGCCAGCGGGCCATCGCCATCACCCCGGAAGGGCAGGGCGTCTACCGCAAGGCCCGGCCCCTCTGGCTGCGCGCCCAGGCCGACTTCGAGCGCGCCGTGGGCAACACCCAGGCGACCGCGCTGAGGGACCTGCTGGCCACCGTCGCCCGGACCGGGCTGGGCCAGGGCGAGGCCGAAGCCGAAGCCCCTCTGGCCCCCAAGGCCGCGTCCCGCCGCCGTCGCTGAGCGCATCCGCACGGCTTCATTCCCCCTCGAGGAACGCGAGGAACGCGGCGACCTGCTCCGCCCACAGCTCCGGGTGCGCCTGGGTGAAGTGGCCGAAGGAGCGCGCATCGCCTGCCTGGACGACGAAGCGGCCGTGCTTCACCCGGGGCATCAGCGCCTCCAGCGTGCGCAGCGAGACGGGGTTGAACTCGTCGTCGGAGAAGTTGAGCGCGAACACGCGGGCCTGGATGGCCCCGAGCCCCGCCTCCGGGTCGTAGTCCCGGGAAGACTCCAGCGAGTACAGGATGTCATTCGCATCCATGCCTTCGGCCTGCGCCATGGCGGACGCGATGAAGGCGTCCGCCGCCGGCGCGTCCGGGAGCGTCGCCTGGAGGTGCGGCACCCCATCCAGCATCATCCGGACGACCGGGAACGCCTCCCGCCAGCCTCGGGGCGGCGCGGTGTAGTCACCGTTCCTCCACTCCGGGTCTTCGCGAATCTGGCGCGACACGAAGCGGCGCCACAGCAGGTTGCGTCCCGCGATGCGCGTCGGCAACGAGACGATGGGCATCACGCCCTCCACCGCCTCTGGATACAGCTCGCTCCAGAGCCACGCGTTCATGCCTCCCATGGACAGGCCCACGATGGCGTGCAGGCGCGAAATGCCCAGCGTCCCGGTGACGAGCTGGTGCTGGAGCGCCACCATGTCCCCGTAGCCGTAGGCCGGGAACTTCATGCGCGCGCCGTCGCTCGGCTTGCTGGAACGACCGTGGCCCACGCTGTCCGGGAAGATGAGGAAGTACTTCGTCGCGTCCAGCGGGCGCCCCGGCGCGAACAGCGCGTCCTGGAAGGGCTTGCCGCGCAACACCTCGCCGCTTGCCCCCGTCCAGTGCAGCATCAGCACCGCGTTCGTCACCGCGCCGGACGCGTCCCTGCGCGGTGTGCCCAGCGTCGCGTAGTGGATGCGCACCTCCGGAAGCACCATCCCGTCCTGGAAGCGGTGGCCGGTGAAGATCGCATCCGCTTCATGCACCTCCGGGAACGGCGACCACGGGACGTCCGCGGCGGGGGGACGCGCGGCGGCGCACCCCACGATCAGGACGCTCAGGCCCAGCAGGAGGGACAGACAGGAGGACGGCCAGCGCGCGGAACCCATCACGTCGGCATGAATAGCTGTATATGCAGCTACTGTAAAGCCGCCCCCGGTCAGGGACTGGGGGGCTTGGGGGGCGCGCGGCGCGGCCGGACAAACCTGACATAAGGCTGTCACTGGCCGGGGGGATAAGGGGTGCGTTCCCTCAACGCGGCACCGGAGAAGACGCCATGACCCAGAACGACACCCAGCAGAAGAACCCTGCCCAGCGTGGCTTGCAGACCTACGCGGGCGGCTGCCTGTGCGGCGCCGTGCGTTACGAGGCCACCGTGGACCTGGCGCGCGTGACGCGCTGCAACTGCACCATCTGCATGAAGTACGGCTACGGCGGCGGCACGGGGATGAAGCCGGACGCCTTCCGGCTCCTGAAGGGCCAGGAGGCCATCAAGAAGTACGGGCGCGACGGCAGCCCCAACACCCGCAGCTTCTGCAGGAACTGCGGCGTCGTGTGCTTTGGCGACGGCGACGTGCCGGAGCTGGGCGGGAAGTTCGTCTCCATCTACGTCAACACGCTGGATGACGTGGATCCGTCGCTGCTCACCTTCGGGTACTGGGACGGCCGGCACGACAACTGGGCGGCGGGGCTGCGCTCCACGCCGTGGCCCTTCCAGCCCACCGTCTCCTGACGGCACCCCAGGAGGGGCGGGGGCCCTTCAGCGCCCCCTGCCCGTCACTCCCCATGACTACACAGTCCCCGCGGCGGCCCGGCCCGCGGCGCGGCCGGAGAAGATGCAGCCGCCGAGGAACGTCCCTTCCAGCGCGCGGTAACCGTGGACGCCACCGCCTCCGAAGCCCGCCACCTCGCCTGCCGCATAGAGCCCTGGGATGGTCTGCCCCTGGGCGTTGAAGACGCGGCCCTGGAGGTCGGTCTCGAAGCCGCCCAGCGTCTTGCGCGTGAGGATGTTCAGCTTCACGCCGATGAGCGGTCCCGCCTTGGGGTCCAGGATGCGGTGCAGCTTCGCGGTGCGCACCAGCTTGTCACCCCGGTAGCCGCGCGCCTGCCGGATGGCGGCCAATTGCAGGTCCTTGCTGAAGGGGTTGTCCAACTGCATGTCGCGGGCCTTCACCTCGCGCTCCACCGTGGCGAAGTCCAGCAGCGGCGTCTCTGTCTTCGCGTTCATGCCGGCGACCAGCTCACGCAGGTCGTGGGAGACGACGAAGTCCTCGCCCTTCTCCTTGAAGGCCTCCACCGGCCCCATGGCCTTCTTGCCCACGGCGCGGTTGAGCACGCCCAGCCAGTCCTTGCCCGTGAGGTCCGGGTTCTGCTCCGAACCGGAGAGCGCGAACTCCTTCTTGATGATCCACTGGTTGAGGATGAACCACGTGTGCTCGTGGCCCGTCTTCAGGATGTGCTCCAGCGTGCCCAGCGTGTCGAAGCCGGGGAAGAGCGGCGGCGGCAGGCGCTTGCCCGTGGCGTCCAGCCACAGCGAGCTGGGGCCCGGCAGGATGCGGATGCCGTGCCGGGGCCAGATGGGGTTCCAGTTCCGCAGGCCCTCCGTGTAGTGCCACATGCGGTCGCGGTTGATGAGGTTGCCGCCCGCGGCCTCCGTGATGGCGATCATCCGCCCGTCCACGTGGTCGGGGACGCCTTGAATCATGAACTTCGGCGCGGGGCCCATCCGCGTCGGCCAGGCCTTGCGCACGAGCTCATGGTTGCCGCCGATGCCGCCGGACGTGACGATGACCGCGCCCGCGCGCAGCTCGAAGTCCCCCACCGTGACGCGTGAGCTGCTGGCCCCTCGTGGGACGTCCGTGGGCTCCAGCCGCATGCCGCGCACGCCCACCACCGCGCCCCCTTGCGTGAGCAACTCGTCCACGCGGTGCCGGAAGTGGAAGGTGAGCTTGCCCTGGGCCTGTGCCGCCTTCGCGCGGCGCACGAAGGGCTCCAGCACGCCGGGCCCGGTGCCCCAGGTGACGTGGAAGCGGGGGACGGAGTTGCCGTGCCCCACCGCGCCGTAGCCACCGCGCTCCGCCCAGCCCACCACGGGGAACCAGCGCATGCCCTGCTGGGCCAGCCAGGGGCGCATCTCCCCCGCGGCGAAGCCGACGAACGCCTCCGCCCACTTGCGCGGCCAGCGGTCCTCCTCGCGGTCGAAGCCCGCGGTGCCCATCCAGTCCTCCAGCGCCAGGGCGTGGGAGTCCTTGATGCCCATGCGCCGCTGCTCGGGCGAGTCCACGAGGAACAGGCCACCGAACGACCAGAACGCCTGCCCGCCCAGGTTCTGTTCCGCCTCCTGGTCCACCACGGCGACGCGCTTGCCGGCATCCGCGAGCTCGGTCGCGGCGACGAGGCCCGCGAGCCCCCCACCCACGACGATGACGTCCACTTCCTGTCCCATCCCGTGCCTCCAGGTAGCGCTGAGCGCGCGAATGATAGCCGTTCGCGTGGATTGCGCAGGGCCCTTCACATGCGCACCTCAGAAGCGGGGAGGTGAATCAGCCATGTCACGCAAGATGATGGATTGCCGGGACACGCCCAGCGAATCGAACTGCACGCTCACCATCGCCGGTGAGGAGGACGAGGTGGTGCGCGCCGCGACGCAACACGCGGTGTCCGTCCACGGCCACCAGGACACCCCCGAGCTGCGGGAGATGATCCGCACCTCGCTCAAGGACGACGTGGAGACCCCGGGGCTGCCCCCTCGGAGCCCCAGCATGGAGCCGCGACCGGGCATTCATTGAAGGAAGCGCATTCCGGAGCACCCAGGGGACGGAGCGGGGGCGGGTCCGTCAGGGGCCCCTGCCTTGGGCCCGGGGGCCGGCCGGGCGCCGCGGCCCTCCGGAGGGTAGAGTCCGCCGCATGGACTCGGGTGTGAAGGGCAACGCCGGACCGCTGGGACATGACGCCGCTGCCTACGCGCAGCGTCAGGAGGGCCTGTCGCCGGAGCCGCTGCGGGACGCGGCCTGGAGCGTGGCGGGGCAGCGTGCCTTTGGCGTCGTGCTCGACGTGGGCTCGGGCAGTGGAGGGTGGATCCGCCGGTTGCAGCGCAACCCGGCCGTCGAGCGCATCCTCAGCACGGACATCCACGACGCGGGGGCCAGCCGCCTGCCGGGCGTGGAGTTCGAGCAGCGCGACGTGTCCCGCGACGCACTGCCCTGGGGTGACGCGTCGGTGGACTGGGTGTTCGCCATCGAGGTGCTGGAGCACCTGGCCAACCCGCGCCACTTCGTGAAGGAGGCCTTTCGCGTGCTCAAGCCCGGAGGACACCTCTTCTTCACCACGCCGAACAACGACAGCCTGACGGCGCGCCTGTCCTTCCTGGTGCGGGGCTACTTCCCCGCGTTCTGTGAGCAGGACTACCGGGACTCCGGCCACATCACCCCCATCACTGAATTGGACGCGCGGCGCATGGCCGTCGAAGCGGGCTTCCAGTCCATCACGTTCGACTACCCGCTGCCCGGGCGCATCCCGCGCAGCAGCGTGTACTGGCAGCGATTGCTGCCCGGCCTGCGCGGCCGGTGGTGGAGCGACGGGCTGTTCGCGCTGCTGACCCGGCCGGGCGGAAGGCGATAACGGGACTGGTCGCCTGTTCAGTCCTTGTGGTAGCCCTGCGGCGCGTGCCCGCGGTGCCGCGGGCCGAAATGCATGGGAGCGCGGATGCAACAGCGTTGCGCGTGGGTGGGCAGTGATCCGCTGTACCAGACCTACCACGACGAGGAGTGGGGCGTTCCGGTGAGGGACAGCCGCGCGCTCTGGGAGATGTTGATGCTGGAGGGCTTCCAGGCGGGGCTCGCGTGGATCGTCATCCTGCGCAAGCGCGAGGCCTTCCGGAAGGCGTTCAAGGGCTTCGACCCGAAGGTCGTGGCGCGCTTCACGGAGAAGGACGTCACGCGCCTGATGGGGGACGCTGGCATCGTCCGTGCGCGCGCGAAGATCGAAGCGACCATCGGCAACGCCCGCGCCTACTTGAAGATGCAGGACGAGGGCGAGGACTTCTCCACGTTCGTGTGGAACCTCGCGGGCGGAAAGCCCCTCCGCAACGCGTGGAAGGGCCGGGGGGATGTGCCGGCGAAGACGGAGCTGTCGGAGGCGTACTCCAAGGCCTTCAAGCAGCGCGGCTTCAAGTTCGTGGGGCCGGTCATCGTCTACGCGTGGATGCAGGCGACGGGCATCGTGGATGACCACACGGTGGACTGCTTCCGGCACGGCGTGCGGCACCGCTGAGCCGTGTCCGGAGGCGGCTCGGGGGCTTGGGCGGTGCCGTTGTGCTCGTCCAGGGGCCGAGCTGAATGCCTAGGCCGCTCCCGCACTGGAAGCGCGGCGGTTGCGGCGGCGGGACATCCAGTAGCCGCCGAGCCCCAGGACCAGGACGGCCACCAGTCCGAGGGGCACGGCGACGAAGAGCCTCTTCTGGCTCAGCGACTGGAGGCGGGCCTCGAGGGACTGCACCTGGTTGGAGTCGCCGATGGCGCGGGCCTGTCGCGCCTGCTCGCGGGCACCGTCCTCGTCGCCCAGGTCCAGGAGGATGGCGCCGAGCAGGGCGTGGCCGTCCCCGTCGTCGGGCCGCAGCTCGGTGACGCGCGCCGCGTGCGTCCGGGCGGCCGCGAGGTCTCGCTTCCTGTAGGCGAACAGCGCGAGCGCCTTATGCGCCTCGAGGTCGTTGGGATCCTTCCGGAGCTGCTCGGACATCGCGCTCTGGGCCTCGTCGAACGCGGCCATCTGTCGCTGCAAGGAGTCCCGCCAGTTCTGGGCCTCGATGCGGTCGTTCCCGTCGAGGCCCAGCTCGAGCGCGCGCTCCATGGCGCGGTGGGCCTCCTCGTATTCGCCATGCTGCACGAGCATGCGCCCCAGCAGGAAGTGTGTCTGGGGATTCTCCGGGGCCTCCTTGAGCAGTCGTTGGATGTGCTGCCGCGCCTCGATGGGATTGCCGCCCGTGGGGTCCAACGCGGCGTCGGCCTGTTGGCGCACGGCCTCGAGCTCGGCGCTGTACCGCGGGGGCTGTTTCAGCTCAGGAGCCTGGAAGGCGAAGAAGAGGGCAAGAACCAGCGCGTGCATGATGGGGTCCTCGAATGGCGCGACCCGGTTTTAACACAGCGCGCCTCGGGCTCGAGGCCGTCCGCGTGGATGCAGGCGACGGGCATCATGGATGACCCCACGGGGGCCTGTTTCCGTCGTGGACGGGGAGGGCTCGCATGGGGAAGCATCCGGCCTCCATGTCCCAATACACAACCCAGATCGCCAAGGCCCCGAAGGGCCACACCATCCCCCCGCTGCTCCGCGATGTCGGCGCGTTCGTGGGCACCCAGGACCATGGCACCCTGGGCTGGTTCGACGTGTTTGGCTTCGATGCGATTCCCAGCGAGTACTCGCCCGAGAACGCGAAGCGGCTTCAGGCCGCGGGCTTCTCCTTCCTGAAGCTCCCGGATGGGTCCCTGCTGGCGCTGCTGAAGAACGCGGTCGTGCTGCTGGGCTCCGAAGGGGAGACGCGCACCGTCGCGGACTCGCTGGAGGCGTTCCTCGTCGCCTGGTCGGAGGGCAGCACGGGCATCTACGACCTGGATGACGACGACGCGTCCTCGGGCCGCGAGGCGCTCGCCGCGTGGATCCAGGCCCGGGGCCTTCGGGTCCCCAAGGCGCCGCGCTTCGACTTCTCGGCGTGGCTCGACGGCGAGGCGCCGACCCCGGAGGTGGCGCCCGTCGCGGGCCTGGGGACGCCCACCGACGACGTGAAGGCGATGGGGCCGGCGCTGCGCCGGCTGGTGTCGCTGCTGGGACAGCGCGCGGATTCGCCGGAGGTCGTCAGGTACGCGGAGGAGGTCCTGGGCAAGCCGGCGCCCCGGTCCACGACGCCGCAGACGGACTCCATCAACCTGGAGGCGCCGAAGGCGGGCGTGGAGCTGAACTTCACGCATGAGGTCCTCCACGAGGCCTTCCCGCCCATTCCGAAGACGGCCCGCACCTTCGTGCCGTACCTGTCGCTGGCGTGGGTGCGGCCCCAGTTCCCGGAGCCCGTGCTGGGGCTCGACGCGACGGACCTGACGGAGGAGGCCATCACGAAGAAGCTCGGGCCACCGACCGAGCTGCGTCCCAGCTCCATGCTCACGGATGCGCTGACGGTGCCGCACTGGGTGCGGCCGCTGGACAGCACGGGGACGACGGAGCTGGTGGTCTCCCTGCGCAAGGTGCGCACCATCACCTTGCAGGTGCATGAAGCGCGGGCGCTGGACCCCTTCTCCAGCGTGGGCACCGCGCTGTTCGTGGGCTGGGCGGCCACGCGGGGCCTGCTGGAGCCGTCGCGCTTCGCCGCGCATGCGGAACAGCTGGCGGCCGTGCGGCGGCGCGAGGCGCGAGGCTCGGAGTTGATGAAGGCCGCGCTGCCCCGTGGCTTGTGGGACGCGCACCTGCGCGACCTGCCGGGCCTGCGCCTCCGGGCCTACCGCTGGTTCCACAACATGAACGGTCTGTGGATCGACGCGGACCTCTTGAAGGTCTTCGGAAAGGACGCGGGAGGCGCCCCGAAGCTGGAGGCGGATACCTGGGCCGCGGTGGACGCGGCCTCTCCGGTGTTCGAGAAGCACTTCGCGCAGTGGCTGGACTGAAGCAACCCACGACCCTGGAGACATGCGATGCGGATCCACGTGACGAGCGTGATGGTGGATGAGCAGGCCAAGGCCCTGAAGTTCTACACGGAGGTCCTGGGCTTCGTGATGAAGGTGGACGTCCCCGTGGGGGAGTACCGGTGGCTGACCGTCGTCGCGCCGGACGCGACGGAGGGCACCCAGCTCCTCCTGGAGCCCATGGGCTTCGCGCCCGCGCGCGTCTACCAGAAGGCGCTGTTCGACGCGGGCATCCCCGCGGCGTCGTTCGGCGTCGAGGACTGCCAGGCGGAATATGAGCGCATGCTGAAGCTCGGGGTGGTGTTCCGGGGCAAGCCCACGGCCATGGGACCCATCACCGCCGTCGTGTTCGAGGACACCTGCGGCAACCTCATCCAGATGGCGCAGGTCTGAGGCCGCATCGGTCAGTTGTCGTATGTCACCCCTTGTCCGTCAGGGTTTACTGTGAGTCCTGATTGAACATGCTTCATCGAGGGGGACATATGACGATGCGGATTCAAACCAGGGTCCCGCCGCAGGAGCCTCGCAAGGCGCTCACGGCGGGCGGTCAGCCTTCGGGCACGGCGCAGGGGAGCGCGGCGAGGGGAACGCCGCCGCGCGCACCGGAGGCGGCGGCGCGCCGGGCGGGGTTCTCCGAGCAGAGCGCCTTCATCTCCAAGCAGCCGGACGTGACGTCCACGTTCAAGCGCGAGTTCGGGGCGCTGGCGGCGGACAAGCAGGGGTTCCACGAGACGATGAAGACGGTCTACGGCGAGGGCTATGACTCCGCCAAGGCCGAGCAGTTCCGGCAGCAGGCCCTGAAGGGAGACTTCGGCTGGCTGCCGCCGGTGCGGACGGTGCCCGCCGAGACGCTGAACGGGGCCAACGGCGCCTACGACGCGGAGTCCGGCACGGTGCTCATCAACGCGTCCCTGGACCCGGCGCTGGCGGCCTCCACCTACGTGGAGGAGGCGGGCCACCACCTGGACACGAAGCTCAACACCGAGGACGCCGCGGGCGACGAGGGCGAGCTGTTCCGGCGCATCCTGTCCGGGGAGAAGCTGTCGCCGAAGCAGATCGCGGACATCCGCGCGGAGAATGACAAGGGCATCATCCACATCGACGGCAAGGACAAGGAGGTCGAGTTCTGGAATCCCTTCAAGGCCCTGGGGGACGCGGCCAAGGCCGTGGGCAACGCCGTCACCACGGCGGCCAAGGCCGTGGGCGGTGCCGTGACGACCGCGGCGAAGGCGGTGGGCGGGGCTGTCACCACGGCGGCCAAGGCCGTGGGCGGTGCCGTGACGACCGCGGCGAAGGCGGTGGGTGGCGCGGTGACGACCGCGGCGAACTGGGTGGGGTCCGCGGCGAAGACGGTCTGGAGCGGCGTGAAGACGGTGGCTACGCGCGTGGGCGACGGCGTGCGCAGCCTGCTGTCCGGCGCGGTCAGCACCGTCGTGGGCGCGTTCCGCAACATCGGGGAAGGGGTGGGCACCTTCCTCGGCGGCATCGGCAAGCTGTTCCAGGGCAAGTTCGGCGAGGGCTTCAAGCAGATGGGCCTGGGCCTGCTGAAGACCGTCGTGCAGACCCCCGTGGACGCCATCTTGATGATGGCCGGCCGCGGCGTCAGCGCCATCCAGACGCTGATTGGCCTGGAGCCGCCGGCACGCAAGCTGAGCGACAGTGAGATCGCCACGCTGAAGAGCGTGTACGGGGACTCCATCGACTACTCGCAGATGCGCATCAAGGAGGGCAGCTCCGGGCTGTTCAGCACCACCGGCCGCGCGTTCACCCATGGCAACACCATCTACATCCCGCCGGACAACCTGCCCCTGACGCCGGACCTGCTGGTGCACGAGTCGGCGCACGTCTGGCAGCACCAGAACGGCGGCACGGACTACATGAGCGAGGCGCTGGTCGCCCAGTACCTCGGGGACGGCTACGACTTCGAGAAGGGCCTGGACGCGGGCAAGGCCTGGAGCGAGCTGAACCCGGAGCAACAGGCGGAGTTCCTTCAGCAGGCCCAGCTCGCCGGCTACTTCGCCAACCCGGCCGCCGGCTTCCACTACAATGGCAAGGACTACACGGCGCAGATCAACGCCGCCATCGCGCAGGTCCGCGCCGGACAAGGAGCCCCCTAGCCCATGAGGTCGCCGCGCTTCGTTCCGCCGGGTTGGCTCTGGGGCCTCCTGCTGCTCGTCCTCACCGCGTGCCGTCCGGTCCTCCAGGTGTCCCTCGCGGACGGCGCGCAGAAACTGCCCGCTCCCCGGTTCCAGGTGGAGGATCCGGAGCACGCGGACCGCCCCCGCTACAACACCGTCCAGGTGCTGGACCGGGCGGGGGCGGTCTACTGGCAGCTGCGGGCCGAACCGTTCGGCGACCTGGCCAGCGTGGGGGCCCTGACGTACGGCGAGGCGCCGAGCGGCTTCGCCGTGGTCGAGGAGCCCCGGGCGCTCCAGGCCGGGGGACGCTACGCGCTGTTCGTGGTGGGCAAGAACCGGGGAACGCTCCACTTCGACGTGGACGCGGACGGGCGCGTCACCGAGGCCTCTCCGTAGCGCCGCCGCTCCCCGATGTTGCTACCTTCGAGGGCATGTCTTCGGAGCGCGACAGGGGCCGTGTCCGCACGGCGGAGGAGTGGATTCCCCGGCTGTCCTCCCGCGATGGCGGAGCGCGGGAGGAAGCGCTGTCCGCGCTCGAGGAGGCGCTGGCGTCCGCGGACGCGGCGTCGCGTGAGCGGACGGCCCGGGCCCTGTTGGAGGAGCTGGGGCGGCCGGGAACGAAGCTGGCCGAGCCCTTGCTGTTCCTGCTGCAGCGCGGCTGGTGGCCTCCCCAGGCGGGCCTCACCACGCTCGCCGTCCAGAGCGTGCTGACCGCGCTGACGCGGATGGAGGCCGAGACGCCGGAGCTGGAGAACGCTGCGGCGGTGCTCTCGCTGGTGTGCCGGGTGGATGCGTCCCAGCTCGCCGTGCTGGGCGGGATGTTCCAGCACCCCAGCGCCCCGGTCCGCAGCGCGATGGCGCGCGTCGTGGGGCGGGTGGGGCGGGCCGCTCTGCCCCTGCTGCCTGGGTTGCTGACCCTGCTGGAGGACGAGGAGCCGGTGGCCCTCTCCGCGCTGGAGTCCCTGGCGGCGCTCGCGCCCCTGGCTCCTGAGAGGACCGCGCCCCGGCTGCTGGAGCAGGTGCGCAAGACGGAGGGGGCTCGCCTCTACCTGTCCCTGGTGTCGCTGCGCGGCTTGTTGGAGGCGATGGAAGGCGAGGCGCGGCCCGCGCCGGTGCTGGAGGGGTTGGAGCCAGCGCTGCTGCGCACGCTGAGCGCGCCGGAGCCGCCCATCCGCCAGGAGGCGGCGTCGCTGCTGGGGCTGACGGGGCCCCTGTCGCCGGTGGCGGTCGCGGCGCTGCGCGAGCACCTCCGGGATGAGAGCGCCTTCGTGGCGGCCCGTGCGGCCGTGGCGCTGGTGCGCTCGGGAGCACCGTCGGCGGAGGCCCTCTTCCTGCTGAGGGGGCAGCTGGGGCCGGCCGCGTCGCGCGAGCTCCAGGAGGCCGCGGTGGCCGCGCTGGAGGAGGCGGATCCGTCCCAGCTGGGCCGGGCGAAGGGGATGCTGGAGACGGTGGTCCGCGACGCTTCGGGGCCGACGCGCGAGGCCCTGTTCGAGGTGCTGGGTCAGATTCCCTGACCCTGGGGCCGCACCGGGGCGGCAGGAGGACCCGCGACCCCGGCGCGCGCCGGGGTCAGCACTCCAGGTTGTTGCCGGGGCTCACGCCGAGCAGGGCGCAGAAGTTCTTGTACGCGTCGACGCGGCTCTTCACCTGCGTGGGGTTGCGGCCGTTGCACTCCAGCGAGCCGTTGATGGTGCGGATGGTCTCACCGAAGCCCGCGCCGTTCACGATGGCGTTGTGGGCCGTCATGGAGCCGGCGCCCGTCTGCGTGGTCCAGAACCAGAACCCCGTGCGCCACGCGGCGTTCGCGTCCTGCGCGAGCAGGTCCGGGTTCGCCTGGAGCGGCAGGCCCAGCGCGTTGCCCGCCGCGCAGTAGTTGCCGTTCCACGACAGCTGCATGGGACCGCGCCCGTAGTACCGCTTGCCCGGCGCGCAGCCGCAGCCCGGCGGACCCCACGACGTGTCGCAATAGTCCGCCTTGTTGATCTCCTCGATGTACACGAGCCCGCCCGTCTCATGCGACACGTTGGCCAGGAACGCGGCCACCTCGCGCTTGCGCGTGTCGGTGTCCCCCGTGGTCGCGAGCCCCGGGAAGCCCGCGGCGGCGGCGATCAGCGCGTCGTAGGTATAGAAGCCGTTGCGGCTGGGGAACATGGCGTTGAACGTGTCGCGGGTGAGGATGCCCGCGAAGCCCGAGCCACCGCCTCCTCCGCCACCGCCGGAGACCAGGTCGAACGTCCAGCGCTGGTTGTCTCGGTCCTGGTAGGGGTACTGGACCAGCAGCGTGCCGTTGTCCGGGGAGCCCCACGACAGGTCCACCGCCATGTCCGTGTGACGGGGGTGGAAGCTGAACTGCGTGCCGCCCCGGTTCACGAACCGGAACTGCTGGTTGTTGCCGCCGACGTAGCTCCACTGATGGACGAGGGCGTTCTCCGCGGTGCTGACCTCCTTGATGTCCAGCCCCTTGCCGCTGTTGACGTTGATGATCTTGAAGTACCCGCCCGACGTGGGCGAGATGTGGAACTTCTGGGCATTGGTGCCATTGCAGTCCCACTGCTGCACCGTGGCGCCGTCCGCCGTGCTGGATGAGGCCACGTCGATGCACTTGTTCGTCCGCGCGGAGCGGATGACGTAGTCCCCCTCCGTGATGGTCGACACGATGGCGGGGCTCTCCACCCGCCCGGTCGCCTCCGGTGGCTCTCCACCCATCTCCGGTCCCGAACAGCCCCCCACCGCACCCACCATCCCCAGCAACGACAGACAGCGGAACATCAGCGTGTTGGTCATGACGCGCTCTCCCGTGAATCGAGGCGCCAGGACCATAAGACAGAACGCAGCAAAACGAGCAATCAAAGATTAGTCTGTTAAGTGGTCGCGGTGGAGATGCGCTGGCTCCCTTTGGGGTTGCCTGGCTCGCGGAGGACCTGCTGGGTTCAGTCCCGTTCGCTGCCTTGACGGTGTCGCATGGACTGGCCCAGGATTCTGCGTGCAGCGCCGTGGGAATAATCCCATGAGGGGGAAACATGTCTGGCTTTTTCGACGAAGAGGATTCGCCGTCCAACGGGGCTCAGGTGGAAGGCGCGCAGCCGCGCATCCACAGGCCCGGCGCCCGGCCAGAGCCGCAGATCAAGGCCGTGATGCCGCCGGATGATGGAGGGGGATTCTTCGGGGGGAACCAGTCCGGGCGTCCTCCGGAGGAGGACCCCTTCGGCGCGTCTGGCTCCGAGGAGCCTTCCGAGGATGAAGAGGCCCCGCTGGGCGGCATCGAGGCGGTGGGGGACGCGCGGCAGCCGCACCAGCAGCAGCGGGACAAGACCTACGACGTCATTGGCAAGATTGGGCGGAACGTGGGCTACGCGGCGCCTGTCGCGGACTTCGTGTACCCGGGGGCGGGAAAGGTCGTGGCCGGGGTCGGGACGGCCATCAAGGGGGCCGCGACGGTGGGGCGTGGGTTGGGGAACGTCATCGACGATGCCTACGACCGCGACGACGCCAACCGCCACGAGCAGACGCAGAAGGACATCGCGCGGATGAAGGACCAGGCGGCGCGGGACAAGGTGAACCAGACCACGCCCCGGGGTCACAACAAGCTCACCGAGGACTGAGCGCCATGCCCATCCGCGCCCATCCCACCCAGCCGGGCTCGAAGACGCTCCTGTGCGTCAACTGCCCGGACACCCTGCTCAACATGCCCCTCAGCCGCTTCCACCTGAAGCCGGATGCGGGCTTCGGGAAACCGGAGGTCCTCACCCTGTTCGCCGCGGTGTGTGACTCGTGTGGCTATACGGAGCTGTACAGGGAAGGACTGCTGTTCGAGTCCGGCAGCAGCGAGAAGGGGGAGAAATGAAGTCCAAGGTCCAGCTGGCACCCAAGGAAGACATCCAGTTGCAGTCGCTGGTGTCGACGCGCAGGGCCGACGACACGCTCTACGGCACCTATCTGGCGACGATGACCAGCCGGCGCATCTTCGCCGAGGACGCCGACGGCACCCTCCTCTTCAACTACTACCTCAAGGACATCGACCGCGCGGAGGTGCGGGAGAGCTTCTGGAAGGGCGACGGCATCCGGCTGCTCCTCCATGATGGCAACGACTTCGTCTTCAAGCTGATGAAGGACGCCATCCACGAGGACGCGGCGGCGGCGCGCCGGTGGGTCAACACCATCAACCAGGTGTTGATCATCTGGCGCAACCAGCCCACGCCTCGGGAGACCTGACCCGGGCTCCGCTCCAGGCGCGGCTCATAGGCGCGTCAGGAAGCGCTCCGTGAAGAGGTACGCGTCGCCCGGCCAGCGGGCGGACACGTAGCGGCCGTCCTCCACCACGAAGGCGGGCGCGTGGTCCGTCGCGGTGCCCCGCTTCGACAGGACGCGGGGGCCGCGCTGGAAGTGGCCCGGGTCCGCGAGCGCGGCGACGACCTCCTCCTCCACGTAGGCGGGGTAGGTGCGGTAGTAGCGCCCCAGCTTCCAGGCCGTCAGCAGGTACGCGGAGCGCTCCATGTACCTGGGCAGGCAGGTGGTGCGCGCGCCATGGAGCACGCTCTGGCCCGTGGCGGGGTCCTTGGCCCGCGCGAGCACCAGCACGCCGTGGCAGATGGCCGCGACGGGCCGCTGGAGCGCCCAGAACGCGGCCACCTTCGCCTGGAGCGCCGCGCTGCCCAGGTACTGCCGCATGCCCGGCGCGTGGCCTCCGGGCAGCAGGAGCGCGTCGAAGTCCGACGGCGTCACCGCGTCCCAGGCGAGGGGCTTCTGGAAGCCCTCCGTCCGGGTGAGGTCGCCATAGAAGCGCCGGGGCTCTGGAGCCGCGCCCAGCTTCCCGAAGAGCACCCCGGTGAGCAGCAGGGGATCCGCGGCGGGCATGTGGCCCCGCTCCGTGGCGAACACCACCTCGTGGCCCGCGTCGGTGAGCATGCGCCAGGGCACGGCCACCTCGGTGACGTCGAAGTCATGGTCGGGCAGCGGGACGAGGACGCGGCGGGCGGAGGCCATGCGGCCAGTCTTCCCCGCCCCCGGAGCCGTGACAAGCCGCGCGGCCGGACCTCAGGAGGCTCGCTCCACCTCCATCCGGTAGCCCACGCCGCGCACCGTCTGGATGGAGAAGCGGGACGCGGGGGTCCACTTGAGCTTGCGCTTCAGGCTGGAGACGAAGTTGTCCACCGTGTGGGGATCCACCACCACGTCCGTGCCCCACACGGCATCCAGGATCTGGTCGCGCGGGAGGGCCCGCTCGCGCTCACGGATGAAGAAGGCCAGCAGGTCGAACTCCTTGCGCGTCAGCTCCACCTCCGCGCCCTCCGGCGACTCCACCCGCCGCCGGTCCAGGTCCACGCTGTAGCCCGCGAAGCGCAGGTGCTTCGCCTGCGCCACGCCCCCGCGCTTCAGGTGCGCGCCCACGCGCGCCAGCAGCTCGCGCAGCCGGTAGGGCTTGCCCAGGTAGTCCTGCGCGCCGGACTCGAAGCCGCGCACCACGTCCTCCTCCAGCGTGCGCGCGGTGAGCATCAGCACCGGGATGCCCAGGCCCTCCTCGCGCAGCGCGCGGCAGAGCGCGTACCCGTCGCCATCCGGCAGCATCACGTCCAGGAGGATGAGCTGGAAGTCGCGGCGGGTCAGCTGCTCGCGCGCCTCCTTCACCGTGGCGGCCTCCTGCACCGAGTAGCCACCCTGGTGCTCCAGGTTGTCGCGCAGCGCGAGCCGCAGGTTTGGATCGTCCTCCACGACGAGGACCGCGGGGGCGGAAGGGTTCATGCGGGGTTTCGCTCTCCGGGTGGGTATTCAGGAAGGGTCAGCTCGAACGTGGTGCCTTCGGGGCTGGAGTCCGCCACGCGCAGCGCTCCCCCATGCAGCCGGGCGATCCTCCGGCACAGCGCGAGCCCCAGCCCGCTGCCAGGGACCTCGCGGCCTCCCTGGCCGGACAGCCGGTGGAACTCTCCGAAGACGCGCTCCCACTCCGCCCTCGGGATGCCGGTGCCGTTGTCCGTGAAGCGCACGCGCCCTCGCGGCAGCGTCGCCACGTGCAGGCGCACGGGGCTCCGCTCGTTGTACGCGCACGCGTTGCGGGCCAGGTTCGCCAGCAGCAGCCGCAAGAGCTGCGCGTCCGCGTTCAGCTCGCGCGTGTCCACGTCCGCCGTCAGCTCCACGGGCATCGGGGCGCTGGCCTCCAGGTCGCGGCGCAGGCCCGACACCAGCTCGTCCAGCCGCACGGGCGCGAGCTTCGGCACCCAGCGACCCTTGTCGATGCGGTTGAAGGACAGCAGGTTCTCCACCAGGAAGCCCAGGGCGTCCGCCTCGCGGATGATGCGCGCGGGGTAGTCCTTCGCGTCCGCGCCCTCCGCCACCCGCCACTCCAGCGTCTCCGCGAGCAGGCGGATGGAGGCCAGCGGCGTGCGCAGCTCGTGCGACACCGTGGCCACGAAGTCGCTCTTCAGCTCCAGGAAGCGGTACTTGCGGTGCTGCGCCACGAAGGCCAGCGCCGCGATGGTG
Organism: Corallococcus sp. Z5C101001; assembly: GCF_007352635.1. Lineage (NCBI taxonomy): Bacteria > Pseudomonadati > Myxococcota > Myxococcia > Myxococcales > Myxococcaceae > Corallococcus > Corallococcus sp. Z5C101001. Next base: position 547,411 of record NZ_VKLU01000001.1, read on the forward strand.
AGGGCCAGCGCCGCGCACAGGGTCAGCATCAGCGACTTGAGCCGGTAGCGGCTCTCCAGCGCGGCTTCCCCCCGGGCCCAGGTGGACGACTCCACCACCACCGGCAGCGACGTGAGCGCCATCACCGGCGCGTCGCCCAGCAGGGTCACGCGTCCGTCCGCTTCCAGGAGGCCGCGCTCGCGCATCTCCCGGGTGAGGCCCTCCATGAGCCCGGGGAGGTCCAGGGTCATCCCGCGGGTGTCGCCCTCCGCGACCGGCTCCAGGTACCAGCCGGAGCGCACCAGCACCGGCTCCGGGAGGTCGCCGGGCAGCGGCAGCGCGGAGGCGGCCAGCTCCCGCGAGCGCGCTTCGAAGTCCGCCACCGGCGCGCCCACGCGGGTGGAGAGCTCCGTCACCCGGCCTCGCAGGAAGTCGAAGTCCTCGCGCGTGAGGCGCGAGCGCTTGAGCAGCAGCAGCCGCTGCAAGCCCTCCATCCGTCCAGCGCCATGTCCTTCCAGGAGGCCGTCGCGCACCAGGGCCCGCATCAGGTCGGGCACCGCGTCGCCTCGCGCCGCCACGTCCTCCAGCACCACCAGCAGCGAGGGCAGGTCGCGCGTGGACGCGAGCAGGAAGCGGGCGCGGTGGTCGAGCAGGGCCCTCAGCGCCAGCAGGGTGGCCCGGCGGTCCTTCGTGGCCAGCGCCCGCTCCACCAGGGCCATCCGCTCCAGCCGCTCCCGCCACGGTCCCTCGTCCTCCTCCGCGGTCTCCGTGCCGGCGCGCAGCCGGACGTAGCGCTCCTTCGCGGGGGCATCCCCCGCCGTGTCGAAGAGGGCGAGCCGGGGCAGCAGCTGCTCCTCCTTCTCGCGCAGGTAGAGGCCCGGGGCCGCCATCAGCGGGTCCGCCTTCGCCGCCTGAAGGATGGCGCGCGCGCCCTCCAGCCCCTCGTGCAGGGCCTGCCCCAGCGACGCGCGGGCGTACTGCTCCAGGGCCTCGCGCCGGGCTTGGAGGGTGGCCCGCGCGTCCTCGCGCTCGGCGGTGAAGATGCGGTGGAGATAGCCCAGGCCGACCCCAAGTCCGGCGAGGCCGAGCACGAGTGCGGCGAGGGTGGGCAGCAGCCTGCGCATCATCCGGAGGGGCCTTACTTGAGGTTCGGGACGCGGTCGGCGTCCATGGTGCGCACGGGCGAGATGGACTCGAAGCGGTCCTCACGGCGGTCCAGCGTCCGGGCCTGGCGGATGAGCTCGCCCAGCTCCGCCACGTCCTGCCGGGCCTTCAGCGGCGGGCCCAGCTCCTCCCACAGCGACACGAGCGCGTCGTAGGTGAGGGGCCGCGCCCAGTAGGAGCCGCGCAGCTTCTCCGCGAAGGCCGCCGCGACATAGGACAAGCGGGTGGGGGGCGCGGCCTGCGCATAGGCCGGGCGCAGGAGGGATGCGAGCAGCGCCTTCTCGATGAGCTTGGAGCCGCCGCCCTCGGGGGCCTTGTAGCGGATGCGCAGCGTGCCGAGGGACGGCTGGGCGGGGTCGCGCAGCTTCACTTCGTAGAGGGCGGTGACGGCATGGCCGGCGCCCACCTCGCCCGCGTCCACGCGGTCGTCGTTGAACTGCTGCCGGGTGAGCATCCGGTTCTCGTAGCCGATGAGGCGGTAGCGGGACACGGCCTTGCGGTCGAACTCCACCTGGAGCTTCACGTCCTTGGCCACCACCTGGAGCGTGCCGGTGAGGTTCTGCACGAAGATGCGGCGGGCCTCCTCCAGCCTGTCCACATAGGCGTAGTTGCCTTCACCCACCTGGGCCAGCCGCTCCATCAGCACGTCGTTGTAGTTGCCCATGCCGAAGCCCACCGCGGACAGGGTGATGCCCGCCGCCGCGCGCTCCTTCACGCGCTCCCAGATGCCGTCCGCCTGCGTGATGCCGTTGTTGGCCACGCCGTCCGAGCAGAGGATGACGCGGTTGATGCCTCCCTCCAGCAGGTGTTTCGCCGCCAGCGCGTAGCCCAGCTCCAGGCCGGCCTGCGCGTGGGTGGAGCCCTCCGGCTGGAGCGTGTCGATGGCGGTGAGGATGAGCGCCTTCTGAGTGGCGCTGGTGGGCGGCAGCACCTGGCGTGCCTCGCTGCCGTACACCACGAGCGACACCCGGTCCCGCTCATCCAGCGCATCCACCAGCAGCCGCAGGGAGCGCTTCACCAAGCCCAGCCGGCTCTCCAGGTCCATGGAGCTGGACACGTCGATGACGAAGACCAGGTGGCTGGGTTTGCGCTGGGCACGGCTCACGTTCCGGGCCTTCACGCCGATTTGCACCACCTGGAAGCCCTTGCGCGCGGGGGAGGGGAAGCCCTCCACGTTCACGCTGAGGGGCGCGTCCTTCGCGCTGGTGTAGCCGTAGTCGAAGGTGTTGACGAACTCCTCCACGCGCACGGCCTGCTCGTCCGGGAGCGCCCCCCGCTCCAGGTAGGCGCGCGTCAGCGAATACGAGGCGGTGTCCGTGTCCACGGAGAAGGTGGAGAAGCGCTCCTCCTCGGTGTCCACCGTGGGGTTCACCCCGTAGCCCTTGAAGTACATGTCGAAGGAGGGCGGGCCCTTCGGGGCCACGGTGCGCTCCGACGCGAGCTCGGGCGGCGGGGTCTCGGGGGAGCGGTACGTCGTCTGCGGCGTGCCGTCCGCGATGAAGATGTGCATGTACGGCAGGGCCCAGGACGGTGCACGTTGCCGGTCGCTGTTGCTGCTCGCGGCGCCCCCGGCCAGGGATTCGGAGCTGTTGCTCCGGCTGCTCACGGCGTAAGGGGCGCCGGGTGGGGCTGTGCTGGGATTGACTCCGAATCCGGGGTCACGCGTGCTCAGGCCGTCCAAGACGTAGCCGGACTCGACCTTCTCCTCGGCGGGCCGCGCCGCCGCGATGCGCTTGATGAGCTCCTGGTCGACGTTCGCGTTCATGTTCGAGGCGCCCACGTCGATGGTGGGCGCGGACGCCGAGGCCTCCATCCCTTTCGAGACGCCAACCGGGAGCAGCCCCACGTTCACCCAGACGGTGTGGTTCATGACCAGCGAGACCTCCGAGCGCGTGTGCGGCTTGTAGCCCTCCTTCTCGAAGCGCAGGATGAAGGCCCCCATGGGGAGTCCGGGGACGTGGTAGTAGCCCAGCGAGTCCGTGACCGCTGTCTGCTCCTCCGTCAGGGCTGTCGAGGTCACGGTGATGACCACGCTGGCGAGGGGCCTCTTGGTGGTGGCGTCGATGACCGTGCCGGTGATGACGCTGTTCCCAAGGGTGACGGTGTCGGGCCCGGCCAGCGCGGGCATGGCGAACAGCAGCAGGAGCAGGGACAGGGAACATCGCAGGACGCGCTTCGTCATGGGCCACCTCTGAGGCATCAGGGTGGGGACATCATCCGGATGCGCCCCGCATCGAAGCGCATGGGAGCCTTGTCTCCTCATCATGATTTCATCATGACGGGAAACCGTGCCGGTCGAGGACGGCTTCGTTAGAAAGGGCGCCCATGACGGCACTCGAGAGGCTCTTTCCCGCAGAAGAGCAGATTCCCCCCGGTGTGCGACTCCCCGCGTATCTGGAGCAGCGCGAGTACCTGGTGGGGGGAGAACTGCGCACCTGGGCGGGTGAACTCAACCCCGTGCTGAGCCCCGTGTTCGTCCGGACTCCGGAGGGGCTCCAGCAGAAGGTGATGGGGGCGACCCCGCTGCTCACCTCGCGCGAATCCCTGGACGCCCTGGCGGCGGCGGTGAAGGCCTACGACTCGGGCGGGGGCGTGTGGCCCACCCTGAAGGTCGCCGAGCGCATCGAGCACGTGGAGCGCTTCCTCACCGCGATGCGCGCCCAGCGCACGGCGGTGGTGAACCTGCTGATGTGGGAGATTGGCAAGACGCAGCCGGACTCGGAGAAGGAGTTCGACCGCACCGTCGACCTCATCGTGGAGACCGTCCGCGCGCTGAAGGAGTTGGATCGCACCTCGTCCCGGTTCGTCCAGGACCAGGGCATCATGGCGCAGATCCGCCGGGCGCCCGTGGGCGTGGCCCTGTGCATGGGTCCGTACAACTACCCGCTCAACGAGACCTTCAGCACGCTCTTCCCCGCGCTGCTGATGGGCAACACGGTGGTGTTCAAGCCGGCGAAGTTCGGCGTGCTGCTGGTGAGCCCCCTCCTGGAGGCGTTCCGCGACTGCTTCCCACCGGGCGTCATCAACATCATCTACGGCCGCGGCCGGGAGACGGTGGGCGCGCTGATGGAGAGCGGCCAGGTGGACCTGTTCGCCTTCATCGGCACCAACAAGGGCGCCAGCGAGCTGAAGCGGATGCACCCCCGGCCACACCGCCTGAAGTCGGTGCTGGGGCTGGACGCGAAGAACCCGGCCATCATCCTGGAGGACGCGGACCTGGAGAACGCCGTGAAGGAGTGCATCACCGGCACGCTGTCCTTCAACGGCCAGCGGTGCACGGCGCTCAAGCTGCTGGTGGTGCACCGCAACATCGTGGACGCGTTCCTCGCGAAGTTCACCGCCGCGGTGGACGCGCTCAAGCCCGGCATGCCGTGGGACCCGGGCGTCGCCATCACGCCGCTGCCGGAGCCGGGCAAGGCGGCGTACCTCCAGGGGCTGGTGGACGACGCGCTGGCGAAGGGGGCCCGCGTGGTGAACCAGACGGGCGGTCAGGCGGCCCGGTCGTTCTATTCACCCACCGTGGTGTACCCGGTGACGGACGGCATGCGGCTGGCGCACGAGGAGCAGTTCGGGCCGGTGATTCCGGTGCGGGTGTTCGACGACGACGCGGAGGCCGTCCGGCTGGTGGTGGAGTCGCAGTTCGGCCAGCAGCTGAGCCTGTTCGGGAACGACCCGGCGCGCATCGGCCGGTTCATCGACGCGTTCTCCAACCAGGTGGGCCGCATCAACCTGAACTGCCAGTGCCAGCGTGGCCCGGACACGTTCCCGTTCAACGGCCGCAAGGACTCCGCGGAGGGCACCCTGTCGGTCGCGGACGCGCTTCGGGTGTTCTCCATCCGCACGCTGGTGGCGACGAAGACGACGCCGGCCAACACGTCCCTGGTCCAATCCATCCTGACCCGGCGTGAGTCCGATTTCCTCACCACGGACTTCCTCTTCTAGTCCGGCCTCGGCCCTTGGTGCTAAGCCCTGGGCCATCCCATGGCGCGCACCACGACCCTTGAGTTGCACAAGGAAGAGATGAAGTTCTCCGCGGGGCACTTCACCATCTTCTCCGCCACGCACCGCGAGAACCTGCATGGGCACAACTTCTCCGTCTACGTCGCCCTGACGGGGGAGGTGTCCGACGACGGTCTGCTCTCGGACTACGGTCCGCTCAAGCAGGCGGTGATCGCCCGCTGCAAGGCCTGGAACGAGACCTTCTTCCTGCCTGGCCGCTCCCCGCACCTGCGGCTGGAGCGCGACGCGAAGGGCGATTACGTGGCGCACTTCAACGGCGAGCAGCTGCGCTTCCTCGCCCGCGACGTGACGGTGTTGCCCGTGGCCAACGTGTCGCTGGAGGAGCTGGCGCGCGTCTTCGGCGAGGCGCTGGTGGGGGATGGCGGCGGGATGGCGCGCGACCATGTGACGCACCTGCTGGTGAAGTGCGCTTCAGGGCCCGGACAGTGGGCCTCCTGGGAGTGGACGCGGGATGTCTGACCAGCTCCTCATCACCGGCGCCAGCCGGGGCATCGGACGGGCCGCGGCGGAGCGCTTCCGCAAGGAGGGCTGGCGCGTGGTGAACGTGTCGCGTGGCCCGTGCACCGTGCCGGACGTCGTCAACGTGCGGGTGGACCTCTCCGTGCCGGGCTGGGAGGGCGCGGTCGAAGCGGCGCTGCGCGAAGGCCCCTCCGGCGGCCGCCTGTGCCTGGTGCACAACGCCGCCCTCTACGAGCACGACGACGCGCTGAGCATGGACGCGGACCACCTGCGCCGCGTGCTGGAGGTCAACGTCGTCGCCCCGCTGGTGCTCAACCGCCTGGCGCGGCCCCGGCTGACGGACGGCTCGTCCATCCTCTACGTGGGCTCCACGCTGGCGGAGAAGGGCGTGAAGGGCGTGGCGTCCTACGTGACGACCAAGCACGCGCTCGTCGGCATGATGCGCGCCACCTGCCAGGACCTGGCGGGGACGCGCGTGCACACCGCCTGCGTCTGTCCGGGCTTCACCGACACGGAGATGCTCCGCGAGCACATCGGCGGGGATACGGCCGTCCGCGCAAGCGTGGCGGGGATGACGACGTTCGGCCGGCTCATCGAACCCGCCGAGATCGCGGACGTCCTCTACACCTGCGCCACCACCCCCGTCCTGAATGGCGCGGTCCTCCACGCCAATCTGGGACAGGTGGAGCGCTGAGGGCGCGTCAGTCCTCCGCGGCGTAGACGGTGCACGACGACGTGCAGGTCTCCGCCACGCGGACGCGCGCCACCTGGGCGCCGGGGACCTTCACGCGCTCGAAGAGCCACGCGGCCAGCAGCTCGCTGGTGGGGTTCTCCAGGCCGGGCACGTCGTTGAGCAGCCGGTGGTCCAGCTGGGCGTGGAACGGCTGCCACGCGGCGTTGAGCTCCGCGAAGTCGACGATCCACCCGAACTGGGGATGCACCGGGCCACGGAGGGTGAGCTCGATGCGATAGCTGTGGCCGTGCACCCGCGAGCACTTGTGCCCTTCAGGAACGTGGGGCAGGCGGTGGGCGGCCTCGAAGGTGAACTCCTTCGAGATTTCAGTGACGAGGGTGGGCTTCTTCACGGGAACGGCCTCCATACCGGCGGCCTTGTACCCGCGATGGCCCCCCTCGTCCACGGGTCGCGTCAGCGGGGGGGCTGGCGAGCGGGCTCCCGCACTCGCGGTCCGCGCTCAGGCCCCCAGCGCGGGGCCCAGTCGCTCCAGCACCCCGGGCCAGCCCTTCTTCATTCCTTCGAAGGCCTGCCGGCCCATGGGCGAGTCCAGGTTGAAGCCCTCGTGCGTGAGGGTGAGCCGCGTCCCGCTGCCCTCCGGCGTGAGCCGCCAGGTGATGAGCGTGTCCAGCGTGCCCGCCGCGAAGCGGTAGCGGAGCAGCCGCTCCGGCTCCACCTCCAGCACCTCGCACGGCTGCTGGCCCCATGCGCCCATGTCGAGCGTGAAGCGGTGGCCCACGATGGGGCGCACGTCGCCCGCGGCCCACCACTTCGCGTGGAGCACCGGGTCCGTCAGGGCCCTCCACACCGCGGCGGGCGGATGGGCATACACTTGGTCCAACTGGATGATTGCGGGGGAACTCATTCGCGTGACTCCTCGTCGAGCACGTCCTCGAGCGCGGCAAGCCGCTGCTTCCAGTAGTGCGTGAAGGCCTGGAGCCAGTCGCCCACCTCCGACAGCGGACGTGGATCCAGGTGATAGTAGCGCTCGCGTCCCCGGGGCTCCTCGCGGACCAGCCGCGCCTTGCGGAGCACCTGGAGGTGTTCGGAGACGGCGGGACGCCCCAGCGCGAAGCCGCTCGCCAGGTCGTTCACCGCGCGGGGCCCCTTGCGCAGCTGCATCAGGATCTCCCGGCGCACCGGATTGGAGAGCGCTGAAAACACATCCGGGTCGTTCATGGCTCGAATCAATACGTCGGAAATGTCCGACGCGTCAAGCGCGGGCTGGATGTGCTGTGATGGGCCACATGTCGACGGAGCCCCGTTTCACCTATCAGCGGCTCACCCACGCGGACCTGCCGATGCTGGCGGAGTGGCTCGCGCGGCCCCATGTCGCGGAGTGGTGGGGCGCACCGCCCACGCTGGACGAGCTGCGGCAGGACCTGGAGGTGGACATCGCGGCGGACGTGAGCTGGCAGTACATCGCGCTGCTCGACGGCCGGCCGGTGGGGTTCATCCAGGCCTATGACGTCATGCGCGCGGACCCGGACTGGTGGCGCGAGGAGACGGACCCCGGGGCGCGCGGCATCGACCAGTTCCTCGCGCACGCGGAGCAGCTGGGGCAGGGCCTGGGCACCCGGCTGGTGGGCCAGTTCGTCGCGAAGCTGTTCGAAGACCCGGCGGTGACGAAGGTGCAGACCGACCCGTCGCCCGACAATGCCCGGGCCATCCGCGCCTACGAGAAGGCCGGGTTCCGGCCGGTCGCGCGGGTCGTCACGCCAGATGGGCCCGCGCTGTTGATGGTCGTCCGCCGCGACGCGTGGCGTGGGCCGTAGCGTCTACCGTGCGGCGGCGCGCCGCGGCTGCTCGGCCAGGGCGCGCTGCTCGCGGCGGATGGGCAGCCGGAGCAGCTGGGCGTAGCGCGCGAGCCGGTCCTCGAAGCGGCGCGCGTCGCGGCCCCAGTGCACGACGATGTTCCGCTCGGGGTTCTCCCGGTGCGCCATCGCGATGCAGTACTCGTCCTGGGCGCCAATCCAGTCCGGATGGTGGCGGCGCTCGCAGTCCAGTCGGGTGTAGCTCGCCAGGGGCTCATCCCAGGTGAAGGCGCTCAGGGCCCCGGCGCCGCGCAAGGACACCTGGGCGTTGGTCACCACCACCTCCAGCCGCGTCCGCAGGCAGCGCACGAGGTGCGTCACGGATACGAAAAGACCCAGGGTGACGCTCAGCGGGAGCAGCCAGTCCTCCCGCAGGTCCGCGACGCCCATCCGCTGGTCCAGCGCATAGCCGACAGGCAGCACGACGAACACCACGAACCCGAGCAGCGGCCACACCACCCGGCCGAGCAGCGGGCGCGTGGTGAACCGCAGTGGGAGGTCGCCTCCCATGTCGATCTTCCGTGGAACCGGTGAGAGCACTTCGAAGAAGGACATGGGCTGGGCGTCCCGGGGCCGACGATGTGTGTCTTTGCGCCAAGCTCAGCACGGGCGCTGATGCGCTGTCCAGGTCTTGCCGGGTAGTCCTGGAGTCATCGCCGGCGGCCCCTCGCGTCCGCTGGCTCCGGTGCCTCAGCGGGAGTGCTGCTTGAAGAAGTCCCACATGAGGGTGGTGCCGTCGGGCCCGGCGGGGTCCGCGAACGGGAAGGCGTTGTCACCGCCGGGCCACGCGTGACCCATCCCCTGGATTTCGTATTGCTGGACCAGGAGCACGCCGCCGGAGACGTAGTCGCGCACGGTGTACTTGCGGCCTCCTGGCGAGGTGCCGGACGTCACGCGCGCGGGCGAGTTCGACACGCTGTTGTTGTCCGCGCCGTCGTCGCCGTAGTCGTTCGTCTGGAGGAACTGGCGCACGGTCTGCTGGCCGTTGATGGGATTGACGACGTCGTCCTCGGTGCCGTGGACCACGAGCACGGGCACCTTGCGGCGCGGCTTCCCCGAGCAGGCCCAGGCGTCATGGCCCCGGTCGTCCGGCGAATAGATGCTGCCGAAGGTCATCGCGTAGAGGCTGCCCGACGCCGTGGTGGCCGCCTTGTACATGGCGCCCGCGCCCACCATGCCGGCGGTGAACACATCCGAATAGCAGGCCATCAGGATGCTGGTCATCACCGCGCCCGCGGAGACGCCCCCCACGTAGACGCGGCGCGAGTCCACCGCGTAATGGCCCTTCACCCAGTCCACCATGCCCACCACCAGCGATGGCTCGCCAATGCCTCGCTCCTGGTTGGAGGAGAACATGAAGTTCCAGCACTGGGTCGCGTTCGCGTAGAGCGCCTGGTTGGGATACAGCACCAGGAAGCGCTCCGCGTCCGCCTTCGCGTTCAGCCGCGTGAGGCCGGCGAATTGATCCGGATTCTGAAGACAGCCATGCAGCCCGACCACGAGCGGTAGCGCTTCCCCGGGTTGGTAGCCGGTGGGAACCCAGAGCTGGAAGCCTCGGGTGCCCCAGATGTTGGAATAGCTGCCGTATACCCACGCGCCCGCCCGCGCCGGGGCAGCTCCCAGGACCGCGAACAGCGCGCACAACCCCACCGCCGCACGTGAGAGGGTACGGACCTTCCGGAGCACCGACATGTGTCTGCCTCCTGCTTCAGCGAGGACGCGCCATGCGCCCAGGCGACTCGACCTCCCGGAGGAACCCCTCCACCGCGTCGACCACCTGTCCGGGTTGATCCACGGGCGCCGCATGCCCGGAATCCGTCAGCACGCGCAGCCAGGCGTCCGGGAGCAGGGCGGTGTAGGCCTGCTTCGCGGACAGCGGCGTGTAGTCCCGTTCGGAGTGCAGCACGAGCACGGGACAGGCCACGTCCTTCAGCCTGTCGAGGACGCTCCAACCGGCCAGCCCCCGCGTCGCGCGCAGGTAGACATCCGGCGCGTTGGCGCCCAGTGACTCCACCGCCCGGCGCCGCAGCGCCTCCTGCTCCGGCTTGGGGAACAGCCTGGGGGCGATCCGCTTCGCCAGCGCCCGGGGCCCCAGCAGCCGCAACACTCCCAGCCGCGCCGCGAACTCGAGCTTCCGGCGCAGGGTGCGCGCCACCATGTCCGGCCCGCTGTTGATGACGGTCAGGCTGCGCACCAGGTCCGGCCGGTCCACCGCCAGCTGGAAGCCCATCATCCCGCCCATGGACAGCCCGACGACGTGCACCCCGGACAGCCCCAGCCCGTCACACAGCGCGGCGATGTCGCGGGCGAAGAGCGCCACGCCATAGGCCCCCGCGGGCTTGTCACTGCGGCCGTGCCCTCGCGCGTCCGGGACCACGACGCGGTGGTGCGCGGACAGCCGGGGCGCCACGGCCTCCCAGTCGCTGCCCGACGAGCCCAGCCCGTGGAGCAGGAGGATGGGTGGACCCTCGCCGGACGCCTCGAAGTGCAGCGTGACGCCGTCTGGCAGGGTGGACGTGGGCATCGTGGAGTGAACGACTGTTCAGAAGAGGAGTGGACTACGCTGGCGCTCCAGCAGGTCCAACCGTATCTGAACGACCGTTCGTTTTTCAAGGTGTGCTCCCCATGGCGTCTTCTCCTCCCTCCCGGCTGCGCGCGCGCAAGGCGGTCCTTCCCGCCTCGGCGGCGGCTGACGGCACCCGCCGGCGCATCCTGGAAACCGCGCTCCAGCTCTTCGCGAGCCGGGGCTTCCACGACGCCTCCATTCGCGACCTGGCGAAGGAGCTGGAGCTGCGGCCGAGCGCGCTCTACGCGCACTTCCCCTCCAAGGAGCACGTGCTGGCGGAGCTGGTGCGCCTGGGCCATGAGGCGCACCACGAAGGGCTCCGCACGGCGCTGCTGGGCGCGGGGGCCGCCCCTGTCGAGCAGCTGCGGGCCCTGGTCCGGGCCCACACGCTGCTTCACGCGAACCATCCCCAGCTCGCGGTGGTGGTGAATGACGAAATCCACGCGCTGCCGCCGGAGCTGGCGGCGCCCTCCCTGGCGTTGCGGGAGCAGTCCGCGGCCCTGCTCCTCGCGGTCATCGAGCGGGGCCGGACGCAGGGCGTGTTCTCGGTGCCGCACGCGGGCGTCGTCGCCAAGGCGATCTCCGCCATGGGGCTGCGTCTGCCGTACTGGTTCGAGGCCACGCCCGCGCTCGACGCCGAAGCGCTGGCGGACCTGCACGCGGAGCTGGCGTCGCGGATGCTGGGCGTGAAGGGGAAGCGCTGAGCCCAGCGGTGCTCCGCCCGCGAGGCGGGTGCACCCCCGCTACTTCCAGGAGCAGCCTTTGATCTTCTTGCAGTAGGCCTCGTTGGTGGCCGTCTCGCACTTGATGGCGACGCCGCCGCACATGTTGGCTCCGAACATGTAGGCACATCCGGGCTGGCTGCTGCAGTAGGTCTGGGAGAAGACGGCGCAGAAGGTGGCCTTGCCCGTACAGTGGCCGGAGCCCTGCTTCGCCGTCCCGTCCTTCGAGCCTTCTGTTTCGGGAGTGGCGGCGGTGCCGCCGTCCCTGTCCGCGACGCCCGCGTCCGCCTTCGCCGCGGACGCGGCCTTCGCCGCCGCCTTCTTCGCCGCGGCGTTGGTGTTCCCCGCGAGCGCGGGAGCCCCCAGCAGGGCCGTTGCCACCGCGAGTGCCATGAAGAGACCGACGCGCTGTCCGTGATGCACCATGTTCCTCACCTCTCCTGGGGGGCGTCCACACCCACCGCCATCTTCCGGCGCGGCAGTCTATCGTGCGGACCGCGAGTCCGGGCCCCGGGCTCACCGAAGGGGAGAAGAGGCGCATGGGAAACGCATCCGGAAGGCAGAAGCAGAAGCCGCTCATCCTCGACTCGGTCGCGGGCTCCGCCCCGGGCCTCTTCAAGGCGACGTTCACCACCCATCCGGACCGCGAAGGGGCCACGCTGACGGAGTCCTCCAAGCCCAATGCCTATCACCTGCCCTGGAAGAACGGCGACTACACGGAGGGCGAGGTCGACCTCACGAACGAGGAGGTCGAGTACTTCTTCACCTCGGACCTGAGCGGGTGCAGCCTCTGGTACAAGTTCACCGGGGGCCGGATCAAGATCCGGCACGAGGCCCGGACCGACAAGGGCTCCCAGGACGTGCACCGCCTCGCCGGGTTCAAGTGCGTCGTCGACAGCAGCCTGAACAAGGACGACGTGCAGCTCGCGGTGGATGCGGACACGATGATCCGGAGCGCGCAGTTCTACGTCGTCTACGCCCTGTTCGAGCACGAATCCAAGTCGGTCGACTTCCGCGTCCAGCTCGTCCAGCAGAAGAAGAACCTGCTCACGCGGGTGGAGGTCTACGAGCTCGTCAAGGTCGGGTCGGTGGTGGTCGAGTTCCCGGAAGGATAGCCGCCCCTCCCCAGGGCTCAGCGCCGCGACGCGCCCGCGGCCAGTCCTGACGCGAGGCTGCCCAGGGTGGCGATGGCGGCTTCGATGCGCGGCGTCCAGGGCTGTCCGCAGCTCAGGCGGATGAAGTTCCGGTACGAGTCCGGCCGCGCGGAGAAGATGGAGCCCGGCGCGATGCTGATTCCGGCCTCCAGCGCCCGCGCGTTGAGGACATGCGCATCCACCGTGGGCGGCAGCTGCACCCAGAGCAGCATTCCCCCCGACGGCAGGGCCACGCGCGTGCCTTCCGGGAAGTGCTCGGCGACGGCGCCGGCCGCGTGCTCCACCTGCGAAGCCAGGTTGCGGCGCAGGGCGCGCAGGTGTCTGTCATAGCCCCCGTTCTCCAGGAAGGACGCGACCGCCTCCTGGGGTAGCAGGGGGGACGCCACGGTGTGCGTGAACTTGAGCAGCTCCACGCGCTCCCGGAAGCGGCCGGGCGCCACGTAGCCCACGCGGTAGCCGGGCGCGATGGTCTTCGAGAATGAACCACACAGCATCACCTGCCCCCGGGTGTCGAAGGCCTTGCAGGGCCGGGGGCGCTCGGGGCCGAAGTGCAGGTCGCCGTAGATGTCATCCTCGATGAGCGGGATGTCGTGCGCCGTCACCAGCTCCACCAGCCGCCGCCGGCGCTCCTCCGGCATGCAGCTGCCAATCGGGTTGCTGAAGCTGGGAACCACCAACACCGCGGCCACGCGGCGCCGCTCCAGCGCGGCCTCCAGTGCGTCCAGCTCCAGGCCATGGCGCGGGTGGCTGGGGATCTCCAGGGCCTTGAGCCCCAGCGACTCGATGGCGAGCAGCGTGCCGTAGTAGGTGGGCGACTCGATGGCGATGGTGTCGCCGGTCCGGGCCGCGGCGACGAGGCACAGGTGCACCGCCTCGGCCGCCCCTGACGTGGAGATGAAGTCGTCGGCGCCCAGCGCGCAGCCCCACTCCAGCGCGCGCTTCGCCAGCTGCTTGCGAAGCCGGAGGGAGCCGGGGGGGACGTCGTACATCACGCCCTCCATCTGCCGGTCCCTCGCGAGCTGCCCCATCTCCCGGGCCAGACGCCGCGTGGGCAGCAGCTCGGGGGCCGGCCAGGCGCTGCCCAACTGCACGATGCGTGGCTCTCGCGAGGACCGGTACAGCTGTGTCACCAGATCGCTGACGGTGACGGGCGTCGCGGAGGCCGGCGGGCGGGACACCGGGGGCTCGGCGAGCCGGAGGCGTTCCCGTTCCCGTTCGCGGACGTAGTGGCCGGATTGGGGCCGCGCCTCGATGAGTCCCTGCGATTCCAGGTGAAGGTAGGCTTGGAGCACGGTGGAGACGCTGACCCGCTCCCGGGCACTCAACCGCCGCACGGACGGCAGCCGCTCGCCAGGGCGCAGCGTGCCGGCGGCGATGGCGGCCCTCAAGCGCTCCGCGACGCTTTCATAGAGCTTCAAGGAATGGGCGCCTGCGGCCATGGGGACCCCCGTGATGTTTCATCCGATAGCGCGTGGGACATCCACTTCCCAGGTACAGCCTGACGTCGCGGTGACCAGCACAGTCACTCCTCCCTGAACTGTACTGGTCACAATAGTGATTTCCTACATCTGTTCTGGTTTCGCTCCGGAGCGCATGTTGGGTCCATCAGAGGAGGCTTTCGATGGTGGACCGTTTCACATGGCTCTTTCCGCGCTGGGTACGAGCGTGGCTGGGGGGCGCAGCGGCGGCGGAGGAGATGCCAGCCGTGTGCCTTTCCTCGGGCGGGCTGTGGGGCATGCGCCTGCGCGGCCCCTCGCGGGTGTTCACCTGCGGGGAAGGCGAGGTCTGGCTCACGATTGAAGGCGATGCGCGGGACCATGTGCTGCGCGCCGGAGATTCACTGAGGCTGCCCGCGGGGCACGTGGTGGTGCAGGCCTTGCGTGCCGCGCGCTTCCGCGTGGATTCATGCGCACGCGAGCCCCTTCCGCTCGGGGATGCGTTCACGTCACCACGTCCGACGAAGGAGGGCCCAGGTCGCGCTTGAAGGTGACGCGGACCTCGCGCGGCGCCTCCTCGCGGTAGGTGAAGTCCACGAACAACCGCCCCCCGTTCGCGGGCGCGGTCCAATCGCCGCACCAGCTCTGCAGCTCGTCTGACGCGTCGAAGCTCCACAGGTCATGACCGAGCTGTCGCAGGTCTTCGATGATCGCGGAGGCCTCCGGTTCAGGTTGAACCGCCGCGCGGAGTCGAGCCTGGAGGAGCGTCTCGAGTTCCTGCGTCAACGCATCCACCGCCGCCGCGCTGCTGAAGGCCGTGGCATTGAACCTGGGGTCGAGCACGGCCACCTCTCCCACGAGCTTGTCATGCTTCAAGACGACAAGCCCGCGGGACCTCGTGCCGCGCGCGGCAGGTCCGCGCGCGTCATCGAAGCTCCCCGGCAACAGCACACATCCACGCCGCCGCGACGTCCGGAGCGTCGCATGGCATTGCCAGGGAAGAGAGGGCTTGGGGGCTCCTCAGTAGCCGCCGTGGATGGCGATGGTGCGCCCGTTCAGCGGCTGCACGGGGCGGTTGTTGGGGTTGAGGTGTGGCAGTCGCTGGAACGCGGCGATCTGCGAGTCGGACATCTCAATGGGGTGCGTCATCACGAACCACTGGAGTCCTTCGCTGCACGGCGGCGTGGTGAGCGAGCCCGCGTACTGGAAGAACGCCTTGTTGCGCGGCAGCAGCGCGCTCGCGTTGATGAGCGCGCCCGTGGGAGCGCTCTGCTCACCTTCGTGCTTGGGCAGGTGCAGGAAGGCATTGAACAGCGCCGCGTTCACCGAGCCCTCCTTGATGAGCACGCCCACGACCACCGCGGCGTTGCCGCTGGCGTCCTTGTGCACCAGGTGCAGCTCCAGCGGGTACTGCACGCCGTCTTCCGTGTGCTCGCTGGGGGTGTGGAAGTGGAACTGTGCGAGCTTGTACTCGGTGTTGCCCAGCCGGAGCGTGCTGCCGGCGTCGTAGGTGAACTCCACCGTGTGGCCCGTGTTGGTCATGCGCACGTGGCTGGTGAAGTAGTTGAAGCTGGGAGCATTCAGGTGGGGGTGGTCAGCGGTCGCCGTCGACAATGCGACGGGCGACTGGGTCGTACCCGCTGAGCAGCGCGCGTTCCCGGGGAGCTCGGCCCAATGGTCGGGGCTCAGGCTCTGCGAGTAGCCGAAGTGGGTCTCCTCGCTGTTCGTGGTGACGGCGGCCACCCCGCGTGAATCATCCGCGGAGGCGCCCGAGGCGAGGAACAAGGAGGACAGCAGCGCGCTCCGCAGAGCGCGCACGGAGACAGTGCGAGAGACAGTCATGGATGGAGGGACCTTGGGCACATGCTGGGGTGTGCACGGGCCGGGCGGTACGGGCTTCGGGCCGGTGTCGCCCCGCTCGGGAGGGCGCTCGCCGTGCCGCGAGCCGGCGGCGGTGGGCACCCTCGGAGTGCCTTTTGCCCTGAAATACGTCCCAAAGATACTTTTTCGGTTATTCCAGATATGGCGGAACGATGTCTCACCAGCACCCTGAAGACAGTACATGCGTCATTCCTGGTGGGGGAGTGGGGGTGTGACAAATTTGAAACATTTGATTCTGGCCTCGCGGAGTACCTCGGCGCCCCCCGCCATACAGCTTTGGAGGACAAGGCTCGATTGAAAAGACAAACCAAACACGGTGGTTGTCGGCGAAATACAAAGAAACGAACGCGCCGAACGTGAAGTGGCGCGCTCCGCGTGGGGTTGTCCCTGGGCGCAGGTGACGCAACGTCCCAGGTTGCCGCCGCCAGACGCGAACCGGAATTCACCGGCCGGCTGGTGGAGCATGGTCAATGAAAGCATTCAAGAACACCCTCGCCGTCCTCGCAGTCGCCTCGTCACTCGCCGCCGTCTCGTCCGCTCACGCCGCCACCGCGACGGCCAACCTCACGGTGACGGCCACGGTGGGTTCCAGCTGCAGCATCAACTCCGGCGCGCTCAACTTCGGTAACTACGACCCCATCATCCTCAACGCGTCCACGGGCGTGGATCTGCTGGGCTCTGGCACGCTGAGCGTGCAGTGCACGCTGCTCGGGACGGCGGTCGTCACGCTGGGGCAGGGGGCGCACTCGGCCGCGGGGTCGACGGACGCGGCGCCGTTGCGGCGGATGCTGAACACGTCGTCGACGAACTACCTCAACTACTCGCTGTTCCAGGACGTGACGCGCCTCATCGTCTGGGGCAACACGGCCGGCACGGGCCTGCCGTACGTGGGCACCGGTCTGAGCACCCCGGTCATCGTCTACGGCACCGTGCCCAAGGGGCAGAACGTCCCCTCCGGCACCTACAACGACACGGTCGTCGCCACCATCACCTTCTGATTCGGGACGGCGAACATGCGCACAAATCTTCTCTCCTGGGCTGACGGCCTGAAGTCAATGGCTGTCCTGGTATGGGCTTTCGCTGGCATCTCGAGCGCTGCATCGCTCGAGGTGAATCCGGTCCGCGTTGAACTGGGGACGGGTGCCCGCGGGGTGGTGGTCACGGTGAAGAACCAGAGCACCGAGCCGACACGGTTCCAGGCCTCGGCGCATACCTGGGTCCAGGATGAAGAAGGGCGCATGACGCTCGCTCCAACGCAGGAGGTGTTCTTCTTTCCTGCGATGTTGTCGTTGGAGCCAGGAGAATCCCGCCTCATCCGGGTGGGAGTCTCCTCGGCTCCGCAGGACAAGGAGCGCTCCTTCCGGCTCGTCGTGGAGGAACTGCCTCCCCTGGAGCCCGCGGTTTCGGCCATGGGCCTCCGGATCCTCACGCGCGTCTCGATTCCGGTGTTTGTCGCGCCCAAGCGGAAGGAGATTTTGGGCCGCGTCGAAAAAATCGAGCTGCGCGAATCAAAGTTTCGCTTCCAGGTGGCCAACGCCGGCACCGTGAACTTCTTCATCCGCCAGACGCGCGTGCGCGGGCTCGACGCCCAGGGCAAGCGGTTGGTGGAACGGGAGCAGCCCGGCTGGTACGTGCTGGCCGGCGACAAGCAGGTGTTCACGCTGGATGTCCCCGCGGACATGTGCGGGCAGGTCCGTTCCGTGGAGGTGGAGGCGGAGACGGACAGGGGAGTCATCCACCAGAGCGCGCCCGTCACCGCATCCGTTCCCTGCGAGGCAGCACCCCAGCCATGAGCCCCTTCCCCCCGTCAGGGATGCGCGGGACCTGGCACCTGACGCTCGCGATGTCCCTCCTCCTGCTGGGCGCGACTCCCGCTCCCGCGCAGGAACCGGCCGTCGGGGTGGCGAGGACGCCCCAGCAGCTCAGCCCCATCGTCGTGGAATTCACCTTGAACGGCGTCGCCCGCGGGGACGTCTTTCCCGTGCTGCGGGATGGCGACGTGCTGGTGCCTGTCTCCGCGCTCGAGTCCTTCGGGGTCGACGTGGCGCGGCTCGGCGCGCGGCGGGAGGTGCTGGGTGCGGAGACCTATGTCTCATTGCAATCCCTGCCGCCTCCGGCCACGTTCCTGCTCGACGAGCGCGGTGCCAGCCTGCGCTGTGACTTTCCTCCCTCCGCCTTCAACCAGACCCGCATCGACCTGGGGGTGTTCGCGCCCCCCGGCTACAAGGTGAGTGGCAGCCCGAGCGCGTTCTTCAACTACGCGGCCCGGGCCCGAAACACGTTCCTCACGTTCTATGGCGAGGCCGGCGCCTCGCTGGGGCGGGGCGTGTTGACCACCCAGGCGCGGTGGAACCCCGGCGAGGCGCCGCTCCGGGGGCTCACCCAGCTCACCGTGGACTTCCCTGAAGCCATGGTGCGCACCGTCGCCGGCGAGGCGACGGGGTATGGCGGCGTGCTCGGCGGCGGCGCGGTGGTGGCGGGCCTGCACGTGATGCGCTCGTTCGAGCTGAACCCCTACTTCGTGCGCAACCCGATGCAGGACATCGCGGGGGAGGTCACCACGCCGTCCACGTTGGAGGTCTACGTCAACAACCAGCTGGTGCGCCGCACGGAGCTTCCGCCCGGTCCGTATCGGCTGGAGAACCTCACCGTGCCCCGGGGCGAGGGCACCACGCGCTACCTGGTGCGAGACGCCTTTGGCCGCGTGAGCGAGGTGAATACGTCGTACTCGCTCAGCGGCCAATCGCTCTCACCGGGCGTGGCCGACTACCGCCTGTCCGCGGGCGTGGAGCGCGAGTCGCTGAGCACCCGGAGCTTCGACTTTGGACGGGGGCTGCTGCTGGGGACGTTCCGGATGGGCGCGACGCCGTGGCTGACGCCGGGCGTGCGGCTGGAGCTGGCGACGAACATGCTCAGCACGGGCGCTGTCCAGTTGTTCCAGCTCCCCTTGGGCGAGCTGGAGCTGTCCCAGGCCATCAGCCGGGGCGAGGGCCGCACCGGCGCGGCGGCGGGCCTCGTCTATGCCCTCCAGGGGCAGCGGGTCGGCGGCTCCGTCTTCTCCCGGACGATGAGCGCCCACTACCTCAACACCAGCCTCCAGCGGGATGACGACCACCCGATGGTGGAGACGGGGGGCGGCCTCTTCCTCGCGTTGGGCAGCCGGGCCAGCGTGAGTGGCCAGGCGGCGGTGACGCGCTGGCGGGAGCGCGGTTGGACCGTATGGGCGGGGGCCACCACCGCCGCGCAGGTGACGGACCGGGTGTCGGTCTCCCTGTCCGCCAGCCGCAGCCAGGAGGCGCGCGGGCTGGCGTCGTTGGAGGGCATGCTCTTCCTGAACGCCATCCTGGACGCGCGCACCACGGGGTCGGTGGGGCATGTGAGGGGCACCGGTGGCGGCGACACGGCCCTGGACATCTCCCGCGGCGTGCCATTGGAGGGGGGCCTGGGCTTCCAGGCTCAGGCCCAGCTGGGCCGGTTCGACTACGCGCGGGGACGGGTGGACTACGAAGGCGACGTGGGCCACTACGCGGCGGGCCTGGAGTTGCAACAGGGCAAGGCGGTGGGGCTGGCCGAGGTCTCCGGCGGACTGGTGGCCATTGGCGGTGGCATCCACGCCACCCGCGCGGTGGACCAGGGGTTCGCGCTGGTGCGCGTGGACGGCGCGGAGAACATCGGTGTCCTCCTGAACAACCACCTCATCGGGAGGACGGACTCCCAGGGTGAGTATGTGGTGACGCGGCTTCAGTCCTACAGCCCCAACCGCCTGTCCGTGTCGGACGAGGAGCTGCCGCTGGAGGACTACCTCCCGACGACGGAGCGGATGGTGGCGCCCTGGTTGCGCGGCGGCGTGGTGCTGGACTTCCAGAAGGAGTCGGTGCGGGCCTTCCGGGGCCGGGTGGTGCTCGCGTCCGGCACCGGCGCGCTCGCGTATGGAGAGCTGCGCGTCGACGCGGACGGGAAGCAATGGCTCTCGCCGGTGGGGGCGGGCGGGGAGTTCGAGCTGGTCGGCGTGCCCCCGGGCCGCTACGCGGCGACGGTCCGCCACCCCATGGGCCGCTGCTCCGTGGCCCTGGAGATCCCCTCCAAGGCGGGTTCGGTCATCGACCTGGGAACGGTGAGGTGTGTCAATGAATAGGCGCGCGGTCGTGACACGAGTAGGAGCCCTGGCTTTGGCGGGGATGTGCGGGTTGTTCCCCGGGACTGCCGGGGCCACCTGTCAGTTGAAGAGCATCGTCGGGGTGTCGTTCGTCAACTACACCAGCAGCGCCGTGTTGCCGCTCGACTCGGACGGGAGCATCAGCTTTCGCTGCGATGCCCAGCTCATCCCTGTCACCATTGACTTGAGCCAGGGGAGTTCGGGCAGCTACGTGTCCCGCACCCTGAAGGGGCCCTCCAGCAGCTCCCTCAACTACAATCTCTACACGGATGTGACGCGACTGCTTGTCTGGGGCAACGGGCTCTCAGGTACCGCGCACTACGGCCCGGTCATCCCGCTGCTCGGCGCGGACGTGACGCTCCCTGTCTATGGACGGATTCCCGCCGGGCAGAGCGTCGCCGCGGGCAGCTATACCGACACCCTCGTGGTGACGATGACCTTCTGAGGTCGCGCCGCTTCAGGGCGGGGGCGAGCTCGCTCCAGTGACGGCGGAAGCGGGGGCTGGGTGTCCAGCTCCAGACGGCCCTGGAGGACGAGTCTTGATTCAAAAGACAAATCAACCCCGAGAGTCAGCGGCGAAATACAAAGGAACGAACGCGCCGAGCGTGAAGTGGCGTGCTCCGCGCGGGGTTGTCCCTGGGCGCGGGTGACGCAACGTCCCAGGTTGCCATCGCCAGATGCGAACCGGAATCCACCGGCCGGCTGGTGGAGCGTGGTCAATGAAAGCATTCAAGAACACCCTCGCCGTCCTCGCAGTCGCCTCGTCACTCGCCGCCGTCTCGTCCGCTCACGCCGCCACCGCGACGGCCAACCTCACGGTGACGGCCACGGTGGGCTCCAGCTGCAGCATCAACTCCGGCGCGCTCAACTTCGGTAACTACGACCCCATCATCCTCAACGCGTCCACGGGCGTGGATCTGCTGGGCTCTGGCACGCTGAACGTGCAGTGCACGCTGCTCGGGACCGCGGTCGTCACGCTGGGGCAGGGGGCGAACGCGGCCGCGGGGTCGACGGACGCGGCGCCGTTGCGGCGGATGCTGAACACGTCGTCGACGAACTACCTCAGCTACTCGCTGTTCCAGGACGTGACGCGCCTCATCGTCTGGGGCAACACGGCCGGCACGGGCCTGCCGTACCTGGGCACCGGCTTGAGCACCCCGGTCATCGTCTACGGCACCGTGCCCAAGGGGCAGAACGTCCCCTCCGGCACCTACAACGACACGGTCGTCGCCACCATCACCTTCTGATTCGGGACGGCGAACATGCGTCCAAGGCTTGGGGCGCATGCCGCTCGCGCCGACGCAGGAGGTGTTCTTCCTTCCTGCGAGGGGGGCGCTGGAGCCGGGAGGGTCCCACCGCGGCCGGGTGGGGCGCTCCTCGGCTCCACGGGACAAGGAGCGCCCCCGAGGACCCTCTGCCTGCGTGCCTCTTCAGAATGACTGGCGCAGCAGGGCCTCCACCGCGGCCTTGCGGCCCGGACTCAGGCGCAGCCGCGTGCCGTCGCGGAGCACCACGACCCAGCCCTTGTCCACGTCGGGTTCGAGCTCGCGGATGCGCTCCACGTTGACCAGCGCGGAGCGGTGGACGCGCACGAAGCGCCGGGGATCCAGCCACGCCTCCACCTGCTGCAACGTCTCACGCAGCATGGGCTTGCGCGCTCCGGCGTGCAGCACCACGTAGTTGCCCTCCGCCTCGCACCAGTCCAGCTCCTCCACGGGGACCAACAACACCTTGCCGCCTGTCCTCACCGCGATGCGCTCCACCGGGCCCTGCGCGGCCGGGCCCGGCGGGGGTGGGGGAGGGGCCCGGTGCTGTTCGAGCAGGGACGACAGGTGCTTCAGCAGCGCCTGGTCCTTCCCCACGGCGCGCTGTCTGCGCGCGCGCTCCAGCGCGTCCCGGAAGCGCTGGTCGCTGAAGGGCTTGAGCAGGTAGTCCAGCGCGTTCGCTTCGAAGGCGCGCACCGCGTACTGGTCGAACGCCGTCACGAAGATGACGGGAGGCATCCGCTCCACGCCCACCGCGCGCAGCACGTCGAAGCCGTCCACCTCCGGCATCTGCACGTCCAGGAAGACGAGGTCCGGCGGCTCGCGCCGGAGCAGCTCCACCGCTTCACGGCCCCCCGCGCACTCCCGCACGCAGACGGACTCCGGAGCCTGGGCCAGCAGTTGTTTCAAGGTGTCCCGGGCCAGGGGCTCGTCGTCCACCACCAGGACGCGCCATCCCTCCCGGCGGTCAGGCTCATGCATGGGAAGGTCTCTCCAGGTCCGCCATGTCTTTCTTCCACTCCAGGAAGGGCAGCTCCACCTTCGCGACCACGCCCCCCTCCGGCAGGTCCTCCAGGGTCAGGCCATAAGGCTCACCATAGAGCTGTCGGATGCGGGCGCGGGTGTTGGTCACGCCAATGCCCGTGCCTCCGGCGCCGCCCGCCCCGAGCCCCGGTCCGTCGTCGCGCACCTCGAGCAGCAGGCGGTGCCCCTGCCGCGCGCTGCTCACGCGCAGGTGGCCGTGGGCCGCGCGCCGCGCGATGCCGTGCTTGATGGCGTTCTCCACCAGGGGCTGGAGGATGAGCGCGGGCACGCGGGCCTTCAGCGTGTCCGGCGCGGGGGCCAGGTGGACGTCCAGGTGCGCGCCGAACCGGAGCTGTTCAATGCCCAGGAAGCGCCGCACCAGCTCCAGCTCGTCCTCGAGCAGCACCTCGTGGTCGCCACGTCCCTCCAGGCTCGCGCGCAGCAGGTGTCCCAGCTCCGCGATGGCCTCCACCGCCTCCGGGTTTCGCTGCTGGCGGACCAGGCCCGCCACCGCGTTCAGTGTGTTGAAGAGGAAGTGCGGATCCAACTGGGCGCGCAGGGCCTGCAACCGGGACTCCGCGAGCCGCACCGCGAGGCGTGACTCCGCCAGCTCCCGTTCGCGCAGCCGGCGCGTCGTGCGCAGCGCGGTCCACGCCGCCAGGAAGAGCAGGTACTCGAAGTAGCCGAGCGCGCCCCGTTCGAGCAGCAGCCTCCAGGTTCCTTCGAGGAAGGGTACGCCCATGGCCCCCCATCGTTGGAGCGCCGCGAGCGCCCCCGCGAGCAGCAGCAGGTGCACCTGGACGAAGCCGGCCCCCGCCACCAGCAGCACCCCCAGACCGCGGCCCAGCCGAGGGCGCTCGAGCGGGACGCGCTGGAAGACAGCCAGCACCAGCGGCCCGAGCACGGCCCATGCGCTGTAGGGCACCAGGGCCAGGGCCCACTTGAAGAGGAAGTCGCGAGGCTCCTCGGCATAGGCGCGCAGGGCATGGGGGATGGCGCCCAGGGTGCCCGCCGCCATCCCCAGGACCCAGATCCGCCGCATCGTGGCCGGACGTGGGGACGGCTCAGCGACCGTGACCCCGTGATGCGTTCCCCCATGCGTCATGGTGTTCTCACAATCCCCTGACGGCAGCCTAGCGGAAGGCGTGGGGGCCGTGTGCGCGCTGGCGGAAAAGCCGAGCCCCCTTTCGGCTATCGTCCGCCGCGACGTGACCCGAAGCCCTCCGGAGCCATCCCCCGACGACGCGCCGCCCGAGTCGCGGGGCAGAACGGTCTACGCGCTGGGCGAGGAGGACGCCGAGGCGTTCGGGGCCCCTGGGGAGGCGCGTGGCCGACGTGCGTCCACCGCGCTCACGGCCCTGCTGGTGGCGGTGGGGCTCGCGCTCCCCGGGGTGGCGCTCTTCCTTCGCCCGGTGGCTCCCTCGCGTCCGGCGATGCCGGTGGAGGCGGCCTCGCGGCCGGAGGAGCCCCGCGCGCCGTCCGCATCGACAGACAAGGCCACATCCCCTGCTCCCACCGTGGAGGCCGCACGTCCGTCGCGAAGGGACGCTCCCAGCGCACCCCCTCGAACGGCCCAGAGAGTGGAGGGTGCCCCTCGCTCCCAGGGACCCGAGGCGCGGTCCCAGCCCGTCTCGCTCGAGCGTCTCCGGAGCACGTTCGAAGACGTGAGCCTCCCTCCGGCGGCGCGGTCCCAGGCGGCGCTGGAGCTGCTTGACGCGCATTCGACGCGGCAGCATTTCCGGTCGCTCATCCGGGATGCGGACCGCATCAGCCAATTGGAGCTGCCGATGTTCGAGGGCCGGGTTCCCGCCGAGTACGCCGCGTGGTCGAAGCTCAACGCCTACTGGGTCGTGGATGCATTCGACTCCGTGCTGACCGAAGGGCCCCGCTTCCTGAGCATGTATCCCGAGAGTCGCCTGGCGCCGGTGGCGGACATGATGGTTCGCAACGTCACCGCCCGGAACAGAGCCTGGGCGCGCGACCGGCTGGCGAAGCTGGGGGAGATTGGGAATGAAGATGCCGTCGCGGTGAGTGAAATCGAGCGCCTGGAGCGGCTTGGGCAGTCCACCGCCGAGGCCCGCCGGGCGAGGGCCTTCATGAACTGCAAGAGGCGTGGTGCCGCGAGGCTCTTCGCGGATGCCCTCGGCCCTTGCCGTGCCTTCATCGAGGCCTGGGGGGCGGGCACCCACGCGCAGGAGCTCGAGGAGGCCCGCACCGCGCGCCTCCTGGAGATCTCCTCCCTTGCCGGCCTGCGCCGCTACTCCGAAGCCCGCGCGCGGCTCGCGGAGTTCCTCGAGGCGGACCCGGAGGGGGCCCGCGAGAGCCCCGCCCAGGACATCCTCCAGCACATCGCCGCGGACGCCGAGGAGTGAATGCCCTCCCCAGCGCCGCGCGGTCCAAGCCCCCTGATGTCAGGGGAACGGGAGCTTCGTCACGAACGAGTCGGTGGTCCCGATGAGCGAGTTGCCGCCGAAGTTCCCGCTCGTGTACCCGCCCAGGTAGACGTACCCGTCAAAGGTCACGTTGATGCCATTGGCGTAGACGGCGGCCGGAGCACCCGCCGCGAACGCCGGGCTCTGCTGCACCACCGCCAGCCGGGTGCCCGCGGAGTTGAACTTCGCGACGTAGTTATGCGCCACGCTGTAGGCGGTGTTGGAGGGATTGCCCACGTCTCCCTGGCCTCCGCCGCTCACGTACACACCCGTGTCGTCGATGAAGATGCCTGACGCCCAGATGCCGTACGTCGCGCTGAACTCCCGGGTCCACACCATGTTGCCCGAAGGGTCGTACTTGGCCAGGTAGACATCCCCGCCGGAGGTGGTGTTGGGGTTGCCGCCGAGGCCGCCGCCGCTCTGGCCGGTCAGGTAGACATTGCCCGCGGCATCGGTCTCGCTGCCGTACAGCCAGACCCCGTTGCCGCTCGAGCCGAGCTGCCGGGTCCACTGCTTGTTTCCGGCGCCGTCGTACTTGATGACGAAGAGGTCCTGGGTGCCCATGAGGGGATTCCCATCCAGTCCGCCCAGGGTCCATCCAGAGACATAGACATTGCCGGATGCGTCAGCGGCCGCCCGCCGGCCGTGGGTAATCTTGCCGGCCACGCCCGCCTGCCGGGTCCACAGCTTGTTGCCCAGGCTGTCGAACTTGGTGACGAAGACGTCGATGGTACCGGTGAGCGTGTTCCCATCCAGGCCGCCGTAGGTGGACCCCATCAGGAAGGAGTTGCCAGAGGTGTCGAACGCGGTGTCGTAGCCCTCCGTGTTGAAGCCCGCGCCGCCGACCTGCCGGGTCCACTGGCGCGCGGCGGTGTAGCGGTACTTCGTCAGGAAGGCATCCCGGTTGCCAATCTTGGGCGTGCCGTCCACCGAGCCGTCGGTGAAGCCCGCCACGGCGATCTCCTCGAAGTTGGAGCTCGTCGCGATGCCGTAGCCCAGGGCCACGCTCCCGGGCGCTCCGATGGGCTTCGACCAGGTGATGACACCGTCCCAGTTACGGGCCTGGATGAAGGAGTCCATCAGGCCCACCATCGGGGCGCCGTTCACTCCGCCCGACGTGTAGCCCGTGACATAGGAGCGCCCCGCGGAATCTCCCGAGAGGTCCATGACCTGGGTGGGCGCCCCCGCGGCCCCGAAGGTGCGCGTCCAGACCGGCGTGGCGGGGTTGGTGACGCCATCATTGGCGCAGGTGATGAGCTCCAGCCTGCTGAGGGAGATGACGACGATCCCCGCCCGCGGGTCGTTGTCGTCCGTCACGTTCAGGCGGTACTTGATGTAGCTGGCGGGCGCGGCCAGCGTGAACTCGCGGCGGTCGTTGCCGGTCCAGCTGCTCTGGTTGGTGCGCGTGTCGAGCACGGTCCAGGTCGAGCCGTTCCAGCCATCGAACGTCCAGTTCTTTGGGGCGCGAGAGGTGAGGCCGGGCCCATTCCAGAACTCGAGCGCATAGCGATGGATGGTGGTCGTGGTGGAGGGCTGGTAGGCGATCCACGCGGGTGCCTGGCCCTCCGCGGAGATCCACATGGTGGTGGCGTTGTCGAAGGCCTTCCAGGCCTCGTAGTCAGCGCTGTAGACGCCCGAGCGCGTCACGGCGCCCGACGGTGTCGACGGGCCGGTCATCACCGGCACCATGTTGCCGCAGACGAGCGGCTGGGCCGTCGTGGCCAGCGGCGCCGCTGGCTCGGTGTCGGAGGTGTCCTCGCCCTGGCAGCCGGGCAGGGACGTCAGGAGCAGGGTGCTCGCAAGAAAGGTGCTGCGCAGGATGCTGAAGGCTTTCACGGAAACTCCTTGGCCGTCGCGCGAAGAGCGCACGACGTGCGAGAGGAATACCGATCCAGCCGAGACAGCCGGGGCGTTATGTGACGAAAGCGCCCAGGCGCGGGACGAGTCCGCCGAGGGGCGGGGCCGACCTTGGCTTGTCAGGGGGCTGTCTGGCTCCGCGCCCGTGAAACGTGAGGGGCGCGCCTCGACGAGGCAACGGCCAGTGCCGAAAGGAAGGTGCTTGGGCGTGAGCGAGGCGGCATGACTCCGCCGCGTTGAAAGCGCCCCATGAGACGGAAGCGGTGCGTCAACAATCTGTGAGCAGGTGTCAGCGCTGACATCATATTTCAGGTTCTCGGGTGTTTCTTGAAAGCCTGGAGTTTGTTAGGATTTGAAGCGCAACCCTGACGGAGGACGCATGCGAGCGAGCATTGTCGGTGGCCTGTCGCTGATGGCGTTGATGGCAGTGGGCTGTGGTGGTCCCGTGTCCCAGGAGGAGGGACCTGACCTGGCTTCGCAGGAGGCCACGATCCCTGACTGTTCCAACAGCCCGGACTCCTTGACCATGTACTTCAAGGACGCCACGTACACGGAGCAGATCGGTGGTCGGGGCTGCCACTGCGGCACGTGGGAGAGCTGGGGCAGGTCGTCGATCTACCAGCAGTACGTCAGCGATTGTTAGGTCGTCCGCGCCCTCTCCCGCGCCTGGAGCGGTGAACACTCCAGGCGTCAGGAGCGCTGAACGTCATGTGGAGGAGGGCATGGGGAGGCCACGCCCTCCAAGTCTTGGGTTACGCGAGGCTCGGGACCTGGCTCATGCCGAACGTCGGGTCTTGAAGCGAAGCCTGTCCGGCCTCTGCGTCCCCGCTGAGCTCCGGGACCGCGTCCGCCCCCTGCTCCAGCGAGCTGGAGTCGAGCGACAGGGGAGACGGGCCCGTCGAGCCCTGCGAGAAGCTGTCGGAGAAGGGTGAGCCGCCCGAGGCGCCCTGCGCGCCCGTGAGGCCTTGCACGCCCTCCGTGACGCTCTGGAGCAGCTGGGTGATGCTGCTCAGCACCGAGAGGGCGCCTTCGAGCAGCTTGCCAAGCCCTTCCGCCTTGCCCGCGCCGCCCGCGTCGAAGCCGTCCTGCTGCAGGGCCGCCATCAGGGGAGAGCCCTTGCCGCCCACCTTCTGACCGGAGGCGGCGCCCTCCGCCGGGCCGGAGAGGCTGGGCGGGCGGGAGACAGCGGACGCCTGGGCGGGAGCGCGGGTGAGGGAGGCCGGGCTGCTGCGAACGGAAGAGATGCTCATGGCGGGAGGCTTTCGGAAGAGAGGGAGTGCGGCGTTCAGCGACGAGGACACACATAGCAGCGGGCGTGCCAGCGCCTTGGAGCCCGTGGGGTGCGCGCAATCCGTTGATCTTGTTTGGAAGTGCGCGCGCCGGCGCCCCCGCCAACGTGCTCCCCCCTGGTGACCGCTGTCATGGGCTGATGTTCGCGGTCACCAGTGCCTCTCACCTTCCGCGGCGTGAGTCAGGCGGAGCCGGCGCCCGCGATGGAGTCCAGTGCCTTGAGTGAATCGTCAGGCAGGTGGAGCTTGTCCGCGGCGAGGTTCTCCCTCAGGTGCGCGACGGACGAGGTGCCTGGAATCAGGAGGATGTTGGGCGCGCGGCGCAGCAACCAGGCGAGGGCGACCTGCATGGGCGTCGCGCCGAGGCGCGCGGCGACATCGGACAGGGTGGACGACTGAAGCGGGGTGAACCCGCCCAGGGGGAAGAACGGCACGTAGGCGATGCCGTCTCGGGCGAGGGCGTCGATGAGTGCATCATCGCCGCGATGCGCCAGGTTGTACTGGTTCTGCACGCAGACGATCCTGGCGATTCTCCGCCCTTCCGCGAGCTGGGTGGGGGTGACGTTGCTCAGCCCGATGTGCCGCACCAGCCCCTTGCGCTGAAGGTCGGCCAGCACGGTGAGCGGTGCTTCGAGCGACCCTTCCGCGGGGCCGTGGACGCTGAACATGAGCCGGAGGTTGACCACGTCCAGCACGTCGAGCCCGAGGTTGCGCAGGTTGTCGTGGACCGCGCGGGTCAGCGCTTCGGGCGAGAAGGCCGGGTTCCATGAGCCATCCTGGCCGCGCTGGGCGCCGATCTTGGTGACGATGACGAGCTTGTCGGGATAGGGCGCGAGCGCCTCGCGGATCAGCTGGTTGGTGACGTGCGGGCCGTAGAAGTCGCTGGTGTCGATGTGGTCCACCCCGCTCGCCACGGCCTCCCGCAGGACCGCCAGCGCGGCGGCATGATCCCTGGGTGGGCCGAACACGCCGGGGCCCGCGAGCTGCATCGCTCCGTAGCCAAGTCGCTTCACATCACGGTCGCCGAGGGCGAAGGTGCTGGACTGATCGATACCGGGCATCATCCATCTCCTTTTGAGATGAGGCATCGATAGACGTATTCCGTCCTCGCGATAACGGGGGGCAACTCGAACAGGTTGTGCGGAGTGGCGAACAGTGAAGGTCGACCTGAGTGATTTGAACGCCTTCGTGGTGGTGGCGCGCGCCAGGAGCTTCCGCGAAGGGGCTCGGATGAGTGGCAGCAGTGCCTCCTCGCTCAGTGAGGCGGTCCGTCGCCTGGAGGCACGTCTTGGGGTCCGGCTGCTCAACCGGACGACGCGCAGTGTCGTCCCCACGGACGCGGGGGAGGGACTGTTGAAGCGGCTCGACCCCGCCCTGGTGGAGATGGAGGCCGCGCTCGATGTGGTGAATGGCTACCGCGACAAGCCGGCGGGCGCCTTGCGCCTCAATGTCCCGCTCAGCGCGGCCCGGCTGGTGCTGCCGGGCATCATCCCCGGGTTCCTCGCCGCCTATCCCGACATCCGGTTGGAGGTGATGATCGAGGACCGCTTCGTCGATGTGATCGCCGCCGGGTGCGACGCCGGCATCCGCTACGACGAGCGGCTGGAGCAGGACATGATCGCGGTGCCCATCGGGCCTCGCTTCCAACGCTTCGCCACCGCCGCATCCCCGGCCTACCTCAAGCGGCACGGGCGGCCGGAACATCCCCGCGAGTTGCTCGCCCATGCGTGCCTGCGCGGCCGGTTCGCGAGCGGCGCGATGACGCCGTGGGAGTTCGAGCGCGACGGCGAGGTGGTGCGGGTCGAGCCGACGGGGCCGCTCATCGTGCAGGCTGGCGGGGCGACGGAGCTCGCTGTCGACGCGGCGATCGCCGGGACCGGCATCGTGTACCTCTTCGAGGACTGGCTGCGCCCGCATCTTGAGAGCGGCGCCCTCGAGCCCCTCCTCGAGTCCTGGTGGCAGCGCTTCTCGGGGCCCTTCCTCTACTACCCCGGACGGCGACTCGTGCCCGCACCGTTGCGGGCCTTCATCGACTTCATCAAGGCCCCGGCGGAGGGGCCTTGATGAAGTCGCCCTCTGCGTCCTCTTCTATCGGTCGGGTAGTTAGATGCTGGACGCGGATAGCCGTCCCATGGCCCTCAGCCAGGGGACCTGCCGCCTGTCAAATCCCGGCGAACCCATCCCTGGCGTCCATTCTGCCCCAGCCCGCGCCTGCTCGAAGGGGCCGTGGTAACAAAATCGGTGCAGTGCGTCTGTGGGCAAACGACAGGTCCCATGCCCCCACTCGATGCTCCGCTGTCATGCGCCCCCCCCGCGCTGGAAGAGCCGTCTCCCGGACGTGTCGCCCCTGCTCAAGGGGCTCGCGTTGTCTCTCTGCCTTTCCCTATGGTGGGGAAGGACGGGCTACAGGGAGAGGACTACCCACACCCGATGAACACCGTTGGAAGTGGGCAATGGGCCAGCGAGTTCGCCCGAAAGAACCGGGCATGGCTTCTGGCGCGCGCAGAGGGCCTGTGTCGCAACAGGAGCGATGCGGAGGACCTTGTTCAGGAGGCGCTTCTGCGCTTCATCAAGAGATACGACGGGGTGGAGGCTCCTCCTGACCCGAAGCTCCCCTCCGCATGGCTCATCAAGACGATGACGAATCTCTTCTATGACCAATGCCGCAGGCGGAAGGTTCGTTCGCAGCGCGAGAAGGATCCCATCCTGACCGAAAGCAATCGGGTGGAACCTGAGCCCGAGGCGGGGTTGTTGTCCGACGACATCACCCTCGAGCAACTCAGTGAAGCCCTGGGGCAGCTGAACCCGACGATGCGGGCCACGTTCGAACAGCACGTCCAGGGCAAGAAGTATCGGGACATCGCGAGGTTCTTCGGCGTTCCGGTGGGTACCGTGTCCAAGCGGTTGCATGACATCCGCTCGAAGCTGCGCTCGTTCCTGTCCACGGGAGTCAACTGATGGCCGGCCCTTGTGACAACGTCGCGGCGTTCGTCGATGGAGAGCTCTCCTCCGACGAGGCCGAGGTTTTCCGCCAACATCTGCCAGACTGTGCGAGATGCCAGCGGGAAATTCCTTTACTCCTGCAGCTCGATTTTCTGGGCAGGGAGCTCGTCGAGCGAGCCCCGACACCGATGGAGGTCTTGCGGTCAGTCCCCTTTCCGCGGAATGGTTGGCGGCGTCCCGTCTCCCTGGTGGCGGCCTCATTCGCGGCGGGCCTGCTGGTAGCGATTGTCGGCGCGCGCTTCATTCCGCAACAGCCGTCGGCGCGTCTGGCGATCTCCCCGTCGGCCTATCGGCTGCTGGAGCCACGGCTCAGTCCTCCCGATGCCGATGTCTACCGCAAGCTCCCAGACCGACTGATGTCCAGTGGAGCAGGAGCGAACACCGAAGGCATCCCGCACGCCTTGCTGGGGGAACTTCGGACGCGCAATGACCTCCAGGAACTGTCCGCCGCGCTCCTGGCTCAGAATCAAGCCGTCCTCGCAGAAGAGGCGCTAGTGAAGCTGGACGGGCTGGCCGCTTCCGCTGAGAAGGAGTCGGACCGGGCTGCGGCCCTCCTCATCCTGTCCCGTCACGGTGAGGCCCTGAAGGCCGCGGATAGGGCCCTGGCGATGCGGCCGGGCATGCCGCAGGCGCTGTGGAACCGGGCGCTGGCGCTGCGAGAGCTGCATCTGCCGCGGCTAGCGGCGCGTGTCTTCGACCAGGTGACGACCTTAGGAGAGGCCGGCTGGGCGGAAGAGGCCTCCCGGAACGTGGCGGGCCTGCGTCGCGCCAGCATGGACGGTGAAGAGCGCTGGCACTCCGTCGAGGAGGCGGGACGGGCCTTGCTGGAGGGTGTCCCGGACTTACTTCCAGCGGGCTTCAGTCAGGCGCCCAGTGCGCGGCTGTATTTCTATGATGCTGTGCGGGCCGCGCCTGACCGGAGCCGAGTGATGGCATTGCTCCCCCTCGCGCAGTCGTTGGATGCGCGAGCCGGGGGGCAGGTCCTTCAGGACTACGTGCGCCGCATCTCCGCCGCGGACTTCTCGCGAAGGGCTCCGCTCGCACGGGACTACGCGGAGCTGGTCCGGGCACTGCGCGCACAGGCGCTAGGACTCCCGATGACGGAGTCCCAGAAGGATTGGTTGTCGGAGACCCGTCAGGCCGCGTTTGTCGCGACGCTACGCGCGTCCGGCGAGGAAGACGTGTTGTTGGGTGTGCTGGTGCTCACGGGAGCGGTCCGAGGTGACCTGCCGCGCTTCGAGTCCGCCGCGAGCACGGACCCCTGGTTCGCCCTGACCGTAGCCCGTGAGCGATCCGCAGAACAATGGCGCGGGCCCCATCGGGAGCAGGCTCTCCGAACATTGCTGGAGGCATATCGTCTCTTCTGCTCGATATCCGGTCTGGACTACCGCTGTATCCAGATCGATATCGACTTGTCAGACCGCTCCATCCAGCTCCATCAGCTCGCGGAGGCGAACAAGTACGCGGAACGTGGCAGACAGCGGGCTCGCGAAGGTAGCGAGTGGTTCCTGGAGCGTGACCTCCTGTGGAACCTGGCGCAGTCCGCCAAGTTCGCGGGCACCGTGCCCCATCTGGCGCGTGCCTATTACAGCGAATACCTGGAGCGGGAACCGGGGAACCTGGACGCGCGTCGCGCCGTGTACCAGCACCTCGCGGACATCGCCTGGAACGAGCTGAGCGTGGACGAGGCGCGGATGGACATGGAGCTGGCGCTGGCGACCGGCCGGCCCCTTCCAGTCAGTGGTGCCTTCACCCTGGCGGACCTCGCGCGCCTCAAGAGCGGCCCTGGAGACGAGGCCCGCCTGACTACCGTGCTGGAGTCGCTTCCCGCGTCAAAGCCAGACGAGCGCTGGGTGGCTGCGCATGCGCTGGGACGGTTCGTCATCGAGCACGATGTGATTCGGGGGCGCGCACTGCTGCGGGACCTCCTTCAGCAGGTGGCCGGCCCCGCGGACACAGGCAACCCGACGGCGCGGCGGGTGCGGGCCTACAGCTTCACCTCTCTCCTCTTCGAGGCGGGCAAGCGGGGAGGATTTGAGGAAGCCTTGGGCCTCTTCTCCGAGGAGCGTGGAATGCCGTTGCCAGCCCGGTGCCTGCTGGCCGCCACGGTCGACTCCGAACGGACGCTGTTGATCGTCCGGGGTGCTCAGGGAGAGCTCGTGGGCGACTACGACGACTCCAGGCGTCAACGCCTGCCATCCCGCGTCGAGGGGCTCGTCAAGAAGGAGGAGCTGTTAGCGCCATTGCGCGCCTGCGAGCAGGTGGAGGTGCTCGCGCGCCCCCCGTTGCATGGACGTGTGGGGCTCCTACCGGCTTCGTTCGCGTGGAGTTATCTGACGCGTCGCTCGACGGCACGGATTCCACCGAAGCCGGGGCCAGGCCTCCACCTCGTGGTTTCCGAAGTGGAGCTCCCTGCTGAGCTCTCGCTGCCGTCCCTGTCGTGGACTCCCAGCTTCGGTCCGGACGAGAAGCACCTCTTGATATCAGGGGCCCGGGCGACCGCCGCCAACGTGCTCGCCGCCATGGAGGACGCCACGGAGATCGACCTGGTGACCCATGGGAACATCCATGACTCCGCGAGTACCTCTTATCTCCTGCTGGCGCCTGACATGGAGGGGCCGGAGCTCACCCTGTCGAGGATTCGCACTACCTCGCTCCGGGGGGCGCCGTTCGTGATGCTGGCTGCGTGCAAGGCGGCACATACGACCTACGCGGTCCACGAACCGCTCAGCATCCCCGCTGCGTTCTTCGAGATAGGCGCGCGGGGTGTGCTCGCCGCGACGCAGGACATCTACAACGAAGAGGCCAATGCTTTCTTTAACGATATCCGCGAACGCATGCGCTCCGGCGTCCTCCCCGCCGTCGCCCTTCGCGATGTGCGGCAGGAGTGGCTGGGCGCGGGGCGTGGGACGACCTGGGTGAACAGCGTGCTGCTGTTTGAGTAAGGCCGTGAGGTAACAAGACAGGTCGAGTGCGTCCTAGCGCATGGGTGCTTCCTTGAAATCGCACCCATCCCGAGAGGAGCCTGACTTGAGCACGCCGCCACTGCCGTTCCACGACCTCCGCTTCCCGACGAACGAGCCCTTCTGGACGGGGCCGGAGGACTCCCTCCGAATCGTCTTTCTCACGCCGGCCACGCCACCCTCCGAGTTCGTGGCGTTCGGGGTGCTTTCGACGAGGGAGGCTGTCGACGTGCTCTTCGTCGCCCGCGGCAGTGTGGAGGAACACCTGGTGGAGTTCATCGAGCGGATGCAGAGGGAGGACGCGGGGGTCGAACTGCACGAGCGGCCGCCCGTTCCAAAGGAACTCCTGGAGGAGTACGCCTCTCTCCCTCCATATGAGGGCAGCGAGTACGAGGATTCCCCCAGGACGCCGGTTCGAGGCTTCGTGGTTCGGAGCGATGTCACCCCCTATGAGCGGCTGCGCAATGCCCCGATGTGGCCGGAAGGCGCCGGCCTCACGCGGTATCTCTACCTGACACCACTCAGCGAGCCGACGACATTCCTGGCTCTTGGCGTTGTGCGCCCCTCGAACTCAGTCGTCGTCGCCGCGACGGGCCGACTGAGGGAGGAGCTTGGGGCGTTGATCACGCAGGCTCGGTGGGAGCAGTCCCGCGTCGAGATGTATGCGCGGCCGCCGCTGCCCCAGGAGGTGCTGGGACTCTACCTGGAACTGCCGCCCGAAACGGCTCCGCTTCCCTAACGGTTGGCCCCTGCTCGCAGCCCCCTATCCTGAAAGAGGAGGACACCCCATGTCTGCTGAACTGCTTCTGGCACATGCAGATACCCACCAACCGGTGCTCATCGAGGGGCTCGGGGAGGATGCCTTTGCCGACGCTCGACCTCCCGGCCCGGCCCAGACTCCGAAGTACCTCCGGGCCGAACTGGGGAGCCTGGATGACCTGCTCCTGCAGCGCTGGGGCATCGTCGTACCCGAGGGACCCGAGGGAAGACATCTGTTGGAACTGGTAGCGCCGCTCCGGGAACTCCGGCAGCGGGAGCAGGGGGGAGAGCCCATCCTGACGCTCTCCGTCCGCTCTGGCCTGACGGGCGCAGAGGCCCACGCGTGGAAGGCACAGGGACTCGGCAGCGAGAAAGTATCGGAGGAGGACCGTCCCCGCTACCTGCTGATCCTGGGGGACCTGGACGCGGTGTCGCTGGAGGTGCAGCAGGCTCTGGCCACGGACTCGCTGGTGGGGCGGATCGCGTTCTCTGACGATGCGGGCTACCGGGCCTATGTCACCAAGGTGCTGCGCTGGACGGAGGCTTCGGGGGGCGCGAAGGCGGCACGGTTGCTCTTCTACACGGCGCGAGACGGCACCTGCGCGACCGACCTGGGGCACCGCAAGCTCATGGCTCCCTGCCTGGAGTCCAGCGAGGAGCGGCGGCGACAGGGCCGGCTGCGGATCCATCCTCCCGAGGTGCTGGACGAACTGGGGTACGGGCAGGGGACAGCCGTGCAGCGGATGCTGGATTTCACCGCCAGAACCGAGCCGGGGGTGCTGCTGAGCCTGAGCCACGGATTGGGTATGCCCGAGCAGGGGTGGAGCTCGCCGGAAGAACAACGCGCGCTTCAGGGCGCTCTGCTGCTCACGAGAGATCAACGGCTCACGGCCGAGGATGTCGCGTCCGTGCCATTCATGTCGGGGGGCATCTGGTATGGCTTCGCGTGCTTCAGCGCGGGCACTCCAACTCGCAGTGCGTACGCACCATGGCTGCGAGATCTCCCCAGCGTGACTCCGAACGCGAGTCGCGTGGTCTCGCTGTTGCCGAAGCCGGGGGAGCGCCCGTTCGTCTCCGCGCTCCCTCAGGCAGCACTGGCCAATCCCGCGGGGCCTCTGGCGGTGATGGGCCATGTGGATCTGGCATGGTCTTCAAGCTTCAACGATCACGGGCGTGGCCGGCATGCCCGCTTCTTTGGCGTCCTGGGCGCGCTCGCCGCCGGGCACCGGGCGGGCGCTGCCTTGGCCTCGCTGATTCGAGCTACCAACGAAGCAAGCATCGTGTTGAACGCGGGCTACCACGAGGAGCGGAGGATGGGGGACGCGGGGCAGTTGCCCCGATTGCCTCCGGCGGAGAGGGCCTACCAGTGGTTGCTGTACCACGACCTCGCCAGCCATGTGCTGTTGGGGGATCCCGCAGTCCGGCTGCCATTGGCTGCTTTCCCTGGGGGGCATCCTGGCGCCCTGGGAAAGCATGGCCGGAGTCGGAAGGCGAGGTAACAAACGCTCCAGCGCGCGTCTGTTGGGCGAACCCGCCACGAGATTTCGGGAGCCCCCTCGCGCATGAGCCCCACGGACCACCCTCTGGAAATCACCCTGGAGTTCTCCTGTCGCAAGGATGGGTTCGCCTGGAAACGCAAGACCTATTTGGTCAAGACCGCATCGGGTGAGCTCGACTCCGTTTCCCTGTCCTGGTCCAAATTCCGGAGCGATCTGGAATCGCTCAGATCGGCGATGCCGGGGTCGGCCGTCGTCGAAAGGTTGGGGAGGCGCCTCCGAAAGCTAATCCGCCCGACAGGATGGGCCCAAGATGAAGCGGTCATCACCGATGCGATCCGAGTGGGACGCCCGGTCCATCTCACTGTCCGTGCGGACAACGCGGATGAGATATTCAACCTGCCCTGGGAGATGCTTCAACTGAGAGGTGGGGGCTCAATTGGCACATTGTCAGGGTGCCTCGTTCAGTATGAGTGTGGCTCCAGTGTGCCCAGGGACCCATTGCCTCATCCAACGGGCAGAATCCTGTTTGCCTATTCCAAGGCAGGTGGAAGTTGGGTCCCTTACGAAGCCCATCTCGAAGTCATCCAGGAGGCATGTCAGCTGTCGGGACTCCATTTTGATCCGACCGAAGATGTTCTTTACGGCGTTACCCGCAAGACCCTCTCCGAGAAACTGACAGCGGAAACAGACCGTCCCATCACGGTTCTTCACCTGCTTTGCCATGGCTCGAGGTTGGACGACTCGGAAGGGAGCGCATATGGCCTCGCTCTGGACCCCGTCGACGCCTTGGAAACTGAACCCGATGTCGTTGATGCCACGAGGCTGAGAGCAATGCTCTTCGCATCACCGCGCAATGCTCTACGATTCGTCATGCTCTTTTCGTGCCAGGGAGGAGACTCTGGTACGCCTGCTCATTCGGTGGAAAGCGTCGCAAGAATGTTTCACAGGCAGGGAGTGCCGGCCGTGATCGCGTCCCGGCTACCATTGAGTTGCCCTGGCTCCACCGTGCTTGCACAGGCGTTGTATCAGTCGTTGCTCGTCAATAAGGAGAATCTGCGCACGGCCCTCTCAGTTGCGCGCAAGCGGCTGTTGGCGGAGGAGCGGTCCTTCGACTGGATCTCACTTCAGTTCTACGCCAGGGCGAAAGACGAGGCGGCCCTCTTTCCATTTAGTGAGCCGCCCCTCCGGTCGAAGGCCGCCGCCACGATGCCGGATCTCATGCTCATCCGTCATGAGGCCTATAGCAGGGCGCATGGGATGCCTACTGCGGAAGATGCTCCAGCCCTCTTCGCCAACAGACATGTCCGGCCACTCATCACCTTCGATCAGGCGTCAGCGCTCTCCGAAAGGAGATGGGAGAATTTGGCACCCGAGGTTGCGCGTCTCGCTTCTCGAGACGGCGTGCTCCGACGCGCTTTCGATGAGCGGGATACCGATATCCTCTACTTCGGCTTTCCGTATGTTTCCTTCGCTGTGCTCGCAGGATACTTGGCGAAGACCCGCCCTGTGCATGTCATCGACTACGACAGAGCCCGAGGGCGCTTTGCCTGGAATCAGGTCGTGAAGGACCCGGCTCCACTCCTGAAGGTGGAGTGCGTCTCCAAGAAGAGAGGTTCCGCGGCCCGGGTGCGCCTCTCCCTTTCCGCCAAGGTTCAGAGTCAAGCCTGCGAGGCGGTTCTGTCCGCTTCGGATGTTCGACTGGATCTCCACTTCATGCTGGAGGATCCCTCACGGGGCATTGTGAACAGGGAATCCCAACTCATGGAGTATGCGCATGACATCCGGGAGGCGATTGATAAGCACCTCGCGGGCAATTCCGAATTCAAGAGCGTGCATGTCTTCGCCGCCGTTCCCGTGAGCATCGCTTTCCATCTGGGGCGTGCGCTGGCCGCCACGGGACTGCCGGAGTGTTTTGTCTATAACTACGACGCCCAGGACACTCCTGCCTATAAATGGCGTTTGAGCCTTCAGGCCGCGTCCACAGGTAGGCCGGCGATCACTGTCTTCCCGTTATGAGAACTGTCTGCGTTGTCAATCCAAGGAGGGTCCGCAAGATGGCTGTCATCCAGGCCCAGTTGATTCAGTTCGACAACAACATCCGGCTTACTCGCTTTAGCGAGAATAGGGAACTCAGGGAGAAGCGCGACATCATCCTGGACAAGCTCCGGGACCGGTTCGCGGCGCTGAGGAAGTCAAGGGGGAAGGAGATCCCATACTTCGAGTCCATCAACCAGGGGAGCTATGAAATGGGTACGGGGATCCACCCCGCCAAGGGAGATTACGACATCGACGTGGGATTGAAGTTCAACCGCGCTACGTCCAAGTACCCGAACCCCGTCGACCTGAAGCGCCTGGTTGCTGACGCGCTGGACGGGCACACCGAACTCGGCACCGAGATTCGCCGCTCCTGTGTCACCGTCAGCTACAAGCGCGACGGAGAACAGGCCTTCCACGTCGATCTCGCTGTCTATGCCTATGAAGACCCTGACAGCGACCCGAAGAAGCTCTTCATCGCGAAGGGAAAGAAGGATGCCGAAGCGAAGGACCGCTGGTGGGAGGAGTCGGATCCCGAGGGGCTCACGGATTGGGTGGCGACGCGCTTCGAGGTATCCGAGCAGCAGGTCCAGTTCCTTCGAGTCATCCGTGCGCTGAAGCGGTGGAAGTCAGAGAAGTTCAAGATGGACGGACAGAACGCTCCTTCGGGGATTGGCCTCACGGTCGCCGCCGGACAGTGGTTCAGGCCCCAGGTGAGGGAGGACTCGTTCATGGGCGTGACCGCTACGGATGATCTCAAGGCGATGCAAGACTTCATTGCCGTGATGGTGAACCGATTCATTCCGTGCGGGCTCAGCGAGAAGGGCGCGCCACGGTATCGGCTCCATGTCTTGCTCCCCGTCGCTCCGAGGAAGGACATCTTCGAGCGGATGTCCGACGGTCAGATGACGACCTTCCGCGACCGGCTCATCCAGCTCCAGGAGCGCCTGACCCATGTGGTGAAGGAGACGGATCCGGTCGAAGCTTGCAAGTTGATGCAGAAGGAGTTCGGCGAAGAGTTTCCGGTGCCCGACAAGGGCGGTACCGGTCGTCCGGGCGGGCGTTCCATCATTTCAAGTGGGGTGGCCGCCGCATCATGACCTTCACTGCGAATCTGTCGATGTCGGAGCGGAGCTCCCTGCTCGAACAGTTGGGGACTCGCGGGTTGCTTGAGGGATGTGCACAAGTCATCCGCCTGCCTTCCTTGGAGCGTGACCTCGGGGAGCGTGGCCTGGAGGTCACTGTCTCCGGGGACATGCGGGTAGGGGCGCATTTGTTTCGATTGCAGGTTCGCCTGCCACTTGAGTTCCCGTTGTGCCTTCCCGTGGTCCACTTGATGGAGGTCACACCGCCGATCGTGATTCCCCATCTCGTCGAGGAGCGACGAATCTGCTTTACGTCGGATGCGAATCTTCTCGACCAGAAGGATCCCTGGGGCATCCTCCAGGAATCACTCGGGATGGTGCGAGAGCATCTTGTGCGTATGCTCAAGGAAGCCTCCTCTCAGGATTTCCTGCGTGAGGCCGTCGCCTATTGGGGGAAGCTGTCGAAAGGCGAAACCATCGATTGCGCCGTGACGGCAGGTGGCAAAGTAAGCCAGGTCACGGCGTTCTACGCGGGGGCTCGTCTCTATGCCGTGGCGGACGATGCCAGCACCTATGCGCAATCCCTGCCCGAGCGACGAATT
Source organism: Corallococcus sp. Z5C101001 (assembly GCF_007352635.1). Lineage (NCBI taxonomy): Bacteria > Pseudomonadati > Myxococcota > Myxococcia > Myxococcales > Myxococcaceae > Corallococcus > Corallococcus sp. Z5C101001. Next base: position 587,306 of record NZ_VKLU01000001.1, read on the forward strand.
CGTGAGCTCTCCCAACGCAAGGCGATCTATCTCCCACTCGATCCGGGAGCGGTGGAGTTTGCGTTCTGGCCCGGCGAGTTGGCGAAGGCGGGAGGACTCTGGAAGTACGTGAGGGCGATGCCGGAGGGGGAGTGCCGTGCGCTGGTGGGATGCCTCGAACGCTGCGCTGGCGACGAGCATCTGGTCGTCATCGGACTGCATCGACCTGACGAGGAACGTGCGCTGGTGGGGATCCAGTTCTCGAACATCCGGAGGGGCCATCCGCTCCTCGATCAACAGGCCGAGGCCCGTATCACTCCCATCTCGATGCGGAGACGGGATCTTGCCTTCCTGGCACCTCGTGGTGGTGCGGGGATTCAGTTGCGAGATCGGCGTGTGCTCATCGCGGGGTGTGGGGCCGTAGGAGGATATGTCGCGCTCGCTCTGGCACGCGCGGGGGTCGGACATCTCTCTCTAGTCGACCCAGATCTCTTCTCCCTGGAGAATACATACCGACACGCTTGTGGCATGGCCCGGTGTAGTGAGTGGAAGCCTTCAGGCCTGAAGGCAGAGATCGAGCGCACGGTTCCCTATGTCTCCGTGGAGTCAAAGCGCGCGAGGATCGAGCGGCTCATCCGTGAGCAGGAGTCATGGGTTCAGGGGCATGACCTAGTCCTATCGGCCCTGGGGCACCCGACTCTTGAACTCGATCTGAATGAGTGGACCTGGGGAATGCCGGAACGGCCCGCGGCCCTTTTCACATGGCTGGAACCATTGGGCCTTGGGGGGCACGCGCTGCTGACCCATGCCCGGAGTGCCGAAGGCCCGGCGCCTGGCTGCCTGGAATGCCTCTACCGCCGAACGTTCGAGGGGGGGCCCATTGAGAATCGTGCGGCTTTCGCGGCTTCTGATGTGAGCTACACCCGGGATACCTTGGGGTGTGGCAATCGTTACCTTCCTTTCGCGGATCTCGATGCCCAGCGCACCGCCGAACAGGCGGCCCGGATGGCCCTGCTCCTGCTCCGGCGTGAAGCCGCTGGCGCTCCACTCGTCTCTTGGAGGGGGGACCGTCGGGCTTTCGAGAGTGCAGGGCATCGTGTTACCCCACGCTTCGAAAAGGGGGCGGGTGAGTTCGACTACATCCGGGCGGGTTGCCCTGTCTGTTCGGGGTGAGCCATGGAAGGGCTTGTTTTCCGCCGCGCCAACGACACTCGGGTGAAGGTCGATACGCTCGCGCTCGAGCAGATGATCGCCTTTCGTCAGGTGACCGCGCGGCACCCCGAGGGCGGCGGGGTATTGCTTGGCCGGTTCCTCGTTGACTGTGATGACGTCGTGGTCGATGAAGTGACGGTTCCAATGCCCGGAGACAGGCAGAGGCGCCTTGCGTTCTATCGGAGCCGCATGCCCCACCAGCGGATCATCGACATCCGTTGGCGTGAGTCCCAAGGCACCTGTCAATATCTAGGGGAGTGGCATACCCATCCGGAGTCCCGACCGACACCTTCCTGCGTGGACCTGACGGATTGGCGTCGACGCCTACGCGAAGATCACTTCGCGAGCAGGTCCATTCTCTTTCTCATCGTCGGGATTCACGAGGTGCGCGGTTGGGAGGGATTCCGCCATTCATTGGAGATTCATTCACTACGCCAGGGTTGAAATCCGGCCCAGTCTCCTCTCTGAGTGCGAGGAGACTAACTTTCTTCCCGGCATGCAGTGTGCGGGGCCGAGTGCCCCCGCCTCGGAGGCCTAGCCCACTTATACACTTGGTACCTGGCTGGCGAACGTGGCTTCGAAGCTCAGATTCCCGGGGCCTGGAGTGGCGAACGTTATCTTCCATGGGCATGTCTTCACCGACTACTTCACGCTGACTGGAGGCGGCTCCTCTCCTCTTGAGCGTGATGCCAACGGTTCGTTCGTGCACGAGGCAGCCACGGCCGTGCCGAACTCCTTCTATGCGTTCCTGTCAAGTCTTGCGTAAAAGACGGATGGCCTCATGACCCTCGTCCGCGCCGCAGCGCCGGCGCCCCGCTCCATCGCGGGTGACACCAACGGCGACTTCTGCGTCGATGGCGTCGACTACAACCTTGTCCTGGCGAACTTCGGCCGCACGGTTCCTCGTGGCAACCCTGACGCGGACCTCAACAAGGACAAGGTCGTCAATTACGACGACTACAACCTGGTGTTGTCCAACTACGGGACAGGCCCCAGTTGCACTCGTGGTGTCATCACGGTGTCCAAGGACTAAACCCACACGCTTGGGTTTCGAACGGCCTCGGTCATCACGCCGAGACGATGTGAAGGCGACGCGCCCCTTCGCTCAGCAAGGGGCTGTCCTTCGAGTTCAACCAGGCCGCCTCTGTCGAAGACAGAGGCCGGCCCCTTGCCGAGCGCCCAGCCCGCTACTGGCCGTCAAGCCTTCCATCCAGGTTCCGGTCGAGCGCGATGCGCGTGCCGGAGCCCGGAGGAACCGCGGTGAAGGTCACCTCCTGACCCAGCGTGTTCGCCAGCGCGCGGAGGGCCTGGGGGGTGATGTTGGCGGTGCCGTCGTCGGGCTTCCACGTGCCGGCCACGCGGTCGAACAGGAAGCCCTTCACGCGGGTCCCGATGGCGGCCTTCGCCACCAGGTCGGCCTCGTACGTGGAGCCGCCCAGGAGCTTCGACACGAACGGCGCCTTCGCACGGGCCACCAGCAGGTCGATGCGCGGCCCCACCGCGGCGCCGTTCGTCGACGTCAGCGTCACCTGCTGACCGACGATGGGCGCCAGGTCGGAGTCCACCGCCATCATGTAGGCCTCCACGCCCCGGCGGTCGGTGTCGTTCCGGAAGCCCACCAGGGGCCCGCCGATGCTGGTGTTGGAGAAGACGATGGCGCTGAAGAAGCGGAACAGCGTGTCCACCGCGCCGTCATGCGTGAAGCCGAAGCCGCGGATCTGATCGCCCGTGGGCCCGCTCTCCGGGTGCTGGAAGAAGCTGTTGTCCGGGAAGCCGAACATGCCGACCTTCGTGTACATGTTGCGCACGTGGGGAATCTTCATGATCTGACTGATGCCCTCGAAGCTCGAGTGGCCGTCGGTGCCGAAGAAGCCCTGCGCGGCGTCGATGGCGTGACAGCCGTTGCAGCTGAAGCCGGTGTTGGTGCCAATCGCCAGGCCGTCCACGCGGCGGCTGCCGAAGAAGAAGTCGCGGCCCGCCGCCTGCGTCGAGGTGAGCGAGTTGTCCAGGTTGCGGATGGGGTTCGGCGGCAGCTGCACCTGGAGCTGGAAGCTCGTGAACCGGTTCATCTCCGCCTCGGTGGGCAGGGTGGCGCGGCCGAGCAGCCCCTGGAAGGCGACGATGAAGTTCTTGAAGGAGAGCGCCTCGTCGTAGGCGCTCGCGCCGAAGAACCCGGTCGAGCGGTCTCCGCGCCAGTGCATGGCGCCCGAGTTGGACATGCCGCGCAGGGTCTGCGTCGTCATGGGCCCCTTCATCGGATGGAAGGAGTCCTGGTTGCCGGTGCCGTTGATGTCCGAACTCGGGTGGCCGGTGAACAGGCGGAAGGCGCCAATCTCGAGGCTGCTCGCGAGGCGCTTGTCGATGGCGTTGGTGGACACCGGGTCGTCCGGGTTGCCCAGGTCCCAGGCGATCTCATCCTTGTCGCCGAAGATGTGGCAGCTGGCGCAGGAGGCCTCGCCGTTGGCCGAGGAGAAGTTCGCGTCGTAGAGGAGCGGGCGGCCCTGCACGACGGAGTCGGGCTCGGGGTTGTAGAGCGCGGCCGCCGCCACCTGTCCCTTCGTGGCGAGGTCGATGACCTTCACCGCGTTGTCGAAGCGGGTCATCACGTAGAGGCGGTTGCGCGCCTCGTCCAGCACGAGGCCGCTGGGGCCGCCGCCGCTCACGGGGATGTAGTTGGCGCTCGCCGTCCTGGGGTTGAAGGTATCCGCCTCCAGCGCCGCGGTGTCGAAGACGCCGACCTTGCTGGAGCTGAACGCGGCCACGTACAGCTTCGCGCCGTCGCTGGAGATGGCCATCTCCGTGGGGGTGGAGAGGCTGTGGTTCTTGGCCGTGAGGTCGAAGCCGGGGGCGCCGGCCAGCTTCGAATAGTCGAGGTGCTTGTTCAGGTGGCGCGGAGACACCGACGTCCCCTTGATGACGGTGATGCGCATCTTCGCGATGTTGCCCTGCACCGTGCTGCCGCCGAAGGCACCGGGGCCCTCGAAGCGGGTGAGGTTGTTGGCGTCGCTGTTGGTCGCGTACACCACGCCTGTCTTCGGGTTGGTGGCCAGGTTGAAGACGGTCGTGCCCACGCCGGTGTAGAACGCCTGTTGTTGCAGGCCATCCGCGTCGATGGCGAAGACGTCCTTGTCTGGCAGGTTGAACCGCACGCCGTTGTTCCAGTCGCGGCCGAGCGTGTCCTCCCATCGGCCGCGGGTGCTGTTCCATTGGACGATGAGGCCCGTCTCCGGGGCCTTCGCACCCTGGGCGTTCGTGGCTGGACCGGGCAGCCCGCCTGGGAAGAGGTTGTTGCCCCATGGGAACGTGTCCGGCAAGACGAGACACACGCCCGCGTTGCCGAAGCCGTTGCAGACGCTGTCCATGTTGATGGTCGTCGTCCGGTTGCCGGACTGGGCGATGGCCGCGTACACCGTCTTCTTGTCCGGGCTGACGGCGAGCGACCGCGGGGTGTCTCCGAAGAGCGTCAGGATGCGGACGGGCGTGCCCCCCAGCGTCGTCCCGAGGGACGCGGGGTTGAAGACCCAGATGTCCGCGCGGCCCACGCCGGGCGTGCTGAGCTGCGGATCCCCCGCGCCGGGCACGGAGGCGATGGACGGGTCCGTGCGCTGCTGGCCGCGGTGCGCGGTGGAGATGAACGCGTGGCCGTTGGCGCCGGCGAACACGACGTCGCGCGGTTCGTCACCCACGAGCAGCGTGCGCACCACGTGCGGCGTGCCGCTCACGCTCACCACGCTGATGCTGTCGGACAGGTGGTTGACGACCCAGACCTCGGTGTCGCTGCGCGCGGCGACCGACACCGGCTCCAGGCCCACCGGCACCTCCGCGACGAGCGACAGGCCTCCGTTCGTGACGTTGAAGACCGCCAGGCGGTTGTCTGGCGTGTTGACCGCGAACAGCTTCGTCCCGTCGGGAGAGAGGGCCAACGGGCGCACGTGCGCGCTCTCGAACTCGATGAACGAGGGCGCCTGGGCAGCGGCACGCGAGGAGACGAAGAGCGACACCGCGGCGCACAGCAGACGGGCGTGAGCGCGCCACCGGTTCTTGCTCATTCCCGCTAGGGGGTGACGGACCATGGGGATCTCCAAGGGAGCGAGGAATAACTGCTCAAGTTGAATTACCAGTGAGCGCCGCGACATCGCCCCCTCCGAAGGGAGGGGGACGCAGGCGCGCTGGGGGGACCTCCACGGGGTCTGGGTGCGCCTGTGACGCGTCGCGGTGTTCTCTGCTCGACGCTGGGGGCGTGAGGGGGCCGGTCCTCGAGTGCGTCGCCCGTGGTCTACTGGGCATTGCCATCGGTCGCAGGGGGGAGGTGCCCATGCCGAGCTCTCGAATGGCTCTGGGGAGCCCTGTCGCGCCAGGGGGCGTCGTGGAGCGCCCTGGGCCGATGGGCGACCCGGTCTCACACCTGCTGCCGACGAAGCTCTCGCCGCCGAGGACGGCGTCGGTGCTCGTGTCGCGGAGCGCGGCGCTCCGGAAGATCGACCGCGGGGTTGGCGGCAAGCTGGTGTTGGTGACCGCGCCGTTGGGCTCGGGCAAGACGACGCTGCTGACGCAGTGGGACCGCGAGGCGCGAGGGTCGCGGCTGCTCGCGTGGCTGTCGCTCGACGAGCGGGACAACGCGCCCGAGCGCTTCTTCTCCTACCTCGTGGGGGCCATCCGCCGCGCGGCCCCGGAGTTCGACGCGTACATCGCGAGCCAGTTGGATGCGCAGGTGGCGCTCCCGCTCGACCATGCGACGACGGTGGTGCTGCGGAGTCTTTGGAACCTGGGGCGTGAGCTCGTCGTGGTCCTGGACGACTTCCACGTGCTGCGGGAGGGCGCGCTGGTGCGGGCCTTCTCATACCTGCTGGACCACGCTCCGCCGCACGTCCACTGGATTGTCTCTTCGCGCAGCCCTCCCGAACTGGACCTGGCGAAGCTGAAGCTCACCGAGCAGCTGGTGACGCTCGACAGCCGCGACCTGAGCCTGGATGGGGAGGCCATCCATGAGCTGGGCCAGCGCCTGTGCGGCGCGGCGCTCAAGCCCGAGGATGTCGAGTACCTGCGCGCGCGCACCGAGGGCTGGGTGGCCGGCGTGAAGCTGGCCCTGCTGACGGCGGGCGAGCATGCCAGCGTGAGCGACGCGCTCCGCAAGGCCATTGGCTCGAACCACGACGTGGCCCGGTACCTCGCGGACGTGCTGCTGCGCGAGCAGACGGCGGAGGTGCGCGCGTTCCTGGTGCTCAGCTCGGTGGTGGACCGGCTCAACGGGGCGCTGTGCAACGCGCTCCTGGGCATCACGCATGGACCGGCGCTGCTGGCGGAGCTGGAGCGGGCGCAGTTGTTCATCCAGCCGCTCGACACGCAGAACCAATGGTACCGGTTCCACTCGCTGTTCCTCGACTTCCTGCGCACCCAGCTCGCGTGCACGTACGGCGACCGCCTCCCCGGGCTGCACCGCGCGGCGAGCGAGTGGTTCGCCGGGAACGCGCTGCCGGACGAGGCGCTGACGCACGCGTTCGCCTCGGGGGACCGGGGCTGGTGCCTGGAGCTCACGGCCCGCTGCGCGGAGGCGTGGATGCGCGAGGGCGAGATCGCCTCCGTGCTCCATTGGACGGCGAAGCTGACAGCGGAGGAGACCTTCCGCTCGCCGGCTGTCTGTGTGGCGCGCATCGCGTGCCTCATCCTGTCCCGCTGCTTCGCGCCTGCCTCCCTGGCGCTGCAGGACGCGCAGCGCCGGCTCCAGACGGCGGGGGCCGACCCGGAGCGTGAGCGGCTGTCGCGGCAGCTCTCCCGGCTCGCGCTGCTGCACGCCGTCCTGTCGGACTCGGCCCCGGGCTCCTGCGTTGAACTGGAGGAGTCACCCGGGGACGAGGCGCCGGATGTCTTCATGGCGGGAGCGGTGCTGGCGGCGAAGGCCTACCAGGCGCTCCGGCTGAACCGGTTCGATGCGATGCGCCGGCTCGCGTCGGCCGCGCGCGAGACGTTGCAGGGGCTGAACCATGCATACCTGGTGGGCTACACGGACGTCCTCATCGTGCTGGCGGACCGGGCGCAGGGGCACATGAAAGATGCGTCGGACCGGTGCGAGGCGGCGTTCGAGCGCGCGAGCCGGGGACGGCGCAACCCGGTGTGGGTGAACGCGGCGACGGCGCTGGCCAACACCCGCTATGACCAGAACCGTTTGGATGAGGCGGAGGCGCTCTGCATCGAGGTCCTGCCGCTGCTGTCCCAGGCGGCGGTGTTCGAGACCTTCGCGGTGGCGTACCTGGTGCTGGCCCGCATCAAGTCGATTCGAGGCAAGTACGCGGAGGCCTGGCAGTTGCTGGACTACCTGCACAGCGTGCTCGAGTGCGGACACCAGACGCGCTTCCTGGCCCATGTCTGTGGCGAGAAGATCCGCCTGGGGTTGGTGGAGCAATCCCCCGCGCGGGTGAAGGCGGTGGCGCGGGAGTTCGGCCTGGGAGAGCGGATGCGCCGGGGCGAGTGGCGTGAGCGACGCTTCTACGACGAGACCTGGGAGCAGCTGGGGGTGGCGCAGGCCTGGGTGTTGATGGCGCGGGGGCGGCACGACCGGGCGCACGGGCTGCTGGAGACGCTGCGGGCCAGCGCGCATGAGGCGGGCTGTGTCGCTCGGGAGACGGCGCTGCTGGCCGCGCTGGCGGTATGTCATTGGCGTGCCGGAGCCCCCGCGGCGGCGTTCGCCGAGGTGAACCGGGGGTTCGCGCGGGCGCCGCGGTTTGGCTTCAGCCGGGGCGTGTTCGACGAGACGCCAGGGTTGCAGGAGGTCATCGTCGCGGCGGCCACGCAGCGGAAGCTGAGCCACGTCCTGCCGGCCCGATACACCGAGCGGTATCAGGACCTGCTGTCCCTGGGCAGCGGCGGGCCGGTGGGGTTCGCGGCACTGCCCAGCGCGCCGCTGGAGCCGCTCACCGAGCGGGAGCTCCAGATGCTCAAGCTGCTGGCCCAGGGGCTGAGCAACCAGGAGATCAGCCAACGCTCCAACGTGGCGCTCTCCACCACGAAGTGGCACTTGCGCAACGTGTTCGCGAAGCTCGACGTGACGACACGCACCGCGGCCATCGTGAAGGCGCGGGAGCGGTTGGAGCGCAGCCTCTGAGGACATTAGGGAGAGCAGGGGACTCCCCACGGGGGCCTCGGAGCGCTCCATGTGCGGGCATGGTAGAAACCGTGGCTCATGTCCCGCCACGGGCCTCGTGATTCCCTGTCTCCCTCGGGCCTGGCCGAGGTCTCGACGGCCGTTGGAGACAACCCGCGGGTCGCGGCGTCCGCCGATGAGTGGGTGCCAGCCCTGACCCTCCTCTCCCATCCCATGGCGACGCGGGCGGGAGCGCGGCTTCTCCTGGACGCGGTCCTCGCGGGCCGCGACGTGGAGGTGTCCCGCAACGGTCCGAACTTCACCCGGCCCGGAGAGCCCTTCGGCCAGCCGCTGGCGGACCCCTTCGTCAGCCGGGTCCCCATCGTCTTCTCCGCGGGAGAGGCCGGGAGGATCCGGCTGCGCGTCGGCGAGGGTGGAACCCGGGTGTCGGTGAACGGCGGGCTCGTGACGGGCTGTGAGTTCACGCGGGAGGAGCTGGCGGCGGGCGTGCCGCTCGACGTCGCCGGACGGCTGGTGTTGCTGCTGCACCTGTCCTCGCGCCAGGTGGGTGCGCCCTCGGACACGCTGGGCATGCGGGGCGACAGCCAGGGCATCCGGCGTGTGCGCGAGCACATCCTGCGCATCGCCGACCTCCAGGTGCCGGTGCTGATCCGGGGTGAGACGGGCACGGGCAAGGAGCTGGTGGCCCAGGCCATCCATCAACACGGTCCACGACAGGGCCGCCCCTTCATCAGCGTGAACCTGGGCGCCATCCCCAGGGAGCTGGCGGCCGCGGAGCTGTTTGGCGCGCAGCGGGGCGCCTTCACGGGTGCGACCCGCGACCGCGAGGGCTTCTTCCGGGCGGCGCACGGCGGCACCCTGTTCCTCGACGAAGTGGGCGAAGCCCCTCCCGAGGTCCAGGTGATGCTGCTGCGGGTGCTGGAGACCGGCGAGCTGTATCCGGTGGGTGGCACCACCCCCATCAAGACGGACGTGCGGCTCATCGCGGCCACTGACTCCCACCTGGAGGAGCACATCCGGGATGGGCGCTTCAAGGCGCCGCTGCTGCACCGCCTGTCTGGCTACGAGGTCCGGCTGCCACCCCTGCGCGAGCGGCGTGAGGACCTGGGGGAGCTGTTCCTGCACTTCGCTCGGGAGGAGCTGGAGGCCATTGGCGAAGCCCACCGCCTGACGCCCCGTGACCCCTACGCCGAGCCCTGGCTGCCGGCCTCGCTCGCGCTGCGCCTGCTGCGCTTCGCGTGGCCCGGCAACGTCCGGCAACTGCGCAACCTCACCCGCCAGCTCGTGATTGGGAGCCGGGGGCAGCCGGTCCTGCGGCTGGATCCGCGGCTCGCAGGGGAACTGGAGACCGCCGTCGTGGAGACCCCGGTCGCGAAGCCCCCCGCGGCGGTCGCCCGGCGCAAATCCACGGACATCACGGGCGAGGAGCTGCTGGCGGCGCTTCGTCAGCACCAGTGGGACCTCAAGTTGACGGCGGACCGGCTCGGCATCCCGCGCTCGTCCATCTACGATGTCATCGACAAGCACCCGAACATCCGCAGGGCGGGGACGCTGACCGCGGAGGAGATCACCGCCTGTCATCAGGAGTGTGAAGGTGACCTGGACGCGATGGTCCGGCGCCTGGAGGTCTCCAAGCGGGCGCTCAACCGACGCATCAAGGAGCTGGGCCTGAGCACCCGGGGCTCCTGACGCCGTGGCAGGCCCCATGCAAGGAATTGCCGGGTCCGCTCGAGGCCCCGGGTCGTCGGGTCGAAAGGAACCGTGCCATGCCGAAGCACCAATTGATCCTCTCCAAGTACGTCAACGATTCGCATCCGGTCCGCTCGCTGGGGACGCGGCTCGAGCCCGTCCTTCAACTGGTGATGAACAGCGCCCGGAGCGAAGAGGCGCTGAATGACCCCAGCCTTTGCCTCGTGATGCCTGGAGACGTGCTCGAGGTCGTGGTCGCCTCGAACCCACGCGAAGGCGTCGTCCTCTGGATCCTCGAGTCCGACAGCACCGACCAGGGGGGCGACTGCATCGACCTGCTCGACACGGAGGTGATGCTCCTCCCGGTGGACACCTTGTTTGCGCCGGAGCCGGGAGAGCAGCGCCGCAGGCTGTGGATCAGCGAGCAGGGGCAGGAGCCGCGATTCCCCCCGAAGGACACGACAGGCAACGCCGGCACCATGGTCGCGACCCCGCCCCCTCCCTGACGCGGTCTCGCATCACCGCTCGGGTCTTGCTCGGGCACCCCGCAGGAGGCCGCCCCATTCGCGTTGAAAGCCTGGGTTGGCGGTGAGCGCGCGGGAGAGTTCCTCCACGGCCTGTTCGCGCCACGCCTGTCGCTGTCCGGCCTCGTCCGGGGGGAGCGCCGCCCGGAGCGAGAGGAGCGCGCCTCGCAACAGGTGGGCGTCGGGCCAGTCGGGGCGTGACGCGATGAGTGGATCGACCTGCTCCAGCGCTTGTTGGAGCAGGGGGCCCGCGTCCTGCTTCGCTTGCATCGCGCGGGCGGCCCAGCGCCGGAGGAAGTGCCCGAAGCCCAGGTTGAAGTCCTGTCGCTCTGGAGCCAGCGCGATGCCCTTCCGGAACGCCTGGGCCGCGGCCTCGCAGTCCTCGGCGCGTGAGCCGGAGTACAGCGCCCGGGCGCCCAGCGTCTCCCCCAGGAAGTACCACGCGTCGGCCTGGTTCGGTTTGCGCGCGAGCGCCTGCCGCAAGGGCTCCTCGGCGCGCGCGATGCTCGGGCGGGGATCGCGTCCGTGGTCGAGTTCGAAGGTGGCCCGGGTGGCGTGGACCATGCCGCGGTTGGCCAGCGTTCCGGCGTCCTCCGGGAGCCAGCGCAGCGCTTGCTGGAGGGCGAGGTCGGCCGCGCGCACGCTCGCGCGGGGATCCTCTCCGCGCGCACGTTGGTAGAGGGCGCGCTGGGCGAACACCTCCCCGAGGTTGATGTAGCCGTACCCGCTCTTCGGCGCGACGGCCACGGCCCGCTCGCAGGCCGCCTGGGCGCGGGCCAGCACGGGGGTGGGGTCCGCTCCGTGGTCCCAGTCCGCCTGCGCCTGCTGGAGCAGCGTCAGGCACAGGCCGTTGTGGAGCTGGGGGATGCCGGGGCCGAGCTCGATGCCCTTCCGATACAGCTCCGCCGAGCGCTCCAGCGCCGAGGTGGGTTCACCGCCCCGGACGTGGAGCCGTCGGGCCACGAGCGCATGCGCCAACCCCGCGTAGAAGTAGGTCACCACGTGCCCGGGGTTGAGGGTCCGGGCCTGGTCCAGCGCCGCCACGGCCTGGGAGAGATCCGCGTCCGCATCCGCATCCCGGGGCTGGGTGGCGCGGGTGTAGAGCGCGATGCCCAGGTTGAGCCAACCCTCCGGCACCCGCCCGTCGAGCCGCACCGAGGCGCGACAGGCGTCGATGGCCTTGCCGTACTGGGGCAGCGGATCCGCGCCCACCTGCTCCTCGTAGTCGGCCCAGGTCTTGTGGACGAGGCACAGGTTGAGGAGGAAGCCCGCGTCCCGGTCCTCGGGAGCCAGGCCCTCGAAGCTCTCGACCGCCGCGCGGAGCTGCTCACGTGGGTCCTGGGAGTGGAGCTGACGGAGGTGGCCCCAGATCCACCAGGCCTGCCCCAGCTCGAGCCGGGCCTTCGACAGCGAGGGGTCGAGCTCCAGCGCATGCCGTGCGGCTGTCACCGCCTTCTGGGGGAGCGCCTCGTCGTACTCGCCCAGGTTGCCCTGGTACTCGGCGAGCCGGCGGTGGAGGCGGGCTTCCAATACCCATGCATCGGAGTGGTCTGGCATCGCGGTGAGCGCGCGCGCGACAGCCTCGAGCCCTCGCGTGTAGGGGGGCAGGACCGCGCCCTTGCCGTAGACCTCCAGGATGAGCGCGCCGAACTCGAGCTCGCCCTGGGCCGTGTAGAGGGAGGCCACGCTCTCGCCGCTCGCGACCGCCTCCGCGTAGGCCTTGCGGCCCGCCTCGAAGTCCGCCGCCGCGGCCTCGGGCTGGCCCAGGTTCCAGTGCCGCATGGCGCGGGCCTGGAGGATGTCGCCCTTGAGCTTGAGCGCTTCGTGGAACCACGAGAACCCGGGGCCGAGCGTGGCCAGTCGCGCGAGGGCGTCGTCCCACCGGTCCTCGTAGAAGGCGAGCAGCGCCGCGACATACGCGGTGGAGGGGACCTCGGCACCGTCGCTCTGGCGGAGCCAGTCCCGCGCGGGATCGCGATAGCGGAGTTCGGCCTCGCGCTTGAGGACCTCCCTCCGCTGGGGGTCGCGCAGGCGTTCGGCTTCCAGCAGTCGCGCCTGGTATTCGTGGCCCGTGACCAGCGCCAGCGCATAGGCCACCCGGGGTTCGCGGAAGCCTCGCGCCCAGGCGGTTTCGAGCGCCTCGCGGGCTCGCGCCTCGTCTCCGAGCGCCAGGTAGCCACGCCCCAGCGCATAGTGTCCGGGTCCCGCGGCCTGCTCGCCGGCCTCCTGGATCTCCGCCGCGAGCGCCGCCATGCGCGTCCGGATGGCGCGCTGATCCACGCGGGTGTCATGCAGCGGCGACAGGTCCGAGTAGCGGGCCAGGGCCTCGATGCGCTCGACGGACTCCGTGAACCGGCGGGCCAGGCGCTCCCGTGTGGCGGCCTCGCGGCGGGCCAGCCCCGCTTGTCCCAACGCGAGGAGCACGAGCAGGGTCGCCACGAAGCTCACGGACGCCACGAACCGGTGCCGGCGCAGCGTCCGCAGCAGCCGGTACCCGGGCCCGTGCGCGCGAGCCCGCACCGGCTCGCCGCGGAGGAAGCGCCCCAGCTCGTCCGCGACGGCCCGGGCCGAGTCGTACCGGGCCGAGCGCTCCTTCTCCAGACACTTGAGCGCGATGGCCTCGAGGTCCTTCGGGATGTCGGGATCCACCGCGCGAGGGGGCCGGGGCTCCGTGTGGGCGATGTGGTTGAGCACCTCCAGGCCATTGGCTCCGGGGATGGGCGGCTGGCCCGTCAACACGCTGTAGAGGGTGGCGCCCAGGCTGTAGACATCCGCGCGGCGGTCCAGGCGGATGACCTCGCCCCGGGCCTGCTCGGGTGACATGTAGTGGGGCGTGCCCAGCACCGCGCCGGTGGCGGTGGCGCCCTCCTTCCAGTCCCGCGCCAGCCCGAAGTCCATCACGTAGGGGCGCAGCGTCCCGTCCTCCGCGCGCTCCACCAGGATGTTGGAGGGCTTGAGGTCCCGGTGGATGAGGCCCACGCGGTGTGCCTCGTGCACGCCCTCGCAGGCGGCCTGGAGCACCAGCGCCTTCTGCTCGAAGGACAGCCCGCGGGCGAGCGTGCCCAGCGACTGTCCTTCGATGAACCGCATGGCGATGTAGACGCGCCCCTGGACCTCTCCCACCTCGTACACGGGGCACACGCGCTCGTGGTTGACCCGTGCCTGGGCTCGGGCCTCGGAGAGGAAGCGCCGGGTGAGCTCCGGGGCATCACCGCGGACGAACTTCAGGGCCACGTTCCGGTTCAGCCGTGGATCCCTCGCGAGGAAGACGCGCCCCATGCCTCCTTCGCCGAGGAAGCGCACGCACAGGTAGCGCTCCCATCCGGGGATCGGGAAAGCGGAGGGCTCGGGGGAGGGGGCTGGCGGAGGCGCGACGGGGGTGGTCGCGTCCTCGACCCCGGAGCGCGAGCGGGCTGCGGCGTCACCCCGGACCAGCGCCATCATCGAGACAAGGGAGTCCTCGGACAGGCGGCCCTGTTCACGAAGCAGGGCCAGGGGCCCGCGTTCCGTGCGCTGGACCTCCTCCCGCAGTGCTCCTGCTTCCTGCTCGGAGAGCAGCCCCTCCGCGAGGGCCACGCGCAGCTCGGCCTCGAACTCCTGACGCATCGAGCGACGCCCCCAGGCAAGGCGCCCATCGTACTCGCAACGGGCCAGCCGTGGCCGGGGTGGACCCGGGAGGGCACGGCACGTCACCGGCATGTCGGCGACATGTCGGCGCGGAGGGGAGCCAGGGGACGGGCTCCTTCCTGGAGGCCGTCCTCCTCGGAGGGCTCCACCGGAAGCGCCAGGTCCGGCCCTGGCGCGGCCCCTGCAATGTCACGCATTCGCGGCGGCATCGAGTCGCCGCGAACCGTTCATCCCATGCATCACGCCTTGGAGAAGACAGCCATGAAGCATGCCCTGACCTTCGCAGCCCTCGCCGTCTCGTTCTTCGCCACCCAGGCTTCCGCCCTGGAGCTGGAGAACGTGCGCGCCCTCTTTCCGCGGGCGTTGGCGGCCCAGCAGTGCCCCGCCGGGTCCCAGCCGGCCTACGTCACCATGGCCTATCAGGGCATGACCGGCCAGGCGATCTGCGCGGCGAACCAGAACGGCCCCAAGAGCTGCGTCGCCGCGAAGTTCGTGGCCATCCGCGCGGACAACACCTATTCGGTCTGGCCGGCGTATGACGTGTCCTGCTCCACGCCGGTCGTCGGCGCCTGGCCGTGGGGCCGCATGCAGCTGGCGCCGGACGTCCTGGACACGCAGTGGATGCACCCCGACATGCACGTCATCTGCTGTCAGTAGCTCCTCGGGTGACGGGAGGGGCGTCGCACGGTCCCGCGACGCCTCGCCCGGGCAGGCCGACTCCTTGGCCATGCGCTCGGAGCCCGTGTCGCTGGGATGCAGGCCCTCCACGGTCCGCTCGCTGCTCATTGCGTCAGGGGGCTGGGGCCCTCACCGCCGCCTCGATATCAATTCGATGTGCCCCCCGAACCCCGCTGGAGGGGCACACGGGGCACATGGCGATTCCTTCATCGGATCGAAGGGGCGCCGCTTCCAGTCAAGCTCCCTCGTCGGGGAGGAGTGTCCGAAGAAGCTCGTCGTCAGGGCCGAGCGGGCGCCATCCAGCGGGGGGGGGATTGGCGCGAAGTGCCTCCCTGGCCAGTCGAACTCTCCCCTTATGGGTTTCTGGGGTGTACGCCGACCACTGGCTGAACACGAGTGCAACCTCCATCCGAGCGTCGTCGTCCAGCACGGCTGGCCAGCCGGTTGGGAGATATGCGCACAGTTCGCGCACGAACTGCCCGCGAACGAGGCGTGTGACCTGATGGCTGCGCTCCGCCTCGGCCACCAGTCCTCTGAACACCTGCACACCGGCAATGTCCTCGCGACCAAGCTCCTCGGCCAGCGCCACCAGCGAAGCGGTAGGGCGGGCCTCGGCAAAGGCAGTGAGCGAGTCGAAGCCGTGTTCGTGGACGCGCTCATACAGGCGGGCCTTCCAGTTCCCCTGCCATGAACGTCCGTCGGTCATCGGCTTCTCCCCTTAGTGAAATTCATCGGGATGTCGTAGATCTTCATGTTTTCTCCGACGATCCTCAGGACCGTATTCCGCGTCAACCTGCGTCCAGCTTCGGCCTCGGCGTCGCGCAGTAGCTCCATGATCAGCCGATTCCACTCACCGGGCCATGTGCGCCCCAGCTTCCAGTTTCCCCCACCGTGAATCGCCTCGTGGTGGGCCTGCTCCAACCGGACGCAGAACTGGTCGATGTCCATGTCGCCCTTGAAGCCGCGATGCTCGAACCACTCGCGGTGCTCTTGCGGCAACACATGGTGTTTCGGGCCGTCCGACATGCCCGCTCCTGCCCTGCCGGTTTCGTGCATGCCGCGCACTTCGGGGCTGTCCCCCAACGCGTCGCGCACGCCCTTGGGTAGGTCCTGATGCGCCTGGGCCATCATGACCTGTCCACCGTGAATGCGGACGGCCGCGCTGACGGCAGGAACGGAGAGGACGCCCGCCTGCACGAGCCTTCGCATCATCTCCACCCACTCGGCGGAGACGGCAATCCGCGAGCCCACCATGACTCCACCCGAACTCATCACGAGGCCCACGCCGAGCGTGGCGGGGGCGGAGGGAGGGAGCCGTGGGAGCGACATCTTCAGCGTGGAGATCATGGCGACCATCTCCAACGCCTGCATCGCCGCGATGACCTGCCCGCCGAGCTTCATGGTCGAGCGGGTCTCTCGCTGGAGCGTGTCGAACTCACGGGTGAGCTTCCCCATCAGTTCAGGCATCGCGAGGGCCGCCGCTTCGACTCGCTCCGGGTCCAGTGAAGAGAGGTCCGCCAGCGTGGGCTCCATCATTCCCTGCACGCGATGAAGGTCTGCGAACAGCTTCTCGACGCTGCACATCGGGCAGTTTCTGAAAATGGCGTCAGCGAGGTGGAGGAAGTCAACCCAGGTGGCAAGCAGGAGGGTCCCGAACTGGGCCGCCTGGAGCTTCGGCCCTGTCATGCGCAGCAGGCCCAGCTCCATGTCCGCGTCGCCGACGTCCGAGGCCGCATCCGTCAACGCGGTGGCACTCCCGAGCGCGTCACGAAGCCACGTCAACTGAGTGGAGCCCTGGTCGAGGTATCGCGTGAAGACGCCGGCGAAGCCCCATCCCACGAGGGCTGGAGGACGGGACGCCAGTTTGGAGAGCGCGGCTTCGCTGCTGTCCATGGAGCCCCGCACCTCTCCGATGGCCGCGAGGACGGCTTGACGTGTCAGGGCGGTGCTCCGCCCCCTGCCCCCGACGGCTCCATCCCTGCTGCCGTACCCCGCGCCGGTCGCGTCGTCGCGTGGCCCCTGGCGGCGCAGCAGCCGTTGGTACATCCCAGGCCCCGAGATGGAGGACGGTGGGGAGCGCAATGCGCGTGGAGGCTCATCCCCAGGAGCCGCCACCCACGCGGGCGAGGGGGACTCACTCGGCGCGTAACTCAAGCTCAGGCCATGCCCGGGAGCCTGTGGCACGGAGGCGCATCCCGTGGCCAGCATCACCACGGCCAGCAGCAGGGCCTCAGCGCGCATTGTCCACCCCCAGGCCCACCGTGGCGAAGGCCCCCTGCACCGCCACGGCAGTGCCGTCCAGGTGCGCCAGCGTCACCGAGGGCGCGCGCCCTCCGACCCGTCCCCAGTCATGCACGGCGGAGAGCGCCAGCGTGTAGCGGCCCGGCTCGCGGGGTTGGTCGAAGAGGACGTGCTGCACGTCCAGCGCGACCTCCGCCCCCATCAGGCGCGCGCCCAGCACGTCCGAGGCGAAGGCTTGCGTGTAGAGCGGTCCCAGCGTCCCGGTGAGGAATCCTCCCGCGGGGTGGTAGTCGGGATTGCTTCGGTTGGAGTAGCGCCGCACGAGGTGCGCGGACAACAGGCTGAAGGGCTCCAGCGCACCGAACCAGACGCCCACGGGCGCGTTGTCCGAGCCCAGCTTGAGGGCACGCACCACCTGCCCCCAGTCCGAGAGGCTGTCCCAGTCCTCCCTCCGCACGAGACCCGTGTCTTTCCCTCCGCCCCAAAGATGTAGCCGCACCGGGGCGCCCAGGTTGAGGCCGAACTCCGCGCCTCCGTCGAGAATGAGCGTCGGCTCCACCTGCACGAAGCCTTGAGCCGTGCCCATGCCCGCCCATGGCTGAAACGTCAGCGTCGTCGCCTCCACGCGCGTCAGGGAGTGCAATCCACTGGCCCGGGGCACCTCCCGGGCTTGGCGCTCCGGTGGCGGCTCGGTCATCGCTTCGCTTGGGCGTGCGTCCTCCTCCATGGACCGCACCTCCGTGGCCTCCTCTGCCCATGCAGTCGCAGGCACCACCAGCCACAGCCACGCCGCCCAACTTCGCGTCATCCGCATCCAGGCCTCCTGTGAATGCCTCCGGCGAAGAGAGGAAAGGACACACGTCTGACGTTCAGCCCGGTACCGGCCGGCTGCGCATCGCTGCTCGGGGATGAGCAGGTCGTCCCCAGGCGGAAGTCCCATGTGTGAAGCGCGTCAGAGGTGGAGTGGGGGATGAGCGGGCTGAAGGCCGCGGTGAACCACAAGCAGACCCAGGATGCGATTCACCCGCGTGCAGCCTGCGAGGACCTGCTCCTTGCTCAAACATCAGGCCGATGATGCGCCATGTCATCGAGAGATGGGTCAAAGATGATTCAAGCTCGGAGAGAGCTGTCGAATTGGTATTGCTAGAATTTTACTGTTTGTTTAAAATCGGCCGCGCGAAGGGAGTCGGCCTCTCGCAGGCGGCTCCGTCGCACTTGCCCCCACCGCAGCACTCTCCAGGACCCGACGCCCATGTATTCGCACCCCCTCCGTACTCGATTGAGCTCCACGCTGCTGCTGTCCGCTCTGCTTGCCGCCTGTGGAGGCGCTGAGCCGATGGCTCAAGATCCGCGGGGCACTGCCTCCGCGGCGCTCCAGGTCGAAGACCCAGGGGGCGGCGGTGACACCGGTGATACGGGAGGCGGCACGGGGGGCGGCGGTACGGGTGGGACGACCCAGCCCCCACCTGCATTCGCGTTCCTCACGAGCACCGTCTACTACGACAATGGGGATCAGCCCAATTACAGCACCCGGTGTAACAACGGCTATACGCCGTTCGTGCCCAACTATCACTGCTGTCAGCCGGGGTATGTCATGACGGGAGTGAGCGTCAATGACAACATGTTCCGGTGCACCTTCGTCAATGCCCAGCCGTGGTATTACAACCGCGTGGCTGACAATGCGAATGGCACCCATCGCAATGGCATGCACGTGTGTCCCCCCAACTACTTCATGGTCGGCATGAGCGCGCAGGACAACGTGCTGATCTGCCAGCCGGGTATCCCCGGGACCGTCATTGAGTCCGTGGATGCAAATGGGGCGACCCGTGACACGGGGAAGAACCTGCACATGTGTCCGCTCGGGACCGCGATGACGGGAATCAACGTCAACAAGAACGACTTCAGCTGCGGGCGCTACTGAACGCAGGCTGGCGTTGACGGAAGGTTCCCTGGCTTCGCCCAAGGCGCTCAAGGATCCGTGGGATTCGCGCGGTCCTTGAGCCCTGGACGGATCGGCATGCGGGAGCGTGTGCCGCCCCGCCTCCGCTCACGCGTCGTGTCGGGGAGCCCCGGCGGTGTCCTGGCCATGCGGTGCCTGGACGCCGCTGTCGGAGTGACGCACCGGTGAAGGGGTCTTCCGGATGGCCACGCCCTCCATGGTGATGAAGGTGCGAAAGGCCCACCAGCCCAGGTTGAACCATGGCGGGCGGGTCAGCCTGCCCGTCACGGCGACCTCCACCGCGCCCGCCACCGCGAAGCCCATCGCCGCCAGCGCGCCCAGGTCCAGGCGCCCCTCGGTCGCACGCAGCAGGTCCACGTTGATGCCCTTGACGCACTGACTGGCCGCGCGCGCCACGCCGCTGCCCTCTGAAAGCGCCCGCAGCAGCAGCACCTCCTCCTCGGGCGGCTCCTCCCCGGGACGCAACACCCGGTCCACGCCGGTGCACCGGCGCACCTCCTCGAGCAGGTCCTCGACCCCCAGCTCCTGGGGGGCGTGGATGCACAGCACGCTGCCGGTGTAGGGCCGAACCTGCACCTCGCGGATTCCTTCCACTCGCAGGAGCTCGTCCGCCAGCACCGTGGCCTCCTTCGCGTCGTGCCGCAACCACGGCAGCCGCAGGCGCGTGCGCCCCGGCGAGGTATGGATGAGGTGGATGACCCTCTGCATGCTGCTCCCTCCCTAGGCCCGGGCCTCGCCCGCCGGCCGCGTACGCTCGCCCCCACGGGCCCGGGCCTTCGCTTCGGCCATCAGGTCCTCGAGGTCCTCGTGCTTCATGGCGGCGCGCGCGGCCACCATGTCGACGAAGCGGTAGCCCGCGGAGGCCACCTCCACGAGCAGCGGACGCAGGTGCTTGCCCAGCAGCATCGTGCTCGCGCCCGCGCCATAGCCCAGGAGAAAGGATGGAAGGTCGAACTTCACGGGGTTTCCTCCAGCAGAGAAGTTGCGTCAGTCATCACCCGCCGGCCCTCGCGGCGCCGCACCCGGCGCACCGCCTGGCCACCCCACGCGGGCAACACGCCCAGCAGCGCCGGGAGCGCGAAGCCCACGGCCACCCCGCCGAACGTCAGCGGCGTGGGCGCGGGAAGGCGCAGCACGCGCCGCAGCGGGGGGAAGGTGAGCGCCGCCATGTGCACCGCCGCGGCCCCGCCGATGAAGACGGGCAGGCGCCACTCGCCGTCCGAGGGCACATGGCCCCGCGTCTCCCTCGGAGCCCGGCACACGGCCGAGTAGCCGAGCTGCACCGCGGTGAGCGTCCCGAAAGCCAGCGGCGGACCGCCCAGCGCCAGCGCCAGCCCCCCGACGCCCGCCATCAGCAGGCCATCCCGCGCCACCTGTCGCGCCGCCCGGTGCGTCAGCAACGGCATCCCTGGCGGCGCGGGCGGCCGGTCGAGGATGGCCGGGTCCCCCGGCTCCATCCCCAGGGCGATCCCCGGCAGGGTGTCCGTGAGGAGGTTGATCCACAACAACTGTAGCGGCGTGAGTGGATCCGCGAGCCCGAGCACGCCCGCGCCCAGCACCAGCGCCATCTCCGAGAAGTTGGTGGCGAAGAGGAAGCGCAGCGCGCGGCGCAGGTTGTCCTGGACGATGCGGCCTTCGCCCACGGCGGACATGATGCTGCGCAGGTCCTCGCTGGCCATCACCACGTCGGCCACCGCGCGCGCCATGTCGCTGGAGCCCACCCCCACCGCCACGCCCACGTCCGCGGCCTGGAGCGCCGGGGCGTCGTTGATGCCGTCCCCCGCCATGGCGACGATTTCGCCCCGAGCCCGCAGCGCCTTCACCAGCTTCCGCTTGTCCTCCGGCGTCACGCGCGCCAGCACCGCGGTGCGGTCGAGCCTCCGGGGAAGCTCGCCGTCCGGAAGCTCCAGCATCTCCGCCAGCGACTGCGTGGTGAGCGTGTCGCCCTCCAGCCCCACCCTGCGGGCGATGGCCTCCGCCGTGCGGGGCTGATCTCCCGTCAGCACCACCGTGCGGATGCCCGCGCCGTGCGCCTGCCGCACCGACTCCGCCGCGCCCTCGCGAAGCGGATCCCGCAGGCCCACGAAGCCGATGAAGGTGTAGCCGTCCGTGGGCGCGGGCCCTCCGCCCTCGGCGAACCGCCGCCATGCCAGCCCCAGCACGCGCAGCCCGTCCGCCGCCAGCGCGTCGTTGCGCCGCGCCAGCCGCTCCCGCTTCCGCGCGTCCAGCGGCCCCTTCGAGTCCCGCTCGCACATGGCCAGCACCTGCTCGGGAGCCCCCTTGACGAAGGCCAGCTCGCCGCCGCCGGGCGCACGGTGGACGCTCACCACGTAGTGGATGCCCTCGGAGCGCTCGCGCAGGTGGCGGCGAGGGAAGGCGAGCCTTAGCGCGGCCCCGTCCAGCCCCGCGGCGTGCGCGGCGTCCACCAGCGCCTTCTCCGTGGAGCTGCCGGACACCACCAGCTCCTTGCCGCTGCGGTGGACGTCCACGTCGCTGTTGAGCAACCCCAGCGCCAGCGCCAGCGTGGGTGGGTCCTCCAGCACGGCCTGGGGCCTGGGGCGCAGCGAGGACAGCTCCAGGGGCCCGTCCCCCACGTCCAGCACGTCCAGCCGCATCTCGTTGCGCGTGAGGGTGCCTGTCTTGTCCGTGCAGATGACGGTGACCCCTCCCAGCGCTTCGGCGGCGGAGACGCGCCGCACCACCATGCCGCGCGCGTGCAGCCGCTGCATGGCGCGCACCAGCGCCGCGGTCGCCACCAGGGGCAGGCCCTCCGGCAGCGCCGCCACGCCCAGCGCCACGGCGCCACGCAGCACCTGGACCCCGGAGCGGCCATGCGCCACCCCCATCGCGGCCGACAGCGCGGCGGCGCCCACGGAGCCCACCGCCACGCGCCGGTTGAGGTGGGCCAGCTTGCGCGTCAGCGGCGTGGGCGGCGAGGCCTCCTGGGCCACCAGCTCCCGCACGCGCGCCAGCTCCGTGTCCGCCCCGGTGGCCACCACCATGGCGCGCCCATGCCCCGAAGCCACCGACGTGCCCGCGAACAACAGGGACGCCCGCTCCGCCAGCGGCGCCCGCGCATCCACCGGCGCGGCCTGCTTGGGCTGCGGCTCGCTCTCGCCGGTGAGGGGCGCCTCGTCCGCGGAGAGCCGGTGCGCGTCCAGCACGCGCACGTCCGCGGGCAGCATGTCCCCCGCGCGCAGCAGCACCACGTCCCCCGGTACGAGGTCCGCCACCGGCACCGTGAGGAGGACGCCGCCGCGCAAGACCTGCGCCGAGCCCGCCTCCAGCTTCTGCCACGAGGCGAGCAACTCCTGGTTGCGGCGCTCGATGCGGTAGCCGATGCCCGCGTTGAGCCCCACCACCGCGAGGATGGCGGTGGCCTCCAGCGCGTCTCCCGCCACCGCGGAGAAGCCCGCCGAGCCCAGCAACAGCATCGTGGGCACGTTGGCCAACTGCGAACCCAGCATGGCCAGACGCGAGCGCGGCTCCTCCGCCACCACGATGTTGAGGCCGTATCTCTTGAGCCGCCGCGCCGCCTCCGCCGAGGAGAGCCCCTGCTCCGAGCAGTCCAGCCGGGCTCGCACCGCGTCCAACGTCATCGCGTGCCACGGCTCCCGGGGAGCGCGCTCCGTGCCTCGCGCCGGGCGGGCCTGGCGTGGAGCGGGCCAGTGGACCTGCTCGTCCGGTTGCTCGCGCAGCCGGGACAGCAGCGGGGCCTCTGGCGCGTAGCGCACGAGCAGGCGACCGGTGCGGGGCTCGGCGCTCGCCTCCTCAATGCCGGGCCAGGTGGAGAAGGTGCGCTCCAGCCGCTCTCCGAGGAAACGGTTCCACCGAAGGCCGGGGACCTCCAGGCGCAACCGCCGCGCCGCGGTCGAGTGGCGCACCACCCTCGCGGGCGCGGCCTGCCCGTCCATGAGGAACACCACCATTCGCACCCCCGACCCGGCTTCCAGGAGGTGGGGACGGCAACCCCTCCGGACAAGGCGGCCCGACGCGCCGGGGGAAGATGATGGTGTGACACCCGTGGGCCAGCGGTTCCGCCGGTCAACATCCCGCTCTATCGCCAGGGCCTGATGGGACGCGGTGGAAGGCCTTCAGTGGAGGCGAGTCGACGCCTCTTCGGCCCTCGCCGCTCGCCGCTGGGCCTTCGCGTTCTTGCGTCCGGCCGGCTTGCGTGCGCGCGGCTCGGCGGCGGGCGCCGGGGCGGCGAACGCGTGCGCCACGCCTTCCTTGCGGTAGCGGTGCACCAGCGTGTCCAGGTGCCCGACGTCCATGGGGGTGTGCAGGGCCTCCGCGGCCTTGCGCAGCAGGTCCCGTTCGGGCGCGGACGCGCAGAGGTCCGCGGCGGAGAGCTGGTTCAGTGACCACATGAGGACCTCGCGCGACCGGGCCGGTGCCGCGCGCAAGCGCTTGAGCCACGCGGAGGCGTCCTCCACGAAGAGGCCCACGGCTTCCCGGCGCCGCGCCGGGGAGAGTCGGGCGAGCTGGTGCGTGAGCACGGCGGACTCTTCCTCACGGAGACGGCCATCGGAGATGAAGAGGAACCAGGTGCTCTCCAGCAGCAGGCCTCGACTCTCCGGGGCTACGCGCCGGATGGCGGCATCCGCGTCCTCCAGCGCGCGGCGAAGTCGCACGTAGCGCAGCACGGACCTCCCCAGATGCCGGGTGCGCCGCCAGTTGGCCACGGAGCACGTCAACACGTTCAGGAAGGGCACGAGGTTGCGCGCCACGCTGTCGCCCAGCAGCTTCGCCCCCAGGTCCTCGCCCAGTTCGGCACCCTTCGCATGCACCAGGTGCTCCACGCGCCCCAGGCCGAGCGTGCCATCGTCCTCGTCCTGCTCCGCCCGGCCCCGGATGATGGCGTAGAGGCGTGAGAGGTCGGCGGGGTCCTCCGGGTCGAAGCGCACGCGGAAGGCGCTGGCCAGGTCGCACGCCATCCGCAGGTTGATGAGGGCATGCACGAGCATCTCCGCCGTGACGACGAGGCCCGCGGCGGGGATGGCCACCACCAACCCGGGGATGCCCGCGTCCGCCGCGACCACGGTGAGGCCAGAGGTCGCCGAGCCGCTCCCCGCTCCGGAGAGGAAGGCGGCCATGCAGGCGCGCTGGATGATGGCGTCGGTGGCGTCAGCGGCCGTGCCCTTCGCCGCGGCGGCCGCGTTCAGCACATGCGCGTCGTAGTGGCGCAGGTAGGTGGACAGCAGCTTGGTGAACCAGCGCCCCGTGCGCAGGTCGCCGGGGGACAGCTCGTGCGTCAGCGCGCCCACCAACTGCCAGGAGCGCTGGAGGAGCGCCGCGCCTTCCTCGCGCTCTCCTGGGGTCAGCTGCGTCGTCTCCGTCATGGTGCCTCCCGTGCGGCGTCGCCTCGCGAGGACGTTAGGCACGCACGGCAGGCCTGGCAGGCCCCGCCGCCGGGGGGCCGGGAAGGGCATGGCAGCACGCGCAGGGGCCAGTCGATTCCTGGATCGCCCCCTCCACCCCCAGCAGGGACGGGCCGGCGGCGCGAGGTGCGTGACATCGCCTCAAGCCGCCAGTCTCGTCCACCGCTGCGTCATGCTCCTTCGCGGCCCGCTTCCGTCGTGCACGGCTACTTCGGAGCCACCGGCCCCGGTGGGCAGGAGAAGCTGGCTGGCGCGGACCAGAGTTGGTAGTCGCCCGTGTCGTCGCCGGCGAAGAAGAGGACGCGGCTGCCCAGGCGGGCGAACCCATCCGGGTTCGAGCCATAGGAGCCCGGGCCGATGTCCGCGAGCAGTCCCGTCGTCCCTGGAGTGCCCTGGGTGAACCAGGGCTCGACATACGCGCCGTCCACCGACCCGGCGAAGAGGACGGGGCCCGCTCCCGTGGCGAACAAGGGGGAAATGTATTCATCCCCCAGGCTCAACGGATGGTGGAGCAGGCGCGTCCCGGTGGCCGTGCCATCCGTCACCCACAGCTCGACGTCACGCGGTGCGGGGCCGAGGCTGCTGATGGCCACGGTGAAGTAGAGCTTGCCTCCGGACGCGGTGGTCCGCTGGAGGTACGGAGTCGCATCCGGGTCGCTCGCGTAGCGATTGGGCAGGCCCGTGATGAAGGTCTTGCCTCCTCCGCTCAGGGAGACCCGCTCGACGCGGAACTGGTTTGTGGCGGCGTCATCCGTGGCTACGTACACGAAGGAGCCCAGGGCGCCGAGCAGGGACACCGGCCTGCCGAAGGACTCCAGCCGCACGGTCCCCGCCGGGGTGCCATCCGTCTTCCACACCTCATGGTTGGGCCCGTCATCCACCAGGAACAGGCCCAGGTTCCCCGCATGTCCCAGCCGGTCGATGTGGATGGCGTCCGCATCCAGCTTCTTGACGAGCGACGTCCCGGCCGTCGTTCCGTCGGTGCGCCAGAGCGAGGTCCCCTGGGACGCCGATGAGAGGAACAGGTGCAGCGCGTTGCCCACCTTGAGCGAGGCGTAGCTGAGCTGCGAGCCCTGGGGCAGGGTCGCCACCTTCACGGTGCCCGCGGCGGTGCCGTCCGAGCGCCACACTTCGAACTGGGATTGCACCTCTCGGATGAAGACCAGGCGGCCGTTCACCGCGTTGACATGCGTCAGGAAGGTGCTGGCGGGGCCGGGCGTCAGGTCCTTGACGAGCCGGGTCCCCGGTTCCGTTCCGTCGCTGACCCACAGCTCCTGTCCGAATCCCGGGGTGTCGATCTGGAAGAAGATCTGGTTTCCCACGGCCACCAGTCCGTAGAGCTCCAGGGGAGACTGGACGCCGGAGAAGAACACCTTCACGGGGGAGGTGCCCGCCGGCGTGCCATCCGTGCGCCAGAGCACCGTGGGTCCATTGGACAAGGCGGCGGCGAAGAAGAGCTTTCCCTGGGCGCTGACGAGCTGCTCATCTCCAGAGGCCCGGCCACTGATGATGACGGGGCCCGTCCCCGAGGGAGTGATGACCTTCACGCGCGAGGCGGTTCCGGGAGGACATGCCTGCTGCGTCACCTCCTGGCCGTCCGTCACCGGCGCCCGTGAATCCACAGCGTCAGGGGAAACGCCACACCCGGCGAGCGTCAGGCCCGCAATGACACACCAACTGATTGCCCGCATGTCTTTCTCCTCTCCTGCCCAAAGGGGCAGACGGTGGGTTGGGCCGCGCGGACCGCCAATGGGGACTCGAGGGCTGTCGGAATATCCATCCATGAACAGGTCGTCCAAGAATCCCCACGGCCCGAAGGCTGTCCGGATTTCCGATATCGCAGACATACATGAGCCCCGAGGCGGCCGAGGTCGCATGGACCTCGACATCGGAAGAGCGCTCCACCGTGTCGGCGTCCCAAAAAATCGCTGAAGGTGCCCCCGTTTCCGCGGTCTCACTGCCACTTGGGTGTGGAAGGAGCGCGAGCGGTGCTATCTCCAGACGCGCCAGTGAACACCCGGAGCGGGGCGGCTCCTTGGGGGGCTGAAGCCTAACTGTCGATTGAAGCCGCGGCCGCTCCTCGAATGAGAAGAAGCCCCAGCCACAGCACCGCCCGCGAGCGCTTGCTCAGCGCTCGCGCCTCCTGACCGCACTCTGGTTCGGTGTGCAGAACCCGGTCATGACCGCCGGGGCCGACAGTTCGGTCGAGTTGGAGGTCAGGAGGTCTTCCGGGCGCGGGCCTCCGCGAGGAGCACGTCCAATCCCTTGAGCAGCTCACCGTCCTCGATCGAGAAGGGGTCGCTTCGTCCCTTCAGCCTTCGGGCCGTGGCGTTGGCGATGGCCTGACCCACGCGAAGCGACGGGTCTTCGGCCAGCAGCTCCAGGAGGGTCTGCAGGACCTGCTCCGGATGTCTCGTGGCGTTCATGTCACCGTGCTCGGTAGGAGATGATGTGCCGAGGGCGGGATTCGAACCCACAACCTCCGCGTTCTGAGCGCGGCGCCTCTCCCAGTTGGGCTACCCCGGCATGTATTGAATTGAGATGACTGTGAAGTCGGGATGACTGGATTCGAACCAGCGACCTCGCGCGCCCGAGGCGCGCGCTCTGACCAGACTGAGCTACATCCCGATGGAGGGTGGAGCGTCGAGGGAGGACCCGGACATGACAGAGGCCGGGTCCCCCCTCGGGAGCCCGGCCTCTGTCCATGCACTCCCCGGCGTTACCGGGTGTGGCGCAGGGTCAGGTGCCAGGCGGACTGCCGCGGAACGACGCGATGGCCAGTTCCAGGCTGTCCAGGGGCGGGTCCATGTCGGCAGGTAGCTTCGGGTTCAGCTCGTCGCGCGTCGTCATGGGCACCGCTCCTTTCATCCACTCCTGACGCGCGCGGAAATCCCTTCCTGACAACGCCGCGCGTGCCCTTGGTTCGGGCACGCGCGGGCCTGTCAGCGGTCACTGCACGCCGGGCGCCCTGAACACCTGGCCGTCGCGGCCTTCCAGCATCAGGCTCGCCTCGTCCGAGCGGCCCACGCGCAGCTCCACCCGGGGCTGTCCGCGCCGGTCCACCAGGAGCAGGCCCGGCGAGCCCTCCTCGTCCGCGCCCAGGATGGCGCGGGGCCTGCCCGTCACGTCCGCCAGCTCCAGCCGCGATGAGCCATCCACCTGGAGCCCCACCGAGAACAGCTCCGCGCCCCCTGCCTTGGACAAGGTCAGTCGCGGCGCC
Source organism: Corallococcus sp. Z5C101001 (assembly GCF_007352635.1). Taxonomy (NCBI): domain Bacteria; kingdom Pseudomonadati; phylum Myxococcota; class Myxococcia; order Myxococcales; family Myxococcaceae; genus Corallococcus; species Corallococcus sp. Z5C101001. The sequence continues at coordinate 614,916 of NZ_VKLU01000001.1, forward strand.
TCGTCCGAGAACACCATCAGCTCCGCCAACGACTCGCCCTCCGCCGTGGAGAAGCGCAGGCGGGGCGAGTCGTCGTCGCCCACGCCCAGCAATGCTCGGGGACGGCCCTCGCTGTCGTTCAGCACCAGGGCCGTGCCGCCAGGGAGGTTCGCGTCCAGCGTGGCCCGCGTCCGGCCCCGTGCATCCTTGAGCACCAGTCGGGACGCGACCAGCTCTCCGGAGGGCAGCGCCGGCTTACGCAGGGCCGCGGTCCCCAGGCCCATGCCGGCCAGTACGCATGCCGCGAGCGTCAATCCCTGCCATCGCCGGAGGCGGCCTTCCAGCCGCTCCATGCGCGCGTCGAGTGCGTCCATCGTCGCCTCCTGTCCCGGCCATCGTGGCGGAACGGAAGGAGGCTAGCAGGGACCGGTGGCACCCACGCGTGTCCGGCCCGCGCGATGTCCACCGGCCCCCGGACCCAGCAGGCGTCACTCCGGCTGGGCGACCGGCGTGACGGCCTTCAGGTTCACGAGGGCGCCTTGCTTCACGCCGTGTTTCTGGAAGTCCTGCACCGCCCGCGCGAGCGTCGCGGCCAGCAGGCCCAGGAACGGCAGGTGTTCGCCGCCCTCGCAGGTGGCCTGTCCCTGCGTGTCCTCGGCGTCGGGCGTGAAGTGTTCGTCCCAGCGCACCAGTCCAAACGTGCCGTCCGCGGACACCGCGCCGTGCACCAGCGGCGTTCCTGTCTTCCGCGCGTGCTCACTCAGCAACTGGCGGCTGTCCTGGTTGTCGAAGGCGTCCACCAGCAGGTCCGCGCCCCGGCACAGCGCCTCCACGTTGTCACGCGTGAGGCGCACGCCGAAGGACTCCGCCTTCACGCCGTGCAGGTTGTGCAACTGGAGCTTCAGCGCCTCCGCCTTGTTCTTGCCGACGGACGGCTTCACGTACGCCTGGGAGAGCAGGTTCTTCGACTCCACCCGGTCGAAGTCGATGAACACCAGCGTCGCATCCAGGTTGCGGCACAGCAGCGCCGCCGTGGAGCCGATGGCCCCCACCCCGCAGAAGATGATGCGCATGGTGGCCCTCAGCAGGCCCCGAAGGGCACCTTCGGACGCAGGTAGATGCGCTCCTCGCCACGCGCGCCCCGGAAGCGGTCCACGACGTAGTGCTGGAAGGCGTCGTCCCCCAACTGGAGGCGGCGCAGTCCCGGGACACCTCCCGAGCGCACCAACTCCAGCGCGATGCGGCGTACGTCCGCGTCGCTGATGAACCGCTCCAGCTCCACGGGGACGTCGGCGGACAGTCCGTCGAAGGTGATGTTGAGCGTCGTCATGGCTTCGTGCCTCCTGGGAAGGGAACCCCGCCCCGGGACGGAGGCCCTTCGTCCTTCCTGACATGCTCGACTTCGCGGAGGCCGCTCACGTGGGTTCGGAGCGATACTGGGGCCGGCGCCCCACTGGAGCGGGGGATCGAGGACGGCAGACATGCGCGGGCGACTCATCGGGGTGTTGGCGGTCCTGGTCGGATGCGGCCTCGCGCTCTTCTGGGGCCTGCGTTCCAGCGGACCGGAGGTCCTGGATGAACGCGAAGGATTCCCCAGGTCCCCGCGAGAGGCGCTGGAGGGGCCTGTGCCCGCTCTGGCGCGCTCCTCGGTCACCGAGGACGCGGGCCGTACGCCGCCATTGGCGCGGGGGCCCAGCGAAGCGGACGGCGTCCTGGACGTGGAGGTCCTTTCGGGCGGGCGGCCTTCTCCGGGGGCCGATGTGCGCCTCTATTGGCGCGGGGAGCGCGGGGCTGGGGATACGGCATGGCGGCTCGTGGGCTCCGGCGTCACGGATGCGATGGGGCACCTCCGGCTCGCGTCCGGTCCTGGGGGTTATCTGGTCGCGGTGCGCGCTCCGGGACTGACTCCGTTGCTGCGCGACGTGGTGCGCCCCTATGGCGAACCTCGCACCGCCCTGCGGGTCTTGCTGGAGCCAGGACAGGTGCTCACGGGGCGCACGGTGGTGCACGGCACGAATGAACCGCTCCCGCTCGTGGAGCTGGGCCTCACGGCGCACGCGCGCGAGCTGGCGCCCTGGCAGCGCGCCGAGGCGCCCGAAGAGGAGCGCGTCCATGTCATGAGCGACGAGCGCGGGAACTTCCGCGTGGAGGGGATCGCGGCGGGGGCGTATCTGCTGGAGGCCCAGGCGCCCGGGCACGCGCGCTCAGTGCGGAGTCTCGTGCGGATCCCCATGGAGGGCCCGCTGGTCGTCGCGCTGCGGATCGCGGGTGTCATCGAGGGCTTCGTCGTGGACACCCGGGGCCTCCCAGTCGCGGACGCCGAAGTGCAGGTCAGTGGCACTCCCGCCCAGACGGTGGCGACGGGGGCGAATGGGAGCTTCTCCGTCGAGGTGGAGCCCGGCGCCCACACCGTGTCCGCGCGGCGCGGCGAGGAGTCCGGTGCGCTCGATGCGCCTGTCATCTCCACGGCGGGGAGCACGGTGCGCGACGTGCGGATCCAACTGGGGCCCGGCGCGGTGTTGGAGGGGCGTGTGGTGACGCGGGCCTCGGGAGCGCCGGTGGTGGGGGCTCGTGTCGATGTGAGCCTTTCAGGCGGAGAAGGGGACATGGGCCACGCCCTGTCGGACGCGGAGGGCCATTTCGTGGTGCGAGGGCTCGCTCCCGGCAGCTACGACGCGAAGGTGGGCGCCTCGGGGTTCTCACCCACCGTGCGGCGCGGGCTGACGGTGGCGCAGGGCGAGCGCTTCCCCTTGGAGTTCGTGCTCTCGCGTACCGGGTCCGTGGAGGGCTTGGTGCGCGATGGGGTCGGAGGGCCCGTGCCGGGGGCGTATGTGTCGGGCCGCAATGAGTGGGTCGATGGGATGGAGACCGCTCCGGTCGAAGCCCGCACCGACGCTTCGGGTCACTACCGGCTCGATGGGCTCGTCAAGGGCCGCGTGTCCGTCTCCGCCCGCCGTGAGGGCGCGACGGTGGGGGTCCTGCAGTTGGTGGATGTGGGAGAGGAGGGCTCTGCGAGAGCGGACTTCACGTTGGAGGGGACAGGCACCGTGGAGGGCGTGGTGCGAGCGGCCCGGGGGGCGCTTCCCCGCGAGCCGCTGACGGTGACGGCATTGGCGCTTGGTGACGCAGGCCTGGAGACCCCGGGCGTGGGCATGGCTGACGTCGGCGCGGAGGGCACCTTCCGGATGGTCCTCCCACCGGGCGGCTACCGGCTGCTGATCATGTCGAGCCGCCGGTTCACTCCGGGCGAGCAGAAGCAGGTGAACGTAGAGGAGGGGCGGACCGTCCAGGTCGAGTTCACCTGGGAGGAGAAGCAAGAGGCGGACGCGTACCGGGGCATCGTCCTCGAGCCGCAGGGGACTCCCTCTCCAGGGGCCATCATCACCCTCACCGCAGTGGAGGGACATGCCATCCCCTTGATGATGGCGCCCGCGGATGAGGACGGACGCTTCTTCATTCCTTCCTCCCGTGCGAGTGGGCTCTCCGCGCTCCGAGTGATGGCGCGCGCGCGCAATGGCGGACGCTCGAGTGACGCCATGCCCCTGAACGACGACCAGGAGCTGGTGTTGAAGCTGCGTCCCGCGGCCTCCATCCGGGGGCGGGTGGTGCGCGAGGGCGAACCCGTGCGGGGCTTCACCCTGGCGCTTCAGCTCCAGAAGGGCTTCCTTCCGGCGGGGCACGGCCCGTGGGAGTTCACAGGTGATCGCTTCGAACTGAAGGACGTTCCGGCGGAGCCCGTGACGCTGGTGGCACGGACGGCGGACGGTTCGACTGGTGAAATCGATGCCTCTCCCAGCGCGGGAGCGGCGCTTACGATGGACATCCCCCTGACGACCTGGGCCACGGTGCGGGGCCGCGTGGTGGACGCGGCCACGAAGGCGCCCCTTCCCGACGCGTCCCTCCTCATCGAAGGCGAAACGAGCCTGACGGGCTCGCAAGCAAACGCGGAGGGACGGTTCGTCATTAACGGGATGGGCGCGGGAGCGTACGTCCTCGTCGTCACGGGTGGCCCGTCCCGGGAGCACGTGACCCGCTCGGTGAGCGTGAAGGCAGGAGAGGTGCTCGACCTGGGCGACATCGCCCTGGGCGCGAGGCAGCCTCCTTCAGCAGCACAGCCATCGCCGTAAGGAATTGAAAGCGTCGCTCAACCCTGCCCGCGCCGCCAGCCCGGTGGGCAGCCCTCGCGCAGCACACTCGCGGCGGCCATCGCGCAGGCGAAGCTGGTCGTCATGGGGGCCTGCCTCCAGCGTCCTCCCATGTAGAGCTTCACCCCGCGCTCCTTCACCACATGGTCGACCTTCACGTCGGCGCCGACCTGCTCCATGAGCGCGGAGTCCCCCACGGACACCACCGACTCCAACTGCGCGGGCAGGGTGGGCATCGCCCCCGCGGAGCAGAGGATGAGCGCGCCTCGCGCCACCGCGCGGTCCACGACCTCACGCATCGGCGCTTCCAGCGCGCGCTGGGTCGTCCCGAGGCTCAGGTTGAGCAGGTCCACGCCCACCTCGTCGAGCATCCATCCCAGGGCCTCCACGAGGCACAGCGAGTGGCCACGCACGCCCTCGTCGAGGATGCGGGCCACGTAGAGCTCCACGTCCGGCCAGGGACGGACCTGGTCGTGGAGGATGCTCAGGATGGCCGTGCCGTGTCCGTTCGTGTCCTCCAGGTCCAGCGGGCTCGCCCCGGCCCGCCACGCCTCCAACTCCTGCCGCTCGTAGCTGCTCGCCTCCAGCACCTGCGCCTTCAGGTCCAGCGTGAAGTGGGCCGCTCCCGCGAGGTGGATCCCGTGGTCACGCACGAAGGCCGCCTCCACGCCGCTGTCGATGATGCCCAGCTTCGTCATGGCGCCGTGCCTCCTGGCTCCGAATGCCTCCAGTGCTGGAGCTGCTGGAACACGTATTCGCCCAGCGACACGGACTCCATCCGGGGCGGGCTCGCGTCCGGCACGGACACCGTCAGCCGGACGAACGAACCCGCCAGCAGCATCCCCCCACCGAGGCCCGCGATGAGCAGGAACGTGAGCGTGCCAATCCGCCGCACGATGAAGAGTCCGGGGTGGTCCGGGTCCTCCAGCAGTGGCAGCCGCGAACGCTCGTTCTCCATGACCGGTGTCCTCCCGCCGCGCTAGGCGGCGTCCGCCTCGCCCACGCCCGCGCGGAACAAGCGTTGGTACGGCGCGCAGCGCGCAAGCAGCTCCGCGTGCGGGCCCCGGCCCACCAGCTGACCTTCCGCGAGCAGCCACACCTCGTCGGCCAGCGGCGCGTTGGCCAGCCGGTGGGTGATGAACAGCACCGTCTGGCCCCGCTCCCGGGCCCTCGCGAGCAGCGCGCGGACAATGGTGGCCTCGGTCTCCACGTCGAGCTGGGAGGTGGCCTCGTCCAGTAGCAACACGGGCGCGTCGCGCAGCACCGCCCGCGCCAGGGCCAGCCGCTGCCGCTGCCCGCCGGACAGGCTCGCTCCCGCCTCGGCCACGGGCGTGTCGTAGCCCTGGGGAAGCGCGGCGAGGACGGACTCCAGCCCGCACAACCGGACCGCGCTCCGCAGCGCCTCGTCGGACACGGCATCCAGCCCCAAGGTGAGGTTCTCGCGCAAGGTGCCGTGGTACAGCTCCACGTCCTGCCACACCACGGCCAGCTGCCGGCGCAGCTCGGAGAGCTCCAACGTCCGCGCGTCGTGCCCGTCATAGAGCACGCGCCCCTGGCCGGGCTCCTCCAGCCGCGTCAGCATCCTCGCCAGCGTCGTCTTCCCTGAGCCGCTCGCCCCGACGATGGTCACGACCGCCCCGGGCTCGATGCGCGCGCTCACGTCGCGCAACACGTCCTGGCCCGGCGCATAACCGAAGGACACGCCCTCCAGCTCCACTCCCCCCTCCAACCGCCGCGACACCGGGGCGGGGAGCACCAGGGCGCGGGTCGGGTCCTGCTCCGGCGTCTCCTGGAGGTATTCGAAGAACCGCCGCAGGTGGATGCCGCGCTGGTGGACGCTGGTGATGAAGGCGATGATCTCGATGACCGGGCCGCGCAGATACGCGGCGTAGGCGATGAAGGCCACGAAACCTCCGAGCGTCAGCTTTCCCTGGAGGATGAGCCGCCAGCCCAGCCACGTGAAGAGCGCCGTCTGCGCGGCCTCCACCGTGCGCTCGAACAGCCGCAGCATCCGCTCCACCCCGTGCGCTCGCAGGTGGGCCCGCAGCACGGACCGCATGAGGCCCGCGGCACGCCGATAGATGAATGGCTCCAGCGCCAGCACCTTCGTCGTGCGGCTCTGCCGCAGCGTCTCCACCTGAAGGGCGCTGAGCGAGCCGTGCATGCTCATCACCTCCTGCCATGCATGCCCCATCGCGCGCCCCATCACGAGCGGCACCGCCACCACGAACGGCAGCGAGGCCAGGGCCGCCAGCGCGAGCTCCCAGTGAAGCGAGGCCAGCGTGAAGGGGATGACCACCAGGAAGGTGGCCTGTGAGAAGGCGAGCCGCAGGAAGCCCAGCACCAGCGACATCCCCGCCTTCGCGTCCTCGAAGCGGCTGGTGAGCTCCCCCACCTGCCGCCGCGAGAAGAACCGATCCGGCAGGTGTTGAAGGTGGTTGAAGAGGTAGAGGGCCGCGGAGCTCTCCAGCTTGAGGGTGAGGTACGCGGAGTAATAGCCCAGCAGCGCCTCCGCGAGGGCCGCCGCCACCGACGCGGCGAGGATGCTCACCACCAGGACGTGCAGCAGGTCCAGGTCCCGCGGGGATGACACGTGGTCGAACAGCAGCCGCGTCAGGAAGGGCGGAACCAGGCAGAGCAGGGTGATGACGGGGCCGAGCAGCGCGCCTCGTGCGAGCGAACCCCACGCGGGCCGCAGCAGCCGCAGCAGCGCGGCGAGGTACCGCGCCGACTGCCGCAGGCTGGGAGGGGCTTCCTGCATCGCGCCGCCGGTTTCCATCACAGGTGCGTGAGCACGCTCCGCGCGAGCGCGTCCACTTCCTCGGGGATGGCGTGGACGCGCAGCCCGGTGTGCGCCTCCATCCGCTGCCGTGCTCCCTCCAGCACTTCGTCCCGGACGCCCAGGAACCACGTCTCGGTCCACCGGCTGCCCAGCAGCTTGCGCCCGCCCATCATCGCCAGCCCCACCACCGCGCAGGGCACGCCGCGCTCCCGGGCCAGCGTCTCCAGGTACTCGCGCGTCGCGACCACGTCCTCGGGCCTCGTGTCCACCGACACGGTGAGCACCACCAGCCGGGGGAGGAAGGTCTCGTAGATGAGCGTGGAGGTGTTCGCCCGGCGGTCCAGCCCGGCCGGCGTGTAGAGCAGCCCGTTCTGCCCGCCCGTGATGACCAGGTCGCAGCCCCGGGCCAGCTCCGCCATGAGCCGCCGCTCGAAGGCCAGGCGCTGGGGAGGTTCCACGCGCAGCACCCGCGAGTAGCCGGTGTCCGCGCCCAGCAGGATGCCCGTGGGCTCCGTGGCGTGGTGGCGCACGCGCACGTGCTTCGCCAGCGCCTCGCGCAGGTAGACCTGCGTGGTGAACTTGCCCTGCACCGTGTCCGTGCCGAAGACACCCAGCACGTTGGTCGGCCCGTAGTCCACCGGGCCCGGGTGGGCGAGCGCATCCTGTTCAGGCACGGCCACCCGGTAGAAGAGCGACGGATCCGGCTCCAGCCCGTCGAACAGGTCGTAATAGAGGATGTCGTCGTAGAGCGACACCACCGGCAAACGCTTGCGCGTGGCCACCTCGAGCAGCGCCCGGACGTGCGGCACCTCCGACTCGAAGTTCAGCGAGCAGGTGAAGATGACCGCGTCGAAGTCCTCCCGCGCGATCTCCGCAGGGTCGCTCTTCACCGGCACGGACAGCGCTCCGGCCTGGATGTACGCGCCCGCGTCGCCCAGGGACACCGTGTCGTCGAACACGACGGAGGCCGGCGCCACGCCCTGGTCGCGGAAGCGCAGGAGCGCGTAGCCCTCCTTGTTGTATTTGAAGACGGCGGCCCGCCTGCCTCCCAGCACCTCCATCGCCTGCGCGCGCCTGTAGAGGTGGCGGCTGCGCAGCGTGGGCGCGGGATGGACGGGGAGCCGCTGATCCCCCTCCCAGATTTCGCCCAGCTTCCGGTAGAGCACCTCCGGGTCGTACTTGGGATAGGTCCGCGTGTCCGGCGCGATGAGCAGGGGCACGCCGTAGTCCGGCATCTGGAAGGTGTGCTCGCGCTCCGAACCCTCCACGCGCAGCGCGTAGCGACCCTGCGGATGGAGGAGGAAGTACTGGAACGACACGCGCAGGCCCGCGACGTCATGCACCTCGGGGTCGAGCGTGAGCTCCCGGCGCGCGCCGGTGTTCGCCCCTTCACCCGACAGCCGGCGCAGGTGGAACGGCGGCGCCTCCTCCGCGCCGGGCTTCCCCACGTGGATGAGCACGCACTTGAAGGGATCCACCGGGAAGGACGTGAGCAGCTCGGGCGTGAAGGCCGACAGGCGCGACACGACGCCCGCGTAGCGCTCCAGGAACAGCGCGCGCGCACGCTCCCGCTGGCTGGGGTCCGGCATCATGAAGAGCAGGTCGCTGCCGCCGAGCACCTCGAAGCGGCGCCACGTCTCCCGCGTCTCCGCGTCCACCGGCTCCGGGAGCTGGGCCTCCACGAGCTTGATGAGCGCGTACATCCAGGCGTTGCCCGGCGTCAGCCAGTGCTCGCTGTAGAAGTCCCGGCCCCACGTTGAATAGTAGAGCCGCGGCAGCGACGGGGGCTCGGGCGGCGGCGGCGCGGCGGTGGGCGCCTCCCGGGGCAGGGCGGGCTGCGTCACGCCGTCGAGCCACTCGATGCCCTCGTGCCACCAGTGGCCGAACAGCTCGGTGTCGAAGGCCAGCACGAACGTCTGTCCGTCCTGCACGAGCTGGCGGCGCGACTCCAGGAGGTCCCAGAACGCCTTCACGTGCTGGGACACCTGCGCGCGGGCGGCCTCCACGTCGTAGAGCGCCTTCTCGCCCAGGCCCACCTTCTGGCCGCTCACCGCGTGGTACTTGAGCCCCGTCCACACATGCCCCCGCTTGTTCGCGGGAACGGGCACGCCAAGCTCGTCGAAGTACTCCGGCCGGACGTCGAAGCCCACGTCCCGGAAGAACTCGCGGTAGACGGGGTGGGCCGGGAAGGTGGCCTCGGGTGACTTCCAGAGGTGCAGGCCGATGCGGTAGTCGTGGACAAGCACCTCCAGGTCCTCGTGGCGGAACACGCCGCTCGGGTCCTGGGGCTGGGAGGCGCCAATGCCATTCAGGCTGAGCGCGGTGCGGCGGATGCCGTGGCGCGTGAGCACCCGCTCCACGCCGGGCTGGAACGCGCACTCGGGCAGCCAGAAGCCGTCCGGCTCGCGGCCGAAGACCTCCTGGAAGGACTCCACGCCTCGCGCCACCAGCCGGTCCGCGACGGCGGGCTCGAAGAAGGGCAGGAAGTTGTGCTGCGGGGAGGACGTCCACAGTTGCACGCCCGGCAGCCGCGAGCGCCCGAGCCGCGCGAACACGTCACGCAGGCCGTGCTGGCGGAGGAACGCCAGGCTGTCCTCCACGCGCCGCAGGTACATGCCCGCGGTGCGGTGGAGCCGCGCGAGCGCTTCATCCGAGTGCGCCTGCGGGAACTTCTCGTAGCGGTTGTAGAGGTCCAGCCGCGACGTGCGCTCCAGCTCGCGCGTGGCGATCCGCTGGAGCAGGCGCAGGTAGCCGGTGTAGCGCTCCTCGCACGCGAGGAGCTGTTCCACGAGGCACGGGGTGAAGGACATCACCAGCGTGCCCGCGAAGCGCTGGGCGTCCCAGCGCTCCAACATCCGGAACAGCGGGAGATACGTCTCCGTCAGCGCTTCGAAGAGCCAGTTCTCCGGCTCATCGAAGAGGGGCCCCTCGCCCAACACCTGCGGCATGTGGGTGTTGAGGATCAGGGTGAGGCGCGTATTCATGGAGGGACCACGAGACGGGAGACGCCGGAGCGGCGCGAGCGGCTAGGCGCAGTCCTCGGAGGGGGAGGTGGCTCCATCCTCCGAGCACACCCGGTGGGCCGGGTTGTTGAGGTCCTGCCAGACCGTCCCCGGCCCCGACGCGACGAGCGAGTAGGTGGTGGAGGAGAAGTTCGACGTGGCGAAGCCCAGGACGTCCGGGCCTCCATTCACCAACTCCAGCAACTCCGAGACATCCTTGCGCGTGTAACGCATGGCGAGGGCTCCAGGCTGAGGGGGACGTGAAGACGGAATCCTATGAAGGGCCCGTGCAGCGAGCAAGCCAGGTAAGAGTGGCTTCCCGAAGAATGTCCGTCGTCGCCCCGGACGCTTGAGGCCTCGCGGTGCCGCTGGCGCCCCTGTCTCCAGGCACGCGACGGGACATGGCTCAGTCGTTGGTGAGCGCTAGGGCCAGGGTGCGCCTGTCGCGGTCCTGGAGGGCCGAGCCCTGCCGGTACAGGGTCCGGGTCGTCCAGCAGGCCTCTTCGTCGGTGAGCGCGCCCAGGTCCTGGAGGTTGTCGGCCAGCCGCTGTGCTTGCTCCGCGCCGATGCCGGAGTTGAGTTCGACGAAGGCCTGGGTCACGTCCTCCTCCGCGGACGTCCGGGGCTCGGGGGATTGCCGCAGTTCGGCCGCCAGCGAGCTGGCCACGATGTCGCTGAAGCGCTGGAGGGACGCGTCGTCCATGCCGTTGACCAACCGGCCCAGCGACTCCTGCGGGAGATCGCCCCGGCCGACCGCGGCGCAGTCCATCGCTTCGGCTTTCTCCACCATGCGGGAGAGGAGCTCCATCCGCTGGACCAGCTGCTCGTCGGAGAGGCGGTTCAGCCCCGAGCGCGTCTTCAGCCGGATCTCCAACTCGCGCTCGTCTGGCTTCATCCCTGGCGTGGACTCGAACCAGTGGCGGATTTCAGGATGGGCCTTCGTGGCCAGGGCCCACGCCCGCAGATAGCGCTCCATGCCGGTGGCGGGCGTGCCAGAGGTCAGCGACTCCACCACGCGGTCGTAGCTCATGGGGCGCTGCTCGTACGCCCGCCAACCCAGACCTGACGCCAACCCCGCGACCACGACGCATGCCAGCGTGGCGTACCTTCCTGCCTTGAGCGTACGGGCCAGGAAGCCCGCGAGGGCCCCCGCCACACCGCCCACCAGACCGCTGATCAGCAAGCTCGACCCATCCATTCATCCCCCTCTGCGTTGATGCGTTGGCGCGAATGTAATGGATTGGCGCGGGGGCGGGAACGCGCTCACCGTGCCACCGGGCTTCTGGAGAGGACGGCTCCGGTGTCAGCGCGCTCGGCTAGGGTGGGCACCATGAGCGACCGTGCGGACATCGTCATCCTGAAGGGCGGAAAGGTGGAGATCCATCATCACCGTTGGGGGGCGACCGCGCTCGTCGAGCTGTTCCAGGACGGGCCGGAAGCCGCCGTCATGGCCTGCCGTGACAATGGCTCCGTGCGCACGAAGCGCCTGGACGACCTGCTGGCGGGAGCGGTCCTCGACCTGGATCGGCGGACGTTGATCCTCGCCGGAAAGGCCGAGGTGATTTTCGCCGGGTCGGAGCTGAAGTGGCCAGAAGACGCGGTGCTTCAGAACCTGGCACCCCACTGGCCGGGATGGACGCTGGGCTATGAGCCTTCCTATGTGATTGAGCCGCTGGCGCTCTATGTGCGGGGGCTGGGCATTCCGCTGGCGTCGCTGAATGAGCCCCATGTGGTGGCCGGCTTGCTCGGGAAGCCTCGCTGGACGGCGTTGGCCTACCGGCTCGACGCGGTCAGCGGGGGCGGAGCCGCAGGAGGACGGTAGGCACCGCGGCGCCGCGGAGCCCACGCCGAGCGCGAGCACCTTCTGGCGTGGGCGCGGCGCTCTCCGAACCTCAGCGCTGGGGGCGCCACCACAGGCCCTTCAGTCCGGCCTGGATGCACGCCTGCCGTGCCTCCTCCGTGAAGCAGTAGAAGGCCAGCTCGGGGACGGCGAACACGGGAGGGAAGCCGCCCGGCGGTGGGCGGAGCACGAGGGGGTTGGCCGCCTCATGTGCCAGCATGACCTCGCCAGACTCGTGGAAGGGGACGCCCTGGACGAGCGTGCGCTCGCGGTCCAGGCAGTCGGTCTCCTCCAGCAGCTGCAGGATGACGAACTCCTCGTTCTTCAGCGAGGCATCCGTCACCGGGTACGAGGTCCGCTGCCGCGTGAACCGGTCGCGCACGAGGGGTTTGATGCGCTCCGCGTAGATGACCGTGGGGATGAGGCGGTGCCGGAACGGGCCCACCGCTTCGAGCACGCGCACCATGCGCCGGGAGAGCAGCAGCATCCCGAAGGGCGCGGTGAACACGTGGTCGAGCCGGGCCACGTTCTCCAGGTTGCCGACGAACTCGATGACCTGGGGCGCGCCCTGCTCGCGCTGGTAGTCGACGCGGGGCTCGTGGAACGTCGCGGCGTCGGAGCCTTCGAACTCGATGAGCACGGCGTCGAACTCCCCCTCGTCCTCGATGTGAGAGGTGTCGGCCGTCAATGCATACATCATGCGATGTTCGACTCCGCGGGAGAGGGCAGCTCCAGCATGGCCAGCTTGAGCCCCACGACGATGCCATCCTCTCGCAGTTCCTTGAGGACATCGATGGGCAGCGTGCCGGTCTCGATGGCCTTGCGAAGCTCGTTTTCAACTTTCTGGATCGCGTCTTCGATGGCCTTGGGCGTCCAGCTGGCTTGAGGACCCTGCTTCAGCAGGGCCCGCTGGGCGGTATCCAACCGGGCGCTGACGTACTTGCTGTAGAGCGGATGCTGCCCCGAGTGACTGAGCTTCCCCTCCACGTTCTTCGCGACGGGCATGTCGAGGATGTTCGTTCCCCGGTCAATCGTATACCCCTTGACCCGCTCCAGGGCCTCTCGGAGCAGCGGGTGTTGCTGGGCGATGGCGTCGGGGATGAGGTGGTGCATGACGTTGCCGGAGGAGATGCGCGCCGCCGCCGCGCTCCGTGCCGCCGTGCCCTGGGTCTTCTCCACCCAATCCAGGTAGTTCTTCCGGTAGCGGCTGTAGACGCTGATGCGATTCGTCTTGCCGGCCTTGAGCACGACCATCCCGTTCTCGGTCACGGTGAGGGCTCCGTACTCGTTGCCCAGGGCCTGCCCGTTCGGTCGGCGGATCCGGTAGGGCTGGGGGCCCTCGCTCAACTTCTCCAGCCGGTAGCCCGCGTCCTGGAGCTCCTTCTTGAAGGCGTTGAACTCCGGCGTGCCTTCCTTCGGGATGCGGCGCCCGACGAACTTCTGGAGCTTGTCCCAGTTCGGGAGCTCCTCCAGCAGCTTCTCCAACTCCGCGTCCCCGAGCGGGCGCTCCGTCAGGGGCGACTCGAAAGCGGCGTTGTTCTTGACGGCCTTCGGTACCAGGGGCGTTCCGAACTCCCAGAGATTCCACGGCAGGGCAAGGGGCGGGCCGGCTGTGATTGAACCGGGCTGGAACACGGGAACCGCCACGGACTGACCGCCCATGCTCATCATGGCATAGCGGGGAGGGGTGATCTTCACGGCGCTGGCCAGCTTGAGCCCCTTGCCCATGTTGGACTTAACGCCCAGCAGCGCCAGCGCGGCCATGGCGATGCTCGTCAGCATCCGGAGGAAGGACTTGCTGGCTTCCTCGAGCTTTTCCCGCGAGCCATGGGCCTGCCAGGCCTGGGTGAGCCACCGCTCCGCGTGCTTCACGGCCTCCACTCCCGCGTCGAGGATCCCCTTCGCGCCGAAGGCCGCCAGCCCCAACTGGATGAGCGCGGCCGCGAGCTGGCCGACCCCCGTGGGCGTGGCCGCCAGCAAGGCGGACAGCGCCTCCGCGGTGAGGAAGGCCACGATGATTCCGGTGATCTCCAGCCAGTGCTCCCGGATGACATCGGCATACTCCTTGGCGACCTCTCCAAAGTACTGACCCGACTGCGTGACGGAGGTGACGATGTCCACCAGCGGTTGGGTGATCTGGCGCGCCTTGGCCAGCGCGCCACCGGTGAGGGAGCCGCTCGCCACGATGCCTTGGAGCTGGTTGGCGTACGCGATGCTGACCAGCCAGATGCGCTCCCCCGCGACCAGCTGAACGTCTCCGCGGACGCGCCGCACGCCCTTGCGGTCGCGCTCCGTGTTCACGTGGAGGATGACATTCTCGTAGAAGCGCAGGTCCCTCCCTGGCTCGATGCCCTGCCGGTAGATGCGCGCGGCGATGGGTTCCAGCCGGTCGCCCGGAAGGACCGGATGGAGCGTCGCCGTGGGTTCGGGCAGGTCGGTGGTGATGCGCAGGCGCTGCATATAGCCCCGCATCAGGTACTCGCCCGCCAGGGTCGCCACGTAGGCCCACCCGGGCGCCTGGGCATGGTCGTAAATGAGCGTCACCCGCGTTCCCGAGGGCAGGGGGGCGCGCGTCAGGCACTCCGAGCCTTGCATCTCCGCCGGGAGCGTCCGGAGGTTCGCGCCATCCCGATGATCGATGAACCCGAACTGGAGCGTCATGGTCCCCTCCGTTGGAGCGCACCCCGGAGGGGCGCTCGGGACGAACAGGATTCAACGACGCGGACGCGGAGTGAAGGACTGATGGAGTGGGTATGACAGGCCTTTCCTGGCCTCCGCGCCGGCCTGGGGCGGAATCCAGGCCCGGAGTGCCCCGGCGAGGCTCCGTCCATGTCAGACCCCACACGTATTGTTCTACCTGTCGCCGCAAGAAACGGACGAGGGGGAGCAACGCCATGGGGATGTCTGTGATTGATAATCGCGTCGAGGTCGTCTTCAGCTTTGACACCACGGGCAGCATGTACCCCTGCCTCGCGCAGGTGAGGAAGAAGCTGGGGAGCGCGGTGGCCCGGCTCGCGAAGGAGATCCCCGGCATCCGCATTGGCATCATCGCGCACGGGGACTACTGCGACGCGAAGTCCACCTACGTGACGAAGGCGCTGGACCTCACGGACGACGTGAAGGCGCTCACCCGCTTCGTGGAGAAGGTGGGGCAGACCGGGGGCGGAGACGCGCCCGAGTGCTACGAGCTGGTGTTGCACGAGGCGCGAAGCCTGTCCTGGACGGAGGGCTACACGAAGGCGTTGGTGCTCATCGGGGACGACGTGCCGCACCCGCCCCAGCACAACCCGAAGAAGCTGGACTGGCGCAAGGAGGTGGCCGCGCTCGGGGGCATGGGCGTGCCGGTGTATGGCGTGCAGGCGTTGAACCGCCGCCATGCGACGGCCTTCTACAAGGAGCTGGCGGAGAAGTCCGGCGGCTTCCACCTGAGCCTGGATCAGTTCGCGCACGTCACCGACATGCTGCTGGCCGTCTGCTACAAGCAGTCCTCGGACGCGCAGCTCCAGGCGTATGAAGCAGAGGTGTCGAACGAGGGCCGCATGAGCCGTGGCCTGAACGCCATGTTCAACACGATGCTCAAGCGCGCCACGTCCACGCTCTTCGGTGAGACGGACCTGCGGGCGGTGCCGCCAGGGCGCTTCCAGGTGCTGGAGGTGGACGAGGACAGCGCCATCAAGGAGTTCGTGACGGAGAACGGCCTGGGCTTCAGGACGGGTCGCGGTTTCTACGAATTCACGAAGACGGAAACCATTCAGGGCCGCAAGGAGGTGGTGCTGATGGACCGCAAGACGGGCGACCTCTACAGCGGTGAGCGGGCGCGGGAGATGCTGGGTCTGCCTCCGGGCGAGACGGTGCGCATCCGGCCCGCGAGCCTGGAGAAGTACGTCGTCTTCGTGCAGAGCACGTCCGCGAACCGGAAGCTACGGGGCGGTACGAAGTTCCTCTACGAGGTGGAGGACTGGGACGGGGCGCGCGGCGTGGCGGCGTGAGCGCGCTGCTCCGACCCCGCGGTGAGGCCAGCCCCTTGCGGCCCGGCGTGTGACGCCACTACAAACACACGGTGATCAACCGAGGGGGTTTTTCCGTGTATCGAAAGAATGTCCTCAGCGCCGTGCTCGCGCTGGGGTTGCTGACCACGATGAGTGCCCAGGCCGAGGTGGTGTTCGCCCAGGCGAACTTCCTGCTCAACAAGAACCAGCTCTCCGCGGTGAACTACCGCGGCAAGGGGACGAACATCCCCGTGGGCGCGAAGGTCGAGGTCCTGAAGCGCGACGACGACGAAGTGCGCTGCAAGGTGGTGGACTCCGGCGCCGAGTTCCGGTTCGTGACCCACCGCAGCCTGGGCAAGCCCATCGCGGTGCTGTTCGCCGGCTTCTTCGCCAAGGATGACCCGGCCGCGCGCATCGCCGCCCTGTCACCGGAGGATCAGAAGCAGGTCCGGGCGGGTGAGCTGGCCCGTGGCATGTCGCGGGAGGCCGTGCTGCTCGCCCTCGGGCCGCCGCCGCCGCACCGGACGCCGTCGTACCAGAGCAACCGTTGGACGTACTGGAGCTCGAAGCTCTCCACGTTCGAGGTCGTCTTCGGTGAGGACGGCAAGGTCGCGTCGTTCAGCAACGAGCCCGTGGCCGCGCCCGCGCCCACTCCGGCGCCGGCGGAGAAGTTCTTCCACGCGACCGCGAACTTCCATTTCGAGGAGGGCACCGTGTCCTGGGTGAACTACCTCAAGGGCCCCATCCTGCCGTTCAACACGCGGGTGGAGGTGCTGGACAAGGGGTCGTCCAAGGTGAAGTTCAAGGTCGTGGATTCGGGGCAGGAGTTCGTGTTCGAGAACGACTCGCGCTCGGGCGCGGACACCTGGAAGCTGTTCCAGGCGGCGTTCGCCCCGGAGGACCAGGCCAGCAAGCTGGAGGCGCTGACGGCGGAGGACCGCAAGAAGGTCTCGGCGTCGGAGGTGGAGCCCGGCATGTCCCGCGCGGCCGTGCGCATGGCGTGGGGGCCGCCGCCGCCGCATGAGACGCCTTCGTTCGACTCCAGCACCTGGACCTACTGGAAGACCAAGCTGTCCAAGGTGCACGTGAAGTTCGGCAAGGACGACAAGGTCGCCTCCATCGAGTAGCGCGGGAGCGGATCCACGCTCCTTCGCACGAGGGCGTCCCGTTCGCAGGGACGCCCTCGTCGTTTCAGGTGGGGGCTCGCCGGGCCCGTGTCCGTCCGTGAACGCTGGAGGCAGGCCCGGGGGCCGGTGGTGGGCGGGCAGGGGGCGCGCGGCGCGGCGGTTGGACTCCGGCGGGTTCGTGCACAGTGTGGGGAGCATGGGAGGGCTGCATGGAGCCGCCGCGAGCACCCCACGCCTGGAACGTGACGCCCACGGAGGCGGTGGCGCTGCAGAAGCGCCTGCGCGAGCAGCTCATCCTCCAGCCGCCTCCAGGCCTGAAGGTCACGCGGCTGGCGGGCGCGGACATCTCCACGGAGAAGGGCAACGACACGGGCTATGGCGGCATGGTGGTGCTCGACGCGGCGACCCTGGAGCCGGTGGCCCGGGCGGTGGCCGCGGTGCCGCTGACGTTCCCCTACGTCCCGGGCCTGCTGTCGTTCCGCGAGCTGCCAGTGCTCGCGGCGGTCTGGGAGCGGCTCGCGCTCCGGCCTGACGTGCTCGTCTTCGACGGCCATGGCACCGCGCACCCGCGCCGGTTGGGCATCGCCTGCCACGGTGGGCTGCTCTTCGACACTCCGTCCATTGGCTGCGCCAAGTCGCTGCTCGTGGGCACGCCCGGGAAGCTCGCGGAGCGCCGGGGGGCCACCTCGCCCATCCTCCACAAGGGAGAGGTGGTGGGCATGGCGGTCCGCACGCGCACGGGCGTCAGCCCTGTGTATGTCTCTCCCGGTCACCGCATGGACCTGGACACCGCGGTGGAGTGGGTGCTGAAGGCGAGCCCGCGCTACCGCGAACCAGAGACGACGCGCCACGCGCACCGGCTGGTGAATGCCTTCCGCCGCGCGGGCGGCGAGGCGGCGGAGCTGGAAGGGGGGCACGCCGGATGAAGCCCATGGGGCTGATGCTCGTGGTGGCGGGCCTGGGGCTCGTGGTCGTGGGCCTCCTGGTGTGGGCCGGGGCCTTCACCTGGTTCGGCCGGCTGCCCGGAGACATCCGCGTCGAGAGCGGCAACACGCGCTTCTACGCTCCGCTCGTGTCCATGCTGGTCCTCTCCGTGCTGCTCAGCCTGGGTGCCTGGGTGCTGCGCCGGCTCTTCTAGGCGGATTTTCTCTCAAGGACGCGGGGGCTCGGCGTCTGTCCGGCAGAACCTGTCCCGTCGGGTAGGCCGTGGGCTGTCCAGGCGGACAGGAAGGGGCCTGTCCGGAGGGACAGGGGGAAGACACCGACCGGGCGGGGAGTGGATCCGCGCCGGTGAACCGCGCAGCATGCGGCCCCCACCCTGGCGGTACCGGCTGGGAATCCAGGCAACATCCGGAAGACGGCGGGGGGCAGTCCGCCAGGAGCGAGCATGCGCAGGTTGTCGTCCCCATGGAGCGAGCTGGCCTCTCACTACCCGGTGGTCGTCGTGGGTTCGGGCTATGGCGGGGGGATCTCCGCCAGCCGCCTGGCGCGCGCGGGACAGCAGGTCTGCGTGTTGGAGCGCGGCCGGGAATTGCATCCCGGTGAGATGCCGCGCACGCCCACGCAGGCCATGGCCGAGTTCCAGCTCCACTGCGCCCCGGGCCAGGGGGACCTGGACGTGGGCAGCCCCACCGGCCTCATCGAGGTGCACCGCAACGGCGACGTGTCCGTCATCGACGGCTGCGGTCTGGGCGGCACGTCGCTCATCAACGCGGGCGTGACGATGCGGCCGGATCCGCGCGTGTTCGAGGACCCGCGCTGGCCCGAGGCCCTGCGCGCCGACCTGCACGGACTCCTGGAAGATGGCTTCGCGCACGCGGAGACGATGCTGCGGCCCCTGCCGTACCCGGAGGACCACCCGCCCCTCCAGAAGCTCAAGACGTTCGGCATCTCCGCGGAGAAGCTGGGCGGACGGCTGACGCGGCCGCCGGTGGCGGTGACGTTCGAGGCGGGCGTCAACGCCGCGGGCGTACGGCAGCCGGCCTGTTCGCTGTGCGGCGACTGCGCCACGGGCTGCAACACGGGCGCGAAGAACACCGTCCTGATGAACTACCTGCCGGACGCCCACGCGCACGGGGCCCGCATCTTCACCGAGGTGGCGGTGCGCGCGGTGGTGCCGGACGGCGCGAAGTGGCGCATCTACTACCGCCCCCTCAACACCGGCCGCGAGCGCTTCGACGCGCCCGACGCGTGGCTCACCGCCGACCGGGTCATCCTGGCGGCGGGCACCATGGGCACCACCGAAATCCTCCTGCGCTCGCGCGAGCGGGGCCTGCCGGTGTCGGCGAAGCTGGGCCACCGCTTCAGCAGCAACGGCGACGTGTTGGCCTTTGGCTACAACCTGGACATGCCCGTCCACGGCGTGGGCCACGGTGAGCACGACCACGCGAAGCGGGACCCGGTGGGCCCCTGCATCGCGGGCGTCATCGACGCGCGCGACACCGCGCGGCTGAACGAGGGGATGATCATCGAGGAGGGCGTCATCCCTGGCGCGCTCGCCTCGCTGATGCCCGCGGCGCTCGCGGGAGCCGCGGCGATGGTGGGCGAGGACACCGACGAGGGCATCCTGGACTGGGTCCAGGAGCGGCTGCGCCAGGCGGACAGCCTGGTGCGCGGCCCGGACCACGGCGCGGTGGAGCACACGCAGACGCTGATGGTGATGTCCCACGACGAAGGGAAGGGCGAGCTGCGGCTGGAGGGCGACCGCGTGCGCCTGCACTGGCCGGATGCCGGACGCGACCCCCAGCTCACCCGCATCGAGGAGCGCCTGCGCCGGGCCACCGCCGCGCTGGGCGGCACCTTCGTGCGCTACCCGCTCTGGTCGGAAGCCTTTGGCAAGGAGCTGCTGTGCACGCACCCGCTGGGCGGCTGTGTCATGGCGGAGCGGGCGGAGGACGGCGTGGTGGACCATGAAGGGCGCGTCTTCTCCGGTGCCTCCGGCAGCGCGGTGCATGAGGGGCTGTACGTGTCCGACGGCTCGGTGGTGCCGCGCTCGCTGGGCATCAACCCGCTGCTCACCATCTCCGCCGTCGCCGAGCGGGCGTGCGCCCTGATGGCGCGGCGCCATGGCTGGACCATCGACTACGCGCCGCTGCCGGAGGCGGACGCCCGTCCGGCCCCCGGGCCCGTGGGGGTTCGCTTCACGGAGACGATGCACGGCTTCGTCTCTGGCGACGTGGACGCCCCGCACCTCGAGGCCGGAGACCCCGAGCGCGACGACGCCACGCCCCTGCGCTTCATCCTCACCGTGACGGCGGAGGACCTGGACGCGACGCTGCGCGATGCTCGCCACCCGCTGAAGCTGATGGGGACGGTGACGGCGCCCGTGCTGTCTTCACATCCGCTGGTGGTGACGCGCGGCGAGCTGCGTCTGATGACACGCGAGCACGCGCGGCCCGGCGGCCAGCGGATGGAGTACCTGCTGCACCTGCTCAGCGAGTCCGGTGAGCCGTACTACCTGGAGGGCTACAAGGACCTCTACGACGACCCGGGCCCGGACCTGTGGAAGGACACCACCACGCTGCTCGTCTCCCTGCACCGAGGGGACGGGCCCGACGCGCCGTGCATCGGCCGGGGCTTCCTGCGGCTGACGGCGGAGGAGTTCGCCCGGCAGCTCACCACCCTGCGCGTGCTCAATGCCCGGGACGGCGGGCAGCGGTTGGAGGCGCTGGGCCGCTTCGGCGGCTTCTTCTTCGGCGCCCTCTGGGACACCTACGTCCGGCGCGTGGCCGCCTAGCAGCCGGGCGGCCGGCGGACAGTGCAGCAGGCCGCGCTCGCGTGCCCTCCGGGGCGGGCATGGTCACCCTGTTTCCCACCGGGACCGATAGGGAGGACCCCATGGCTGAAGACCGTGATCCGCAGCGCCGCTCGGGCGCGCCCCAGGACGAGGAGCGTGCGGAGGAGCGGCGCGAGCTGTCCATCGAGGAGCGGCGTGCGCGGCGCAGTGCGATGCGAGCAAGTCAGACGTATGCCCGCTTCATCGACCACCTCTGCGAACGGGGAGGCATGTCTCCCAGTGTCGCCCAGCAGGCGGCTGTCTCCGTCCTCTGCGGGCTGGAGCAGCGGCTGCACGCGGAGGAGTCCCACGATTTGGAGGCGCAGCTGCCGCGCAAGCTGACGGAGCTGTTGCATCGCTGTGAGCGCCACGACGCCGAGCCGCGCCCGGAGACGTTCGGCCGAGACGAGCTGCTCAGCCAGGTGGGGGAAGACCTCGCCCTGCACCCGGACGCGGTGGAGCCGGTGGTGCGGGCGGTGCTGGACGCCGTCCGTCACCAAATCAGCGAAGGCGAAGCCGAGGACGTGAGCGCCCATCTGCCGCAGGACATCCGCCATCTTTGGCTGCCGACGATGTGAGGCCGGCTGTTAAGGTCTCCGGCGCACCCTGCCGGAGACCCCATGGCCCTCGATGATGACTTCAGCGCCGCCCAGACCCGGGTGAAGACGCTGTCCAAGGCACCCTCGAACGACACGCTGCTGGAGCTGTATTCCCTCTTCAAGCAGGGCACCGAAGGGGACGTGCAGGGCAAGCGCCCCGGCATGCTCGATGTCAAGGGCCGCGCGAAGTACGACGCGTGGGCCGGCCGCAAGGGGCTGGCGAAGGACGCCGCGAAGCAGCAGTACGTGGCGCTCGTGGCCCGGCTCCTGCGCGGCTAGTCCCCATGCCCCGCTGGCTCAGCATGGCGTTGTTCCTCGTACCGGTCACCACGCTGTTGCTGGTGGCCAACGTCTACCTGTACCGCCGCCTCGTGCGGGATGTGAGCACGAGCGTGGCGGCGCGCCGCGCGGGGTTCGTGCTCTTCGCCGGGGGCTTCATCGGCTCCCTGGGGGCGCGGCTCCTGGGCGCGAGGCTGGACACGGAGGCGGCGCGGGCGACGGGCCTCCTGCTGCTCATCTGGATGGGGCTGGTGCTCTACCTGCTCCTGTTCACCCTGGTGCTGGACGTGGGCCGGCGCGTCGTCACCCGCGTGCGCAAGGCCCCGGAGCCGCCGTCACCCGCGCGCCGGGCCTTCCTCGCGCGCGGCGTGGCGGCCGGCGCCACGGTGGCGGGCGCGGCGGTGAGCACCTACGGCACCTGGCGTGCGTTCCATCCCCCGGAGGTGCTCGACATCCCGGTGCGGCTGCCCCGGCTGCCCAAGGCCCTGGAGGGCTTCACGCTGGTGCAGCTCTCCGACATCCACATTGGCGGGGTGTTGCAGCGCCGCTTCGTGGACGAGATGGTGGCGCGCGTCAACGCGCTCAAGCCGGACCTCATCGCCGTGACGGGGGACCTGGTGGACGGCTCCGTGCCGGAGCTGGGGCGCTACGTGGCCGGCTTCGGCGCGCTCAAGGCCCGGCACGGCGCGTACTTCATCACCGGCAACCACGACTACTACTCGGGTGTGGACGCATGGGTGGCGTTCGTCCAGGGGCTGGGCATCACCGTGCTGCGCAACCGCGCCGTCTCCATTGGCGATGCGGGCGCGTCCTTCGACCTGCTCGGCGTGGACGACTGGAGCGCGTGGAAGCTGGGCGAGCCCGGCTACGACCTGGACGCGGCGATGCGCGGACTGCGGCCGGATCGCGCATCGGTGCTGCTGGCGCACCAGCCGTCCAACTTCGACGAGGTCGCCCGCCGCGACGTGGGGCTCCAGATCTCCGGGCACACGCACGGCGGTCAGATGTTCCCCGGCAACCTGCTGGGAGACCTCGTCTGGGGCGAACAGAACGCGGGCCTGAGCCGGATGGGCAACAGCCACATCTACGTCAGCCGCGGCTGCGGCTTCGTGGGGCCGCCCATGCGCGTCGCCGCGCCCCCTGAAATCGCCCGCATCATCCTGCTGCCGGGCTGAGCGAGACAGGCGTCACGGCTTGCGAGGGGCCCCGTCCGACGGAGGCTCCGCATCGAGCGGGATTCCCGGACCGGGCCGGGGGCGGCCGTACAGCAGACCCGAGGCGATGCGCAGCGGCGCGGCCCATGGCGGCTCGTCCCGCACCCGCACGTCCTCGCCGCCAACGCGCGCCACCATCCCGTCCGGTGCCACCACGGAGAAGCGCAGGGACCGGCCCAGCGCCGTGCGCAGCGCGGCCATGGTCGTCTCGTCCTCCTCGGAGAACCCGAGGGGCCCCTCCGGATGGCTGTGGGCCACCTCCACCAGCGAGTCTCGCAGACTCCAGATGGCCTCCCACCGGGCGCGGGAGTCAGGCAG
The DNA here is from genome assembly GCF_007352635.1 of Corallococcus sp. Z5C101001. Classification (NCBI taxonomy): domain Bacteria; kingdom Pseudomonadati; phylum Myxococcota; class Myxococcia; order Myxococcales; family Myxococcaceae; genus Corallococcus; species Corallococcus sp. Z5C101001. Next base: position 637,965 of record NZ_VKLU01000001.1, read on the forward strand.
CGCCACGGGGTCGTCGAACGAGTCGCCCCACAGCACCACGTCTTCCGGCCCGATGAGCAGACACACCTCACGTGTCGACATGTTCCTCTCCCTTTCGTGGCGCCCGGGCTGACGCGGGGGGCGCGCGGTTTCAGACATGCCGCGTGATGACCAGCGCGTCCGTGTCGATGGCTTCCTTCAGCACCGACGGCAGGCTCTCCAACGTCACCGCCGCGTCCGCGCCCGCCAGACACACGCCCGCGTCGCGCACCCGCAGCGTCGCCGCCTCCACCACGGTGACGAAGCGCTCGCCCATGAAGGTGTAGATGACCTCCAACAGGCCGGAGCCCAGCCTCCGGTGGCTGAGCAGCCGCGCGCCCGCCTTGTCCAGCGCGCGCTCCACCCATGCGCCGAGCTCCGCCTCCGCTCGCCAGCGCTCCCCGGGCGTGAGGCCCTGCCCGTCCCAGGTCTCCAGCGCCCGGGCCGTCTCGCGCGCGGACGCATCCCGCCGCGTCTCCCACGTCTCCCGTTCCCGGCCCGTCAGCGCCCAGGCCAACTCGCGCGCGGACGCATCCCGCCGCGTCTCCTGTTCCCGGACCGCCAGCGCACGCGCCGCGTCGCGCGCCTCCGCGTCCCGCCGGGCCTCCTGCTCCGCCTGCATCCTCAGGAAACGCGCGCGCTCATCCGCGAGTCCACGCAGGCACAGTTCCGCCGCCGCGCGCCCCTCCCGCGCCACGTCGAGCACCCGCGCACGGGCTTCCCTGGGCGCGAAGGGGATGCCGGTGCCGCGCGACGCCGCCTCTAGCACCGCGAAGCCGAACGCCGCGCGCAGGGATGCTCCCACGCCACGCGCGTCTCCCAGGGGACGGTCCTCCTCCAGCGCGCGGCGCGCGACCTCCTCCGCCTCGCCCTCGAACTCCACGCCCTCGAAGAGCAGCGTGCCGTCATGCCAGCGGCGCGCCGTCACCGGCGACAGGCGCGGCGGCTCTTCCTCCGGCATCAGCGCCAGGGACTCCGCTACCGCGCCCTCGCGCACCAGCCGGGTGCCCCAGAGGTGCCCCCGCACGCGCGGCAGCGACCCCAGGCCTTGGGCCGGGGCCGGCTCGCGCGCGGTGGCCTGCCGGCCCTTCACCTCGAAGCGCCACCAGCCCGGGGTGACGGGCTGGGTGATGCGCAGGCGGCGTGAAGGCGCGTCCACGGTCCCACCGCCGAAATACGGCAGCACCGCCAACTCCACCTTTCCGAGCAGCTTCCGGTAGTCCACGCCCCTGCCTCCTGTTTCACGCCGCCTTCAGGAGCGGCGTGCTCATCACCCGGTCCACCCAGCCGGACTGGCTGGCCCCCACCGTGCGCGGGGCATCCATCAGCGCCTGGAGCACGCGCGGAACCTGGTAGGGGTCCGCGAACTGCCCCACGCTCACCTCGCTGAAGGGGACGCCCAACTGCGTCGCCCCCGAGCGCACCGTGCTGCCGCGCGCCCCCGCCACGCTCACCAGCAGCGCCATGGCCGCCACGGTGTAGCCGCACCCGTGGAAGGCCTTGGCGAACTGGTCGCCCGCCTCGCCCGCCTCGTCACCCACCACCATCACCACCAGCTTCGCCTCCGCCGGGATGCGCACGCCGGAGCGGTGCAGCGCGTTCACCGCCGCCCCGTGCACCGTGCCGCCGGACGCCTTCAGCCCGGACAGCATGTGCTGCACCGCCGTGCGGTTGGCCGCCTTGGGCTTGAGCACCGTGCCCATGGTGTCGAACGCCGCCACGTGCAGCTTGTCCAGCGGGAAGCCCGCGAGGATGCGCGACAGCGCCTCCTTGGACTGTTCGATGGCGCCCTCCATGGACCCCGACTTGTCGATGAGGAACATCACCCGCACGTCCGACTCCGCCGTCGCCTCCGCCACCGCCTTCTTCGCCGCGTTGTCGCTCGCCTCCTCCAGCTTGCGGCGCACGTCCTCGCTGCGGACGTTCTTCGCGATGTTCAGCGAGCGCTGATCCGTGGCGTTCGCCACCGCCCGCTCCCAGCGCGCCTTCACGCCGGGCTCCTGCAACAGGCCCAGCTCCTCCAGCGTGGGCGTCATCAGCCGCAGGTCCCGGTCCGACAACGACGGGAGCAGCGTCGCCAGGATGGCGGGCGTGAGGCCCACGTCCTTCGGCAGCCGGCCCACGACCTCCTTGTAGGAGAGCCGCTCCAGTTCAATCCACTCGCAGATCTCCGCCTCGCTCAGGCCGTCGAAGCGCTCGCGCTTCACCAGCGTGAGCCCCTGGAGCCCCACCTGACGGTGGCCGCCGTCGGCCTGCTTCTGCTTCCAGCCGAGCACCTCGAAGAAGCCCTGCGACTGGGGCTTGTAGCCGGCCTTGCGCGCCAGCTTCTTCAGGGTCTCCTTGTAGCCGGCCTTCACCAGGCCCTGGAGCATGGGGAGGTTCGCCTCGCGCGCGGCGAGCCACTTCTGCGCCACGCGCTTCCAGCGGCCCAGGGGCGGCTTGCGCGACGCGGGGTCACCGAAGCCCGCGGCGCGGTTGAGGCGCGCGATTTCAGGCGTCTCCAGCAGCTCCGCCACGCGCAGCACCGCCTTGGGCGTGAGCATCCGCGTGGAGCGGCGCACGTAGTGCAGGACCATGGCCTCGCCAATGGCGCGGAAGTCGTCGTCGTGGAAGGCCACCTGGCCCTGGCCGTCGCGCACGGGCTGGCCCGCGTGCTCCTGCACCAGCATCAGCGCGCAGGTGGCCACCTTCAGGTCGCGCCAGTCCGTCTGCGTCAGCGCGTACGACGCGAAGTGCGCCATCAGGGTGGGGTTGAGGCGGTACAGCTCCAGCAACTGGCCGTACAGCTTCACCGCCGCGGGCACGAACAGGCCCGGCGACACCTTGCGGCCGCGCGACTGGGCCTTCGCGTCCGCGTTCGCCGCGGCCACCCAGTTGCCGTTGACGTCCAGGCCGGGGCGGTGGTGCCACAGGTGGGCGGAGCCGCCGAGCACCAGGTCGAGCAGCCGCTCGGCCGGGCCCCGCTGCGTCTCCGGAAGGGTCGTCTGGGTGCGCGTCGTCATGGCCGTCGTCCCCCTTTCGGGACGGAGGCATGCCCGGGAGGGGCAGGCCTGGAGGTGGGAGGGAAAAGTGAGCGCCCGAGTGAGGAAGCCGGAAGGCTGAATCCACAGTTCAGTGCCGGACCGCCGGCGGTCCCCCCGCCTTGCGAGCGGAGGGGTGGAGTCGAACCACGGCGTGTAGGGCCTCTTCGGCCGGGCGCTCGAAAGCGATGCGCCCCCTGACGCCCCCTTGTCGGGATTCCTGACGGCGCATTTCCGGGCCTCTTTCCGGACGTTTGGCGCCTCGTGTCCCGCCTCTTTGGAGAAGACCCGGTGCGTCATCCACGGGGAGGGAAAAAGGCGCGTCAGGAAATACGAGGGGGCCGCGTCGAGGGTTCCCGTAACCATCGGAGGCTGTCCGCGGATGCCAACGTGGTACCTTGCCGCGCCACATCCCCGTAACCCAACTTCCCGGGATGACGGCCGTCCCGGGGCAGCCTCCAGGGCCTTCCGGTGTACGAGCAGCTCACGGATGAGGAATTGTTCGCGGAGGTGTCCCGCCGCCGCGCCACGGGCGAGGCCGTGGGGACCCCGTTGGGGGCCTTGTGCGCGCGGTGGGCGCGCCCGGCCCGCTACGTCATCAACAGGATCCAGGGCAGCTACGGGCGTGGCTCCCCAGCGGACGCCGACGAACTCTTCCAGGACGCGGTGGGGAAGTTCCTCGACCGCGGCCTGGACCAGTTCCGGGGCGTGTCCGAACAGATGCCGGGCAGGAGCGCGTCTCCCAAGACGTTCTTCCTGCGCATCGTCAAGCACGTCGCCATCGACTTCTACCGGCGGCACCGGGAGGAGCTCGCGCCCGCGCCGACGTCGCCCGATGACGTCATGGAAGAGACTCCGTCCGAGGTGGCCCGGGCGGTGGAGGGCGCACGGCGTCGCGAGGAGCGCGCCGAGGCGCAGGAGCTGTACTGGGCCGCTTTCGCCAGGCTCCAGCAGGAGCACCCCAAGGAGGCTTCCGCATGGGAGCTGTATCACCACGAGGACGTGGAGGATCACGAGGAATGCGCACGCCGTTTGGACATCAGCGTGGTGAACTCGTACAAGCGAGTCAGTCGGGCTCAGGCCTACCTGCGTTTATACCTGCTCGAACTTCAGCGGGATGGGCAGCCGGAGGAGCCGACGTGAAACCCCGCGGAGGGCTCCAGTCCTCCGCTTCGCCCGGGATGTCGCGATGAAGGGCGACGCGCTGTCCCGCTACCAGGCCCGGTACGCGCGCCTGGGCGCGGGCCCCCTCTCGGTGGGCGAACTGTTGGAGGTGGTGGGGGATGTGCTGCGCCGCTCGGATCGGCTCGGCACCGACGGGGTGGAAGAGGCCTTGAAGGGCCTGGGCCGCTCCGAAGTGGAAGCCTGGGTGCGCCAGCAGAAGCCGCAGGCGCTCCAGCCGCTCCTGCTGAGGGCCGCCGAGGAGTCGATGGAGGTGGCGCTGGGCGAGGAGGGAGACGAAGCCGAGCTGTGGCGCGCCTCCGCGCTGGAAGGACTCGCCGCCCGGGACCGGGCCGCCTCCTCCGCCCGCGCGCTCGTCACCTGGGAGATGCTGAAGGGTCCGCTGGACGGGGATGCCGCCGCCGCTCGCGAGCGCTTCCTGGGGACGCTGGGCCAACTGGACACCGCGCTGCGCCCCCGCGCGCGCTGGTTCATCCCCCTGAACGCCGAGCGCCGCACCGAGCGCGACCTGCTGGACCCCGTGGAGCGCCCCGGCGCCTGGTGGTTTTCCGCTCGGGCCGGCTGCGATGACCTGGTGGCGTCCTGGACGGGCCGCCCCATGAAGGATCCGGAGCACCTGAAGGACTGTGCCAGCTGTCGTGCGGACCGGGCGGACACCGCCGTGGTGGACTCGCCGCCGCGCCGGCACCTCACCGACGACGAGCTGTGGCGGTTGGATTCGGGGGAGATGGGCCGCGAGGAGCGCGAGCGCGTGGACGCGCACACCGCCGGGTGTGGCGAGTGCGCGCAGGCCGTGCTGGCGCTGGAAGAGGGCGACGCCGCCATCGACGAGGTGATGGAGCTGGAAGAGGGGGCGGGCGCCCCGCGCGCGGCGCGCGACTCCCGCGCGGACGTGTCCCGGCGTCCGGGCGCGGCCCGCCTGCCGGAGCACCGGGAGGTGCTGGAGGAGCGGCGCGACTTCCGCGTGGTGCTGGTGCGCGAACGTCAGCGGGTGCGGCTGCTGGTGCAGCCCCTGGGCTCCCGGACCGTGACGGCCGCCGTCTTCCTGTCGCCCGGGCGTCCGTCGCTCAAGCCGATGCAGGGGCCCGAAGGGCTGTCCTTCGACCTGTCCACGGCGCTGGCCTCCGGTGCGCACGCGGCCCACCTCACGGTGCAGGCCGGGCAGGAGACGCTGGAGCGCGACTTCGCCTTCTGAAGGCGGACGCGTGGTGCATCGGGCGGGCGGGAGGTGAAATCCTTCCGCCCTCGCCCTGCCTGCTCACTGGAGCTGGGATGCCGGCTCGTCCCTGCCGGACGCGTCGTACGGCTGCGGTGAGCGCACGGGACGCCGGGGCAGAGGGACGGGGCCTCGCGAGGGCGGGGCCCGCACGCCGCCGGCCAGGAAGGCCGCCACCAGCTGCGTGAGCGGTGGACGGGTGGCGAGCGCCACGCCGCACACCTCCAGCCGCTGTCCCTGGAAGCGTCCCTCCGTCGCCACGTACGCGTTGCAGTCCGGCTGCGTGGCGGCCGTGAGCTCGCGCTTCAGCACCTGCTTGTCGGCGCCCCACTGCATGGTGAGTGAGTCCGGCGCGAGCCGCACGGACAGGGGCTCACCGCCCCAGGTGCCTTCGATGAGGGTGGCGACGCCGCCGGCGCGCACCTTCACCGCGAGGTCCCGCAGACCGTAGCTGCCGTTCACCTCGATGCCGTGTTCGAAGAGTTCGTCGCCGCGCTCGCCCTTCCACGTGGCGTCCTTTCCACGCGCCAGCGGTGTCTTCGCTTCGACGCGCTCGGTGTCGAACCACGCGCTCCCCACGCGTCCCAGCGGCAGGCCCAGCCCGCCCTGGGATGGGGGCGCCTCTTCCAGGCCCTGGGGGCCGGAGGGCAGGGGCTGTGGCGTGGCGAGCAGGTCCGTCGTCTTCACCGACGCGTCCACCGTCTCGAAGCGCACGCCGCCCAGCCAGGCCTTCCCGGGGCCGCTCATGATGAGGCCCGCCATGATGGTGGTGGCCTCCCGGGGCACGTCCAGCACCACGTCGTAGCGCTTGCAGCCCTGGGTTCCCACCAGCGCGCGCGACTGCATGTTGTCGAAGGCGAGCGGCTGCCGGGGGTCCGCGCCCTCCACGCGCATCCAGAGGCCCGCCCAGCCCTTCACGTCCTGGTGGCGCACGGCGGCGGAGAAGCGCAGGCGCTTGCCCTGGAAGTCCTTCGCGTTGAAGGCCTGCATGAAGGTGCCGAAGCTGTCCGTGGCTTGCGTGCGCGAGCGCAGGAACGCGCTGCGGGTGCCTTCGCATGGGGAGTCCTCATCCACGCTGGCTTCGTAGTGCTGCGGAGCGCTCTCCGTGACGTACCAGCCCTGCGGCAGCTTCGTCCGCGTGGCGCTGGCGGGCATGCCCTCCGGGGCGGTGGGGGGCGCCGTCGCGCCGCTCTTCGCGGGCGCGGCGTCTGTCGTCGCGGAGGCCTTCGGAGATGTGGCGGCGGGCACCGTCTGGGCCCCGGCCAGGGGCATCCACAGCGCCAGCAGCAGAACGGGGATGCGGGTTCGCGGCGTCATCGCGGGAGTCCTCACAGGGCGGCCGGCCGCGAGTTCAGCTCGACCTGGGACAGCCCGCTGGACGCGTCGTAGCGGGGGACCTCGCCCCGTCCACCCGGATGGTACACGAGCAACCCGCGCGCGCCCGCGGCCCGCAGGCAGTGCTCCTGCGTGGCCAGGTCCGGGCACGCCACCACGATGTCCCCGGGCGCTCGTTCGTTCTCCGCCTCCAGCACCGCCGCGACCGGGGCCTCCACGGGCGTCACGGCTTCGGGCGACGTCCGCCCTTCGGTGCGCAGCAGCAGGAACACGGAGGCGGCCAGCGCCACCAGGGCCGCGGCGGCGGCCATGGGCCGGTGCCAGCGCGCGGGCCGCACGACGACCGCGTCGCGGGGCGTGGCGGCGGCGACCTGGTACAGCTGCTCCTCCAGCAGCGCCTCTTCCTGGAGCAGTCGCGCGCAGGGCTCGCACGTGAGGGTGTGCACCTCCAGCTCCGCCTCGGCGTCGGGCGGCAGCGCGCCCAGCAGGTACTGCTCCGTGCGGTCGCGGGTGAGGTGGGGGGTGGGGCTAGACATGGTTTTCCTCTTCGAGCGCGGTGCGCAGCTTCTTGCGGACCTCGCACAAAATCTGTCGCACGCGCTGGACGGACAGCCCGACGCGGGAGGCGACCTCCGCATGCGGAAGTCCCTGGCCGTCACAGGCCAGGAGAAAGACGTTCCGCGCGCTCGGCGATACCTGCTCCAGCGCGTCGCGGGCCCGCGCGAGCTGCTCCTCCGACAGGAGGCGCTTCTCCGCGGACTGCGTGGGGTCCACCGGCTGCTGCCGCTCCGGCAGGTCTTCCACGGTGCCGTCCACCGACTCGCGCCGCGCGCGCCGGGCCTCGTCCGACGCGAGGAACGAGGCCTGCGTGAGCGCCAGGTGGGGCAGGCGAAGCTCCGCGAGCAGGCCCCGCTGCTGCTGTTGGATGAGGCGCGCCCACGTCTCCTGGGCCAGCTCCTGGGCCCGGTCCACCCGGAGGCCCCGGGCGAGCAGCGACACCACCACCCGGCGCTGGTGACGCGCGATGAGCGCGTCCCACGCGGCACGGTCCCCGGCCAGGGCCCGCTTCGACAGCGCCTCTTCGTCCGGCGTCGCGGGCGAGGGAGCCCTGCCTGCGTCCTGCCGTGACTGGAGGGTCGTCATCCCCAAGCCCTGTACGGCTGCATCCATGCCCTCGTCCTGTGGCCCGCCGCGGGTGTCCTCCGGGGACGTCGCGTGCCCCGGGCTTCTGGGGAAACGCGGCGCCAGGACGGGCATATCGACGAAAAGGGGCAAGGGTGGGGGAAGGTCAGTTGGTGGCGGGGCTCTCGCCGTTGGCCCAGGGTTGGGAAGAGACGCGCACGACGCCCTGGCAGCGGGCGCACACCCGGCCCTCTGCGTCCAGCAGCCTGGCGGAGGCGAAGAGGGTGGACGGGCCGCCATGGTCGATGACGGCCTCCACCCGGAGGTGGTCGCCGGTGGCGGGGCGCTCGAAGCTGGTGGACAGCTGGATGGTGGCGCAGCGGCGGGTGGGGTCCCGGAGCGCCGGCGTGCAACCGATGGCGAAGTCGAAGAGGGCGGAGATGATGCCGCCGTTGACGGCGGAGCTGCCCAGGCCGCCCCGGTGCTGGGCCTGCACCGGGGCCAGCGTCACTCGCACCATGCGTCCCTCTGGAAAGGACATGTGGGCGCCGAAGTGGCGCAGGGTGAGGCTCTGGTTGAACTGCTCCGCGAAGCGGTCGAGTTGGGCCTGGGACGGAGGCGCGGGAGGGGGCGGAGGGGTGTCGGACATGGCGGATGTCCTTCTTTTATACCCCACGCTCCCGCCCGTCCCGGGGGCGGACGGCCCAGCGGGCGCCAGGGGGCGGCGGAAGACCCCACATGGGCGGGCGAAAGACGTTAGAAGGCGGGGTTCTTCCCCTGGTGGAAACCCCGTGAACGCCCACGAATCCGTCCTCCTCGAAGACCTCAACCCGCCCCAGGCGGAAGCCGTGCTCCACGGCGACGGCCCGCTGCTCGTGCTGTCGGGCGCCGGCAGCGGCAAGACGCGCGTCATCACCCGCCGGGTCGCCCACCTGGTGAAGGTGCGCCGCGTCTTCCCCTGGCGCATCCTGGCCGTCACCTTCACGAACAAGGCCGCGCGCGAGATGCGCGAGCGCCTCACGCACCTGATGGGCGCCCAGGCCAACGACCTGGTGGTGAGCACGTTCCACTCCGCCGCCGCCATGATCCTGCGCCGCGAGGCGGAGGCCGCGGGCCTGACGCGGTCGTTCGTCATCTACGACGACGGCGACCAGCTGAGCCTCGTCAAGCGCGCCATGCGCGACGCGGGCGTGGAGCCGGTGATGCAGCCGCGCGAAATCCTGCACCGCATCGACCAGGAGAAGAACGCCGCGCGCCTGCCGGACGACATGCACGTGGAGCAGGACGACGTCCGGGGGCAGCTGGTCAAGCGCGTGTACGCGGGCTACCAGAAGCTGCTCCGCGCGGCGAACGCCGTGGACTTCGGGGACCTGCTGCTGCTGCTCGTGAAGCTCTTCCGCGACCGGCCGGACGTGCTGGAGCGCTACCGCACGCGCTTCACCCACGTGCTGGTGGATGAGTTCCAGGACACCAACCCCGTGCAGTACGCGTTCCTGCGGCAGCTGGCCCCGCCGCCGTCCGCGAACCTGGTGGTGGTGGGAGACGACGACCAGTCCATCTACCGCTGGCGCGGCGCGAACGTGGACAACATCCTGAACTTCCCCCAGCAGTATCCGGGCGCGAAGGTGGTGAAGCTGGAGCAGAACTACCGCTCCGACCAGAACATCCTCACCGCCGCGCACGAGGTCATCTCCAAGAACCCGCGCCGCATGCAGAAGAAGCTCTGGAGCGAGCGGCCCCAGGGAGAGCACCTGGAGCTGCTGCTCCACCGCGACGAACGGGCGGAGGCGCAGGAGGTGGCCCGGCGCATCCTCGCCGTCCAGCGCGAGGGCTTCATCAAGTTCTCCAGCATGGCGGTGTTCTACCGGACCAACGCGCAGAGCCGCGTGCTGGAGGAGGCGCTGCGGCTGGCGCGCGTGCCGTACACGCTGGTGAGCGGGCGCAGCTTCTACGACCGCGCGGAGGTGCGTGACGCGTCCGCGTACCTGCGGCTGATGGTGTCCCCGCGCTCGGACGCGGACCTCTTGCGCGTGCTCAACGTGCCGGCGCGCGGCATCGGTGACACCACCGAGGAGCGGCTGACGGACTTCGCCAACCAGGAGGGACTGAGCCTCTACGAGGCCCTGGGCGAGCGCCACCGCATCCCCGCCCTCAACGCCACCGCGCAGAAGCGGCTGGGCGGCTTCCATCAGCTGCTCCAGTCGCTGCACGCCTTCGCCCAGACGGCGAAGGACGCGGCGGGCGCGGTGGACCAGATGCTCAAGGAGACGAAGCTGGTGGAGACGCTCGTCGCCGAGGGCAGCGACGAAGCGCTCACCCGCGCGGAGAACCTGAAGGAACTCGTGGGCGCGGCCCAGGAGTTCGACCTGAAGCGCGCCTCGGACGCGGTGGCCTCCGCGGCGGCCGCCGAGGCGCGGGAGGAGGAGGCGCCGGAGGGCGTGGACTCCGCGCCGCTCACCGCGGACGTGCCGTCGCTCCAGGCCTTCCTGGAGCAGATCAGCCTGGTGGGCGAAGCGGACGCGGAGGTGAGCGAGGGCCGCGTGGCGCTGATGACGTTGCACGCCGCCAAGGGCCTGGAGTTCGACGCCGTGTTCATGACGGGCCTGGAGGAGGGCGTCTTCCCGCACTCGCGCGCGCTGAAGAGCGAGGAGCCCGACGGCGGCGAGGAGATGGCCGAGGAGCGCCGCCTCTGCTACGTGGGCTTCACCCGCGCGCGCAAGCGGCTCTTCGTGAGCCTGGCGCAGTGCCGCTCCCTCTTCGGCGAGCTCAAATACAACCCGCCCAGCCGCTTCCTCGCGGACGTGCCGCAGGCGCTCTTCGGCTTCAAGGAGAACGACCTGCCGCCGCCGCCCCGCGCCTCCGCCGCCATGCCCCAGCGCCGCCGCGCGTGGGACGAGGACGAGACGGGCCCGCGCGTCGACCGCAGCTATTCGCAGGCGTCCGACATGGAGGGCGTGGGCGGGGACGTGCGCGGCATGCGCGTGCGCCACGAACAGTTTGGTTCCGGGCGCATCATCTCCGCGGAGGGCAGCGGTCCCAACGCCAAGGTCACGGTGGAGTTCGGCGGAAACGTGGGCCTCAAGCGTGTCATCGCGCGGTTCCTCATCCCCGGCTGAAGGGTGGGTTCCACACCCCCTGGATCTCGTGTCGACATTTGTTTTCAGTGGCGATGTGACAGGGGGATTGCCCGGCCGGTGTGCGGATTGACATCCAAACGCATCCCCATTGGGATGGCCTCCAACGAACGGAGGCGCTCCCCCGATGGCGCGACGTCGACGATGGTGGAGTTCCGCGCTGCTCGCGGCCTCCGTGGGTTTGCTGGGTGGCTGTGAAGGGCAGATCCTGGACGCGGCGAAGCCCGGCGGTCCGGGCCCGGGCGGCGGTCCAGACGGCACGAACAATCCCCCGGCGGCGGTGGAGCAGCCGGCCCGTTCGGTGCGTGTCGCCCGGCTGACGCATGCGCAGTGGGTGAGCAGCGTGCAGGCGCTGCTGAAGCTGGACGCGCCGCCCACGGCGCTGGCGCAGACGTTCCGCGCGGACCCGTCCCAGAGCGGCTTCCTCTTCGACAACGACGCTCGCGCGCTGTCGGTGGACGAGGCGCTGTGGGGCGCCTACCAGCGCGCGGCGGCGGACCTGGCCGGACAGGTGGCCACGGACGCGACGAAGCTGGGCAGGCTGTTGCCCGCGGGCACCACCACGGACGAAGCGCGCGCGAAGGCGTTCGTGGAGTCCTTCGGCCTGCGCGCCGCGCGTCGGCCGCTGACCGCGGACGAGGTGGCGGCGTATCTGGTGCTGTACCGCAAGGGACCGGAGGCCTACCCGACGATGGCGGCCTTCCAGGGCGGCCTGCGGATGGTGCTGGAGGGCTTCCTCCAGTCGCCCCTGTTCCTCTACCGCGTGGAGCGCAGCACGCAGGCGGCGGACGGGAAGGTGCCGCTGGACGCGTTCGAGGTGGCGTCACGCCTGAGCTACGCGCTCTGGAACTCCATGCCGGATGACGCGCTGTTCGCCGCCGCCCGCGATGGCCTGCTGGCGAAGCGCGAGGGCGTGGCGTCCGAGGCGCGCCGGATGATGGCGGACCCCCGGGCGCGCGACGTGGTGAGCGCGTACCACCAGGCCGTCTTCGACGTGCCCCGCTATTCCATCATCCGTCCGAACACCACGCGCTTCCCCAACGTCACCGCGAAGCTGGCGGAGTCCGCGGCGAAGGAGAACACGCTCTTCGTCCAGGACGTCGTCTTCGGCCGCAAGGGGCGCTTCGCGGACCTGCTCACGTCGCGCGACACGTTCGTCAACGACGAGCTGGCGCGCATCTATGGCCTCACCGGGACGTTCACCGCGGACTTCGTCCCGGCGACGCTGGACGGTGCGCAGCGCCGGGGCGTGCTCACCCAGGTGGGCTTCCTCGCGTCGCACGCGACGTCGTTGGACCCGGACCCCATCCACCGCGGCGTGTTCCTGTCGGAGCACCTGCTGTGTCAGAAGATTGGCGCGCCGCCGGCCAACATCCCCGCGCTGCCCGCGCCCAACGGCCGCACCAACCGGGAGGTGGTGACGTCGCACACGGAGGCGCCCGGCACGGTGTGCGCCAGCTGCCACGCGACGCTCATCAACCCGCTGGGCTTCCCCTTCGAGAACTTCGACGCCGTGGGCGGCTATCGCACGACGGACAACGGGCAGCCGGTGAACGCCACGTCGGCGCCGGCCATCGGCGGACAGAAGGTGTCGGTGAAGGACGCGCTGGACCTGGCGGACGCGCTCGCGAACGCGCAGGCGGTGCACGAGTGCTACGCGCGCCACTGGGTGGAGTTCCTGAGCGGACGCCCCGCGGCCACGGAGGACGAGGCGCTGGTGACGCGGCTGGGGAAGCTGTCGCAGGCGGGGCAGCTGCCCATCGTCGAGCTGGTCGTCGAAGTGGTCACGGGCGTGGGCTTCGTGAACCGCCACCCGGAGGAGCTGCCGTGAAACTGAGCCGTCGACTCGTGTTGCAGGGCCTGGGTGGGGCCGTGTTGGGGCTGCCGGTGCTGGAGGGGCTGCTGCCCCGGAAGGCCCATGCGGCGGAGGCGGGCGCGCTGCCCTTCGCCATCTTCCTGCGCCAGGCGGATGGCGTGGCCGCCGCGCAGAGCACCACGGAGCTGGGCAACGAGCCGGAGCGCTTCTGGCCGGAGCCGTTGGGCAACCTCTCCACCACGACGCTCGCGGGCAAGTCGCTGGTGGAGCTGGCGGACCACCGCGCGCGCCTGCTGGTGGTGCGCAACGTCAACATGAAGGACTACAACTACGGGGACGGCCACGCCCGGGGCGCCCTGCAGGCCCTCACCGGACGCGGCCCCGCCGTGGAGGGCGTGGGCGGCGACTCCGAGGCGTCCGGCGAGTCGCTGGACCACCGCATCGGCCGGGAGCTGAACCCCCAGAAGCGCGACTCGCTCTTCCTCTACGCGGGGCAGGCCGGCGGCTGGCTGGGCGGGCCCTGCATCTCCCACCGTGGCAGTGCGTCGCGCCGGGCCGCGCTGCACGACCCGTGGGTGGCCTACCAGACGATGGTGGGCGGCCCCGGGGGCCTCACGCCGGAGGCGCGCGAGCAGCTGCTCGTGCGCCAGAAGAGCCTCAACGACCTGGTGTCGGGCCAGCTGAAGGCGCTCCAGTCGCGGCCGGAGCTGAGCTCCACGGACCGGCAGCGGTTGGATCTGCACCTGTCCAACGTGCGCGACCTGGAGGTGGCGTTGAGCTGCCGCGCCCGCGCGGACGAGGAGCTGCGGCTCCAGCAGCAGGCGCCCGGCTACAACAGCACGGACGGCGACGAGGTGCTGGCCACGGTGCGGCTGCACATGGACATCGCGGTGCTGGCGGTGGCGTGCGGCACCACGCGCTCCGTGGCCATCCAGGTGGGCAATGGCAACGACAGCGCCACGCGCTACCGGGACCCCACGACGGGGCAGTTGATGGAGAACTTCCACTACATCTCCCACCGCCGGACGTCGCACGACTCTTCGGGCGGCATCATCGCCGGGTCGGACGTGCTGCACTCGCGGGTGGACGCGCAGTTCGCCCGGACCTTCAACTACCTGTTGGACCGGTTGGCGGCGTACGTCCTGCCGGATGGCAAGAAGCTGGTGGACCAGGGCGTGTCCGTCTGGTTCAACGACCTGGGCAACGGGCCGGCGCACTCGGCGCGCAACATCCCCTTCATCCTGGCGGGCAGCTGCAACGGCTACCTCAAGCAGGGCGTGGCGGTGACGGCGTCCGCGGGCAACACCAACCCCAACCTCAACAAGATGCTCAACACGCTGGGCGCCGCGGTGGGCCTGCGCAACGCGGCCGGGGGCGCGCTGGATGACTTCGGCGACCCCACGCTTCCCAAGGGCCTGCTGACGGAGATGCTGGCCTGAGCGACGGCGGTCGGGCAGGGCGCGGAGGACTTTTTCGCGCCTGCCTTTGACCCGAATGGATGACGCCCTTCCTCCCTTCCTCGCGAACAGGAGGAAGGGATGTTCCCATCGATTCGCAGGGCCCTCTCAGCATCGCTCGCCGTCGTGTCCCTGCTGTCCGCCAGCCAGGCGGCGGCGCACGGCTCCATGGAAGTGCCCATCAGCCGCGTCTACGGCTGTTTCAAGGAGGGGCCGGAGAATCCCCAGTCCGCCGCCTGCAAGGCCGCGGTGCAGGCGGGAGGAACCCAGGCGCTGTATGACTGGAACGGCGTCCGGCAGGGCGCCGCCGACGGGCGACACCGCGAAATCATCCCGGATGGCAAGCTGTGCAGCGCCGCCAATGAGAGCCACAAGGGCCTGGACCTGGCGCGCACGGACTGGCCGTCCACGCTCATCACCCCGGACAGCAGTGGCCGCTTCGAGTTCGTCTTCCACGCCACCGCGGTGCACGCCACGGGCTACTTCCAGCTCTTCGTGACGAAGGAGGGCTACAACCCGGCGCTGCCCCTGAAGTGGTCCGACCTGGAGGCGTCGCCCTTCTGCAACGTCACCAACGTGTCCGCGGTGAACAACCGCTACCGTCTCAACTGTCCCTTCCCGGCGAACAAGACGGGCGCCCACGTCATCTACGCCATCTGGCAGCGCGCCGACAGCCCGGAGGCCTTCTACGCCTGCACGGACGTGAAGTTCACCAACACGCCGCCCCCGCCGACGTCGTGGAAGGAATTGGGTCAGGTGCAGGCCCGCGAGGACCTGCCCAAGGGCAGCAAGGTGACGTTCCGTCTCTTCGACAGCGCGGGCCGCGACGCGGAGTCCCATCCGCTGACGCTCGACGCGGCCACCCCGGCGGCCACGTGGATCTACCGGCTGGCGCAGCAGGTGAACGCGGTCTCCAGCCGCGTGCAGGTGGGCGTGCTCCAGACCACCGGCACGGTGAAGCCCTCGGAGGATGCGCTGGGCAACCGCGTGTATGGGAAGGAGACGGGCTACACGTTCCAGGTCGACATCGAGAAGCCGTCCACGGGCGGCGGCGGTGATGGCGGCACCGGTGGTGGATCCGCGCAGTACAAGTACCCGGCCGGCATCTCCAACTACACGGCGGGCACGCGGGTGGAGGGCACGGACGGGCTCATCTACCAGTGCAAGCCCTTCCCGTACTCCGGCTGGTGCCAGGGCGTGGCGCTGTACTACGCGCCGGGCACGGGCATCGCCTGGGCGGATGCCTGGGAGCGCGTCCCGTAGGCGGACGCACCCTGCCAGGAACCACGCGAGCCGCCTTGTCTTGGGAGAGGCGGCTCGCGGCCCGGTCTCCAGCGCGTCTCAGCGCGCGAGGGGCGTCCAGACCGGCTTCACTTCGAGGATCCGCGTGCCTTCGGCGGGCACGTCCAGCTCCTCGCGGTGGAAGCGGTCCTTGCCTCGGGTGCCGACGATGAGGGTGTAGTGGCCCGCGGGGACTCGGCTGAAGACGGCCGCTGTGCCGCGCCACTCCTCCACTGGGTGCTGCTGGAGGCGCAGGTGTTCGAGGGCCCCGACGTCGCCCGGCGCGGGGACCTGCCCAGGCATCAGGAGCGCGGTGTCCGCGTCTTCCGGGAGCCGCAGCTCGACGGTGGCGCCGGTGCCCAGGGCGTCGAAGGCGAGCAGGACATCGCCGCTCGGAGGAATCCGGACCGTGCGTGCTGGGAAGACGGCTTTGTTCTCCGTGTCAGAGGGGTGGGCATTCACGGTGTAGAGGTCGGGGGGAATGCCATGGAAGGCGAAGTCCCCAGGCTCGAGGTTGCGTTGGAGTGTCGTGCCATCGGAGCGGGTGAAGGTGAGCCAGGCCGCGAGCGGCTGGCCCTTTGCGTCCCGGACATGGCCTGTCACCCGGGCGCCAGGGTCGAGCGAGACGGTGATGCTCTTCTCCGCCGCGCCGACCGCCACGCGCAGCGGCAGGTGCATCTGGGTGCGCACTTCGAGCGTGAACGGCGTGGTCGGCACGTGCTCCAGCAGCAGCCCGCCGTCCTGCCATGGCTTCATCCCGGAGGGGCGCAGGTAGGGAGGCCCGTCCACGGTGCTTTCCCCGTGGATCCAATAGCCGATGGACACCGTGGCCCACTCCCCCGAGTTGTCGCGGACGCGCCCGTTGAACGGCTCGCCCGTCGCGGCATCGCGCAGGAAGACTCGCAGGGTCCTTCCTCGTGTCAGCGTGATCGTGCCCACGTCCACGTCTTCGCCTCCTACGGGCGTGATGATGCGATTCACGGTCGCGAAGCCCCTTGCCTCCACCACCAACCGCTGGGGCCCCATCGGCTGGAAGAGGGGGTGATCGAAACGGCCGCCCGACTCGTGTGACGAGCGGCCGTTCACCGCGAAGCCGTCCAGCGCCTCTCCTCCCTCCGCGATGACGGAGCCCCGCACATGGGGGATGCGCCGGAGCAACAGCCGGACCTCACCCGCGTCGCTGCTCACCTCCACGGTGTCCTCGTCCCCGGGGTGGATGCCCTGCGAGCCGGAGGCATCCAGGACGTGGCCTTGCAGCTTCACGGTGAGCATGTAGCGGGGCGCGCTGAGCTGGCGCAGGGTGAAGCGGCCTTCTGCGTCCGTGAGGACGCCCTCGGGAGGCAGGCCCATCCTGGGCGTCGCGGCGATGTAGTGGGGCTGGTCCCCGTCCGGGATGTCCGCGCGGATGCCCACGCCGCGAAGGGGCAGGCCCTGGGCATTCACGACCACGCCCCGCAGCGTGCGGCCCTCCCTCAGCCGCAGGGTGATGGCCGACAGCCCCTTGTCCGTGACGTCCAGCGGTTGCGTGACGCTCGGGTCCAGGGCCCGTCCCGGGACCGTCGCCTCCGCCACGTACGCCCCCACGGGGATGCCCTGGAGCAACACCTGCCCCTCCACGTCCGTTTCGCCGACCTGGGCGGCTTCCCCTCTCGCGTCGCGCTTCCAGAGCGTGACGCGCGCGTCGCCCACCGGGGCTCCCGCCGTGCCCAGGACGGTGACGGACACGCTCGCGCCCTTTCGTGCCACCAGTCGCCCCTCCCGTGAGGGGCGCTCCACCGGGAATCGCTGGGGGATGAAGGCCGCGTCCTGGACTTCGATCCACGCGGGCCCCTCCTCCGCCGCGCCCAGGACGAAGCGTCCGGCCGCGTCCGAGCGGGTGCTGTCCACGACGATGGCCTCGGCGGGGCTCGAGGCCTCGTCCAGGTGAAGCAGGAGCTCCCGGTCCGCGAGCGGCTGTCCCTCTTCATCGACGAGGACCCCCTCCACGGTGACGGCGCGCTGGAGGGTGAAGTCGAGCGACGCGGCGTCCTCTTCGAACTCCTGGTACTTCGGCTCGGTGGGGACATGGCGCGGGGCACTGGCGCCCACGAAGTGGGGCAGGCGATAGAGGGGCCCCAGCCGGTAATGGCCCTTCGCGTCCGTCACGGTCTGTCCGCGTGGCGACGGCGAGTCCTCATCGAGTCGCTGTGCCTGGACCCGCGCACCGGGGACCGGACTCCCGCTCTCGTCCCGCACGGTTCCTTCCACGAACAGGCCGGGGCCGAGCGTGAGGCGCAGGTCCTCGCGGGGCTCGGTGTGGATGTGCGCGAAGGCGCCGTGCTCCGTGGTCTCCACGAAGAGGTGCCCGGGCGGCGTGTCCACCGAACGGAAGGCGAAGCGCCCCTGCGCATCCGTGACGGTGGTGCGCCACGCGGGCGCGACGCTGGGCACGTACAGCTTGACGGGGAGCCCGGGCGCGGGGGCTCCCGTCGCCGTCACCACCTGACCCGCGTAGCGCGCGGAAGGGTCCAGGATGAAGGTATCGCTGCCGAGCGCATTGGCGCGGATGCGCAGCAGGGGGCTCCGGTTTCCCGCGGTGACGAGGATGGCGTAGCCCGCGGGTGGCACGGGACCGATCCGGAAGCGTCCGTCCGTGCCGCTGGTCCCAGGAAAGAAGCGCGTGCTCTCGCGGGAGAAGACGGTGATCCGAGCCTCCGGGATGGGCTCCCGCTCGGGAGGGGGATTCGTGACGATGCCCTCGAAGAAGAGGCCTTCCTCGAGCGCGAGCACCACGCCCTCTCGGCCCGGCGCCACGTGGGTTCGCATCGCCACGCCCTGTCCGCTGGTGGCCTGGAGCGTGACCTCCCCTCCCAAGAGCCCATCGAGGACGAAGGTGCCGTCCTCCGCGCTGAGGGTCTCCGCGACGATGGGTGCTTCGCCTTCGCGCAGGTCCACCTGTTCCACGAGCTCGTCGAAGGCTTCTTCCCAGCACTCCATCAGCCGGGGCGGAGCGCCACCGGGGGCGGCGGGCGCGCTGTCCGAAGGAGGGCAGGAGCGCTCCGACAGCGTCACCTCGGGCTCCACGCGGGAGGCGGACACGCGCGCCCCCGCGACGGGACCGTGGACGTCGCGCACGACTCCGCGGATGCGCCGCGAGTCTTCGTCATGCGACGTCAGAAGGCGCGGGAGGAACACTCCCCAGGCGCGGGTGTCGGCGTCGCGGTGGGGCTGGGGCGCGGAGGTGTCGGCGGTGCGTGAAGCCGGAAAGGACAGCAGCGCCACGCCCAGGCCGATGATGAGCACCCCTGCCCAAGACAACACCCTCTTCGCACGCATGCCCTGTCCCCCGTCACGGAGTCAGGATAGCAGCGCGTCACGGCGTCGCGAATCCCATCGCCCGGGCTTCCACGCCCTCGGGAGAGGGCGCCTCGCGGAAGGACACCCAGCCCTCGCGCTTCGAATGGCGCGGCACGTACGCCAGCACGAACTCCGTCTCCTCCTTCGGCGTGCGTCCTCCCCGCGGGGACACGCGCACGTGGACTTCCTCGGCCGCGGTGTCGCCGTGGTTCGTCACCGTGATGGGCACCCTCCATTCGCCGCCGCCGTGTACGGGCGTGCCCACCTGCACGGTCAGGTCCGGCGGACCGTGTCCTGTCGTCCACGCCTCCACCGCGAGGTAGCCCAGCACCAGCGCCACGAGCACACAGCTCGCCGTGAACACGACGCCCTCCAGCCAGTTCCAGGACATCCTCATGATTGGATGAGCAGCCTTCCCGCCGACGCGCCCAGCGTCGACGCCAGTCCCAGCACCACCACCTGCGCCACGCACACGCTGGGCCCGTTGCCGTCGAACCGGCCGAAGAACCACAGCACGAGCGCGCTGGACACGAGCGCGATGGCGTAGGTGATGACCGTCCCCGCCAGCACGTCCCGGCGCAGGCGGCGGCGCGTGAAGCGCTTCGCCCGGGTGAAGTCGCTCTGGAACAGGATGAGCCCGCCCAGCAACAACGACAGCATGGCGAGCCCCAGCAGGCGCCAGGGTGATGTCTCCACGGCGATCATCACGACCTCCTCCGTGGGCGCCACGTTGGCGGCGAACAACACCGCGCCACAGAACGCGATGACGAGCTGGCCGGGGACGTGATCCGCGGACTCCAGCCGCTTCCGGTCCTCCTCCGTCGCCTCTTGCTGGTGCTGTCCGCCCAGCTGCGCGGTGCCCACCGACACGCCGATGGCCACCGTTCCCGCCTCCACCACCGCCATGCCCACCGCCTCTGGCAGCGAGGTGCCCCGGGTGATGCGGCCAATGAGCACCAGCACGACCACCGACACGAGCAGCCCCACGCCCAGCTCCTCCAGCGAGTCGGTGAAGACGTCGAACCAACACACGTCCCGGCGGAAACCGCCGTAGCGGTTGTACCCGAGCAGCAGCACGTACGTGCCCAGCAGATAGCCCAGCACGTTGGCCGGATGGGACGTGAAGCCCGCCCACCAGACCTCCATCGTGTAGAGCAGCGGGAGGCTGAAGAGCAGGCCGCCCGCGATGCCGCGGCCGTACTCGCGCAGCGACTCCTGCACCGGACGGCGGCGGCGGGGCGCGTCGGAGGGACGGGCTTCGGCCATGACAGCCCAGAATCTAGGTTCGCTTCGCCGGGAGGGAAGTCTCCCCCACGCGGAATGCCACGGGGGTGGGTGGCTTCGCGCAAGGCCCGTGCGGCGGCGATGTCATCGCGAGGTGGACAGGCCTTCCGACAGCCAGTGAACGCCGCGGGCCTGGACGGGCGGTGAAGCGTCCTGGGCATTGGACACTCCCCGGTGCGCCGGGCACGGCGGTCGCGGGCCGGGGCTATAGTCGCCGCCGCCCATGACCGAGCGCCCCACCCAGTACATCCTCACGCTGTCCTGTCCGGATCAGCGTGGCATCGTCCACGCCGTCTCCGGATGGCTCGCCGAGCACGGTTGCAACATCCTCGACAGCGCGCAGTACGGCGACCCGCAGACGCGGCTGTTCTTCATGCGCGTGCACTTCGCGGATGAGCTGGCGAAGACCGAACCCGCGGCGCTGCGCGAGGCGTTCGCGGTGCTCGCGCCGCGCTTCTCCATGGACTGGCACCTGCATGACGCGGCGGTGAAGCCCCGCATGCTGTTGATGGTCTCGAAGATTGGCCACTGCCTGAACGACCTGCTGTATCGCTACCGCAGCGGCATCCTGCCGGTGGAGATTCCGGCCATCGTGTCCAACCACCGGGACTTCTACCAACTGGCTGCGTCCCACGACATCCCGTTCCATCACCTGCCGGTGACGGCGGAGAACAAGGCCCAGCAGGAGGCGCGGCTGTTGGAGTTGGTGCACGAGCAGCGGGTGGACCTGGTGGTGCTCGCCCGGTACATGCAGATCCTCTCGGCGGAGACGTGCGATGCGCTGCGGGGGCGGCTCATCAACATCCACCATTCGTTCCTGCCCAGCTTCAAGGGGGCTCGGCCCTACCAGCAGGCGTACGACCGGGGCGTGAAGCTGATTGGCGCGACGGCCCACTTCGTCACGGGCGACCTGGACGAGGGACCCATCATCGAACAGGACGTGGAGCGCGTGGACCACACGCTGTCGCCCGAAGCGCTGACGGCCATGGGGCGCGACGTGGAGAGCGTGGTGCTGGGCCGCGCGGTGACGTGGTTCGTGCAGCACCGCATCCTGCTCAACGGGCACAAGACCGTCGTGTTCCGCTGAGGCGCTAGCCGTTGGGGCACGCGGCGCCAGCGGTGAGCACGTCCGCGTCGTGGTGCACCCGCACCGCGCCGGATGCTTCCAGGTGGCGAACGAAGAAGGACCCGAAGACCTCCGCGTTGCCGCTCAGGTTGAGCGCGGCCTGGGGCGCGTAGAGGTTGCCGGCGAGCGTGCTGCCGGCGGAGATGTCCAGCGCCTGCGTGCCGGCCACGTAGACGCGCACGCGCGAGGGCAGGGCGGAGGAGCCCAGCGTGAGCTGGCCGGATACGAGGAATCCCCCCGCGAGGAACAGGTCCAGCTCTCCCGGGGGCTGCACGTCCACGGTGAGCGCTTCGAGCAGGTTCACGCCGCCGGGGATGAACAGCGCGGTGCGGCCTCGGATGCGCAGCGTGGCGTGGCCGGGGCCGGCGACGCGCGTGAGCACGAAGCGGCCACACGGGAGCTCCAGCACGCGCTTCCCGGTGACGTCCACGAGGGCCGCCGGGTCCAGTCCGATGGCGGCGTTGTCGTTGTCCACGGTGTGGTGGGCGATGAGCGCGCCCGGATCGAAGCGGGACGCGGCGTCGCACGCGCAGGGGACGACGGACGCGACGGGCTCGCGGCGCAGCTCGGCGGCCTGGGCCGGGCCGGGCGTGAACTCCGGGGGAAGGGTGAGCACGCCGCCCACGGTGAACGCCGCGAGGGACACGTCGCCGTTCACCCATGCATCGCCGGCGACAGTGGCCGAGGTGCCGGGACCGGCGAGGGGGCCATTGCTGTGCAGGCTGCCTCCCACGGACAGGGGATTGCCGAGTTGAAGGCTGCCCACCTGGAGTGAGCCGCCCACCGTGACGCGGTCGTTCGCGGCGAGGCCACCATTGACGCCCACGTCGCCGCCCGTGCCCCCGGGAGTGTAGGGGCCCACGGTGCTCCGGAACGCATCCGTGGCGAATGGGGCGCTGAGCGACAGGCCCTCGCAGGAGCAGGCCGCGCGGCGGAACAGCGTCTGCGCGAGACGGCCGCTGCACAGCAGGGGGCCCGCGGCGGGATCCCCCAAGAGGAGGGGCGGTCCACTGTTCGCGCAGTGCTCGGCCCAGGCGTCCGGGATGTCGCCTCCGGCATCTGGAGAATGCAGCGTGGCGACCGGATCGCTCAGGGTGCATGCGGCGCTCAGCAGCGCGGCCCAGGGAAGGGCGCGTGCGAGGCCACGCTTCGTGGACGCGGCGTTCGTGCCGTGCTTCGCGGCCGCGAGTCCCATGCCGAAGACGTGCATGCCGAGCTTCGTGGAGGCGGCGCTCGCGCGATGCCTCGAGCCCGCGAGTCCCATGTCGAAGACGTGCGGGCCGAACTCCGTGCAGGGGAGGGCGCTTGGGGCCCGCCGTGAGCCTTCGGGCCGCATGCCGGTTGCGCGCATCCCGCGCATCATGGCGGCGACAACTCCCGCAGCCGACCGCGCGACGCGGCGCTCAGCGGCGAGTCGGGATGCAGCGCCAGGAACTCGCCCAGGGCCCGGGCCTCCGCCTCCGTATCGCCCAGGGCCCGGTGCGCTTCCGCCACGCCGTGGCGGGCCTCCGGATCCAAGATGCCCCCGGGCTGCAACCGCACCGCGTCCTGGAACTGCCGCAAGGCCCCGCGCGCATCTCCCAGGTGCTCCAGCCGCAGCGCCCCCGAGGCCACTCGCGCGACGTACGCGGCCAGGGACGACGGCTCCGCGCGGATGACGCGCAGGTACAACCCTTCCGCGTCCCTCCACTTCCCCTCCGAGCGAAGCGCGTTCGCCTGCCGCAGCAGGTCCTCCGGCTTCGACGACTCGCGCACGGTGAGGGTCGGATGGGCGGGGTGGGGATGTTCGATGACGAAGGGCTCGGGCGGCGCCTGTCTGGGCAGCGGCACCGGCTCCAGCGTGGCGATGCGCGTCGGCTCGGGGACGTGCGGCGTCAGCACCTCCGGCACGGGCCGCGCGGGCTGAGAGAAGTGCCACACGGCGGCGGCCGAGGCCCCGGCGAAGACGAGCGCCGCGCCCGTCATCAACCAGACCGGAGGCCGCCTGCGCCCGCGAGGCCGCTCGGGCACGTCCTGCACGAGCGCCGCGTCCAGCGCCGCCTGCACGAGCGCGCTCGAGCGCTGCCGGGAGAGCCGCCGCGCCGGTCCACTGCCGTCGTCCAGCGGGCGCAGGAGGTCGTCCACGGGCTCCGCGTCACCGTCGTCGGGGGGCAGGGGACTCATGCCGTTTCCCCCTCTGGTCCTTCCGCGTCCGAGGCCAGCGCGCGCAGCGCGGTGCGTCCCAGGCGCAGCCGGCTGCGCACGGTCTCGAAGGGGACGCCCAGCTCCGTCGAAATCTCCTGCACGCTCAATTCCAGGACGTGGTGCAGCACCAGCGCGTGCCGCTGCTCCGTCGAAAGCCTGTCCAACAACGTCACCAGGTGCCGGCGATGCAGGTACTCGTCCGCCGGCGCTTCGTCGGACGGCACCGTCAGCAACTCCACCGGGTCCTCACTGTAGCGGGCCTCGCGCCCGCGAGAACGCTTGAGCCACGCGAACGTGGTGCGCACCACCACCCGGTCCACCCAGCCGTGGAAGCGCCCCTCCCCGCGATAGGTGGGCAGGCCTCGCACCAGCGCGATCAGTGACTCCTGGGCGATGTCCTCCACGTCCGAGTCTCCCCGCACCAGGTAGCGCACCAGGTTGCGGACCCGGGGCAGCAGCTCCAGGAGCAGGGCTTCCGTCGCGGCGCGCTGACCCCGCACGGCCGCCGCCAACCGGGCGTCCTCCGCTTCCCGGGAGGCGACGGTCGCCTGTGAGCCCGAACTCCTCATGTCCCCCAGGGAGGGGGGCCGGCGCGAAAACGGGTCATCGGTGCTCATGGAAACATCACCATCCCCACTCCCAGCCGGGGCCGCACGGACCAGCCGTCCTCTCGAAGCACGAAGCCGCCCTCCACGGAGTAGCCCAGCCGCGGCCGCCCCAGGAGCACCTCCCCGGACAGCGCCGCCTCCAGCGCGAGCGCCGGTCCCAACCGCCACGCCACCCGCACCGCCGGCCCCACGACGAACGCCGCCAGCAGGCGCGAGGGCGCCGGCTCCACGTCCTGGGACCGGGCCTCCGTGCGCCGCCAGAAGCCCGCCACACCCGCCCCCAGTCCCACCGTCCCCTCCCAGCTCCCCGCGGTCGCGAAGGGCACGTCCGCCCACACCAGCGCCGCGCCCTGCCCCAGCTGGAGGTCCGTGTACGCGTCGCGAAGGTGCACGGGCCGCGCCGCCAGCACCTGCGCGCGAAGCCGCAGCACCCGGCCCGCCCACCCCGCGCCCAGGGACAGGCCCTGCTGCCCCCCGGAGTGATACCCGTCCAGCGCGGCGTGCAGCCCCACCTGGAGGAACGCTCCCTCGGAGGAGGGCATCGGAGCCGCCACCACCGGAGCCGCCGCCACCGGAGCCGCCGCCACGGGGGCTGGAGCAGGCGGAGGCGTTGGCGGGGGCGGCTCCACGGGAGGTGGGGGTGGGGGCGCGACGAGCTCGCCCAGGGGCTCACCCGCGTCCACCGCGCGCAGCGCCGAGCGCACCGTCAGCGCCAGCGCCTCCGCGCCCACGGACCACGTCAGCGTCTTCGGCGCTCCCTCCACCCGCGCGGTCCGCACGAACAGGTGCCCCGTCCGCGGGGCCGCCACCGACACGCTGAGCTCCAGCCCGTCCCGCCTGAACCACAGCACCGCGCGAGCGTCCTGGCGCGCCGCCATCCGCTCCGCCTCGCGCCACGCCCCACCGGGGCTCATCTCCAGGGCGGGCCCCACCTCCACCTCGAACACCACCGGCAGGTCGCTGCTCTGTCCTCGCACCCGCTCCAGCAGTGCGCGGTCCTCGGCCGCCCCCACGCGCACGACGGCCCGCCACGGCCCGGCCGCCCACGCGGGGCTGCCCATGGCCAGCAACACGCCCAGCCCCACCACGCGCTGCCACGCCACGACCTCCAACACGGACATGCTGTAAAACCTACCTTCCAGGGAATTCTTCTGGAAGCACCCCTCCGTGTGGATCGGCTGGCACCCCCTGGCGGGGACGCCAGGAGGGCGGAGCCCACCCTGCGCTGTCCTCCCGGGCCTGGCGCGGCTCCTCGCTGCTCCCGGGGTGGGGAAGTCTGCCCCCAGGCAGCGGATGTCTGTGTTTCACGCCGCGCCCGGCATCACCGCGCGGCCTCCCGCCTCCGGGTGTCTGTGTTTCACTTCCAGCGAAGTCCGAGCCCCCGCGAGACATCCCTGGCGGGCAGGCGCCCTCGGGAAAGGCCTCCCGGAGGAATCCAGGCTTGCCACGGGCGCGGCGAACGCTCCTAATCGCACGCCATGGCACGCCTCCGGGATTTGCGCGCGGTCCTGAACCTCACCGTCCTCGTGGCGGGTCTGGGGTACTTCGTCGATCTCTTCGACATCACGTTGTTCGGCGTGGTGCGGGTCGCGTCGCTGAAGGACCTGGGCCTCACCGACCCCGCGGACATCCTCCAGAGCGGGCTCGTCATCTACAACGCGCAGATGGCGGGGATGATGGTGGGTGGCCTCTTCTGGGGCGTGCTCGGGGACCGGCGGGGGCGGCTGTCGGTGATGTTCGGCTCCATCCTCCTGTACTCGGTGGCGAACCTGCTGAACCCCTTCGTCTGGGACGTGCCCAGCTATGCCGTGTGCCGCTTCCTGGGCGGCCTGGGGCTCGCGGGCGAGCTGGGCGCGGCCATCACCCTGGTGGCGGAGTCCCTGCCGAAGGAGAAGCGCGGCCTGGGCACCACCGTCGTCGCCACGCTGGGCATGCTGGGCATCGTCGTCGCGGCGCTGGTCGCCCAGCACCTGCACTGGAAGGCGGCCTACGTCACGGGCGGCGTGCTGGGGCTCCTGCTCCTCTTCGCCCGCTTCAAGGTGTCCGAGTCCGCCCTCTTCGCCCAGAAGGCGGGCCCCGCGAAGGGCAACGCGCTGCTGCTCTTCCAGGAGGGCCGCTTCCTGCGCTACCTGGGCTGCATCCTCGTGGGCGTGCCCATCTACTTCACCACGGGCATCCTCTTCGTCTTCGCGCCGGAGCTGACGGCGGGGCTCCACGTGCAGGGCACGGTGACGGCGGGCAACGCCATCCTCTTCGGCAGCATCGGCCTGACGCTGGGCGACCTGCTGTCGGGCGTGCTGAGCCAGTGGCTCCAGAGCCGCAAGCGCGCGGTGGGCTTCAGCCTGTGCGCGTGGTTCGCGCTGGTGCTCGTGTACGGGCTGATGCCGGGCCTCACGCCCACGCTCATCTACGTCTTGAGCTTCTTCATCGGCCTGACCGTGGGCTACTGGGCCATGCTGGTGACGATGGCGGCCGAGCAGTTCGGCACCAACATCCGCGCCACGGTGGCGACGACTGTGCCCAACTTCGTGCGCGGCTCCGCGGTGCTCGCGGCCAGCGCCTTCGGCTACCTCAAGGGCCACCTCACCGTGGCGCACGCGGCGCTCGCCGTGGGCTCGGTGTGCTTCGTCCTGGCGCTCGTGGCGCTGTCTCGGCTGGCGGAGACCTTCCACCGCGACCTGGACTTCGTGGAGTCGTCGGACGCCGCCGCGGCGGGCGCGGACTCGCGGCCCGGCTCCGCGGGCTAGCCGTCAGCGAGGAGGCGGCGCCCGCAGGCGCCACGCGAGCACCCGGCCGTCCAGGCCCAGCACGAACACCCGCGGCCCGCGCACCACCGGCCGCGTGCGCAGCGGCGTATCCGCGCGCACCGTGAACGCCTGCGTCCAGCCCGGGGCCTTGAGCGCGACCAGGCGGCCCTCGTGCCCGGACGTGGGCACCAGCAGCAGGTCCTCCAGCCCCACCTGCACCCGCCCCACCAGCGGGGAGGGCAGCTCCACCCGCGCGACCTCCCGGCCCTCGGAGGTGGACAGGCCCACCACCGACGAGGGCGCGGCCCCCAGCCACAGCGCGCCCAGCGCTCGGGCCGGAGGTCCCGTCACGCCGTCCGCGAAGGAGTGTTCCCAGCGCGTGCCGCCGTCCTTCACCGCCAGCGCCAGCACCCGCCCCGGGCGCGTGGCCACGAAGACGGTGTCGCGCTCCGAGTCCATCCCCACCACGTCCTTCACCGGCAGGGACCACCGCGCCGCGCCGCTCTCCGCGTCCAGCGCCCACACCCCGGCGTCGCCGAGCGCCACCACCAGCACCCCCTCCACCAGCACGGGCGCGGGCGGAGGCGAGGGCGCCACCCCGGGCACGGGCAGGGCGACCGCCGGGGCCCCGGCATCCCCTTCCGTTGCCCTGGGGGCCGCGGCCTGCTGGGGCTTCACCGCCGGCCGCTTCCAGCGCACCTGGCCGGAGTCCACCGCCAGGGCGCGCACCGAGCTGTCTGGAGCCACCAGGAAGACGGTGGTTCCGGCGCCATCCACCACCGGCGGCGTCAGCACGGGGGGCTCGCCTCCCAGGCGCCAGCGCTCCTTGCCATCCTCCAGCGCGAGGCAGACGACGTCGCCCACCACGTTGCCCGCGATGACCCCGTCGCCCGCGACGGCGGGGGCCACCGCCACCTCCCGGCCCAGCCGGGCGGTCCAGACCGGTTGGCCCTCCCGGTCCAGGCGCAACACCGCGCCGGCCTCGTTGCCCAGCAGCACCCCGTCCGCCAGCGCCGTGAGCCCGGTCCGCGACGAGGCGTCGCTGGAGAACTGGAACGCCGGGTCCGCCGGGGACCGCTGGCACGCCATGACGGCGAGCGTCAACGTCAGGCAGGGTACCAGGAGCGGGCGTGGACAGGCGCGAGACGGCATGGTTTGGGAGAGGATGACGCAAGCGAGGAACTTCGACCATGCCCACGATTCGTGAAGACGAAACCCCCAACGCCACCGGCATCCCCTCATCCGCCCGGCGCTCGGACATCATCCCGCCCCCCACGCTGGCGGTGACCGAGGAGCTGCTCCACGCGCTCCCCAAGACGGACCTGCACTGCCACCTGGACGGGTCCATGCGGCTGAAGACCATCCTGGAGCTGGCCGAGGAGCAGAAGATCAAGCTCATGGCCGACACCGAGGACGGCCTCGCCCGGGCCATCCACATGGGCCAGGTGTGCAAGAGCCTGGAGGAGTACCTGGTCGCGTTCGACGTGACGCTCTCCGTCCTCCAGACCGCGGAGTCCCTCTACCGCGCCGCCTATGAGCTGGCCGTGGACGCCGCCGCGGAGAACGTGCGCTGGCTGGAGGTGCGCTACTCGCCCGCGCTGCACCTGCAGAAGGGCCTGAAGATGACCACCGTCATCGACTCCGTGCTGGAGGGCCTGCGCGCCGCCAAGCGCGAGACGGGCATCAAGTGCGCCGTCATCGTCTGCGGCATCCGCCACATCAACCCGCAGACGTCCATGCGGCTGGCGGAGCTCTCCGTCGCGTACAAGAACCGCGGCGTCGTCGGCTTCGACCTGGCGGGCGCGGAGGCCAGCTTCCCGGCCAAGGACCACCTGGACGCCTTCCGCCTCATCCTCAAGAACAACGTCAACTGCACCGCGCACGCCGGTGAGGCGTTCGGTCCGGAGTCCATCTCCCAGGCCATCCACTCCCTGGGCGCGCACCGCATCGGCCACGGGACCCGGCTGCGCGAGGACGGGGACCTGCTCAACTACGTCAACGACCACCGCATCCCCATGGAGGTCTGCCCGTCCTCCAACGTCCAGACGGGCGCGGTGTCCTCCCTGGATTCGCACCCGCTCAAGTTCTACTTCGACTACGGCCTGCGCGTGACCATCAACACCGACAACCGCCTCATCACCGACACCACGGTGACGAAGGAGCTGTGGCTGGCGCACCGCCAGCTGGGCCTGTCGCTGGAGGACCTCACCACCGTCATCGTCTCCGGCTTCAAGAGCGCCTTCATGCCGTTCCGGGAGAAGCAGGACATGCTGCGGCAGGTGAACCAGGAGATCGCCACCACGCTCGCCGCGTTCGAGAAGCGCCCCGTCGCGGCCATGCGTCAGCCGGCCTGACGCTCCGCCACGCCCCTTTCTGTCGCCTGGGAATCCGCCGGGCGACAAAAGGGGCGCGGTGTCTGGCTTTTGGCTGGCGCGCGCGGCCTGGGGCTGGGTGGAATGCGCGCCATGGACGAAACCCCAGGCCTTCCCCCGACGCCGGAGTCCGAACTCTTTCGCGCCAAGGCGGCTCGGGACCTCTCCGTCCCCGCCATCCTGATGATGGTGATGGGCGGCATCTGGGTGCTGTATTCGCTCTTCGGCCTGCTGGCGCAGGCGGACACCGCCTCGCAGATGGCGGCCCTCGACAAGGTGCTGTCTCAGTACCCGCCCGACCTCCAGGAGAAGCTGCGCGGCTTCGTCGCCTACTCCAGCGCGCCGGGCTTCCGGGTCCTGACCCAGGTCCCCATCCTCGTGCTCAACGGGCTGGTGGTCTTCGGTGCCTGGAAGATGAAGAACCTCCAGAGCTACGGGCTGGCCATGACCGCCGCCATCCTGTGCTGCATCCCGTGCTGCGGCCCCTGCTGCTGCCTGGGGCTCATCCCGGGCATCTGGTCGCTCATCCTCCTCAACCGCCCGGACGTGAAGGCCGCCTTCACCTGAGGACCCCGTCGCGCGTGGGGCGCCCCGGCCCGATGTCCGCCGGGAGCGCCCGTCGCGTGCGGCCCTTCGCTCAGGTGACCTTCATCCCCTTGGGGATGACCACGACGCCACCGGAGGTGACGTGGAAGCGGCGCTTGTCCTCCGCCGTGTCGTAGCCAATGGTCATCCCGGGCGGGATCTCCACGTTCTTGTCGATGATGGCCCGCTTGATGCGGCAGCGCCGGCCGATGGTGACGTTCTCGAAGAGGATGGAGTCCTCCACCTCCGAATACGAGTTCACCCGCACCTTCGGCGACAGCACGGAGCGGTGCACGCGGCCGCCGGAGATGATGCAGCCCTCCGCCACCAGCGAGTCCGTGGCCATGCCCACGCGCTTGTTGTCCCGGTCCGCGAAGACGAACTTCGCCGGCGGGTAGTTGTTGGGCTGCGTGTGGATGGGCCAGCGGTCGTTGTAGAGGTTGAACGTCGGGTCCACCTCCACCAGGTCCATGTTGGACTGGTAGTACACGTCGATGTTGCCCACGTCCCGCCAGTAGCCGCGCTCCTTGTCCTCCTGGCCGGCCACCGTGTTCTGGGCGAAGTCGTACACGTACACGGGCTCGTGCTTGTACAGCTCGCTGATGATGGACTTGCCGAAGTCGTGCGCGCTCGTCTCGTCCGCGGCGTCGCGCACCACCTCCTTCACCAGCGTGTCCGTGCTGAAGAGGTAGTTGCCCATGGACGCCAGGCACATCCTCGGGTTGCCCGGCATGGGCGGCGGGTTGCGCGGCTTCTCCAGGAACTGGAGCATCCGCCCGTCCGGGCCCACGTCGATGATGCCGAACTCGTGCCCCTGTTCGATGGGCACGGGGATGGCCGCCACCGTGCACGCCGCCTTCTGCGCGATGTGGAAGTCCAGCATCTTGCGGACGTCCATCCGGTACACGTGGTCCGCGCCGAAGACGAAGATGTGGTCCGGCTCCTCGTCCGTGATGATGTTGAGGTTCTGGTAGATGGCGTCCGCGCTGCCCTTGTACCAGTCCAGGCCGGTGCGCATCTGCGCGGGCACGGCCTCCACGTAGTGGCCCAGGAACGCCGTCATCCGCCACGCGCGCGACAGGTGGTTGTTGAGCGAGTCGCTCTTGTACTGCGTCAGCACCTTCATCCGGTACACGCCGGAGTTGGCGAAGTTGGAGAGGACGAAGTCGATGATGCGATAGCGGCCCCCGAACGGCACCGCGGGCTTCGCGCGCTCGCGGGTGAGGGGTTCCAGGCGCGTCCCCGCGCCTCCCGCCAGGATCATGGCCAGCAGCTTTGACATAGGTCCCTCCCACGTTAGCCCCAGGCCGCCTTCCCACAATGCCCGTACGGGCCCTGCGACGCTTTCCGTTGAGTGCCGAACCGCATGGGGGATGGGAGTGAAACGACCTCTTCGTTTCCCAGCATGTAGGAGGAGGGGCGCAACCCGCTGCGTCCTCCCGGCTTGCGTGGCTTCCCCGGACCTGGCGTGCTAGCGTGGAGGGGCGATGTCTGGCGACCAAACGCGAGTCACCAAGATCTCCAGTCTCACCCCGGGACCCGAGCGCGGCACCGAGTGCTGTCTCGTGCAGATCCACGGACCGGAGCTGGGCAAGAAGTACGTGCTGGAAGAGACCGAGTTCACCATCGGTCGCGACCAGCACAACCACATCGTGGTGGACCTGGACAACGTGTCCCGCCGCCACGCTCGCATCTGGGGCCGCCAGGGGAAGATGTTCGTGGAGGACCTCCAGTCCACCAACGGCACCTACCTCAACGACCGGGAAGTGCTCCAGGCGCAGCCCTTGCGCAGCGGGGACCTGGTGAAGGTGGGCGGCTCCATCTTCAAGTTCCTCGATGGCGACAACATCGAGACGCAGTACCACGAGACCATCTACACGCTGACCATCGCGGACGGCCTCACCGGCATCAACAACAAGCGCTACTTCCTGGAGTACCTGGAGCGGGAGATGGGCCGCTCGCACCGGTACCAGCGCACGCTGTCGTTGATGATGTTCGACATCGACCACTTCAAGCAGATCAACGACGTGCACGGCCACCTGGCCGGCGACTACGTGCTGCGGGAGCTGGCCCAGTCCATCAAGCGGCTGGTGCGGCGCGAGCAGTGCTTCGCGCGCTACGGCGGCGAGGAGTTCGCCATCGTCATGCCGGAGGATGGGCCGGACAAGGCGCGCCTGTTCGCGGAGAAGATCCGCAAGCTGGTGGAGGACAAGCGCTTCCTCTTCGAGGACAAGGACATCCCGGTCACCATCTCCCTGGGCGTCGCGGAAGTGGCGTCGGAGATGTCGGAGCCGTCCCAGTTCATCAAGGTGGCGGACGCGAACCTCTACAAGGCCAAGAAGTCCGGCCGCAACCGCGTGGTGGGCTGAAGTCCATGGCGGCGGAAGGCGGCGGTCCTTCGTTCCTGGCCCGGCTCATCCTCGTCCTCCTGGGCCTGGGCTTCCTGGGCGCCGCCTGGGCGTGGCACCAGAAGGACACGGACCCCGCCGTCGCCCGGCTGGTGGAGCGCGTGAGCGGCGGCCGGGTGCACGGCGCGGCGGACCCGTAGGGCGTCCCACCGCGCCGCGGCTCCCCGCGGGGCTCAGGTGCCTTCGCGGGTCTCGGCCAGCCGGCCGCGCGTGCCGGGCAGGTTCCCGGGCGGCATCTTCCCGTAGAGGTACTGCACGGTGTCGAGCAGCGTCTCGTGGACGTCGCGGGCCTTGAAGCCCAGCTCGCGCTCGGCCTTGGCGGGCTCCAGGTAGAAGAAGTGCTCGCCAATCTCGACCTCCTGCGGGTCGAGCTTCGGCGTGGTGCCGCGCGCCTTCGCCCACTGCTCCAGCAGCTTGCCGCCCCAGAGGGTGAGCTCGCGCGGCAGCTTCATGCGCGGGGCGGGCACGCCGGTGAGGCGCTGGAGCCGGTCGAAGAAGTCCGCCATGGACATGTTCACGCCCATCAGGTGGCGGCCGTACACCTCGCCCCGGGTGAGCGCCTGCACGAAGGCGTCCGCCGCGTCGCGCGCGTCCACGAAGGAGATGCCGCCGCCGGGCATGGCGGGAATCTCCCGGTTGAGGAACTTCACCACCGTCCAGGTGGACGACAGCCGGTCATCCCCGGGCCCCATCAGCAGGCTGGGGTTGAGCACCACGAGCGGGATGGCGTGCTTGCGGCAGTACTCCAGCGCCAGCTTCTCCTCGTAGATCTTCGACAGGTAGTAGGGCCAGTTCGCGACGGTGGTGATGGGGTAGTCGTCGTCCTCCGTGCCCACGCGGTCCACCTTCGACACGGCGATGGTGCCGGAGGTGGAGCCCAGGATGACGCGCTTGACGCCCGCTTCGCGCACGTCGCGCAGGAACTCGCGCGTGCAGTCCACGTGCAGCTCGTACATCCGCCGCGCGTCCTTGTTCTGGAAGGAGACGAGCCCCGCCAGGTGGTAGACGGCGTCCACGCCGTCCAGCGCGCGGCGCACCGCCTCGCGGTCCTTCAGGTCGCCCTGCTGGACCTCCGTCTTCGCGAACGCGGGGCCCACGGGCTTCGAGCGCGCGATGAGGCGCACGTCGTGGCCCGCGGCCACCAGCTGGGGCACCAGGTGCGTGCCCAGGAACCCCGTGCCTCCGGTGACGAGCAGCTTCACGCGTCCTTCCCTTCCGGCAGGGCCCGGGCGGGCGGGGTGAAGTCCCGGTCCGCGCCCACCTGCTCCAGGTCCAACACCTTGCCTGCCCTCAGCGAGCGCACCGCCTCCTCCGCGATGTGCGTTACGTAGCGGTAGCCCTCCGAGCGCGCCATGCCCTGCGCCCGGGCCTTGAGCGACGCGTACTCCAGCGCCGGGCCCACGTGCACCTCCAGCTCCTTCGTCTTGGGGAACATGGAGCCCTTGGGCAGCGCTTCATACGCGCCGTGGATGTAGAGCGGCAGCACGTCCACCCCGTACGTGAGCGACAGGTAGCCCAGCGTCGGCTTGAACTCCATCAGC
Organism: Corallococcus sp. Z5C101001; assembly: GCF_007352635.1. Taxonomy (NCBI): domain Bacteria; kingdom Pseudomonadati; phylum Myxococcota; class Myxococcia; order Myxococcales; family Myxococcaceae; genus Corallococcus; species Corallococcus sp. Z5C101001. The sequence goes on from NZ_VKLU01000001.1 coordinate 671,737, forward strand.
TCGCCCGTCTTGGAGCGCGTGCCCTCCGGGAAGATGAGCACGTTGAAGCCCTGGCGGAGCGCTTCGCCCGCCACGCGCAGCGACTCGCGCAGCGACCCCTGCCGGTCAATGGGGATGAGGTGCGTGAAGTTCTCGAACCACGCGCGCTTGAGCGGCGTGTCGAAGAAGTAGTCGCGCGCGGCCAGCGACACCATCCGCTCGCCCTGGTCGCCCAGCACCACCCGCACCAGCCCCGCGTCCAGGTGGCTGGCGTGGTTGGCGATGACCAGGAAGTTGCGGTTCTGCGGGATGAACGCCTTGCCCGTCACCTTCACGTCGAAGACGCCGCCGTAGAGCACCTTCTGCCCGAACGACAGCAGCTGCCGGCCCAGCGCGGACACGGACTCCGGGACGGGAATCTCCGCCTCCTCCGCGCGCGCGTTCTCCTTGGCGATGTCGCGCGCCCGCGTCTCCTGCGATGGCCGGCGCCCGGAGGCCAGCACCAGCTTGCGCAGGTCCTCCACCGTCTGCACCTGCGTCAGGTCTTCAATCGCGGGCAGCGGCACGCCCGCGCCCTCCAGCGCCACGGACATCTCCGTGAGCATCAGCGAGTCGAAGCCCAGATCGCCAATCAGCTGCGCGTCCGCGCGCACGTCCGACACCGGGCGGTGGCACACCTCCGCCACCAGCGGGAAGAGCCAGTCCGACACGCCGCCCGTGGTGGACGCCGCCTGCGCCTTCTCCTTCACGCGGCCCGCGGTGGCGGACACGCGGTCCAAGCGCTGCAGCTCCTCCACCACGCGCTTGCGCTTCACCTTGCGCGTGGACGTGCGGGGCAGCTCGCCGTCCCAGAAGCGCAGCACCTTCACGCGCCGGTAGAAGGGCATGCCCCCGCTCACCTTGCGGAAGTGCTCCTCCAACTCGTGGCGCACCTCTTCGCGGGGCCGGTCCTTGAAGTCCGGCACGCACAGGCACGCCACCTTCTCTCCGCCCGCCTCGTCCGGCAGGCCGACGATGGACAGCTCCTTCACGTGCGGGTGCTCCTGGTACAGCTCCTCCAGCTCGTCCGGGTAGACGTTCTTGCCGTTGGCGTCGACGATGACGTCCTTGGCGCGGCCCATCAGGTACAGCCGGCCCTCGTCATCCATGCGGCCCAGGTCGCCGGTGTGCAGCCAGCCGTCCTTCACCACGGCCTCGGTGGCCTCGCGGTCCCCGAAGTAGCCCGCCATCACGTTGGGGCCCTTGGCCAGCACCTCGCCAATGCCTTCGGTGTCCGGCGTTTGAATCTTGAACTCGATGCCGGGCAGCGCCTTGCCCACGGTGCCCTTCACGCGCTTGTTGGTGGCCTCGGACACCGCCAGCACCGGCGCGGCCTCCGTCAGGCCGTAGCCCTCTCGCATGGTGAAGCCCAGCTCGTGGAAGGCCTGGTGCACCTCTTCGGACAGCGCGGAGCCGCCCGACACCAGCACCTTCACCCGCCCGCCGAACTTGCGGTGCACCGGCCAGAACAGCAGCTTGCCCAGGTTGAGCGAGCTGCGGTTGCGCAGCTCGCCGTTGGCCGCCATCAGCGCCTTGAGCGCCTGCTCCACCAGCGGCGGGCGCGCGGCCATCTCCTGGGTGATCTTCCGGTGCAAGAGCTGCCAGAGCGCGGGCACGCCAATCATCGCGGTGACGCGGCCCGTCTCGAACACGTCGCCCAGCCGGTCCGACGTGAGCTCGTCGATGTAGGTGATCTCCGCGCCGCGCGAGAATGGCGTGAGGAAGCCGGCGGAGAACTCGAAGGTGTGGTGCAGGGGCAGCACGGACAGCACGCCGTCGCCCACGCCCACGTCGAACGCGCCCGCCAGCTTCGCCACCAGCGCCGCGAAGTTGCGGTGCGTGAGCATCACGCCCTTGGGCGTGCCGGTGGTGCCGGAGGTGAAGATGACGCTCGCCACGTCGTCGGCGGCGGCGGACTTGCGCACCGGCCCGATGCGGTCCGGGAACCGGGGGTCGCCCGTCATCGCCTCCGCGAGGCTCGTCACGCCCACGCCGTCACCCAGCGCGGTGAAGAGGCCGGGGAAGTCCTGCGCGGCCTGCTCGGACACCAGGCACTGCTTCGCCGCCGCGCGCTTCGCGATGTTGATGACCTCCGCCTCCGTGAGCGCGGGATCCACCGGGACCACGGTGCCGCCCGCGCGCAGGATGCCGAAGTAGCTGATGGCCCACTCCGGCCGGTTCTCCGACACCAGCAGCACGCGCTCGCCGCGCTGGAGGCCCGCGGCCAGGAGGAAGCTGCCCACGCGCGCGGCGTAGCGGTGCACCTCTCCGAAGGTGAAGCGCTCCTCCTTCTCTCCCGCCGCCATGCGGAAGGCCACCCGGTGGCGGTACGCGTGCACCGTGGCCTCGAACAGCTCCAGCAGGTCGCGCGCCGCGGGGATGGCGGTGCGCTTCTCGCGCTCCTCGTCCAGGCCGGGGAACACCCACTTCTCCAGGCCGGGCAGGTGCGTGCCCAGGAAGTACTCGCGCCAGTCGATGCGGTCCGGCGCCCAGTCAATCCTCGCGCGGTCCTGCGGCACCATGCGCTCGTAGACGGAGCGCGTGTTGTCACAGCGGAAGACGTACCGGTTCTCCCAGAGGAAGGGGAGGAACAGGTCGATGAGGCCGGTGAGGCTGCCCGCCTGCGACTCCACCTCGTCCAGCGCCGTCTTGGCCTTGTCCACCATCGCCTGGATGCGCGGGGCGCCCCAGGCGGGCCGCACCTCGTCCAGCGTCTTGCGCAGCAGCTTCGCGCCCTTGAGCAGCATGGGCGCGCTGAGCAGCTGGAACTCCTGCTTGCTCACGGGCTGCGGCTCGATGCGCGAGCGCAGCGAGTTGAGCAACGCGTTGCCCGTCTCGCGGTTGCGGTAGAAGCGGCGGCGGTACAGGCCCACCAGCTCCACGGACCGGCTCGCGAGGAACGGGTTCACGTCGCCGGAGGCCAGGTGGTAGACGCGGCGCTCCTCCACCTGGATGGCGTGCGCGGTGATGCCCAGCGTGGCGCCCGCCACCTGGTCCACCGGGATGATGTCCAGGATGGCGTGGTCGCCCGCGGGGATGCCGCGCTGACCCTTGATGCCCGCGTACGCCAGCGGCGCGGACGTGGTGAAGCCCTCGTTCCAGCCGGGGAAGGGGAAGTGCGCCGCGCTCTCCACGATGGAGGGGCGCACGATGGAGTAGCGCAGGCCCGGCGTCCCGGCCATCACCTGCTCACCCAGGTGCTTGGTGTACGTGTACGTGTTGGGCCAGCCCCAGTGCTGCGCGCGCTCCATGCCCGCGCGCACCAGCTCGCCGGACAGCCACAGCTTGCGCTCGCGGCCCACGGCCAGCCGCAGCGTCTTCTCGTCGGTGGCGTCGCGGCCCTCCTCCTCCAGCCGGTCCAGCGCCTTCTGGCGGAAGATGGACGTGAGGGCCTTGTCGTCCGCCTGCTCGCGCAGGCGGGCCACGGTCTTCTCCGCGTCCGCCAGCTCCTGCTCCAGGCTGAAGTCGCGCCCGTCCATCTCCTCCCGCTTGGGGAAGTAGCCCAGCACCGGCTCGTCCTCGAAGACGAGCCCGCTGCGGTTGCCCGCGACGAACGCGGTGGACATGTGGATGAGCGGCACGGCCCACTTGAGCGCCAGCTCCACCGCGTTCTTCACGCCGTGGGTGTTGACGTTGAGGCCCACCTCCAGCGACGGGTTGAAGGACACCAGGCCCGCGCAGTTGACGATGGCGTGCACCTGCCCGGTGAGCGCCGCGACCTGCGCCTCCTCCAGGCCCACCCAGGGGTCGGTGATGTCGCCGTCCAGGACGGTGCACTTCGCCTTCAGGTACGCCATGGCCCCGTCGTCGCCCAGGCGGTCGCGCAGGGGCTGGAAGGGCTCGCTGGGGGCGACCTTGTCGAAGAAGCGGCGCTCCGCGGACGCGGCGCTGCCCTTGCGCACGACGACGTAGACCCGGTCCAGCACGTCGCCGTAGCGGGAGAGCAGCATCGACAGCGTCACCTTGCCCACGAAGCCGGTGGTGCCGACGAAGACGATGCGCTTGCCGGTGAAGACCTCGGTGACGTTCAGCTCGGAGGGCGTGGCCATGTCCGTGTGCGACCCTTTCACTTCACGTCCACCATCACCGTGGGCGCGATGCGCAGCAGGCTGATGGACGCCGAGCGCCCCATGAAGCCGCGCGCCTCTTCAATCGCCTCGGAGAGGGTGTCGGTGCGGTCCCAGCCGAGCAGGGCCGGGACGTGGTTGTTCTCCGCGCCCGCGACGATGACCTTGCCCACGTGCTGGCGGCCGTTCTCGCCCCAGTACCACATGTAGAAGGGGTGGACGCCGTGGTAGGCGTTGCCCTTGCGGTACAGGTGCACGTAGCTGGGGTTCTCCGCGAACTCCTTCTCGTACTTGTGCTCCAGCTTCATGGAGTCCCGCGTCTCCGGCAGCAGCCGGTGGAAGAACTCGATGTAGCTGGGGTGCTGCACGGGGTCGAACTCGTCGTAGGCCGGGTGCAGGAGGATGAGCACGCCCCCCTTCTTCACCAGCGGCACGCCCCGGTTGAGGTTGTAGAAGTAGCCCAGCCCCATCACCTGCACGAGCAGCGGGTTGAGGATGGAGTTGACGCTGTAGGGGCTGACGAACGGGATGGGGAAGATGACGATGTCGCTCTGCCCCTCCACCGGCACCACGTACTGCTTCCAGCTCTGCTCCAGCGTCTTCGCGTGCGTGGGCTCCGTGGCCCCCGCGAACACGCCCGTCACGTCATAGGGCGCGGGGATGGCGTTGAGCACCTTGCGCGCCGCGGCGCGGGGCAGCTTGGACAGCGTGAAGCGCAGGGCCTGGAACTTCAGCCGGTCCGCCTCCGTGTAGTCCTCTTCCTTCTTCGCCAGGAAGTCCGTGGGCGCGCCGAACATGCGGTTGTTCAGCGTGGTCTCGATGTGGAAGACCTTGAGCGTGTTGTCGATGACCGTCCCGATGCGCGAGTTCTTCGTGTAGAGCGCGCTCGCCTTCGGCTCCATGTAGCTGTCCGACTCGCGGATGGTCTTCGGGTTGTGGTGGTGCCGCAGCGACGCGTAGTTCGTCACGCCCGTGCCCATGGACTTGTGCCCGCCGTTCATGGGCACGAAGTTGATGTTCACGTAGACGATGAGGTCGCTCTCCGCGACGCGGCGGTTCACCGCCACGACCTCGTTGTGGCTGGTGCGCTCCAGCTCCGTCATCCCGTCCGGATCTTCCGCGTCGTGGTTGTAGTAGCGGTCCGGGTAGTAGGCGTCGAAGATCTTCTCGCCCACCATGCGCTTCATCTCGCCTTCGGTCATCCGGCGGTGCAGCGCGTTGGCGATGACCAGGTGCACGTCATCCACGCCGGAGTCGGCGCACAGCTCCAGCACGACCTCCAGGATGGACTGGCGCACGTCCGGCGTGACCATGGGCGGCAGGGGCACGCTGATGTCGTCGATGACGCACGTCAGCCGCATGCCGGGGCGCAGGAGCGCGTGCAGCGGGTCCATGCCCTCCGGGTGGTTGATGGCCCAGCGGATGGCGGCCTTCACGTTGGGCACGCCCTCCAGCGGGGGGCGGGGGAAGATGACCCGGGTACCCACGGGCAGGTCTTCCTGGAGGAAGCCTTCACCGTAGAAGAGCGCCCGAGGGGGGCTGCCCTTCTCCGTGATGACCACCTGGCTTTCCTCGTCGTACAGCTTCTGGAGCGTCTTGAGCGGGCGCATGGCAGGGGCGGGGGAAGGAGTGGGGGTTACTTCAGGTCCAGGATGGGCCAGTTGTACGCGCGCGCGAGCGAGCGCAGCCGCAGGTCCGGGTTCACCGCGGTGGGCCGTCCCACCACGGCGAGCATGGCGTAGTCGGAGGCGCTGTCCGAATAGCCATGGCACTGGTTGAGGGCCAGGCCCTCGCGCTCACAGTAGGCGCGGATGGCGTTGGCCTTGTTGGCGCCTTCGATGATGGGCGGAATCACCTTGCCGGTGGCCTTGCCGCCCACGAACTGCATCTTGTTGGCGATGACGTCGTCGCAGCCCAGGTGCCGGGCCAGCGGGCGCATGGTGAAGTCCAGCGCACCGGTCACGAGCACGATGCGGCAGCCGGCGCGGCGCGCCTCGTCGATGAGGTCCTGCGTCTGCTCGTACAGGGCGGGCTTGAGGACGTCCTCGAACATGTCCTCCGCGATGGTGACCAGCCGGTCCTCGCTGAGGCCCGCGTAGTAGCGGTAGAAGAACTCGTTGAAGGCCTTGCGGTTGACGGCGTCCAGGATGCCGAACACCGGCAGGCCCAGGGCGGTGCCCAGGGTGCGGCCCGCGATCCCCCGGAGGGAACCCCGGTTGGTCGCGTAGTAGGCGTAGACGTGGACGATGTTCGTCCGCACCAACGTCCCGTCGACGTCGAAGAAGGCGGCTTTGGCGGGCACTTTGGGGGGCATGGTCGGTCGGGCTTCCTCCCATCCTGGAGGGGGTCCGGTCAACGATGCCGGAAGGGGGCGGGGTGGGGGGAACCGCCCTGGGAGCGCATGGGGCTATAACCAGCCCTGAGCGCGATACCATTCACCGCTGCGTGTGATCGACTCCGCCAGGTTTCTTCGTGGACGGAAGCCCAGCAGCCGTTCGGCCTTGGCCCCCGAGCACGTCCAGGCCGGGGCTAGCAGCTGCCGCGCCAGCTTCCGGTTGAGGGGGAGCTTGCGGCCCGTCAGCCGCGTGACGCCATCCGCCACCGTCGCCAGGGCCGTCAGCACCGGGGGGTTCAGGCGCCACGTGCGCGGATGGTAGCCCAGCGCCTTCGCCCCCAGGTCCTGCATCTGTTCCAGGGTCAGCCGCTCCGGGCCCGCGCAGAAGAACGCCTCGCCCAGGGCCTCCGGCCGCTCCGCCAGGACGAGCAGCAGGTCCACCACGTCCTCCACGTCCACCAGGGACAGCGGCCGGGGACCGCCGGCCAGCTCCAGCCGGATGCCCTGCTTGCCCAGCTTGAAGAACGTCAGGTTTTCCCGGTCTCCGGGCCCGAGGATGCGGGGCGGGCGGATCACCGTGACGGGCAGCCGGTCCTGGAAGGAGAACGCGATGCGCTCCGCCTCCGCCTTGCTCTCGCCGTACCACTCGTGGGGGTGGAACGCGTCCTCCTCCACATGGGGCCTGTCCGGGGTGGAGGGCCCGTGCGAGGCCAGCGACCCGCACATCACCAGCCGGGGCCGGGTGCCGCCGGGCGGGGCCTCCAGGGCGGCCAGGGCCTCGCAGAGGTGCTGGGTGCCGCCCGCGTTGACGCGCATGAACTCGTCCCGCAGCGCGGCGCGTCGGATGCCGGCCAGGTGGAAGACGACGTCCACGCCCTTCACCGCGGCGTCCAGCGAGGCCCGGTCCGTCACGTCGCCGACGAGGCGCGTCCAGGGGTGCCCTTCGAGCGCCTTCTCCAACTCGCGGGTGTCCGTGGTGGGGCGCAGCAGGCAACAGACGCGGTCGCCGCGAGCGGCCAGGGCCCGCGCGAGCCAGGTCCCCAGGAAGCCACCGGCGCCGGTGATGAGGGCATTCATGGATGCTGTTTCATCCGAAAAGCCACATCCCGTCCACCGCCGAAATGGGGCCCCCCGTCCTAGAGGGGGCGCGGGTCCGTGGCGCCGACTTTCCGCCTCCGGACGCGTTCCGGGGCGCATTCCCCGAGGGAAAACGGCCTCCGGAGCCTGTTTCTGGGGCTCCGGACGCGCCGCGAGGCTTCCGCTCCCGAGGGAAGAATGCGCTGCGGGGCCGAGTTCTAGCCTTCGAATCCATCGCTCCGAGGCTTCTCCGAGGGAAAAAGCACGCGATGGGCGCTGTTTTTCGAGCGGGGCCGTGCTACTACGCGCCATCGGCTCTAGCTTGAAGATGCAAGCACGCCGTGCAACGTCCCCTTCGGAGGGGAGGAGACACAAGACGAATGGCCGCCAAGAAAGCCGCTGCGAAGAAGACCGCTGCTCCCGCCGCCAAGAAGGCCCCTGCTGCCAAGAAGGCCGCGGGCCGTAAGCCGAACGCCGCGTTCATGAAGGAGATGACGCCTTCCACCGAGCTGGCGGCGATCGTCGGTAACAAGCCGCTGCCCCGCACCGCGGTGGTCAGCAAGATCTGGGACTACATCAAGAAGAACAACCTCCAGGACGCGAAGAACAAGCGCCAGATCAACGCCGACGACAAGCTGAAGCCCATCTTCGGCGGCAAGAAGAACGTCACCATGTTCGAGATGACCGCGCTGGTGAACAAGCACCTGAGCTGAGCGGTGCAGGGCCCGTCGGGGCCGTCGCCGGTCGCCCGAAGGACCCCGAGGGCTCGTCACGCATCGCGCGGGACGGGCCCTCCGCCTTTTTCCCCTGTCCACCCGGAGCCCACCGGAGCGTTGAAAAGGGGGCGAAGGCCCATCTGCCCGCTGGCGGACGCGCTGCGTCGGACCTAGCTCTGCGGGTCATGTACCAGGACGGGTTCGAGGCTGGGGAGCGCTCCGTACGGCAGGCGGACGCGGATGGCGCGCACACGACAGTGGAGGCCTTGGCGGAGGGCCTGTTCGAGCAGGTGCGGAGCCAGGTGCAGTCGCGGCGCGTCACGCCGTTGTCCACCTACCGGATGCAGCTGCACCAGGGCTTCACCTTCCAGCAGGCGAAGGCCGTGGTGCCGTACCTGGCCCGGCTGGGCGTGAGCGACTTCTACGCGTCCCCCTACCTCAAGGCCACGCCGGGCAGCACCCATGGCTATGACTGCGTGGACCACCAACGGCTCAACCCGGAGGTGGGCTCACCGGAGGACCACGAGGCCTTCTGCGACGCCCTGCGCGAGCACCAGATGGGGCAGGTGCTGGACGTGGTGCCCAACCACATGGGCATCGAGCGCGACAACCGGCTGTGGTGGGACGTGCTGGAGAACGGCCCGTCATCCGTCTACGCGAAGTTCTTCGACGTGGACTGGCGGCCGGTGAAGGACGAGCTGGCGGACAAGGTGCTCCTGCCCATCCTGGGCGACCAGTACGGCATCGTGCTGGAGCGCGGGGAGCTGAAGCTGTCGTACGCGTCCGGCGCCTTCCACCTGCACTACTACGACCACCGGCTGCCGGTGGCCCCGCGCCAGTACGCCAGCCTCCTGGGGCATGGCCTGGAGCGGCTGCGGAATCAGCTGGGCGAGGCGTCGCCGCACCTGGTGGAGCTGCTCTCCATCCTCACCGCGCTGGAGCACCTGCCCCCGCGCACGGAGGTGAACCCGGCGAAGGTGGTGGAGCGCCACCGCGAGAAGGAGGTCATCAAGCGGCGGCTGGCCGCGGTGGTGGCGGACAGCGAGGTGCTGGCGGAGTACGTGGAGGAGAACGTCCGGGTGTTCAACGGCACGCCCGGCAACGTGCGCTCCTTCGACATGCTGGACGCGCTGCTGCAGGGGTGCAGCTACCGGCTGGCGCACTGGCGGGTGGCGGGGGAGGAGATCAACTACCGCCGCTTCTTCGACATCAATGGCCTCGCGGCCATCCGCGTGGAGGACCCGGACGTCTTCCAGGAAGCCCACCAGCTCATCTTCGACTGGCTGCGCGAGGAGCGGGTCACGGGCCTGCGAATCGACCATCCGGACGGCCTGTTCGACCCCACCGCCTACTTCCTGGACCTCCAGGAGCGCTTCTTCGTGGAGCGCGCGCGGGCGCGCTTCGAGGCGGAGCACGCGGGCGGGGCGGGTTCGCGCTGGGCGGAGGTGGAGGCGCTGCTGCGCGCGAAGTGGCGCGGCGAGGTGATGGACACGCCGGACAGCCCGCTGCGCAAGGCGCTCTTCGTGGCGGTGGAGAAGATCCAGGGCGGCCGCGAGCGCATCCCGGACGCGTGGGGGGTGCACGGCACCACCGGCTACCGCTTCGCCAACGCGGTGAGCGGCCTCTTCGTGCACCCGGCCGCGGAGGCGCATCTGACGGAGACGTACGAGCGCTTCGCGGGCGGCACGCAGGACTTCGCGGAGCTCGTGTACCAGAAGAAGCTGCTCATCATGCGCGTGAGCATGGCGAGCGAGATCAACGTGCTGGCGCACGAGCTCAACCGCATCTCGGAGATGAACCGCCGCACGCGCGACTTCACGCTCAACAGCCTGCGGCGCGCGTTGGTGGAGTTCATCGCGCTGTTCCCCGTCTACCGCACCTACGTGGACGGCTGGCGCGCGGAGCTGGACGTGCGCGACGTGCAGTACATCGAGTGGACGCTCCAGCGCGCGAAGGAGCGCAACACCACCACCAACGCGTCCATCTTCGACTTCCTGCGCGACATCCTCCTGGGCCGCTACCCGGAGCACGTGGGCGACGAGGAGAGGGCGGTGATGCTGCGCTTCGCGATGAAGCTCCAGCAGGTGACGGGGCCCGTGATGGCCAAGGGGCTGGAGGACACCGTCTTCTACATCTACAACCGGCTGGTGAGCCTCAACGAGGTGGGCGGCGAGCCGGAGCACTTCGGCATGCGCGCCACCACCTTCCACCTGCGCAACCAGGAGCGCGCGGAGCGCTGGCCGGGGAGCATGCTCACCTCCAGCACCCACGACACCAAGCGCAGCGAGGACGTGCGGGCGCGCATCAACGTCCTCACGGAGCTGCCAGAGGCCTGGCGCGAGCGGGTGCGCGCCTGGGCGGACCTGACGCAGCCCTTCGTCAGCCACCTGCCCTCGGGCCCCGCGCCGTCCTCCAACGACGTCTACTTGTTCTTCCAGACGCTGGTGGGCGCGTGGCCCATGGGCGAGCACGTGCCCGCCGACGAGCTGAAGGCGTTCCACCGCCGCGTGCGCGAGTACATGGGCAAGGCCATCAAGGAGGCCAAGGTCCGCACGTCGTGGACCAACCCGGACGGCGCCTATGACGACGCGATGGCGCGCTTCGTGGACGCGTGCTTCGACCCGGCGAAGGGCGGCGCGTTCCTGGACGACGTGAGGGCCTTCAAGCGCCGCATCGAGCGCGCGGGCCAGCACAACTCGCTGGGGCAGCTGCTCCTGAAGCTGGCCTCGCCCGGCGTGGCGGATACATACCAGGGCTGCGAGCTGTGGGACCTGTCGCTGGTGGATCCCGACAACCGCCGGCCGGTGGACTACGCGCTGCGAGAGAAGCTGCTCGCGGCGCTGGACGCGGCGGCGGCGAAGGACCGGCCGGCCCTGTGCGCGCGGCTGTCCGCGGACCTGGACGACGGGCAGGGGAAGCTCTTCCTGCTGGCGGAGGCGCTGCGGCTGCGCCAGCGGCACGCGGACCTGTTCCGCGGCGGGGGCTACGAGGCGCTGGAGGTGTCCGGTCCCCGCTCGCCCGCGGCGGTGGCGTTCGCGCGCACGCACGGTGCCAGCGTGCTGATTGCCTGCGCGCCGCGTTACACCTTGGAGGCGCTGGAGTCAGGCGGGCTGGCGAAGGCCTACGACGGCACGTTCCTGGACCTTCCGGAGGCATATGCGGGCATGATGTTCCGCAATGTCTTCACCGGGCGCCCCGTCCGTCCCCAGCCGGGGCCGGGAGGCGTGGGGCTGGCCCTGGGGCCGCTCCTCGCGGAGTTCCCGGTGGTGCTGCTGGAGAGGAGCACTGGATGAGAAGGACCGAGGTGCTTCCAGGGAAGCCGTTTCCCCTGGGCGCCACGTACGACGGGAACGGTGTCAACTTCGCTGTGTTCAGCGAGCACGCGAAGAAGGTGGAGGTCTGTCTCTTCGACCCCGCCGACCCGAAGAAGGAGACCCGCCGCTTCCCGTTGCTGGAGACGACGCATCACGTCTGGCATGGCTACCTGCCGGGCTTGCACGCCGGCGCCCTGTACGGCCTGAGGGTTCACGGGCCGTACGAGCCGAAGAAGGGCCTGCGCTTCAACCCGCACAAGCTCTTGGTGGACCCCTATGCCCGGGCGTTGCACGGCAAGGTGGACCCCAAGGCCCCCATCCACGCCTACGTGCACGGGAGCAAGGACGAGGACCTGTCCTTCGACACGCAGGACGACGCCTGGGGCGTGCCCAAGGGCGTCATCCTGTCGGACGCGTTCGACTGGGAGGGCGACCGGCGGCCGGACGTCCCCTGGCACAAGACGGTCCTCTACGAGCTGCACGTGAAGGGCTTCACGAAGCTCCACCCCCGCGTGCCCGAGCACCTGCGCGGCACCTACGCGGGGCTGGCGCACCCGGCGACGCTCGAACACCTGAAGAAGGTGGGCGTGACGTCCGTGGAGCTGCTGCCCATCCACGCGTTCATGGACGAGCCGTTCCTCACCCAGCGCGGGCGCACCAACTACTGGGGCTACAACACGCTGGGCTTCTTCGCGCCGGACGCGCGCTACAGCGCGTCGGGCTCGCTGGGCGAGCAGGTGTCGGAGTTCAAGGGGATGGTGAAGCTGCTGCACCGCGCGGGCATCGAGGTCATCCTCGACGTGGTCTACAACCACACCTGTGAAGGCAACCACCTGGGGCCCACGCTGTCCTTCAAGGGGCTGGACGCCGGCGCGTACTACCGGCTCAGCGACAAGGACCCGCGCTACTTCATGGACTTCACCGGGTGCGGCAATTCGTGGAACGCCACGCACCCGTACGCGCTGAAGCTCATCGCGGACTCGCTGCGCTACTGGGTGGAGGTGATGCACGTGGACGGCTTCCGCTTCGACCTGGCGACGACGCTGGGGCGGGACCGGCACGGCTACGACACCCGCGCGGCGTTCTTTCAGATCCTCCACCAGGACCCGGTGCTCAGCCGCGTGAAGCTCATCGCGGAGCCCTGGGACGTGGGGGACTACGGCTACCAGGTGGGCAACTTCCCGGTGCTGTGGAGCGAGTGGAACGGCAAGTACCGCGACACCATGCGCCGCTACTGGAAGGGCGACGACCGGCAGGCGGCGGAGATCGGCTCGCGGCTCACTGGCAGCTCGGACCTGTATGCGCTGTCCGGCCGCAAGCCCACGGCGAGCGTGAACTTCGTCACCGCGCACGACGGCTTCACGCTGCATGACCTGGTGACGTACAGCCAGAAGCACAACGAGGCCAACGGCGAGGAGAACCGCGACGGCGCCAACGACAACCACGCGTGGAACTGCGGCGTGGAGGGGGAGACGCACGACCCCAAGGTGAACGCGCTGCGCGAACAGCAGAAGCGCAACTTCCTGGTGTCGCTCTTCCTGTCCCAGGGCGTGCCCATGCTGGTGGCCGGCGACGAGATGGGCCGCACGCAGAAGGGCAACAACAACGCCTACTGCCAGGACAACGAGCTGTCGTGGGTGAACTGGGAGCTGAACGAGACGCAGCGGCAGCTCCTGGACTTCACCACCCGCATCATCAAGCTGCGGCGCGAGCAGCCGGTGCTCTCCAAGCGCCGCTTCTTCCGCGGCGCCCACATCTGGGACAGCGAGCTGAAGGACCTGGCGTGGTTCCGGCCGGACGGCAGGGAGATGAAGCGCGAGGACTGGGAGAAGCCCTATGTGCGCTCCCTCGCCTTCCTGCTGGGGGGCGACGCCATCGCCACGCCGGACGACGAGGGCCACCGCATCGTCGGGGACACGTTGCTGGTGTTGCTCAACGCGCACCACGAGCCCATCACCTTCCTCCTGCCCGCGCTGGAGTGGGGCGCGGACTGGGAGCTGGTGGTGGACACGGCGGCCACGGGCGAGTCCCAGCGCACGCACACCCCCGCGGGGGGCAAGGTGCAGGCGGTGGGGCGCTCCGTGGTGGTGCTGCGGCGGCCCGCGACGGAATGGGAGTAGCCGCCGGGGCCGTCCCGGGGTAGGCAGCGGATTCGAGACGCGCGGCGCGGCACCTCCCCCGGGGTGCCTTCCGCTGGCGCGCGGCGGCTGACCGACCGGGAACGGATGCGCGCGTGACGACCAACACACTCTGGCTCTGGGTGGGCTTCAACGTCTTCGTCCTGGCGATGCTCGCCCTGGACCTGGGGCTGTTCCACCGCAAGGAGCACGTGGTGTCGCCGAAGGAGGCGACGCTGTGGACGCTGGTGTGGGTGAGCATCAGCCTCGCGTTCTGCGGGGGCGTCCTGCACTACGGCGGCCGGGGCCCGGCGCTGGAGTGGCTGACGGCGTACGTGGTGGAGTACGCGCTGTCGGTCGACAACCTCTTCGTCTTCCTGATGGTGTTCGGCTACTTCCGCGTGCCGCCGCAGCACCAGCACCGGGTGCTCTTCTGGGGCATCCTGGGCGCGTTCGTGATGCGCGCGCTGCTCATCGTCGCGGGCACCGCGCTGGTCGCGCGCTTCAACTGGCTCATCTTCCTGTTCGGCGCGTTCCTCGTCTACACGGCCTCCAAGATGCTGTGGGCCAAGGACGACGACGAGGTGGACCCGGAGGCGGGGCTCATCGTCCGGATGGCGCGGCGCCTGTTGCCGGTGGCGCGGCAGGGCGAGGGCAGCCGCTTCTTCCTCACCGAGGACGGCCGGCGCAAGGTGACGCCGCTGTTCATCGTCCTGCTGGTGGTGGAGGCGACGGACCTGCTCTTCGCCATGGACTCCATCCCCGCGGTGCTGGGCATCAGCAAGGACCCGTTCATCATCTACTCGTCCAACGTCTGCGCCATCCTGGGCCTGCGCTCGCTGTTCTTCGTCGTCTCCAGCCTGATGGAGAAGTTCCACCTGCTGAAGGCCGCGCTGGGCGTCATCCTGGCCTTCGTGGGCGTGAAGATGCTCATCGAGCACTGGTACAAGATCCCCATCGGCGTCTCGCTGTCGATCATCGGCGGGTGTCTGGGGGTGGCCATCCTCGCGTCGCTGGTGTTCCCCAAGCCCCCGGAGGCGGAGCAGCCCCCGGAGGTGGCGGAGGCGGACAAGACCCCGGAGGCGCCGGCCCGGAAGCAGGAGCGCGGCTGACGGGCGGCGCCGGGGCCTGTGTTTCCCTTGCATCGGGCGGGAGTCGCTGCCAAGTCTTCCGCCATGTCCACCGCCACCACCGATGGCATCCGCGTCACCGTGGAGCCGACCTTCTGGCCGGAGCGCAGCACGCCTGAGTCCGGTCAGTTCGCCTTCATGTACAAGGTGGAGATCGCCAACGAAGGCGAGGTCCCCGCGCAGCTCCACGCCCGGCACTGGCTCATCACCGACGCCCAGGGGCACGTGGACGAGGTGAAGGGCGAGGGCGTGGTGGGCCGCCAGCCTCACCTCAAGCCGGGCGAGCGGTTCGAGTACACGAGCTGGGCGATGCTGCGCACGCCCTTCGGCACCATGCGCGGCACCTACGAGATGGTGCGCCCGGATGGCACGCGCTTCGAGGCGCGCATCGCCGAGTTCGCCCTCACGCTGCCCCACTCGCTGCACTGAAGGCCCCGGGGGGACACGCCATGGCCGTGCCGACCACGAAGCGGGGGCTGCTGCTCGTCAACCTGGGGACGCCGGACGCGCCCGAGTCCGGGCCGGTGCGCCGCTACCTGCGCGAGTTCCTCAGCGACCCGCGCGTCATCGACATCCACCCCGTGGGGCGCTGGTTCCTGCTGAACCTCTTCATCCTGCCCTTCCGCCCCGCGAAGAGCGCGGAGGCGTACCGCAAGGTGTGGATGCGGGAGGGTTCGCCGCTGCTCGTGCACGGCCGCGCGCTGGAGGCCGCGGTGGCCGAGCGGCTGAAGGACGACTACGAGGTGGCGCTGGCCATGCGCTACGGCAACCCGTCGCTGCCGGACACCGTCGCGGCGCTCCGGGCGAAGGGCGTGTCGGAGTTCACGGTGCTGCCGCTGTACCCGCAGGAGGCGACGTCGTCCGCGTCATCATCGCTGGCGCGCCTCTACGAGGTGCTGGCGGAGGGCTGGGACGTCCCCAACGTGCGCGCGGTGCCGGCCTTCCACGACGACGCGGGCTTCCTGGACGCGTTCGCGGCGGTGGCCCGGCCGGTGATCTCCGACGCGCGCGCGGACCACGTGCTCTTCAGCTTCCACGGGCTGCCGGAGCGGCACATGCGCAAGAGCGACCCGACGGGGCGGCACTGCCTGGCGTCCCAGGGCTGCTGCGACGTGCTGACGGCCGAGAACCGGCACTGCTACCGCGCGCAGTGCTACTCCACGGCGCGGCTCCTGGCCCAGCGGCTGGGGCTGCCGGAGGGCGGCTACACCGTGGCCTTCCAGTCGCGCCTGGGGCGCACGCCGTGGGTGAAGCCCTACACGGACGTGGTGCTGCCGGAGCTGGCGGCGAAGGGCGTGAAGCGGCTGGCGGTGATGTGCCCGGCCTTCGTGGCGGACTGCCTGGAGACGCTGGAAGAGATAGGCCTCCGCGCGAAGGAGCAGTTCGTGGAGGCGGGCGGGGAGTCGCTGACGCTGGTGCCGTCCCTCAACGCCCACCCGGAGTGGGTGGACGCCGTGGTGCGGATGGTGCGCGCGTCGGACGGGCCGTCCGCTACGGCGTCGGCGGGGTCGCGGTAGGCGGGGTCGCGGTGGGCGTCTGGGGCGCGCTGACGGGCGTGACGCGGGCCTGGTAGGTGCCCACGGGCAGGTTCACCGCGGGCTGGGCGGGGCCGGTGATGGTGGTGGAGAGGGTGCCCTCCCACGAGCGCCACTGCCCGGCCTTCACCAGGAACTCCCCCTTGCCGCGGACCTTCACGGTGGCGCCCAGCTCGGTGCCTTCGGGAGGCCCGGTGGGGGCCGCGGGGGCGTCCGCGGGCTCGTCGGCGCCTTCGGTGGGGGTGCCGCCTTCGGTGCCCGTCATGCGCACGCCCTTCTTGGCGCCGCTGTTGACCACGCTGACGCGCGGGGCGGAGAGGGTGCCGCCGAACTGCTCCACGATGTCGTACTCGAGCGTGGCCACCTGCTCGCCGTTGTCGCCCGGGCTGACGGAGACGAGCTTCACGCGGTTGTGGCGCTCGCCGCCGGGGGCGCGGCGGAACTGGGTGCCCAGGGCGTCCGGGGCGGTCAGCTCGGTGCCCAGGGACCACGTCTCACCGGGGCGCACGGGGTCGCGCGGCAGCTCCAGCACCAGCGTGGCCAGGTTGCGCTCCAGGCCATGGAGCCCGTCGATGATGAAGCCGCGGTCGCTGAAGCTGGCGTCCTCCGGGGCTCCGCCCGCGGGCGTCACGCGCAGGTGGCGCTCACCGGAGCGGTCCAGCTCCAGGAGGTAGGTGATCTCCGAGGGGACGGGGGCCGCGGCGGCCGCGGGGGCCGGGGCGGGGGCGGCCTTGGCGCCCTTCTTCTTCTTGTCGGCCTTGGGCTCCGCGGGAGCGGACTCGGGGACTGCCGCGTTGCGGTCCAGCGCGAGGCCCAGGCGGAAGGAGATGGGGGCGTCCTGGACGAGCTTCCAGCGCAGCACGACGGCGTCCTTGGGCACGGCGGGCGCCGCGGGGGGCGGCGCGGCCTCCTCGACGGGGGCGGGCGCGGTGGCCCCGGGCGGGCGCGGGATGGGCTCCATCTTCCCGGGGGCTTCCTGCTTGCAGGCGGTGAACGCGAGGGCAACGAGCAGACCGGACAGACTTCGCTTCACGGGGACACTCCTGGGTGACCGTCGCGGGATAGCGGAGCGGACGGCGGTTGTAAAAGGGAGAAGGTGGATTGACGCGGCCCGCTGAAGTGGGGGCTTCAAGGATGGCCGTACGGTGCCACGCCCCGGGGTGAAGCCCTGGGGCTCGGTCCCCTCTCCAAGAAGGGAGCCTGGGGGAGCGGGGCCCCCGACCGCAAGACCCCTCGGCCATCAGGAGGACCCCCGGGCTTCCGCCGGGCGCGGTCTTCCTGTCGGGGCCGAGGGCGCGACGCGAAGCCCTTCGCGCGTGCATCGCCGGTGCTGCCAGGGATTGAAGGACGTCCAGGGTGAGGTCGGCCGTTTCGTGCGGGCGATGGGAGGTGCTGACTCGCGGGGGGCCGCGTTGAGCGCTGTCGTCGCCGACTGCTACCTTCACGGCACGAGAGGACGAACCATGTTTTGCCGACGCTGTCACAAACGCGCGAACCAGTGCATCTGCCGTGCGGGCCCGCAGCTCCGTGCGGTCGAGCGGGGCTCCATCGCGGGCCCGAGCGGTCAGCTCCCCATGGGCGTCACGCACCCCGTGCTGGATCCGCCCCCGGGGCTCGCCACCGAGCTGGACGACCGCGACCTCGACCAGGCTTTCGGCACGGACGTTGGCAAGACCCGGCCGAACGTGGAGAAGAAGCGGATCATCGGCCAGGCGCTGGACGCGGGCTACCGGCTCCTGGACTGCGCGCTCCTCTACGATTCGTTCGCCAGTGTCTGTGAGTGCTTGCGCGAGCGCGACCTGCTCGACGAGGCCTTCATCCTCTTCAAGGTGAAGCCCACGGAGATCGCCGAGCTGCGAGGCGTCTTCCGGCCGCTGGGGCGGGGGCCGGACGTCCTGATGCTGCACGAGATGGCGGCGACCACCTCGAAGACGGTGACCGCGATCGGCGAGCTGGCCAATCGGATCCGCAGCGGCAACGGGCGCTACCTGGGCCTCAGCAACGTCACCACCGTGGAGGAGCTGCGCACCCTCTGCGAGGCCGCGCGGGGCTTCCGGGTGCCGGTGTCCTGCGTCCAGAACCGGTGCAGCCCGTACTACCAGGACACGGAGATCCGCCGGTACTGCCGCGAGCAGGGCATCGTGTACCTCGCGTACGGGCTGATGGGCAGCCGGCAGCAGGGGGCCTGTCACGGTGAGGGTTACGGGCTGCCGACGCTGTATCTGTTGCCCACCCTGGACCCGCGACTGGAGGCCCTGGCCGGGGGACTCCAGCTCCGGGATGCGGGTCGGCTCCGGCCGGCCTCGACGGGCGAGCTGCTGCTGTACTGGGCGTTCATGCAGAACGTCATCCCCGTGGCCTTCTCCACCGACCGGGAGCGGGTGCGCTACAACCTGGAGGCGACCCAGATCAGCGCGGGGGCCACGCTGCGAGGCATCGAGGCGCTGTTCAGCGTCCCCCAGATGGACGGCGCCCGCGCCATCCGGACTCGCGATTCGCCGATTCGCGCGCTCTACATGGCGCTCCGCGACCCGACGGCGTGGTGGCTCCTGGACGAGGTGTGCCGGGTCGCCGGACCGCTGATGGCCGCGCTGGTCGAGCGCGCGGGGCTCGGGTCCTCCGTGGCGTTGCGCAACATCGTCTACAACCTGATGCGCTTCGTCGCCGACCTCCAGTCCAACAACATGCCCTGGCAGGAGACCCTGCGGGACGAGTTCCAGCAGCTCGACACGGCGTTCCGGAGCGCGGGGGACGCGGACGCGAAGCGGCGCCTCTTCGAGCTCTGCTACGAGTGGTTGATGAAGGACTCCCTGGCGGGTGGTGGCGTGAAGGAGGCCCTGGACCGGCCCGGGGAGATCCGCAACGGCAGATATGTCCCGGCGCACCCGGTGACCGCCACGGGGCGGCTCGCGGCGGGGCAGTCAGCCCGGCTCGTCGAGCGGCGGCCGGACGTGGGGACCGTGCTCACCCTCAAGGAGAGCGACCACTCCACGTACATGGATGGCTACACCCCCGTGGAGTTCGAGGACCTGGCCGCGAACCAGGTCTACGACGTGCTCTACTGCGGGCAGCACGACCTCAGCGTCCGGCTCTTGTCAGCGGGCTCCCGGCCCAAGGCGGCGGTCCTCAAGCCCGAGCCGTTATGAGCGTGGGGGCGGGGGCGTTGGTGGCCGCTCACCCTTCGCGGGGGGCCGCCGCGCGGGACAGCCGGTCGCGCACGGCGATGCCCAGGCCGCTGGCGGCGGGCAGGCAGGCCACGAGCACGTCGTGGCCCTGTTCATCCGCCTCCCGCAGCCGCGCATAGAGGACGCGCGCGGCCTCCGCCGGCTCCCCTGGAACGTCGAACCGCCGCACGTCTCCAGGCAATGACAGCGACGCGGGGCCCAGCACGCCCACGCGCAGTCCCTGGGCCCGCAGGGCCTCCACCCGCTGCACCGCTTCGCCCGGCTCCGCCAGCACCACGCCCGCTCGCGGCGCGTAGTGCGAGGCGAGCGAACCCGACACGCGCACCGTGGCGGACGCGCGCACCGGCACCGCGCGCCCCAGCACGCGCTCCACGTCCTCAATCGCCAGCCCGCCGGGCCGGAGGATGGCCGGGGCTCCCGACGACAGGTCCACGATGGTCGACTCCACGCCCACCGTGGACGCGCCTCCGTCCAGCACCAGGTCCACGTCCGTGCCCAGGTCCCGCTGGACGTGCTCCGCCGTCGTCGGGCTCACCCGGCCGAAGCGGTTGGCGCTGGGCGCGGCCACGCCTCCGCCCAGCTGGCGCAGCACCTCCAGCGCCACCGGATGCCCCGGCACGCGCAGCGCCACCGTGTCCTGGCCTCCCGTCACGGCGTCCGTCGCCCTCGCCGTGCGCGGCAGCACCAGGGTCAGCGGCCCCGGCCAGAACGCCCGCGCCAGGGCCTTCGCTTCGTCCGGCACTTCGCGGGC
The DNA here is from genome assembly GCF_007352635.1 of Corallococcus sp. Z5C101001. Lineage (NCBI taxonomy): Bacteria > Pseudomonadati > Myxococcota > Myxococcia > Myxococcales > Myxococcaceae > Corallococcus > Corallococcus sp. Z5C101001. The sequence goes on from NZ_VKLU01000001.1 coordinate 691,982, forward strand.
CCACGCGGACAGGTGCTCCGCGCCCGGGATGTGGACGATGAGCGGGTGGGTCGCGGGCCGGCCCTTGATGGCGAAGACGCGACGCACCGCCAGCTCGTCCTCGGCGTTGGCCGCGAGTCCGTAGACCGTTTCTGTTGGCAGGGCGATGACGCCACCGCGTCGCAGCAATTCGACTGCACGGTCGAGGAGGTCGGGATTAAGCATGCGCGGGTCGCACTGTCTCCCCAGGAGAAACCATGGGCAAGTCGCACGTTTTCGATGCGCGCAGCCAGATGCCTGTCCCCCCCGCCGACCTCTTCTCCTGGCACGCCCGCGAGGGAGCCTTCGAACGCCTGTCGCCCCCCTGGGAGACCGCCGAGGTCGTGGAGCGCACGGGCGACGGCATCCGCCCCGGCGCCCGCGTCGTCGTGCGAATCCACCTGGGGCCCATCCCCCAGCGCCTGGTCGCCGAGCACACCGGCTACGTGGAGGGCGTGAGCTTCCAGGACACCCAGCGTGAGGGCCCGTTCGTGAAGTGGGTGCACGACCATCGCATGCTCCGCGCGGGCTCCCCGGACGCCTCCGTCCTGGAGGACGCCATCCAGTACGAGCTGCCCGTGGGGACGCTCGGGGACACCTTCGGCGGGGGCTACGCGCGCAAGCGCCTGGAGCGGATGTTCGCGTACCGCCACACCCTCACCCGCGCGGACCTGCGCCGTCACGCCGCCTTCGCGGACCAGGGCCCGCTCACCGTGGCCATGGGCGGCGCCTCCGGCCTGCTGGGGTCGGCGCTGTCGGCGTTCCTCACCACCGGCGGACACCGCGTGAAGCGGCTGGTGCGCGGCCGCGCGAACGCGGCGCGGGGCGACATCCCGTGGGCGCCCGACAAGGGCACCGTCGACGCGGCCGGGCTGGAGGGCGTGGACGCGGTGGTGCACCTGTCCGGCTCCAACGTGGGCGAGGGCCGCTGGACGCCCGAGCGCAAGGAGGAGATCCGCAAGAGCCGCACGGACAGCACCCGCCTGCTGTGCGAGACCCTGGCCCGCGCGAGCCGCAAGCCCCGCGTGCTCATCTGCGCCTCCGCCGTCGGCTTCTACGGCAACCGGGGCGACGCGGAGGTCACCGAGGCGTCCTCCTCCGGTGACGGCTTCCTCGCGGACGTCACGCGCCAGTGGGAGGCCTCCACCGCGGCGGCCGAGGCCGCGGGCATCCGCGTGGTGCACCTGCGCATCGGCGTGGTGCTGGACGCGCGGGGCGGGGCGCTCGCGAAGCTGGCGCTCGCGACCCAGGCGGGCGGCGGCGGCCCGGTCGCCTCCGGCAAGCAGTGGCTGAGCTGGGTGGCGCTGGAGGACGTGCTGGGCCTCATCCAGCTGTCCCTCTTCACGCCGTCCATCCGGGGCCCCCTCAACGCGGTGTCCCCGAACGCGGTGCGACAGGGCGAGCTGGCGAAGGTGCTCGGCCGGGTGCTCCACCGTCCCGCCGTCTTCCCGCTGCCCGCCGCCGTGGTGAAGACCGTGTTTGGCGAGATGGGGGAGGAGACCCTGCTCTCCAGCACCCACGCCCTGCCCACCGTCGCGCAGGCCCACCGCTTCCCGTTCCTCTTCCCCGACCTGGAGGGCGCGCTGCGCTTCACGCTGGGCCGCACCACCGACGGCGCGGAATACCGCCACGGGTGAGCCCGTTGGGGCGGCGCCTGTCGTTCGCGGTGGCGCGGCCCGTGCTTGACACTCCTCGGGAGGGGCGACAGAAGAGCGCCGCTTCCCCCCTCGCGTCGAGGAGTCCTGATGATCCAGGTCGAAGGGCTGACGAAGTTCTACGGCGAGCACGCGGCCATCCGGGACCTGGCCTTCACCATTGGCCAGGGCGAGGTCATCGGCTTCCTGGGCCTCAATGGCGCCGGCAAGTCGACGACGCTCAAGATTCTCGGGTGCGTGCTGCTGCCCACCTCGGGCCGCGTCGTCATTGACGGGCACGACGTGGTGAACCAGTCCCACGAGGTGCGCCAGCGCATCGGCTACCTGCCGGACGTCCCCCCGGTCTACGACGAGATGACGGTGGGCGAGTACCTGGCCTACGTCGCCCGGCTGCGCGACGTGCCGGCGAAGGCCACCGCCACCCACGTGGGCGAGGCCGAGGAGAAGACCGGGCTGCGCGACGTGCACGGCGAGGTCATCTCCACGCTGAGCCACGGCTACCGCCAGCGCGTGGGGCTGGCGCAGGCGCTGGTGCACCGGCCCGCGCTGCTCATCCTCGATGAGCCCACCAGCGGCCTGGACCCGCTGCAGATCGTGGAGATGCGCGACGTCATCCGGGGACTGAAGGGCGCGCACACGGTGCTGGTGTCCAGCCACATCCTCCCGGAGATCTCCCAGACGTGTGACCGGCTGCTCATCATCCACAAGGGCGCGCTGCTGGCGCAGGGCAGCGAGGAGGAGCTGTCGCGCAGCCTGGGCGGGCCGTCCATCGTGCTGGAGGTGCGGGGCGACCGGGCGCGGGCGGTGGAGGCGCTCCAGGGGTTTGGCGCGGTGGAGGTGCGGGAAGGGGAGGGCGGCGTGCTGGGGGTGAAGGTCGCGGCGCCGCCAGACCTGCGGCCCCAGGTGGCGCGGGCGGTGGTGGGCGCGGGCCTGGAGCTCTTGCGGCTGGACGCGAACGAGGGACAGCTGGAGGCGCTCTTCCTGCGCCTGACGCATGGACAGGAGGTGCGGGCGTGAAGGCGCTCCTGATTGCCCGCCGCGAGCTGGCCGGCTACCTGCGCACGCTCAGCGGCTACGTCATCCTGGCCATCCTGCTCGCGGTGAACGGGCTGTTCTTCAACGCGTATGCGTTGGGCGGCGCGAGCAAGCGCTCCGCGGAGGTGCTGTCCGGCTTCTTCTACTACTCCAGCGGCTTCACCATCGTGGCGGCCATCCTGGTCTCCATGCGGCTGCTCGCGGAGGAGCGTCAGACGGGCACGCTGCCGTTGCTCTACGCGTCGCCCGTGCGGGACCGGGACATCGTGCTGGGCAAGTTCCTGGCGGGGCTCGCCTTCCTGGCGCTCTACCTGGTGCTCACGCTCTACATGCCGCTGCTGGTGCTGGTGAACGGCAAGGTGTCCTTCGGGCACGTGGCGGTGGGCTACCTGGGCCTGCTCTTGCTCGGCGGTGCTTCGCTGGCGGTGGGGACGTTCGGCTCGTCGCTCGCGAAGAACCAGCTGCTCGCGGCCATCTTCTCCGCGGTGATGCTGGTGGCGCTCATCCTGTGCTGGCTGCTCGCGCGCATCACCGAGCAGCCCCTGGCGGATGTCTTCAGCGCGATGTCGCTGTGGAACCAGCACTACCCCCCGTTCCAGACAGGGCTCATCCACGTGCGGGACGTCGTCTACTACCTGTGCGTCACCTACGTGGCGCTGTTCGCGGCGACACGGGTGTTGGAAGCGCGGAGGTGGCGATGAGCACGCCGGCTTCGTTCGGGACCGGGCTCGCGGCGACGGGGGCGTTCGTCGCGGGGCTCGTCGCTGTCTTCATCGCGGAGCGGGTGCTGGGGGCGGGCTCCGGCCGCGTGGCCCTGGCCGCGCTGGGCGTGGGGGTCGCCGTGGCCGCGACCGCGTGGCGCGTGGTGCGGATGCTCGCGGCGCCCGTGGCCCGGCGCACGCTGGAGCGGTGGGTGCTCACGCTCTACGGCCTGGGGCTGCTGGCGCTGGCGCTCTACTTCGTGAGGGGGGACGTGGGGACGGCGCTGGTGGGTGAGCCGCTTTCGCGCTCCTCGCCGCGGCTTTCGGGCGTGCTGTCGGTGCTGTTCCCGGCGCTGCTGCTGTGCGCGCTGGTGCCGCTGGCGATGGTGGAGGCGGCGCTGGTGGCGATGGCGCGCGCGCCGGTGCCGGAGACGGGGCGGGTTCGCAGCGCGCTGTTCTCCGGCCTGGGCGTGGCGTTCGCCGTGGTGTTCGCGTTCGCGGCGACGTACGTGGCCACGGAGGCGGATGCCAGTTGGGACCTGTCGTATTTCCGGACCGCGAAGCCGGGCGAGGCGACGCGCAAGCTGGTGCGCGGCCTCAACGAGCCCCTCCAGGTGACGGTCTTCTTTCCTCCCGCCAACGAGGTGGGCGAGGCGGTGCGGCAGTACTTCCGCGACCTGGCGCCGGAGAGTCCGCGGCTGGGGTTGGAGGTGTTGGACCAGGCGGTGGAGCCCGCGCGTGGCAAGGCGCTGGGGGTCAGCAGCAACGGCTCGGTGGTGCTGGCGCGGGGCGACCGCAAGGAGATCCTGACGCTGGGCCTGGATCCGGAGCGTGCGCGAGGACAGCTCCAGCGGCTGGACGCGGAGGTGCAGCGGCGGCTCTTGGCGGTGGCGAAGCCCCGCCGCATCGTCTACCTCACGGGCGGCCATGGAGAGCGCGCCGACACGCGGCCCGTCCCTGGAGAGGCGGTGCGGCCTTCGGTGGCGCAGCTCAAGGAGCTGCTGCGCGCGCAGAACGTGGACGTGCGCACGCTCACGGTGGCGGAGGGGTTGGGGACGGAGGTGCCACGGGACGCGTCCCTGGTGGCGGTGTTGGGGCCCACGCATGAGCTGCTTCCGGAAGAGGTCGCGGCGCTGCGCGAGTACTGGGAGCGAGGGGGGCGGCTGTGGATCGCGCTGGAGCCGGATGGCGCTGGGCTGGAGCCGTTGCTCCGGCCGCTGGGGCTCCGGTCGTTGCGCGTGCCGCTGGCGAACGACCGCGTGTTCTTCCGCGCCACGCGGCAGCAGAGCGACCGGGGCAACCTGGGCACGGCGAACTTCTCGTCGCACCCGTCGGTGACGTCGCTGTCCGCGCTGGGGTCGCAGGGCGCGGTGGCGTTCCTGGGCGCGGTGGCGTTGGAGCCGGTGACGCCGCCCGTGCCCGGGGTGATGCTGGACACGAGCGTGCGCGCGCACCCGGAGACGTTCGCGGACGCCAACGGGGACTTCGAGCCCGGGCCCGGGGAGGTCACGAAGGCGTGGCCGCTGGTGGTGGCGGTGGAGCGGCCGGCGCCGGAGGGAAAGCCCGCGTCGCGCGCGGTGGTGATGGCGGACGCGGACGCGGTGGGTGACGGCATCCTGGGCAACGTGGGCAACGCCTATCTCGCGGTGGACACGCTGCGCTGGCTCTCCGGGGAGGAGGCGCTGTCCGGCGTGACGACGAGCGAAGAGGACGTGCCGATCCAGCACACGCGCTCGCAGGACGTCGCGTGGTTCTACGCGACGGTCTTCGGGGTCCCGGTGGCGGTGCTGGCGGTGGGGTTCTTCGTGACGCGGCGGCGGGGACGGCGCGCGCCCCGGAGCGCGGCGGTAGCGGGAGGTGCGCGATGAAGGCTCGCGACGTGGCGGTGCAGGGAGTGCTGGCGGGGGTGGCGCTCGTGGCCGCGTTCTTCGTGTGGCAGCGCGAGCCGTCCCGTGCGCCAGGGGAGGTGACGGTGGAGGACGCGCAGGCGCGCTCGCTCGACCGCCTCCGGTACGACGAGGAGACGCGCTTCGTGGAGTTGAGCCGTGACCCGAGGGACCCCGAGACCATCTGGGTCCGTCTGGGCAACAAGCCCGCGAAGCCTGTCACCGGCCCTGCGGGCGTGGATGCGGGGGCGCTCGCCACCGCGTCCGGTGCCGCCGAGGGAGCCGCGCTGGATGCGGGAGCCCCCGGCCGCGCGCCGTTCGACGCGGGCTCCCTCGCGCAAGTCAGCGCGGGCGGTCCCGCGGGTGCTTCCGATGCGGGGGCTCATGCTCACGCGAACGCGGGAACGCTCGAGGGTGCCACTGAAACAGGTGACCACGCTCACGCGAACGCGGGACCGCCCGCGAGTGCCGCGGCGGCGGGTGCATTCTCCGCCCCTGTGCCTCCGCCCCGCGAGCTGCGCGGCAATGACGTGGCGCTGAAGCTGTTCTCCCGCCTCGCGCCGCTGCGCGCGCAGCGGGACCTGGGCGTGATGGATGCGACGAAGCTGGGCGAGATCGGCCTCGCGAGCACGGAGCGCGGCCTGACGCTCACGCTGGACGGCACCCCGAAGTCGTTCCGCCTCGCCGCGCCCGTGTCGGGCTGGGGCGCGCCCTACCTCCAGCGCGTGTCCGACGGCCGCGTCTTCCTCCTGGGCCCTTCGCTGCTTCCGGACCTGGAGGCCGCCAGCAGCCGGCTCGTGGATCGCCGCATGCACACCTTCGACGTGGATGGCTTCGACCGCGTGATCATCTCCGCCGGATCCACGTCCCGGGCCTTCCTCGCCAGCGGCAAGCCCCCGGGCGCCGTACAGCTCACACCCGTGTCCGCCCCCGGCACCCCGGATGAGTTCGCCCGCAACTGGCATGACCGCCTGTGGCGCCTCACCCCCGTGGAGCTGCTGGGCCGGGGCGAGTCCCCTCCCGGCCTGCCCTCCGCGCCCGCCTTCCGCGTGGAGTACCAGCGCGGCGACAAGCCCGTGGGCGAGCTCGCCATGGCCAAGGCGCCCGATGGCTCGTGGTACGCGCGCACGGAGTTCACCCCGGGATGGACGCGCATGGGGGGCGGCCTGGAGCCCCTCGCCGAGGAGGCCCTGAAGCTCACCGCGCCCCCGCGCTGAGGCGCTACGTCACGGCGTCTCGGGGCCGGCCTGCTCCACGTCCAGCCGCACGTCCACGAAGCTGTAGGCCGGCCACGGCCCGGTGAAGCGGAACGTGTACGCGTCCAGCCGCGCCACCAGCGACTGCAACCGCGCCTCGAACGCGGCCACCCGGGTCCGGTCCACCAGGAAGGCCGCGTTGAGGATCATCCGCTCGCCCAGCGGCGGCGCCTCGTGCGTGGCCTCCGCCAGCGGACACAGCCCGACCCTCAGCCCGTTCAGGTCCCGCGTGGTGCACTCGCGCAGCGCCACTTCCAGCCGCTGCTCGTGGTCCTCCTCGGGCTCGTCGTCCCTGCGCGCGAGCCCCGGCGTCTCCGCCACCAGCCGCCGCGTCAGCGCGTCGCCGTGGCAGAGCACCTTCAGCCCCAGCTCCACGCGCCCCTCCAGCGCCGACAGCGCCCGGGTCAGCGGGGCGCGCGCCACGCGCAGCAGCTCCCGCACCCGCGCCTCCGAAGGCAGCACCGTGCCGAAGGCCACGGGCACCAGCGTGTGCTCGCGCAGCACGGCCTCCGTCACGCGCTGGTGCATCAGCAGGTGCGTTCGCGTGGGCACCACCCGCAGGCCGCCCGCGTCGGACACCAGCGCCGCGAGCCCGCCTTCGCGGACCACGCGCACCGGCGACGTGCCCAGCCCCGCCACGGATGGCTCCCAGCCGCCGTCCCCGCGCACGATTCCGTAGAGGTAGTGCGCTCGCCCCTCCCGCGACGACTCCGCATGGGTCTTCGCCGTCATGACGTGCCTGCCTCCCTGCTGCTTCGGAGATGCTTCGGCTCAGCGCGCCGGCGGTACCCCCCGCCGGGCGATCATCTTCTTCACCTGGTCCACCAGCGCGTCCGGCAGGCACGGCTTGGTGACGTACGCATCACACCCGGCCTCGTTCGCGTCCTCCGAGTGCCCCTTCAGGGCATGGCCGGTGAGCGCCACCACCGGGATGGCCTTCGTGCGCGCGTCGCGCTTCAGCCGGCGCGTCGCCTCCCAGCCGTCCATCACCGGCAGCGACAGGTCCATCAGGATGACGTCCGGCACCAGCTCGAACGCCTTGTCCAGCGCCTCCTGGCCGTTCTTCGCCTCCGCGACGCGGAAGCCGGAGAACTCCAGGTACTCCGCGTACATCTCCCGGGCATCCTGGTAGTCGTCCACCACCAGCACGAGCGGCTTTTGTTTTTCCGGGGTGTTCGTCATGTCCGTCTCGCACGTCTTGGAAAGTGCAGGGTGAAGGTCGAACCCTGGCCCGGGGCGCTCTGGAGGGAGACGCGTCCCCCCAGCATCGTGGCCAGACGACGGCAGATGGACAGGCCCAGGCCCGTGCCCCCATAGGCTCGCGTGGGGGAGCTGTCCACCTGCTGGAAGTCCTCGAAGATCTTCTCCTGGTTCGACACGTCGATGCCGATGCCCGTGTCCTTCACGGAGATGGCCACCGTGCTGGTGGCGCTCTGATACTCCGCCGCCACGCGCACGCCGCCCTCATGCGTGAACTTCAGCGCGTTGGACAACAGGTTGAGGACGATCTGCTTCACCTTCTGTCGGTCGCTCCACACGCCCGGCAACCCTTCATCCAGGTGCGTCTCCACCGTCAGCTTGCTGCGCGCGATGATGGGGTCCATCTCCGCCATCACCTCCTGCAGGAGCTCCGGGATGCCGAAGTCCGTCAGGTGCAGGGGCATCCGCCCCGCCTCGATGCGGGTGATGTCCAAGATCTCGTTGATGACCTCCAGCAGGTGCCGCCCGTTGGAGTCGATGCGCGTGAGGTTGCGGCGCTGCGGCGGCGTCATCTCCCCGGACACGTTCTGGAGCAGCATGTTCGTGTAGCCGAGGATGGCGTTGAGCGGCGTGCGGAACTCATGCGACATGTTGGCCAGGAACTGCGACTTGGCCGCGCTCGCCTGCTCCAACTGGATGGCCTGCCGGCGCAGCAGCTCGTTCTGCTCCGCCAGCTCCGCCGTGGCGGACTGCACGCGCGCCTCCAGCTCGCTGGAGACCTCCTTCACGCGCTCCAGCAGCCGCGCCCGCTCCAGCACCTCCGTGCGGTCGTGGAACACGGTGACGATGCCCGTCAGCTCGCCCCCGTCCCCCAGCACCTTGTTGGCCATGGCCTCCATGGGCACGGGGGCGCCGGTGGCCGGCTCGTCCAGCGTCAGCTGGCTCTTCCAGCGCGACACGCCCGCGTTGACGGGGCCCAGCAGGTTGGCCAGGAACGACGCGAAGAGCGCGGCGTTGGCGCGCACCCGGCGCTCGGTGGCCTCGCTCGAAGGGCCCTCCTCGTGGGGCCACGCGAAGAGCCGCTCGGCCGGGTCGTTCATCATCACCATTCCGCCCGCCGGGTCGGTCAGGATGATGGGGTCCGCCACGGAGTCCAGCACCCGGTCCAGCCGGTGGCGCTCGCTGCGCGCCTCGCGCTCGGTGGCGCGCAGCCGCCGGTAGCTCTCCCCCAGGGCCTGCGTGGCGCGGCCCAGGTCCGTCACGTTGCGCAGCACGCTCACCACCACCGAGGGCCCGTCCGGCGCCAGCACCGGCGTGGTGACCAGCTCGAAGAGCAGGTCCATCCCCTCCAGCGGATCCACCAGCGGCACCTCGCGCCGGTGCACCGTGGTGCCTCCGCCCTGCGCGAGCGTCTCCCGGAACAGCCGTTGGTTGACCTCCACCGCCCGCGCGCGGCCGGGGCTCGCGTCCGGCCCCGCGACCAGCAGGGCCTCCGCGCGGCCGTTGGCGAAGAGCAGCGTGCCCTCCGCGTCCGTCAGGAGCACCGGATCCGACACCGCGTTGATGACCCGGCGCAGCAGCCGGTCCGGCTCCGGCCGGCGCGGCGCCCGGGCGTCCGCCGCCACCCACCGGGCCATCAGCGGCCCCGCGCAGGACGCCACCCACGCCACGTCCTGCGGCACGAGCGGACCCGGCAGCCCCACCACCAGCAGCGCCACGGCGGGCGACCCCGCCCGGCCCAGCGGCACCGCCAGGAAGCCACCCGGAATCACCACGCCCTCCAGCGCGTCCGCCCCCAGCCACCGCGCCCCGGGCCGGGTGCGGAAGGACGACAGGGGCGAGGCGGGCGCGTCCCAGGCCCTGGCGAGCGCGGCCTGCTGCGAGCCCGTCAGTCCCTCACTGGCCAGGCACGCGGAGCCATTGCCCCCATCCCCGGGGCCCAGGCAGGCGACCGCCGCGCTGGACCGCCGCGCGAGCCACTCCACCATCGCCCGTGCGCAGGCGACGGCGGACTCGCAGGCGAGCAGGTGCTCGGCGAGCACGAGGCGCGCCCCGGGTTCGGCTTCGGCGGGGGGCAGCGGGGCTGGAGACGCCACGACCTTACGCTCCGGGAGAGGGTGGACGCGGGGGTGGGCCGCGCTCCAGCGAGTCTGCGGTGCGGACCTCCGAAAATGCCACCACGATGCGCGCCTCCTCCTCCATGGGAGCGGCGCCGCCCAGGGCCGCCAGGGCCCGCGCGTCGAAGCGCAGCCCCCGGTCCAGCAGGCGGTCCAGGACGTCCACCAGGCTGGCGCCTCCAGCCACGCGTTCCACGGGCATTCGAATCGCGCTCCTTGAGCCCGCCCGGCGCGGACCCTCAGGTCACCCCGCGGTTCTAACGCGCTGGGGTCCGTGCACCCCAGCGCCTCCGCCGCCCAGCCCCTGACTTGCCAACACCCGGGGCCGGCCTCTGTTGGGTCGCGCACACCCCATGCTGGGCAGCCGGGCGGGCGGGTCGCGGCGGCCGTGGCTTATGCCCTGGAGGGCGGGTTCCTAGCCTTCCTCCATGAATGACGAGCGGCTCCACAAATCCCTTTGGACGGTGACGGCGCCGCCCCGGAACTTTCCCGTCCTGCCAGGGGACCTGGACGTGGACGTGGCCATCATCGGCGGGGGCGTCGCGGGGCTGACGACCGCCTGGCTGCTCAAGCGTGCCGGCAAGAAGGTGGCGGTGCTGGAGATGCACCGCATCCTCTCCGGACAGACGGGGCAGACGACGGCGCACCTCACGGAGCTGCTGGACACGCCGTACACCGCGCTGCTCAAGGACTTCGGCGACAAGGGCGCCCACCTGGCCGCGTCCTCCAGCCGGGCCGCCATCGAGCAGATCGCCTCGACGGTGGAGACGCTCTCCATCGACTGTGGCTTCACCCGCGTGCCTGCCTTCAAGTTCGCGGAGACGGAGGCGGAGCTGCGCGACCTCCTGCACGAGGTGGCCGCCGCGCGGCGGGTGGGGCTGTTGGCCTCCTTCAACCGGAGCGTGCCGCTGCCGTTCCCGGTGAAGGGCGCGCTGCGCGTGGAGGATCAGGCGCTGCTGCACCCGCGAGCGTACCTGCTCGCGCTGGCGGACCGCGTCCCGGGCGACGGCAGCCACCTGTTCGAGCAGAGCAAGGTCGTGGACATCCATGACGGCACGCCCTGCCGCGTCGTCACCGAGCACGGCACCGTGACGGCGCGGGCCGTGGTGGAGGCCACCACCACGCCGCTCAACCGCGTGGCCCTGCACACCCGGCTCTATCCCTACCGCACCTACGCGGTGGCGGCCCCGCTGGACGGCCCGCTGGAGCCGGGCCAGTACTTCGACAGCCGCGACCCGTACCACTACATCCGCACGCAGCGGGTGGACGGCGTGCCGTACGTCATCGTGGGGGGCGAGGACCACAAGGTCGGCGCCCACGAGGACACCGCCGCGCGCTTCGCCACGCTGGAGGCCTACGCCCGCGCGCGGTTCCCGCTGAAGCGCGTCACCCACCGCTGGTCGGGCCAGGTCATCGAGCCCGCGGACGGTCTGCCCTCCATCGGCCGGAACGTGGGCAGCCGCCACGTGTACGTGGCCACGGGCTTCTCCGGCACGGGGATGACGTTCGGCACGCTCGCGGGCATGGTGCTGTCGGACCTCATCCTGGGCCAGGAGAACCCCTACGCCGCGCTGTATGCCCCGGGCCGCTTGAAGCCCCGGGCGGGCGCGAAGGACTTCATCCAGGAGAACGCGGACGTCGCCTTCCGCTTCGTCGCGGACCGGCTGTCCAAGCCCGACGGGCGGCACCTGAAGGACCTGGCGCCAGGGGAGGGGCGGATCCTCGAGGTGGACGGCCGCAAGGTGGCCGTGTACCGCGACGACGAAGGCACCGCGCACGCCGTGTCCCCGGTGTGCACGCACCTGGGCTGCCACGTGCACTGGAACAACGCGGAGCGCTCCTGGGACTGCCCGTGCCATGGCGGCCGCTTCAGCCCCACCGGCCGCGTGCTCAACGGTCCCGCGGTGAGCGACCTGCCGTCGCGCAAGCTGCCCGTGAAGTGAGAAGTGCATGCGGGTGGGCTTCCCTCTGGCCGCTTCCACCCCCATCTCTCAGCACATCCCCGCACTTCACGGAGCCACACATGCACGCGCTGGAGTTGATCCATCAGCAGCATGAAGAGGTGTCCAAGCTCTTCAAGCGGTACGAGAAGCTGGCCGACCACGACGATGCGCGGCGCCAGGCGCTGTTCGAGCAGATCGCCGACCGGCTGGGCGCGCACGCGAAGATTGAGGAGCTGTACCTCTACCCGGCGCTCAAGACGGAGGACACCGAGGACGACCTGCGCGAGGCCGTCGAGGAGCACCTGTCCCTCAAGCGGCTGATTTCGGACCTGCTGGACATGGAGGCGTCGGACGAGGAGTACGACGCGAAGATGAAGGTCCTCCAGGAGCAGGTGGAGCACCACGTCGAGGAGGAGGAGCAGGACCTCTTCAAGGCCGCGCGCAGGCTCCTGAGCCAGGAGCAGTTGGAGGACCTGGGCATCCAGTTGGAGGAGGAGTACGACGCGCTGATGGAGGGCGAGCCGCGCAAGGACGTGCCCGACGAGACGGAGCACGCCGCGCCCCTCGAGTGAGGGGACCGCCAGCAGACAGGGGTTGCGCGGCGCGCGGGGCCGGGCAGCATGCGGCCCATGCCACGCGCTCCGCTTGCCACCCCGGTGCTGCTCCCTGATGCGTACACCCCCGCCGTGCGCCGCGCCCTCGTGCGCGCGGACCCGGCGCTGGCGCCCCTCTTCAAGACGGTGGGCCCGTTCCGCATGGAGCTGAGCCCGCTGCACAGCCCCTTCGAGGCGCTGGCGCACTCCATCGTGTACCAGCAGCTCCACGGCCGCGCGGCGGCGACCATCTTCGGCCGGGTGTGCGAGCGCGTGGGGAAGGGCAAGGCCTTCACGCCGCAGAAGCTGCTCGCGCTGCCGGACGCCACGCTGCGCGAGGCCGGCCTGTCCGCGAACAAGCTGCTGGCCATCCAGGACCTGGCGCGCAAGACGGTGGACGGGACGGTGCCGCCGCTCGCGCGCGTGCGCCGCATGTCCGACGAGGACCTCATCGAGCACCTCACCCAGGTGCGCGGCATCGGCCAGTGGACCGTGGAGATGTTGCTCATCTTCCGCCTGGGCCGGCCGGACATCCTGCCCGTGGACGACTACGGCGTGCGCAAGGGCTTCATGGTCATGAAGGGCCTGAAGGAGATGCCCAAGCCCAAGGCCCTGCTGGAGTATGGCGAGCGCTGGCGCCCGTTCCGCACCGTGGTGAGCTGGTACCTGTGGCGCGCGGCGGACCTGCCCGCGGGCGCCTACACTCCGCTGGCGGAGGGCTAGACGCGGAGGCCGCCCGGCCTCCGAGGGGGCTGGGCGGCCTCTCGTGAAAGGCGGCCCGCGGCTACATGTCCTTGCCGTTGTAGTGGAAGGGCTTGAGCGTGGACAGGTCCACGCCCTCCAGGCAGCGCACGTTGACGGCGAACATGGGCTTGCCGTCCGGGCCCTTGCCGGTGGCGTAGGACTCCACGCCGCACGTGGGGCAGAACAGGTGGTTGATGACCTTCTTGTTGAACTGGTAGCTCTTCACGGTGTCCTGGCCGGAGAGCGACTTGAACTGCTCCGGCGGAACGAAGGTGAGCACCGCGCCCAGCCTGTGACAGATGGAACAGTTGCAGCTCACCACCTGGGCCAGGTCCGTCTGCGCCTCGTAGCGGACCTGTCCACAGTGGCAGCTCCCCGAATACGTCTTCATCTCCGCCATGGTGCTTCCTCCGTCCCACGTGAAGCCCGGGCCGGAGTCACGGCTCCGCCCACCCGGTGCGTGTGCGCGCATCAATGAACGGAGGCGGCGCGGACCGCAAGCGGCCCGGAGCGCCTCACGGCCCCCGCTGCCTTCTTCGCGGTGCGTCAGGGCGGCTTCACGCGGGTGCGCGTGTCGTGAGGCCGGAAGGTTTCACGCCGCGGGCTGTGGCGTGGGCGCGGGCGCGCTCCGGCGAAGGGGACCCAGCAGCGCGAGGAACGCGGCGGACAGCGCGACGCCCAGGAGGAAGACGTTCGCGTAGCCCCAGCCGCCGTACCGGGGATCCGCGAGGATCCCCGCCAGGGGGCCCGCGGGCGCCTTGCCCGCGACCTCCACGCTGGCCAGCAGCGTGTAGTGCGTGGCCCCGATGCGGCGGTCCGTGCGCGACATCATGAAGGCGAACATCACGGTGGTGAGCGCGCCGCCGAAGAACTCCTCGGTGAGCGTGACGCCCAGCACGCCCGCGTCGCTGACCCCGACCTGCGTGAGCACCCACCGCCCCAGCAGCGGCAGCAGGCGCAGCGTCCCGGTGAGGGCCACCGCCCGCAGCAGCGGCAGGCGCGAGGCGAGCAGCCCCCCGCACATGGACCCCAGCAGCGACGCGGCGGTGCCCCACGTGCCCACCCACAGGCCAATGCGCGCGGGCGTGAAGCCCGCGTCCACGAGGAAGGGCTTGTAGAGGACGTCGGACATCGTCTCGCCCAGCTTGTACGTGCCGATGAAGAGCAGCAGCCACCCCGTGCCCGGCACGGTGAGCGCGGACTTGAGGCGGGACAGGAGCGCGGGCCAGTCCAGCTTCGCGCCCTGCGCTCCTGACTCCTCGCGCGGGGGCGGCTCCTTCACGAACAGGACGACGGTGAAGACGGCCAGGCACAGGGCCGACATGACGACGAACAGCCCGGACCAGCCGATGCGCGAGCTGGCCCACACCAGGAGCCCGCCGCCGGTGAGCATGCCCAGCTTGTAGCCCACGACCTGCGCGGTGTTGCCCAGGCCCAGCTCCTCCGGGCGCAGCAGGTCCACCGCGAAGCCATCCACCGCGATGTCCTGGGTGGCGGCGAAGAGGTTCATCGCGAAGAGGAGGCCCAACAGCAGGGGCAGCGAGTCCCGGCCCGCGGCGACGGCGGCCAGGGCGCACGCGAGCGCGAGCCCCGCCTGCATGGGCAATATCCACGAGCGCCGCCGCCCCACGCGCGCGGAGCCGTAGCGGTCCACCAGCGGGGCCCACAGGGCCTTGAGCATCCACGGCAGGGACAGCGCGCCCGCGAACCCCAGCGCCGCCAGGGAGACGCCGCGCGTGCGCAGGTAGACGGGCAGCGCCGTCACCTGGAAGCCGAAGGGCAGCCCCTGCACGAAGTACAGCGCGCACAACAGCCACAGCCGGGACGGGATGCGTCGCATGGTCTGGGCGTGAGCATAGGCGCGTATACTCCGGCGCCTGCAACCAGGACGAAGAGGGGCGCATGCCGGAGCAGACCGAAACCGAGTCGGGAATCATCGTCGTGGAGCTGGCCTCCGAGCACGAGCTGGAGGCGGACCACGTGGACGCGGTGGTGGACGTGAAGGCCACGGCCTTCTTCACCGGCAACGCGGCCTTCGCCAACGCGAAGGAGGTGGCCTCCCTGGTGCGCCGCATGGAGGAGCTGGGCGTGCCCGCCACGGCCTTCACGCTCCAGGCGGTGCAGGCGGAGACGACGGAGGGCCTGCTCACGCGCTCCTCCTCCGCGCTCTACACGCTGCGCATCCGGCTGGTGGACATGTCGCGGGTAGGGGACGTGCTCTCGGCCCTGTCCGGCCTGAAGCAGGCGACGCTGCGCGAGCTCAAGTGGGGCTACGTCCGGGAGTCGGAGGCCCGGCAGGACTGGCTGGAGGCGCTGGCCCGCGAGTCGGTGAAGAAGGCGCGCCGCGTGGCGGCCGGGCTCGGCGTGACGCTGGGCGGGCTGCACCGCTTCTCCGAGCGCACCTGGGACTCGCCGGCCTTCGGCCCCCGGGTCGGCGGCTACGTCAGCGATGATGAGACGCTGCCCCAGTCCATGCCGGGCAGCTATGGCGGCCGCGCCTCCCTGGGCTTCACCGTGTCCCACCGCAAGAAGGTGCACGTGACGGCCACGGCGCAGTTCCGCACCCACCCGGCCCCGGGGTCCTAGTCCGGGGCCAGGGGGCCCGCCGCGCTCACGGCGCCGCGGCGGGCGTGTGCTGGAGCACCAGGGCCTCCAGCCGCTGGAGCGCCTTGTCCAGCGTCTCCCACGAGGGGCCGAAGGACAGGCGCACGTAGCTGCGGAAGCGCGAGGCCCGCGCGCGGCGCTTGCCCGGGTTCACGTCGAAGAACTCACCGGGCACGGTGATGACCTTGTGCTCCAGCGCGGCGCGGAAGAAGGCCATGCCGTCGTTGAGCGGCGCGGGCAGTCCGGACAGGTTGCCCCAGACGTAGAACGTCCCGTCCGGCGCCCGGTCCGTGCGGATGCCCAGCCGCTCCAGCCGCGAGTGGAACCGGTCCCGCTTCTCCCGGAACGTCGAGTGGATGGCGCGCGTCTCCGCCACCACCGTGTCCTCCTGGAGCAGGGGGATGGCCGCGCGCTGCAAGGGCCGGCTGCCGCCGCCATCCAGGAAGCTGCCCGCGCTGGACACCGTGTCGATGACCTGCTTCGGCCCCACCGTCCACGTCATGCGCCAGCCCGGATAGCGCCAGTTCTTGGTGAGCCCGTCGAAGAGCACCACCGGGTCGCGGTTCACGTCCTCCACGTACCGCGCGGCGCTCTCCACCGGCAGCATCCCCGGGCGGGCCGTCCAGACGTAGTGCGAGTAGAACTCGTCGATGAGCAGCGAGCACTCCAGCTCCCGCGCGACGCCCACCCACCGGGCCAGCTCCTCGCCCTGCACCAGCTTGCCGGTGGGGTTGCACGGGTTGGAGAAGAGCAGCGCGGACAGCCCGCGCCCCTGGATTTCACGGCGCAGGTCTTCATGCGTGAAGGCGTAGCCGCGCTCGCCCTCCAGCAGGATGGGGATGGCGGTGAACGCCTTGAAGACGTCCAGCAGCTCTTCATACGCGGTGTAGTCCGGCAGGAAGTGGCCCAGGTTCACCTGGCCCAGGCTGGCCGCGGCGCGGGTGAGGGCCGCGCGGCCACCGCCGGACAGGCACACGTTCTCCGCGCTGTACTGGCTGGGCATCCCCTTGCGGTAGAGCCGGTTGTAGAGCCCGGCGATGGCCTCCCGAACCTCCCAGAGGCCCGCCACCGGCGCGTACTCCTGGTCCGCCATGTCCACCGTCACCTGACCCACGCGCGGCGGGGCGCCGGGCAGGTCTCCCGTCTCCGGCTGACCCTGGCCCAGGTTGCACCAGTCCGGGTCGCCGGGGCGGTAGCCGCGGCGCGTGGCCTCGGCGGTGACGAAGATGACGCCCGTGCGGGGCACGGTGCGAAACGCATGCAGGGGGACGCTGTCGCTCACGGCGTGCACGCTAGCGCGCCCCCTGCTCCGGCGCAGCCTTTAGCCTTCCAGTGAGGCCCGCAGGAACCAGGCGTGCTTCTCGAATTCCGTGATGATGCCGGTGAAGAGGTCCACCGTGTCCGTGTCCTGGTGCCCCTCCACCTGCTTGCGGCTGTCGCGCAGGTGGGCCAGGTACACCTCGATGCGCTCGGCCAGGAGCTTCACGTGCTCCAGGTCGCGCGAGGTCTCCTGCGGATACTCCGGCAGGCGGCTGTGCGTGCCCACGTGGCGGCTGGTGCCGTACGCCCGGCCGCCCAGCGTCACCGCGCGCTCCGCGATGGAGTCGTTGTGGTTCGCGAGGCTCACCGCGAAGGTCTCGAACAGCGGGTGCAGCGCGGCGAACTGCGGGCCCTTGATGTTCCAGTGGGCGACCTTGATCTGCGAGTGCAGGTCCAACCCGTCCGACAGCCGCTCATTGAGGGTGGCGGCGATGGCGGTGCGGGCCTGCTCGGACAGGGGACTGGGGCTCTTGTAGAGGGCCATGACGGACACGTTCCTTTCGGGTGGAGGGTGGGACGTCGGAAAGAAAAGACAGCGCCCCCCGGTGTCATCCACCGGAGGGCGCCAATCACAGCTCAGGGATAACGGCCGGGTGTCTAGGATTCCAGCCCGACCGCCGCCGCGTGGATGACGCCCGCGATGCGGACCGCGTCGTGCACCTGGTCCTCGGAGAGGCCGCCGTCGATGACGACCTTCTCGTGGGACTGGATGCACAGCTCGCAGCCGTTGATGGCGCTGACCGCGAGGCAGACCAGCTCGAAGTCCACCTTGTTGGTCAGCACCTGCGCCAGCCGGTTCATCCGCAGACCGGCCCGCTTGGTCGAGTACGACTCCTTCCCGACCATGTGACGGAACCGGTAGTAGACGTTGTTCATCGCCATCAGCGAGGCCGCCGCGCGGGCGTCCTCGATGACCGGCCCGGCCTTGTCACCCAGGGCCTGCTTCGCCTCGTTCAGCATGGCCTCCTTCAGCCGCTCGTTCCGAGCGGCGAAGGCGCATGCCACGGCCGTCCCCCAGCGCTGCTCGGGGGTGAGGCTCGTGCTCTCCAGGACCGCGGAGAGGTTGAGGCGGGTGTCCTTGTGGGCGTCCGCGAGCTCACTGCGGACGACTTCGAGCGAGGCCATGGTGCCTTACCCCGCCTTCTGCAGCTTCGAGGTGAGCGTCTCCTCACCCTTCTGCCAGTTGCACGGGCACAGCTCGTCCGTCTGGAGCGCGTCCAGCGTGCGGACCGTCTCCTTGACGTTGCGGCCCACGGACAGGTCGTTCACGGACACGTGGCGGATGATGCCCTCGGGGTCCGCGATGAACGTGGCGCGCAGGGCCACGCCCTCCTCCTTGTGCAGGATGCCCAGCGCGCTGGACAGCTCGCGCTTGATGTCCGCCAGCATGGGGAAGGGCAGGTTCTTCAGGTCCGGGTGGTGCGTGCGCCACGCGTGGTGCACGAACTCGCTGTCGGTGGACAGGCCCAGCACCTGCGCGTCGCGGTCCTGGAAGTCCTTGTTGTGCTTGCCGAACTCCGCGATCTCCGTCGGGCAGATGAACGTGAAGTCCTTCGGCCACGCGAACAGGACCGTCCACTTGCCCTTGTACGTGTCGTTGGAGATGTCCTGGAACTCCTTGTTCTTCTCCAGGCTCACGGTGCCCTTCAGCTTGAAGTTCGGAAGCTTGTCGCCAACGGTCAGCATGGTTCGACTCCTTGGGGATGGGGGGCGGGCCACCGTGGTCCACCCCAGATGTTGTAGGTTGCTACTGGTAAAGCAGCCACCGTGCCAATGTTTAATCTGCTGTGATTCCAGGGGTTTACATCAGTCCCTGGCCTCTGCACCGGCGGGGCGGTGTCTCCGGGATGGTGAATAGCGAAATCCCGGTGCCTTTCGCCACTGCAATTTCGGTGGAGCGGAGCGCCTGGTGGCGACTGGACGCTCACAGCCCGCCCTCCCGAGAGTGCGGCCGAAAATACGAGAAAGCGCGCGTGGTTGCATCAGGTACGGGCAGGGGGAGGCGTGAATGGTTGGCCGCGAACGCCCCTTTCGCCCGCCCGCGAACGACAACAGACGAAAAGGGGCCCGCGCCTGCCGGTGGCGCGGGCCCGCTTTCGCCGCGGGTCTGCTGGCCTGGAGCTGGAGCGGCCGTCCGGGCGCGCGGTCAGTGTGACGAAGCCGCCACGGGCGCCACGTCGTCCACGGCCCGCTTCGCCCCGCCGCGCAGCTTCTGCATCAGGACGTAGAGGCCGGGGATGAAGACGAGGTTCACCCCCGTGGACACCAGCATGCCGCCGAAGACGGCCGTCCCCAGGGAGTTGCGCGACGCCGCGCCCGCGCCGGAGGCGGTCATCATCGGCACCACGCCGAGGAGGAAGGCAATCGACGTCATGAGGATGGGGCGCAGGCGGACCTCGGATGCCTCCACCACCGCGTCGGTGGCGCTCCGGCCGTGCTCGCGCAGCTGCTCCGCGAACTCCACGATGAGGATGGCGTTCTTGCTGGCCAGCCCCACCAGCATCACAAGCCCCAGCTGGCAGAACACGTCGTTGGCGTAGCCGCGCAGGGACTGCAGGCCGAGCGCGCCCAGGAGGGCCAGCGGCACCGAGAGGAGGATGACGAGCGGCAGGCTGAAGCTCTCGTACTGCGCCGCCAGCACCAGGAAGACGAAGAGCAGGCCCAGCGCGAAGATGAGGAGCGTCTGGGCTCCGCTCTGCTTCTGCTCCAGGCTGATGCCCGCCCACTCCGCGCTCATGCCCTGGGGCAGGTGTCGCTCGGCCAGGGCCTCCATCGCCTCCATCGCCTGTCCGGAGGACTCGCCGGGCGCGGGCTGGCCGCTGAGCTCCACCGCCCGGAAGAGGTTGTGGTGGCGGATGACCTGCGCGGACACGGTGGTCTCCACCTTCACCAGCGACTCCAGCGGAATCATGTCCCCGCTGTCGCTGCGCACGTAGAAGGCGCCGATGTCCAGGGGGCTGTCGCGGAACTGCTGGTCGGCCTGGACGTAGACGCGGTACGCGCGGTTCGCGTAGTTGAAGTCGTTGACGTACTGGCTGCCCATGTAGAGCTGCATGGTGCTGAAGATCTGCTCGATGGGGACGCCCAGGGCCTTGGCCTTCTGGCGGTCCACCTCCACGTCCAGGAGGGGCGTGTCCGCGTTGAAGCCGGTGAAGACGCCGCGAAGCCGGGCGTCCTCGTTGCCCTTCGCCATCAGCTGCTGCGCGGCCGACGCGAGCTCGTCCAGTGAGCGGGTGCCGGCGGTGTCCTCGATGACGTACTGGAAGCCGCCCACGGCGCCGACGCCGCGGATGGCGGGGGGCTGGAAGGGCACGACGCGCGCGCCGCCCAGCTGGCTCAGGGGGCCTCGCAGCCGCTCGACGAGCGCGGCCACCGACTGCTCACGGCCGGGCCGCTCCTCCCATGACTTCAAGGCGACGAAGATGCTGGCCATGTTGGGGCCCGTGCTCTGCGGGGAGAAGCCGCCGTTGGCGAAGATGGCGCGCACCTCCGGCTGGGCCTGGAGCACCTTCTCCACCTCCGCCATCACCTTCTCCGTCTGGGCGAGCGACGAGCCCTCCGGCCCCTGCACGGAGATGATCAGGTAGCCCTGGTCCTCGTCGGGGATGAAGCCCGTGGGCGTCACCTTGAGGAGCACCCCCGTGACGCCGATGCACAGCAGGAACGCCATCAGGAGGAGGGCCGGGTGCTTCAGCAGCCGGCGCAGCCCCCTCCCGTACAGGTCGCGCGTCCGGTCGAGCACCGCGTCCACCGCGCGGAAGAACCCCCACTTCGTCCCGGCATGGTTCGTGAGCATCCGCGCGGAGAGCGCGGGCGTGAGGGTGAGCGCGCAGAAGGTGGAGAGGGCCACCGACGCGGTGAGGGTGAGGGCGAACTGGCGGTAGATGGCGCCGGTGGTGCCGGGGAAGAAGGCCACCGGGATGAACACGGCCACCAGCACGATGGAGATGGCGATGACCGCGCCCGACACCTCCTTCATGCCCGCGCGCGCGGCCTGGGGGGCCGACAGCGCCCGCTCCTTCATCAACCGCTCGATGTTCTCGATGACGACGATGGCGTCATCCACCACCAGGCCCGTGGCCAGGGTGAGGCCGAAGAGGGTGAGGGTGTTGACGGAGAAGCCCATCCACCGCACGAAGGCGAAGGTGCCCACCAGCGAGACGGGGAGGGTAAGCGCGGTGATGAGCACGCTGCGCCAGCCGTGCAGGAACAGGAAGATGACGACGATGACCAGGGCGATGGCTTCCACCAGCGTCTGGACCACCTCGCGGAGGGTGGCGCGCACCGCGAGCGTGGTGTCCGTGCCCGTCTGGAACTCCATGCCCGGTGGGAACTGGGCGGACAGCCGCACCAGCTCCGCGTAGACGGCGTCGCGCACCTCCAGGGCGTTGGCGGTGGGGAGCTGGAAGGTGGCGATGCCCACGGCCTGCTTCCCGCCGAAGCGCAGCAGCGTGCTGTAGTTCTCCGCGCCCAGCTCCACCCGGCCTACGTCCTTCACGCGGACGCTCCTGCCGTCCTCCTGGCGCAGGAGGACGATGTCGCCGAACTCCTCCGGCTCCATCAGCCGGCCTCGCGCGCGCACCGCGAACTGGTAGGGCTGCTCCTCCGCGGAGGGCGGCTGGCCCACCTGGCCCGCGGCCACCTGGAGGTTCTGCTCCTGGAGGGCGCGCGTGACGTCCTGGGGCGTGAGCTTGCGCCGCGCCAGCTCCGTGGGGTCCAGCCACAGGCGCATGGAGAACCGCCGCTCGCCGAAGATGCGCACCTCGCCCACGCCGCGCACGCGCTTGATGGCGTCCTTGAGGTTCACGTCCGCGTAGTTGCTGAGGAACTTCGCGTCGTAGCGGTCGTCCGCGCTGAACAGCGCCACGGACAGGAGGATCTGGCTGGAGGCCTTGTTGACGATGATGCCCGTCTGGTTCACCTGGGAGGGCAGGCGCGCGGCGGCACGGCTGACCCGGTTCTGCACGTCCACCGCCGCGACCTCGATGTCCCGGGTGGCTTCGAAGGTGAGGGTGATGGTGCTGGTGCCGTCATTGCCGCTGGTGGAGGTGATGTAGCGCATGCCCTCCACCCCGTTGAGCTCCTGCTCCAGGGGGATGGTGACGGCGCTCTCCACGACCTCCGCGCTGGCGCCCACGTAGGTGGCGGTGACGGTCACCTGCGGTGGCGCGAGGTCCGGATACTGGGCGATGGGCAGCGTGGGGATGGCGATGGCGCCCGCCAGCGTCAGCAGGATGGAGCAGACGATGGCGAAGACGGGCCTGCGGATGAAGAAGTCGATGAACATATGGTGTGTTCCGTCCCCTGGCTCAGTGGCCGCTCGCTGGTGGCACGTTCGCCAGGGTCTGGGAGGGCGGAGGGGCGCCGGGGTGCTTCACCTTCACGGACATGCCGTCGCGCAGGGCCTGGATGGACGACACGGCCACCACGTCCCCTGTCTTCAGGCCCCCTTCCACGACGTAGGCCTGATCACCCAGGGCTCCCAGGGTGATGGGGCGGCGCTCCACCACCGCCCCTGCGCCCTGCGCCCGCACCACGAGGGCGAAGGGCTGGCCGCTCTGGCGCACCACCGCCAGCGCTGGAATCCGCAGCGCGTCGCGCGCCGAATAGACGATGCGCGCGCGCACCAGCTCGTTGGGGCGCAGGCCCACCGTGTTGCGGAAGGCGGCCTTCACCTCCACCAGCTGGGTCCGCGGGTCGGCCTGGGGCGCGATGAAGAAGACCCTGCTGGTGAGCAGCACCGCCCCTCGCGCGTCCAGGAGCTCCAGCACCGTGTCTGGCTTCAGGGCGCGCGCGCGTGTCGGGGGGATCCACACGCCCACTTCGAGGACATCCGCTTGCGCCACGTGGGTCAGCGGCGTGGAGGCGCTGACGGAGTCTCCCACGCGCACCAGCACGTCATCCACGGTGCCCGCGAAGGGCGCTCGCACCACGTTGAGCTGGAGTTGCACCTGGCGCTGCGTCACCTGCGCGGCCGACGAGCGAGCCGCGGCCTCCGCGGCCTCCACCTGCGCCCGGACGTTCTCCAGCTCCTGCGCGCTGGCGAGGCCTTCTCCGTGAAGTGCCTCGGTGCGGGCGCGGGTGCGGCGGGCCAGCTCCAGCTGGACCTGGGATGCGCTCAGTTGTGCCTGCGCGCTGTCGAGCGCGGCCGTCTCCTCGCGCGCGTCCACCTCCACCAGCGGCGCGCCTTCCTCCACCTGCTGACCGGGGCGCACGTGGATGCGGCGCACGGCGCCCGCGACCTGTGGCAGCACGGCGACGCTCCGCCGCGACAGCAGGTTGCCCAGATACTCACCCGTCTCACGCACTGCCTGCGGCGCCAGCGAGACCGCTTCGATTTCGCGTGGCGGAGGTGCGGCGGGGGGCGCCTTGTTCTCCGAGCAGCCGGCCACGGCCGCGATCACCGCCATGCTCCACAACATCTTCATCCACGTCTCCAGGGGGCGCATCGGGTTGTCAGCAGGAACAGGTCCAGGTGTGGCTGGAGGGGGTGTCGTCATCCGCGCTTCCTGATTCACCCGCCGCATCAGGCCTCCGTCAGGAACGCGTCCAGGAGTGGCTGGATGGGTCGTCATCCGCGCTTCTTGCTTCACTCGCCGCATCGGGCCTCCGTCAGGAGCGCGTCCAGGCGGGCCTGGATGGGTCGTCATCCGCGCTCCCGGCTTCACCTGTCGCATCGAGCCTCCGTCAGGAACGCGTCCGGGTGTGGCCGGGTGGGGCGTCATCCGTGCTCCGTGCTTCACCTGTCGCATCGGGCCTCCGTCAGGAACGCGTCCGGGTGTGGCCGGGTGGGGCGTCGTCATCCGCGCTTCCTGCTTCACCTGTCGCATCGGGCCTCCGTCAGGAACGCGTCCAGGCGTGCCTGGACGAGCGTGAACTCGCGCAGCACCAGGTCCAGCTCCGCCTGTCGCAGGGCCGCGCCGCTCTGCACCAGATCGAGGCTGCCGCCACGGCCCACTTCGTAGGCGCGGCGGGTGAGCCGGTCGGTGCGCTCGGCGAGGTCCCGCGACTCCACCGCGTTCTTCACCAGCGCTTCGGCCACCTCCACGCTGCGGCGGGCCCGCGCCACCTCCAGCTCCACGTCGCGGCGGGCGCGCTCCAGCGCCGCCTCCGCCTGGGCCTCCACGCCCGTACGCTCCCGCACCAGCCCTCCGCGCCCGCCGCCCTCCCAGAGAGGCACCGAGAGCACGGCGGCGACGTTCCACGTCGCGATGCGACCGAAGCCCGGGTCCGTGGTGAGGCCCGCGAGGGTGCTGCTGACGCCCAGCGTGGGCAGATAGCCCGCGGCGGCCTGCCTCCGGCTCTCTCGCGCGGACTCCACCTGAGCGCGCGCCGCCACCAGGTCGGGCCGCGCGTCCAGGCTCTCCAGCGGGGCGCAGGTATTGCGCGTCCGCTCCACGAGCCCCCGCAAGTCGAAGGCCGGGTCGACGCCCATGGACTGGCCGAAGCCCAGCGAGAGGCCCAACGCCTCGCGCGTCCGGCGCAACTGTTCGTCCCCGGCGATGAGCGCGCCGCGAGCCACCGCCACGTCCTGATCGACGCGCACCACGTCCAACTGGTTGCCCGCACCCAGCTCCAAGGTGCGCTGCGTGAGCGCGGCACGCTCCAGCGCGCGCCTCAGGCCCACGCGGTTGATCTCCGCGGCGCGTTCAGCGGCCACGGTAGCCACCAGCACCTGCGCCAGCCCCAGGGTGAGCCGACGCCGGGTGTCTTGAAGGCTGGCCACCGCGCCCGTCTCCGCCTCCCGGGCCGCCGACAGTCCCCTCCACGCGCTCAGGTCCACCACCGCCTGCGTCAGCGTCGCGCCAAGGGTTCCCGTGGGGGCGGTGACGGTGTGGTTGTCTCCCGCGGCGCCGGGAAGCACCCCCGAAGGAACGTCGGGATTGAGGAGATCCAGCGCCACGCCCGCCTGGGCGCGCGCATTGGGCAGCAGCGCGGAGAGGGCCTGACGCCAGCGCCCGCTCGCGCGCTCCACGCTCGCTTCGGCGCCGCGCAGGTCCGTGGACCGCTCGCGCATCAGTGCGAGCGCCTCATCCCAGCTCTTCACGAGCCGGGGCGCGGCCGGGACAGGGGTGAGCATCGAGTCCTCCACCGCGGGTGGGCGGGTGGCCGGAGGCAGGTCGGAGGAGGAGGGCGCCACGGCCTGGGTCGAGACCGCGGCGAGCGCGAGGAGGAGGACGGAAGGAGGGGCCATTCGCCGGACGTGGAGGAGGAAAGGGAGTCGAAGCGCCCACGGTCCGGGCTTTCCGGCGCGGGGGGCTTGGGGACCGTCCCCCAGGGGAGCCGAGCGCTCCCGCTAGGGAAGAAGCGCGGCGGCTCAGCTGCGCGGCGTCGTCGCCTTGAACGTGGCGGCGTCGACGGGCGCGTCGTAGCGGGCGCTCTGGACGACCTTCTCGCCCGGCTTACCGTCGGCCTCCCACCGCACGTGGTGGCTCAGCATGATGCCGTCCACGTCGCGGTAATCGGAGAAGGCCATCGTCTTGTTGAACGCCTTGCCCTCCTGGGTGCCGGCATACGTGCGGCGCACCTCCAGGAAGGACTTCGCGTCGATGAAGCGGACCTCCGTCTCCCGGGCGCGGGTGAGGACCAGCTTGAACGCGGGAGCGCCCTCCACCTCCACCGTGCCGTCCAGCGCCAGCGTGACGACGCCCCGGGCCTTCGGGTCCAGCAGGGCGTCATCGAACACCGCGCCCTCGGCCATCAGCGCGTTCAGCTCCTGGCTCACTTGCTTCGGCGCGGCCGTCCCCTCCACCACCCAGCCCTGCTGCCCATCGAACAGCCTGGTGACCTGGGCGCCGTTCGTGTCCATGTCGTTGCGCAAGAGGTTGGGTCGCGCACGCCGCAGGGTCGAAGTCGTCACCGTGGTGCCCTCGGTGACGCGGGTGGTGATCTGAAACGTCTTCGCGGCCTTGATCCGCTCCTTGCCGCCCATGGCCTTCAGGTGCTTGTCGACGACCGTCTGGAGCGTCATCGAAGCCTGGGAGGAACCCTGGGTGCATCCGGCGCCTTCGCCCGCCGCCGCGATGGTGGGCGCGAACGTCAGACCGAGGGCCAGGAACGAGACGACGAGGGGCTTGCGCAGCATCAGGTGTGCCTCCGTGCGGGTGGGTCGCGGGAGGCACGGTGCCCGTGCGGGCACGTCGCGGGTGGAGCGTTCAGCCGGTGGGGATGGGCGTGCGGTGAACGGGCCTGGGCGTGCAGCGAACGGGCCCGGCCAGTTCAGCCCAGGTGCTGGAACTTCTCCCGGTGGCTGCGCGCCACGCGCAGTTCGGCGCCGCCCGTCAGCACCACCACGAGCTCCCTGCGCCCTTCGCTGCGCAGCTCGCGGATGCGGCGCGAGTTGACGATGGCCGAGCGGTGGATGCGCATGAAGCGCTCCGGATCCAACCGCGCCTCCAGGCTCTGCATCGTCTCGCGGTGGAGGTACGCCTTCCCGCCCGCGTGGATCTGCACGTAGTAGTCGGCGGCCTCGATGTATTCGATCTCATCCACGTCCAGGAACACGACCCGGCCCGTGTCGCGGATTGCCAGCCTGCGCACCCATGGCTCCGGCGCGGCGGGAGGGGCCGGTGCCATGGTGGGTGGGGGCGTGATGTCGCGCTCGCCATAGGTGGAGAGCACGGACATCAGTCGCTGGCTGAGGTCGGACATGCGCCTCAGGCGGATCTGCGCCTTGGCGCGGCCGACGGCGTCGTGGAAGCGGTCGTCGCGGAAGGGCTTGAGCAGGTAGTCGAGCGCGTGGATGTCGAAGGCGCGCAGGGCGTAGCGGTCATACGCGGTGACGAAGATGACGGCGGGCATCTCGCCAGGGCCCAGGTGGGAGAGCACCTCGAAGCCATTGAGCTCCGGCATCTGCACGTCGAGCAGGACGAGGTCCGGCCGCTGCTCGCGGATGAGGCGCACCGCCTCCGGTCCGTTGCCGGCCTCACCCACCACGCGGACCTCCGGGTCCGTGGAGAGCAGCAGGCGCAGCCCCTCGCGAGCGAGCGGCTCGTCATCCACGAGGAGGGTGCGGATGCAGGCGGACGCGTTCATTCCGAGGGCGAGGCCGGCTGGAAGGGAAGCTCCAGGCGGGCGCGCACGCCCCCCCCGGCGCGGTTCTCCAGGGAGAAGACGTGGCGGTCCGCGTAGAGCGAGTGCAACCGCGCCCGCACGTTGGCCACGCCGATGCCGCCGTCCGGGGTGTCCCAGCCGGGCGCGAGCCCCGGGCCGTCATCGAGCACCTCCAGCAGCAGCCGGGCTCCGTCGCGCGCCGCGCGCAGCTCCACGCGTCCAGCGCCGGAGCGGGTGGCGAGGCCGTGCTTGATGGCGTTCTCCACGAGCGGCTGGAGGATGAGGCTGGGCACGAGCGCGCCGAGCGCCGCGGGGTCGATGGCGCGGACCACCTGGAGCCGGTCCTGGAAGCGCGTCTGCTCGATGTCGAGGTAGCGCTCCAGGAAGGCCAGGTCCTCATGGAGCGGGACCTGCTGGCGGCCGGTGGTGTTGAGCGCCATGCGCAGCAGCTCGCTGACGCCGGTGATCATCCGGATGGAGCCGGCGGTGTCCTGCTTGCGCACGAGGACGGAGATGGCGTTGAGCGTGTTGAAGAGGAAGTGCGGGTGGAGCTGGGCGCGCAGGGCGTCGAGCTGCGCGTGGACCAGTCGCGTCTCCAGCTGCGATTGGATCAGCGCTCCCTCGACATAGCGGCGCTGGTACTCCAGGGCGGCGCCCACGGCGAGGATGCCCCCATAGACAGGGATGTCCGTGACGCCGTACTTGCCCAACAGCATGGGCATGATGAAGCCCAGCGAGTTGTCCAGGTACCACTTCTCCTCCGCGAAGCGGTTGACGGCGATGATGAGGAACAGGTGGGGAATGATCAGCCCGACGAGGACGGGCACGTGCACCGCGAGCGAGCGACGCCAGACGCCGCGCTCCAGGCGGAAGCGCCGCCCGAGCGCGACGATGAGGGGCGTGACCAGCGCCCAGTACCACCAGGGTGGCAGATGCAGCAGCAGGGCCTGGGTGAACGGGTACGTGGGGTCCTTCGCCTGGGCGTAGAAGTAGGTCTGGCTGGAGGTGATGACCCCCGGCACGGCGTAGGCCAGCAGGAGCAGCGGCAGGCGGCGCGCCTGACGGAGCCACGCGGACGGCGCGGACGCGGAAGCCTCCGGCCGGAGGCTCACGGCGGGAGACGGCAGGAGGTGGCTCGCGGCGGGGGAGGTGGATTCCACGTGTGCGCGACTCTACGTCCGCGCCAGGGCCCCCTCCGAACCGGTGCAGCCAAAGGGCTCCGGCGTGCAGCGAACGGGCCCGCCCGCCTGCTCCTCACTCCCGGGACAGGGGCTGGCGAAAACCGCCCCTGGATTCAAGGGGTTGGATGAGAGCCTGCCGCTGGGACGCGAGGGACCACGAAATCCCGGTGCGGCCGCCACTGCAATTTCGGTGAATCGCTGTTATCGGTCGCCCATGCCGGACGAACTCATGGGACGCCACCCGGAAGTGACACACGATGCCCGGGAGCTGGTCGAGCTGGCCACCACCGAAGAAGGGGTGGCGGAGCTGCTCCGGCGTGGACTGGATTGGCTGACCCGGGTGGTGCCGTTCGACCTGGCCACGCTGTTCCTCCTCAAGGAGGGGAAGCTGGAGGCGGTGGCGGCGCGCGGTCCGCTGGCGAACCAGGCGGTGCGCAAGCATTCGCTCCAGTTGTCGGACTTCCCTTCGCTGCGGCAGGCGCTGGAGACGCGGCGCGCGCGGGCGTTCACGGAGGAGGACCACGCGCACGGGGATGGGGACCCCTTCGACGGGGTGCTGGACCTGCCCGAGGGGCACGCGTGCATGGTGGTGCCGCTGTGCGCGGGGGAGCGCTGCTACGGCGTGCTGACGTTGGACCGCGTGCAGTGCGAGACCTACGCGCAGCCGGTGGTGGACCTGGTGGAGGTGTACGGGCAGATGCTGGCCACGGCGCTCCAGGGCGCCGAGCAACGCGCGGTGGTGGAGCGGCTGCACCGCCAGGACCACGAGCACGCGAAGCTGTTGGAGTCGCAGCTGGGCGGGGAGTCGGAAGGCATCCTGGAGACGTCGCTGAGTCCGGTGATGCAGGACCTGGCCCGGCGCGCCCGGCAGGTGGCGGAGACGGACACGCCGGTGCTCATCACCGGCGAGACGGGCACGGGCAAGGAGCGTCTGGCGCGGGCCATCCACCGCTGGAGTCCGCGGGCGGACCAGCCCTTCGTGTCGCTCAACTGCGCGGCGATCCCGGCGGGGCTGCTGGAGAGCGAGCTGTTCGGCCACGTGAAGGGCGCGTTCACCGGGGCGAACCGCGACCGGGCGGGCCGCTTCCAGATGGCGCACGGAGGCACGCTGCTGCTGGATGAGATTGGCGAGCTGCCGGTGGAGCTGCAGGCGAAGCTGCTGCGCGCGCTGCAGGAGAAGACGTTCGAGCCGGTGGGCAGCGACAAGACGGTGAAGGCGGACGTGCGCATCCTGGCGGCGACGCACGTGGACCTGCACCAGGCCATCGCGCAGAAGCGCTTCCGCGAGGACCTGTTCTACCGCCTGAGCGTGTTCCCGCTGCGGCTGCCGCCCCTGCGCGAGCGGCGCGAGGACCTGCCGCAGCTGGCCGCGTTCCTGCTGGAGGAGCAGGCGCGGCGCATTGGCCGGCGCGGCATCCGGGTGTCGACCTCCGGGCTGGCGCGGCTGGCGGCGTATGACTGGCCGGGCAACCTGCGTGAGCTGGCGAACGCGCTGGAGCGCGCCACCATCCTCACGAGCGGCCCGGAGCTGTCGTCGCAGTCCTTCGACCTTCCAGGGGAGCGGGCGCGGGTGACGCCGGTGGAGGAGACCGCGGCGCCGCTGCAGGCCGGGGCGAAGGTGCTCACGCTGGCGGCCGTGCAGCGCGAACACATCCTGCGGGTGCTCACGCTCACGCGGGGCCGGGTCTACGGAGACGGCGGGGCGGCGGCGCTGCTGGGGCTCAAGCCGTCCACGCTGCAGAGCCGGATGAAGAAGCTGGGCATCGCGCGGCTGGAGGGGTTCTCGGCCGCGGACGAGGTGTGACGGCGGCCGGAGGATGAGGGCCGGCGCTCGCGGGCCCTCTCCTGTCCCAGGGGCCGCTCAGTACCAGCGGCTGTCTTCACGGGCCTCGCGGCGGTCCTCCCGGAGCTCCTGACGGTTTCGCGACTGCTCGGCGCGGGCGAGCTGGACCAGGTCGGCGATCAGCATACGCTTGCGCGTGACGCTGCCGCTGTCCATGCGCCCGTAGAGGCCGTTCAGCTCCTGCGCGATGGCGCGCGTCTGTTGCAGGGCGCGGGCCTCCTGGCGGACGTCGCGCACGTCGTCGCGGTGGTCCTGACGGTCGTCGCGGCGGTAGCCGTCGTGGCGCACCTCGCGGGCGCTGCTTCGCGCCTCCTGCTTGTCCTGCGCCAGCTCGCGGCGGGATTCGCTCAGCTCCGACGCCACGTAGGCGCGCAGCTCTTCCTCCACCCGCTGCAGATCCCGGCGCGCGTAGCGGCCCCGGGCCGAGTCGTAGCGGGACAGCAGCGTCTCCACCTGCCGCAGGTCGAGGCGATCATCGCGGAGCTCCCGGGCGTCCTGGCGCAGCTCCTGCCGGTCGCGGGCCTGCTCGGCGTGGTCGCGGGGACCGCCCGCGTGCGCCAGGGCCGGGAGGGACAGCGCCATCGTTGCCAGCAGCCACTTCACCATGGGGAGTCTCCTTCAAGTGCGTCGATGCCCGGATGGACGAAGCCGGGCGCCGCGCATTCAAGGAGGGGACTCCCTTGGTGGGGATGACAGGGGCCTACGCCACTCCGGGTGCGGAGGCGGTTCGCGGAGCGGCGGGGGCCACCGGGTAGTGTGCCTCCTTGCCGAAGGGCTGGTCGAACAGGCGCGGATCCGACTGGCGCGAGCGGAAGAGGTCCACGATGTAGTTCATCCGCTGGTCCAGCTTGCTCCAGTCCTTCGCGGCCGTGCCCTTGAGGCTGTCGGGCGTGGCGTCCAGGCGGCCCATCAGCTCGCGCAGCTTCGGGTTCTCCAGGGTGCGCAGGTGCGGCGGGAAGAGCGTCGACTCCATGCCCGCGGGCGGAGGCAGGTCGTTGCCCAGCTTCAGCGCGCCGCCGGGCACCGCGAGCTTCATCATGTGCTCGGTGGCGATGCCGCGGAACACGTCCGCCAGCTTGCCCACCAGCGGGTTGACGGCCAGGTCCACCACGCCCGACTTGATGGCGGCCCGCGCCGCGAGGTTGGCGGGGAAGGGCAGCGCGCTGGCCCCCGCCTGGATGCTCTTCTTGAGGATGTTGCTGAAGATGTCCTTCACCGGCGCGTTGAGCGCCTTCTCCACGAAGGACTGGAGCTGCGTCTGCTCGTGCAGGCCCACGGTGTCGTTGGCCAGCAGCATCAGCTCGGCCTTCTTGTTCGGGTCCTTCTCGAACATGGCCTGCGCGTAGTTGCCGAACGCGTCCTTCAAGAGCGGCTTGTCGGAGGGGAAGGCCTCCAGGTACTGCTGGAGCTTCGCGGGGTCCAGCTGGGTGTCGCCCTGGAAGGTCTCCACGAAGCGGGCGAACTCCTGGCCCACCTCCTGGAAGACGAACTGGTTGCCGTCGCCAATGGCCTTGCTGACGGTGTTGAGCGCGTCCGCGCCCGCCTTGGCGATGTCGCCCGTGGGCATCGCGGGCAGGCCCAGCTTGCGCAACAGGTCGTCCACCTTGGACATGGCCTCACCGAGGACGCCGCCGCCCTTGAGCACGTCCACGAAGGCCTTCGGCATGTCCTCCTGGCGGATGCTCACGCCGGCCTGCTTCGAGGCCCAGGTGGCGAAGGTGGACCAGTTGGCGTTCTCCTTGCCCAGCAGCGTCCCCACCGCGTCGGACAGGTCGTGGTAGCCCTGGGTGATGGCCAGGTTGCGCGCCACCGGGTCCTTCATCGCGGCGATGTTCGCCACGTCGGCGCGGGTCGGGTAGGTGCCCGGCGTGGGGCGCGGGCCGCCCTGCTGGGTCGCCGCGGCCGGCGTGGACAGCGCCACCGGGGCCTTCGTGGACTTCGACGACTCGAAGAGGGAGGCACCCTGGCCGTCGCGCGCCGCGGGCTTCGCCTCGTTGCGCGGGCGAGGAGGGACGACTGGATCGGACGTGCGGGGCGTGGAGGCGGTGCGCGGGCCGATCTTCGGGGAGTTCATCCTTCCAGTATCGGACGGAGGGGGCCGGGAGTTGCCTGGGGCGGACGGGCGGGATGCGCCCTCCATGCCTCGCGGGCCTCCTCCAGGGACACGGCCTGGAAGCGCACCGGAGTCCCCGGACGGCGCGCGCCCAGCCGGCCCCAGTCGGCGCGGATGACGGAGGCGATCAACGGGTAGCCCCCGGTGGTGGGGTGGTCCGGGCCCAACACGATGGGGGCGCCGGACAACGTGACCTGGAGGGCGCCGCGCACCATGGGACGCGACGTGCCCGTGCCCTCGTCTCCGTGTGGGACAGGGGGCCCGTCCAGGCGCTGACCCACGCGGTCGCTGGAGGGCGACACGGTGAAGGTGCTGCCCAGCAGCACGGCCAAGGCCGCGTCGCCGAAGCAGGCGGCGTCCGGACCCAGCAGCACCCGCAACGGAGCGGTGGGGTCCAGTGCCGCCTCGAGCCGCTGGAGGTCCGCGTCCGAGGGCGGGCCCTGCCTCGCGGCGGGAATGCCCAGCGGGAGCCGGTCGCCGGTGCGCAGCGGACGGCCCTCCCAGCCGCCCATGCGGGCCACCCACAGCGTGCCATGGCCCCCCAGGACCTCGGGAACCGCCAGCGCGCCGTCCACGGCCACGTAGCGCACGGCGTACCGGGTGGGCGCGGGCACGGTGAGGGTGTCGCCGTCCGAGAGCAGGTCGGGGGGCGCGCCATCCACGGACACGCGCACGTCGCGGCCCCGCGCGCGCAACTCCATCCGGCCATACGCCTCCACCGCCGCCGCTCCCGGCGCATTGCCCACCGCGCGGTTCGCCGCGATGAGCAGCTCCGGCACCCACGCACCGCCCGGGGGAACGCCGTGGTGCATGGCGCCCGGCCGGCCGCCGTCCTGCACCATCGCGGGAGCACCCAGGCCGGTGATCTCGACAGCGGTCGTCATCCGTCCTCCCGTTCGAAGCGCACGCGGTCGCCCAGGTGCAGCACCGCGCCTCGCGCCGGGTCGAAGGCGGTGAAGTCTCGCGCCGTGCCCACGAGGTTCCAGCCCCCTGGAGACGCGAACGGATACACGCCCGTGCGCGCCCCGGCGATGCCCACCGCGAGCGCTGGAACGCGCGTGCGCGGCGCGGGCAGCCGGGGACACGCGATGCTCGGGTCCACCTCTCCCAGGTACGCGAAGCCCGGCAGGAACCCCACGCAGCGGACCGTGTATTCGCGGGCCGTGTGGCGGCGGATCACCTCCTCCACCGACAGGCCCGCGTGCCCGGCCACCTTCGGCAGGTCCTCGCCGTCGTAGCGCACGCGGATGCGGATGAGCGGCGCCTCCACGCGAGACACGGGCTCCACGCGCAGCCGCGTCAACACGAGCGCGGGGGACTCGGGCGGGGTCGCCGGGTCGAAGTACACGCAGGCGTGGGCCTCCGTGATGACCGCGTCGAGCACGCCCGGCAGCGCGCAGAGGGCCTCGCGCGCCCGTGCCCGGGCCACTGCCTCCGGCAGCACCAGCCGCAGCGCGCTGTCCCCCAGCGGCTCCGGGGGCTGCTCCAGCGCATCCAGCATCGCGCGCACCTCGCGGGCCAGCGCCACGGCCCCCGGCGTGTCCCCGTGCACGCACAGCGTGTCCACCGCGCCGCCCGTGGCCAGCCTCGCCGTGTTCTCGCGCGCCAGGGCCACGTCGGTGAGCACCGCGCCGGGCTGGCCGCGTGGAATCAACGTCCCGTCCGGCAAGGTGCCCCGGTCCGCGAAGCCCTCGCGCGCGTAGCCGAGCCCGGCGGCTCGCGCCGCGTCCCTCAGCGCTCCCGTTCCCGGTCCCACGAAGGTGACGTCCTGGCCCAGCGCGTCCACCACGCCGTCCACCACCGCCCGGGCCAGCGCGGGCGCCTGGTTGGCCGCGTGGTACAGCGCGCCGTGCGGCTTCGCGTGCCGCACCGGCACGCCGCGCTCCCGGGCCAGCGCCGCCAGCCGCGCGCACTGCCCGGCCACCTGCGCGCGAAGCACCTCCGGCGCCACGCTCAGCGCCTTGCGGCCAAAGTTCTCACGGTCCTCGTACGACGGATGCGCGCCCGCCCGCGTACCATGGCGCTCGCACAGCTCCAGGGCCCGCCGCATGGACGCCGCGTCCCCCGCGTGTCCTCCGCAGGCGATGTTCGCCAGATGCGCGAGCGCGTAGAGCTGTTCGTCCTCCCCGGGCAGCTCCCCCAGGTCGATGTTGAGCAGGCACCGCGTCATGGGCCCACGCTACGCGAGCCCCGCCGGTCAGCGGTAGGTGATGAGCGAGCGGTGCGCCCCTTCGAAGTGGCCGTGCTCGTTGAGCGTGGACAGATACCTGCCCCGCTCGCTGTAGATCACCTTGGTGATTCCACAGTTGGCCAGCGTCCAGTTCATCCGGAAGGCGTGCGCGTCCGGGATGCCCAGCAGCTCCTGGGCGATGGCGGTGATGGGCCCACCGGAAGTGAACACCAGCGCCGTCCTCGAGGGCCCCAGCGACGCGACCAGCGCGGCCAGTGCGTCCAGGCAGCGCGCCTTGAAGGCGGACCAGGACTCCCGGTACTCGCCGTCGTGGCCGCCCGCCACCCAGCGTGCGACGGCCTGGGTGAACAGCTCCTGGAAGGCGCGGCGCGGATCCTTCATGGCCGCCAGCTCCTCCCGCATCACGTCGGGGTCCGCGAAGCGCGGCGTGTGGCGCTCCACGACCTCCACGTGGTCGAACTCGTTGAAGCCCGCCACCTGCCGCCGGGTCTCCACCGGGTGGCCCAGCGCCTGGAGGCACGCGTCCGCCGTCTCGCGGTGGCGCAGCATCGTGCCCGTCACCACGACGTCCACCGTGGGCAGGCGGGAGCGCAGCGCCTCTCCCAGGACGCGCGCCTGCTCCACGCCCACGTCGGAGAGCTTGTCGTAGTCCGCCGCGCCGAAGGACGCCTGTCCGTGGCGCACGAGGTACAGGGCGCCCATCAGCCCCCCGCCTTCTTGATGAGCCGCCGGCAGCGGTAGGCGAGGTAGTTGACGATGAGCCAGTAGTTCTTGAACGCGGGGTTGCGCGTCTGCTTGTGGTGGTAGCGGTAGTAGATCTGCTGCGCGATGACCGCGAGGCGGAAGACGCCGTAGACCTCGTAGAAGGTCCAGTTGGCGGGCTTCAGTCCGGTCTTCTCCAGGTAGTACGCCACCACCTCGTCCCGCCGGAGCATGCCGGGCAGGTCCGTGGGCTGCCGGCGCGTCATGCGCAGGAACACGTCGTCATCCGCCTGGACCCAGTAGGCCAGCGTGTTGCCCAGGTCCATCAGCGGGTCGCCCAGCGTGGCCATCTCCCAGTCCAGCACCCCGATGACCCGCGTGGGGTCCTCCGGGTGGAGCACCACGTTGTCGAAGCGCCAGTCGTTGTGGATGACGCAGGTGCGCAGGTCCGGGGGCACGTGCGCGGCCAGCCACTCGCGCGTGCGCTTCATCTTGGGCACGTTCCAGGTGCGCGCCTTCTCGTAGCGGTCGGACCAGCCGGAGATCTGCCGCTGCGGATAGCCCGGCCCCTTGCCCAGCGACTGGAGCCCCACCGCCTGCGCGTCCACGCCGTGCAGCGCGATGAGCTGGTCCACGACGTTGAGGCACAGCTGACGCGTCTGGGCCTTGTCCAGGTTCACCCCCCGCGGCAGGTGCTTGCGCGGGATGAGGCCGGGGATGCGCTCCATCACGTAGAACTCCGCGCCCAGCACCGCGGGGTCCTGGCACAGCCCCACCATCGTGGGCACCACCGGGTACACGGGCTTGAGCGCCCGCTGCACCGTGTACTCGCGCGACATGTCGTGCGCGGACTTCGCCTTGGTGCCCGCGGGCGGCCTGCGCAGGATGAGGTCGCGGTTCTCGTACTTGAGCCGGTACGTCCAGTTGGACGCGCCGCCCGTGTACTGCGTCACCTCCGGCGTGCCCGCGAGCGAAGGCTCCTGGGCCTTGAGCCACGCGTCCACGGCGGCCACGTCCAGCGCCTCGCCGGAGCGCACGGCCTTGCCCTCGTCCAGCGGGATGGAGACCGGGGTCGTCATGGTCAGCCTCCCTTGCTGAAGCCGCGCTTCGCGAGCTCGATGCGGGTGATGACGCCCTTGTGCACCTCATCCGGGCCGTCCGCGATGCGCAGGCTGCGCGCCTGGGCGAAGAAGCCCGCGAGCGGCGTGTCGCGCGACACCCCCGCGCCGCCGTGGACCTGGATGGCGTCGTCCACCACCTGCTGGAGCACGTTGGGGGCCACGACCTTGATGGCGGAGATCTCCGTCATCGCTCCCAGCGCCCCCACCTCGTCCAGCTTCCAGGCCGCGTACAGCGTGAGCAGGCGGGCCTGGTCGATGGCGATGCGCGCCTCCGCCACGCGCTCGCGGTTGCCGCCCAGGTTGAGCAGCGGCTTGCCGAACGCCGTGCGCGCCATGCCCCGGTCGATCATCAGCTCCAGCGCCCGCTCCGCCGCGCCGATGCAGCGCATGCAGTGGTGGATGCGGCCCGGCCCCAGGCGGCCCTGGGCGATTTCAAAGCCCATGCCCGGCCCGGAGATGATGGCGGACTTCGGCAGGCGCACGTCGTGGAAGTGCACCTCGCCGTGGCCGTGCGGGGCGTCATGGTCGCCGTACACCGGCAGCATGCGGATGATCTCCACGCCCGGCGCGTCCAGCGGCACCAGCACCATGGAGTGGCGGTGGTGGCGGTCCGCGCCCGCCTGGGCGGTGAGCCCCATGAAGATGGCCACCTTCGCGTTCGGGTGGCCCAGGCCGCTGGACCACCACTTCTTGCCGTTGAGCACCACGTGGTCGCCGTCCACGTCGGCGGTGGCCTGCATGTTGGTGGCGTCCGACGACGCCGCGTCCGGCTCCGTCATGCAGAACACGGAGCGGATGTCGCCCGCGAGCAGCGGCTTCAGCCACTGCTCCTGCTGCTCCGGCGAGCCGTAGCGCCAGAGCACCTCCATGTTGCCGGTGTCCGGGGCGCTGCAGTTGAAGACCTCTGGCGCCATGAAGCTGCGGCCCATGGCCTCCGCGAGCGGCGCGTACTCCAGCGTGCTCAGCCCCGCGCCCAGCTTCGCGTCCGGGAGGAACAGGTTCCACAGGCCCTCGGCCTTCGCGCGGGCCTTGAGCTGCGCCATCACGGGCGGGACCTTCCACTGGCGCCAGTCACCGCCGGCCTCCATGCCGTGCAGCGCCTGGAGGTAGGCCCCCTCCGCCGGCTCGATGTGGTCAGCCATGAAGCGCTTCACGCGCTCCAGGTATTCGGTCGTCCTGGCGGAGGGCTGGAAGTCCATGCGCGGCATCCTGCGCCCCGGCGGGTTGATGAAGCCACTGAATGTTGGTCATGTGTTCTCATGAAGCCTGTTCAGGATTCGTCCGTCCGCCCGGCGCTGGACCTCAACCTCTTCCGGGTGTTCGACGTGGTGCTGCGCGAGCGCAACCTGGCCCGGGCCGCGGAGGCGCTGTTCCTCAGCCCCTCCGCCGTGAGCCACGCCCTGTCCCGCCTCCGCGAGCAGCTGGGCGAGCCGCTCTTCATCCGGGAGGGGAGGGGCGTGGCCCCCACGGCGCTGGCCGAGCGGCTGGCCCCGGGCATCCGCGACGCGCTCGCGCTCCTCCAGCAGGCGGTGCACCGCACCCGGCACTTCGAGCCCGCGCGCGACGTGCTCCACGTGGCCCTGGCGATGCCCGACGTGCTGGAGCCGTCGCTGCTGCCCGCGTGGGTGGAGCGCCTGCGCGTCCGCGCCCCGGAGGCCCGCGTCACCAGCGTCCGGCTGGAGCGCACGCGGCTGGAGCGGGACCTGGCGTCGGGGAGGCTGGACCTGGCGGTGGACGTGGCGCAGCCCACCGGACCGGACCTGCGGCACGCGGTGCTCCTGCGCGACGAGCTGTGCGTGGTGTCGTCCCGGCGCCGCGCGTTGTCCTCCGCCGCGTACCTGTCCGCGCGCCACGTCGCCGTGTCGTCCCGGCGCACGGGCCTCGCGTTCGAGGACCTGGTGCTGGGCCGGCTGGGGCACCAGCGCGACGTGGCCGTGCGCTGCCAGCACCACGAGGCCGCGTGCCGCATCGTCACGGGCTCCGACCTGCTGCTCACGATGCCCCGGCGGCACGCGGAGGCGCTCAACGCGGGGCTGGGCAACCACCTGCTGCCCGTGCCGCTGTCGCTGCCGCCCGTGGACCTGCACCTGTACTGGCACCGTCAGGTGGAGGAGGACCCGAAGAGCCGCTGGCTGCGCACGGAGCTGCTGGCGCTGGCGTCGGAGGTGATGAGGCCCGCGCGGAGGCCGAAGCGCCGGACGCGATGACGCCGCGCCGGCCCGTCCCCTGGCTCAGCGCCTGCGCGCGCCCGGCGTCGGGCGCTTGCGCGGCGTGCGCACCCCTCTGCGCCCCTGTGCCTTCGGCTTGCGCGCGGGAGGGCGGGAAGGGGCGGGCTGTTCGATGCTCGCGAGCATGATGCGGCGCAGGAGCGCGTAGACCGGCAGCGGGTCGAAGTCCTTGTCCAGCTGGTGGTGCAGCGCGAGCCCGTCCACGCACGCCTTGATGATGACGGCGTAGTGCAGGTCCTCGGCGCTGGGGGCGGTGTCTCGGCCGGAGCGCACGTGCGCCACGGTGCGGGCGATCTCACTGTCCCCCTGGCCCAGCAGTTGGGAGACCGCGGGCGTCAGCTCCCGGTTGCGCAGCCCCAGGGCGAACAGCTCGTAGCGCAGCCGGCACGTCCCCGGCGCGTCCGTGGCCAGCTTCTCGCCCCAGGCGAAGGCCGTCTCCGCCAGCTCCTCCACCGGCGTCTGCGCGCGCAGCCGCTCCAGCTCCGACATGTACTGCCGGCTGGCCTCCTGGGTGACGGCCAGGAGCAGCGCGTCCTTGCTGCCGAAGTAGTAGTGCACCAGGCCCTGGTTCACCCCCGCCTCACGCGCGACCTCCTTCACCGTCGCGGCGTCGTAGCCCCGCTCCCCCAACACCCGCTGGCCCGCGGCGATGAGGCGCGCCCGGGCGTCAGGCTCCGGAGCGGACGGGGGGGCGGTCTTTCCTCGACGCGAAGAAGGCATCCCTGACCCATAGGGCACGGCCTCCCACCCCGCAAGGGCGGACGTCCTGCCCTCGGCTTGACATCTCGCGTCGCCGGCCTTAGTTAGTCGTGTAGCTAAATTAGTCGAGTGACTAAATCGAAGGGGGAAGTCCATGCGAGTCGAAGCCAGTCGGTCGATGCGGTGGGTGAAGCCTGTGGCGGTGGTCGCGGCGTTGGCGGCGGTGCCGGCGGTGGCCCAGGACGTGGGTGTTTCGTCCACGGGGCAGGAGCAGCAGCGGCGCGGGGCGTTCCTCCTGGAGCTGCTGCCGCCCGCGCTGGACGGCTCGCTGTACGGGGTGCGGGCGGAGGTGGCGCCGTCGCGGGACTCGCGGCTGGCGTTCGGCCTGATGGGGCGCGCGGGTGGATGGAACCGGTCTCTGGGGGCGAAGGCGCGCTTCAGCGGCGTGGGCGCTGGCGACGTGAAGCTCAACTTCGGCGTGGGCATGGACAGCCGCTACACGCTGGCCTTCCTGGCGGACGGCACGGTGCGGCCGTTCGTGGGGATGTCGGTGGGCCTGGAGGAGTTCGTCGCGCGGCCCACCGCCGGGATGCCGGACCGCAAGGACTACACGACGACGGCCTTCCTGGAGCCGACGCTGGGCGTGATGTGGCGGCCGGGCACCGGGCGCGTGGGCCTGTCGGCGCGCGCGGGCCCGGGCTTCACCTTCACCGACGTGCGGGAGCTCCAGGTGGGCTCGAGCACGCTGGGCCTGCGCACGGTGTACCCCACGGCCTCGCTGGGCCTGCTCGTCGTCCTGTAGTCGTTCCCCTCTCCTGGAGTCCCCCATGCTGAAGCAATCCCTGCTCGGTGGAGCGCTGGCGTTCACCACCCTGGCGTGCGGTGAGCGCGCGCTCCCACCGCAGGAGCCCACCGCGGTGAAGGTCGCCGTCGTGGGCCGGGCGGAGGCGGGCTCCGGAGCGCGCTACTCGGCGGAGATCCAACCCGCGACGCGCGTGGACCTGGCCTTCAAGGTCGGGGGCTACGTGGAGTCCATCGCGAAGGTGCGCGGGGTGGACGGCGCGCCCCGGCTGCTCCAGGAGGGCGACGCCGTGCGCGAGGGCATGGAGCTGGTGTCGCTGCGCAAGGGGGACTTCCAGCAGAAGCTCGCGGAGGCGCAGGCGGCCCTCTCCCAGGCCCGCGCCTCCGAGGAGCAGGCGCAGCTCCACTTCGACCGCACGACGAAGCTGGTCGCGGGGGAGGTGGCCACGCCCGCGCAGCTCGACACGGCCCGCACGCAGCGCGACAGCGCGGCGGGCGCGGTGGCCGCGGCGAGGGCCCGGGTGGAGGAGGCCCGCTCGGCGCTGGCGGACACGGCGCTGCGCTCACCGCTGGAGGGCGTGGTGCTCAAGCGCCCCGTGGAGGTGGGCGCGCTGGCCGCGCCGGGCACCTTCGCGCTCTCCGTGGCGCAGACGCGCACCGTGCGCGTGGTGTTCGGCGTGCCGGACACGGTGCTGCCCGCCATCCGCCTGGGCGCGCCGCAGACGGTGACGACGCAGGCGTACGCGGGCCAGTCCTTCGAGGGGCGCATCTCCCGCATCGCGCCGTCGGCGGACCCCAAGAGCCGCGTGTTCGAGGTGGAGGTGTCCATCCCCAACGCGGATCAACGCCTGCGCCCGGGCATGGTGGCCGCGCTGTCCCTGAGCGCGAAGGGCGAAGCGGTGGCGCAGGAGCTGCTGGTGCCCCTGGCCGCCATCGTCCGCTCGCCGAAGCAGCAGGACGCCTTCGCCGTCTTCGTCATCGCGGACGGGCAGGGCGCGAGGCCCGTGGCCCGGGCGCGCGAGGTCCAGCTGGGGGACTACCTGGGCAACATCATCCCCGTGAAGGCGGGCCTCCAGGCAGGGGAGCGCATCGCCGTGCAGGGCGCGAGCCTCCTGTCCGACGGTGAGCCCGTGGAGGTGATTCCGTGAGCGCCCCCGGGGAAGGCCCGGCGCACGCCTCCCATGCGGCGAAGGAGCGCGCCCGGGACGAAGCGCTGGTGAACGGCAAGCACAACACCGCGCGCTACTTCACGGAGACGCGCCACGTGGCGTGGGTGGCGCTCGTCTTCACGCTGGTGTGGGGCGTCTACGGCTACCTCCAGATGCCCAAGGCGAAGGACCCGGCCATCGCGGTGCGCGTGGCGGTGGCCACCTGCCTGTGGCCGGGCGCGGAGGCGGAGAAGATCGAGCAGCTGGTCACCCGCCGCATCGAGCAGAAGCTGGCGGAGAACGCCTCCGTCGAGAAGGTGGAGTCCATCAGCCGCACCAGCCTGTCCGTCGTCTACGTCACGCTGAAGGAGGACGTGGCGGACCGGGCCCGGGAGTTCGACGACATCCAGGGCCGGCTCAACACGCTTCGCGACCTGCCCTCGGGCGCGGGCCCCATCCAGTTCCTCAAGGACTTCGGTGACACGTCCACGCTGCTGCTCACCGTGTCCAGCCCCAAGGCCAGCCCCGTGGAGCTGGACCTGCGCGCCCGGGCCCTCTCGCACGCCATCACCGAGGTGCGGGGCGCCGCCGCCGCGCCCGGGCCCCGCGCGACCCTGGTGGTCAACTTCCCGCCGTCCATCAACGCGGCCTCCATGCAGCGGCTGGGGGAGGACGCCCGGCGCTTCCTGGAGGCGCTGCCCGGCAACAGCGACGCGCACCTGCTCCAGAGCCCCGGCTTCATCGGCGTGGACGTGGCGACGCCCCTGACGGACGCCGCGCTGCTGGAGCACCTGCGCGGCTTCGTGCACGGACACCTGAGCGTGTCCGAGCTGCACCCGGACGTCTGGCGCCCCCTGGTGGTGCGCGACCCGAAGGACGCTCGGGCCCGGCTGGAGGAGGGCGCGGGGGACCGCTACAGCTACCGCGAGCTGGACGACTTCACGGACGCGCTCCAGCGCAGGCTCCAGCGGCTCCCCCTCGTGTCCAAGGTGACGCGCACGGGCGTGCTGCCGGAGAAGGTGTTCCTGGAGTACTCGCAGGAGCGGCTGGCGTCGTACGGCCTCCAGCAGTCCAACCTCTCCAGCCTGCTCGCCGGACGCAACATCACCGCGCCGGGAGGCATCGTGGAGGTGGATGGCCGGAGCGTGACCATCGACCCGTCGGGCGAGTTCAGCAGCGAGCGGCAGGTGGGCGACGTGGTGGTGACGACGAGCGGCGGCGGCGCGCCCGTGTACCTGCGCGACCTGGTGGACGTGCGGCGCGACTACCAGAGCCCCGCGCGCTTCCTGCATTACCTCAACGCCCGCGACGCGCAGGGCCACTTCACGCGCACGCGCGCCATCACCCTGGCCGTCAACATGCGCCCGGGCGAGCAGATTGGCGACTTCGGGGCCGCGGTGGACGCGGAGCTTTCGCAGGTGAAGAAGCTGCTGCCGGAGGACCTGGTCATCCGCCGCACCTCCGACCAGCCGCTCCAGGTGCGGGAGAACGTCCACCTCTTCATGTCGTCGCTGTACGAGGCCATCTTCCTGGTGGTGCTGGTGGCGCTGGTGGGCTTCTGGGAGTGGCGCACGGCGCTGCTGCTGGCCCTGTCCATCCCCATCACCCTGGCGATGACGTTCGGGCTGATGCACCTGTTCGGCGTGGACATCCAGCAGATCTCCATCGCGTCGCTCATCATCGCGCTGGGGCTGCTGGTGGATGATCCGGTGGTGGCGAGTGACGCCATCAAGCACTCGCTCTCCCAGGGGTGGAAGCCGCGCGTCGCCGCGTGGCTGGGGCCCACGAAGCTGGCCACCGCCATCCTGTTCGCGACCCTCACCAACATCGCGGCCTATCTGCCGTTCCTCACGCTGCCGGGGGACACGGGGAAGTTCATCCACTCGCTGCCCATCGTGCTCACGCTGTCGCTCGTCGCGTCGCGCATCGTATCGATGACGTTCGTGCCGCTCTTGGGCTCCACGCTCCTGCGGGCGCCGAAGACGCCGGAGCCGTCGTCGCGGGAGCGGCGCTCGAAGGGCTTCGCGCGCCGGTATGCCCAGGTCGTGGGCTGGGCCATCGACCACCGCTTCGTGGTGGTGGGCATCGCGGGCCTGCTGCTCGTGCTGGGGGGACTGGCCGGGACGCGGGTGAAGTCCGCCTTCTTCCCCAAGGACCTGTCGTACCTGTCCTACGTGGACGTGTGGTTGCCGGAGGACGCCACGCTGTCCTCGACGCGCGACGCCTCCGCCCAGGCGGTGACGGTGGTGCGGGAGGTGGCGGAGCAGTACGGCCGCGAGCACCCGGGACCGGACGGCGAGCCGCGCGAGGTGCTGGCGTCGGTGACGGAGTTCGTCGGCGGAGGCGGGCCGCGCTTCTGGTTCTCCGTGGCGCCGGAGCAGCAGCAGCTCAACTACGCGCAGCTCCTGCTCCAGGTGGAGGACAAGGAGGACACGCGCGCGCTGGTGCCGCTCCTCCAGGAGCAGCTCTCCCGCAGGATCGCCGGCGCGCGGCTGGACGTGCGCGAGCTGGAGACGGGCAAGCCCGTGGGCATCCCCGTGTCGGTGCGCATCTCCGGAGAGGACATCGGGCAGCTGCGCGCGCTGGCGGAGGAGGCCAAGGCGCTGTTCCGGAGCACGCCCGGCACCGCGCGCACCCGCGACGACTGGGGCAGCGACACCTTCGCGGTGAAGCTGGAGGTGGACCCGGACCGCGCCAACCTCGCGGGGGTCACCAACCTGG
The DNA here is from genome assembly GCF_007352635.1 of Corallococcus sp. Z5C101001. Lineage (NCBI taxonomy): Bacteria > Pseudomonadati > Myxococcota > Myxococcia > Myxococcales > Myxococcaceae > Corallococcus > Corallococcus sp. Z5C101001. Next base: position 735,855 of record NZ_VKLU01000001.1, read on the forward strand.
ACGTGGCCACGTCCTCCGCGGTGGCGATGAACGGCATGACCGTGGGCCAGCTGCGCGAAGGCAACCATCAAATCGACATCGTGGCCCGCCTGCGCGCGGACGAGCGGGCGGGGCTGGGGGACATCGAGAACCTGTATGTCAGCTCGCGCACCGGGCCGCAGAAGGTGCCGCTCCGGCAGGTGTCGCACGTGGCGTACTCGCTCCAGACGGAGAAGATCCGCCGGCGCAACCAGTTCCGCACCATCACCGTGGCCACGTTCCCGCAGGCGGGCGTGCTGCCGTCGGAGGTGATGAAGCTGGCGAAGCCGAAGCTGGACGCCCTGCGCTCGCGCCTGCCCGTGGGCTACACGCTGGAGGTGGGCGGCGAGGCGGAGGAGCAGGTGAAGAGCTTCCGCAGCATGGCGATGGTGATGGGGATGCTGCTCGTCGCCATCTACGTGGCGCTGGCGGTGCAGTTCAAGAACGCCATCAAGCCGCTGGTGGTGTTCGCCGCGCTCCCGTTCGGCGCGGTGGCGGCGGTGGTGTCGCTGGACGTGATGGGCGCGCCGCTCAGCTTCATGGCCTTCCTGGGCATCATCAGCCTGATGGGCGTCATCGTCAGTCACATCATCGTGCTCTTCGACTACATCGAGGAGGCGCACGAGCGCGGCGAGCCCCTCCGGGAGGCGCTGCTGGACGCGGGGCTGATGCGCCTGCGGCCCGTGCTGGTGACGGTGGCGGCGACGGTGCTCGGGTTGATCCCGCTCGCCCTGCATGGCGGCCCGCTGTGGCAGCCGCTCTGCTACGCGCAGGTGGGGGGCCTCACGGTGGCCACGGTCCTCACGCTGCTGCTGGTGCCGGTGCTCTACACGCTGTTCGTCCGGGACCTGAAGTGGATCCGCTGGGACGCGCCCGCGCCGCACGACGCCGCTCCGGAGGTGACTCCGCCGCTGGCGCTTCCCCCGCGCGAGGAGCAGGCCGGGGTGGGGTGACAGGTAGCGCACGTCCCGCGTCACGGGCCGTCCATGACGCGGGGCGGGTGGGTACACTCGCGGCCCATGAGCTTCTCGTTCGAGCCCTACCGCGCCGAGTTCCCCGTCCTGAAGGAGCAGCTCTACCTCAACCACGCCGGGGTCGCGCCCACGAGCCTGCGCGCCGCCACGGCCGTCAAGACGTGGATGGACGACCTGGTGAACCACGGCGTCCTGAACGAGCGGAGCTGGGAGGCGCACAGCGAGAAGGTGCGGGGGCTGGCCGCGCGCATCATCGGGGCCTCGCCGGAGGAGGTGGCCTTCGTGCGCAACACCAGCCACGGCCTGGGCCTGGTCGCGGAGGGGTTGGACTGGCGGCCCGGGGATGAGGTCGCCGTCGCGACGAGCCTCGAATACCCCTCCAACGTCTACCCGTGGCTGCACCTCCAGGCCCGGGGCGTGGAGGTGCGTGAGATTCCCGCGCCGAACGGGGGCGTGACGCCGGAGGCGGTGGCGTCGGTGCTCACCCCTCGCACGCGGCTGGTGGCGGTGTCGTCCGTGCAGTTCGCCACCGGCCACCGCACGGACCTGGATGCGCTGGGGGCGCTGTGCGAGCGCTCGGGCGTGCTCCTGTGCGTGGACGGCATCCAGAGCGTGGGCTGCATGCCGGTGGACGTGAAGAAGAGCCGCGTCCACTTCCTCAGCGCGGACAGCCACAAGTGGATGCTGGGCATCTCCGGCATTGGCTTCTTGTACGTGGCCAGGGACGTGCTGCCGCGCGTGCGGCCCGCGCTGGTCGGCTGGCGCAGCACCACCGACGCGTGGAACTTCAACCGCTCCCACTTCGAGCTGCGCCCGGACGCGGCGAAGTTCGAGGAGGGCAGCGCCGCGTACCCCGGCATCTACGCCATGGGCGCCGCGCTGGAGCTGCTGCTGGAGGTGGGGCCCGAGGCCATTGGCGGGAGGATTGGCGAGCTGCTGGCCCGCCTGGACATGGGCCTGCGCGGGCTGGGCTGCGAGGTGGGGCCGGAGCCCCGGGACCGCGCGGGCATCCTCACCTTCCTGCCGCCCGGGGCGAACGTCCGGGCCCTCAGCGCCTTCCTGTCGGAGAAGAAGGTGTCCCACTCCGTGCGGCGCGGGCGCATCCGCCTGTCTCCGCACTTCTACAACACGGACGCGGAGATGGACCGGCTGGTGGAGCGGGTGCGCGAGTACCGGCCCGGGTGAGGTGCTCCACCCGGACCGGGGGGCGCACGGCTACTGCGCGGGGAAGAGGTTCTCCACGGAGAGGTAGCGCTCGCCGGTGTCGTAGCAGAAGGTGAGCACGCGGCTGCCGTCCGGCATCTCCGCCAGCTTCTGGTTCACCGCGGACAGCGCGGCGCCGGAGGACACGCCCACGAAGATGCCCTCCTCGCGCGCGGCGCGGCGGGCGAACTCGAAGGCGTCCTTCTCATCCACCTGGATGGTGCCGTCGAGGATTTCGGTGTGGAGGTTCTTCGGGATGAAGCCCGCGCCGATGCCCTGGATGGGGTGCGGGCCCGGCTGGCCGCCGCTGATGACGGGCGACTTCACCGGCTCCACCGCGAACACCTTCAGCCTGGGCCACTTCGCCTTGAGGATCTCCCCGCACGCGGTGATGTGGCCGCCGGTGCCCACGCCCGTGATGAGGTAGTCCAGCCCGTCCGGGAAGTCGTTGAGGATCTCCTGCGCGGTGGTGCGCTTGTGGACCTCGATGTTGGACTCGTTCTCGAACTGCTGCGGCATCCACGCGCCGGACGTCTGGGAGACGAGCTCCGTGGCGCGGGCGATGGCGCCCTTCATGCCCAGCGCGCGCGGCGTCAGGTCGAAGGAGGCGCCGTAGGCGGCCAGCACGCGGCGGCGCTCGATGCTCATGGACTCCGGCATCACCAGGATGAGCTTGTAGCCCTTCACCGCGGCCACCATGGCCAGACCGATGCCGGTGTTGCCGCTGGTGGGCTCGATGATGACGCTGCCCTCCTTGAGGAGGCCCCGCTTCTCCGCGTCCTCAATCATGGCCAGGCCGATGCGGTCCTTGATGCTGCCGCCCGGGTTGGCGCGCTCCAGCTTCATGTGCACCGACACGCGCGAGGGGTACAGCCGGTTGATGCGCACGTGCGGCGTGTTGCCAATGGTCTGCAGGATGTTGTCGACCTTCATGGCGTCTCCGGTGTGGGGAACGGGCACTGCGTGAGGGAAAACTCAAATCTGGTAGTCGAGGACGTCCAGGCCTTCGTCGCCCTGTCGCGCCCGCACCTCGCTGCGGCGGGTGACGACGGACTGGGCGGGCACGCTCTGCGTGAGCCACGCGTTGCCGGCGATGATGCTGCCCCGGCCCACCACCGTCCCGCCCCCGAGGATGGTGGCGTTGGCGTACACCACCACGTCGTCCTCGATGGTCGGGTGGCGCTTCTTGTCCGCCAGGGCCTTCTCCACCATCAGCGCGCCCAGGGTGACGCCCTGGTAGATCTTCACGTTGTCGCCAATCACCGTCGTCTCACCGATGACGACCCCCGTGCCGTGGTCGATGACGAACTTGCGGCCAATGGTGGCGCCCGGGTGGATGTCCACGCCGGTGCGCTGGTGGGCGTATTCGGTGAGCAGGCGCGGCAGCAGCGGGAAGTTCAGCCGGTGCAGCGCGTTCGCCACGCGGTAGATGGCGATGGCGTAGAAGCCCGGGTAGGTGAGCACCACCTCGTCCACGCTGCGCGCGGCGGGGTCCGCCTCGAAGATGGCGCGAGCGTCCTGCTGGAGCCAGTCGTAGAGGTCCGGCAGCTTCGCCATGAAGCGCCCGGACATGCCCGCGTCCGTGACGGGGTAGTGCGGCGAGAGCAGGGCCTGGATGCGCTGGAGGCTCGCCTCCACGGCGGTGACGTCCCGGCGCACCGCGGCGGCGTTGCACTCCAGCCGCTCCGCGAAGTGGGGGAAGAGCAGCCCCAGCACCTGCGCGACGAACTCCGGCGCCGCCTTGCGGACGTCCGGGGGGAAGCAGTGGCGCTGTCGCGCCTCCAGCAGGGTGGCAACCAGTCGGGCGTTCGGATCGTCCATGGGGCGTTGCGTCAGAATAGCGTGCCGGTGCGGCGTTTTCCTTGTTTCCCGTGCTGGAACGACAGCGGAGGGCCCGGTGGGGGTTCTTCTGGGCGCCCGGGGCATCGCGACGGGGTTCCGGACGTGGATGCGGTCGCCGGGAAAACGTCGCGGTCGCTCGGCGGGCTGGGGTGGGGCTGCGCTCTGGGAGGCGGGCGGTCAGCCGGGGAACTCCCCGTCACGCTGGCGCTTGCCGGCGCGGGGCGGCCCTGGGGACGATGGGGGCATGACGACCGCCCTCTCCTACGCTCATGGCACCAGCGCCACCCCGCTGCTGGGGGAAACCATCGGTCAGAACCTGCGCCGCACCGTCGAGCGGTACGGCGAGCGCGAGGCCCTGGTGGTGGCCTCGCAGAACTACCGTGTCACGTGGCGCCAGTTCTGGGACGCGACGACGGAGGTGGCGAAGGGACTGCTGGCCCTGGGGGTCCAGAAGGGGGACCGCGTGGGCCTCTGGTCGCCCAACCGCTTCGAGTGGACGGTGGCGCAGTACGCGCTGGCGCGCACGGGCGCCATCCTCGTCAACCTGAACCCGGCCTATCGCACGTCGGAGCTGGAGTACGCGCTCAACCAGGCCGGCGTGAGCGTCCTGCTGCTGGCGAAGGGCTTCCGGCAGACGGACTACACGCGGATGCTGGAGGAGGTCCGGCCCCGCTGCGCGGGACTGCGCGAGGCGCTGGTGTTGGACACGGACTGGGACCGGCTGGTGCGGGCCGGAGCGAGCGTGGGGGACGACGTGCTGGAGGCGCGCGAGCAGTCGCTCCAGTTCGATGACCCCATCAACATCCAGTACACGTCCGGCACCACGGGCTTCCCCAAGGGCGCGACGCTGTCGCACCACAACGTGCTCAACAACGGCTTCTTCGTGGGGGAGGTGCTTCGCTACACGCCGGAGGACCGGGTGTGCATCCCGGTGCCCTTCTACCACTGCTTCGGCATGGTGATGGGCAACCTGGCCTGCACGTCCCATGGCTCGACGATGGTGATTCCGGGGGAGGCGTTCGAGCCGCTGGCGGTGCTCCAGACCGTGCAGGCCGAACGCTGCACGTCGCTCTATGGCGTGCCCACGATGTTCATCGCGGAGTTGGATCACCCGCGCTTTGGCGAGTTCGACCTGAAGTCGCTGCGCACCGGCATCATGGCGGGCTCGCCGTGTCCGGTGGAGGTGATGAAGCAGGTGCAGTCGCGCATGCACATGCGGGAGGTCACCATCTGCTACGGCATGACGGAGACGTCGCCCGTGTCCACGCAGAACCCCCTGGATGACACGCTGGAGAAGCGCGTGGCCACGGTGGGCCGCGTGCACCCGCACCTGGAGGTGAAGGTCGTGGATCCGGAGACCGGCGCGGTGGTGCCGCAGGGGCAGCCCGGGGAGCTGTGCACGCGGGGCTACAGCGTGATGCTCGGGTACTGGGACAACCCACAGGCCACCGCGGCGGCCATCGACCGGGCCGGGTGGATGCACACGGGCGACCTGGCGACGATGGACGCGGACGGCTACGTGAAGATCGTCGGCCGCATCAAGGACATGATCATCCGGGGCGGGGAGAACGTGTACCCGCGCGAGGTGGAGGAGTTCCTCCACACGCACCCGGAGGTCAGCGAGGCGCAGGTCATCGGCGTGCCCAGCGCGAAGTACGGCGAGGAGGTGATGGCGTGGGTGCGCCTGAAGTCCGGCGCCACGCTGTCCGCGGAGGTCCTGACGGCCTTCTGCTCCGGCCGCATCTCCACCTTCAAGATTCCCCGCCACTGGAAGTTCGTGGACAGCTTCCCGATGACGGTGACGGGCAAGGTGCAGAAGTTCCGCATGCGCGAGGTCTCCATCGCCGAGCTGGGGCTCGGCGAGGTGGCCGCCATCAAGACCGCCTGACGCGCGGCTGCTTCTTCGCCGCGGGTGGCTTCTTCGCGGCGGGCTGCTTCTTCGCCGCGGGCGCCTTCTTCGCGGCGGGCTGCTTCTTCGCCGCAGGTGGCTTCTTCGCGGCGGGCTGCTTCGTCGCGGCGGGCTGCTTCTTCGCCGCGGGTGCCTTCTTCGCGGCCTTCTTCATCGCGGCGCGCTGGGCGGCGTCCACGGCTCGGCGGGCCCAGGGCAGCAGCCTGCGGCCGTCGTCCTCCGCGTCCGTGGGGGGCGTCCAGTAGCCCAGTTGTTGGGCCTTGCCATGACTCTCGTAGACGAAGGGCCGGCATCCTTCGGCTTCGAAGGCGGGGCGGGTGACGTCATCCACCTTGAGGTAGAGCTGGCCCTGGATGATGAGCGCGAACATCCGGCCGCCGAAGTACAGGCCCCAGCCGCCGAACATGGCGCGCGCCTGCACCGGGCCGAGCGGCTCCATCAACTCCACCGTGTACTCCACGAAGCTGTCCATGCGGGGCATGCGGCCCTTCTAATCCAGTGGCAGCTCGAAGCTGAAGGTGGCACCGCGGCCGGGCTCGCTTTCGACCGCGATGGTCCCCCCGTGGCCCTGGATGATCTGCTTCGCGATGTAGAGGCCGAGCCCCAGCCCGCTGGCCTCGCTCGCGGACGTCGCCCGCTCGAACCGGACGAAGATGCGCTCGTGGTGCTCCGCGGAGATGCCCTGGCCTTCGTCCCGCAGGCTGACCCGGACGCGCCGCGCCCTGCGTTCGACCCTCGCGTGCACGGGCTTGCCGGGCGCGTACTTGATGGCGTTGATGATGAAGTTCGCCATCACCTGCTCGATGCGCGTGGCGTCGAGTGGGGCCACGATGCCACCTTCGATGTCCCGCTCCAGCGTGATTCCGGCCCCCTCCAATTGTGGGGCGAAGCGCTCCAGCACCTCCGGGACCAGCGCGGAGAGGTCCGTCCGCACGCGCGTCATGGACAGCTTCCCGGAGCTGATGCGGGACACATCCAGCATGTCGTTGACCAGGCGCCCCAACCGCTCCACCTGGAGCAGGGTGCTGTCGAGCAGCTTCTTGATCCGCGCCGGGCTGAACGCCTCCGCGCCCTGGCTGTCGAAGAGCCGCTGGCTCAGCTGCATCTGCAACTTGAGCGTGGTCAGGGGGGTGTTGAGTTCGTGCGAGGCGACGCCCAGGAACGTGTCCCGCGACACGATGGCCGCGCGGAGATTCTCCGCGAGCTGTTCGAACTCCTTCTGTTCGTTGACCTGATCGGTCACTTCGTAGATGACCACCAGGATGCCGTCGATGCGCCCGCACGGGTCGCGCTTCGCCTGGTAGGTGAAGTTGACGAACATCTCCCGCTCGGTTCCGTCGGCCTGGACAATGGAGGCGCGCTGCTTGGCGCCGTGGAAGCTCTTGCCCGTCTGGTACACGCTGTCGAGGAGCTCGTGATAGCCCTGGCCCTCCAGCTCCGGCAGCGCTTCGCGCACGGTCCGGTTCAGGAGGTCCTCCGCGGGACGGCCCCCGAACAGCATGGACATGAAGGGGGCGTTCGCGAAGGTGTAGACGTGGCGCGGACCGCTGAGGAGGGCGATGCCGAGTGGGGCCTGCATGAGGAAGCTCTGCAGCTCCTGTCGCGCGCGCCGGCCCTCTTCCTCGGCCCGCTTGCGCTCACTGATGTCGAGCGCCGTTCCGACGAACTGGAGGGCCTTGCCGTCCGCGTCGAAGGTCACCTGCCCGCGTGCCTCGACCCAGCAGGCGTGGGCGCCTGGCGCCGTCACCACCCGGTGCTCCATGAAGTAGCGGCCCTGGGGCCCTCCCGCGAGCGTGGCGTCGATGGCCCCGCGCAGGGCGTCGCGCTCATCGGGATGGACGCGCTCGAGCACCCGCCCGAGGTCGAATCCACCGGCCCGGGGGAGTCCGAAGATCAGGGCCATCCGCTCATCCACGTGCATCTGGCCGGAGCGGACCTCCAGCTCCCAGGTGCCTGCCCCGGAAGCCTCCACGACGCGGCGAAGGCGCTCCTCGCTCCGCTGGAGGGCCTGTCGGCTGAGGATTCGCGGGGTGGTTTCGGTGCAGACCACCAGCGTGCCGTGAATCGCGCCGGCATCGTCGAAGGCCGGCGAGTAGCCATAGGTCCAGTAGACGTCCTCGATGCGGCCGTTGCGGAAGATGGGGACGAGCTGGTCTTCGTTCCAGCTGGCCCTCCCCTCGCGCATCACGTCTTCGATCTGCGGTCCGATGATGGGCCAGATCTCCGGCCAGCACTCGCGGCCGGGCATCCCCAGCGCCTCGGGGTGCTTCCCCCGGCCGAAGCTGGGCACGTAGGCATCGTTGTAGAGCTGGATGAGCTGGGGCCCCCACCAAAGGAACATCGGGTGGCGCGAGTGGATCATCGTCCGCACCAGGGTCCGCAGCGAGACGGGCCAGCCCTCCACGGGCCCCAGCGGCGTGGCCGCCCAGTCCTTCGCGCGCATCCGGGCGGCCATCTCCCCCGCGCCGCTGAACAGCTCGTCCGCCTTCACGTGGTCCGGCCTCCAGCGCGCGCTTCGCGAGTCGTGTCTTAGGTGAAGCCCCGGCCTGGGGGAAGCGCCCGGGAATCACCTGCCCAGAGCCTGACTGCCTACCCGGAGCCAGGCGCGGGCCTCGGAGGCGAGGGGCGCGCGCGGCGACGAGGCGGTTTCCGTGGGGCCCTCCGGGGCGTATGGAAGAGACCATGGATGGAAGCGGTGGGACGGTGGACGCGGGCCGCAGGATGCCGCCCGGTGGGGCACGGCGAGTGGCCACGGGGGCGGTGTTGCTGGCCCTGGTGGTGAGCGCCTTCGAGGGCACGGTGGTGACGAGCGCCATGCCCACCATCACGCGGGAGCTGGGCGGGGACTCGCTCTACTCGTGGGTGTTCTCCGCGTTCCTCTTCGCGTCGACGGTGGGGGTGCTGGTGAGCGGCAAGCTGGCGGACCGCCTGGGCCGCAAGCCGGTGTTCTTCGCGGGGATGGGGTTGTTCCTGGTGGGCTCGGCGCTGTGTGGACTGGCGACGTCCGTTCCGGCGCTGGTGGGGTTCCGGGTCCTGCAGGGGCTGGGCGCGGGAGCGTTGCAGCCCACCACGCTGACCATCAGCGCGGACCTCTACACGCTGCGCGAGCGAGCGGCCATCCAGGGCATGTTCACCGGAGCGTGGGGCGCGGCGAACGCCCTGGGGCCGCTGATCGGCGGCTGGCTGGTGATGCACGCCTCGTGGCGGTGGGTGTTCCTGGTGAACCTGCCGGTGGGCGTGCTGTCCGCGCTGCTGTTGCACCTGTCGTACCGGGACCCGTCGCGGCACGGCGCGACGGCGCTGGATGCCTGGGGACCGGTGCTCGCGGGGAGCACGGTGGCGCTGCTGCTCTTCGCGCTGGAGCCGGGAGCGGCCCAGGCGCGCGGGGTGTGCGCGCTGGGGGCGGTGGGGATGGCGGCGCTGTTCGTGTGGCAGCAGCGCAGGACGGCGGCGCCGCTGTTGCCGGGAGCCCTGGTGATGGACCGGACGGTGGTCAGCGGCATCGCGGGAGGGCTGTTCGCGGGCGCGCTGCTGTACACGCTGTCCGCGTGGGTGCCGCTGTGGATGACGGAGCGGGGCGGCTATTCGCCCATCGGGGCGGGGCTGGCGCTGGTGCCGATGTTGCTGGGCTGGTCGGTGGGGTCGACGTTCGGGGTGAAGGTGCTGGTGCGGGGCGGCATGCGCGCGAGCGTGGGGCTGGGCTTCGCGCTGGCGGCGACGGGCGCGGGGCTGCTGTCGGTGGCGGCGCTGCGAGGGTGGGGCGTCCCAGCCACGTTCGCGGCGCTGGCGTTGGTGGGGATGGGCGTGGGCCCGGCGGCCAGCAGCTCGCTGTTGGGGCCGCAGTCGCGAGCCCCGTGGCAGTACCGGGGCATCGTGACGAGCACGCTCTATTCGATGCGGCTCCTGGGCGGTTCGCTGGCGGTGGCGGCGCTGTCGCTGGCGCGTGGGCACTTCGCCGTCCAGTTCGCCATCGCCGCGGGGCTCACGGCGCTGGCCGCGCTGGGCATGGCGCTGGGCGCGCCGGGGTTGGAAGGCAACGTCACGCGCGAGGGGTGACGCTGCCTCCCGGGGGCTCGTCAGCGGGGCTCGCCCAGCTCCCGCAGGAAGAACCGGCGCACGTCGTCCAGGAAGTACCGGCTGGCGGGCGGGCGGGGGCTGTGTGCCTCTCCGGGCAGGATGAGCAGGTCGAAGTGCTTGTTCGCGCGCACCAGCGCCTGGGCCATCCGCATCGTCGTGGACAGGGAGGCGTTCACGTCGCTCGTCCCGTGCATCAGCTTGAGCGCTCCCTGGAGCTTGTCCGCCAGCGCCTCGTTGGACCCCGCCGCGTAGCCCCGCGGGTTCTCCGTGAGCAGGCCCATGTTCGGCTCGTTGATGATGGCTTCCTCCGTCAGCGCCCCAGGCGCTCCCGCATAGCCGGCCTTGAAGAACTCCGGCGCGGTCAGCATCCCCCTCAGCGCGAAGTAGCCGCCCCAGGAGCTCCCCTGGATGCCCACGCGCTCCAGGTCCATGTACGGCCGGCTCGCGCCCGCCTGCTTGAGCGCCGCGACGTGGTCCGGAATCTCCGTCTGCCCCACGCGGCCGTAGTTCACGTCCTGGAACGCCTTGCTCCGTCCCGGAGTGCCCCGCGCGTCCAGCACCATGACGATGAAGCCCAGCTGCGCCAGCGAGTGCGCGACGAGCGACTCCGTCGTGCCCACGTAGGACCAGGGCACCACCGTGGTGAACGGTCCCGCGTAGATGACATCGATGACGGGGTAGCGCTTCTTCGGATCGAGGTCCCAGGGCTTGTACAGCACGCCGTAGAGGGGCGTGGTGCCGTCCGCCGCCTGGACCGTGAGGGGCTCCGGCGGCGTGTAGTGCAGCTCCGCCAGGGCGCGGGTGTCCGCCTTCGCGTAGCGGAAGGTCTGCCGCCCGTCCGCGGACACCACGTCCCAGACCCTCGGCTGCTCGCGCGAGGAGTGCCCATCCACGAAGTACCGCGTGGATGGTGACAGCACGGGCCGGTGCATCCCGGGCCCGGCGGACACCTGCTTCAGGGCGCCGCCCTCCAGCGAGGCCCGGTACACGTGGCGTTCATACGGGGCCCCGGGCTCCGCGGACGCGAGCACGAAGAAGACGTCCGCCTTCGGCGAGACGCCGGCCACCGCGTGGACCGGAAACGCGCCCCGGGTGAGCTGGCGCACGAGCTTGCCTGAATAGTCATAAAGATAGACGTGCCGCCAGCCGTCGCGCTCGGACATCCAGAGGAAGTGCCGGTTGTCGGGCAGCGGCGTCACCTGCCGGGACCACCCCTCCACCGCGAAGTCCAGCGCCCCCACGAAGGTCTCCTGGCGCTCCTCGCGCAGCACGCGGCGGTGCTTGCCCGTCGCCGGGTCCACCGCCACCAGGTCCAGCCGCTTGCCATCCCGGGAGAGCTGGAGCACCAGCGCCTCGCTGCCATCCGGACGCCAGCCCGCGAGCCAGTCGTAGCGCTCCGTCGCGTCACCGGGCGCGGCCGTCACCTGTCCCGTCGCCACCGTGACGAAGTTCAGCTCCGAGCGCATCAGCGGCGTCCCCGTCTTGGAGTAGGGCGCCCATGTCACCTGCTCCAGCGCGGTGCCGTAGTCGACCAGCGGAATCCGGTGCACGCCCCGCGTGTCCTCGCGCCAGACGGCGAGGAAGCGGCCTTGGGGAGACCACGCCGACGCGGGCAGCTTCCAGGTGGAGTCCTCCTCGCCGGTGCGCTCCATCCGGGTCACGCCCTGGGCGTCGACCACCTTGACGCCCGTGTCCCCTTGCACCGCGATCGCCCCGCCCTCCGGAGCGAGGAGGTTGTCGGGCCGGAGCGACAGCGCGACCGGATCCGTGGCGGGCCGCTCCACGACGCGGCGGTCCGTCAGCCCCAGCGTGAACGCCCGGCCCTGGACGGAGAAGACGATCCCCTTCGCATCCGGCGTGAGCGTGAAGGGCATGACGCCGGACACCGCGACCGGCTTGCCGAACAGCTGCGTGAGCTGGGACCTCAGGGACTCCGCGTCCAGCAGGGGCTGTTGGGTGCGCCGCCGCGCATCCACCAGGACCCAGGTCTCGCGATAGGGCTCGACCATGGACCAGTACACGAACCGTTCGCCCTCGGGCAGCCACCGGGGTGGAGTGAGGGTGTCTCGGATGCGCGTCGGCCAACGGAAGGAGGCGTCCGAGAAGTCGAGGCGTTGCTGGAGCGGGTCCCCGGCTTCCGCTCCCGTCGCCATCCAGGGAACGGTCAGCCCCATGAGGAGCAGCGCCAGGCGTGCTCGCGACAGGCGTCCACCACGGCGGGACAGAAGAGACGTCATGGGCACATCCAGGATGGAGGTGAGGGGTGATGCGTCAGACCAGTCGCCGCGGCGTCGGGGACGTGGCGCCAAGCAGGCTTGCCAGCGTCTTCAGCCCGCGCTCCAGCTCCGCGCGCGAGCTGGCCGCGCCGAGCGACACCCGGAGCGCATTGGGGGCCTGGCCCGGCCGGGCCGCGAACAGGTGCGAGGGGCCGATCAGCACGTCGTGCGCGGCGGCCTGTTCCACCAGCTCCGTGGCGCGGCGATGCCCGGGCAGGGGCATCCACAGGAAGTAGGCGCGGTCGTGCGCGACGTACGGGTGCCCCTTCAACACGCGGGCCGCCAGGGCCTGCCGCGCCGTGGCCTCGACCCGCCGCGCGTCGCGCAGGGACTCGGCGGTGCCATCCGTCACCCACTGCGTGGCGATCTCCGTCAGCAGCGCAGAGCCCGACCAGACCGTCGCCGCGGCCGCGTGCTCCAGCGCCTTCCGGGATTCGACGGGCGCCCGGATGTAGCCGACGCGCAGCGCGGGCAGCACGGCCTTCGACAGGCTTCCCAGGTGGTACGTCCGCTCGGGGGCCAGGGCCGCGAGCGGCGGCGGGGCCTTGTCGACGAGCGGCGCCAGCGCTCCGTTCTCGACGATCGTGACGTCGAACTCGCGGCAGACCTCCACCAGGGCCTGCCGTCGCTTCAACGGCATGATGGTCGTGGTGGGGTTGTGGTTCGTGGGGGTGCAGTAGAGCACCCGGGCCTCGCTCTTCCGGCAAGCCTCCGCGAGCGCCTCGGGAATGAGCCCCTCCGCGTCGAGCGCGACCGGATGGGTGGGCAGCCGCAGCCACTCCGCGGTGGCGAGGACCCCCGGATAGGTGATGTCCTCCACCAGCAATCCGCCCGGATTCGCGAGCAGGGACAGCACCATCAAGGTGGCGTGCTGGGCGCCGCCGCACACGGTGACTTCCTCGGTCGTGGCCGCGACCCCCGCGAGTGACAGCCAGCGGGCCCCCGCGCTCCGCTGGGCCTCGGTGCCCGCGTGCGCCTGGTAGCCACTGAGCCCGGTGAGGTCCGCGCGCTCCCCCAGTCGTCGGAGCGCGGCGGCGAGCGCGAGGTGCCCCAGGTCCCCGGGCACGAGGGGCGCGGCCGTGGGTCCCAGGTCGATGCGCAGCCGGTCGGGTTGGGGTGAGTAATGGTCTCCTTCCCGGAGGTTCTTCACGAACGTGCCGTTGCCCACCTGGCTCCAGATGAGTCCCCGCCGCTCCGCCTCCGCGTAGGCCCGCGTCACGGTCCCGAGCGAGGCCCCGGTCGTGCTCGCCAGCTCCCGGTGCGTGGGCAGCCGGTCCCCCGCGCGAAGCCGCCCCGAGCTGATGTCCGCGGAGAGCGCGTCGACGAGCGCCGCGTACAAGGGACCGCCGGACCGCTTCAGACGTGGCTTCCAGGTGGAGCGGGACATGCCCCAGATTGTATCATGACAATCTGGAGATTGTACCGGGACCTGAGGCGGAAGCTTGGGCCGGACGCAGGGCAGGGAGGCGATCGCGCGCGAGAGGGGGGCCTACACTTCGGTGAAGTGCATGCCGGTGGCGCCCGTGCGCTCCAGGGCGGTCTTGATGTCGTCGGAGACGATGAGGGCGATGGACCAGCCCCAGGTCCGGAAGACCTTGGCGTCGCCCACCTGCGACGGGTCGATGCGCATGCCGTAGACGGAACGGTACTGCCCGAGCTTTTCCGGCCGCCCGTCCTCGGGCTCCCAGTACCGGGCTTCCTCAGACGCATGAACATCAATGCAGCGGATCAATCGAGTGGCTACGAGCATGCTGAACTGTTCGGGCTGTCCCTGGATGTCCACCGAGAGCAGCTGGACGTCGTTGGGCGCAAGGGTCGCGAAAATGGTGGCCAGCTTGACGTGTAGGATGGGCGCCTGACCGATGCCGGCAGCCGAAAAGTCGAGGGGCCTCCCCGGCTCATCGATGGGTATCCGGAGGCGAGTTGGCACATGCACGGGTTTGCCGGCTCGGAACATCCAGGGGTCTTCGACCTCGACCCCTTGTTCATGGACGGGATCCCCCAGGTACCAGCGGCCTGGAATCTCAACGTCCTCTGACAAGTCAAAGTAGCGCTTCGCCATGGTCCGTTCCGTCAGCGCCCCTGGGTGAGCAGTCGGTTGATGACGGAGCCTTGAGTGGTTGCTTCGTTCGCCAGGGTCCGCAGTTCGATGGTCAGGGCCTTTCGGCATGCTTCCATGGTGCGGCAGCCAGCGGTGGCTTCGTTCAAACGGCGATAGACTCGTTCATGATACGCCCTGGGATGTGGGCCCCGGTGGCCGGGGATTTCGACGATGTTCTCCGGGTCCTTTAGCTCCATGCCCGCCTGCTTGAAGATGCGCCGGAAGAGCGGGGTCCAGGGTCCACCTTGTTTCGCGGACTTCTCATTCCGGATGGTGGCCAGGTGGTGGCGTTGGGCGCCACCGGGGCGCGATGACATCGCGACCGCGTTGGGCGCGAGCGCGACGGTGAAGCCCTCCGCGGTCATCGCCACGGAGCGTACGCTACCCATGGCTGCATATTGGAATCCCGCTTGGGTCTCCACCGCCAACGCGGCCTGCGCGGAGCCCGGCAGTGTCGGCGCCTTCATCGCGAGCCCCACCGTATTGCCCAGGGCCGCGGTTGCCAGCATCACGAAGATCCGCGCGGCGTTCCGTCCCAGCACCTCGCCGTATGCCTCACCCGCGTCATGGACCTGCATGAACGTGGTGGCCTGATCCACGTGGCGGACCAGCGCCACCCAGCCATCCAGCAGCGTCCAGACGGTGTCCACACCCAGGTACGCAATTGCCGTGGCGGTGAGGAGGGCGGCGAGCCCCTTGGACACTGGCTCTGGGAGTGCCCAGAGCAACAGGTACATCGTCACGGTGGACGTCACCGTGGCCATGAGGGCCTGGGAGTTCGTGATGCCTTCCAGGGCTTCGGCCGTCTCGTGCCAGACGGAGTCCATCGCGACGGCCATCGCCAGGGCGTACCGCCCGTCGCTTCCCAGCAACGGGCCTTCGTCCAACAGGCGCAGGCAATCACCGGCCTGCTCGCGCTTCTTCGCGCACCATTGTTTGTAGCCGCGCGTCAGGTCGTCCGATGCGTCAAGGAGGCGCAGTTCGCGGGATTCCGCCTCTCCGAGCGGGATGATTTGACGGGTCCGTTCCCGGAACCCGAACACGCCGCTGCGCTCCGGCAGGCCAAACAGCTCGCGCGCACCCCTCAATGGCTGGGCGAACGGCCGCACGTCCCGGGCGAGCGTCTTCACGGCGGCCGCGAACTCGTCTTCCTCCAGGCGCGTCGCGGAGAGTGACGCGCCTTCCCCTTCGTGAGGCGTGATGATGGCCCGTTCGCCGTCGTCGATCTCCAGACGCACGCCTCGGGTCGTCGCGCAGCCCGACACGAGCACTCCCAGCAGCAGCACCCACCCCAGCCGCTTCATGCCTGCCTCCCGGTCGCGCGCACGGTAGCAGGGCCGCCCGCACGCTCAGTCCTCCGTCAGCAGGAGGCTCCAGAGCAGCACCTTCTTCTTGCCAGGGGGCCGGTGCAGGCAGCGGAGCGGGCCGTCCTGGGACGCGACGAACACGATGGCGCCGGAGTGCTGGTTGGCGAAGACGGCCGCGGCGCGGTGGCGCGAGCCGTGCTGGCTGATGGGGTAGTGCGGCCCGGGCCTCCCCTGGAGCGTGCGCGCCTCGAACACCTGGGGCGGACCGCTGCGCGGGATGGCGATCTGATAGCCCGCGCACAGCACCTCCAGCTCCGGCCCCATCACCAGCGCGTTGTCCACCGCGGTGAACTGCCCGATGCTCTCCACCAACGCCTGGAAGTCGCTCTCGGTCGCCTTGTCGTCGTGCTCCGCGGCGGCCTTCTTCAGCTCCGGATCCTCTTGCTCCTCCTGCGACGCGGCCTTGCCGGCCTCCGCTCGCCACGCGCCGTTGATGAGGTCCGCTCTCGCCTGGACGAACCGCTGGAGCCGCTCCCGTAGGAGCGAGCCTTGCTCCTGTGGCAGGACGTACTTGCCGCGCGTGCGGAAGCGCTCCACGTCATGCTGCTTGGGCAGGAACGCGATGAGCCCCCCGTGGTGCAGCGCCCCCATCTTCCGGATGAGCCCCTGCACCGCGTTGGACACGTACCACTCGCGGTTGCCGCCCATCAGCGGCTGCACCCTGGGCAGGGACTCCACCAGCGACGAGCACATCTCCATCAGCGCCGCGCGCACCGCGCTGTCCTCGTGGAACAGCAGGTCGTGCAGCGCCACGCGCCGGCCCGGCGGCACCGGCGCGCCCTGCTCGTAGCGGAACACCTCGCGCCCCTGCGTGCTCACCACCAGGTGTCCCGGCTCCGGCGCGTAGAGGATGAAGACGTCCTCCTCGCCCTCGGCGTGGAACTCCGTGTACTCCACCCGGCGCGCCAGCCCCTGGATGCGCAGCTTGCCGTCGCGCGGGCCCACCACCACCGCCGTGCGCGGCAGGTACGCCGCGGGCGCGATCTTCACCAGCGCCTCCACGCTGAAGTCGGTGATGCTCGACTTGGGCTCCAGGGGCAGCGTCTCCCACGCCTGCCGCTTGCCCTTCGCGCCGCCAATGAAGACCGTCTCCCGCACCGCCTGGAGGCCCTGCAAGCCCTGCGCGTGGTAGGCGATGCGCACGCGCGTGGCCTCGCCTTCCTCCCGGCCCAGGCTCGCGAAGAACACCGTGTCCGCCAGGACGACCAGCAGGCGCAGCGTCGGTTCGGCCACGGGTGTCTTG
Organism: Corallococcus sp. Z5C101001; assembly: GCF_007352635.1. Taxonomy (NCBI): domain Bacteria; kingdom Pseudomonadati; phylum Myxococcota; class Myxococcia; order Myxococcales; family Myxococcaceae; genus Corallococcus; species Corallococcus sp. Z5C101001. The sequence goes on from NZ_VKLU01000001.1 coordinate 752,865, forward strand.
GCGAACTGACGCAGCCAGCTGCGCAGGGCTTCTCCGGGATATTGCAGGCCGGGTTCATCCATCGGGCGCGCAGCATAATCACGGCGCCGTGCTTCTCGGAGGAAGTCATGAAATCGCCGCGATGCGCCGTCCTCTCCTCCTCGGGGCCGGCGCGAGCACCCGGCCTGTAGCACCGCCGCGTCCTGGACGCCTCGCACGTCAGCCCCGGCAGGGAAGGGTTGTCGCGAGCGCGGGCCGCTCCTAGGGTTCTTGGCCATCCTTTCGGAGACTTCATGCGCTCGCGCTTCCTGCCCGCCGCCCTGCTCGCCCTCGCGCTGATGCCGTCCGCCCACGCGGCGCCCCCCGCTCCCCGCACGCAGGTCTTCCGGGGCGGGACGGTGCTGGACGGCTCCGGGGGCACGCCGCTGGAGGAGGCCGCGGTGGTGGTGCGCGACGGGCGCATCGTCTCCGTGGGGCTCGCCATCCACATCCCCGTCCCCAAGGGCGCGGAGGTCATCGACTTCCAGGGCAGGACGCTCCTGCCCGGCCTCATCTCCGACCACAGCCACGTGGGACAGAGCGTGGGCACGTCCGTGGGGCCGGAGCACTACACGCGCGAGAACATCGAGCGGCAGCTGCGCCTGTACGCGGCCTACGGCGTCACCACCGTCACGGCGCTGGGCATGAACCGGCCGCTGTTCAACGAGCTCCGCAAGGAGGCGCACGCGGACACCTTCAGCGGCGCGGACCTGTTCGGCGCGGGGCAGGGCATCGGCGTGCCGGAGGGCGGGCCGCCCCAGGCGATGACGCGCAGCGCGCCGGATCAGCTCTTCCGCCCCGCCACCGTGGAGGAGGCCCGCGCGGCGGTGCGCACCCTGGCGAAGAACCGCGTGGACCTGGTGAAGATCTGGGTGGACAGCTTCCTGGGCAAGCTCCCGAAGATGCAGCCGGACATCTACAAGGCCGTCATCGACGAGTCCCACAAGCAGGGCCTGCGCGTCGCCGCCCACATCCACGACCTGGAGGACGCCCGCGCCGTGGTGGAGGCGGGCGTGGACATCCTCGCGCACGGCGTGCGCGACCAGCCCGTGGACGCGGCCTTCATCCAGGCGATGAAGAAGCGCGGCGTCTGGTACGTGCCCACGCTCGAACTGGACGAGGCCACCGTCGTCTACGCGGACCAGCCCCTGCTCGTGGGCGACCCCGTGCTGCGCCCCGCGCTGACCCCCGACCTGCGCGCGCAGTTCCAGGACGACGCGTGGCGGACGAAGACGCTCCAGGACCCCAAGGCCGCGGAGGCGCGCCACGCCCTCTCCACCAACCAGGCCAACCTGAAGGCGCTGTACGACGCGGGCGTGAAGGTGGGCTTTGGCACCGACTCCGGCGCCACGCCGCTGCGCATCCCCGGCTACGCGGAGCACCGGGAGCTGAAGCTGCTGGTCGGCGCGGGCCTCACGCCGGTGCAGGCGCTGGCCCTGGCCACCGGGAGCGCGGCGGACCTGCTGAAGCTCAAGGACCGGGGCCGCATCAAGCCGGGCCTCCGGGCGGACTTCTTCATCGTGGAAGGCGACCCCGCGGCCAGCATCGTCGCCGTGGACCGCATCACCGGCGTCTGGCGCCAGGGCCGCCAGGTGGCGGGGCCCCTGAGCGCGGCGGCCTCCGCGCCCTGACCCGGCTACTCCTCGATGGGCGGCTGGAGCGTGCCGAACCGCTCCACGCCCCGGTCCAGCGCGGAGCGCACCGCGTGGAGCACGGCGCCATCCGACATCCGCCGCACCAGGACGACGCCGGTCGCCACGAAGGACGGCGCGCCCCCCAGCCGCGCCTCCAGCGCCTCCAGGGTGTGCACGGTGAGCACGAAGCGGCGCCCGTCGCGCAGCCGCACCGCCACGTCCCTGGCCCCATCCGAGGGCGGCGCCGGGTCGTCGGCGATGAGCAGGGACGCGATTCGTTCGTCCTCGGTGTCGATGGACCGCATGCCTGTCCGCTCCCGGGTGGGTCGTCGCATGGCGGGGACGATGGGGACCCCTACCCACGCCTACAAGCCCCCTGGCGGTCGCGGCCCCTGAGTCCCCCGGCGCCGGACACCCGCTGGCCCTGAAGGGCAGGGCGGCGGGCGCGGCCAGGACACGGCGGACAAGACGCGCGGCCGGTCCTGGGTGTATGGCCCCAGGCCTCCCATGACCGCCGAGCCGTCCACCCTGTCCACCTGGGGCCTCCCCGGGATGTTCTTCGTCGCGATGCTGGCGGGCTCCGTGGTGCCGGTGCCCTCCGAGGCGATGCTCGCCGCGCTCATCTACAACGGCTCGCCGCCGGTGACGGCCACCGTGGTGGCCACCGTGGGCAACGTGCTGGGCGCGGTGACGCTCTACATCCTGGGCCAGTGGGTATCCCGCGGAGGCGGCGGGGCCGTGGGCCGCTGGGTGGCGCGCAGGCGGGAGAAGGAAGGCCCCCGCATGGCGCGCGTGGAGGCGAACCTGCGCACCTGGGGCGCCCCCGCGCTGCTCATGTCGTGGCTGCCCATCCTGGGGGACGCGTTCGTGCTCGCCGGCGGCTTCGTCGGCGTGCGCCCCGTGCCGTTTGTCTTCTTCGTCACCCTGGGCAAGGGCCTGCGCTACGCCTTCGTCGCCCTGTCCACCACGGCCGCGATGTAACAATGCGTAACAGACGGGCCGGCGCGCGGGCCGGGGACCGTCGTCACGCAACGTTTCGAGGAATGTGACGGATAAACGGCGGAGGCGTCGTGTACGCGGAATACTGCGTACGCGGCCCTGCCGTGACGTCCCTGAACCTCTATGGCTCCTGGGCTTCCCGGGAGCAGGATGAAACATCGTGAACCTGAAACAAGACCTCTTCCGGCGGCCTTCCGCCTCCTTGCGGGCGTGGTCCTTCACGCTGGCGTTCGCGGTGCTGGGCGCCTGCGGGGGTCCGGCGGAGCTGGACGACGGCGCGACGGCGCCCGAGCTCGTCGCTCGCGAGGATGGGCTGGCCAACGTGCGGCTGCGCCTGATGGCGGCGAACCTGAGCAGCGGCAACGGGCAGGACTATGACCCCGGGCACGGCATCCGCATCTTCCAGGGCACCAACCCGGACGTCGTGATGATCCAGGAGTTCAACTACAAGACGGACTCCGCGGCGGACATCCGCAGCTTCGTGGACACGGCCTTCGGCACGGGCTTCTCGTACTACCGTGAGGGGGGCGCGCAGATCCCCAACGGCATCATCAGCCGCTACCCCATCATCGCGTCCGGTGAGTGGGACGACACGCAGGTGTCCAACCGGGACTTCGCGTGGGCGCGCATCGACATCCCGGGGCCCAAGGACCTGTGGGCCATCAGCGTGCACCTGCTGACGACCAACGCCAGCGTCCGCAACACGGAGGCCACCAACCTGGTGAAGTTCATCAACGCCAACGTGCCGGCGGGGGACTACCTGGTCATTGGCGGTGACTTCAACACCAGCAGCCGCAGCGAGGCGGCGCTGAGCACCTTCTCCCAGGTGGTGAACACGGCGTCGCCGTACCCGGCGGACCGCAACGGCAACACCAACACCAACGCGGGCCGCAGCTCGCCGTACGACCACGTGCTGGTGGACAGCGACCTGCGCCCCTACCAGACGTCCGTCGTCATCGGCTCCAGCACCTTCGCCAGCGGGCTGGTGGTGGACACGCGCGTGTACTCGCCCATCTCGGAGATTTCGCCGGCGGTGGCGGGTGACAGCGGCGCGACCGGCATGCAGCACATGGGCGTCATCAAGGACTTCCTCATCCCGGGGGACGCCGTCTCCAGCTCCGTGACGGTGCTGTCGCCCAATGGCGGTGAGAGCTGGGTGGGCGGCTCGGCGCACACCATCACCTGGACGGCGTCCGGCATCTCCAACGTGAAGGTGGAGTACTCGCTGAACGGCTCCTCTTGGACGACGGTGACGTCCAGCACGAGCGCGTCCGCGGGCAGCGTGGCGTGGACGGTGCCCGGCAGCGCCAGCACCAACGCCTGGGTGCGGGTGAGCGATGCGAGCGATGCCTCCGTCAGCGACCTGAACAACGGGGCCTTCACCATCACCACGGGGGGCGGCTCGGGCGGTACGGGCACCCTGTTCATCAACGAGGTGCTGCTGAACGAGCCGGGCTCGGACGTGAGCGGCGAGTTCGTGGAGCTAGTCAACAGCGGCACCGCGGCGGTGGACGTGAGCGGCTGGACGGTGTCCGACAGCACGAACGTGCGGCACACCTTCGCCAGCGGCACCACGGTGGCCGCGGGCAAGGCGGTGGTGGTGTTCGGGGGCGCGTCCGGCATCCCGGCGGGCACGGTGGGCGCGGTGGCCGCGTCCACGGGGACGCTGGGCCTGTCCAACAGCGGGGACACCGTCACGGTGAAGAACAGCGCGGGCACCACGGTGGACTCGGTGGTGTTCGCGTCGTCGCTCGCGAGCACGGACGGCGTGTCCGCCAACCGCAGCCCGGACGTGAGCGCCACGGGCAGCTTCGTGCTGCACACGTCGCTGGCCAGCACGGGCAGCTCGCCCGGCAAGCGCGCCAACGGCACCGCGTTCTAGGCGGCGTCGCCGGGACGCGCTCCGCGTTCCGGCCGCCCGCGCCCGGCCCGGAAGTCCGCCTCTCGGGGCGGCCTTCCGGAGCCTTGGGGGCGGTCCCTGGCTGAGCCTCCTCCGCCCAGGCCGCGACGGCGCGGGGGCGGCTTCCAGGCTCTGGGCCGCTGACCCCGACGGGCCGCCCCGGCGTCATCCCGGGACGGCCTTGGGGCCGCTTACGGCTGCGAGCCCGCGCGCAGCCGGGGCGGCAGGCGCGGCGCGAAGAGGGGCGGCTCGTCCTCGAGCGACACCTTGGGGGCGCGCTTGAGCGGGGAGACGCCCATCCAGCGGTTGAGGGTGGCCTTCGCCTCCGTCTGCTGCTGCGCGGGGAGCTGGCTGATGCGCGCGCCGTGATTCCCGCCCTGCACGGTGTAGTAGTAGGAGTCCTGCGCGCTCCCCAGCGAGTAGGCCGCCGCCGTCCAGGGATCCAGGCTGCCGTAGATGAACATCAGGCGGTTGCCCTGGGTGGACACCCAGTCCTGGATGTCCGGCATGGCCTGGGGACGGAAGACGAACGGGATGCCGGGCGGCGAGTACACCTCGCCGGTGTCCGTGCCCGGGAAGTGGATGAGCGCGCCCAGGTGCGCCTCGTAGGGCTGGGGCCAGCCCAGCTCCAGGGCGGACTGGTAGTAGTAGGCCGCGTAGGGCGCGATGCCCGAGTCCGCGAAGGAGCCCATGCCCACCTCGTAGTCCATCGCGTCGAACAGCTCCTGATCCGTGGCATCGGTGCCGGGGATGTTCTGGACGCAGCGCGAGGGGGCGTCGTACTGCCAGAAGGCGAAGTACGTCTCGATGGCGGCGTGCTCCAGCACCAGCTCCCGGCCCAGCTGCGTGTACGTCAGCCCCTCCGTGCGGGCGTAGTCGTCCACGAGGGCGAGCATCCGCTCCCGCCGCGAGAGCACCTCGCGCTGGAAGGCCCACAGCCGCTCGCGGCAGGCGGCCTGCGCGGCTCCGCCCACGGTGTCCTGGAAGGCCGGGAAGCGCTCGTCATCGCGGCGGGCGATGGGCGCCACGTACGCCACCGTGGCGTCCACGTCATCCGGGTAGAAGCGGCGGAAGAACACCACCGTCTCACCGCCCTTGCTGCCGCCGGTGGACACCCACTTGCCGGTGTAGATGGGCTTGAGCGCCTGGGTGATGCGGTGGAAGTCATCCGCGGACTGGCGGATGGTGAGGTGGCTCCAGTCCGCGGGGGTCGGGATGCTGGGCGGGAAGAAGCGGTGCTCCAGGGCGATCTGGTTGCCTGCCAGCAGCTGTGCGGGCTCCGAGCGGCCGGTCCCCACCGAGACATTGTAGCCACCCGTGTAGAGCACCATCGGCTTCGCGTCCGACGTGTGCATCAGCGTCACGCGCTGTTCGAAGCGCTGGCATTCCGGGTGCGCGTGGTCCGCGGGCTGGTTGTACTTCATGACGAAGAGGCGGTAGCCCGTGGGCACGTTCACGCCGTTGGGGTTCTCCTGCACGGCGAGGCCCGGGATGGCGCGAAGCCGGACCAGGATGTCGAGCGACCGGTTGGTGATGACGCCCAGGTCCGCCGGCTCATCCACCCAGCCGCTCGGGGTGCACGCCACACCACCGTCGGTGCCCGCGTCCGCCTCCGTCCCCGTGCCCGCGTCGGTGCCGGCGTCCAGCTCCGTCCCCGCGTCCGACTCCGCGCCCGCGTCGATGCCGGCGTCCGACTCCGTGCCCGCGTCGATGCCGGCGTCCAGCTCCGGGCCCGCGTCGGCGCCCGCGTCCGTCTCCGCGCCAGGGCCTGCGTCATGACCCGCGTCGATGCCGGCATCCGTGCCCGCGTCCACGGTGTGGGAGCCGCTGTCGGGGGTGGGGGTGGTCGGCTCATCGTCGCCACAGGCCACCGTGCCGAGCAGCGTCAACAGGGGAAGCAACAACACCAGCCGGGGCAAGCGAGAAACACGCACCATGATGTCTCCAAGAGAAGGGCGCCCATCCTAGGACAGGGGGACCCCCCAACGGGCACTCTGTCCAGCCGCGGCGGGCTCGGCCGCGCGCCGCTTGAGTCCACCTCCCGCGCGCGGTAGCCACGACCCGTCACGTCTCCCTGGAGCCTTCATGAAGCCCCTGCTGCTGGCCGCCGTCCTCGCCGCCGCGCCCTCCACCCCACCCGATGCAGGACTCGCCCAGACCGCGCAGCCCACCCTCACGGTCCCTGGCGGAAGGTTCCTCCGGGCCCGCTCCGGAAACACCGCCGTCGCCCAGATGTTCGCGCCGGGCGTCGCGGAGCTGTCGCTCGCGGAGAAGCGCGTGGCGTGGTCCCTCACGCTCGCGGCGCACGCGGGGGAGGACATCGCGTATGACCAGCTGGGTTGGAAGCTGGTGCCGGCCAAGCAGCTGCTGGAGGGCGTCTGGCTGTTCGGCCGGGATGCGCAGAGCGCCGCGTCCGGCTTCGACGCGAAGCTGGCGGACTACCTGCTGCGCTTCTACGGGCACGGCGGCAACCACGACAGCACCACCGGCCAGAAGTTCGTCCCGGCCTTCACCGCCGAGCAGCTTGCCGCGGGCGCCTCCCGCGCCCTCGCGGCCGGCGCGCCCTGGACGGTGAAGGACGAGGCGGGGCTCCAGGCCTGGCTCCAGGAGCTGAAGCCCACCCTCTTCGACGCGGCCTTCGAGCCGCAGCTCACCTCCAAGGCCCCGCCGCCGGGCCAGGACCTGCTCACCGCCTCCTCCAACACCGCCTATGGCCCCGGCGTGACGGAGAAGGACCTGGTGGGCTTCCGGGAGAAGTACCCGCTCAACTCGCGCGTGGTGAAGCAGAACGGCAAGCTGGTGGAGCAGGTGTTCCGCGCGGGCACGCCGGACGGCAAGGTCAAGCCGGGCCTGTACGCGAAGGAGCTCTCGCGCGTCATCGCCCACCTCCAGGAGGCGATGAAGTCCGCGGAGCCCGCGCAGAAGGTCGCGCTGGGCAAGCTCGTGCGCTACTTCCAGACGGGCAGCCCGCAGGACTGGGACGCCTACAACATCGCGTGGCTCAAGGTGGACCCCAAGGTGGACGCCAACCTGGGCTTCATCGAGACGTACGTCGACCCCCGCGGCCACAAGGGGCAGTGGGAGGCGCTCGTCAACTACCGCGACGCGAAGGAGAACCAGATCATGGAGCTCATGGGCCGCAAGGCCCAGTACTTCGAGGACCGGCTGCCCTGGCCCGAGAAGTACCGCCGCAAGAAGGTCGCGCCGCCCGTCGCCAAGGCCATCAACCTCATCACGTCCAACCCGGAGCCGCCCGCGGGCATCAACCTGCCCAACGAGCAGCACATCCGGGAGAAGTACGGCAGCAAGAGCGTGATGATCACCAACGTCATGGACGCGGCCTCCGCCGTGACGCGGCTGCCCCTGGCGCTGGAGTTCTCCCGCACGGCCGAGGACCGCGAGCAGGCGCAGAAGTACTCCGTCACCGCGCGCAAGTGGCTGGTGGCCTTCCATGAGGTGCTGGGCCATGCCTCCGGGCAGGTGGACCCGAAGCTCAAGGGCCAGTCCCCGTCCGTCTTCCTCAAGGAGTACGACAACACGCTGGAGGAGGCGCGGGCGGACCTGGTGGCGCTGTGGCACGCCTTCGACCCGGCGCTCGCGGAGCTGTCGCCGGACCACGAGGCCATCGCGCGGCAGATGTACCGGGACTTCCTGGTGGAGGGGCTCACCAACCTGCGCCGCGTGGAGACGGGCAACGCCTTCGAGGAGGACCACCAGCGCGGCCACCAGATGACGGTGACGTTCCTGGAGGAGCAGGGCGCGGTGAAGCCGGTGGTGGAGAACGGCCGCACGTACCTGACGGTGCCGGACTTCGCGAAGATGCGCGAGGCGGTGGGCGCGCTGCTGTCCCGCCTGATGGTCATCAAGGCCACCGGTGACTACGAGGGCATCCGCGCGCTGGTCCAGGAGAAGGGCATCCACTTCGACCCGAAGCTGCGCGACGAGGTCGCCCGCCGCGTGAAGGCCGCGGATGTGCCCACAGTGCTGCTGCTCAACTCTCCGCGCGTGGTGCCGGTGCTGGACGCGAAGGGCGACATGGTGGACCTGAAGGAGGACACCACCCAGGCCTTCGTGGATCAGCACCTGGAGCGCAGCCTGCTGGGACGGCTGTCGCCCGCGGAGGCCCGCCGCGTCGCCGCGAAGGTGGCGGCCTCTCCGGAGGGGGTGCGCGACGCGTTCCGGGAGCTGGGCCCGGAAGCCGCTCCGGCGCCCGCGAAGGGGACCGCGCCGAGGAAGTCCGCGCCCTGACGGCGGTCAATGCTCGGGCGGCACGTCCACGTCGGCAAGGGGCTCGCCGGACTCCGAGGTGAGCACGGCGCGATGGCCGCCCGGCTCCACCGGCGGCCCGCCCGGCGTGGACGGGTCGCCCACCCGGCCGTTGGGCCGGCCGTAGTCGCGCTCGTAGATGCGGACCACGGAGAGGAAGAAGGCGACGATGAGCGGGCCCAGCAGCAGGCCCACGGCGCCGAACGCCGCCAGGCCGCCCAGCAAGGCGAAGAAGATGATGGCGCCGTGCAGGTTCATGCCCTTGCGGGCCAGCAACGGCTTCACGATGTTGTCCACGAGCCCCACCACGACGACGCCCCAGATGGCCAGGAAGAGCGCGGCCCAGGGGTGGCCGCTGAGGAACATCAGGCCCGCGGTGAACAGCACCACCACCGCGGCGCCCACGGCGGGGACGAGGGCGAAGAAGAACGTGAGGCCCGTGAAGAACACGGCCGCGGGCACGCCCACGATGAGGAATCCGATGAGCGCCGCCGCGGCCTGGACCCCCGCGGTGGCCACGGTGGAGACGAGCACCGACACGGACGTGTTCTTGAACTCGCGCAGCAGCTCCTGCGTCTGTCCGCGCCGCAGCGGTGACACGCTCTCCAGCCATTGCACCAGCCGCGCGCCGTCGGTGAGGAAGAAGTAGAGGGCGATGAGCATCAGCGTCGTCTGGAGGATGAGCGTGCCCGTGGCCGCCACCGCTCCCGTCACGGCCTTGGCCGCCGTGCCGCCCTGGCTCGTGACCTGCTCCTGGAGCTTCTGGTCCAGCTGGGCCTGCTCCAGCGGCAGCCGTTGGAGCAGCTTGCTCACCGGGGCCTGGAGGCCGTCGGGGAGCTTGCCCACCAGCCCCTCCACGCCGCTCTCCTGCACGGTCTGCGTCACGAACCGGGCGCCCGCGGACACCTCGGCGACAACGAACGCGGTGAGGCCGCCCAGGGGCAGCAGCAGCGCCAGCAGGACGCCGGTGACGATGACGCCCGCGGACACGGAGCCGTGGCCGCGCACCCGCCGCTTGAGCCGGGTGTAGAGGCCATGGAAGGCGCCCGCCAGCACGGCCGCCAGGAAGAGCGCCTCCGCGAACGGCCGGATGACCAGGCACAGCAGGAGGATGGACAGCAGGATGAGGCCGACGAAGACGCGTCGCGCAACCTGATCGGAAGCCATGGCCCCGGCAAGTTAGGGAGCCGGACCGCTCACCGGGAGCCCGCCTGGTCGGAATGTCACAAGGGAGATTCCCTGAAGGTCGGCCGGCTGGCTGCTCACCGGACTTGGGAGCGGCTTGGGCGAGGGTAGAGTGCGCGCCATGCCGCCTCTCGACTCCGCCCGCTTCACCCTCTGGCTCCCCCAGCTGCTGTGCGCCACCTTCCTGGCCATCCTCTTCCTCCAGTCCGGTCTGGACAAGGTCGTGGACTGGCAGGGGAACCTGGGCTGGCTGACGGGCCACTTCTCCAAGTCGCCCCTGAAGGGCGTGGTGACGCCGATGCTGGGGGTCATCACGCTGATGGAGCTGGCGGCGGGGGCGCTGAGCGCCGCGGGCGCGGTGGCGCTGCTGGTGAATGGCAGCCCCTTCCTCGCCTACCTGGGCGCGGTGCTCTCCGCGCTGTCCCTGCTGGCGCTCTTCTTCGGCCAGCGCATGGCGAAGGAGTACGCGGGGGCGGCGGTGCTGGTGCCGTACTTCGGGGTGGCCGTCGCGAGCGTGTATCTGCTGCGCCTGACGTAGCGGCGCTCAGAGCACCTTGCGCGGGGGCATGATGGCGTTGGCGGACAGCAGGCCCGCCGCCAGCGCCACCGCGACGAGCAGCATGGAGAAGGCCGTGTCCACGCCGGCCACCACGTCGCGCTCCAGCAGCGACGCGAGGCTGCGGAAGCCGACGCTGCCGGGGACGAGCAACATCAGCCCGGGGACGACGGTGGTGACGGACGGCCGGTTGCGAAGCCGCGCCAGCGCGTTGCTGCCAATGCCCAGCAGCAGCGCGCCCGCGAAGGCGCCCAGCTGCGGCCCCAGCAGCAGCGTCCCCAGGCGGGCGCCCCCGAACGCGGCGGCGCCGGCCAGGGCAATCCATCCCCAGTCGCGCGGCCGGGCGCGGAAGAGCACCGCGATGGCGAAGCCCGCGACGATGAGCGCGGCGACGGCGAGCTCCGTCGAAATCACCGAGGGCAGGGGGCCCGCGGGAACCGGCGGCAGCACCGTGGCGACGCGGCTGCCCAGCGCCGCGCCAAAGCCCAACTGGAGGAACACCAGCGCGGCGTGGGTGAGGCGCGACGTGCCGGAGATGAGGTTGCGCGTGGCCACCTCGTTGACGGCGATGGTGAGCGTGAGGCCGGGCAGCAGGACGATGAGGCCCGCGAGCGTGGCGACCTCCCCGTGCAGGGGGCCGAAGAAGTGGGCGGCGAGGCCCGCGAACGCGGCGGACAGCACGGCCGCCACGGGCTCCAGCACCCGCGCGGTGGTGGGCTGCTTGCGCGTCACCAGGTCCACCAGGCCAATGGCCAGGCTGCTGACGCCCGCGACGAGCATCTCCTTCCAACCCCCGCCGAACAGCAGGGCCGCGGAGCCGCCCGCCAGCATCCAGCAGAACAGCTGAAGGACGGGGCCGTAGCGCTGGGGCTGGGCGAGGATGGCCTCCACGCGGGTGGCGCCCTGCGACGGCGTGAGCCGCCCCTGGATGACGTCGTCCGCGAGCATGTCCAGGAGGATGAGGCGCTCCAGGTCCATGTCGCCGGGCTCCACGCGGATGAGGCTGGTGCGCAGGTCCTCGGGGGGGCCGAAGGAGGCGAAGATGGAGGTGGGCGTGGAGAAGAAGCGGGCCTCCAGGCCCAGCCGCTCGCTCACCCGCTGCATCAGCCCTTCCAGGCGGTGGGCGGGCGTGCCGTGGCGGTGCAGGGCATGGCCCAGGCGCAGCACGAAGGCCACCGCGGGGCCAGGAGGCGGCGGCGCGAGCGCGGCGAGGAGTTCAGGCGGGGCTTCGGCGGATTCGGAGGGACGCGTGGACACGGCGGGCGCGCACATGCGCAGAGCCGCCCGGACGAGTCAAACAGCGCGAGGTCGCCCCGCAAGGCCCCCTGCTTGCTCCCATGCGGCCGGTGTCTCGGGAGTCCGTGTCGTCACGCCGCTGATACAGCAACGACCTCCAGCGGTTCCGGGAACGAGTGCTCGCGGTCCCGGGAATCCTTGCCGTCACGCATCTGATACAGCGGCCGGGAACGCAGGGAGGATGCATGGCGCGCAAGCAGAAGACGCCGCGATGGCTGGAGGCCGCGAGGCGCAAGGGCCCGGAGGCCCCGGTGGGCCCGCGCGCGGACTGGCTGGCGCGCGCGCTGGGCCGGGCCGGGGTGTTGCCGCGCGCCGGAGCGGAGCAGGCGATCCGCGATGGCCGGGTGGAGGTGGACGGCCGGGTGGAGAAGGAGCCCTTCGCGCCCGTGGGGGCGGGGACGCGGGTACGCGTGGACGGCGTGGAGCACGCGCTGACGCGGCGGGTGTGGGTGCTGATGTTCCACAAGCCCGCGGGGCCGGTGGTGCACGGCTCGGACCCCGAGGGCGTGGGCACCGTCTTCGAGCGGCTGCGCGCGGTGATGCCTCCGGAGCTTCAAGGGTTCGAGTGGTACGCGGTGGGCCGGTTGGACCGGGACACCACGGGGCTGCTGCTCTTCACCAACGACGAACGCCTGGTGCGGCATGCGACGGAGCCCCGGACGCACCTGCCCAAGCGGTACGTGGCGCGCGTGGAGGGGCTGCCGTCGGAGGCGGCGCTGGCGCGGCTGCGGGAAGGGGTGCTGCTGGAGGACGGCCCCACGCGTCCGGCGGAGGCGGTGCTCCGGTCGCCCGGCGTGGTGGTGCTCACGCTCACGGAGGGACGGCACCATCAGGTGAAGCGGATGCTCGCGGCGGTGGGGCACCCGGTGCTCGCGCTGCACCGGGAGGGGGTGGGGCGGGTGGCGCTGGATGTGGCGGAGGGGGCCTTCCGGAGGCTCACGGACGCGGAGGTGACGCAGGGGCTGGGGTTCCCGTCGGGCGAGGACCTGCCGGAGTAGGACGACAGGAGGCTTCGCCGCTTCAGAAGTCCCGGAGCAGCTCTCGGGCCTTCTGCGGGCTCGAGTAGTTCCTGCGAATGAAGAGCTGCGCCCGGTCGTTGGCGCGCTTGGCCTTGGCGGGCTCGCCAATCAACGTATAGGCGGTCTCCAAGCCCACCCAGGCCCTCCGGTTGCTGGGGTTCTGACGGGTGACGTCCTCGAGGAGCCTCACGGCCTGCTTGCGCTCGGACGGGGTCGCCTTCTGGAGCTTGATGAGTGTCAGGCCCAACTCGAGCTTGGTATCGGCCGAGCCGGGCCTCATCGCGAGCGCGTTCCGGTAGGCGGTGGCCGCCTCCGGGTACCGCTCGTTGCTGAAGGCCGTGCGGCCGGCTTCCATCATGTCCGCGAAGGTCTCTGGCTTCGCGATCCGGCCCGTGGCCGACGACAGGGCGTCCGCCTCGTCGAGGATCTTCACCACCTTCTTGCGGCTGGGGTGAGTGGCGGGAGCGAACTCCAGGAAGCGTTGATAGTGGTTCACGCTGGTGCGGGTGTCATTGGCGCGCGCATACAGCGCCCCCAGCAGGAGCTGACACTCGGCCTCGCGCGGGAACCGCGTCCCGCATTGATGCGCCAGCGTCAAGGCGGCCGGGAGGTCGCCTTGCACCGTCAGCTCCTGGATGCGGCTTCGCAGTTCGTCCAGGGAGGGTTCGGAGGGCTGGGAGGCTGCCTCCACGGGAGGCGCGGTATCGCCTTCGAGGGCCCTCAGCTCGGCCGCCACCGAGGCCCTTCGGGAGTCCTCCGGCGGCATGAGGCTCAGGACGGCCCGGTAGTGGAACGCGGCCAGCGCGGTGTTCTGGCGCAGGGCGTGGGTGCTCGCGAGCATCCAATGGCAGTCGGGGCTCTGGGGCAGGGCGTTGAAGCACCGGGTCGAAAGCTGCAATGCCTCCTCCAGGTGTTGCTCCTTCTGGAGTTGAGTCACGGTCCACCGAGCCTTCGCGATCCCAGCTTCGTCCCATGTCTCCATGGGAGGCGCCTGGAGGGCTCCGGGTGGGCGCTCCATGGGGCGTCCCCCTCCGTGCGTGGCGGGGGGCGGGCTGGTCGACGTGAGCAGCCAGAAGCAACCGGCCCCCACGGTCAGGAGGGCGGTGCTCAACCCCACGGCCAGCTTCCTCGAACCAGGGGGCGCGAGCGCGTCAGGAGGGTCCGCCTCGGGCCCGGGCTCGGCGCGGGGGGACCTCCGGGTATTGCCCCGGACGTGGGAAGGCGTGGGCTTCCGGGCGAGCGCCGCCCCTGGTTCCCGCCAGGACCGCATCTCATCCAGGAAGGCATTGGGGATGGAGAGGTCCCGGCCCTGTTGCGTCAGGTCGTCCCGGAACATCACCCGCAGCAGGTGCGCGAGGCTGAGCGAGGAGAAGCGGGGGTGGTGGGCGTACAGGAACTCCGCCAGGGCTTCTCCAAACGCATGGCTGGACTCGAAGCGCTGGGACCGCTCGGGATGCAAGGCCTTGAGGACGATGGCGTTGAGCGCGGCCGGCAGGTCCGGCCGTAACTCCCCTGGGGGAGGAACCTCGCCATGGGCCACGCGCGTCATCACGACGTGGGGCGGTCCTTCCACGGGGAGCCTGCCGCAGAGCAGTTCATACAGCACGACGCCGGTGGCCCAGACATCGGTGCGAGCATCCACGTCTTCGCCGCGCGCCTGTTCCGGGGAGAAGAAGAGGTACTTGCCCTTCACCACGCCCGGCGCCGTCTTGAAGCCTCGCAAGAGCTGCGCCTTGGCGATGCCGAAGTCGACGATCTTGACCTGGCCTTCGTAGCTCACCAACACGTTGTCGGGAGAGATGTCCCGGTGGACGATGCCCAGGGGCGTTCCGCTGCCGTCCGTGCGCGTATGGGCGTAGTGAAGGCCGCGGCACATCTCCATCGCGATGAAGACAGCGACGGGGAAGGGCAGCGCGGGCATGCCCTCGCGCATCGCGCGCTTGAGGATGCGGTGGAGGGGCTGTCCGTCCACGAACTCCATGGCGAGGAAGTACTCCCCGTCCACGCGGCCGAAGTCGAAGACCTGGGCGACGTTGCCATGGGACAGCGTGGCGGAGATGCGCGCCTCGCTGATGAACATGGAGATGAAGGCTTCGTCGTTGGCGTACTCGGGGAGGACCTTCTTGATGAGGACAGGCTTGGTCACGCCCGCATCCCCTACCAACTGGGCGCGCCACGTCTCCGCCATGCCGCCCCGGCCCAGCCAGGACACCAGCTCATACCGCCCGAAGGTGTCGCCCGCTTGGAGTGCCATGGACTGGCATCCTATTGCCAGATTTCCATGGGGAGAAATGGCGGAATGCCTGACGGGAATGAGGGCCGCGGTAGGCGGATCCGGGAGGGGCCGGGGGCTAGAGTTGGTATAAATTTAATGAGCAGGCATGAAGGCGCAGGCCGGGCCGCTGATCGACATGGAGGGGATGGCCATGTTCGAAGCTGACCGGTGGACCTGACGAATGACCAGTCGAGCCTGATTGAGCCGCGCCTGCCCGCGCGGAGGTTGAAGCGCGAGGACCGGCCCGGGCGAACGCCCACGCCCTCACGGGCGCTGTGGGACGGCATCCTGTGGATTCTGCGGACCGGCGCGCAGTGGAGCGAGTTGCCGCGGGAGAAGTACCCGCCCTACAAGACGGTCCACCGCTGGTTTCAGGGCTGGGTGAGGGACGGTACTTTCAGGCTGCGGGCGAAAACCTCGCCGGCCTCTACGCGCTGGTGGCCACCTGCGTTGCAAGCCGCTGGACTGAGTGCTTGGGCAGCCCCAAGATTCCGAGGATGGATGACGAGTTGCCATCTGCTGACCTTGTTCGACGCTTGGCCACGGGCTCACAGTTGGAGTGCATCGAAGCCGCAAAGGAACTCGCCCGCAGGAAGGATCGTACGGTGCTTTCCGAAGTGACCAACGTCCTGCAACGAGGCGATTCCAGGCATGGCCGGGGGGGGGCCGCGTGGCTGCGTAAGAACTCGCCGTGCCCCCTTCCAGCGCGTGCCGACCGGGCCGGAGCGCGCAGGACGGTCGGCGGTCAGTCGAGGCTCTTCGGCAAACGGCACGCGCGCTGTGGGTAGCTCAGGCTCCTTTCGGCCTGCGCGTCTTCGATGGTAGCTGGAGCAGCAAGTCGGCCGCTTCCTCAGCATCTTTGAGGAGCGTCTTGCGCGGCGTGCCTATCCGCGCACGCACAGTCAGTCCACGCGCAAAATCCGTGACCTGGATCGCGCGCACGGCTACCGGAAAGTCAGGCGGGATGTCTCCCGCGCTGATCCCGTCCCGGAAACGGCGCTCCACCAACGCCGCGCCGCCAGCGACCGTGCTTTGCAGGAATTGCTGAACCTCGGCGTCGTTCACAAGCGGCGCGACGCACACCACAAGGCAGCCCTGGGCCGACCCTTGCTGGGTCGCACTTTCGACGGCGTGCCTCAGAAAGCCAGCGATCGAGTCCCGAAGACTCTGTGGCGAGAGGAGTGCCTTCGCGGCTGATCCGCCCTTCCGTTCTGCGTACGCCCTAAGGACGCGCAAGAATATCGCCCGCTTGTCCCCGAAGACGGCATACAGGCTCGGCCGTCCCACGCCCATCCCGGCGACGAGGTCGTCAATCGTCACTCCGTCGTAGCCTTTCGACCAGAACACCTGAGTCGCCTTTTCCAGCGCCCCCGTCTCATCGAAGCTGCGAGGTCGACCCCTCGGCCTGGCGGTATTTTGAATCATTTAGTTCAGAACTCGTTGACTGTGGTGTTGTCCTAATATATAACCGAACAGTTCATAAATGCCAACCGGGCCCTAGCTGAGCTGGGCCCCACGACTCGACTTTACCTCTCCACCACGGAGCCGCCCTTGAAACATTCGATCGCTCTCGTCACCGGCGCCACCTCGGGGCTCGGTCATGCGGCAGCCCGCCTTCTTGCCGAAGAGGGCTGGGGGGAGACCATCGTCACTGGGCGCAGCCTCGCTCGGGTCAAGGAAACGGCCGCTCAACTCGCGACTGAAACCAGGAAGCAGGTCTTCACACCGCTGGAGCTGGAGTTGGACGCACCATCCAGCGTTCAGTCCGCCCTCGCTACGTTGGTCAAGCGAGGTCAACCGATCGATTTCCTGCTGCTCAATGCAGGACTGGTTCCCTTCAAGAAGCGAGTCCTTACTGCGGACGGAGTCGAGGCTTCCCAAGCTCCTCTCATCGGCCATCATCAACTGACCGTCGGCTTGCTCCGCGCTAACTTGCTGAGCCCCGACGCACGGATCGTTATCGCGGGTGCAGAACCTGCTCGAGGGGGCGTACCCATGTTCAAATACACCGACCTGCCTGCCTTCGCGGACAAGTACCACCAAGGTGATCGAACCGCTGCTGTTGAAGCCCTTATCCACAACGGGCCGAACGTAAAGTACGTGCCGAACAATGCGTATGCCGATGCCAAGCTCATCATCGCGTGGTGGACCGCGGCGCTGGCCCGCCGGCTGCCCTCCGGCATGGCCGTGTACGCCGTGTCGCCCGGGGGCGCAACCGCCACCAAGGTGGTGCGAAGCGCGGGCTGGGCGTTGCGGCATATATTTATCCCAATCGTGAACCTCATTCCCGGCATGAATCAGACCCCGGAGACCGCGGCTCGTCGCTACCTCCAGGCATCGGAATTTGGGACGGACGTTTCAGGGCAATTCTTCGCCTCGGCACAAGGGAAATTCTCGGGCCCAATTGAGGTGCAGCGCCACCCACACCTCCACGACCGCGCTAGCCAGGAAGCCGCGTGGCAGGCCGTCGTTAAGGTTTCTGGCGTTGATTTCACCTCTCTCAAACCCGCGTCGCAGCCATAAGCTCCGCCGATAAAAACCAGCCCATAGGCAAGCTCGCCAAGGACATCTACGGAGACATGAAGCTGTACACGAAGATCTTCGAGGCCAACAAGGATCAGCTCAAGGACCCGGACCACATCAAGGTGGGCCAGGTCCTCAAGCTGCCGCCGAAGACGATCGCCCACCGCGCCTGAGCCGTCAGCGCTCGACGTACCGGTGGACCGCTTTCACGCGGCCCGCCGGCCTCAGGCTCAAGGGCAGTACGGGGAGTCCACCGTTGCCTCGAGCGAGTCGTAGACGAGGCAGTTCTGGTCCGCGGCGCTGTCGTTCTTCTGCTGGCAGCGGTAGTTCCACACGGACGCGCACTGCGTGTAGACCTGTGCGTCGCCGGTGGGCCCCTGGTACGTGGGCGTGCAGGTGCCGCCCGAGCTTCCACCCGACACGGTGCAGGTGTTGGGGTCGGTGTTGCTCGTGCACTTCATGCCGGAGCAGCTGGTGCCTTTGCCCATCCACTTGCCCGAACAGCTGGACGCACTGGTGCGCTGCTCACAGAGCACGCGGTTCAGGTTCCCGTCGTAGTAGGCGCACGCGCCGCTGCCGCTTCCGCCCCCCCGCTCGGGCCGCCAGAGGGCGTTCCCCAGCTCCACTCCGGCGTCCTCGGCTCGGAGAAGCTGTTCAGCGACACCTCGGAGAAGCCCACGTCCTCGCACGAGTCGCCGTCGAAGTAGCCGCAGTAGGCCCAGCCGTCGCACCAGAAGTCGCGGCACTCGTCCTCGGTGTCCTCATTGCAGAAGTAGATGGACGAGCCATGGACGCAGGCGCCCTGGACAGGGAATCACCCTGGCAGCACGAGGCCCACGGCGAGGGACAGGAGGACGGCGGACACAACGCCCGGGAGCCGACGACGGGATGGGGCCATGCCGCCGGATGGTAACGGCAAGTAGGTGACGAATTCACCAAGGGTGGCAGGCCCTCGGGCCTAATATGTGGCGGCCATGAGCCACGGTCGTGATGACACCCGCGCAGCTCAAGAAGCTGGATGCGGCGCTGGGCGCCTACCTTGAGGAGATGGTCGTCGGCATGGGGCGGCTGGAGCGCAGGCGCGCCATGGAGGCCTACGTGACGGGCCTGCTGCTCGTCGCGGTGCCGGGGCAGCACAAGGTATGGCCTCCGGGTGCGACGCCGCACCTTCCGGTGAAGAAGGCGGGAGCGTACGGACGTCCCCGGACACGCTTCGTCGACGACAGCGGCGCGCAGCCCTGGACGATTGAAGAGCTGGCGCTCCAACTCTCCGAGGATTAGTACCGCCGCATCAGCTGGCGCGAGGGCAGCCGCGGTACGCAGTCCTCCACCTTCGCCGCCGTGAGAAACCAGGTCGCTGAAGGCCATGTCGTGCGCAAGGCGCCCGGCGCTCCCGAGTGGCTGCTGTGTGAGTGGCCGCCGGGCGAGGCCGCGCCAACGACGTACTACCTCTCGTCTCTGCCGGAAGACACGCCTCTCAAGCGCCTCGTCACCCTGGCGAAGCTGCGCTGGCGCGTCGAGCGCGACTCCCAGGAGATGAAGGGCGAAGTCGGCCTGGACCACTTCGAGGGCCGCACCTGGAGAGGCTTTCACCACCACGCCACGCTGTGCATGGTGGCCCATGGATTCCTCGCGCTCCGTCGAGCGCTTTTCCCCCGGAGGAAGACACCGTGGACACTGCCCCAAGTGCGCCAGCGGCTTCAGTATCTGCTGCTACGCCGCATCGGCCATTGTCCGCTGTGCCTCCGCAGACTCGGTGCTCGCGCTCCTCCTCGAGGACCGTCGCGCATCTGATCAAGTAGTACTACCGGGATGTCTTCTTGGTGCTGCCGAGGATGTTGATGACGCGCGCACGTTTGGGATGGTCGATGGGGGCGATTCCCAAGAACTTCTCGTAGTGCTGTTCGCTCTGCTGGGCGTTGCCTAGCTTTGAGTGGATGTAGCCCAGGGAAAACTCGCAGTCCGCGAACGTGGGGTCGGCTTGGATGCAAAGCTCGGCTTTCGCGAGCGCGGCAACGTACTTCTGCTTCGTGGTCAGGTCGTCGGCTTGTTGGCGCAGGTTCGCGGACGCCTGGAGGGGGCTTCCGGTGGGAGCTTGGGGAGGGCTCGTATCCGCCGCTCTGCCTTCGACTTCGAGTTTGCTCAGGGCTTTGATGACGAGGTCCCTTTTCGGGTAGCCGTTCGGTGTGAGTTCCACGAACTTCATGTAGTGCGCGTGTGATTCCTTGAAGTCCTTGAGGACGGCATTGACGACGCCCAGCATCAGATGGCACTCGGGTGTCTGTGGATAGCGCCTCAAGCAGTCATTCGCGAGCTCCTGTGCCCTGGGTACCTCATGCTCGCGAAGTGCCAGACGGACCGCTTCTTGAACCTCCTGGAGATACGTGGGGGGCGCTTGAGGGGAGGCCTTCGCGACGACTGTCTTTTCGTCGAAAAGCGGCGGTCTGGCAGGAGCTGGCTCGGCGACCTTCGTCTCGGTGGGCGGCTCGACCTTGACGGTGGGGAGGATGGGACGGGGCGGGGGAGCCGCGGACTCGATCCGCGATGGGTGCGGCTCCATCAGGATCAGGAACCACAGGCACGCCCCCACGGTCAGCAGTCCTCCCGCGCTCAGTCCGTAGATCAGCCGGCGCGAAGCACCGGACGAGGCTTCGAGGGCGTGGGGCTCCGTCGTCTCGGTGGGGACGGGCGGACTGACAGCCTTCAGTCGCCGGGTCTGCCGCTCGCTCACGGGCGGCAGTGGGGGCGCGGGCTCGGGCAGGGGCGTGGGCTCGCGCCAGGACTTCATCTCCTCCAGGAAGGAGCCCGGGACGGACAGCTCCCGGCCTTCCTGCACCAGGTCTCCGCGGAACAGCACCCGCAGCAGGTGCGCGATGCTCATGGAGGAGAAGCGCGGGAAGTTCGAATACAGGAACCCGGCCAGCGCATCCCCGAACGCATGGCTGGATTCAAAGCGCAGCTCCCGGTCCGGAGTCAGCGCCCGCATCACGATGTCATTCAACTCCTGCGGCAGGTCCGGTCGGAGCACGCTGGGCGCGGGAATCTCTCCGCGACCCAGGCGCATCATCACGACATGGGGAGCCCCCTCCACCGGGAGCTTTCCGCACAGCAACTCGTAAAGCACGACGCCGGTGGCCCAGACATCCGTGCGCGCATCCACGTCTTCGCCGCGCGCCTGCTCCGGGGAGAAGAAGAGGTACTTGCCCTTCACCACGCCCGGCGCCGTCTTGAAGCCTCGCAAGAGCTGCGCCTTGGCGATGCCGAAGTCGACGATCTTGATCTGACCTTCGTAGCCCAGCAGCACGTTGTCCGGAGAGATGTCCCGGTGGACGATGCCCAGGGGTGTTCCACTGCCGTTCGTGCGGGTGTGCGCGTAGTGCAGCCCCCGGCACATCTCCAGCGCGATGAAGACGGCGACGGGGATGGGCAGCGCGCTCATGCCACTCTTCACGGCGCGCTTGAGGACGCGGTGGAGGGGCTGTCCGTCCACGAACTCCATGGCGAGGAAGTACTCGCCATCCACGCGGCCAAAGTCGAAGACCTGGGCGACGTTGCCATGGGACAGCGTGGCGGAGATGCGCGCCTCGCTGATGAACATGGAGATGAAGGCCTCGTCGTTGGCGTACTCGGGGAGGACCTTCTTGATGAGGACGGGCTTCGTCACGCCCGCATCCCCTACCAGCTGGGCACGCCACGTCTCCGCCATGCCGCCCCGGCCCAGCCAGGACACCAGCTCATACCGCCCGAAGACGTCTCCCGCTTGGAGTGCCATGGGCTGGCATCTTAAGCCAATATTTCAAGGAGCCCACGAAACGCCGAATAGTCTCCTTCGCGTCTGTTTAAACCCGGAGGATTGCCCTTGTGCCCACGGGGCCGTGTGGGGCGGAGACTCACCCCGTCAAGGGGACGGCTTGGAGCCATTCGCGGCCAGCGTGACGTACAGGTGTCCCAGCTCCGTCAGCACCCCGGAGGCGCCCAGCAGGTTGATGGAGGGGATCTCGTTGTTGCGTCCGGAGAACCACGCATAGCGCTCGATGGCGGGCTCCGACTCCAGATACTCAATGGCAGTCACCATGTACTGCTTCTGCACTTCGACGGTGATTTCATTGTGGGGGCGGTCGCCGCAGGCGAACTCCGTCAGCCACAGGGGCTTGTTGTACTTCTTGAACTGGCCCACGTACCACTTGAGGGCGCCCACGTCGCACGCGTACCAGTGGATGGCGATGGCATCCACCTGGCAGTTCGCGCAGGCCTTGAAGAAGGCATCCAGGTACACGACCGGGTCGGTGAAGGTGACGCCATCCTCCGAGACGCAGTCGCCGCAGTAGTTCACCGCCGGGGACACCAGCTTCAGTCCCTTGCGGCGGGCCACCTCCTCCAGGACGGGCCAGAGCGCCGCGGCCTGCCGGGGCGTCTTGTTCGCTTGGAACTTGAAGTTGGGCTCGTTGAAGCCCAGCAGGTGCGTGGCGCCGGCTGGAATCTCCGACTCGAGCTGGGCCACCGTGGGCGTGCCGCCCCAGGCCATGGGCACGAAGGAGACGTTCTGGGAGGAATAGACGCTCGCCGCGCCGTCCTCGGGCCGGGGCGACCAGTTGTACCACCAGCTCATCCCGGGGGAGAGCGCCTTCAGGTCCGCCGCCGAGTGATAGCCATACGCGATGCCCCGCTTCGAGCTCTTCGCGACGCTGGCGGGTGGCGTCTGCGTCTGGGGTTGCGCTTCCGACGCGGGGTCGCATCCCATGAACGAAGACAGCAGGACGGCCAATGGCAGCGCGAGGACCAGCCGGGAGCGGTTCATGGCGCGGACTCTACGCCCCCGCGACGGGTGGGCGTCGAGTCCTCTCCCTGTCGCCAGCCTTCAAGGGGCTGGCTGCGCCACCAGCCGCGGCTCGCCCACATCGCGCCACCACGGCGTCACGCCCTCCACGCGCGCGGGCTCCAGGCTCCGGCCCAGGCCGGGCGTGAACAGGCGCACCTGCTGCTCCGTGGCCAGCTTCACCAGCGTCTCCGCGGGCTCGTCCCACGCATGCAGCGCCAGGTTGAAGGTGCCCCAGTGCACCGGCATCAAGACGCCGCTGCCCAGCATCGCGTGCGCCTTGAGCGCGTTCTCCGGGCCCAGGTGGATGCCGCCCCAGCTCGGGTGGAACGCGCCCACCTCCATCATCACGAGGTCGAAGGGGCCGTGACGGCGGCCAATCTCCTCGAACTCGGAGGTGAGGCCGGTGTCTCCGCTGAAGAACAGCCGGTGCTTGTCGGTGGTGAGGACCCAGGACGCCCACAGCGTCGTGTTGCGGTCGCCCAGGCCGCGGCCGGAGAAGTGCTGAGAGGGCGTCGCGGTGAAGCCCACCAGGCCCACGCGGTGCTCCTCCCACCAGTCCAGCTCGGTGATGAGCTCCGGCGCCACGCCGAACGCCTCCAGGTGGCGCCCCACGCCCAGCGCGGTGATGAAGGGCACCCGCCGCTTCGCCAGCGCGTGGATGGTGCTCCGGCACAGGTGGTCGTAGTGGTCGTGGGACACCAGCACCGCGTCCAGGTCCGGCAGCGCTTCGACGGGCACGGGCGTGGCGTGGAAGCGCCGGGGACCCGCGAAGGACAGGGGCGAGGCCCGCTCGCCGAAGACGGGGTCGGTGAGCACACGCGCCCCGTCCACCTCCAGCAGCATCGTGCTGTGGCCCAGCCAGGTGACGCGCAGGCCCGTGTCTGGCGCGCGGGCCCAGGTGCCGCGCGGGTCGTCCACGGGCAGGGGGCCGGGCGGGGTGCGCTGCGTGCCGCCGAAGAAGTACTCGCCCAACAGGGGCAGCGGGTTGCCCTGGAGGCCGGCCGCCACCGGGGCGGTGTTGCGGAAGCCGTGGCCTTCGAACTGGCGGGAGGCCCGGCTGCGCTCCTGTCGGAGTCCCGCGCGGCGTGCACTGTCACTGGGAGTCGGCATGCGCGTGTGTCTAACACCCATGTGTCCTCCCGGCACGGTCACTCGCCTGGAGCCCCGGCGGGTGGGGCACCGTCCCATCGTCCGGCGTGGGACGGCGCGAAGAGGCAGCAGGTGCCTAGTGTGCGTCCTTGGCCCTCACGCACCCGGTCCGCATCGTGGCGGACCAGAGCTGGCCGGCCAGGGTGTCGTCGTAGGCGCTGAAGTAGACGCGGGTGCCCAGCAGGAAGTACTCGCGCGGGTAGGAGGACGGATCGAAGCCCTGCGTGCTGATGTTCTTGAGGCGGTAGGTCCCGGAGGGCGTGCCGTTGCTCACCCAGGGCTCGATGCCAAACTTGCCCCCCTCGTCCGAGCTGAAATAGACGAGGTTGTCCGCCACGGCGAGCAGCGGCGAGCCGTACTCGTCCGACAGGCTCAGCGGCCTGCGCAGCAGCGTGGTGCCCCCGGCGGTGCCATCCGTCACCCAGAGCTGCGTGTCGCGGGGCGCCGGACCTTCGCTGCCGATGTTGACGGCGAAGTAGAGCTTCGTGCCCCCCGGGGCGATGCTCACGGCGTCGATGCTGGGGAGCGCCACGCCCTTCGTGGCGTAGTCATTGGGCAGCGTGACGACGGGCGTGGGATTGCCGCCCGTGAGCGGCACCCGATAGATGACCATGTACTGGGTGCTGTAGGAGGTCGACGTGAAGTACGCGAACCCGCCCAACTCACCCAGCACGCGCACCGCGCGCGTGGGACCGAAGGACGCCAGCCGCACCGTCCCACCCTCGGTGCCGTCCGACTTCCACAGCTCCGTCAGGGTGCTGTTCTCGTCCAGCGTGAAGAGGGCGAGCGTGCCCGAGCTGCGCACCTCGGAAGGGTAGGTGTAAGGGCCCGCGTCCAGCCGCTTCAGCTGGAAGGTGCCCCCGGCGGTGCCGTCCGTCCTCCACAGGAGGGTAGCGCCGCCGCTCTCCCGCACGAAGAGCAGCCGCGCGTTGCCCACCTTCGTGTCCGCGAAGCTCACGTATACGTTGGAGCCGAAGTCGCGCAGCAGCTGCGTGCCCGCGCTGGTGCCGTCCGACTTCCACAGCTCGAAGCGGGGAGAGGACGTCGCGGGGTCGGGCCGCTCCCTCACGAACACCAGGGTGTTGCCCACCGCGGACAGGTCCGCCAGCGTCGAGTCCTGCGGGCCCGGCGTCAGGTCCTTGACGAGCCGGGTGCCCGCCGTCGTTCCGTCACTCACCCACAGCTCGCTGCCGGTCGCCGTGTCCGTCGCCTGGAAGAAGAGCTGGGTGGAGGTGGGGGTGAGGTGCGCCAAGAAGGGCGTGAAGTTGCCCGCCGTCGCCGGGAAGGCCCTCACCTGCGTGGTGCCCGCGTCCGTGCCGGTGCTCCGCCACAGGGCGCCGCGGCCGTCCTCGTAGTTCACCGCGAAGTGCAGCGTCCCCTGGAAGTTCACGAAGCTGCTCGGCCCCAGCGCATAGCGCGGGAGGCCAATCTGCGAGGGCGGGAGGATGGTCTTCACCCGCTGGGTGTTCGCGGCGGTGGGGGCGCAGTACGCCTGCGCCTCCACTCCTGGCTCGGAGGTGGGCTCCTGTACGAGGCCGTCCTCCGCCCCGTCCGGAATCGGGCCCCCGCAGCCCACCCCCACCACCAGCAAAGACATCACCCACCCGCCGCGCCACCCCATGCGACACCCCTTCAAGAAAGGCCTGGGAGGGAGGGTGTGTCGTGAAGTCGGAGGCGCCAAGTGCCCCCGGGTCGGGACGTGCTCGCCTGCCTGGGCCGACGCGGCGTGTGGCGCGGCCTCGCACGGCGCGGTCGCTATACTGCGCATCCCCATGAAGACGGACACGCTGAAAACGCAGCTCAAGCGCACGCTGCGGCGCGACCTGTGGTTCGCCATCGCCCCCGCGGTGCTCGTCATCGCGGCCGCGTTCGCGGTGACGTTCTACTTCGTCAAACCGGCGCCGCCCAAGACGCTGGTGATGGCGCTGGCGCCGGACGAGGGCGGCTTCAACTACATGGCGAAGCGCTACCAGAAGTTCCTCGCGCAGCACGGGGTGACGCTGGAGCTGCGCACCACGCAGGGGTCGGTGGGCAGCGTGGCCCAGCTGAACGCGGAGGACAGCGGGGTGGACATCGCCTTCGCGCAGAGCGGCACCACCGGCGGCAAGGGGCAGGAGGCCCCGGAGCACGTGGTGTCGCTGGGCAGCCTCTCCTACGTGCCGCTGTGGGTCTTCTACCGGGGCGAGCCCCTGGACGACGTGCGCGGCCTCGCGGGCAAGCGCGTCGCGGTGGGCCCGGAGGAGAGCGGCACGCGCGCGCTGGCGATGACGCTCCTGAAGGCGAACCGCGCGGACGCGGCGCCCACGGAGCTGCTGCCGTTGGACCGGGACGCCGCCATCGACGCGCTGACGCAGGGGAAGATCGACGCGGTGTTCCTGGTGGCCCCGGCGGAGTCGCCGCGCATCCAGAAGCTGGCCGCGGTGAAGGACGTGCGCCTGCTCAGCTTCACGCGCGCGGAGGCGTACACGCGCCGCTACCCGTACCTGTCGCGCCACGTGCTGCCCCGGGGCGTGTTCGACTTCGCGCAGGACGTGCCCGGACAGGACGTGGTGCTGCTCGCGCCCAACGCGCTGCTGCTGGCGCGGGACTCCCTGCACCCCGCGCTCGCGTACCTGCTCATGCGCGCCGCCAGCGAAATCCATGGCACGGCGGGCCTCCTGGACAAGACGGGGGAGTTCCCCGCGCCGCTCGCGGCGGGCTTCCCCTTGAGCAGCGAGGCGAAGCGCTACTACGCGTCCGGCGTGCCGCTGCTCCAGCGCTACCTGCCGTTCTGGGCGGCGAACCTGGTGGACCGGCTGTGGGTGATGCTGGTGCCCATCATCGCGGTGGTGGTGCCGCTGGGGCGCGCGGTGCCCGCGGCGTTCCTCTGGCGGGTGCGCTCGCGCATCCATCGTTGGTACGCGCGGCTGAAGGAGATTGAAATCCAGCTGGAGGAGGACCCGGACCAGGAGATGCTCCAGGCCATGCTCAAGCGGCTGGAGGAGGCCGAGCGCGAGGTGAACCGCATCGCGGTGCCGCTCGCCTACGCGGAGAACCTGTACTTCTTCCGCGAGCACGTGGACGTCGTGCGCCGCCGGCTCACCCGCAGGCTGGCGGGCGCGCCCGAGCACAAGGACGCGCCGCCGCTGCAGGTGACGGGCTGACTCAGGGCACGAGGCCGAGCATCTGGCGCAGCTGCCGGACCATCTCGATCTCGGCTTCGTGCACGTGGCCGTCCTTGGTGATGAGGGCGTGGACGGCTTCGAGCACGGCCTTCGGGTCCTCGCGCAGCACGCCCAGGTTCGGGGGCGGGAGGGGCAGGCCGTCCTGGAGGCAGCGGGTGAGGGCGCTGAGCTCCGTCAGGGGGACGCTGAAGCCACGCGCGGTGTCGATGATTTGATCGATCTCCTCGCGGGTGACGCGGTCGTCGCTGGTGGCCACCTGGAGCAGCAGCTTGATGACCTCGATGTGGAAGTGGTGGGTGTCAGGGGACGACGGGGTGGCCATGTGGGTTGGATCCTCCAGGGCGGTCCAGGCTGACCTGCCTGGGGGGGACACGTCCAGGGGGAGATAAGGGCGCCGCCCGCCCGGGGAAAGGGGTGAGGGCCCCGGGGTCGCCGCTGACATACCTCCTTGGGGGGATGGGCATGGGGGCCATGCGTGTCATGCTCACGAGGTAGGGATTGCGACTCGGGGGAGGTACCCAACATGGCCAGGGCACGGAGATTCACAGCGCAAGACGATGCCTTGCGCTTCGCGATGTACCAGGACCTCATCGGCGTCCGGACCTACGAAGACATCCATGTCGCCATCGAGAGCCGGATTGCCCAGCTGTGCCGGGCGGATCACCTCGCGGTGGGGTTCGCCAACCTGGATGGCTCCGTGGGGCTGGAATGGAAGACAACCACCGCCATGCCCTTGCTCAAGGACTACAGCGAGTGGGCCCCCAGGGACTTCGTCTTCCAGTCCACGGTGACGCAGCCCAACATCGTGCTCAATGACACGCAGATGCTCCGGGGGCTGCCGTTGGAGCGCACGGAGACCTATCAACGCAGCCGGGACGCGAGGCTCCGGCTCGAGCATGTGATGGCGGCCCTGCTCTTCGAGGACCAGCAGGGGCTCAAGGGCGGCCTCGCCGTCTACAGCGAGTCCCGGCCCTTCTCCGAGCTGGAGCAGTCGAAGCTCCAGGCGCTCATCCCGGTCATCAAGGCCGCCGTGACCTCGGTGCAGCACCAGTACGCCGTCCGCTTCGAACGGGACCTCATGAAGGCTCTGTCACTTGAACTGGGCGCCGCGATGGTGCTGACGGCCATGGGGCGGGAGCTGGTCCGGACGGAGGCGGCCACGCGGCGGGTGTCGAAGTGGTTCGCCCCCAGCGAGCTGGGCGCGGGGGGCGTGCCGGAAGAGTGGGCGACCCGCGTGAAGAGGCTGTCGAGCATGGACGGCCCGCCGGAGCCGGAGTGGACCCACTCCGTGAAGAATGGCAACGGCGAACAGCTGTTCGTGACGTTCACCCCGTCCACGGTGCTCTATGGCGGGCGCCTGACCTGGCAGCTGCGCATCGAGGAGCGCGTCGTGTCTGTCTTGCAGGGGTGGCGCGAGAGCCTGACGCCCAAGGAGCGCGAAGTGGCGGAGTGTCTGCTCAAGGGCCTGGCCAACAAGGACATCGCCGGCTCGGTCGAGTGCAGCGAGCAGACGGTGAAGAAGCACGTGGCCAGCATCTTCCGGAAGGTGGGCGTCGGCTCGCGGGCGGAGTTCATCGCCCTGGCCCTCTCATAGCGCCGGGTCGAAGAACTCGCGCAGGTGCCGGGCGTAGCCCTCGGGGTCCTTCTGGGCGTACTCCCCGTGGGCCGCCTCCGGCACCACCCACTGCCGCCGGGGCTCGCAGGCGGCGCGGTAGAGGCTGCCGTCCTTCTTCAGGGGGCCGTCGGGGTCGCTGCCCCCGTTGATGAGCAGGAGCGGCCGCCCCTCCAGCCGGCACATGCCGTCCACGGGCCGCACCGCCCCCACGTCGATGCCCGCCCGGCGCAGCCCCCACAGCACCGCCCAGGTGCTCAGGCCGTAGTGCGAGCCCATGTCCCCCGCGAGGTCCGGGAACGCGCCCGCCACCGCCACCGCCTTCACGCGCGGGTCCTCCTGGGCCACCAGCAGGGCCGTGGTGCCCCCCAGGGAGAAGCCGAACAGGCCCACCCGGCCAGGGGTCACGTCCGGCCGGGCCCGCACGAAGGCCAGCGCCGCGCGCACGTCCTCGCGCTCGCTGTCTCCCCAGCCAATCGCGTCGCCTTCGCTCTCTCCCTGGCCGTGCAGGTCGAAGAGCAGCACCCCGTGCCCCGAGCCCGCCAGCACGCGCGCTTCGAAGAGCAGCCGCGTGCGGTTGTCCGCGAAGCCGTGCACCAGCACCACCGCCGTCCCGTCGCGCGACGGCCGGTACCACCCGCGAAGCTGGCGCCCCGCCGCCGGGAAAGACACCTCCTCCAGGTCCGTCAGCGCGTCCGGGCCGGAGGGCCGTGTCACCGGGAGGCATGCCGGGTGCACCAGTCCCCGCGCGATGCGCAGGCCCCGCACCGCCGTGAACCCTCCCACGCCCACCGCGCCGACGACGAGCGCCAGCGCCAGCAGGCGGACCCAATGGACGCGGTACTTCCTCGAGGACACGGTCAGCTCCGGACGGCCCCGCCGCCCCGCCAGCGCTCGACGAGGTTTCGCACGGCGGCTCCCCATTCGGGGTACTCGAAGGCGAAGCCCGCGTCCAGCAGGCGCCCGGGCACCACGCGGCGGCTCTTCAAGAGCAGCTCCGTGTCCGTGCGCATGAAGAACGCGCCCACCTCCAGCATCCACTTCGTGGCGGGCAGGCCCACGCTCACGTTCGCCGCCTCGCGCAGCCTCGACATCAGCTCCCGCTGGGGCAGGGGATTCGGGGCCGCCAGGTTCACCGGCCCGTCCAGGTCGTCCCGCTCCAGCAGCAGCTGCACCGCGCGCACGAAGTCCTGGTCGTGGATCCACGACACGTACTGCCTGCCGCTGCCCGCCGTGCCGCCCAGCCCCCGGCGCGTCAGCCCCAGCAGCACGTCGAAGATGCCCTCCCGGTCCGGGCTCATCACCATCGCCGAGCGCAGCGCCACCCTGCGCGTCTGGGGCGTGGCCGCCTCCATCAACGTGCGCTCCCAGGCCCGCGCGATGTCGATGCTGCGCTTCCAGTACGCCGGCACGCCCGGCTCGTCCCCGCCAATGAGCCCCGTGGCCTCGTCGTTGGGCGCGTCCAGCCGGTGCGCGTACAGCGTCGCGGTGCTCATCTGCAGCCAGACGCGCGGCGGGCGCGCGGCCCGCTGGATGGCCTCGCCCACCACCCGCGTGGAGTCCACCCGCGAGTCCATCATCTGGCGCAGGTTCTCCTCCGTGTAGCGGCAGTTCACGTTGCGCCCCGCCAGGTTGATGACCGCGTCGGCGCCGTCCACCTCCTTCGCCCAGTCTCCCAGCGTCTTCCCATCCCAGGGCACCGTGCGCGCCTCACCCCGGCCTCCCCGGCTGAGCAGGACCACGTCATCCCCCCGCGCGACGAGCGCCCTCGCCAGCAGCGCGCCCACCTGCCCCGTGCCACCCGGAATCACGACCTTCACGGACGAACCCCCTCGTTCAGCGTGTCGCCGGAAGCCATAGCGCGCCCCGCGCCCGCGCCGCCCGGCGCCAGAATCCAGGCCCCCCGCTCGTCCTGGTCCCGCCGATGAGCCCTGCTTTTCCGGCCTCCAAGGGCCCGGTGATGGGCGTTTCCCGGGATGTCACGGGTTGGATGGAGGAAACCAACCGCCGCGGAGGGAAAATGCGACGCGTCACGCAACTGGGGACCCGTCCCGTCGAAAATGGGTCATCCCCCACCTCGAATCATGAGGGCCGTCATGATCATCTCGTCCCGCCCGCTCTCCGCGCCCCGTACCTCGACGGCGTCCTCGTCGGCCTCCAACTCCGCGACTCGCACCCCGACGGGAGCCTCGTCGGTCTCCAGCTTCGAGGCGCGCGCCCCGGCGAAGACGAAGACGCCCCCGACGAAGACGCCTCCGACGAAGACGCCCCCCGCGCCTCAGGGGCCGGTGGAGACGCCGACGCCGGAGCCCACGCCGTCGACCGGCTCGGATCCGCGCTACGACGGGCTGAAGGACCAGGCGCTGATCAACGCGCTGCACGACGCGGTCTCCAAGCACAAGGACCTGGGCTACAACCAGGCGCGGAAGATCATCTTCACCACCCTGGACAACCACGACGGCATCGTGAAGTGCGTCTACACGGGCAAGGAAACGAAGACGAACAAGATTCCCAGCAGCAACGTGATGAACACCGAGCACACCTGGCCCCAGTCCAAGGGCGCCACGGGCGCGGCGAAGGCGGACCTGCACCACCTGTTCCCCACCGACAGCAAGGCGAACTCCGTCCGGGGCAACTACCCGTTCGGCACGGTGAAGAACGTGAAGTGGGAGGAGAACGGCGCCAAGTTCGGCACCGACGAGAAGGGCCGCACCGTCTTCGAGCCGCCGGATTCGCACAAGGGCAACGTGGCGCGGGCGCTGTTCTACTTCTCCACCGTCTACAACAAGCACATCCCGGCGGACGACGAGGCCGTGCTCAAGCAGTGGAACAAGCTGGACAAGGTCGACGCCGCGGAAGTGCAGCGCAACGACGCCATCGAGACCTACCAGCAGAACCGCAACCCCTTCGTGGACGATCCGACGCTGGCCGACCGCATCGCGGACTTCTAGAGTCCGCGGCATGTCCCCACCGTTCGTGCCCTTGTGGGCGCTCGTTCCTGGCCTCACCGGCGTGCCCCTCTTGAAGGTGGGGGGGACGCCTGACGCGCCGGGGCCCCTGGAGTGGCCGGCCTGCGCGATGTGCGGCGGGCCGCAGCGCTTCCTCTTCCAGCTCCCGCACGTGGAGGGGCGGCTGGACCTGGCGCCGTACGCGTCGGTCCACGTCTTCCAGTGCGAGAACCCCGACACCGTCTGCTTCCGC
This sequence comes from Corallococcus sp. Z5C101001, assembly GCF_007352635.1. Lineage (NCBI taxonomy): Bacteria > Pseudomonadati > Myxococcota > Myxococcia > Myxococcales > Myxococcaceae > Corallococcus > Corallococcus sp. Z5C101001. The sequence goes on from NZ_VKLU01000001.1 coordinate 784,481, forward strand.
TGGGACCCCGAGGAGGGCGCCAACGCCGCGGTGCCGGTGACGGCCGGGGCGCCTTCCGTGAGCGCGCCCCCGGCGCCGGTGAAGCCGTACGCGGAGTGGACGCTCGGCTTCGAGCCCGCCACCGAGGACACCGAGGCCCTGTCGGTGGACGTCAACGAGGCCACCGACGAACAGCTGGCCGAACTGGACCGCGCGCAGGCGGAGGCCCCGGAGAGCAAGGTGGGCGGCGTGCCCGGCTGGCTCAACGGCGAGGCGACCCCCGAGTGCTGTGACGCCCCCATGCGCTTCGTCGCGCAGCTCTCCGCGATGCCGTATGGCCTGGACTTCGGGGACAACGGCCGGGGCTATCTCTTCCGGTGCACCCGGGAGGACTGCGCGCGCCCCTTCCGCTTCCTGACCCAGGGGGCCTGAGCGCGCGCGGTCAGCGGAGGTCCTTCAGGCGCTTCGCCATCAGCGTCGACGAGTCCTCCAGCCACTGGATGCAGAACTCCGCGTTCACCCAGATGCCCTGGGCCACTACCTCGACAAAGGCAGGCGGCACCCAGGCGATGAGGTAGTCCTCCGACTGGGTGGGCGACTCCGGATCCTCGCGGAACATGCCGACCCAGGTGTCCCAGGGCGGCACGTTGTCCACGTCGAAGTAGCCGCCCGTCGCGAGCTCGGCGGCGCCGTCACAGGTGTTGTCGTCCGGGAAGTACACGAGCAGCCTGCCGCCCTGGAGCAGGCCCTCCGTCCGGGGCGGCTCGGACGGCGCCGGCATGCCGCGCAGGGCATGGCACCGCTCGTCGATGACCCGCTCCATCATCTTGAAGCGGTTTTCATCCACCATCACCCTGGGCTGGAAGGTGTTCGTGCGCAGACAGGTGGCCGCCGCTTCCGGCTTGGCCTTGGGGCCGCACCAGCGGATCGTCTCCGCCAGCACCTTCAGCAGGGCGTCCTGGCCCCACGCGCCATCGGGGATGTCGTACAGCAGGCGTGATGGACCGGGCTCCCGTCCCGGGGGACGCGCGAGAAACCTCATCGCTGCATCGCCTTCAGCAGCTTCTGGGCATCCTCGGCGCTGAGCTTCCCGGCTTCCACCAGGTCCAGCACGCGGCGCATCTCGTCGTCGGGGATGCCTCGGGGCGGCGCGGGGGGCTGGGGCGGCATGGGCGGCTGGGGCCGGCCGCCGGGGTTCGCCCAGGGCGGAGCGCCCCACGAGTTCGCCCACGCGTGCGCCCACCGGTTCGCGTGGCGCTCGGCGCGGCGCTGCCAGCGCTCCGCCTGCCGCTGCCAGCGCAGCGAGTCCTCCTCCCACGACTCCGCCTCGTCCTGGCGCGAGCGTCCCGACTCGCGGACGCGCACCGAGCCCAGCTCCGTCTCCAGCACCAGCGTGGTGGCCGCGCGCGGGTTGGAGGGGTAGCGCGTCTGCTCCGAGCCCAGCTGCGTGCGGGCCGTGATGTGCACGTCCAGCCCCGGCACCAGCCGCAGCTCCACCGCGCCCACCTGCGTCCGGATGCGGTGCTCGCCCTCGTCCAGCGCGTCCACGTCCACCTTCACCACGCCCGCATGGGCCTCGATGTCGAGCGTGCCGCCCATGCGCTCACCGAGGATGCGGCCCGCGCCCGTGCGCAGGCGGAGCTTCCCGTGGACGTCGCGCAGGTTCGCCGTGCCTGCGTCGGTGGACAGCTCCAACTGGCAGTCCTTCAGGCCGGAGACCCGCACCGCTCCCGCGTCCAACTGGAGCTTCGCGCGGACGTTGGCCGGCACGAACAGCTCCGCGTGGCCGTCCTGACGCCAGAACATGGACAGGAAGCCCGCCTCGCGCGGCACCAGCTCCACCTTCGTCAGCCGGCCGTGCTCGTGGATGCGCGCCTCCACCCGCCCGTGCGTGACCAGGTAGGGCTTCTCTCCCTCCGGCAGCGGCGACACGACGAGCGCCGCGGCCGTGGCGTGCAGCTCCAGCTCCGCGTGCTGTCCCCAGGGGATCGCGTGGCGCTGGGCGCCGTCTCGCGGAGGGGCGGAAGGGTCGGAGGACGGCGTGACTTCAGGGTCCATCATGGGGTTACTCCCGTGTCTTCTTGAGACGTTGGGCGGCCTCGTCCGCGTCGATGAGCCCGGCCGCGAGGTCATCGAGAATCTGCGCCCGGCGCGAGGAACCCCGCTCGCGGGCCGGAGGCGGCGGGGGCGGCGGAGCCGGAGGCGGCGGCCCGCCGGGCGCGTGTCCCAGGGCCTCCACCACGTCGTCCAGCCGCGCCACCACCGTCGGATAGGAGAGGCCCAGCGCCTGCTCCACGTCCTTGATCTTCCCCCGGCAGCCCATGAACACCCGCACGAACGCGAGCTGCTCGGGCGACAGCTGCTGCACCCAGCCCGTCGTGAAGCGCCCCTCCACCGCGCAGGCGCACCCGTCGCAGCGCACCCGTTCGATGACGGTGCCTCCTCCACAAACGGGACAGCGGGTCGGTACGGGCCAGGTGGGCTTGGAAGTCGTCATGGGGTTCAGAAAATCAATTCGTGAATTGAGAATATTGATTTCTACGGGCTTGGCAAGGGCGAGAATTCATTCCCAGGAAGAACGGACACTTCCGAGCCGGTGGCCACGAAGGCGGACGAGGGCGTGCCCTGGAGGACTCCGGCGAACGTGGGGCCGTAGAAGCGGGCCACGTCGCAGTCGAAGGCGGTGTCCGTGGCCTGCCAGACGCTCCAGCGCGGGTGCTCCACGCGGTACTCGGCGCAGCCGCCATCGCGCTGGGCGGTGTAGCCCCAGTAGTGCTCGGTGATGAACTCCTCCTGGGAGCCGGGCTCGCTCTGGGCCGGAGCGCCGAGCGTCCGGGCGGACAGTTGGTGCCAGCGGCCGTGGGCCTTCCAGGCGTACTCGACGTGGCCGGGGGCGCCCGTGTCCGCGCCGTCCATGGCCACGGTGTGGCGCATGGGGTGCGCGACGTAGGGCTCGTTGTAGAGGACGCGCGCCACGGTGGCGATGGCGAGCCGGGGGACGACCTCCCGCACGAACACGACGCCCCGCCGCCAGCCGTCGGGGCCCCGCCGGCGCACGTAGAAGCGCAGGTTCACTTCATCGAAGTCCCGGTGGAGCGGCACCGCGAACCCTCGCACGCGCGTGTCGAGGAAGCGGAAGCCGACCATGCTCGCGAACGTGTGGCCCTGCCACGTGTCGAGCTCGGTGCCCCGGGGCACGAGGGGCCGGAGCACCGCCGGATCCACCTCGTAGTTGAGCATCAGGAGGTACCGCCACGTCGCCGTCAGGAAGGGGCGCATGCGCGACGTTTAGCGCGCGCGCGCCCCCAAGGCCCAGGCCGTGCCCCCTCCGCGGCTTCTGTCGCGCAGAAGCGCGGCGTGCCTTCAGGAGGTGGCGGACCGCAGCGGCCGCGGTTCGCGCACGAGCCGCCGCTCCAGCCGCTCGCGCCACTTCAGCGCGGGCTTCTCCACCCCCTGGTGCAGCGCGAGCGAGGCGAGCAGCACCGCCACGACGCCCCCCACCAACGTGACGGGATGGAACGCGTCCATGCCGTGGGGCTCCAGCCAGACGCGCACCCCGTGCTGCATGGCCTTGTGCGTGAGGTAGACGGTGAAGCTCAGGACCGCGAAGGTCCGCACGCCCGGGATGCGGGCGCAGACGCGGGAGACCGCCGGGCCCGCCATGGGCATCAGCAGGGCCGCGTAGCCGAGCGCGGCCAGGGGGAACGCCAGCACGGCGTAGGGCAGGTACCGGAAGTGCTCTTCGTTGAGGTACGTCACCCCGCCCAGGCACGCGAGCCCGGCGAGCCCCAACCCCAGCGCGGCGCGGCCTCGCGTCCAGCGCTCCCACGCCTGGGGCCGGAAGGCGCGCAGGGCCGCGATCAGCACGCCGCACGTCAACCCATCGAGCCGCGCGTACGTCGGGTAGTACAGGAGCATGTCGTAGTCGCGCCAGCCCGCGTCGTCCGGACCCAGGGCGCCGAAGTAGCGCAGCCACAGGCCGCCCCGCAGCAGCATGCCGGCCAGCAGCAGGGCCACCGCGCCCGCGATGAGGTGCGGCGCCCGGATGCGCCCGCGCAGCGCGAGCACGGTGAGCGGCAGCACCAGGTAGAAGTGCTCCTCCACGCACAGCGACCACGCGTGGGAGAAGCCATTGATGCGCAGGCCGAAGTTCTGCGTGAAGGTGAGGAAGCGCCACGCGGCGGTTTCGACGGGGCGCTCGCTCCAGGCCGGGACGAACAGGTACAGGCCCAGGACGATGAGGAAGGGCGGCAGGATGCGCAGCGACCGCCGCAGGTAGAAGCGCCGCAGCGACGGGGTCTCGCCTCGCGCCACCTGCTCCAGGAGCTGCGAGCCGATGAGGAAGCCGCTGAGCACGAAGAAGAGCTCCACGCCCGTCCAACCGAAGTTGGCGATCATCCGGTAGGTCTCGTGACCCTCCGGACGCGGGTAGTGGAAGAGCATGACGGTGACGATGGCCAGGCACCGGAGCAGGTCCAGGCCGGCGAGGTGGCGCGGTTCGGTGGCGTTCAGCGGAGTGGGCTTTCAGCGGGGGGATGGAGCGGATGCTAGCAGCGCCCGGCGCTTCCGCCAGGGCGCCTCCGCGCTCCCTTCCGTGCGACTTCAGCGACTCGCTGACGGTTGCTTGCTAGGCGTGGATTTCACGAAGCCCACCGGAGAGGAACGCCTCGCGCGTGGCCTGTCGTTGGACCTTTCCGCTGGAGGTCTTGGGCAGGCTCCCCGGTTCGATGAGCACCACCGCGTGGGGCCGCACATCATGCGTCGCCGCGAGCCTCCCCCGGATGGCGCTCAGCACCGGCGCCGCCAGGCCGTCCCACCTGCTGGGGTCCACCTCCTGCACCACGACGAGCTGCTCCTGGCTCTCCAGCTCCACGCCGAAGGCCACGCCGCAGCCGGGGCGCAGCGCGGGGTGGCTCTCCTCCACCACGATCTCCAGGTCCTGTGGGTACAGGTTCCGGCCCCGCACGATGATCAAATCCTTCGACCGTCCCGTGACGTACAGCTCCCCGGCGTCCAGGAAGCCCAGGTCCCCGGTCCTCAGGAAGGGCCCGTCCCCCGTGGCGGTCCTCGCGCCGAACACCCGCACGGACTCCTCCTCCCGCCGCCAGTAGCCCCGCGCCACGCTGGGCCCCTTCACCCAGACCTCGCCCACCTCGCCCGGTGGCAGCACGCGGCCGGTGTCCGGCTCCACGATGCACAGGGATTGATCCGCCAGCGTCACGCCGGAGCCCACCAGCGTCCGGGGCCGCTGCTCGGGGGCTCGGGCCTGGCCCGCCTCCAGGGCGGCGACATCCACGTCGCGCAAGCGAGGGGCCGCCTCCTTCGCGCCGCCGGACACGATGAGCGTGCCTTCCGCCAGGCCGTAGCACGGGTAGAACGCCTCGCGCCGGAAGCCGCACGGCCCGAAGGCCTCCGTGAACCGCGCCAGCGTGTCCGGGCGGATGGGCTCCGCGCCGCAGAACGCCACCTCCCAGCGGCTCAGGTCCAGGCCCTGCCGTTCATCCGGCGGAATCCTCCGCACGCACAGGTCGAACGCGAAGTTGGGGCCGCCGCTGATGGTGCCGCCAAAGCGGGTCAACGCCTCCAGCCAGGCGCGGGGCCGCTTGAGGAACGCCAGCGGTGACATCAAGGCCGTGTGGAACCGCTGGGCCAGGGGCACCAGCACGCCTCCGATGAGCCCCATGTCGTGGTACGGCGGGAGCCAGATGACGCCCACGCTGTCGTCGCGCGTCTGGAAGGCGCGGCGGATGGCGTCCAGGTTGTGCAGCAGGTTGCCGTGGCTGAGCATCACGCCCCGAGGCGTGCCGGTGCTGCCGGACGTGTACTGGAGGAAGGCCAGGGAGTCCGCCGTCACGTCCGGCCGCCTCCACGCGGACGCATCCCCTGGCTCCAGCGCGTCCGTCGCCAGCCACTTCAGCTCGCGCAGCTCGGGGGCGTCCGTGAAGAGGAACTCCGCCATCGACAGGAGGGTGGACGTGGTGAGCACCACCGTGGCCCCCGAATCCGCGATGAGCGCTCGCAGGCGGGGCAGGGTGCGCTCCAGCCGCGACGGCACGGGCGGATAGGCCGGCACCGCCACCAGCCCCGAGCAGACGCAGCCGAAGAAGCCGGTCAGGTAGTCCACGCCGGGCGGATAGAGCAGGACCGCGCGCTCGCCCTGGGGGGCGAGCCCCTGGAGCGCGGTGGCGATGCGCCGGGCGCGGGTGGCCAGCTCCCCGCGCGTGAGCGTCACCTCCGTGTCGTCCTCCTCCAGGAAGGTGTAGAGGCGCGGTTCCGGCCCCGGGCCGCCAGGGGCTTCGAGCAGGTCGATGAGTGTGTGGGGCATGGTCGTGGTGGGCATGTCAGTAGCTGCCGCCAATCATCAGCAGGCCCGTGTAGCGGCCGTCGCCCGCGCCCAGGTTCCGCGCGGGCGCGAAGTCCTGGCCGAAGAGGAAGCTGTACGTGCCGCGCACCTCGGCCGTGAGCGTGGGGTTGATCTTGAAGCGCACGCCCGCTCCCACCGGCGCGTAGCCTCCGGTGTCGTCGATGAACTGGTAGAAGTTCCCCTCGCGGACCGAGTAGCGCTCGAGCCCGATGCCTCCCAGCACGTAGGGCTGCAGCCGCGTGGGCGTGAGGTTCACGGTGACCGCCGCCTGCCCGCCGTTGCGCACGATGTCCGGCGTGACGAACGAGGGGTTCTCGGAGACGGACATCCCGGCGACACCGCCGCTGTAGCCCAGCTCCATGCCCAGGTAGTCATTGACGCGGTAGCCGACGACGACGCCGTAGGACGGCCCGGCCTCCAGGTTGGGCGCGAGCTTCCCCGTGTAGCCCTCCACGCCCAGGCCCAGGAGGAAGTACGGCCCCCTCCAATCCACCCAGCCCACCCGGGTGGGGGCGTCCGGTGGTGGATCCTGGGCCTTCGCGGCTCCACCCGCCAACCCCGCCAGGCAGAGTCCCCATGCAATGCCTCGCCTCATGACCGCTCCCTTCGTGTGTTGCCTGTGCGTCCTCAACGTGGCCGTTGAGGGAGGGGCGGACAACGAACGGACGGGCGGTACCTCGCTGGCCCACGGCACCCCGGAGGGTGGGACAGGCATCGCGGCGGGACGGGCCCCTGACCGCCGCCCTGGCGCCACCCTGTGAAGCCCGGCCCGTGGCTTCCACCTTGAGCCGTGGCCCGGCACCCGCCGCACTCCCCCGCGCCTGGGCCAGGGAGCCACCGCCATGAATGATGCCCATCCCCAGCCTCCCGTGGAGCGGGGGCCTTCGGGGCTCAAGGCCCGCGCCCGCCGCGTCCTCGCGCACCTGGACGCGGTGCTGCCAGACGTGGACTCGCTCTATGGCGACCTGCACGAACACCCGGAGCTGTCCGGCCACGAAGCGCGCACGGCGGCGGCGCTGGCGAAGCGCCTGGAGGCCGCCGGCTACACGGTGAGCCGGGACTTTGGCGGCCACGGCGTGGTGGGGCTGCTGCGCAACGGGGACGGCCCCACGGTGCTGCTGCGCGGGGACATGGACGCGCTCCCCGTGGAGGAGCGGACGGGGCTGCCGTACGCGAGCCACGTGCGCACGAAGGACGGCGAGCCGGTGATGCACGCGTGCGGCCACGACGTCCACACCGCGTGCCTCGCGGGCACGGCGGCGCTGCTGGCGCGGTCGCGCGACGCGTGGCGCGGCACGGTGATGGTGGTGGGGCAGCCCGCGGAGGAGACCCTCCAGGGCGCCAGGGCGATGATGGACGCCGGCCTCTATGCGCGCTTCGGCACGCCGGACGCCGTGCTCGGCCAGCACACGGCGCCGTTGCCGGTGGGGGCCTTCATGCACCGCGAGGGCGTGGCGATGATGGGCTCGGCGAGCGTGCGCATCCGCCTCTTCGGCCGGGGCGCGCACGGGGCGCAGCCGGAGCTGTCGGTGGACCCCGTGGTGCTGGGGGCCAGCGTGGTGCTGCGGCTTCAGACCATCGTGTCGCGCGAGGTGCCGCCGCTGGAACCGGCGGTGGTGACGGTGGGCCACTTCCAGGCGGGCTCGCGCGCCAACGTGATTCCGGACGAAGCCCTGCTGGAGGTGACGGTGCGCACGGCGGACGACGCGGTGCAGGCCCGTGTCCTGGCCGCCATCGAGCGCATCGTGAAGGGCGAGGCCGCGGCGGCGGGCGCCCCGAAGCCTCCCCAGGTGGAGGTGATGGCGAGCACGCCGGTGAACCGCAACGACCCGGCGCTGCTCCGGCGCGTCCGGGCCGCGCACGCGGAGTGGTTCGGGCGCGACGCGCTGGTGCCGGGCGTGCTCGCCACCGCGAGCGAGGACTTCCCCCGGTTCGCCCAGGGGCCGGAGCACCCGGTGCCCACGGCGTACTGGTTCGTGGGCGTCACGCCGCCGCACGCCTGGAACGCGGCGCCCGGGACGACGCCGCAGCAGAAGGTGACGCACCTGCCGGGGCCGCACTCGCCCCTCTACGCACCGGATCGCGCGGGCTCGCTGCGCAAGGGCTGCGAGTCGCTCACGGTCGCGGCGTTGAGCTGTCTGCACGGCGGCGAGGCACCCCGCGACCACTGACGAGGCTCCTGGCTGGAGCAGGGCCGCTGGACCGGCCGGCCCCTGTCGCTTGCCCCGGACGCAAGTGCCTCCACCTTGAGTGACGGACGACACTTCTGGAGGACACCCCGATGAAGCTTCCGCTCATGGCCACGCTCACCGCACTCCTGCTGGGAGGATGTGCCCACGAGGGAACCTCACGTGCGTCGGAGGACGTCAGCGGCACGGGAGGTTCGGGGAAGCAGCCCCGGGAGCATCCGGTGGGGGCCAGCGACGAGCTGTCCTGGGACGCGGAGGCGTCACCGGCCACGCAGTCGATGCTGAAGGACCACGGCATGGACTTCTACGGCGTGACGGCGCCCGGCGGGGACTCGGGCGCCTCTGGATCCTCCAAGCAGGTGGCCACCGGCGAGTTCGAATGCGTGGACTCCGAGCTCGTGGGCTTCGGCGGTTCGGGGGACGTGGCTTCGTCCTACGGCTCCGTCACCGCGACGCCGCTGATTCCGCTCGTCTCGCCGGGCAACCCGGGGGCGCGGCTGGACATCTCCCCGGACGCCTGGAAGAAGAACAAGTCCATCGGCACGAGCCCCGTGTCCCCCTCGACGGGCACGCCCGCGGTGGAGGGCAGCGGCGGCGCAGGCCGGTAGTCCGCCTCAGCCCTGCTGCTTCACGAGCCGGGTCAGCTCCCGGTCCAGCGTGGCGGCGAACTGCTGACGGTCCTGCTGCGAGAAGCTGCTGGGGCCGCCGGTGGTGACGCCGCTGTCGCGCAGCTCCTGCATGAAGTTGCGCACCGACAGCCGCTCGTCGATGTTCTCCGCCGTGAAGAGCTCGCCGCGCGGGTCCATCACCACGACGCCCTTGGGCACGAGCAGCGCGGCCAGCGGGATGTCCTGCGTGACGGCCAGGTCCCCGGCTTGCGCGGAGGTGGCGATGTGCCGGTCCGCCACGTCCGCCCCCGCGCCCACCTGCACGGTGGAGACGTACGCCAGCCTCGGCAGCGCCAGCGGCTTGTTGGCCACGAAGACGATGGGGACCTTCAGGCGCTGCACGGCGCGCAGGAGGATGTCCCGCACGGGCCCGGGACACGCATCGGCATCGACCCAGATTTGCATGGGGCCCATCCTCGCCCATCCCCCCGCCAGGGAAAGAAGAGATGCGGCGAGTCACGGCCGCGCGCACGGAGCGTGGATTCGCTAGAAGAGGGGGCCGTGAACGCCATCCCGGTCCCATCGTCGCGCCGCGACTTCGCGGCCTCGCCCCTCGCCCTCGGGTTGCTGTGCCTGGGGCTGTTCATCGTCTACAGCGTGAGCCAGGTGCGGCTCCAGACGGACTCGCTGTGGTCCATCCCGTCCGCGGCCAGCGTCCTCCATGAGGGCAACGCCGACCTGGACGAGTTCCGGCCCACGTTCTTCCCGGGCACCGCCTACGCCCGCCGCGAGGCCGGCGCCCACACGTATTACGAGTACCCGCCCGGCGTGGCGCTCGCGGCGCTGCCCTTCGTGGCGGGGGCCGAGGCGCTGTTCACGCTCCTGCGGCCGGTCCTGCCGAACCTGGGCACCGCGGGGGCCGACGCGCTGGCGTGGCTGGCGCTGTTCCAGGGCACGGGACTCGTGGACCTGGGCGCGTACAACCGCACCGAACAGCTCATCGCCTCGTTCTACGTCTGCGCCGCCGCGGGCGTGCTGCTCATCGCGCTGCGCCGGCGGGTGTCTCCGCGCGCGGCGCTGCTCACGGTCGCCCTCTTCGGGCTGGGCACCACCGCGTTCTCCACCGCCAGCCGCGTCCTCTGGCAGCACGGCCCCGGCCTGCTCGCCATCGCCTGCATCATCCTCATGCTGGCCCGGCCCACGCAGACCGCGCGCACCGCGCTGCTCACCGGACTGGCCGTCGCGCTCGCGTATGTCTGCCGGCCCACTCACTCCCTCAGCGTCATCGTCGTCACCGGGCTCTTCGTGCTGCGCTTCCGCCGGCTGCTGCCGGCCTACTTCGCGGGCGCGGCGCTCGTGGCGGTGCCGTTCTGCGCGTACAACCTGCACATCTACGGCGCGCTCCTGTCGCCCTACTACCGCCACGTGCTGGAGATCTCCGGCCCGCGCTTCTTCCTGGCCCTGGCCGCCAACCTGGTCAGCCCGTCGCGCGGGCTGCTGATCTTCTCCCCGTTCCTGGTGCTGGCGGGGGTGGGGTTCTTCCAGAAGTGGCGCGGCCGGACCTTGGAGCCGTACGAGAAGGCCTTCGCCCTCATCGTGCTCCTGCACTGGGGGGCCATCTCCGCCTTCGCCATCTGGTGGGCGGGCCACTCCGTGGGGCCGCGCTTCTTCACCGACGTGCTGCCCTACGTCGTCTACTTCCTCGCGTTCCCCGTGCAGGCCGTGCTGGAGGCGCCGCGAAGGCACGCGGTCCTCACGGGCGTGCTCGTGGTGACAGCCCTCTTCAGCGTGCTGCTCCACTGGCGCGCCTCCAACTCCTATGACGTGCACGGGTGGAACTCCGTCCCCGTCAACGTGGACAGCGACCCGTCGCGGTGCTGGGACTGGAAGGATGCGCAGTTCCTGCGAGCCATCCCCGCCCGCATCCGGGGCACACGCTGGTAGGGCAGGGGGCCTGGTCGCCTGCCCGCCTGAGACGCGGCGGCGGCCTCGCGCGGGACGTGCGGTAGGCTTCCTCGCCCTTGATGGAAGGAAGCCCGTGCGTCCCGTCCTCCTCTGCCTGCTGTTGCCCGTGCTCGCCAGCGCCGCCGCCCCGAAGGCGCAGGACCCCTTCGTCTTCCAGGGGGTGGAGCGCATCGTCGCCGTCGCGGACGTGCACGGGGACGTGGACGCGCTCAAGGACGTGCTCCGGCTCGCGGGCCTCATCGACGCGAAGGACCACTGGGTGGGCGGCAAGACGCACCTCGTGCAGACGGGGGACCTGCCTGACCGGGGCGACCGCACCCGCGACGCGTTCGAGTTGCTCATGCGCCTGGAGACCGAGGCCCGCAAGGTCGGCGGCCGAGTGCACCCGCTCCTGGGCAACCACGAGCTGATGAACATGCGCGGGGACCTGCGCTACGTCACCCCCGGTGAGCTCGCGTCCTTCGCGGACCAGTCCCCCACCGCCGACGGTCCGGGGGAACCCCCGGGGGCTCGCGGTCACGCCGCCGCCTACGCCGCGGACGGGCGCTACGGGAAGTGGCTGCGCACGCACCCCGCCGTCATCCGCATCAACGACACCCTCTTCCTCCACGGTGGCCTGGCGCCGACGGTCCCGGGCACCACGCTGGACGACGTGAACCGTTGGGTGTGGCAGGACCTGACGCCGGGGCAACCTCCGGGCGGCGGCGTGGATCCTCAGGGCCCGGTGTGGTTCCGGGGCTACGCCCTCGACGACGAGGCGAAGTGGGACGCCGGCCTCACCCAGGTGCTGGAGCGCTTCGGCGCCCGGCGCATGGTGATGGGCCACACGCCGTCGCAGGACGGCCGGCTCTCCATCCGCTTCGGGGGCCGCGTCATCGTCATCGACACCGGCCTCAGCACCCACTACGGCCGCCACCTGGCCGCGCTGGAGCTTCGCGGCGACCGCCTCACCGCCCTCTACCCGGAAGGCCGCGTGCCCCTCCTCGTCGCGCCCCGGCCCGCCCTCCGCCCGGAAGCGAACACGGGCACGAAGTAGACGGTTTCCCTCCGGACACCCACCCCCCCTGGGGAGTTCACTGCAAGTCTTTTGACTTTGATAGTCAGTATCAATATCGTCCTTCCCATCGAACGCAGGGAGCCGCGATGCACGAGGGATGCGGAGCGCAGGGTGGTTCCGAGGAGCTGCGCTGCATGTGCGGCAGCCTGTTGGCGCGGCTGGTGCCGGGCGGCGTGGAGCTGAAGTGCCGGCGCTGTCACCGGACACAGGTGGTGCCCCTGGAGTCCTCGTCTCCGGCGGAGTCCCGGCGGGGCCCCGCGCCCCGGGGTGAGCGTGGCTGAAGTGCCTTGAAGGACCGGGTCCCGGAAGGGGCCCGCAGTGGTGCGTTTCCTGAGGCCCGAGGCCCTTGAGCCCAGCGCCCGACAGGCTTCCCTTCCGCGGAGGCCCCCGGCTCCGTGCCGGGAGGACCTGGGATGTCCGGGCGTTGGTGGCTGTGCGCGCTGTTGTGGAGTGCCCTGTCCGGCGTGGCCCGGGCGGAGGACGCACCGTCCGAGGACGGCGGCGTGGCGCAAGCCGCGTCCGAGGCTCCGGCGGTGGAGCCTCGGTCCGCGGTGGACGCCACCGCCTCGCTTCCCCCGGACGACCTCCCCGCGCTCCAGACGGTGGTGACGGGCTCGCGCACGCAGGAGCGTCTGCGCGAGACGCCGGTGGCGACGGAGGTCATCACCCGCTCGGAGATCATCGCCAGCGGGGCGCGTGACGCGTCGGAGCTGCTGGCCACGCGCCCGGGCCTGGTGGTGCAGCAGGGCTTCGCGGGCGCCACGCTGTCGGTGCAGGGGCTGGCGCCGGAGTACGTGCTGGTGCTGGTGGACGGCGAGCGCGTCACCGGCAAGGTGGACGGCAGCGTGGACCTGTCGCGCCTGTCGCTGGAGGACATCGAACAGGTCGAGATCGTGAAGGGCCCGTCGTCCGTGCTGTACGGGAGCGACGCGGTCGCGGGCGTGGTGAACTTCATCACCCGGCGCGCGCAGCGCACCCTGGGCGCGGACCTGCGCGCCGCCTACGGCACGCTCCAGCGCCTGGACCTGGACGCCACCGGCGAGACGCGCGGCGATGCCTGGGGCCTGCGCCTGAGCGCGGGGCTCCAGCGCCGCGCGTCGTATGACCTGGACCCCTCGGACATCGGCACCACGGGCAGCAGCCTGGACGGCTATGACGTGTCCGCGCGCGGCGACTGGCGCGGCTCGGAGACGCTCTCGCTGGAGGGCACCGCGTCCTTCTCCCACCGCATCCAGCGCGGCGTGGACCTGGGCGCCGGGAACGCGGTGTTCGACCGCGCGACCCGCGACAACACCTTCGCCTCGCGCCTGTCGCCGTCGTGGCGGCTGTCGAGCGCGGCGACGCTGCGCGCGGACGTGTCCTACGGGCACTACGAGCGGCGCTACCTGCGCGACCAGCGCAACGCCTCCGCGCTGGACACCGTGGAGGACACCCGCGACCAGCAGGCCCGGGTGGGCGCGCAGGTGGAGGCGCGGCCCGGCGGCGGACACGCGCTGGTGGCGGGCACCGAATACCTGGGGGAGTGGCTGCGCTCGGACCGGTTGGAGGGCGGGCGCGGGCGTCGCGGACGTGGCTCCGTGTACGCGCAGGACAGCTGGACGCTGGCGGAAGGGGTGGGGCTGGTGCTGGTGTCCGGCGGACGGCTGGACGTGGACTCGCAGTTCGGGCTCGCGGCCACGCCCCGCGTGGCGCTGAAGGCGGACCCCACGTCGTGGCTCACGGTGCGAGGCAGCTACGGCTGGGGCTACCGCGCGCCCAGCTTCCAGGACCTGCTCATCGACTTCGAGAACCCCTCCGTGGGCTACACCGTGCGCGGCAACCCGGACCTGAAGCCGGAGCGCTCGCGCAGCGTCAGCATCAACCTGGAGGCGCGGCCCACGCGCGACTCCATGGTCTGGGTGGGCGCGTTCCAGCATGGGCTGCGCGACATGATCGCCGCGTCGCTCCAGTCCGAGGGCGACTTCCTGCGCTACTCGTACATCAACATCGCGCGGGCGCGCGTGCGCGGCGCCGAGCTGGGGCTGCGCCAATCGCTGCCCGGCCGCATCCAGCTGGAGCTGGGCTACACGCTCACCGACGGCACCGACCAGGAGCTGGACCGCGCCTTGGAAGGGCAGGCGCGCCACCGGCTCACCGCGCAGGCCACGTGGCGCCACCGGCAGTGGGGCCTGGAGGCCAACGTGCGCGGCGCGCTCACGGGCGAGCGTCCTTTCTATCCCGATACCAACGGAGACGGTGTGGCGGATTCCTACCGTGCCAGCCCCACCGTCTCCCTGGACGCCCGAGTCGCCTGGCAGCTGCCGGCGGGCGGGCTCCAGCTTTTCGTTGTGGGCAGCAACCTCACCGGTGCGGGCAATCCGAACGATCTGCCCATTCCTCCCCGCACCCTCCAAGCCGGTGTCTCCACCCGGTTCTGAAGCACCTCCCATGCACCCTGAAGGAGTCCGCATGTCTCTCCAACCCTTCCGTTCCCGCCTGCTGAGCCGGGCCTGCGCGGCGCTGCTCCTCGCGGGGCTGAGCACCGCGTGCGGTGATGACCTCCAACCCAAGCCCGGGCCCCAGGATCCGGACCCCATCGTCACGCCGCAGGACGGCGCGAACCTGAAGCACCAGGACAACGGCGACGGCTCCTTCACCACCGTCGTCGACGCGACCGACACGGCGGCGTGGGTGGGGATGGATCTGGATACAGGCAAGCAGGTGAGCGCGGCGGACGACGCGCTGTGGGACCTGGCCTTCCAGCGCTACACCGTGAAGTCGCGCGGCGGCGTCAGCGGCACGGGCGGCGTGCAGGTGGCCATCGTGCAGGGCACGACGTTCGCGGCGCTCACCCAGGCGCCGGCGTCCGGCTACCTGACGGACGCGCCAGATGGCGATGACCCCGGCGACAGCCCGGACACCGTCTTCAACGTGGGGGACGGCTGGTACGTCTACGACCTCAAGTTCCACACGCTCACGCCGCGCCCGCAAATCTACGTCGTCCGCTCCGACCAGGGGACGTACTTCAAGGTGGAGCTGCAGTCCTACTACGACGCCGTGGGGACGCCCGCGATGCTGAAGCTGCTCTGGGCGAAGGTGGCCGCGCCGGCCGGGGGGCAGCCGTGATGGACCGCTCGCAAGAGGTCGTGAGCCCCAATGCCGCGCTGAAGGAGCGCTGGCTGGCCCTGCGTGAAGCCCAGCCGCGCATGCGCATCCGCGACGCGGCGGAGCAGCTGGGCGTGAGCGAGGCGGAGCTGCTCGTCACCGGCGTGACGGGAGAGCTGGTGCGGCTGGAGCCGCGCTTCGACGTGCTGCTGCCCCGCCTGGAGTCGCTGGGCCGGGTGATGGCGCTCACGCGCAACGCGTCCGCCGTGCATGAGAAGAAGGGCGTCTACCGCAACGTGGAGCTGAGCGGGGCGCGGGCGCTGGTGCTGGACGAGGACATCGACCTGCGCCTGTTCCTGTCGCGCTGGTGCTTCGTCTTCGCGCTGCGCGAGGACGTCTCCGGTGTGGTGCGCCGCAGCTTCCACGTCTTCGACGCGGCGGGCACGGCGGTGCATAAAATCTACCTCCAGGACGACGCGAACGTCGCCGCCTTCGAGGCGCTGGTGCGGGAGCTCCAGCACGAGGACCAGCGCCACGCGCTGGAGGTGGTGCCGGTGACGCCGCCCGCGGCGCCGCGCCCGGACTCGGAGATCGACGCGCCGGGGCTGGTGGAGGGCTGGCGGGCGCTCCAGGACACGCACGAGTTCTTCTCGCTGCTGATGCGCTTCAAGGTGGCGCGCACGCAGGCCCTGCGGCTGGCGGGCAAGGAGTTCGCGACGCCGGTGGCGCCGGACGCGCTGGCCTGGACGCTGGAGCGCGCCGCTTCCTCCGCGATGCCCATCATGGTGTTCGTGGGCAATCCCGGGGCGATTCAAATCCACACCGGCCCGGTGCGCACGGTGCGGCCCATGGGCCCGTGGATGAACGTGTTGGACCCGGGCTTCAACCTCCACCTGCGGACCGACCACGTCCACACCGCGTGGGTGGTGCGCAAGCCCACGCGCGACGGCGACGTGACATCCCTGGAGCTGTTCGACGCGGCGGGGGAGAACATCGCGCTGCTGTTCGGCAAGCGGAAGCCGGGCGAGTTGGAGTCCCCCGCGTGGCGGGCGCTGATGGAGGAGCTGAGCCGGGCGCTGCCCGCGGTGGAGGTGGCGTCATGAGGCGCGGGGCCTGGAAGGCGGGGCTGCTCGCGGCCCTCTTCGCCGTGTCCGCGCACGCGGCGCCGCCCGCGCCCGCGCCGAAGCTCGTCACCATCGGGCCGGCCGTCACGCAGACGGTGTTCGCGCTGGGCGCGGGCGACCGCGTGGTGGGCGTGGACGACTCCAGCACGGCGCTGCCGGAGGCCTCCAAGCTGCGCTCGGTGGGCTACCAGCGCGCGCTGTCCGCCGAAGGGGTGTTGTCGCTGGGCGCGGTCATGCTGCTGGGCTCGGCGGAGGCCGGGCCCCCCGGGGTGCTGGAGCAGCTCAAGCAGGCGGGCATGAAGGTGGAGACGTTCACCAACGAGCCCACGGTGGAGTCCGCGCGCTCGCGCATCCAGACGATCGCGGAGCGGCTGGGCATCCCGGAGCAGGGCAAGGCGCTGGTGGCGAAGCTGGACGCGGACCTGGCGCGGGCGTCCGGCCGCGCGGCCCAGGTGAAGGGCACGAAGCCGCCGCGCGTCCTCGCCATCTATTCGCGGGGCGCGGGCACGATGATGGTGGCGGGCGCGGGCTCGGTGGCGGACACGCTCATCCGCCTGACGGGCGCGGTGAACGCGGCGGGGGACCTGCAGGGCTACAAGCCGCTCGGCGCGGAGGCCGTGGTGGCGGCGGCGCCGGACTTCGTGCTGCTGCCGGCGGGCTCGGTGACGACGGTGGGGGGCGAGGAGGGGCTGGCGAAGCTGCCCGGGCTGTCGCAGGTGAAGGGCTGGAAGCTCGTCACGGTGGAGGACGTGGACTTCATGGGGCTGGGGCCCGGCCTGGGGAAGGCCGTGGTCCGGGTGCAGGACGCGGTGGCCCCGGCGGTGGCGAAGGGCGGCGGCAAATGAGCGCGTCGGAGGCCATGTCCGCGCCCGCCACGCACCCGGTGCCCTCGCGGCTTCCGGGCGCGGGCCCCTGGGTGACGCTGGGGCTGCTGCTGGCGCTCATCGCGCTCGCGTCGCTGGCGGTGGGCACGGTGCCTGTGCCTCCGTCCGCCATCCTGGGCAGTGTGTGGGAGTCGCTGGGGTTGGGAGAGGCCTCCCACCGGTTGGAGCCGATGCAGCGCGCGGTGCTCCTCACCCTGCGCCTGCCGCGCGTGGTGCTGGGGGTGTTGGTGGGCGCGGTGCTCGCGACGACGGGCGCCGCGCTCCAGGCCCTCTTCCGCAATCCGCTGGTGGAGCCGGGCCTGCTGGGCACCTCCAGCGGGGCGGCGCTGGGCGCGGTGCTGGCCATCGTGATGGACGTGGCGCTGGCCGCGCACGTGGGCGGCTTCCGGATGCTGGTGGTGCCGGGCGCGGCCTTCCTGGGCGCGCTGGCCGCGACGCTGCTCGCCCTGCGGCTGGGGTCGGGCGGCGGCCGCACGGACACGCCGCGCGTGCTGCTGGCGGGCGTGGCGGTGAGCGCGGGCGCGTTCGCGGGCATGGGGCTGCTCACGCACGCGGCCTCGGACGCGCAGCTGCGCACCATCACGTTCTGGAGCCTGGGCAGCCTGGGCGGGGCGTCGTGGGAGGCGGTGGGCGCCGCGTCGGTGCCGCTGCTGGCGACGCTGGGGTTGTTGCTGCGTGAGTCGCGCGCGCTCAACCTGATGCTCCTGGGGGAGCGCGAGGCGTGGCACCTGGGCGTGGACGTGGAGCGGCTCAAGCGCCGGCTCATCCTCGCCGCGGCGCTGGGCGTGGGCTCGGCGGTGGCCTTCTGCGGCATCATCGGGTTCGTGGGGTTGTTGGTGCCCGCCCTGCTGCGCATCGCGCTGGGGCCGGACCACCGGCGCTTGCTGGCCGCGTCCGCGCTGTCGGGGGCGTCGCTGCTGCTCGCGTCGGACCTGCTCGCGCGCACGCTGGCGTCCCCGTCGGAGCTGCCCGTGGGCGCCCTCACGTCCGTGCTGGGCGTCCCGGCCTTCATCGCGCTCCTGGCGCGCAAGGGGGCCGCATGAGCCTGGAGGCGCGCGACATCGAGGTGTGGCGCGGCCGGGGCCGGGTGGCGGGCCCGCTGTCACTGGAGCTGCGGCCCGGCGAGGTGCTGGCCGTCGTGGGCCCCAATGGCGCGGGCAAGTCCTCCCTGCTCGCGGCGCTGTCGGGCGAGCTGCGCTGCAAGACCGGTGAGGTGTCCCTGGAGGGCCGCGCGCTGCACCAGTGGCCCTTCGTGGAGCGCGCGCAGCGGTTGGGCGTGCTGCCGCAGGAGTCCTCCCTGGGCTTCGGCTTCACGGCCCTGGAGGTCGCGCTGCTGGGCCGCAGCCCCCACGCCCGGCGGGGTGGCGCGCAGTCCGACCTGGACATCGCCCGCGCCGCGCTGGACGCCACCGACACGCAGCACCTGGCCTCCCGCGCGTACCCCACGCTGTCGGGAGGTGAGCGGCAGCGGGTGCAGCTGGCGCGGGTGCTGGCCCAGCTGTGGACGCCGCCCGCGCACGGCCACCGCTACCTGTTGCTGGATGAGCCGACGGCGAGCCTGGACCTCTCCCACCAGCATTTGGTGCTGGAGCGCGCCCGGGCCTTCTCCCGCGAGGGCGGCGCGGTGCTCGCCGTCTTGCATGACCTGAACCTGGCCGCGCGGTACGCGGACCGGATCGCCGTGCTGGCCCAGGGCCGGTGCGTGGAGACGGGCGCCCCGTCGAGCGTGCTCACGCCCGGCCTCATCGCGAACACCTTTGGATTGCAGGTGGAGGTGCTGGTCCGCCCGGACCTGCCCGGCCCGCTGGTGATTCCCATGGGCCGCGCGCTGGCGCCTCCCTGACGCAGCCGCTTCCTCCCGCGAGGAGGGGGTCCACGCGTGCGAACGCCCCTCCAAGGCCACGCGTCGGACCCTCCTCGCGGAAGGGCGTCGCGCGTGGCGGCCTTCACATCCGGGCCGCGCGCTCGCGGGTCGCGCGCCGGGGGCGTGCCAGGGCCGGCTCCGGGCGCAGGTAGCCGAGCGCGAGCGCGGCGATCTCCTCCACGAACGCCTCGTCCTCCAGGTAGTCCGGCCGGTCCGTCACCGCCGAGTGGCAGAGCGCCTCCACCGCGTTCACCAGGATGAAGACCGCCATGTCCAGGTTCCGGGGGCGCAGGTCCTCGAAGCGCGGCGCGAGGAAGGCCCGCACCAGCCGGAACAGGCGCTGTGAATACGCGTCCGACAGCCCCCACTGGCGCATGCGCGGCATCAGCTCATGCAACACCTGATGCAGGCGCGGGTTCTCCCGCTTCACCGCGAGCACCTGCCGGATGAGGGCCCGCATCGCCACCGGGAGCGGTTGCCCGGCCAGCGGCACCAGCCCGGCCTCGAAGTCCGCCAGCCCCCGCGCGCGGTGCTGCTCCATCAGCGCCGTCACCAGCCCCTCCTTGCTCGGGAAGTACTGGTAGAGCGAGCCCACGCTCACGCCCGCCTCCTGGGCGATGCGGTTGGTGCTCGCGGCCTCGTAGCCGTCCCTGAGCAGAACGCGAGCGGTCGCGGTGAGGATGGCGTCGCAGGTGGCCTGCGCCCGCTCCTGGCGGGGCGCCCTGCGACGGGACGGCGGGGGACGGCGGGGCATGCGGCCTCCAGGACGGAATGTGAGCACCACGCGAGTTGTGAACGTGAGCGCTGGCTCACATTCTAACCCCATGCAAACGACTTCGTCTCCGGCTGCTGGCCGTCCCCCTGTCTCCTCTCCCGCCCTTCGGGGTGGAGCCTTCCCCTACGCGGGCCACCGCGCGCTCGTGACGGGCGCGTCGTCTGGCCTGGGGGAGGTGTTCGCCCGCGAGCTGGCGGCGCGGGGCATGGACCTCATCCTGGTGGCGCGCTCGGAGGAGCGGATGCGCGCGTTGGCGGCGGAGCTGGTGAAGGCGCACGGCATCCAGGCGGAGGTCATCGCGCTGGACCTGGGCCGCGAGGGCGCGGGCCGCGAGCTGCACGCGCGCTGCCAGCAGAAGGGGCTGCGCGTGGATCTGCTCGTGAACAACGCGGGCTTCGGCACGCACGGGGCCTTCGACGCGGCGCCCTTCGCCCGGCAGCACGAGCAGGTGATGCTCAACGTCACGTCGCTGGTGGACACCAGCCACCTGTTCCTGCCGGACATGCTCGCGCGCGGCGTGGGGGGCATCCTCAACGTGGCCTCCACCGCGGGCTTCCAGCCGGTGCCGTACATGGCCGTCTACGGGGCCAGCAAGGCGTTCGTGCTGTCCTTCTCGGAGGCGCTGTCGGAGGAGACGCGCGAGCGGGGCGTGCGGGTGCTCGCCCTGTGCCCGGGGCCCGTGCGGACGGCCTTCTTCGACGTGGTGGGCACGAAGCAGGCCGCCGTGGGCCCCATGGCGACGGCGGAGGAGGTGGTGCTGCGCGGCCTCAAGGCCCTGGACCAGGGCCGCGCGTCGGTGGTGCCGGGGTGGCGCAACTGGCTCCAGGCCAACCTCACGCGCTTCACGCCGCGTTGGCTGAACCTGCGGGTGGCCGGCGGGATGATGCGGCCCCCCGAGGCGTCAGCGGGCGGGGGCGCCGCGAGGCTCGCGCCGTAGCGGAGGGCTTCAGGGCGCCGGAGGGTTCCTCGGCACCGGCGGCGTGGGCGAGTCCAGCGCGGCGGCGATCTGCGCGTCGGTGAGCTGGAAGAAGGCCTCGCCGCGCGGAGCCCACTCGCCGGTGAAGACGAAGTTGGGGCGCGTGGTGGGCGCCGGCTGCGGCACCTTGCCGCCCTGGGACGTGAAGGGCGGCGGGCTGACGAAGGACTCCAGCTCCGCCGCGCTGATGCCACAGAAGGCCACCACGGCCGGGTCGATCCACTGCGCCACGTCGATGGCGCCCTCCGCCGTCGCGAACTCCAGGATGAGCCCTTCCGGCGCCTGGACATACATCGACTTGCACATGTTGTGATTGACCGGCCCCGCGACCCAGTACCCGTGCGAGCGCAGCCGGTCGCGCAGCGCCAGCAGCTCCACCTCGCTGGGGACGCTCAGCGCCAGGTGCTGCATCGCGCCCGGCGCCACCGAGCCGGCGCTGAAGCCCGGGTGCGAGACGCCAATCACCGGCTCGATGCCCGCCATGTCCGGCGCCTGCACGAAGCTCAGGGAGCAGGTGTCCCCCAGCCGCAGGAAGGCGTGCACGGTGTTCTCCACGCCGTGCATCCAGTACAGCGCCTCCAGCTCCATGCCGACGACCTGGGTGAAGAACGCGAGCTGCGCCTTCATGTCCTTCGTCGCGAGCGCCAGGTGATGGACACCATCGGGTAGACCCATTGAACACCTCCACGAAAGTTGGGGAGAGGGTGTTCTACCGGGTTTCCCGGTGCCGGGACCATCCAGGAGGCTAGGGGGCCGTCTTCGCGGCCTCGGGCGCGAAGGCCTCGCGCAGCACCTTCGCCTCCATCGAGCGGTAGATGTTGCCGTGGAGCAGCTCCGGCCGGGGCTCGTACTTCCACCGGACTCCGGTGGGTGCGTTCGCCTGGAGCGCTTCGGCCAGGCGCCCGACCTCCGGCCCGACGTCGTCGCCCGCGGACGCGAGGAAGAGCGTGCCCTTCGGCGTGGGACGGCTCCTGAGCCGAGCGCCGGCCGAACGCACCAGCTCCTCCTGGTTCCACCAGAGGCTGGGGCTCAGCGCGATGAAGGTGCCGAACAGCCCCGGCTGGAGGAAGAACGACTCCACGACGAAGAGCCCCGCCAGCGACTCGCCGATGATGGCCGTCTCCTGCGTGACGCGGTAGCGGCGGCGCACCTGGGGCATCAGCTCGTCGCCGATGAAGTTGCGGAACGCCCTCGAGCCTCCCACGCGCGGAGCGATCTCCCGGTCACTGTCGACCTGCGTGGGGCCGGTCATGTCGCGGCGCCGTTCGGTGTTCTCGATGCCCACCAGGATGAGCGGCCGCATCTCGCCGGCGCGGATGGCCGTGTCGATGGTGGTGGCGACGTGCGGGAAGTCCTCCTGCTCGCCGCCGTCGGGCATGTAGAGCACGGGGTAGCGCGTGTTCTTCGCCTCGGCGTACCCCGGCGGCAGGTAGACGTTGATGCGCCGCTGCTCCTTCAAGAGCTCGGACTTGAGGGTGAACGTCACATGGGGCGGCATCGGCTCCGCCTCGGTGGCCTGTCCCACGCTGCTCACCAGCACCACGGCGAGCACGAACCCACGCAAACTCTTCATCACCCCGTACCTCCAGGAACACTGCGTTGGATGTTCAGCGCCGCGACGACGGGCCGCGGGAAGCGGAGGACTTGGGCACGCGACGGGCGACGAAGAGCGTGTGCTTGGGGCCCTTGGTGCCGTGCGCGTTGGGGTGCAGGAGCTGGACGCTGAAGCCCACCTCCTCCAGCCGCCGCACGTACGTGGGGGAGGGCCCGGCGCTCCACACCACCAGCGTCCCGTTGGAGCGCAGCGCGTTGAAGGCGTGCGACACACCGGTGAGGTCGTAGAGGCTCTCGTTGTCGGGGTGCGTGAGCGCGGAGGGGCCGTTGTCCACGTCGAGCAGGATGGCGTCGAAGGCGCCCTGCTGCCTGCGCATCAGCCGGCCCACGTCGCCCTCCACCACCGTGACGCGCGGGTCCTCCAGCGGAGCTTGGGCCAGGGGCGCGAGCACGCCCCGGTTCCACGCCACCACCACGGGCAGCAGCTCCGACACCACGACCCGGGCGCCCGGGCCCAGCCGGTCCAGCACCGCGCGCGCCGTGAAGCCGAAGCCCAGGCCGCCCACGAGCACCCGGGCGGGCGCTCCCTCCGTGAGGTGCGAGCAGCCCGCGTCGGCCATGGCGAACTCGGAGCCATGCTGGCGGCTGGACATCAGCGTCTGGCCGCGCACGCGCAGCACGTATTCGTCATCCCGCCGGGCGAGGACGACCTCTCCCACCTCCGGCACCTGCGCGCGCTCCACTGTTTCCCAGGGCTTCATGCCAGCGCTCTTCGCGCGACCGGGCTCGCGGGTCAAGTCGCCTTGACACCCCTGGGACCCGCCTGCGAAATCGCCGGGGAGGCCCCCACCGCATGGAACGCAACGGACGTCAGGCGTGGCCCCCGGAGCTGTCCGAACCCCTCCGCGAGGTGGACCGCCTCCGCCGGGGCGGCCGCTACGCGTCGGCGCTCGCGCTGGCGAGGAAGCTGGCGGAAGCCCACCCGGCGCAGGTGCGGGTGCTCGTGGAGGTGGGGCTCACGCTGGGCGTATGGGGCGGCCAGCCCGCGGAGGCGCTGCCCTGGTTCGACCGCGTGCTCGAGCTGGCGCCGGGGCACGTGGCCACGCGCTACCACCGGGCGCTCGCGCTGGCGCGGCTGGGGCGGCACGCGGAGGCGGTGGAGGGCTTCACGCAGGTGGAGGCCGCGGGCTTCCGCAAGGCGCTGGTGCTGCACATGAAGCGCGCGCAGTCGCTCGGGGCGCTGGGCCGGTGGGAGGAGGCCGAGTCCGACTGGACGGCGGCCCTCGCGGAGGACCGGGGCAATCCGTGGCTCCTCCAGCAGCGAGCCGGGGTCCGCGTCCGGGCAGGACGGCCGGAGGACGCGGAGCGCGACCTCACCACCGCGCTCGAAGCCCAGTCCGGCGAGGCCGTGGACCCCGAATTGCTGTACGAGCGGGGCATGCTGCGCCTCCAGCGAGGGGGGCTCGCGGAGGCGCGCGGGGACTTCGACGCGGGGCTCGCGGCCTTCCGCGTGGGGGATCCGCCGTCGTTGCTGGACGCGCTCCGTCAGGGGCTGCGGGAGGCAGCGTCGCGCGGAGGCGGTGCGCGTTAGCCTTCGCGAGGAATGGGCTCGAACTCGACGGTGGTGCCCTTGGGGTGCGCGTAGAAGAGGTGGATGCGCAGGTGGGGGTACGCGTTCTGGAGCTCCTTCGCGCCGAAGTGGAGGTCCTTCAGCTGCTGCTCCAGGGCGATGGCGGGGCCCAGCGCGCCGTGCTTGGCGTTGTAATAGCCACAGGTGGCGTGGGCCAGCAGCAGCACGTCCTCGATGTGGTGGCCTTCGATGAGGAAGCGCGCGGCGCGGGTGATGCCCTCGCTCTCCAGGTAGTCCGACGCCCAGCGGTTGAGGAGCGCCGGGCCGCCGGGGAGGGTGAGCGTGTCGATGCGAGGATGGCCCAGGTGGTGGGCCAGGTCCTCCACGGCCTCGGTGAAGCGCCCGTCCGAGCAGTACACGGCCAGGGCCTTCGGGTGGACCGACTCGAAGGGGACGCGGGAGACGTAGGGGGCGGGAACGGACATGCCCCCCAGGTTAACGGCTTCCCGCCTCCGCGAAAGCGCCATCGCGCCTATCCCGGGTGTCAGCCGTGTGTCGCCCCCGGGAGGCGCATGCTCAGCCTTCGCGACCGGCCCGGGCTCCGAGGAGGGCGCGTGCCCGTTCCGCGAGGCGCAGGCTGCCAGGGAGGTCCTGGCCCAGGAGCTGGGGCACGCCCACGGTCAGGGTCACCGCGTTGCTGTAGAAACACGCCTGCGCCCGGGAGAGGTCCGCGAGCGGCAGCGCGCGTTCCACCACGGGAAGCCCGTCCACGGAGCCCTCATCCAGGAGGACCGCGCGCGCGATGCCTGGAAGGCACGGTGCGGAGAGGGGTGGGGTGACGAGCGCGCCGTCGAGCTGCACGAAGAGGTTGGCGGTGGGCAGCTCGCAGACCTCGTCGGCCTCGTTGGTGAGCAGGGGCAGACGCGGTAGGAGCGAGTGCTGGCGGAAGTACGCGAGTCCCTTGTGATTCACCGTGCGCTCCGCGCGCCGGTAGGCCCCTGACTCCACGCTGTCGAGCGCTCGGCCTTCACGGTGCAGCGCCTCCAGGTCCGGAGGCAGGGCTCGGAAGGTGCAGAGCACATGGCCGTCGCTGACCGCGAGCTTGCCCACACCCGTGAACCGGGGACCCAGCGAGGCATCCGCCTCCAGGCAGCGGCGCAGGGCGTCCCGCACGGCGCTGTCGTGGAGGAGCGGAGGAGGGGGGGCGCGCACGGCGGATGAGAACGCGTCGAGGCTCGCGCGCAGCCGGGTGAGGTGCCGAGCGAGAAACCACGGCTGTCCGGCGTCGATTCGGAACGTGGTGAAGAATCCCGCGCCGAAGAAGAAGCCCTGCGCGAAGTCGTGGAGGCGCAGGTCCTCCCATCGCTGGACGACGCCATCGACGGAGACGGTGGCGTGCATGATCAGCCCGAGGAGACTTCTGGCAGATAGCAGTCGAGCGGCGCCGTGGCCGAGCTCTGGACGCGGAGCTTCACGCGGTCGGGTCCCAACTCGAAGGTGTCCCAGCTCGTGAAGAAGCTCCGCTTGCGGCGCCGGTCGCGGATGTCCGACCAGGGAATGCACAGGGGCGGGTGCCCGAGGCGGAAGGGGAGCAGCGTCGCGAGGTAGAGCCCCCGCTCATCGCCGCCCACGGTGAGGCAGCCCCGGTATTCCACCCAGCCCATGTCGCCGGAGACCAGGTGCTTGCAAGGAAAGCCCCCGCCCCGGTCCAGGCGGTAGAGCTGGGCAAGCCCCCTCCAGCCTCCCAACCAGGAGAGGAAGAAGGAGATGAGCATGAACATCCCCGGGATGAGGACGATGGGGAACCAGAGCCATGCGTGAGGCGCGGACTGCGAGAACATGAGCCCCCAGTCTAAGCCACGGTGGCTGAATCCCGAACGGGCCCAGGAGGCCCGGCGCTCACCGCGGTCGGATGCCGTCGATCACCAGCGCTTCTTTCTTCCCCTGCCTCTTCCAGAGGTTCACCAGCACCGAGTCCGCCGGCTTGTTCGAGTGGACCCGCGCCTGGAGTTGCATGCCCGGCTTCACGAGGTCGGCCTCACTCTGGGTGAGGAGCACGGGCTGCGCCTGGACGGTGTGCTTCTTCAGGGGGCCTCCCTCCCTGCACTCCTGGCGAAAGACAGGCTTGAGGGTGCGCCCCACGACGGTGAAGCGCAGCAGCTCGGACGATGGCCATGGGGGCCTCCGCGCCTTGCACTTGATTGACCAGGTCGCGTGACGCGCTCGCCGTCAAGGCGACCTGGGGCAGGGGGCTCGAGAGACGCCCAGTTGGGAATGGCCTGCAAGCGCTGCTCCTCCGTCGTTCGATTCGGTGGGCTCAGTCACGCCTCGGCGGATTGGGATATGGCCGGCACAGCGTCCTCGGATGGTGCGTGCACAGCCGCTGCCCGCGCGGTCAACGCACCAGTTGGATGCGCGGGGCCGCGAGGCCGATGCCGTGCTCCGCGAGCAGCTCGAGCGCCCGCGTCTGGTAGGCGTCACCGATGGTGTACTGGCTTCCGTAGTCGGTGACGAAGTTGATCATCTTGAGGGTGGTCCAGGACTCCGTCGTCTCGATGATCAAGGGGACGGGCGCGGGTTCGGGGACCACCCCCTTCGTCTCCAGCGCGGCCTGCGTGAGGAGCTTCTTCACGAGCGCGAGGTCCGCGTCGAGCGGCACGCGGAAGACGTGCCCGCGCACGAAGGGGCGCTCTCGACCCGAGAAGTTCAGCACGAGTCCTTGCGCCATCGTCTTGTTCGGGATGGTGATGAGCTCTTCACTGACCGCGAGCAGCAGCGAGGCGCGCCACGAGACTTCGAGCACCTGACCACTGATGCGCTCCGTGCCCGTGCGCACCTCGATCCAGTCGCCCAGCCGGAACGGGCGGTCGAGCTGAAGCGAGATGCCCGCGAAGAGCTGCCCCAGCGTGTCTTGCAGCGCGAGGCCCAGCACCACGGACACCACTGCCGAGGTCGCGAGCAGGGACGCGACCTCGATGAGGAAGACGGCGTGCAGGAGCGCGCCGAAGAGCACCGCCGCGGCCACCAGGGTCGCGATGTCGACCAGGAGCACCGGCACGCCTTCGCGCTCGCTGTGCGCGAACAGCCACTGGAAGACGAAGACGCGCGCGACCCGCAGGAGCATGTTCATCCATCCCACGACGGCGATGAAGCCCGCGCCGATGACCAGCCACTCCGCGGCATCGCTCCACACCAGCGCCCGACTGGCGAGCCAGAGCATGACGGACAGCCCCAGCGCGTTTCTCAGGGCATGGAGCTGCGACGCCATCAGGCGCCGCCGCGACGGATTCCACCGCCGCCGCTGGACCACGCTCACGAGCCACGCCACGAGCGAGAGCGCGGTGATGACGAGGAGGATGTGCCAGCGCGTGAACTCCAGGATCCTGTCGAGCAGCGAGGGGCCGAGCACCATGACGGCGCGTCACCAGGACGCCACGAGGGCGCCCTTGAACGTCCGCTCGATGAAGGCCCGCACCTCGGGCGAGTGGTAGGTCTCCACGAGCACCTTCACGTCGGGTCGCCCCGCCTCGCCCGCCCGCACGGCGATGATGTTGGCGTACGGGGACCGGGGTGATTCGCGCAGCAGGCCCTTGAAGGGATCGAGCCCCGCCTCGAGCGCGTAGTTGGTGTTGATGATGGCCAGGTCGACGTCGCCGAGCGCCCGGGCGAGCTGGGCCGCGTCAAGCTCCCTGAGCTGGTATTCGCCGCGCGTCCATTCCACGTCGAGCGGCGTCACGTTGGCATCCTGGACCTTGCGCAGGCGGAGGAGCCCCGCGTCCTCCAGCAGCTTGAGCGCGCGCGCGCCGTTGGTCGGGTCGTTCGGGATCGCCAGGACCGCGCCCTTGGGCAGTGCGTCGAGGCTCGAATGGCGAGAGCTGTACGCCGCGATGGGGAACGTGACCGTGGTCCCCACGACGTCGAACCGATACCCACGGTCCTTCTGCTGCTGCTCCAGGTACGGGAGGTGTTGGAAGCTGTTGGCGTCGAGGCTGCCATCCGCGAGCGCCGCGTTCGGCTGAACGTAGTCGGAGAACTCCACGACCTTCACGCGCACGCCACGCTTCAGCGCTTCGGCGGCGACGACCTCCATGATCTGCGCGTGGGGGCCGGAGGTGACGCCGACACGCAGCGGTTTCTCGGTTTCTTTCGTGCAGCCGTTCGACGTGAGCGCCACGGTCAGCAAGAGCCCTACGGAGAACAGCATGACAGACGCCATTTGCTTCATCATGGAAGACGGGCTCCTTGCGCGGACCGCCGTGAGAGTCGGTGAGGGTGGAAAAGACAAGGTGTTCCGCCGTCAGGGCGTGCGTGCGCCCCTGGCGGCGCGATGGGCGAGCCGGTCTCCGACCCACTGAATGGCGTTCACCAGCAGCATGAGCACGAGCACGACGACCGCCATCACCACGGGCTGGAAGCGCTGGTAGCCGTAGCGGATTCCGAGGTCCCCCAGGCCTCCGCCCCCCACCGCGCCCGCCATGGCCGACGAGCCCACGAGGCTCACCACCATCACCGTGGTGGCCGTCACCAGTCCGGGCACGGCCTCCGGTAACAGGACGCGCGTGACGATCTGCCAGCGGCTCGCGCCGAACGACCGCGCCGCTTCGATGGCCGCCGGATCGACCTGACGCAGCGCCTCTTCGTAGAGGCGCGCGACGAAGGGCGCGGCGGCGAGGGCGAGCGGCACGATGGCGGCGGTGGTGCCGATGCTGGTGCCCACAAGCCACCGCGTCAGCGGGATCACCGACACCAGCAGGATGATGAAAGGCACCGAGCGCGTGGCGTTGACGACGAGGCCCAGGGCCCGGTGCGCCGCCCCGTGGGGGGCCAGATGGCCCGGTCCGGTGACGAGCAGCAAGAGCCCCAGCGGGAGCCCCATGGCCACGGCGATCGTCGACGACGCTCCCACCATGAAGAGCGTCTCGAGCAGCGCTGACACCAGGGCTTCACGCAGCGGAGCGGACATGGCCGACGACCTCGACAGGGATGGTCTGCTGTTCGAACGCGGCGATGGCTTCCTGGATGACCGCGGGCGCGCCGTGGACCAGCAGCGAGAGCGAGCCCGTCGAGTGGCCTCGCGTGGACTCGATGTTGGCGCCGACGACGTCGACGTGCAGTTGCGGGTAGCGGAAGAGCATCTGGAAGATGGTGCTGGTCGCGTCGGTCGACGAGATGGCGAAGGTCAGCAGCGTCGACGGCCCCACGCCGGCATGTCGGCGGGCCTCATCCACGAGGTGATGGGGGAGCTTCATCTGGGCCTCCGGAGTCAACAGGCGCCGGCCGGCCGCGGAGCGGGGCTGCGCGAGGAACTGGGTGATGGGCGTGAGCTCGCTCAGTGCGCCGCCGTCGAGGACGGCGACGACATCCGCCAGCGCGCGCACCAGCTCGAGCTGATGGGTGACGAAGACGAGGGTGAGGTTCAGCTCCTTCGACAGCTCGTCCAGCAGCGCCACGACGTGCCGCGCGGTCTCCGCGTCGAGCGCGGACGTCGGCTCATCGCACAGGAGCACGCGTGGGGAGTGCGCGAGCGCCCGGGCGATGCCGACGCGCTGTCGCTGCCCCCCGGAGAGCTGCGCGGGATACGCGTCGGCCTTGTCGAGGAGCCGCACGCGCTCCAGGAGCGAGTCGACGCGCTGGGAGATCTTCGCGCGCGGGACCCCCGCGAGCTCGAGCGGCAGCGCGACGTTCTCCCGGATGGTGCGGCGGTGGAGCAGCGCGAAGTGCTGGAAGATCATCCCGATGTGGTGACGGGCGAGCGTGAGCTCCTTGTGGCCGAGCGAGGTCAACACCTGCCCATCGACCTCGACCGAGCCGTGCGTGGGCCGCACCAACAGGTTCAAGCAGCGCAGCAGCGTCGACTTGCCCGCGCCGCTCTCTCCGACGATGGCCAGCCGCTCCGCCTGTCGAAGCTCGAAGCTCACGTCGCGCAGCGCGACAACGCGCTGGCGGTCCGACGTGTAGGTGCAGCCCAGCCCCTGGACACGGAGCACGGGGTGCGATGCACCAAGAGAACGACCTGGAACGGACATGCACGAACTCGGGTTTCGGGGCTCGAGTCGCCGCATCGGGGGCGACCACGAATGCCGTGAATGGGGTCAGGTGAACGCGAGCGCGCTCAACAACACCGACACCAATCGCGGGCGAAACCGGGCTTCATGATGGTTCAGTGCGGTAACACGGATGATTTTCCGCCGTCAAGCGTGGGCCAGATTCGCGTGAGACGAAGGGCTCGACGACGCCATGGGGGAGGAGTGGAGGCAGGCGGCCGGGCGGGGGTTGCCGCGGAGCCCCACCGGCCCCGCGTATGGGACCTCCCAGCAACACACTGGGAGGCCCGCAAGGAACGGGACCGCGGGAGCAGCGGGCTACTGGATGCGCGCCTCCACGAGCTGCTGGACTCGCTCGTGGTACTCATTGATGTGGTACTCCTCCTTCAGCTCGCTCAGCTCGGCGTTGAGGGAGCTCTCCTGCTCCTGTGTCCAGTTGACAGTGCTGGCGCCGAGTTGGAGGACCCGCCCCATGCTGGGCGATGCGCATTCGCAGACGCGCAGGTTCGTGTTGACCAACCAGTTGGTGTTGGGGTCATTGACGTAGAGGTTGACGAGCCTCATGCATTCGGCGGGAGTGGCCGCGGCGACGGTCATCCAGTTGTGAGGCAGCGACTGGGTGGTCACTACGGCGTCCCACAGCTGAAGGTAGGCCCTACAGTTGCCGGAGAACTCCGGGTTGGGATTGGTGCCCGTTCCACCGCCGTAGATGGTGACAACCCCAGTCGCGGCTCCAGGCTGCGCTCCGCTGATATTGGCGTGAACGGTCGCGGCGAAGCCCAGGGCGAGACAGGCGCCCGCGAAGATTCCAAGAGACTTCTTCATTTGTATTTCCTTCAGGTGAACGGCCAAACCCTGCTCACAAGGCAGGCCGGGAGTTGGCGCACGCGTTGTGCACGGTGCATGCCATCAGCGCCGCGCCTGGCGTCACGAGGCCGCCCTTCACCAGAAGTAACCCGCGATGTCACAATCCGTGTTTTCTTGTGACACTGGGAGCAACAGGTGGACGTGACGATGGGGGCTATTGCACGAGGGGGCGGTGCGCGAGCTGGAGGATTTCGTCCTCGGCCAGTTGCTCTGTCTTGATGATGTTCCGGTCCGCCTTGAGCTGCTCCACCTGCCCTTCGCGCAGGACGTGGAACTGGCCCATCTTCTGGGGCGGCAGCCGCACGGACGCATCCACCCGCGCATCGGCGAACATCGGCTTGAGCTTCTTGAGGGCGACTTCTTCCTTCACACGCCCCGCGAACCAGGTGCGCACGTTGTCGCGGCACTTGTAGTCGAGGTCACCCGGGCTCTGCGTCGCGAGCATCACCCCGATGCCCGCGGAGCGTGCGCGCCGGAGCAGGTTCTCCATGGGCTGCTTCGTCGAAGGACTGCTCATCGCTGGCAGGTAGATGTCCGCTTCATCGAAGAGCAGCACCGCCTGGAGCTTCGGCGACGGGTGCTGACTGGCCCAGCGGTTCGCTTCCACCAGGAGCTGCGACACCCAGAAGAGCGAGCCCTGCAATCCACCGAGGAACTTGGTGCTGATGATCGTCAGACGGGTCTTGCCTGGCACTCGCGAGGCGCCTTGGCCCAGCAGTTCGCTCATGTCGAGCTTCTCTCCCTGGGGGGAGAGCAGGGCCTGGGCATTGAGCCGCAGCGTCGCGAGATCCTGGGCCAGCTTGGTGAAGACCTTGTCATCCAACCCATGGGCCTCCTGAACGAGCGTGATGTCCTGGCCCGCGACGAAGCGCTGGATGAGGTCCAGGGTGATTTCCTTCCCGGAGGGCCGCTGCACCAACAGCCGCAGTGCCTGTGCCAGCAGCGCCTTTGAGGCCCGGTCCCGGGGGCTGTTCTTGTACTCCATCATGCTGGCGATGGCGTCCGCCGCCTGCTGGATGACCTGATCGCGCTCCTCCGGAGGAAGCTTGTCGAGCCCCCCGGGCACCACCGGAAGCGCGAGCGTCCGTCCGTCCGAACGGCCCGGTGTGAAGAGCGCCACGTCCACGCGCTCCCGCAGCAGCCGCCGGCGCTCCACCATCACCGGGTCGTCCAGCTCCTCCTCCCAGGCCTCTTCCCGCGCGTACGCGGCGAGGTCGCCCTTGCGGTCGACGAGCAGCGCGGGGATGCCTTGAATCACCAGCTGCTCGATGAGGTTCAGCGCCAGGGTCGTCTTGCCACTGCCTGGACCGCCGAGGAACGCGCTGTGCTTCGTCAGTTCGTCTGGATTCACGTAGACGGTGTTGGAGAAGACGCCTTCGGACACGCCCAGACGCATCTGTCCCTTGGGCGCTTCCACCGTCTTCGGCTTGGACGTGACCGGTCCCGACTGCGCGGGCTTGGGCGGCAGGATGGAGCTCGCAGGAGAGACCTTCCACTCCGTGTCCCCGTCGGAAAGGACGGGCTCGTTCGCGTCGGAGGGCTTGGGGGCGACAACGGGCGCGGGCGGCGTGACCGGGACTGCGGTGGGAAGGTTCTTCTCCAGGGAGAGCACATCCGTGATGCCCTGGAGGCGCGTCACGGGGCGCGAAGCGCGGCTCCACCCGAGGAACACCGGCTCCTCATACTGCTTGCGGAACGCCTGCAACGCGAGCAGCTCACGCAGGTCACTGGGGCCCACCACCGCCCGCCGTCCTCCTTTGCGCATCAGGGCGGTGGTCTGATCCTCCACCAACGTGCCCAGGCTGTTCGGGAAGTCGGTGGTGCGGACCAGCACGGGCAGCTTGCCTGCGGCGGTCTTCAGGGCGTTCGCCATCTGGCGGCCCAGATGCCCGCCACGCGAGGAGTGGTTGCAGAGCGTGACGAAGAGCTGCGCGTTGCCCGGCTGCACCGTGACGTCGAGTGACTCCTCGTCGCGAGCCTTCACCTTGAAGCGGGTGGCTCCCCCCAGTTCATCCGCGCTGACCTCGATGGCCCAGGCCAGAAGCGAGGCGATCTCCGAGTCCTGCTTGGGCACCTGCTTCTTGAAGTTGGCCTTGAAGTCCGTCCACGCCTGATCCAGGTCCAGGACCGGTGCGGGGGGCTGCACGGGGGGAGGTTGCGTCGGCGGGTGCTGCCCCTTCTCAGGCAGCGGAAACACCGCCGGGAGCTTGCCGTCCTGGACGGCCTGCTCGCGGTAGCGATGGCAGGCGTTCAGGATGTCACGCGTCCGCTGGCCGCTGAGCGGCTCAAAGCCGCTGGCCGGGATGGGGTACGTGGGCTGCGAGGGGTCGAACGCGATGCCCTTCTGCTCATACAGGGACTTCAGTCTCCGGGCGGCGATGTCCCGCGCGGCCTGCGCGGTGACGTTGATCGCCAACTCCACCGGCTCGGGATTCCGTTCGATGCGGTCCGTCATCGCGCGATTGAGCTTCGTGCGCATGGCGGTCCAAAAGTCCGTGAGACACACCACCACGATGGCGGACGGGACCTGCCCCGCGAGCGCGACCAGACAGCCCATGGCGCGGCGGAATGAAGGCTCCATCTGGGGCTTCTGCTCGAAGTCGTTCATGTCCTCCACTTGATCGACACAGAGGACCATGGCCTGTCCGAAGATGCCCATGAGCAGGCCCAGCTGGATGAGCATCCTGCTGGGGGCCTCGTCGGAAGAGCGCGGCACCAGGTTGCCGATGATGGCCCGGTCCTCGGGCGACATCTCCTCGCAGCGCAGCCACTGGACGATGCGGTGATGGAAGCGGGCTTCGCGGCGCTGGAGGCAGAGCAGCGCGCGCAGGAGGTTGACGTCGATCTGCCGGAAGTCCGGATCCGAATGCAGATCATCCGCGACCGCCCGGATGTTGCCGTGGAGGTCCGCGTCGTCCAGCACGTCCTCTCCCGGGATGTGGGCCGCGAAGATGTTCTTGCAGCGGTCCAGCACGGCCTTCGACAGGAGCATCAAGCCCGTCTCTTCGACGTGGCCATGGTCGTACGGCTTCTCCAGGGAGTCGATGAACTCCGACAGGATGTAGCGGTCGTAGTGCGTCACATCGACCGTCATCGGCAGGTAGCCGACGTAGCCCTTGTGCTGCTCATGCACGCTGTTGCGGAAGGCCCGCACCAGGTGGGTCTTGCCGCTGCCGGAGTCTCCCTTCAAGAGGAGGATCTTCCCGGAGTCTGGAGCTGGCAGCTGGGTCGCGCGCTTCAAGAGCTTCTCGAACGCCGCGCGCGCCGGAGCGTTGAGCGAGGGCACGTCGAACGGGTCACGCTTCCACAGGGTCTGGCCCTGCTGGACGCTGTTGAAGATCTCGTGACCCTCGGAGAGGAACGCTTCGAGACGGGCGTCTTTGGCCATGGGGGAGCTCCAGAGGGTTCAGGCTAGAGGACGACGAAATGGAAGCTGGCGCCGTACGAGCGCACTTCGGACTCGGCTACGTCCCGGGGATCCATCACGGCCAGGAGATCCGCCCGGCCCAACGAGAGGTGATGCGCGCGGTTGGCTTCAATCAATGCCGCGTCGAACGCCGCGCGGCTGGCCCACTCGGGCTGCAAGGCCCTCCACACATGGGAGATGAAGACCTTGTTGTCGCCGAACCGGCCCGTGGACGAGGTCCGGGCCACGTCCAGGACGCGCTTGGCGAAGGACGCCGCATCCGTGGGCAGGGATTCGCTCCGAGCCTCCTTGCGCAGGGGCTTTGGGGCCTCCTTCGGTGGTGTCTTCTCTCCTTCCTTCAACACCCACTCGCGCAGGGCCGCCAGCCGCACCACCTCCGCATCCACGCGGGATGCGCCCACGGCTCGCGCGGCCAGCTGCTCCAGGCCCCGCTTCGGATGGCTGACCTCCTGTCCCAGGAGCTTGCCCAGCAGGTGTGCCTTCACCGCGGCGAGGGTGAGCTTCTCCTCCGTCTCCACGCCCAGCTCCCGCCACAGCAGCCGGTCCTCGACCTGCGTCAGTGTCGGTGTCTCCGGCCCCGGGACCTGGTGCGCCCGCTTGAGCAGCAGCGCCCGCACGCCGTCCGCGTCCGCCAGCCGTCCCAGCGCCGCCTTGGAGTTCGGCAGGCCCAAGCTTTTCGCCAGCAGGTGCTGCTGCTTCACCCGCTTCCACGTCAGCCCCTTGGGTGAATCCACCCGCAGGAACTTCAGCGCGCGCTGGCGCCCCGGGCCCGTCAGCGCCAGGGCCGCGCGGCCTCGTGGCTCCACGAGCTTGCCGTCCAGCAAGCCGGCCAGCAGCGAGTCGAACCGCTCGCTCCACTCACCACGGCTCCAGCGGTGCTCCACGAAAGCATGCAGCGTCTTCGCCAGCGCGGCGCGCGTCCCCGGGCTCTTCTCCGTCCGCGTCGCGAGCCAGGCCAGGGCCAGTCCCTGGAGTCGGGTGTCAGGGGTCTCGGTATCCATGTCAGGGCGTCCTTCCGGCAAGCTCTCGCCTGCGGGCTTCAATCAACGTGTCGAGGGTGTGGAGGATGTGCTCCAGCCGAGACAGCACGTCCGTCGCGAGCAGCCGGTAGACCCAGTAGCCCGCGCGCTGCAGGTCCAGGTCCTTGCGCCGGTCGCGGCGGAACCGCTCCGGGTCCTGGAAGTGGAAGTAGCCGTCGATCTCCACCGCGATGCGCAGCTCGCGGCTCAGGAGGTCCACCTCCCAGGAGCGCTTGTCTCCGGCGTCAAGCCGGGCGTTCAGCGCGAAGAGGCCCGCCGTGGTCGCGTGCTCCTCCAGCCGGTCGCGCAGGTACGCCTCCGCCTTGCTCCGGGCCCGGTCCGCGGAGGACTCCCCCGCGCCCGTGAGCACCGCCAGCGCGACCTCCGCCGCGCGGGCCCGCTGGGCCTCCGGTGCCCCCGCCTGCTCCAGCTTCCGGAGCGCTTCCACCGCCCCTCGCGCCCCGGACGCCGCCTCCGGCACCTCCAGCCGGCCCTCGCGTACCAGCGCCTTCAGCTGCGTCTCCGGCCCCGCGAGGAACGCCTCCAGCGCCTCGGTGGACACGACGCACGCCACCGCGAGCGCGGGCACCGCGTTGCTCAACACGCGCGCCACCTGGAGCCCCCGGAGCGACGGCGCCACCCCCGCGGGCACTCGCACCACCGGCGCGTTTCCCGGGGGCACGAGCGCATGCAAGGCCTTCAGCCCCGTGGCCACGTTCTTCGCCAGCGCCGCGCGCACCGCTTCCGGCAGCGCCCCCGGCGCCGTGGCCTCCCGCTCAATGACAAGCGTCCGGCACAGCGCCCACGTCGCCTCTGGCAACATCGCGGGAGGTGGCAGCGCGTCCAGCAGCACGCGCCTCTCGTGGGCTGTCTTTCCAGCGAACGTCGGCGTGCGCCGAGGGGCCGACGCCGTCAGGCTGAACGTCGCCAGCGCCTCCGCGTCCGCTCCCAGGTCCCGGGCCGCCGCCAGCGCCTGGGCCCAGCCCAGCGCCGCGGTGTGCGGATCCTCCCCGGAGACCTCCACCACTGTCTGGCCATGCCGCGCGGCCCACTGGTTCCAGAGGGCGCTCCCCGGCTCCACCGGCCCTTCCAACACGCTCAGGGTCGCGATGCCTTCCGTCCGGCGCCGGGCCTGACGGTCCAACGCATCCAGCAGCGCGACCTCTCCCTCCCGTGCCAAGCCCTACCCCCCGGGAGTGGTATGGCTTCACCGCCCCTCGTGAGCAAAAGCCTGCTCCCATGGGTCGGGTGCTGACAAGACCCCCAAAAGAGGTATGGCGTTTGGGAGGGAATGGACCCGGGTGGGTCTGAAAGGCTTTACCGCCCCGCGTCCTCCAGCGACTCCCGACTCAGCAGCACCCCCAGCCCCGCCGCCGCGAGCGCCGACACCATGCCCGTCAGGAAGGGGGCCTGGGTGCTCCAGGACGCATACATCCAGCCGCTCGCGACAGGGCCCACCGTGCGGGCCAGCCCCCCGCACGACTGCGCCAGACCCAGCACGGCGCCCTGCTGCGCCGGGGGGGCGACCTGCGAGGCCAGGCTCGAAATCAGCGGCTGCAGGAAGCCCATCCCCGCGCCCACCAGCACCACGGAGGCCATCATGGGAATCGCCTGCTGCGACACCGCGAGCCCCACCATGCCGCCCGCCAGGATGAGCGCCCCGGTGATGAGCAGCCGGAACTCGCCCACGGCGCGCGCCAGCGGACCAATCAGTCCCCCCTGGATGATGAGCCCCAGTCCGCCCACCACCGCGAACGTGTAGCCCACTTCCTTGGAACCCCAGCCCAGCCGCGCCTGCACCAGCAGCGCGAACGCCACCTGGAGCGTGGTCATGGCCAGGAACACCGCGAAGAACAACCCCAGCACCATCCCCAAGGCCTTGCGCCGGGGCGAGTCCTGCAACGCGGACCAGCGCGTCTGGGCCTTCGCCGCCACGCGCAGCTCCGCCGGGTGCGTCTCCGGCATGGCCACCAGCGCGCCCGCGAAGCCCACCAGCGCCAACCCTCCGGCCAGCAGCGGCGGCACCCACGCGCCCAGGCCGGAGAACAGCCCGCCCAGCGTGGGCCCCAACACCATGCCCAGCCCGATGCCCGCGCCAATGCGGCCCATCGCCTTGGCGCGCGTCTGCTTCGTCGTCACGTCCGCGAGCGCCGCCTGACACGCGGCGATGTTGCCGGACGTCGCCCCCGCCAGGATGCGCGAGGCGAACAGCAAGGGCAGCATCCGTTCGAAGCTGGCCAGCGCGAACAACCCCATGGCCACCGCGTTCGCCAGCAGGCTCAGCAGGATGACCGCCCGCCGCCCATGCCGGTCCGAGTACCGCCCGAGCAGCGGCGTCGCCAGCAGCTGCGTGAGGCTGAAGCACCCCAGCAGGATGCCCACTGTGCGCGCCGAGCCGCCCATGGACTGCACGTAGAAGGGCAGCATCGGGATGACGATGCCGAAGCCCACCAGGTCCAGGAACACGGTGAGGAACACCACCGCTT
Organism: Corallococcus sp. Z5C101001; assembly: GCF_007352635.1. Lineage (NCBI taxonomy): Bacteria > Pseudomonadati > Myxococcota > Myxococcia > Myxococcales > Myxococcaceae > Corallococcus > Corallococcus sp. Z5C101001. Next base: position 822,317 of record NZ_VKLU01000001.1, read on the forward strand.
CCACCCGGCGCACGAGGCCGGGCGTGGCCTGGGCGGCCGCGCCCACGCTCGCGGTCTCAGCCGCCATGGCCCGCCCGGTCCACCGGCAGCGCGTCCGCGTACGCGCGCAGGATGCGGCCCTCGTCGTAGGTGGCCTGGAAGCCCGTGGCCTCCAGGAAGCGCTTGTTGTCCACCACGATGGGGTAGCGCAGGTGGTCCGTCGCGCCCACCGACAGCCGGGGGAAGCCCGCCCGCCCCATCAGCACCGAGAGGAGCGCCGACGGCAGCGGCACCGGCGTGCGGCCCGTGCCCTTGATGATGACCGACAGCGGCACGGGCGGCGGCCCCGCGACGTTGAAGATGCCGCGCACCTTCTTCTCCAGCGCCAGTTGCAGCGCCGTCACCACGTCCTCCTCCTGGAGCATGTGGAAGAGCGGGTCGTAGCCCAGCACCATCGGCACGCGCTTGCCGCGCAGCAGGTTCGCGAGCGTGCCCGTGCCCGGCGTGCCCAGCGTGTACACGAGCCGCAGCACCGCGGTGGTGACGTCCGGCATGCGCCACAGCGCCGTCGCCGCGTACAGGTCCGCGGCCACCAGGTCCGCCAGCTCCGGGATGGCCTCCAGCGCGCGCGGCGGCTCGTCCTCGGAGTGGTACAGCGGCGAGTCCGGCGCCGCCCCGTAGAACGTGTGCCGGCCCACGAAGAGCACCTGCTTCACGCCGTGCGTCGCGCAGTGGTCGAACAGCGCCTTGGTGCCGTCCAGGTTGATGCGGCCCCGCTCGCCGCCCGGCACGGTGAACGCCGTCACCGTGGCCATGTGCACCACCGCCTCCGGCTTCCAGCGGCGGAAGACGTCCTCCGCGGCGCGCTTGCGCACGTCCACCGGGTGGACCTCGATGCCCTTCGGCGCGTCCCGCCACGGGCGGATGTCGATGCCCGCGACCTGATGGCCGCTGTCGCGCAGGCGCAGGGCCAGCCTCCGCGCGATGCCTCCGGAGATGCCTGGAATCAACACCCTCATGGCAACAGCCTCCGGGTCCGGCGCAGGTGGCGCTCGGCGCGGTTGTCCTCGATGAGCCGCTGGATGCTGGCCTTCACTTGGTCCACATAGCCCTGGATGACGTGGTCCTCCTCGTCGCCCGTGCCCTCGAAGACGAGCGGCGGGCCGTAGTGGATCTCCAGCCCCACCGGCAGCGGCAGCGGCAGCAGGTACGGCGTCAGCGGGACGTACGGGACGCCCAGCAGCTTGCCCAGCGCGTACGCGTTGGTCACGGTGGGGATGGCCGCGCCGCCGCCCAGGAACGCGAAGGGGATGATGGGCGAGCGCGTCTGGAGCGCCAGCCGGATGAAGCCCGTGCCGAAGTCCACCAGCGAATAGCGCTCCGTGTAGAGCTTCGCGGTGCCCCGGGCGCCCTCCGGGAAGATCATCAGCAGCCGGTCGTCCTCCAGCAGGCGCACGGCGTGCTCGGGCAGGCCGGTGAACTGGCCGGTGCGGCTGGCCCACAGCGAGGCCACCGGGAACTTGTGGATGAAGCGCTCCAACATGCCCTGCGCCAGCCGGGGCGGGTCCATCTCCAGCAGGGTGGAGGTGAGCACCATCATCCCGTCCACGGCGACGCCGCCGGAGTGGTTGCCCACCAGCATGCCCCGGCCCGTCTTCGGGATGTGTTGCACGCCCGTGCAGCGCACCCGGAAGTAGTTCCGGTAGAGGAAGGCGAAGAACTCCAGCGCCAGCTTCAGGTGCTTCTTGGAGATGCCGTACGGGTCGACACCGTATTCGTTGAAGGGCAGCTGCAACCGCTCCACCCGCTCTGACAGTGACTCGCTCTGGGGCACGGGCGCACCGTAGCACCGCGCGTGCGCTTTGCACGGGGGGCCCGCGTCCCCCATTGTTCGGCCGGTGGGCGCCCGGATGGGATGGGGCCCTTCGGACGAGGCAGGCGCGATGGCGGTGCAGTCGTGGACGGGAATGCTGGAGGGGGTGCTCGCCTGGGCGAAGGCGCTCCCAGAGGGGCTGTCCGCCCAGGTCGCGGTGGACGTGTCCGGACGGCGGGTGCGGCTGGCGCACACGCGGGTGGAGGCGCTGTCGCGCGGCGTCCTGCGCAACGTGAAGGGGCTGGAGCTGCGCTCCTGGGGCACCACTCCCACCGTGTATGACCTGCGCCTCGACGTGCGGGGCTGGAAGCTGCGGGTGGAGACCACCCCCCAGCGCGTGGAGCTGGCCCTGGGGCGCTACACGCTGTGGCTGTCCACGCCGGGGCGGGTGGAGCTGGAGGAGTCGCCCGGCGCGTCGTCGCTGCTGATGGGGGCGCTGCGCACGGGCGCCGGCAGGGCCGCGCTCAAGGCGCTGGCCCAGAAGCTGTTGCCGCCGACGCTGGCCTGGGATGGGCAGGTGCTCCGGGTGGAGGGCCGGCTGCCGAAGGAGGGGGCGCTGGCGGCCCGCCTCTTCGAAGCCTCCGCCCTGCGGATGCGCGCGGAGCACGCGCCCGAGGGGCTGTGGCTGTCCGCGGACGAGTGGCCGGGGCTGCTGGACCTGCTCCAGGCCGCGCTGGGCCCGGACTCGAAGGCGCCGCCCGCGTGAGCTTCTAGCGGCCCTCGCCGTCCCACACGTTGGCGCGCCCCTCCAGGGGGCCCCGCTGCGGGCGGACGATGCAGAAGCGCTGCCCGGTGGGGGACTCCATCACCCACCAGCGCTGCACGTAGGCGATGCGCCGGGCGCCCAGCGCCTCAAGCCGCTCCAGCTCCGCGTCCAGGTCATCCGACTCGATGTCCAGGTGGATGCGGCTCTCGTGCCCCACCTGCTGGATGAGCAGCATCGGTTCGTCGGCGCGGACCTCCAGCTCCCGGTACGTGGGCGAGTCCGGCTCCGCCGGCTTCAGCGCCCGCCCCAGCGCCGCGCTCCAGAACCGCGCGGCGGCGTCGAGATCCTCCACCTTGCAGTCGATGACGAACGTGCTGAGTCGGCTGTGGTGCATGACGGCTCCTGGAAGTGTTGGGCGGTGGGGGGATGCCCGTTGAGGGGGAGCCAGGGATACACCGAAAAGCAGGGGGTGGGTATGGCGGAGTGGAAGGGGAGGGGGCCCGCCTGGGGGCCGGCCCTGGCGCGTTCCGGTGACCGGGGCCACGGGCTTCGCGGGGGCGGAGTCGAGGGCACCAGCGCATGGCCTGGAGAAGGACGCTGTGCGCGGCTGGGCGGCGCGCTCCCTGCCTCCCTCTGAGAAATTGTTACGTGCCCTGCGAGCCTCCCGGATGTTCCGCACCGGACCTGCCTGGGCGCGGCGGGAGCCCCGAAGGGCGGAGGCGTCCCCGGGACGAAACAATCACAGACAGGGGTGTGTGAAATGGATGATTCAATACGTGAAAAAGCAGCCTTCCCGGTCGTTGGTGGTGAGGGGGGGCGCTAGGTTCTGGCACCCCCATTCCAAGGAGTGTCACATGAAGCTGCGCAGCCGCTCCCCCTCACCATCGCCCTCATTCTCGAGCCCCTCGCCGTCCCCTTCGCCGGCCGCGAGCGGCGCTTCGTCGCCCGGCCGTGGCAGCCTGAAGCGGGCGCGCGAGGACGATGGGACCGCGCCTTCCCCGGAGCTGGCCAAGCGGCCCCGGCAGGAATCCGAGGGCTCCAGCGTGGAGGGGCGGACCCGGCCCCAGAACGCCTATGACCGGGCCTCGAAGCGGACCCGTGAGAAGACGCGCCTCGAGGAGGACAGCTTCAAGAGCCAGACCTCCAACATGAGCCGCAGGAACAAGACGGAGAACGCGGGCACCTACTCGACGCCCTTCGGCCCGGTGACGGTGGCCAAGGGCAACAACCGCGACCCGGCCAACTTCATCATGACCCGGAAGGACAACTACGACGGCAACGCCGTGGGAAACGAGTACGCGAAGATGGCCAAGGCCCTGGTGCCTCCGGGCACCGACGAGAAGGGCGTCGCGAAGGACCTGCTCAAGGCCTCCAGGAGCAAGGAGGTCTTCCGCGACTTGAAGGAGCATCAAGGGGATGCCTCGAAGCTCCAGCACCACTTCCCGAACATCCAGACCCCGGCCCAGCGCAACGCCGCGAGCAAGTTCCTGACGGCCACCCACCTGTCGGAGGAGCAGCGGGCCGGCGGCAGCGCCAAGAACGCCCGCGCCACGCTGGAGCTCATCAGCACGGGCAAGTCCTCCTTCCAAGAGGGCTTCGGCAAGAAGCAGCCCACGTTCGGCATGGCGGATCGGGCGGACTACTACCGGCACCACTACGACGTGGGCGAGGTGAAGAACGCGAAGAAGACGGACACCACCGCGCCCCACCACAAGGACAAGGTGGAGGGCGCCTACTCCGACAGCAGCGACGGGGAGTAGCCCCTGGGCGTGCGGGGGCGCGTTCCGCGCGAGGTGTGCCCCCGCCACGCCTGCTCGGCTCAGTTGGGAAGCGCGAGCAACTTGTCGAGCGCCGCGTAGCTCTGGTTGAGGCCCTCCTCCATCCCGGACTGGGCCATCCCCTGGAGGTCCTCGGCGGTGTGGAACAGCGACACGGTGACGAGCTTCGTGCGGCCGTCGCCCAGGTCCTCCAGGGTCATCGTCTCCACCACGACGTGGCCGGGCGCGCCGTCCCACTCGAAGGTCTGCTCGATGCGCTCCGGGGGCTTCACCTCGCGGTAGCGGCCCTCGAAGCCGTGCGTGCCGTCCGGCGTGTGCTCCACGAAGCGCCAGTGCCCACCGCGCTGGATGTCCATGCGCTCGACGACGAGCTTGTTGCCCCGGCCCCACCACTGCGCGACGAGCGCGGGGTCGGTCATCGCCTTCCACACCCGCTCCCGGGGCGCGTTGAAGATGCGCTCGATGCGAAGCTCCCGGTCGGAGGGCTGTGTCACCAGGGCCTTGGGCGAAGTCGCGATTCGGGTCGTCATGGCGTTCCTTTCGTGCGCTCGAGGAAGTCCTCGAGGTGATCCAGGCGCTGCTCCAGCTGGTTCCGGTAGGACGTCAGCCACTTCGTCACGTCCTCCAACCGCCGCGGGCCCAGCCGGCAGTGGCGCACCCGCCCGACCTTCTCCGTCGTGACGAGGCCCGCTTCCTCGAGGACGCGCACGTGCTTCTGCAGCCCGGTGAGCGTCATCGCGAAGTGCTCGGACAGGCTGCCGACGGACGCACCCGCCCCTCCCAGTCGCAACAGGATGGCCCGGCGCGTCGGGTCCGACAGCGCGGCGAAGGAACGGTCGAGCGCGGCTTGAGACTGAACCATTTGGTTCAGTGATAGGCCTTGAAGGACGCGGCGTCAAGTCCCCCTGGTGGGGCGCGCGAGGGGGCTCCCCTGGCAGGGGAGCCAGCGGGGGGCGGCTACTTCCGCGTGCCGCCGTCCGGCTTCGACATGCCGCGGACGAACAGGGAGTCGATGCCGTGGATGCGCAGCGAGACGAAGTCGTCCGCGGTGGCGTTCGTGTAGCCCAGGTCGCGCATCTCCTTGACGAACTCGGGCGTGACGCCGTGGATGCGCATGGCCGTGAAGCCCTCCGCGTCCACGTCCTTGAAGCCCAGGCCGCGCATCGCCTTGACGAACTCCGCCGTGACGCCGTGGATGCGCATGGACACGAGGCCGTCCGCGTCCTGGCCCTTGAAGCCCAGGCCGCGCATCTCGCGGATGAAGTCCGGCGTCACGCCGTGGATGCTCATGGACAGCAGCGAGTCCAGGGGAAGGCCCTTGAAGCCCATGGTGGCCAGCGCCTGGATGCGCTCGGGCGTCACGCCGTGGATGCGGGACTGGACGGTCTCGTCCAGGGACAGCTTCGGATAGCCCGCGGCCGCGAGCGCACGGACGTACTCCGGGGTGACCGCGAAGAGGCCCACCTGGATGAGGTCATGCAGGGTGGTGATCTTCTGGCCCAAGGCCGCGAGCCCCTGGATGCGCTGGGGGCCCGCGTCGAGCGCGGCCAGCAGTTGCTGCTCCCGCGCGTTGGGGCGCGCGATGCCCAGGTCCGCCAGCTTCTTCACGTAGCCTGTGTCGGGGGTGAAGCGCCAGGTGCCCACGCCCTGTCCGTCCGCGAAGCGGCCCTCGAAGTCGAAGGTGCCCGCCTCGCGCACCAGCTTGAACGGGGCGCTGGCGCCGTCCGCGGTGGACAACCCCTGGAAGGCGGTGAACGGCGCGGAGAAGCCCGACTGGGAGCCGGGGTCGTCCTTCGGATGCAACGACAGGTGGAGCTCCTTCTCCCGCACCGCCGCGACCCAGGCGCCGGTGTCGGAGGCGTTGGCGGCGAGGACGGGAAGGGCGAAGAGCACCACCAACGCGGTGAGCCACGGTGAGAGGCGGGACGTCATGACAGCGACTCCTTTTCGGGCAAGGCGCGGCCCGCACGCGCGCTCGGGGAGCAGCGCGCGGTGGGGGCCGCGTGGGAGGGATGGGGGGATTACTTCCGGGGCTTCTGCATGCGGCGGATGAAGTCCGCGTCGATGCCGCTGGTGCGCAGGCGCACCAGGTCATCCACCGTGGAGGGCTTCAGGCCCGCCGCTTCCAGTTCGCGGATGTAGCTGGAGGTGACGCCCACCGCGCGCAGGCCGCTGGCTTCCTCCAGGTCCTGGACACGGAAGCCAGCGGCCTTCAGGTCGTTGAGCCACGCGGCGTCGATGCCCAGCGCCTTCGCGCTCATCAACTCGTCGGCGTCCGCCTTCGCGAAGCCCAGGGCGGCCATCTGGCCCAGCCATTCCGGGGTGATGCCCAGGTGCTTCATGCTCACCAACTGGTCGGCGGGCAGCGCCCGGCCGAAGCGGGCCGCCATGGCCTTCGCGTACTCCGGCGTGATGCCCGCGTGGCGGAACGCGACCAGCGTGTCCACGGTGGGCACGTAGCCCATGGCGGCGATCTGGTCGACCACCTCCGGCGTGACCCCCGCGATCTTCAGCGCGACCAGTTGATCCACCGTGAGGGGGTCCACGCCCACGCGCGTCGTCTCGTCATCGGCCTCCGCGCTCGCCGCCTTCGCGCTGGCTGCCACCTTCGGAGCAGGAGCAGGAGCAGGAGCAGGAGCAGGAGCAGGAGCAGGAGCAGGAGCGGGAGCAGGAGCAGGAGCAGGAGCAGGAGCAGGAGCAGGAGCGGGAGCGGGAGCGGGAGCCGGGCGGGCCACTGGGGCCGGCGCCGCGGCGACGCGTGGGGACATGGCGCCGGCCGGAGTCATCGCGACCGTGGACGGGTGCGTGTTGGCGGCGGGCGCGGGCGGCGCGGCGGGGTCACGCGGGTGGACCGAGCTGGCCATCGCCGGCGGGGTGCCGGCCACGTCGCGGGTGACGGGCTTCCTCTCGGATTCCTTCGAGTTCTGCACGGCGAGCGCGGTGAGCGGCATCGCCAGCGCGAGGCTGCTGGCCAGCGTGACGATGGAGACCCCCGCCGCCCAGCGCGACGAGCACCGCGACTTGGGTGGCACCACCAGCCGCCGCACGCGGTCCTTCAGCGAACCTCCCAGCGCGGACAGCGCGGGGCCCTGCGCCTCCATCCCTTGCAGCCGCAGCGCCGCCAGGGCCGTGAGCGCACGGGCGTAGGGGAGGGCGCCAGGGCCATGCTTCACGGCGAGGTCGTCACAGCAGTTCTCCCGCTCCACGCGGATGACCTGGGACATCCACCACACGGCCGGGTGGTAGAAGAGCAGCGTCTCCACCAGCGTCTGCGCCACGTTCACCACGAAGTCGTGACGGCGGATGTGGGCCAGCTCGTGGGCGAGCACCAGCTCCAGCTCCCGCACGGCCAGCCCGGTGAGCGTGGCGGTGGGGACCAGCACCACCGGCTTCAGCCAGCCCAGCGTGGACGGCACATCCACGTTCGACGACACCAGCAGGCGCACCGGACGCGTGAGGTTCATCCGCCGGGCCAGCGCCTCCAGTCGCTCCTGCCACTCCCACGATGCGTGCACCGCCGCGTCCACCTGCCGGCGCAGCCCCACCCATCCCTTCAAGAGCCGCAGCGACGACGCCGCGACCCCCATCCCCCACGCGAGCACCAGCCAGGGCAGGTGCTCACCCACCTGCTCCAGCATCCCCTCCAGCGGCGGCAGCGACGCCGTCCCCGTCACCGGGGCACGCGCCACCTGCTCCGTGCGCGTGAGGGTCACCGTGGCCGTGAACGGGGTCGCGGTCCGCCGGACGGACACCGTGCGCACCGGCCGGACCTCCTTCGCGCGCGAGGCGTGCCGCAACGCCGTGGCCACCGGCAGCGCCAGCATGATGCCCAGCGCACCGCACGCCAGCGCGTAGCGCAGGTTCGCCGAACGCCGGCCCACCCACCGCAGCGCCAGGGCCAGCGCCGCCGCGACGAGCGCGCCCTGCCACACGAGGTGCAGGAGCGCCCAGCCCACCGACTCCAGGACAAGACCGTTCATCACTCCGCCTCCTGCTCGAGCGAATCCAGCAGCTGGCGCAGCTCCGCCAGCTCCTCCGGGGACGTCTTCTTCGAGGACAGCGCCTGCAGGGCGAGCCGCGCCGGGGAGCCGCCGAAGACGCGGTCCACCAGGTCGGTGACCAGCTGCTGCTGCGTGCTCTCCCGGGGGAGCCGGGTGCTGTAGACGTGCGCCCGCTGCGACTCGTCGCGCGTCACCAGCCCCTTCTCCGTCATGATCTGCAGCGTCTTCAGCACGGTGGTGTAGCCGCTCCCGTCCTGAAGCGTCTCGTGGACCTCGCGCACCGTGCGCGCCCCCTGGTCCCACAGCACCCGCAGGATGGCCAGCTCGGCATCCGTGGGGCGCGGCAGCTTTCCTCGGCTCATGGCGTCCTCACTCCTCGGTTCTGACGACGGATTAGTTATACGAACAATTTCGTAGATGTCAACGAAGCCCTTCGTAGTTCAAGCGGGAGGCGCGGCACCGTCCTGATGTGGGGCGATGCACGGGAGACGGGAACCTCCAGGAATCCCGCTTGCGCTCACATGCAGGGTCCGACTACGGGCAGCCGTCGAAGCCGAACTTCCGTGCGCGAGGGCCAGGGCCCCGCGCCCGATGACTCCGAGGCAGCCATGAACTGGAAGCGTTCGCGGTATCCGGCCGGTGCCGTCGTCGCCGTGCTGATGGTGGGCTGTGGGGGCGCTGACTCCCAGGAGGACGCCAGCGCCTTCACCGTGTCCCGGGCGGGCCTGACGGACGCGAACGCGGTGCGCCCGAACGCGGTGGTGGCGCGCTCCGGCGTGCGCGGCGTCCCCGACGACGTGGACCTGCTCAACGACGTGACGGACCCGGTGCAGCCGGACTTCGACGCGACGTACGTGGAGGGCAACGGCTCCAGCAGCTCCGTGGACTTCGCCTACCCGGCCCTCGGCGCGAGCGACGTGCTGGTGACCCAGGTCAACGTGAAGTACTTCATGCGCAACGCCAGCTGCACCGCGCCGCTCATGTGCGGCCAGGGTGGCAGCGTGCTGCTGCGCGGCGACGCGGTCCTCGCGCGGTCGACGGTGACGCACAACCTGCCGGACATGACGCAGGGCTGGTATCTCTTCAACGACACGTACACCCTGTCGCCCGCCGTGCCGCTGTCGCAGCTGCGCACCCGCGTCACGATGACGTGGCCCGGGCGCTCCACCTTCGGCATGCGACTGTCGACCGTGGCGGCGGACTTCCGGTACTAGGAGACTTCATGGCCCGCGAGAAGAAGACCGCATTCGACATCATCCTGTGGGGGGCCACGGGGTTCACCGGCCGCCTGGTGGCGGAGTACCTGGCGCGCACGCAGGACGCGCATGGCGCGAAGTGGGCGCTGGCCGGCCGGGACACGGCGAAGCTGGAGCAGGTCCGCTCGGAGCTGGCGCGGGTGCGGCCCCAGTTCGCGGACCTGCCGGTGGTCCTCGCGGACGCGAAGGACCCGGCGTCGCTGGACGCGCTGGTGGCGCGCACGCGCGTCATCATCACCACCGTGGGGCCCTACGCGCGCTACGGCTCGGAGCTGGTCGCCGCGTGCGTCCGCGCCGGCACGGACTACTGCGACCTGACGGGCGAGGTGCAGTGGATGCGCAAGATGATCGACGCCCACGACTCGCGGGCGCGGGAGACGGGCGCGCGCATCGTGCACACCTGCGGCTTCGACTCCATCCCCTCCGACCTGGGCGCGCTGATGCTCCAGGACTACATGCGGGAGAAGCACGGCGGGCACTGCGACCGCATCCGCTTCCACGTGACGCGCATGCGCGGCGGCTTCAGCGGCGGCACCATCTCCAGCATGCTGGACACCCTGGACGCGGTGAAGGCGGATCCGGCGCTGAAGCGCCTGCTGGCCAGCGCCCACGCGCTGGACCCCGAGCCTGGCCGGGGCACCCCGGAGGAGCGCGACCTGGCCACGGTGAAGAAGAGCCCGGACACGGGCGGGTGGACGGGGCCGTTCGTGATGGCGTCCGTCAACACGCGCGTGGTGCGGCGCTCCAACGCGCTGCTGGGCTTCCCGTGGGGCCGCGACTTCTTCTATTCGGAGGTCTCCGACTTCGGGCCCGGGCCCAAGGGGTTCGCCCTGGCGGCGGGGACCACCGCGGGCCTGGGCGGCTTCATGGCCGCCACCAAGGTGGACGCGGTGCGCGGCCTCCTGGAGAAGCACGTGCTGCCGGCGCCCGGCGAGGGGCCGTCCGCCACGGTGCGCGAGCGTGGCCTCTTCGAGGTGCGGCTGTTCGGCGAGGGGCTGTCCCCCAAGAGCGGCCAGCGCGTGAACGTGGAGGGCCGGGTCGCGGCCCAGGGCGACCCGGGCTACGCGGCGACGGCGCGCATGCTCTCGGAGTCCGCGCTGTGCCTCGCCTTCGGCGCCATCCCCAGGCAGGGCGGCGTCCTCACGCCCGCGTCGGCCATGGGCATGGTGCTGGTGGAGCGCCTGCGCAAGGCGGGGATGACGTTCGAGGCGCACGACCGCGCCGCGTGACGCGCCCCCGCGCGCGTGCCTCAGTCGCGCAGGTAGTGGCAGGTGTAGCCGCCGGGGTTCTTCACCAGGTAGTCCTGGTGGTAGCCCTCGGCGGGGGTCCACTCCCCGGCGGCGGAGATCTGCGTGACGACGGGGCGGGCCCACTTGCCGGACGCGTTGACGCGGGCCTTCACCGCCTCGGCCGTCTGGCGCTGCGCGTCCGTCAGGTAGAAGATCGCGGAGCGGTACTGCGTGCCCACGTCATTGCCCTGGCGGTTGAGCGTCGTCGGGTCGTGCATGCGGAAGAACCACTTCTCCAGCAGGCCCTCGTACGTGAGCAGCTTCGGGTTGAAGACGACGCGCACCGCCTCCGCGTGGCCCGTCTCCCCGGTGTGCACATCCTCGTAGGTGGCGCCGCGCTTCGCGCCGCCCGTGTAGCCCACCTCCGTGTCGATGACGCCGGGGATCTTGCGCAGGATGTCCTCCATGCCCCAGAAGCACCCGCCCGCCAGGTACGCCGTCTCCCGGGGGGCCTCCGTCGGCGCGGCGGCCTTCGCCAGCACGGCGGCGCCCGCCGCGGGGACGAGCGCGCCCGTCGAGTCGCCGGGCGCCTTGCGCCCGAAGGAGGGCAGCCACGCCCCGTAGCCCTGCGCGGCCAGCTCGTTCACGGGGATGAAGCGCAGCGACGCGGAGTTGATGCAGTAGCGCAGGCCGGTGGGCTTGGGGCCGTCCTCGAAGACGTGGCCCAGGTGGGAGTCGCCGTCCTTGGAGCGGACCTCCACGCGCTCCATGCCCAGGCTGTCGTCGCGCTTCTCCACCACGTGGTCCTTGTCCAGCGGGCGGGTGAAGCTGGGCCAGCCCGTGCCGGACTCGAACTTGTCGCGCGAGGAGAAGAGCGGCTCGCCGCTGACCACGTCGACGTAGAGCCCCTCCTCGTGGTTGTTCCAGTAGGCGTTGCGGAAGGGCGGTTCGGTGCCCCCCTTCTGGGTCACCTGGTAGGCGGTGGGCGACAGGGTGCGCTTCAGCTCCGCGTCGGAGGGCTTCGCGTACTCGCGGCCGTCCCGCACCGGAGCGGACTGCGTGACGGCGGCCTTCGTGTCGGGCGGCGCCCCGCGCGCCTCGGTGCACGCGCTCAGCGCCGCGGCCAGCGCCAGCGCGACGGGCCACAGCCGGCGCGGCGACGGCGCGGCGCGGCGGATGCGAGGGGATGCGGTTCGGGCGGACGTCATGGGACGCGAAGCCTCCGGACGCGCCCGGTGCGGGCGCTCCTTCCTGGTACGCGGGACCCCAGCGGACGGTTTCAGCGATTGTGGGCGGACGGCCGGGCGGGCCATGCCGTGGCCTCCCGGAGGCCCGGGCAGTGGCCGGGGAGCCCCGTCGGCGCTACGGTGTCAGGGCCGGGAGGGTGCGCGCATGGGCCATGGACGCGGACCGCGAGGTCCCATCGGACGGGTGACGGGCATCTCCCGGGCGGAGGGGGCCAACGTCATCCTTCGGGTCCGGGCCCTCCAGGGCGTGGAAGGCGCGGCGCCCGTGTCCGCCCGGAACACCCCCCAGCGCTCCTTCGCGGAGGTGATGGAGCGCCATGCCCAGGGGCTGAACTCCGCGGAGCCCCTGCCGTCGCCCGTGGCCCCCAAGCCCCTGCCTCCACCCGTGCGCGGCCACGAGGACGCGGAGCTGATGACCGCGGAGCCCGCGCCCGACACCTTCGTCGGGCTGATGTGGTCGAAGCTGAAGCGCCCTCGCTGAACGCCCGCGCCGCTAATCGCACTTGCCCGCGAGCCCCGTCGGGGAGCCGCAGCCCGGGTCCAGGGTGTCGAGCGTGGACCGGGGCGCGCGCATGGCCGTCGTGGTGGTGGCGCCCAGCAGCACGGAGACGCCGTGGGCCCTCGCGTCCGGCGTGACGACGTCTGGCTTCAGGTCCCCGTTGAGGCGCCCCACCGCGACCGCGTAGGGCCCGGCTCCCGTGGACAGCAGCGTGTCCTCGCCGAAGGTGCCGTTGCCCATGCCGGGCAGCAGGGACACCGTGTCCTCGCCGAAGTTCGCGGTGACCAGGTCCAGCTTCCCGTCGCCGTTGAAGTCCCCGGGCGCGACGAAGTACGGCCCGCCCCGCACCTTGAAGTCCGAGCGCGCTGGGAACGCGCCGGTGCCCGTGCCGCGCAGCACGGACACGCTCCGGCCCAGGAAGTTCGCGGTGACCAGGTCCAGGTGCCCGTCGCCGTCCACGTCCGCCGCCACGACCGAATAGGGCGCGTTGTCCGTCGCGAAGTCCGCGTGCGGGCGGAACGTCCCGTCGCCCACGCCGAGCAGCACCGACACCGTGTCCACGAAGTTCGCGGTGGCCAGGTCCAGCTTCCCGTCGTGGTTGAAGTCGCCCACCGCCACCGCGAAGGGCGACGTGCCCGTGGTCACGTCCTTGCGCGGCTGGAAGGTGCCGTCCCCCCGGTTCAGCAGCACCGACACGGCGTCGTTGAACGCGCTGGCCGCCACCACGTCCAGCTTCCCATCGCCGTTGAAGTCCCCCACCTCGACCGCGGACGGCTCGCCGCCCACGGGCAGGTCGGTCCGCGAAGCGAACGTCCCATCCCCCCGGCCCAGGAGCAGCGACACCGTGCCGCCGAAGTTGCTGGTGACCGCGTCCAGGTGGCCATCGCCGTTGAAGTCCCCCACCGCGACCCCCGTGGGCCGGTCCCCGAGAGGCATGTCCATCCGGGCCGCGAACGTCCCGTCGCCCGAGTTCAGCAGCACGGACACGGTGCTCGCCGTGTGGTTGGCCGTGATGACGTCCAGGCGGCCGTCCGCGTCGAAGTCGCCCAGCGCCACCGCGTGGGGCCCCAGCCCCGTGGGCACGAGCAGCTGCGCCTCCAACAGCGGCCGGGGTGTGTCGCCCGTCAGTCGCGGCAGGGCCATGCCCACCAGCCCCGCCACGCTGAACAGCAGCACGCCCGCATGGGCCATTCCGTGGTGTCGCATGTCCGCCCCCCTGGCGGCCTTTGAACCTGCAAGGCCGTACGAACGCGGTTTCCTTGATATCCCCGCGCGAAGGCCAAGAGGTAAGAAGGCGCGCCGTGGGGGACCATGCGCCTGGGGGGAGGGGTGGGGGCGCGCGGGTGACAGCGGGCGGCCCCGGGGGACGGCTTGCGCGCGGGGTAGGCTGCGCGGTGCCCATGCGCCCCCCGTCCTTGCTCCCGCCGTCCCCGTCGCGCCAGGCCCTGGTGGTCACCACGTCGGACCGGGTGGACGTGGCGCTCGCACAGCGTGCGCGGAGCGCGGCGGAGGAAGTGGGTGTTCCGTATGTGGAGCGCCACCACAAGCTCCCCTTGAAGAAGCTGCTCACCGACATGGCGGATGCGCTGGTCGTCTTTGAGTCCACGGCGGTGTCGCTGGTGGACGCGGAGGGCACGCTGCGCTTCTCCCCCGGGCTGGCGCACCTGCGCGTGAAGCAGCTGGACGCGGGGGTGGAGGAGGACATGCTCCTGCGCATCGCGGGGCTGCGCGACGGGGAGCACGTGCTGGACTGCACCCTGGGGTTGGGCGCGGATGCGCAGGTGGCGGCGCGGCTGGTGGGGCCCTCGGGCCGCGTCACCGCGTTGGAGAAGCGCCCGGCGCTCTACCTGCTGGTGCGCCACGGGCTCTTGGGCCTGCCGCGCCACCCGGCCTCCTGCGCGGTGGAGGTGGTGCACGCGGACGCGGCGGTGCACCTGCGCGCGGTGCCGGACGGCGCGTTCGACGTGGTGCTCTTCGATCCGATGTTCGAGCGCGAGCGCAAGTCCTCCGCCGCGTTCGAGGCGCTGCGCCGCCACGCGGACCCCGCGCCGCTGACGCGGGAGATGGTGGAGGAGGCCCGGCGCGTGGCTCGCCGGGCCGTGCTGATCAAGGGGGCGCGCTACTCGAGTGACTTCAAGAAGCTGGGCATCACCCCGGAGCCCGCCCGGCCCAACGCCACCGTGCTGTGGGCGAGGCTGCCAGGGCGGGGGGCGTGAGCGTCAGGCGCGCTTGAAGGCGCTCGCGTCCGGCAGGCCGCTGCCGCCCAGGTCCGCGCCCATGGCGGTGAGGATGCCGGAGTAGATGTCCGGCTCGTTGGACGTGAGCTTGCCGGGCTGGGCCTCGCCGGTGCGCGCGTCGAAGCCGTAGGTGAGGGTGGTGTCAGGGTCCACGCCTCCCAGGACGGTGTTGCCCTTCACCATGGGGGACAGGAGCAGGAAGCCGTTGTTGAGGTCGTGCCCGGATCCGAACTCCGTGGCGCCCGAGGGGCGCGGTCGCGTGCGGCCGAACTCCGTGGCCACGTAGAGCATCGTGCGGTCCCACATGGACTCGCCGGTGTCCGCGTCGAAGGGCTCCGCCTTGAGCAGGGTGATGAGCGAGTCCACCGTGGACAGGATGCGCGCCCACATGAAGGCCTGCCCGCCCCGGTGGTCGTTGTGGCTGATGTCGAACGCGAGCGGCGGGTTGGCGATGCCGTTGGGCCCGCCCACCGCGACGTTGAAGTCGGGCCCCAGCGTCACCGACACCGACACCCGGTACTTGAGCAGGAGGAACGCGAGCGCCGCCTGGCCCTGCACGGGGTCGGTGAGGAACGCGGGGAACGCCGCGCGCAGCCGCGCGCCGTCCGGCGAGCTCTCCAGCCCGTACCGCGACAGGGGAATCTGCGGCAGGTCGGGCAGGATGTTGAGCCGGGTGATGAGGTCCATGGCCTCCAGCTTCGGCTGCTGCACGCCGCGCTGTTCATTCCAGCGCCGGAGCGCGGCGCTGTCCTGGAAGGTGCGGCCGAAGACGGACTTCTGGTCCAGCGCGTCCCGCGTGCCGCGCGCCAGGGCGATGACGTCCTTGGATGGCGCGCCCGCGATGCCGCGCGAGCCGTCCAGGCCCAGGGGCCAGAGGGAGGGGTTGACCACGCTCTCCCCGAAGCAGGAGAGGGGCAGGGCGTCGTCGGTGCCGCGCTCGGCGTAGCCGCCGGTGCCCATGTTGACGTTGGGCAGGGGCAGGCCGCTTCCCCACTGGAGCGCGACGGCCTCCTGGAGCGTGCGCCCCCGCCACGCGGCGTTGCCGGTGAGCGAGCGCTTCTGCGCGATGCCGTGGTTCACGGACGTGCCCACGGAGGTGGCCACCAGCATCTCGTGCTGGTGCTTCTTCACGAACGCCAGCTGGTCCGTGTTGACCGGGATGTTGATGCTGCCCAGGCGCGTGTTGCTGTACTTCACGGCGCGGAAGGGGCTGCCCGCCACGGCCTGCACCTGCGCGTCCGGGAAGGTGTTGACCGCGCTCGCGTTGGCGGACTCGGACTGGCGCACCGCGAGGAAGCTGTCCACGATGGACGCGCCCCCCGCCGCACCGATGACGATGAGGAACTTCGGCTTGCCGTCGAGCGCGTCGCGCTTGCGGCCCAGCTTCTCCAGCGCCTCGGGGGTCTGCAGGGATTCACGGCAGCCGGAGAGCAGGGGGCCCAGGGTGGTGGAGCCCGCGGCGCAGAGCGACAGCGCCCGCAGCAGCTCCCGACGCGACAGCCGGCCGGTGGTCTTGAGGGTCATGGACGGGGTTCCTCAGTAGAAGACGGCTTCGGCGGAAGAGAAGACGGCGAGACAGGAGGCCTGCATCCACGCGACGCCCGGGCGGGCCGCGCCGGTGGCCGCCACGTCGCCGGCCAGCCGCACCAGCGCGTCGCGCTCCTCCTGGGTCGGGTCGCGCAGCCACGCCCGACGCACCAGGGACGTCATCGCCGTGGCGACGGCGGGGCTCGCGGCGTCCGCCAGCTTCCCGTCCGCCGTCAGGGCGACGTCCTTGAACACCACCGCGGCGGCCGGCGCGCTCACGTCCAGCGAGACGCGGGCGTTGCACGCGGAGAGCACGGTGCGCTCCACGGCGAGGGGCGCGGTGGCGCCCGTCACCGGGGCCGTCTCGTAGACGCTGTGCTGGTAGGGGTCCACGCCGCCCAGCGCCACGCCGTGCACGTTCTGGCAGGGGTACAGGCCCAGCTCGTTGCACACGGAGGCGGCGGGCAGCTCCAGCGCCTGGGCCAGGTCGAGCGACAGGCGCTCGGGCCCCTTGAAGCGCAGGTTTCCCTTCTGGGACTTCGCGACGCCGCCGTCGTACGTGGGCGTCACGCCGGGGTTCTCTCCCGGGCCCAGGTCGACGGCGACGGGGAGCGCGTCGGAGCAGCCCGTCAGCAGGAGGCAGGTCAGCAGCAGGCGTTCAGGGCGCACCGTAGGCCTCCGTGCGGATGAGGTCGTGAAGCATCTTCTGCACGCGGTAGCCGTGCGTGGAGCGGAAGGCCTGCCAGGTGCGGACGAACTCCTCGTTCTCTTCCGGGAGGGGCGCGTGGCCGACGAGCAGCTTCCAGTAGTCGGTGACGGTGGAGATGGCGAAGGCGTCGCTGTTGGCGGCCACCCGGGCCCACTCCAGGAGGTTGTTCACCGGCTGGCCCAGGATGACGCCCTTCTCCGGCGTGTTCTTCAGGGTGGCCACGTCGTTGGGGAACAGCAGCTCCAGGCGGTTGGGCAGGTAGCGGTTGGACAGCACGCCGCTGATGCCGTTGTAGTTGCGGTACGGGTACGACAGCGGGTCGAGCGTCGCGTGGCAGGCGGCGCACTGCGGCGCCTGGACGCCCTTGGCGTCGTAGTCACGCGGCTCGCTGGCCACGCTGTGCAGGCCCTCCTGCTTCGCGATGTCCAGGCCGAGGTAGGCGCGGTACATCTGGGACGCGGCGTTGCGCGGCAGCGCGGTGAACATGACGAACGAGGTGAGCGTCCACGCGCTGGTCATGTTGCCGGCGCGGTGCGCGGCATCCACCGTCTGCGAGGGCAGGCTGGGGGTGGAGGTGTACGTGGTGGGGTTCGTCCCCGCGCGCTTCACGTGGAAGGTGGCGGTGAGGACGTCGCGCGCGTCGTGGTCATCCGTCTGGGACCAGGTGAAGAGCGCGTAGTCGTCGTCGTAGTCCGCCAGCGGAATCTGGCCCGCGTCCTCACCGGACTTGATGGAGCCGATGGGGCGGATCTTCGGGTGGGCGACCTTCCAGAGCTGCCCGTGCTTGCCGCGCCAGAAGTCGGACTGGAGGCAGCGGTCCAGCTCCTGGTCGATGAAGGCGCGCTGCGTGTCCGGGTTGCCCAGCTCCACGAACGTGGCCACCTGGACGTAGGTGGGGGACGTGCCGCAGAAGTCGCTCAGCATGCGGCGGTACACGAAGCGCGGGTCGTACTGGCAGACCTTGAACTGGGGGTTCTCCCCGCCGCCGCAGACGCCGCTGGGCGGGACGCTGGTGGCGTCACCGGGCAGCGAGCCCTGCTCGACCTCGAACTGGTTGGGGGCACCGTCACCATCGGCGTCCGCGGTGGCGATGGCCCGGAGCGCGGCGGGGAGCGCCGCCGCGAAGTCCTCGTCGGACAGGGGGCGGGGCTTGCCGGGGGCCAGGTGGGGCTCCAGCGCGGCGCCGTAGGCGTTCCGCTGGGGCGGCGCCACGTGGCAGTAGGTGCAGGCGGGCTGGGTGCCCTGGCACGCGGGGGCCGTGGGGTACTCGGCGCAGAAGGCCGCGGGGCCCGTGGGCTTCGCCAGGGCTGGGGTCGCCAAGCCCAGCAGCAGCCCGAGCAGCCACCAGCGGCGCGGGGGTTCAGGAAGTGGGGGCACGCGGGCTCCGGAAACGGGGGACGTTCCTTGATGGACACCCCAACCCCGGAATTCAGAAACAGTTTCGGAGATTCGTGCGAAGAGGAGGCGGTCGGACCCTCAGCGCGGCCGTCGTTCCGACACGCGCACCCAGTCCACTTCCATCGTCTGGGGCCCCTGGCGCAGCAGGTCCGCGGTGGCCTGGGGCACGCCGAAGTAGGGCTCCTTCGCCTTGTTGACGCCCTCCGGGTAGCCGCCCCCCACGGCGAAGTTGAGGATGATGAACAGCGGCTTGTCGTAGGCCCACGCGCCGTGGCGCTCCACCTCCTCGCGCGTCGCCGTCTTCACGCGCTCGCCGTCGACGAACCAGTGGATGGCGTCGGGCGAGGTCTCCACGCCGTACTCGTGCCAGTCGCTCACCGGCGTGCGCGGCGTGAAGCGGCCGTTGATGGGCGTGTCGCCGGAGTAGCCCGGGCCGTGCAGCGCGAAGGAGACCCAGTCGCCGTAGCCGACGTTCTCCATGATGTCGAGCTCGCCACACGCGGGCCACCCCGTCGAGTGGATGTCGCTGCCCAGCATCCAGAACGCGGGCCAGAGCCCCACACCCACCGGCAGCTTGATGCGCGCCTCGACGCGGCCGTGGCGGAACTCCCGCTTGCCCGCGCTCTCCACCCGGCCCGACGTGAACGGGTAGCCGTTCGCGGCCTGCATGCGCGCGGTGAGCTTCAGCGTCCCGCCGCTCACCGACACGTTGGCGGGTGACGTCGTGTACTGCTGCTGCTCGTTGTTCACGTGCACGTCGGTGTTGAGGATCCAGTTGCGCTCATCCACCGCGTCGCCGTCGAACTCGTCGCTCCACACCTGGACCCAGCCGCCGCCCGCGTCCGGTGCCGCCGCGTGCTTCGGTGTGCCCGCGCAGGCCGTCAGTCCCGCCGCCAGCGTCCACGCCATCGTCGCCATGCCGCGTCTCGCCGCCATCGCTGTTCCTCGCACGTGTGGGTCGGGGGCTTCGGAAAGGAGAGGCTATTGGAGCGTCCGCCGGTCCACGGGGGCCGTGGGGGCCTCGCCCCGGTAGGGCGTGGCCGGAGGCAGCAGCAGCGATTCGCGCGGCGTGCCGTCCACGTCCAGCGACACGTCCACCACCGGCTGCCGCACGGGCTCCACGCTGCCGTCCGCGTGCAGCAGCACGCCGCCGCCCCTCGGGATGCCCAGCCCGCGCGTGGGCAGCCCCATGCGCTGGACGGCGAGCTTGAGCCCGGGCCACTCGGGGGGCTCGTGCACCCCGATGAGGTACGGCGTCAGCCCCAGCACCGGGAAGGGCTCGCCCTCTCCGGGCAGGTCGTCGCACCACGCGCCCAGGCCCAGGTGCATGGCCCCGGCGGACACGCCCATGAGCAGGGCGCCCGCCTGGTGCCGCTCGCGCAGGAGCGCGTCCACGCCGTGCGCCTGGAACGCGTCCCAGCCCACGCGCGGGTCGCCGCCCGCGAGGAGGATGACGTCGGCGCTCCCAAGCCACGCCAGGTCCCGCGCCGAGGGCGCGGCCGGGATGCTCCGGCACCGCGTGATGCCGATGCCCTCCATGGCCGCGACGAAGATGTCCTGGAACTCCGGCGCGTCGCCGTTGGAGGCGCCCAGGTACGCGGCCGTCACGGGCGGAACGCGCAGCTCCGCGCCGGTGAGCACGCGCACGAAGTCCAGGAAGGGGCGCCCCTCCACGCGCCAGAACAAGGGGGCGCTGTCAGCCAGCAGGAGGAGGGGCGGAAGCGGCATGCCGCGAGCCTACCGCCACTGGTAGGCGCGCACCCAGTCCACTTCCATCGTCTGCGGCGCGTTGCGCACCAGGTCCACCGTGGACTGCGGCACGCCGTAGTACGGCGACGTGGCGCCGTTCTGGCCGAAGGGGTAGCCGCCGCCCACCGCGAGGTTGAGGATGATGAACATCGGCTTGTCGTAGACCCACGCCCCGTAGCGCGTCACCTCGGCTCGCGTCGTGGTCTTCACCAGCGCGCCGTCGATGTACCACTTGATGTCCGCGGTCGAGTACTCCGTGCGGTACACGTGCCAGTCGCTCACGCTGGAGGACGGGTAGAAGCGGCCATTGATGGGCGTGTTGCCGGAGTAGCCCGGGCCGTGGAGCGCGCCGGACACCCAGTCGCCGTAGCCGACGTTCTCCATGATGTCGAGCTCGCCGCACGAGGGCCAGCCCACCGAATTGATGTCATTGCCCAGCAGCCAGAACGCCGGCCAGAGGCCCGCGCCCACCGGCATCTTGATGCGCGCCTCGATGCGGCCGTGGCTGAACTCCCGCTTCCCCGCGCTCTCCAGCCGCCCGGAGGTGAACGGGTAGTTGTTGTTCCATTGCAGGCGCGCGGTGAGCTTCAGCGTGCCGTTGCTCACGGAGATGTTGTCGCCGGACGTGGTGTACTGCTGCTGCTCGTTGTTCACGTGTACGGACGTGTTGGGCGTCCAGTTGGCGGTGTTGACGCTGGTGCCGTCGAACTCGTCGCTCCAGATCTGCACCCAGCGGTCCGCCCCGCCGCCCACGACGCCAAAGGAGAACGCCTCCCAGCAGCCGGCGGTGGCGCGGTTGGCGTACAGCGGCGCGGTGCCGCCCTGGTTCGCGTCCGCGGACACGTACAGGCCGGTGCTCTTCGCCCTCAGCCCCACGGTCCCGTCGGGGAAGGGCACCCAGGTGAAGCGCTCCCAGTCCCCCACCGCCGTGCGGAAGCCCGTCACCTGTCCGCCCGCGTTGGGATCCGCGGACACGTACAGGCCCGTCTCCAGCACGCGCAGCGAGATGAAGTCATTGCCCGCGTCGCCCACCTGGAACTGCTCCCAGCCCTGGGCCGTGTCCCGGTTGGCGACCAGTGGCGCGGTCGCGTGGAGGTTCTTGTCCGCCGACACGTACTTCTGCGTCGCGCACGCCTTGAGCCACACCGTCTGCCCCAGCGGCGCCGCGGTGGCGGACTGCTCCCGCGCCGCCACCCGGGGCGTCGTCAGCGCCCCCTCCATCGCGGGGGCAGGGGGCTCGCCACACGCCGTCAGCCCCACCGCCACCACCAGCGTCCACAGCGTCTTCCCGGCTCTCGATGCCATCGTCATCCTCGGTTGGGACCCGGTGCTCACCGCACGACGCCAGCCCCCGGCGCGGAGGCCCCCGGACCAGGTCCGCTTGGGTGGGGCGCTGAAAGTGGATTATCCTAGTTTTCATGCAAAACAAACTTACCTGGAGTCTAGGGGTGCTCCTTGGCGCGGCGCTGGTGGGCGTGCCCCTGGCGGTGTTCGCGGAGGGCCGGCCTTCGCTGGTGAACACCCGCATCGCGACGCCGTTCGGGGCCAACGGGCACTCGTCGACGGTGGACGGGCGCGTCTTCGTGGGCAACATCGGGGAGGACCACGCGACCACGACGACGACGTGGATTGCGCGGGTGTTCCGTCCGGAGGCGGTGACGTACGACGCCGCGGGCAAGCCGTCCTTCGCGGGGACCTTCTCCGCGGGCAAGACGGTGCAGGTGCGCAACGGGGAGAACGCGCTGGCGTTCTGCTTCACGAACCCGGCGCAGCCGTACACGCTCTCTGGCGGGGTCGCGGTCTATCAGCCGTTCATCTTCGACTCGATGATGTTCAACGGGGACAACGTCTTCCGGCGGCGCACGGCGGACCTTCGCGTGTCCCAGCCCTTCACGCCCCAGGCGGAGGTGGCGTCGTTCACCACCGGCGCGCTGGAGACGCTGCGCACCGTCACGGGCGCCACGCTTCGCGGCATCGAGCCGACGATGACGTCCGACGGCCGGCTGCTCATCTACCAGGGCGCGCCCGCGAACACGGGCGGCATCGACCACATGATGTACGCCTACAACCCCACGCCGTGCCTGGCCACCGGCTGGAGCAACCCGCGTCCGCTGTCGATGATGTTCAACGACCCGGATGCGGGCGTGAAGCGCTACCCGCTGGCGTGGAAGCGCTTGAAGGCGGCCACGGGTGAGGACTTCGGCGACACGGCCTCCGGTCCCCTGGTGCGCGGCGCCTACGCGTGGGTGGACCACGAGGGGCGCAACCTCCTCTACATCGCGGTCACCTACACGGATGGGGCGCGGCGGGAGGCGGTGAGCCTGGTGGGCGCGGACACGAACTGGACCGCGTACCACATCGATGGGGCCATCAACACGGACCGGATGGACATCGCGCACCTCTTCTACTCAGGGCCGATGTGGAACTTCGAGCAGGAGCGCCTGCCGTCCCAGAGCTTCCCGCCGGGGCAGGGCAACGAAGCGCACTACCTGCCCGTCACCAAGACGCACGACGTGCTGTCCCTCTTCGGCAGCAACACGGGCGACTACAACGAGGTGGACCTGGGCGAGCTGATGGACCCCTTCCACCTGCTCTTCCTGCCCATGAACGAGCTCGTCACGCGCGCGGGCGCGTACGACCTGACGCGCACGCCGGACCTGTCCGGCCACTTCTTCACCGGCGCGCTCGTGGGCAGCGCCTCCATCTCCCCGAGCAACGCCGTCACGCGCGCGTCCCCGGACTCGCTGTGGCAGCCGCACGGCAAGGGCAAGGCGCTGGTGGTGCCCGGGGGGAGCGCGCTCGCGGTCCCCCTGGCGGATCCTCCCGGCGCGCCGCTGCCCGGCGTGGGCGCGGACGTGCGCGCCCTGTCGGTGGAGTTCGCGGTGCGGCCGGACGCGGACATCCAGCAGGGATGCACCACCGGCAATCCCTACCGCTACCTGATGCAGAAGGCGGGCGGGCTGGACGTCATCTACGAGGCGGGCAACCAGCTGCACTTCTCCCTGGTGGTCAACGGCCAGCGGGTGCGCCTGGGCTTCAGCCCGGCGCTGCCCGTGGGGCAGTGGACCCACGTGGCCTATACCTGGGACGGCACCACCGGCGTCTTCCATGAATACTTCAACGGCGTGCCCACGAATCGCGCGCTGCCGGTCGCGCCGGGCTCGGCCCGGCTGGGCGCGGGGACGCTCTACATCGGCGCGGGCGCGAACCTGGACACGCAGCGCTGCCCGGCGAACGGCGAGGGCTCGTTCCGGGGCGCCATCGACGAGGTGCGCATCTTCACGCACGCGCGCTCCAACCGGAGCATCTGCCTGACGGCCCACGGCGCCAACTGCCGCGAGGAGGCCATCCAGCACGCGCCCTCCGCCGGCCAGTTCGTGATGAGCGCCCAGGCTCCGGCGTGCAGTGGCACCCAGGCCCTGAACACGGCCGCGTGCCAGTCCGCGATGCACCGGGTCTGCGCGCAGCGCGGCGCGGGCGACGCGATGGCGAACACCACCAACACCTGGGACACCATCCAGCAGCTCGTCAGCAACCGCCCGCCCATCTCGCTGGCGGGCGTGCCGGTGTCGTCCACGGCCACGGACCTGACGGTGGCGTGCGCGCCCATCCAGCACCAGAGCGTGGCGGTGACGTTCGAGGAGCTGGCGCGCATCCACGCGGGCTGCACCGACGACCGCGTGGTGACGGGCACCCACTGCGCCGCGGCGGCGCACCGCTTCTGCAACAGCCAGGGGTGGACCACGGGGCAGATCTTCGAGCTGACGTCCCGCCCGTGGGTGGGCTGCTTCAACTCCGGGCTGCGGGTGGACGTGGAGAAGTCCGTGCTGGGGCCGGTGTCCAACCTGGGCGACTACACCGCCCCCGGCTCACGGCTGGAGGTGAGCCAGTGGTGCCGCACGCAGGGCTACGGCGCGGGCGTCGTCCAGGAGATTCCCAGCGGCACGAAGGCCCACGTGCATTGCTTCCAGCCCGCGGTGACCGCGGCGTGGAAGTACACGCCGTGAGGCCTCGCGCGCCGCCGGGGCCGCAGGGTCGCCCTGGCGGCGCGGGGGGGCTTCATGGCTTCAGCGCCGGGCGGCGATGGCGCTCGCGCGGACCGCGTCCACCAGCTCCCCGTTGGTGAACGCCTTCCCGGCGATGCCCCAGCCGCCGTCGACGGCCTCGTGGAACAGCACCCAGGTCCGCTCGCGGACGCCCGGGTCGGCGGCCAGCTCGCCCACGATGTCGGTGAGGCCCGCCGCGATGCCCGTGCGCTGCTCCTGGCTGAGGGACTTCGCGGGCGTGAGCACCTGGATGCGCACCACCCCCGCGGGCTTGCCCCCCGCGGCGGCCCGCCCCTGGGGCAGCATGTTCAGGAACGCGCCGGTGTTCGCGACCGCGTAGGGGATGCCCGTCACCTTCTCCCACTGGAGGAGGCAGGCCGTCGCGCGCTCCAGCAGCGCCGCCTCGCTCGCCTGCGGAAAGGTTCCTTCGGTCGCTGCGATGTCGATCATGGGCATGGTTCGGGTCCCTCCAGGACTATGACGGTTGTCATAGTGGCGGCCCAGAACTAATTAAGATGGTCGTCATAGTCAATGGGGTGCGATGGCCGAGCGTGTGAAGGGTGGGGCCCGGGAGCGCGTGCGGGGCTCCGCGAAGAAGGAGGAGGAGGCGCCGGTGGCCTCCGAGCGGACGCCCCGGGAGCGGATGGTGTACGCGGCCGCCTCGCTGCTGAGTGAGCGGGGGCTCGCGGGCACGTCGTTCTCGGAGATCATCGAGCGCAGCGGCGCGCCCCGGGGGTCTATCTACCACCACTTCCCGGACGGGAAGGACGCGCTCACGGCGGAGGCCCTTACGCTGGTGGGGGAGCGCGTGCTCCTGGCCCTGCGCGCGGGGGAGGGGGGGACGCCGGCGCAGGTGGTGCAGCGCTTCTTCGAGGCGTGGCGCAAGGTGCTGCTGAAGACGGACTGTCAGGCGGGGTGCGCCATCGCGGCGGTGGCGAACGAGCGGCTGGCGCACCCGGAGCTGGGCGCGCGGGCGGCGGCGGTCTTCATCTCCTGGGAGCGCGAGCTGGAGGCGCGGCTGGTCGCGGCGGGGCTGGCCCCCGCGAAGGCGGGCAGCGCGGCGGCGCTCATCCTGGCCTCGGTGGAGGGCGCGTTGATCCTCTGCCGCGCCCGCCGGGACATCGCGCCGTTCGACGCCATCCGCGACGCGCTCGTGGCCTTCGTGGGGCCGTGAGGCTCAGGCGTGGTGGAGCAGCGTCTCGAAGACCATCAGGTTGAGGCCCACGCCGACCAGCCCCACCATCGCCACGGCCAGCAGGGCGGTGGACACGCGCCGCCGGAAGCCGGCCTCCTGGGCCATGCTCCGGATGAGCGGGATGTTCACCACGATGCTGGTGAGGCTGGAGAGGATGACGCCGTTGACGCCGGTGACCGCTGAAATCTCATGGTGGCTGATGAGCGTGGCGGCGGAGGCGATGGAGGAGGCGCTCGACAGGAAGCCCCCCAGGATGCTGACGAAGTAGAAGCTGGCGGAGCCGAAGTTGCGCTGCGCCAGCGCGCCCGCGACGTTGAGCGCCAGGAACACGAGGCCGAACTTGATGGCCGCCATCAGGCGGAAGGGCGACTCCAGCGCGAGCTGGGGCGTGCCCTCCGCGGGGGCCTGCACGGGCGAGCGGCGCCACAGCACCGCGCTCACCAGCAGCATCAGGGTGAACGGGATGGCGCAGTGCACGGCCGCCTGCGACGCGAAGATGACGACGATGAGGCCGTTGCGCAGCAGCATCGCGCCGGTGGCCAGCAGGATGCCCCGGTACGCGGACGGCAGCAGCGGGGCGCCCACTTCCTTCAGGCGCGTGGCCAGCTCCACGATGACCTTGCGGCTGTTCACCAGCCCGCCGAAGAACGCCGTCACCTCCATGCCTCGGGGCCCCAGCGTCTTCAGGAGCATGTAGTTCACGAAGCCCACCGCCGCGATGATGATGACGCTGGCCCAGTTGGACTGCGGCTCGATGAGGCCCCACGGGTCCACCGGGTGCGCGGGCAGGATGGGGAAGATAACGAACGTCAGCACCGCGAGCAGGATGGCGGAGCGCAGCTCCTTGTCGGACAGCCCGCCCACGAAGCCCGCGATGGACTGCTTCCAGGCGAGCAGCGCGGCCGTCAGCACGCCCACCACGATGGGGGTGAACGTGTGCCCCATGCCGCACAGGATGCCGCAGAAGGCCACCACCATCAGGGCGGTGGAGGTGGTGAGCGCCAGCCGCCGGTGCAGCAGCAGCTCCCGCCCGTTCATCATCACCACCAGCAGCGTGACGAAGCCCGCGGCCACCAGCGCGAAGGCCTGACCCGTGAGCCCGCCCAGGCAGCCCATCAGCGCGGTGAGCGCGAAGGTGCGCACCCCCGTCTTGCGGCTGTGCTCGCGCTCCAGGCCGATGAACAGGCCAATGGCGATGGCCAGACCCACGCGCGTCAGCACGGGCACCACGGGCCAGTGTGACGCCTGGGCCAGGAGGGTGGGCAGGTCGGCGGGGGAGTCCATGGGGCGCCTCCAGGCTGGCATCACGGCCCGGGAGGACGCCCGGGCCGCGCGCCCCATTGCTTGCTGGAGCGACCTTTTCTCATGTCGGAGATGGGGGGCCCTGTCAACGCATCCGCAAGGGGTTCGGAGGGGCCTTCTGGCTTTGGGCTATCGTCGCCCGCCGCAGGGATTTCCAGGAAGCGCTCCGGGAGTTGGAAGTGGATGCCGACCCCGGCGGGGACGCCGTCCGGCGGGCCTATCTTCGCAAGCTCAAGACGCGCAAACCGGAGACGGACCCGGAGGGCTTCGCCCGCCTGCGCGAGGCCTACGAGACGGTCCTGGCGGCCCGCGAGGGACGCGAGGGTCCGCGCACCCAGGCGGCAACGCGCGAGGAGCCCGCGGAGCGCGCCCCCGAGCCCGGGCCGGCCCCCGCGTCCGCGCCGCCTCAGGAGGTGCTGGAGCGCTTCCGGGCGGAGTTCCGCGCGCTGCCTCCGGACGCGCCCCTGGACGCGCCGGTGGAGGTGGCGCGGCGTGCCGTGGAGGCCCTTCAGGACGCGGTGGAGCCTCGGCAGTGGCTGGTGAAGGCGCTGCTCGCCGCCAACCGGAGCCAGGAGGCCCTGGCCGCGTACCGCGACGCCTACCGGCAGGGCCATGTCGGCTTCCTGGCGGAGCTCTCGCAGTGGTTTCCGCGGGCGCTGGACGACACGGAGATCGAACTGCTGGGGAAGGCGGCGCCACATCGGTTCCTCTGGATGCTGGCGGATGATCTGCTCGAACTGGAGGAGGTGGAGCGCGCCTCGAAGGTGGCTCGGGTCGCCTTCGACAAGATGGGGACGGGCCCGGAGGAGCCGCCTCCGCCTCCCCGCTGGTTCGTGCAGTTCGTGTTGCTGTTGCACCTGAATGGCCACCCCGGCACGGGCCGGGAGCTGGCGCGGCGCTACGGGGCCTGGATGCAGGGCGAGGGCTTGCTCGGCGCCTTCGAGAGCGACGAAGAGTTGGCGCGCTTCTGGCCGCTGGTGCTGGAGCTGGGGGCGCTGCCGGACTCCTTCAGCGGCACGCTGCGAGGGATCCTCGCGCGGGTCGTGCTCGAGGGGCAGGTGCACGGCGCGCGGTCCGCGTTCCAGGCGCTGGCGAAGGCCCAGCCTCAGGAGGCCGCGGAGGCGGTCCACCTGCTGCGCGAGCACGCTCCGCTCCTGTACCGGGTGCTGGACAGACCCGCTCCGCCCGGGCCGAGGCAGGAGCCGCGCGGGCCCCGCGGCGCGACGGAGCCGGGCCCCGCGCCCCGGCCCCCCGCCGCGCAGGGCCCTGCTCCCGCGCCCGAACCCGAAGGGGGCCGTCCCGTGCTGGATGCCGCACCTGTGCCCACGCTGGACGGGGGGGCTCTGGGACCCGCTCGCGCGCCGGATGCGGGGGTGCCCTCGCGAGCGGGCGCGACGATGCCCCTGGCTGGGCGTCCGGGCTTCTCCCGTGTCTTGACGCTGGCGCTGGGCGGGCTGTTGGCGCTGCTGGTGGTGGCCCTGGCTGTCCACGTCGTTGTCTCCTGGCGACAATGGGGGACCCGCGTGCCGAGGCCGGAGCAGGTGGAGAACGCCCGGCGTCACGCGGAGGGGCTCTGCAGGAGCTTCACGGGGGTGGATGGCCAGAAGGGCTGCAACCACCTCCACGCGCTGGTGGCGCTGGGCGATGAGGGAGACTGCGGGAGGCTGCTCGCGGAGCGCATCGCCTTGAGGACCCGGCTGAGCGATCAGCTCGCCGTCGTCGGGGCGAAGGGCGATTCCTCGCGGCAGGCCCGGCAGGAGGAGATGGATGAGGCCTTCAGGGCCTTCGAGGACGCTTTGGGGCACATCTGCCAGAGGTGAGACAATGAGCGGTGGTCCGGGCCACAAGCCCATCCTGGGCATCGACCTGGGGACGACGTACTCGCTGGTGGCGGTGCTGCGCGACGGTCGCCCGACGGTGCTGCCCAACGCGCTGGGGGAGGTGCTGACGCCCAGCGCGGTGAGCTTCACGGGGGCGGGGGAGGTGCTGGTGGGCGCGGCGGCGAAGGCCCAGGCGGTGTTGGATCCCACGTCGGGCGCGGTGGCCTTCAAGCGCGACATGGGAACGGACCGCCAGCGCATCCTGAGCGGCCGGGGCTTCACGCCGCAGGAGCTGTCCGCGCTGGTGCTCGGCTCGCTGAAGCGGGACGCGGAAGCCGCCCTGGGCATGCCCATCGAGGAGGCGGTGGTCACGGTGCCCGCGTACTTCGGGGACCTCCAGCGGCAGGCCACCCGGGACGCGGGCGCCATCGCCGGGCTGAAGGTGGAGCGCATCATCAACGAGCCCACCGCGGCGGCGCTGGCCTACGGGCTGCACGAGCGCGGCCGGGAGCTGCGCGTGGCGGTGCTGGACCTGGGCGGTGGCACCTTCGACGTGACGGTGCTGGAGATCATCGAGGGCGTCATCGAGATCCAGTCCTCCGCCGGAGACGCGCGGCTGGGCGGCGAGGACTTCGACACCGCGCTGGCGCGGCACGTGGCGCGGGCGTTCCGGGAGAAGCAGGGCGTGAACCTGGAGGAGCACGCCGCCGCGTGGTCCCGGCTGCGCGAGGCCTGCGAGGGCGTCAAGCGCCGGCTGTCCGCGTCCGAGCGCACGCGGCTGGTGCTCCCCGAGCTCCCGCTGGAGACGGGGCGCCGGCTGACGCTGGACCTGGAGCTGAGCCGCGACGAGGCGGAGCAGGCCTGGTCCTCCGTGCTGGAGCGCGTGCGCGGGCCCATCCGTCAGGCGCTGAAGGACGCGTCGCTCCAGTCCAAGGACATCGACGAGGTGCTGCTCGTGGGTGGGTCCACGCGCATGCCGTGCGTCGCCGCGATGAGCGCGGAGCTGTTCGGGCGCCTGCCCCTGCGCAAGCTGCCGCCGGACGAGGCCGTGGCGCTGGGGGCCGCCGTGCAGGGCGCGATGAAGGGCGGGGACCGGGCCGTGGAGGACCTCATCGTCACCGACGTGGCCCCCTTCACGCTGGGCGTGGCCACCATGGCGCAGGCGGGCCGGCAGCACGTCACCGGCGTCTTCAGCCCCATCCTGGAGCGAGGCACGGTCATCCCCACCAGCCGGGTGGAGCGCTACGCCACCAGCAGCGACTTCCAGCGGGAGATCCGCCTGGAGGTCTACCAGGGCGAACACGCCCGCTGCGAGGACAACGTCAAGCTGGGCGAGTACCGCTTCCAGGGGCTGCCGCCCGCGCCCGCGAGCGAGCAGGCCGTGGACGTGCGCTTCACCTACGACCTCAACGGCATCCTGGAGGTGGAGGTGACGGTGGTGGCCACCGGCCGCAAGGAGGCCTTCGTCATCGAGCAGCGGCCCGGCCGCCTCACGCCGGCGCAGATTGAAGACGCGCGCCAGCGGATGGCCGCGCTCAAGCTGCACCCGCGCGACGCCCTGCCCAACACCACCGCGCTGGCGCGCGCGGACGCGCTGTTCGTCGAGCTCACCGGGGCGCCGCGAGAAGAACTCGCGGCGGCCATCGCGGGCTTCCGCCTGGCGCTGGAGGCCCAGGAGCCCGGGCGCATCGCGGAGGTCCGCGAGCGCCTCAACGCGCTGGTGCGCGCCTTCCGCGACCGCTGACGCGACGGCTACACGCGCTCCAGGATGGTGGCGATGCCCTGGCCGCCACCGATGCACATGGTGATGAGCGCCGTCTGCTTACCCGTGCGCTCCAGCTCGTCCAGGGCGGTGCCCAGGAGCATCGCCCCGGTGGCGCCCAGCGGGTGGCCCAGCGCGATGGAGCCGCCGTTGACGTTGACCCGGTCCGGGTCGATGCCCAGCGCGCGCGTGGTCTGGATGACCACGGCCGCGAAGGCCTCGTTGATCTCCCACAGGTCGATGTCGCCGGCCTTCATGCCCGCCATGCGCAGGGCCTTCTCGCTGACCGGCGCGGGAGCGGTGAGCATGATGAGCGGCTCGGTGCCCAGCGTCGCCATGGCGCGGATGCGGGCGCGGGGCTTGAGGCCCTGCTGCTTCACGTAGCGCTCCGACGCCAGCGCCACCACCGCGGCCCCGTCCACGATGCCGCTGGAGTTGCCGGCGGTGTGCACGTGCTGGATGCGCTGGGCCTGGGGGTAGGCGCTGAGCGCGATGCCGTCCAGCGTCTCGCCGTTCGGGCCCACGGCCATCTCGCCCATCGCCACGAACGCGGGCTTGAGCGCGGCCAGGCCCTCCGCGGTGGTGTCCGGGCGGGGATATTCGTCGCGCTCCAGCAGCACGGCGCCGGTGGCCGGGTCCTTCACCGCGAAGAGGGATGGGGCGAAGCGGTTCTCCTCGATGGCGCGGGCCGCGCTCTTCTGCGAGCGCAGCGCCAGCGCGTCCACGTCCGCGCGACGGATACCCTCCAGCGTGGCGATGAGGTCCGCGCTGATGCCCTGGGGCACCTGATACACGCGCTCGCGCAGTCGCACGTTGCCGCCGTCCTGGCCGCCGCCGTCCGCGCCCAGCGACAGGTGCGACATGCTCTCCACGCCGCCCGCCACCACGAAGTCCATGGCGCCGGAGGCCACGCCCATCGCGCCGAAGTTCACCGCCTGGAGCCCGGAGCCGCAGAAGCGGTTGAGCGACACGGCGGACACGTCCTGCGGCCACCCCGCCGCCAGCACCGCGTTGCGCGCGATGTTCGCCCCCTGCTCGTTCACCTGGGACACGCACCCCGCGATGACGTCGCCCACCTGCCGCGCGTCCCAGCCCCCGCGCCGCTGGAGCGCGTTGAGCGTCTGCGCGAGCAGCTCCTGCGGGTGCAGTCCCGTGAGGGCACCCTTGCCCATCTTCCCGCGCCCACGCGGGGTCCGGATGGCGTCGATGATGTAGCTGGCGGTCATGTGCGGCTCCTTTGATTTCGACCGTAATATTATCTGCGTAATTTGTATGTCAAGGCGGCCTGGGGTGGGGGCGGATGACAGGCTTGGCGCCTGTCGTGGCTTTGGGGGCCGGCGTGGGGGGAGGTCGCGTTGGCGCGCGGCCCTGGGGCCGCGCGCCAGGTCCTCCCGCGATGGGGTGGACCGGTCCGGTGTCCAGCGCCTGTGCGATGACGGCGGCCTCCTGCATCGCGGGTGGAGGCAGGGGGCTCGCCGG
Organism: Corallococcus sp. Z5C101001; assembly: GCF_007352635.1. Taxonomy (NCBI): domain Bacteria; kingdom Pseudomonadati; phylum Myxococcota; class Myxococcia; order Myxococcales; family Myxococcaceae; genus Corallococcus; species Corallococcus sp. Z5C101001. Next base: position 854,109 of record NZ_VKLU01000001.1, read on the forward strand.
ATCATCGCGTTCGCATCAGCCGTGGGGTTCCAGGTCCAGGTCCAGGTCGCGCAGCAGCGCGGTGAGGTGGTCGCGGAGCGTGCGCACCTGGGGCGGTTGCAGGAGGCTCCGGTGGTCTCCGGGGAGCGGCTGGACCGTGACGCCACCGGTCACCCAGCGGCCCCAGCCCGCGTCCGGGCCCGCAGCCGGGTCTTCCGGGCGCGACGCCGCGGGGAAGAACGCGGCCCGGCCGGGGTACGTGCTCGCCGGGATGTAGCAGCGCATCGCCTGGGCCAGCCGTTCGTGGATGGCGAAGAGGCGCTGGAGGACGGCGGACTCCAGTCCCTCGCCGCCGCGCAGCCGCGCCAGCGTCTCCACCACCTGCTCCAGCCACCCGGGGCCTTCGGACGAGGACAGCAGCCGCTCCAGCTCCGGCCCCGGAATGTCCTGGGGCGTGAGGCCGACCATCTGGGCGAGGCGGGCCAGCCGCGTGAGCGCGGGTGGCTCCGCCTCCGCTTGTCCGGTGGGCGCGTACGCGTCGATGAGGGCGAGCAGCTCCACCGGTTCGCCCTGGTCCTGGAGCTGCCGCGCCATCTCGTAGGCGACCACGCCGCCCAGCGACCACCCCGCGAGCCGGTAGGGCCCGCGCGGTTGCTGACCGCGCACCTCCTCCACGTAGCGCCGCGCCAGGGCTTCGAGCGAGTCGGGCGGCAGCGCGCCGCCGTCCATGCCGGGCGCGGAGAGTCCGTAGAGCGGGTGCGCGTCGCCCAGGTGTCGCACCAGCTCCGCGTAGCTCAGCACCTCGCCGCCTCCGCCGTGGACGAAGTACAGCGGGCGCCGTTGGGATCGTCCGGTGTCCAGCCTCGTGAGCAGCGAGCGGGCGTCGTCGGGCCGCAGCCTCGCCGCGAGCCTGCGCACCGTGGGCCCCTGGAAGAGCGCGGAGAGCGGCACTGTCATTCCCGTCCTCGCGCGGAGGTCCGCCATCAGGCGCACCGCCAGCAGCGAGTGGCCACCCCGCTCGAAGAAGTCATCGTCGATGCCCACGCTCGGGAGCCCCAGCACGCGCGCGAAGGCCTGGGCGAGCTGTTCCTCCAGCGGCGTGGTGGGCTCGGCGAACGCGGGCCCGGTGTCGGACTCCCACCGGGGAACGGGCAGGGCCCGGCGGTCCACCTTGCCGTTGGGCGTGAGGGGCAGGGCCTCCAGGAGCACGACGGCGGCGGGCACCATGTGGCCGGGTACCTGGTCCTTGAGTGCCTCGCGCAGGGCCTGGGCGGTGATGGTGGCACCCGGGGAGGTGACGACGTACGCCACGAGGCGCGGGTCGCCGGGGAGCTCCTCGCGGGCGACCACGATGGCTTCATGCACGGAGGGCAGGGCGCGCAGGGCGGTGGCGACCTCGCCGGGCTCCACGCGGAAGCCGCGCACCTTCACCTGGAAGTCGGCGCGCCCCAGGAACTCGATGCGGCCGTCGTCCCTCCAGCGGGCCCGGTCGCCAGTGCGATACATGCGCGCGCCGGGCGTGGGGCTGAAGGCGTCCGGCAGGAAGCGCTCCGCCGTGAGGTCGGGCCTGCCCAGGTAGCCGCGCGCCACCTGCGCGCCGCCGATATACAGCTCGCCTGGCACGCCCACGGGAGCGAGTCCCCCCGCCCCATCCAGCACATACACGTGCGAGTGTTCCAGTGGGCGTCCCAGCGGCACGGAGGCGTTGCGTGCGCCGTCCCCCTCCACCCGGCCCGCGAGGACACCCACGGTGGTCTCCGTGGGGCCGTAGTGGTTGTGCACCTCGCAGCCGGGCATGAGCGCGTGCACAGCGTCCACCAGGGCCCACGGTGTGGACTCACCGCCCAGCACCAGCCGCTTGCGCGGCAGGACATCGCGGGGCTCGGCCGCCGCCATCAACGCGGCGAGGTGCGAGGGGACGATCTTCATGCAGTCGATGGGGTGACGTTTGAAGAAGTCGCCCAGCGCGTCCGGCTGGGTGACGCGCTCCTGCGACAGGACGTGCAGCAGGCCGCCGGTGCACAGGGCGGGGAAGAGCACGGTGTTGCCCAGGTCCGCGGCGAACGTGGAGACGAGCGCGAAGCTGTCGCATTCCTCCAGGCCCAGGCGCGCGGTGACGGAGCGGACGTACACGGAGAGCTGCGCGTGCGTGACGCCCACTCCCTTGGGGCGCCCGGTGGATCCAGAGGTGAAGAGGACATAGGCCAGCGCGCCCGCGTCCACTCCGCCCGGTGGCGCATGGAGGGGCTGGTGCTCCAGCAGGTCCGCGTCCGTGTCCAGCCGCACCGCGGTGCAGGCCGTTTCCTCGAAGGCCGCCTCGTGATGCGACGTCGTCACCAGCACGGGCGCGGCGACCTCCGCCACCAACGCCTGGAGGCGGGCGGACGGCTGACCGGGATCCAACGGGACGTACGCGCCGCCCGCCTTCCACACGGCCAGCAGGGCCACCACCGTGTCCACGGAGCGCTCCAGGCACAGCGCGACGCACGTCTCCGGGCCCACGCCCTTCGACTTCAGGTGCCACGCGAGCTGGTTCGCGCGGGCGTCCAGCTGTCCGTACGTGAGCACCACTTCCTCGAACGCGACGGCGGGACGGTCCGGGTGGAGCCTCGCGCGGGCCTCGATGTCCTGGTGCACGGGGCGGGGCGCGGGGGGGACTGGCGCGCGCGGATGAAACGTCTCCAGCAGACGGAGGCGCTCCTCGGTGGGCAGCAGGGACAGGGCCTCCAGCCGCGTGTCCGGCGCTCCGAGCGCCGCGGTGAGCAGCGTCCGCAGGTGCTCCACCATCCGGGACATCGTCGCGGGTTCGAACAGGTCCGCGCGGTAGACGAGCGTGCCCCCCAGGGAGCGCGGCGTCTGGACGAGCGACAGGGTGAGGTCGGCCTTGGTGGCCTCCGTGTCGCGCTCCACCGGAGCGACGGTGAGCCCCGGGAGCGACAGCGGACCCGCGGGCGTGTTCTGGAGCACCAGCACGGCCTGGAACAACGGCGAGTGGCTCAGGCTGCGCTGGGGCTGGAGCTCCTCCACCAGCTTCTCGAAGGGGACGTCCTGGTGCGCGTAGGCCCCCAGCGCGGTCTCCTTCACCCGCGCCAGGAGCTGGCGGAACGACTGTCCTCCATCCACCCGTGAGCGCAGCACCAGGGTGTTGATGAAGAAGCCGATGAGCCCTTCGGTCTCCTGCCGCTGGCGACCCGCGATGGGCGTGCCCACGCTGACGTCGTCCTGTCCGGAGTAGCGCGACAGCAACACCTGCCACGCGGCCAGGAGCACCATGAACGGCGTGACGCCCGCCTCCTGGCAGAACGCGGCCAGGGACTCCGCGAGCGACGCCGGGAACTGGAGGGAGAGCAGCCCGCCCCGCGACGTCTGGAGGGCGGGCCGGGGCCGGTCGGTGGGCAGCGTCAGGAGGGCCGGCGCGCCGGTGAGCTGGTGGCGCCAGTAATCGAGTTGCACGTCCAGGACCTCCCCTTGGAGCCACTGGCGTTGCCAGACGGCGTGGTCCGCGGCCTGGAGGGGCAGGGGCGCGAAGCCGGGGGACCGGGACTCGCGGAAGGCCGCGTAGGCCGTGACCAGCTCTCGCACGAGCACGCCCATGGACCAGCCGTCGGAGACGCCGTGGTGCATGTTCAGCACCAGCACGTGGTCGTCTTGCGAGAGCTTCAGCAGGAGCACGCGCAGCAGCGGGCCCGCGGCGAGGTCGAAGGGCCGCGCGGCTTCTTCCGCCACGAGGCGGCGGGCCTCGTCGAAGGCGGACAGGCCCCGGTCGCCCAGGTCCACCTGGGGCAGCGCGGGTTCGAAGGGCGGGGCGATGTCCTGGACGGGCTGGCCGTCCTGCTCACGGAAGGTGGTGCGCAGGGTTTCGTGGCGGTGCACCAGCGCGGTGAGGGCCTGGTGCAGCGCTCGGGGGTCCAGCGCTCCGCTCAGCCGCACCGCGGAGGTGAGGTTGTAGGAGGGGCTGCCGGGGTCGAGTTGATCGATGAACCACAGGCGCTGCTGCGCGAACGACAGGGGCAGGGGCCGGGTTCGCGGGACCGCGACGAGCGGTGGTGGAGGCGGGAGCGCCACGTCTCCTCGCGCGAGCAGCGTCCGGCGGATGACTCCGGCGCGGCGGTGGGCCTCCGCCCAGGTGAGGGGTTCGCCTTCCCACCGCGCGGCCACCGCGTCGGGGGGGAGGCGCGCCGCCGCGGCGAGGACCCGCTGGACTCCCGCGTCCGCGGGCGTGAGCGTGGACGGTTCACGCCACCCCTGAAGTAGCAGGTGCCGTTCCGCCGCCGTGAGCAGGGGCAGCGTGGAGAGGGGCTGATCCGGTGCTTCGAGCGCGCCCTCCAGCAGCACGCGCAGGTGCTCCACGAGCCGCGCCGCGGTCGACGCGTCGAACAGGTCGGCGTTGTATTCCAGCTGGCCGCGCAGCACGCCCTGGCGGTCCGTCACGGACAGCGCCAGGTCGAACTTCGCGGTGCGCTGGCCCAGGGGCAGGGCGGCCAGGGTGAGGCCGGGACCCATGACGTCGGGCATGGGCGCGTTCTGGTACGCGAGCATCACCTGGAAGAAGGGAGTCCGGCCCGGGAGCCGCTCCGGCCGCAGCGCTTCCACCAGCTTCTCGAAGGGGACGTCCTGGTGCGCGTAGGCGGCCAGCGTTCCCTCCCGCACCCGGCCGAGCAGGGTCCGGAAGCTCGGGTCGCCCCACAGCTTCGTGCGCAGCACCAGCGTGTTGACGAAGAAGCCGATGAGGCCTTCCAGCTCCGTGTGCGTCCTGCCGGCGACGGGGGCGCCGACGCTGACGTCCTCTTGTCCGGACCAGCGCGACAACAGGGCCTGGACGGCGGAGAGCACGACCATGGAGGGGGTGGCGTTCTCCTGGCGGCAGAGCGCGTCCAGCCCGTCCCACAGCGCGCGGGGGAACTCGAAGGGCACCGCTCCACCCCGGAACGTCTGGGTCGCGGGGCGCGGGCGGTCCGTGGGCAGCTCCAGCGAGGGAGGGGCCCCGGCGAGCTGCTGGCGCCACCAGTCCAACTGCGAGTCCAGCACCTCGTCGCGCAGCCAGGAGCGCTGCCAGACGGCGTGGTCGGCGGCCTGCACCGGGAGCGGCGCGAGGCGCGCGGGCTGGCCTTCGACGCACGCGGTGTACAGCGCCGTCAGCTCCTCCAGCAGCACGCCCATGGACCAGCCGTCGGAGATGGCGTGGTGCAAGGTGAGCAGCAGCACGTGCTGACGCGCGTCCATGCGCACGAGCACCGCGCGCCACAGCGGACCCTGCTCCAGGTCGAAGGGCCTCCAGGGCTCATGTCCGATGAGGCGCTGGAGGGTGGCGTCGCGCTCGGCTTCCGGCAGCGCGTGCAGGTCCAGCCAGCGGGCCGGCAGGGGCGGAGCCTCGTGGATGCGCTGCACGGGCTGGTGCGCGTGCTCCTCGAACGTCGTGCGAAGGGACTCGTGACGCTGGTGCAGGGCCCCCAGCGCGCGGGTGAAGGCGGGCACGTCCAGCGGGCCCTCCAAGCGCACCGCCACCGGCAGGTTGTACGTGGCGCCCTCGGGGTCCAGCCGGGTGAGGAACCACAGCCGCTGCTGGGCGAAGGACAGGGGCGGTGGCTCCTGGGGGCTTCGTCGCGGAATGCTCGCGGGCGCGGAGGGCGCCAGGGCCTCGATGACGGGGGGCGCGTCCCACGCACCGGAGGGCTCCGCGGCTTCCCGTGCCGCCGCCTCCCTCAGCGGGAGGAACGGCAGCGCCAGCGTCGCGGAGGCGTCCGGCTTCGGTGCGGCCGTGGGGTCGGAGGCGAGGCGCTCGTCGATGAGGCGCGCCACCTGCTCCAGCGTCGTCGCCTCGAAGAGGCGGCGCAGGGGCAGCTCCACGTCGAAGGCCTGCCGGACGCGACTGGCGGCCTGGGTGGCCAGCAGCGAGTGGCCTCCCAGGTCGAAGAAGTCATCGCTCGCGCCGACGCGCGGCACGCCGAGCAACCGCGACCACAGCTCCGCGAGCCGTGTCTCCGTCGGCGTCCGGGGCGCGACGAAGGGGCGGGCGTCGTTCGTGAAGTCCGGCGCGGGCAGCGCCTTGCGGTCCACCTTGCCGTTGGGCGTGAGTGGCAATGCCTGGAGCACCACCAGCGCGGACGGGACCATGTAGTCGGGCAGGTCCTGCTTCAGCGCCTCGCGCGCCTTCGCGCCATCCACCGAGCGGCCCGGCCTCGCGACGACGTAGCCGACGAGCTGCTTCCCCGCGGGGCCCGCGTCGCGCGCGACCACCACCGCGTCCCTCACGTCCGGCAGCCGCGCGAGCGCCGCTTCCACCTCACCCGGTTCGATGCGGAAGCCCCGCACCTTCACCTGGGCATCGGTGCGCCCGAGGAACTCCAGCGCCCCGGTGTCGCGCCACCGCACGGCATCGCCGGTGCGGTACAGCCGGGCTCCCGGTTCGGAGGAGAAGGGATCCGGCACGAAGCGCTCGGCGGTGAGGGCCGGGCGCCCCTCGTATCCCCGGGCCACGCCCGCGCCTCCCAGGTACAGCTCCCCGCGCACGCCCACGGGCACGGGGCCTCCCCGTGCGTCGAGCACGTAGGCCCGCACGTTCGCCAGGGGGCGTCCGATGGAGGGCGTGCCTTCCTCCGCGACGACGTCGGTGAGCGTCGCGACCACCGTCGCCTCGGTGGGGCCATAGGAGTTGATGAACCGGCGGCCCGGCGCCCAGCGCGCCACGACGTCCGCGGGCAGGGCATCCCCTCCGGAGATGACGGTGCGCAGGTCCGGCAGGTCTTCGGCGGAGGTCGCCGCCAGGGCCGCGGGGGTGAGGCTGATGACGGTGAGGCGCTCCTCGCGCAGGAACGCCCGCAGCGGCTCACCCGGCATCAACCGCTCCAGCGGCGCGAGCACCAGCGTCGCGCCATTGCACAGCGTGGTGAAGATCTCCTCCACCGACAGGTCGAAGCTGGGGCTGGCGAACTGCAACACCCGGCTGCCCGGGCCGATGCCGTACGCCACCGCCTCGTGCGTCACCAGGTTGGCCACGCCGCGATGCACCACGGCGGTGCCCTTGGGCCGTCCGGTGCTGCCCGACGTGTAGAGCAGGTACGCCAGGTTCGCTGGCGTCACTCCCGCGTCTGGTGGCTCGGGCTCCTCGACCGACAGCGACGCGCCGACGGTGTCCAGGCACAGCGCCCGCCGGACCCAGTCAGGGGTGAAGCGCTCCAGGAGGGGCGACTGGGTGACGAGCCGCCGCGCGCCGCTGTCCTCCAACATGAAGGCCACGCGCTCGCGGGGGAGCAGCGGATCCACGGGCACCCAGGCGCCACCGGCCTTGAGGATGCCCAGCATCCCGATCACGAGGTCCGGGGAGCGCTCCACGCTCAGCGCCACCCGCGTCTCCGGCCCCACGCCTCCGCGCCGCAGCATGTGCGCGAGCTGGTTCGCCCGCGTGTCGAGCTGCGCGTAGGTGAGGGACGTGCCCTCGAAGACGACGGCGGTCGCCTCCGGCGTGCGCAGGGCCTGGGCCTGGAAGAGCGCGTGGAGGCAGGCGTCCGGGAAGGGCGCCTGCGTGGCGTTCCAGTCCACCAGCACCCGCTGGCGCTCCTCCGGGCCCAGCAGGTCCACCGCGGACAGGGGCAGCTCCGGGGTGGAGACCATCGCGGTCACCAGCCTTCGCAGATGGCCGAGCATCCGCTTCATGGTGGAGGCGTCGAAGAGGGCGGCGGCGTACTCCAGCTCCTGCGCGAAGCCCTCCGCGGTGCGGGTCACCGACAGGGTCAGGTCGAACTTGGCGGCGTGGCCCTGGCGCTCCTCGAACTGGAACGTCAGCCCCGGCACGGACAGGCGCGAGGGAGGCGTGTTCTGGAGGATGAACATCGCCTGGAACAGGGGGGCCTGATGCAGGTCTCGCATCGGCTGGAGCTGCTCATAGGGGACGTGTTGGTGCTCGAAGACGTCCAGCACGGTGGTGCGCACGCGGCGCAGCAGCGACCGCACCGTGGACTCAAGGTCGAAGCGCGTGCGCAACACCACGGTGTTGGTGAAGAAGCCGACCAGCCCCTCCAGCTCCGGCCGGTCGCGCCCCGCCACCGGAGAGCCGACGCTGATGTCGGACTGCCCCGTGTAGCGCATCAGCAGCCACTGGAAGGCCGCCAGGAGGACCATGAAGGGCGTCAGTCCCTCCGCGAGGCTGAAGGACTCCACCGCCTCGGAGAGCTCCAGCGGAAGCGTGGTGAACAGGTAGCCCGCTTCGGAGCGCAGCGGGTGCTTTCGGGGCCGGTCCGTGGGCAGCTCCAGCGACGACGGGGCTCCCTCCAGGTGTCGCCGCCACCACGCCAGCTGCTTCGCCAGATGGCCGCCATCCAGCCACCGGCGCTGCCAGGCGGCGTGGTCCACGGCCTGGATGGACAGCGGCGCGAGCGGTGACGGCCGGCCCGCGACGAACGCTGGATACAGCTCCGTCACCTCGCGGACCAGCACGCCCATGGACCAGCCGTCGGACACGATGTGGTGCACGTTGAGCAGGAGCAGGTGTTCGTCCACGTCCATCACCAGCAACGTGGTGCGCAGCATGGGGCCGTCCTCCAGCGAGAACGGCCGGCGGGCATCCGCCTCGGCGCGGCGCCGGGCCTCGGCCTCGCGCTCCCGGGGCGGTAGCGCCCGCAGGTCGACCACCTCCAGCGGTCGCTCGGTGGGGGGCGCGATGTGCTGCACGGGGCCGTCCGGATCGTCCCGGAACGTCGTGCGCAGGGGCTCGTGCCAGTGGACCAGCGCCTCCAGCGCCCGGCGCAGCGCCTCCACGTCCAGCGCGCCCGTCAGCCGCAGCGTCGCGGGGAGGTTGTAGGCGGGGCTTCCGGGCGCGAGTTTGTCCAACAGCCACAGCCGCTGCTGCGCGTACGACGTGGGCAACCGGCCGGTGCGCGGGATGCGCTCCAGGGGCTGCGCCTCCACGCGCTGGCCGGACTGGAGCGCGGCGTCGATGCGCCGGGCGAAGGCCGCGACGGTGGGCGCCTCGAACAGCGTCTGGACGGGCAGCTCCACCTGGAGGTTCGCGCGCACGCGGGAGATGAGCCGCGTGGCCAGGAGCGAGTGGCCGCCCAGCTCGAAGAAGTGGTCGGTGGCGCCCACGCGAGGCGCGCCCAGGAGTCCCGCGTACAGCTCCGCGACCTGCTGCTCGCGCGGAGTGGACGGGGCCACGTAGGCCCGCTCCCGCGCCCCCGCTTCCGGCGGCGGCAGGGCCTTGCGGTCCACCTTGCCGTTCGGCGTGAGGGGGAAGGTCTCCAACGCGAGGACGAAGGTGGGGACCATGTGCTCGGGCAGGTGCTTGCGCGCGAAGTCCCGCAGGGCTCCGTCGTCCACCTCGCGCCCGGCCACCGGCACCACCCACGCCACCAGCGTGCTGTCTCCGCCCGCGTCCAGGTGCGCGCCCGCCACGGCCTGGCGCACGTCCGGGTGGCGCGAGAGGACGGCCTCCACCTCTCCCAGTTCGATGCGGAAGCCGCGCACCTTCACCTGGAAGTCCGCGCGGCCGAGGAAGTCCAACGTCCCGTCCTGGCGCCAGCGGGTGAGATCTCCGGTGCGGTACATGCGCGCGCCGGTCCGGGAGGAGAACGGATCCGGAACGAAGCGCTCGGCGGTGAGGTCCGGGCGGTGGTGGTAGCCGCGCACCACGCCGTCGCCCGCGATGAACAGCTCGCCGGAGACGCCCACGGGCACCGGCCGGTGCTGGCCATCCAGCACGTACATCCGCGTGTTGGCGATGGGCGCGCCAATGGAGACGGTGGCGGGCGGCGCGTCCGTGTCCACCGTGTGGGTCGATGACCAGACGGTGGTCTCCGTCGGGCCGTACATGTTGGTGAGGCGGGTGGCGGGCAGGGCTTCGCGAAGCTGGCGGGCCAGCACTCCCGGCAGCGCCTCTCCGCCCACGAGCAGGTGGCGCAGGGCTCCCAGGGCCGCGACGGACTCAGGGGCCAGCACCAGCGTGCGCGCGAACGAGGGCGTGCACTGGAGGTGGGTGATGGCGTGGCGGGCCAGCACCTCCGTCAGCGGCAGGGCCGCGCCCCGGGCCGCGGCCTGCTCGTCGTGCAGCACGACCTGGAAGCCCCGCGACAGCGTCCAGAGGATTTCGAGGACGTGGATGTCGAAGGACACGCTCGTCACCGCGAGCCACGTTCCAGGCACCGCGGCGTCCAGCAGCGGATCCATGGCCGCCAGGAAGTTGGCGACGGTGCCGTGCGGGACGAGCACGCCCTTGGGACGGCCGGTGCTGCCGGACGTGTAGATGATGTACGCGAGGCTGTCCGCCGAAGCGGCCCCGGGCGACGCCGTGGCGGGGGCTCCGTCGTCGGGTGTGTCGAGCCGCAACACGTCCACGCCCCGGGCCGGGACGGCGCCGTCGAGGGCCGTCTCGGTGACGAGGACGCGGGCGCCGGAGTCCTGGAGCATCCACTCCAGGCGGTCCGCGGGGTAGTTCGGATCCAACGGCAGGTAGGCGCCGCCCGCATGGAGGATGGCGAGCATCGCGGCGACGAGGTCGGGCGAGCGCTGCGCGCGCAGGGCCACCGGCGTGTCCCGGGTCACGCCCAGGGCCTGGAGCCGTGAAGAGAGACGCAGCACGCGCTGATGCAGCTCGCGGTAGGTGAGGCGGGTGTCCCCGAAGCTCAGCGCGGGCGCATCCGGCGTGCGGCGGGCCTGGGCCTCGAACTGGAGGTGGACCTCCGTGGCGTCGAAGGCGCGCGCCGTCGCGTTCCAGTCCATCAGCACCTGCTGGCGCTCCTCGGGAGGCAGCAGCGGCAGGTCCCCCAGGCGGGTGTCCGGCGCGCGCGCGGCGCCCTCCAGCAGCACGCGCAGCTGTGCGATGAGCCGGCGGATGGAGTCCTCGCGGAACAGCGCGGTGGCGTAGTTGATGGAGCCCGTGAGCCCCCGGGCGGAGTGGGTGAATGAGAAGGTGAGGTCGAACTTCGCCGCCTCCAGCTCCGCGTCGTACGGCCGCAGGGTGAGCGGCCCCGGCAGCGGCGCGTCCTGCACGGCCGGAGCGTTCTGGAGGATGAGCATCACCTGGAACAGCGGCGAGCGGCTCAGGTCTCGCCGGGGCTGAAGCTCCTCCACCAGCTTCTCGAACGGGACGTCCTGATTCGCGAAGGCCCCCAGCGTGGCTTCGCGTACGCGGTCAAGCAGCTGAAGGAAGGTGGGGTTGTCCTCCAGCCGCGAGCGCAGCGCGAGCGTGTTGACGAAGAAGCCGATGAGGCCCTCCAGCTCCGCGAAGCGCCGCCCGGCGATGGGGGACCCGACGGTGATGTCGTCCTGGCCCGACGTGCGCGACAGCAGCGCCTGGAGCCCGGCCAGCAGCACCATGAAGAGCGTGCTGCCGTGGCGGCGGGTGAGGGCCTGGAGCGAAGCGGAGAGGGCCTCGGGCAGCTCGAACGCGACGGTCCCTCCGTGGAAGGACTGGAGCGCGGGACGTGGGAAGTCGGTGGGCAGCTCCAGCGCCTGCGAGGCGCCGGCCAGGTGCTGTCGCCACCAGTCGCGCTGGCGGTCCAGGCCAGGGCCCTGGATCCACGTGCGCTGCCAGACGGCGAAGTCGGAGTAGCGCAGCGTCGGCTCTGCCAGGGGCGACGGCGCGCCCGTGGCGAACGCCTGATAGAGCGCGCGCATCTCGCGCACCAGCACGCCCATGGACCAGCCGTCGGAGACGATGTGGTGCATCGTCAGCACCAGCACGTGCGCTTCGGCGCCCTGACGCAGGAGGAGCGCGCGCAGCAGGGGGCCGGTGGTGAGCTGGAACGGGCGCAGGGCCTCCTCGCTCGCGAGCCGATGGGCCTCCGCTTCCGAGCTCACGTCGGTGACGGGGAGCTGGAAGGCCTGGGGCGCGACCTCTCGCTGGAGGGGCTCTCCCGCGTCGCCATGGAAGACGGTGCGCAGCGAGGCGTGTCGCTCCACCAGCGCCGTGAAGGCTCGCTCCAGCACGGCGAGGTCGAGCGGGCCTTCCAGCCGCAGCGCATGCGGCATGTTGTACGTGGCCGTGCCCGGCTGGAGCTGATCCAGGAACCAGAGGCGTTGCTGCGCGAAGGACAGCGGGGCCTCGGCGCCAGGGGGACGGCGTCCCGGCGCGGGCAGCGCGCTGCCTCCCCGCGTCTGAAGCTCCGCGTCCACTCGCGCCGCGAGCTTCCCGAGCGTGGGGGTCTCGAAGAGCGCGCGCAGGGGCAGCTCCACGCCGAACGCCGCGCGCACGCGGGCGACGAGCTGCGTGGCCAGCAGCGAGTGGCCGCCCAGCGCGAAGAAGTCATCCTCCACGCCCACGGCTTCGCGGTGCAGCAGGTCCGCCCAGAGCGACGCGAGCAACTGCTCGGTGGGCGTGCGGGGCGTGAGGGCCTCCGTCGTGGCGGAGCGCTCCTCGGGCGCGGGCAGGGCGGCGCGGTCCACCTTCCCGTTGGGGGTGAGCGGCAGCGCCTCCAGCACGACGAAGGCGGACGGCACCATGTAGCCCGGCAGCACGCGCAGGAGCGCGTCGCGCAGCCCCGTGGACGCAGGCGCCGTTTCACCGGGGACCGGGATCACGTAGGCGATGAGCCGCTTGTCGCCGGGGACATCCTCGCGGGCGACCACGATGGCCTCCCGCACGGAGGGCAGGGCGCGCAGGGCGGTGGCGACCTCGCCGGGCTCCACGCGGAAGCCACGCACCTTCACCTGGAAGTCCACGCGCCCCAGGAACTCGATGCGGCCGTCCGCGAGCCACCGCACCCGGTCGCCGGTGCGGTACATGCGCGCGCCGGGCGTGGGGCTGAAGGCATCTGGCAGGAAGCGCTCCGCCGTGAGGTCGGGCCTGCCCAGGTAGCCGCGCGCCACCTGCGCGCCGCCGACGTACAGCTCGCCGGGTACGCCCAGGGGGGCCGGCCGCGCCGCCGCGTCCAGGACGTACAGCCGGGAGCCCGACAGCGGGCGTCCCAGCGGCACGGAGGCGGAGCGTGCGCCGTCCCCCTCCACCCGGCCCGCGAGGACACCCACGGTGGTCTCCGTGGGGCCGTAGTGGTTGTGCACCTCGCAGCCAGGGACGAGCGCGCGCGCCGCGTCCACCAGGGCCCACGAGGAGGATTCGCCACCCAGCACCAGGCGCTTGCGCGGGAGCACGTCGCGGGGCTCGGCCGCCGTCATCAGCGCGGCGAGGTGCGAGGGGACGATCTTCATGCAGTCCACCGGGTCCTGGCGGAACAGGTCGGCGACGGCGGCGGGCGTGCTGGCCGTCTCCTGGGAGAGGACTCGCAGGAGGCCACCGGTGCACAGCGCGGGGAAGAGCACGGTGTTGCCCAGGTCCGCGACGAAGGTGGAGACGAGCGCGAAGCTGTCGCAGGCCTCCAGTCCCAGCCGGTGCGTGGCGGCGTGGACGTACGCGGCCAGCTGCGCGTGCTCCACGCAGACCCCCTTGGGACGGCCCGTGGAGCCGGAGGTGAAGAGGACATAGGCGAGCCGTCCAGCGTCCCGTGAGCCGGGAGGCGCATCCCCGCGCGAGGCCGCGAGCACCCCGGCCTCCGTGTCCAGGCAGACCGTCTGGACCTTCGCGAACGCGGCGGCGTGGGCGGAAGCCGTCACCACCACCGAGGCGCCCACCTCCGACGCCAGCGCCTCCCGCCGGGCCTCGGGCCACTCCGGATCCAGCGGCACGTAGGCGCCGCCGGCCTTCCAGACGCCGAGCAGCGCCAACACCCCGTCCACGGAGCGCTCCAGGCACAGCGCCACGCGGGACTCCAGCCCGACTCCCAGCGAGCGCAGGTGCCACGCGAGCTGGTTGGCGCGCGCGTCCAGCGCTCCATACGTGAGGGACCGCCTGTCCGCTTCGACCGCGACGCGCTCCGGATGGCGGGCGGCTTGCTCTTCGAACCGCGCGAGGACGTCCAGCGTGGCGGCGGACGGCAGCGGCTCCGGCGCGTTGAACGACGAGAGCACCCGGGCGCGCTCCGCGTCACCCAGGAGGGGCAGCGCGTCCAGGCGCGCATCCGGCGCGGCGAGCGCGGCTTCCAGCAGGATGCCCAGGTGTTCTCCCAGGCGCTCCACGGTGGACGCGTCGAACAGGTCGGTCCGCCACGCGAGCGTGCCGGTGAGGCCGCGCACCGTCGCGGTGAGGGACAGCGTGAGGTCCGCCTTGGCCGCGTCGAAGTCCCGCTCCAGGGGCTCGAAGGCGAGGCCCGGCAGCTCCAGGGGCGCTTCGGGCGTGTTCTGGAGCACCAGCATCGCCTGGAAGAGGGGCGAATGGCTCAGGGTGCGTTGGGGCTGGAGCTCCTCCACCAGCTTCTCGAAGGGCACGTCCTGGTGCGCGTAGGCCGCGAGCGTCGTCTCCTTCACCTGCTGGAGCAGCGCGCGGAATGAAGCCGCGCCGTCCAGCCGGGCGCGGAGCACCAGCGTGTTCACGAAGAAGCCGATGAGCCCTTCGGTCCGCGCGTGCGTGCGCCCGGCGATGGGCGTGCCCACGCTGACGTCGTCCTGTCCGGAGTAGCGCGACAGCAGCCACTGGAAGGCGGCCAGCAGCACCATGAAGGGCGTCAGCCCCTCGCGCTGGCTGAAGGAGGCGAGCGCCTCCGAGACGGCGGGAGACAACGCGAAGGGCCGCACCGCCCCGCGCCCGGTCTGCACTGCGGGGCGAGGCCGGTCGGTGGGCAGCTCCAGCAGCGTGGGGGCTCCGGAGAGCTGACGCCGCCAGTAGGCCCGCTGTGCCTCCAGCACCGGGCCCTGGAGCCAGGCGCGCTGCCAGAGGGCGAAGTCCGCGGACTGCACGGCCAGCGGTGCGAGGTGGAGCTCCCGTCCCGAGGCGAAGGCCGCGTAGAACGCGAGCAGCTCGCGCACCAGCACGCCCATGGACCAGCCGTCGGAGACGATGTGGTGCATCGTCACCAGCAGCGCGTGCTCCTCCGCTCCAGACTGGAGGAGCGTGGCCCGCAGCAACGGCCCCTGGGTGAGGTCGAACGGGCGCACCGCCTCCGCGCTCGCCAGCCTCCGGGCCGCGTCGTGCCATGCCTCCGTGCCGGGCCGCGGCGGGACGACGGACAGGTGGAAGTCCGCATGCGCGGCGATGTGCTGGACGGGCTCGGTGCCTTCGAGGCGGAAGGTCGTGCGCAGCGCTTCGTGGCGGGTGATGAGCGCTTGGAACGCCCGCTCCAACGCCGCCACGTCGAGCGCGCCCCGGAGCTTCAGCGCGGAGGCGATGTTGTAGGCGGGGTTGCCGGGGTCCAGTCGATCCAGGACCCACAGCCGCTGCTGCGCGAAGGACAGCGGCGGCGCGGGCGTGCGGGGGCCGGGGACGAGGGGCGGCGCGGCGGGCGTCTCCCAGCGGGGGCTCGCGTCGATGCGGCGCGCGAGCTGCGCCACTGTCGGCGCCTCGAAGAAGGCGCGCAGGGGCAGCGCCACGTCGAACGTGGCGCGCACGCGGGAGGCGAGCTGCGTGGCCAGCAGGGAGTGCCCACCCAGCTCGAAGAAGTTGTCGGTGGTGCCCACCGGGTCGCGCCGCAGCACCTGAGACCAGAGCGCGGCGAGCCGCTCCTCGGTGGGCGTTGCTGGCGCGACGTGCACGGCGCCCGGCGCGGCGTCGTCCGGCGCGGGCAGCGCCTTTCGGTCCACCTTGCCATTGGGCGTGAGGGGCAGGGCCTCCACCAGGATGAACACGGATGGCACCATGTACGCGGGCACCGAGCGCAGCAGGGCTTCGCGCAGCGCGGCGCGGGCGCTGGCATCCCGAGCGCCGTCCCTCGCGACATAGGCGACGAGGCGCCTCTCCGCGGCGCTTCCCCCTTCCTCCACCACCACGAGCGCTTCGCGGACGCCGGGCTGCTGGCGCAGCACGGCCTCCACCTCTCCCGGTTCGATGCGGAAGCCGCGCAGCTTCACCTGGAAGTCGGTGCGGCCCAGGAACTCCAGCGTGCCGTCCGCCCGCCACCGGGCCTTGTCTCCAGTCCGGTAGAGGCGCGCTCCGGGGGTCGTGGAGAAGGGGTGGGGGATGAACCGTTCGGCGGTCAGCTCGGGCCGGTGGAGGTAGCCCCACGCCAGCCCGTCGCCACCGACGTACAGCTCCCCGGGCACGCCGACGGGCGCGGGGTGAAGCGATGCCTCCAGCACGTAGGTGGTGGACGCCGGGATGGGCCGGCCGATGGACACCGTGTGTCCCACGACGGCGTCCGCGCGCATCGGGTGGTGCGTGGAGAAGGTGGTGTTCTCGGTGGGGCCGTAGACGTTGCTCAGCCGGCCATCCGGGCCCCGGCGCGCCAGGAACTCGCGCGCGCGTTGGGGCGGCATCGCCTCTCCACCCACGAGCACATGCGGCACCCGGTCCCAGGGCGCTTCCGGGTGCAGCACCCCCTGCTCGAAGAGGGCGGTGGTGAGGAAGACGACGGTGGGCGCCACCTCGCGCAGGAGCGCGGTCAGCTCCTCCAGCGAGAGCGGATGCGGCGGCGCCAGCACCAGCCGTCCGCCATGCAGCAGCGCACCCCACAGCTCCCACGTGGACGCGTCGAAGGCGAGCGCGGAGGTCTGGAGCAAGACGCTGTCCGGCCCCAGGTCGTAGACCTCCGGCGCGTGCACGAGGCGCACGACGCCCCGATGGGCCACCATCACGCCCTTGGGCCGTCCGGTGGAGCCCGACGTGAACATCACGTACGCCAGACTGTCCGCCGTCGTCCCGGAGGCGGGAGCGTGCGAAGGCTGCCCGTCGAGGGTGTCCGCCTCGGTGTCCACGCAGAGCGTCGGGCCGTCGAACGTGGGCAGCGCGGCCCGGGTCCCGGCGCGGGTGAGCAACACCCGTGGCGCTGTCTCCTCCAACAGCAGGGCGAGCCGCTCCCGGGGATGCGCCAGCTCCAGGGGCACGTACGCGCCCCCCGCCTTGAGGACGGCGAGGACCGCGACGACGAACGCGGGCGAGCGCTCCAACCCCAGCGCCACGAGGCTGCCGGGGGTGACGCCCTTCGCGCGAAGCGCGTGCGCGAGCTGGTTGGCGCGGGTGTCGAGCTGCCGGTAGCTGAGCGTGACGTTGCTTTGGACGAGCGCGATGGCGTCGGGTGAGCGGCGCACCTGGGCTTCGAACAGCTCCGGCAGGGACGCATCGCGGGGATGGGTGGACCGGGTGTCATTCCAGTCGTGCAGCACCTGCCGCCGCTCGTCGTGGGTGAGGAGTGGAAGCGCGGACAGCCGCTGCTCCGGGGCCTGGAGGGCTCCGTCCAGCAGCGCGTGCAGGTGCGTGAGCAGCCGCGCCACGGTGGCCTCGTCGAACAGCTCCGTGCGGTACTCGGCGGTGAGGTCCAGGCCGTGGGCCGTCTCGGTGGCGATGAGGGTGAGGTCGAACTTCGCGACCGGCGCGCCCGCCGGTTCGGCGTCGATGAAGAGGCCGGGCAGCCGCGCCGGGGGGAGGGGCGCGTTCTGGAGCGCGAACATCACCTGGAACAGCGGGGCGAGGTTCAGGCGGCGCACGGGCTGGAGGACCTCCACCAGCTTCTCGAAGGGCACGTCCTGGTGGGCGAAGCCCCCCAGCGCGACCTCATGCACGCGGGTGACGAGCTGGCGGAAGGACGGGTCGCCGGACAGGCCGACACGCAGGGGCAGCGTGTTGACGAAGAGCCCGATGAGCGCTTCGAGCTCCGGGCGCGAGCGGCCCGCGACCGGAGTGCCGACGGTCAGGTCGTCCTGGCCGGAGTAGCGGTGCAGCAGCGCGTCGAACGCGGCCAGCAGCACGGAGAACACCGTGCGGCCCTCGCTCACGGCCCACCGCTTGAGCTCCCCGGTGAGGGCAGGGGAGAGCCGGAGCGAGCGGCGGGCACCCACGGAGGACAGGACCGGAGGCCGGGGCCGGTCGAGCGGCAGCTCCAGCACGGCGTGCGGATCCACCTGCCCGCGCCAGTACGCCAGCTGTCCCTCCAGCACGTCTCCCTGGAGCCACCGCCGCTGCCAGACCGCGTGGTCGGCGGGTTGGAGCGGCAGCGCGGGCAGGGATGGTGTGACCCCCGAGGCCCGGGCGCGGTACAGCTCCGTCAGCTCGCGCACGAGCAGGCCCAGCGACCACCCGTCGAACACGATGTGATGCACGGTGAGCAGCAGCACGAACGCGGCGTCATCGAGCCGCAGCACCGTGGCGCGCAGCAGCGGACCGGTGTCCAGCGCGAAGGGCCTCATCGCCTCGGCGCTGGCGCGCTGACGGGCCTCCGCCTGCCGCGCGGCGATGGGCAACGAGCGCAGGTCGATGACGTCCAACGGGAACGGGCCCGGCGCGGCGATGATCTGCCAGGGGCCCGGCGCGCCGGCGCGGAAGGTGGTGCGCAGCGCTTCGTGCCGGTGCACCAGCGCCTCCAGCGCGCGGCGAAGGGACTCCAGGTCCAGGGCGCCGGTGAGCCGCAGGACGAGGGGCATGTTGAAGGCCGCGCTCCCAGGCTCCATCGCGTCGATGAACCACATCCGCTCCTGGGCGAAGGACAGGGGCAGCGGCTCCTCCCGCGCGACGGGGAGCAGCGGCGGCGTCGCTGGCGCCGACGCGTGCGTCCCGCCATCGATGCGCCGCGCGAGCGCCTCCAGCGTGGGGGACTCGAAGAGGCCGCGCAGGGGCAGCTCCACGCCGAAGGACGCGCGGACGCGGGAGAGCAGCTGCGTGGCCAGGAGCGAGTGGCCCCCCGCCTCGAAGAAGTGCTCGGTCGCGCCCACGCGCGGCACGCGCAGGACCTCTTGCCACAGCTCCGCCAGCCGGGCCTCCGTGGGCGTGCGGGGCGCGACGTACTCCCCGGCGGTGACGGTGGTGTCGGGAGCGGGGAGCCGCTTGCGGTCCACCTTGCCGCTGGGCGTGAGCGGCAGCGCGTCCAGGACGACGAAGGCCGCTGGCACCATGTACCCGGGCAGCCGCTCCTGGAGGCGCGAGCGCAGGCCGCCCACGTCCCTGTCTTCGCCCCGGACCATGACGTACGCGACGAGGCGCGGATCCCCGCCTCCATCCCGCCGGGCCAGCACCACGGCCTGCCGTACGGTGGGCAGTTGCTCCAGCGCCGCCTCGATTTCACCCAGCTCGATGCGCAGGCCGCGCACCTTCACCTGGAAGTCGGCGCGCCCCAGGTACTCGATGGAGCCATCCGGGAGCCACCGCGCCACGTCGCCCGTGCGGTACAGCCGTGCGCCGGGCCGCGCGCTGAACGCGTCCGGCACGAAGCGCTCCGCGGTGAGCGCGGGCTGGTGCAGGTAGCCCCGGCCCACCTGCACCCCGCCGATGTGCAGCTCGCCTCGCACGCCCACGGGGACCGGGCCGCCCTGCGCGTCCAGCAGCAGGATGCGTGTGTTCGCGATGGGCCGGCCAATGGGGACCGAGCGCCCGCGCTCACCCGCGACACACGCGTGCCAGGTGACGTCGACGGCGGCCTCGGTGGGGCCGTAGAGGTTGTGCAGGCCCGCGGACGGCAGCCGGCGCAGGCACCGTTCGGCCAGCTCCAGCGGCAGGGCCTCGCCGCTGCACACCACGCGCTGGAGGGTGGCGCAGGCCGTCGCCTCGGGCTCCTCCAGGAACACCTGGAGCATGGACGGCACGAAGTGGATCGTGGTGACGCCCGCTCGCGCGACGAGCCTCGCCAGGTACACCGGCTCCTGGTGTCCGCCCGGCCGCGCCACCACCAGCCGCGCGCCCGTCATCAACGGCCAGAAGAACTCCCACACGGACACGTCGAAGCTGAACGGCGTCTTCTGGAGCACGACGTCGTCCGGGCGCAGGTCGAACGCGTCCTGCATCCACCGCAGACGGTTGACCACCGCGCGGTGCGTGTTCATGGCCCCCTTGGGCCGCCCGGTGGAGCCGGAGGTGAAGATGACGTAGGCCAGCGCGTCAGGCACGGCCACGGGAGGCGGCGCGTACCGGGGCTGTGCCGCGACGGCCTCCCACTGCGTGTCCAGGCAGAGCACGGCCGCATGCGTCCCGTCCGGGGGAAGGCGCGCGAGCAGGTGCCGCTGGGCCAGCAGCACCTGGGGCCGCGCGTCCTCCAGCATCCACGCGAGCCGCCGCGGCGGATGGTCCGGATCCAGGGGCACATAGGCGCCCCCGGCCTTGAGCGTGGCGAGCAGGGCCACGACCAGCTCCACGGAGCGCTCCAGGAGCAGGCCGACGCGCGTCTCCGCCCCCACGCCCAGGGAGCGCAGGTGCCACGCGAGCTGGTTGGCGCGCGCGTCCAGCTCGCGGTAGGTCAGCGCCGCGTCCTCGAACACCAGCGCCACCGCGTCGGGAGTCCGCTCCACCTGGGCCTCGATGAGCGAGTGGAGGCACGCCTCGGGCATGTCCACCCGCGGTCCGCTCCAGTCCTCCAGCAGGCGCAGGCGCTCGCGCGCGTCCAGCAACGGCAGCCTGGACAGGGGCTGCTCTGGATCGCGCACGGCGCCTTCGAGCAGCGTGCGCAGGTGCGCGAGCATCCGCTCCACGGTGGCCACGTCGAAGAGCGCGGTGCGGTACTCGGCGGTGAGTCGCAGGCCGTGGGCCATCTCCGCGGCGATGAGGGTGAGGTCGAACTTGGCCGAGCCGCTGTCCACCGGCTGCGTCTCCATGCGCAGGCCGGACACGTCCACGGTGGGCAGGGGCGCGTTCTGCAGCACGAACATCACCTGGAAGAAGGGCGTGAGGTTCAGCCGGCGCGCGGGCTGGAGGACCTCCACCAGCTTCTCGAAGGGCACGTCCTGGTGGGCGAAGGCCCCCAGCGCCACGTCATGGACGCGGCCGGTGAGCTGGCGGAAGGACGGATCTCCAGACAGGTCCACGCGAAGGGGCAGCGTATTGACGAAGAGGCCGATGAGCCCTTCGAGCTCCGCGCGGGAGCGGCCGGCCACGGGCGTGCCGACGGTGAGGTCGTCCTGTCCGGAGTAGCGGTGCAGCAGCGCGTTGAACGCGGCCAGCAGCACGGAGAACAGCGTCCGGCCTTCTTGGATGGACAGCTCCCGCAGGGCCTGCGTGAGCGCCGCGGGCAGGGTGATGCCAAGGCGTGCCCCCTCTTCGCCGAGGACGGCCGGACGCGGACGGTCCCCGGGCAGGTCCAGGACGGCATGCGGATCCAACCGCTCGCGCCAGTACGCCAGGGGCTCTTCGAGCACGGCGCCCTGGAGCCATTGCCGCTGCCACGCGGCGAACTCCGTGTACTGCATGGCGAGCGGCGGCAGCGCGGGGACGCCACCGGAGGCGAACACGGGGTAGAGCGCGGACACCTCGCCCACGAGCACGCCCATGGACCAGCCGTCGGTGATGAGGTGGTGCAGCTTGAGCAGCAGCAGGTGCGCGTCGTCCGCGAGCCGGTAGAGCACCGCGTGCAGCAAGGGACCGGCCTCCAGATGGAACGGTCGCCGCGCCTCCTCATGCAGCCGCCGCCACGCCTCGGGGGCGCGTTGGGGCGCGGGGAGCTCCCGCAGGTCCACCGCCTCCAGCGGGAAGGGCAGGTCCGGCGCGATCCGCTGCACCGGCCGTCCA
The DNA here is from genome assembly GCF_007352635.1 of Corallococcus sp. Z5C101001. Lineage (NCBI taxonomy): Bacteria > Pseudomonadati > Myxococcota > Myxococcia > Myxococcales > Myxococcaceae > Corallococcus > Corallococcus sp. Z5C101001. Next base: position 875,485 of record NZ_VKLU01000001.1, read on the forward strand.
TCCTGCTCCATGAAGGTCGTGCGCAGCGTGTCGTGGCGGCGCAGCACCGCGTGGAGGCTCTCGCGCAAGGCACTCACGTCGAGCACCCCGTCCAGCTTCACCGCCACGGGCATGTGGAGCGCGGCGCTCGTGGGCGAAAGCCGCTGCTGGAGCCACATCCGCTCCTGAGCGAAGGACGCGGGCGCCCGCCGGGGCTGCCGCTGCTGCTCCTTCAACAATGCCGCCAGCCGGGCGCGCTTCTGTTCCGGGGAGAGAGCCATGGTGGAGTGCCCCATTCGCACCGCTCGGCGTTCTGAGGCGCCATGACCGGCCGCCCGGGTGCGACCTTGTTTGTATTGAGCAACTACACCCGTAGGCCCTATCTGTCCTGTTCACGTGTGTTTCATGTTTTTTCGATAAATTATTGATTTCATGAAAAATGAAGTCAGCAGGGCCTCTGTCACTCCTCGGTAGAAGTGGCGTGCAGGAAAAAGCGCGCGCCGTGCCCAGGCCCCCATGCAACCACCCTGGGCTCCGGCGAGGTGGAGGGCCGCTCAGGGCTGCTTCTTCTCTCGCGCCTGACGTGACGTGTAGAGGCGATGGAGGAAGTCGTAGAGGACCAGCTCCTGCGCCCGGGCCGCGGTGCGCAGGGCTCGGTTGGTGTGCATGTGGACGAGGCTCGCGGCCACGCGCTCCAGGGGCTGGGTGAGCAGTCCCTGGTCCGCGCACGCGCGCAGCCGGGCCAGCACCGGTGCCTGCCGTTCGGAGCGGCGGCGCAGCGCCGCGAGTCCCGTCGCCAAGGGGCCTTCGGCGGGCCACGGCCGCCACAGCAGGGCCTCCAGCTCCTGGCGGTGCGCGCGGAACCGTTCGCCCAACCGCCGCTCGAAGGCGCCGTCCACGCTGAACTCCTGGCCGTAACCCTGGCGAAGGGAGGCGAGCAGCTGGCGGCGGCCCTCCAGGTCGAGGCCCAGGTCGGTCAGCACCGTGTCGATGCCACACAGCGTGAGCCGCCAGCGCGCGTCCGCGCCGTCGTCGCCCACGACGGTGTCGAGCAGCTCCAGCACCGCGTCGCTGTCCGCGTGGAACCACTGCTCCACCAGGGGCATGCCCGCGTCGCCGCCGTAGCGTTCGACCTCGCGCTCGTAGGTGTCCACCTGGACGCGGTGCACGAGCCCGTCCCGCCGCAGCGGGTGCAGCAAGGCGTGGAGCCGCTCCAGCACCTCCGTGCGCAGCCGCCGGGGGTCGCCCTGGAGGCGCACGCGCAGGTGCCAGTCCGGGTCGCCGTAGCGCAGGAAGAACCACTGGTTCGCGGCGCCGGAGGCCAGGGCCTCGCGGACGAGGGGCGCCACGGCCTCCGCCAGCACGCGGTCCGCGAGCGCAGTGCCGGTGTAGAGCTTGACGTAGAGCCACTCGGAGCCTGGCGGGAAGGAGCGCTCCACCCGCGGCGGCTTCGGCAGGGCCACGGCCGGCGCGGCCGGCGCGTCGCGCACGAAGGGCACGACCACCTCGTGGACGAAGCGCCCTTCGGGGCCCTGGACGCACAGGCCCTCGTCCATGAGCAGCTCCACCAGCACCACCTCCGGCCGCTGGCGCACCAGGTGGACGAACGTGTCGAGGCTCAGCACGTTGTCCAGGTCCACCGGCAGCACGTTGTCGTGGTCCTCCAGTCCGACGTAGCGAGGCAGCCCCAGCCGCGCGCGCAGCCGCTGCGCCTCGTGGAAGCGCCGCGCTCCTTCATGTTCTCCGAGCCCCCGGAGCGTGGGGGCCTGGAGCCGCCAGCGCGCGCGGTGGAGGATGAGCCTGCCCGCCGTCACGCGCGGCAGGAACGCGCTGCTCGCCAGCGGACCCCACTGCCAGCGCAGGCCGGGCGTGGCGCCCTGCTGCTGGAGCGTGCCCAGGAAGGTGTAGGGGCGCAGGTGCGCGTGACCGAAGTTGTGGACGTGGGTGACGCGGGGGAGGACCTCGCGCCCCAGGCGCTGGGAGCGCAGGACGATGCGCGTGCCCTGGACGGAGAGGAAGAGGTCGGTGAGCGGGAGCTGCTGCTCCGGCGGTGCTCCCGAACGCCCCAGGTACACCAGCTCATGCGCGCGCAGCACCGGGCGGCAGAGGATGTTGCCCACGCGCCCCTCCGGCAGGTGCACCACCTCCGCGAAGGCGGCCTCCGGACGCAGCGCCTCCTCCGCGCGCAGGTGCGCGGTCACCTGGCGCAGCAGCTCCGGGTCTCCGTGGCAGAAGCGGCCCAGCAGCGCCGCGCCGGAGGGGCCCATCATCGACTCGAAGACGAACCGGAACCGCCCCGCGTCCACGTCCTCCCGCGACGCCGCCAGCACGGAGCCCATCACGGAGAAGGCATCCGGCAGGGGGCCCGGCCGCGGGTTCGCGAGCGCCTCCAGGTCCGCGGCGTCCAGCTCCAGCGGGCCGCCCGTGCGCAGCACCTCCGACAGCCGGAAGTGCAGGTGGGCCTGCGCCTTCCCCCACGCGACGCGCTCCTCGCTCCGGGACGCGGCGAAGGGCAGGTCGCGCAGCAGGGGCGAGTCCTCCGCGGACTCCGGGCTCGCACGCTCGAAGCCGACGCCCACGTCCTCATCCAGGGCCTCCAGCAGGGGCACCTCGCGCGCCTCGTAGCGCTGGACGAAGGCCTCGCGGAAGCGCCGCAGGGTCGCGGGCTCGCTGGACGCGCTCAGGCGATGGAGCAGGGTCACGCCCTGGCGCATCGCCTCCACCACGGCGGGGCCCAGCGTCAGCGCGTCCGCGGGTTTGCGCAGGTCCACCTGGAAGAGGCGGCCTGGATCGACCGGCGAAGGGAGGGCCTCCAGCCCGTGCGCGAGCGAGCGGTAGCGTGAAGGCTCCGCGCCCGGGGGCGTGCCATCCAGCTCCGCGAGCGCGCCCTGCACGTGCTGGAGGACGCGGTGGGGGCCGGCCATCGCCGGCACGGACTCCAGGTGCGCGAGCAGCTCGCGCACCGGCTCCGGGCCCGTGACGAGCGGCGCCAGCTCCGGCACGAGGAGCTGGCTCGCCACGAGCATGTCCACGTACTCCACGGCCTCGTCGCGGGACACGTCGGGGTCGGCGTCCACCAGCGCCTGCGCGAGCGCGGCGAGCGAGGCTCCCCCTCGCGCCCGCTCCAGGGTCGCCTCCAGGTACGGGGTGGGCTCCACGCCGACGAGCTGGTGGCTCCGCGTGCCGCCGTCGCGCCGCGACTCGGCGTAGCGCAGCCGTCCCGCGACCCGGTACAGGCTGGAGTTGGGGCGGTAGTCCAGGGCCTCGCGCAGCGCGGGCAGCCGGCCGAGCGCGTCCGTCAGCGCATCCACGTAGTCCATGTCCAGCCGCGTGTGGCGGCGGTAGCTCTCACGGGCCGGCAGGCCCAGGTGGGTCGCCGGTGCGAGCATGCCCAGGCTGTTGCCGGCGAAGAGGCCGAAGGGCGTGGCCCGCGACGTCATGCGCTGCCAGTAGCGCACCAGCGTGCGCTCCAGCTTCTCTCCGTGCGGACCTCCCGGCGCGGCCGTCCACGCGGGCAGCTGCTCCTCGAGCGAGGGCGACGCGAGGAACAGCGCCTCCCGCACCTCCGGCCGCGCCACCACCGCCGAAAGCCTCTCGCGCAACAGGTCCCGGTCGCGGGCGAGCGCCGCTTCCAGCTCCGCGCCGGAAGCCTCCAGCGCGGTGGGCGCGAGCAGGCCCTGGCTCCAGGCACGCAGCTCGTCGAAGGGCAACAGCGGGGTGCGGAGGACGAAGAACCCGGAAGGGGAGAAGCCCGTCGGCGTCATGGAGAATCCAGAGGAGAGGGGCGCAGGGACATGAGCAGCAGGCGATCCCAGGTGGGCTCCACGGAGGAGGTCGCCGCCAGGAGCGCCAGCGCGATGCCGGTGGCCCCCGAGAGCAGGCCTGGGTTGTCGGTCCAGCCCTCGCCGCCGCCGTCGAAGCGCTCCAGCACGCGGAAGCCCGCCACGCCCAGCCCCGGCTGTCGGTGGACGGAGAGCAGGTGCCGGAACCAATGGCGGGCGGCGGCCTCGAAGGCGGGCTCGCCCGTCGTCTGGAACAGGCGGTTGTAGAGGTGCCCGAGCCCGGCGGATCCATGACAGAGCCCGCCGTCATGCACGAAGGCGGCGTCCCGCCAGCGCCCGGCGGCTTCGAGGCAGAGCGTGAGCGCCCGCGCCTCCCACTCCGGGTTCCCCACGGCCCGCGCCACCGTGTGCAGCCCGAACGCCACGCCGGGATCGCCGTAGCACCATGCCGGACGGCGAGGCCACGTCAGGGGCTCATCCCGAGCCCCCACGCGCGTGGGAAAGAGCGCTGGCGCGGAGTCCGCTGCGCGTCTGGCCATGAACCACGTCCAGCCGCCCTGGAGCCATTCGCGAGCGCTCTCCGCCGCGACGCCCGCCGCCACCGCGCCGCCGAGCACGAGGAGCACCCCCGCCACCCCGTGCGCGACGCCCAGGTTGAATTCTCCGTCGAGGTGTTCACCCTGGAGCCGTGCCGCGACGTGCGCGGCTTGCGTCTTCCACCGAAAGCCCTCCGGTGTCCGCTCGGCCAGCTCTCCCAGCCGGGCCACCACCGCCTCCAGGCAGCGCCGGGCGCCCTCGCGAGGAAGGCGCTCCAGGGCATGGACACCCATGCCCACCAGTCCACTCACCAGGTCGTAGCGATGCGGCCAGGGCCGCGTCTGGAGGAAGTCCTCGAGCGCGGCGTCGATCTCCGTGAGCGGATCCTCGTCGGGTGACTCGGAGGGGCGGCGCACGTGCTGCACCGCCCATGCGACGCCCGTGAAGCCATCATAGAGGTCCGGCCCCAGCGTCTCCTCCGCGAGCGCATCCGAGGCGCGCTCCAGCAGCGCCTCCGACGTCGCGCGCCACCGCGCGTCATCGTGGACCCGCGCGAGCGAGTCGAACAACACCGCACGCCCTGGATCTCCGCGAGCCAGCGAGGTCCGCGAGGACGCATGGGCGGGAAGGTGCGAGAGCGCATCGGCGAGCATCGCGAGCACTTCCACGGCCATGTCGTGCTCGACGCCATGCAGCAAGGGCTTCCACGGCGGTGTGCGTCGCATGTCGTTGACCTTGGCAGTCATGAGAGGAAATGAAAATTATCGTCTCACGGTTCTGGCGTGGAGTGCTTGTTTGGTTGGGATGCAGGTGTTTGACTTGCAGTTGCAGTTAACGCCGTCAAGGAACGCAACGAAAGGGCGATGTCATGGACAAGCAGGACACCCAGAAGCCCAAGAAGCTGAACCTGAAGCGCGAGACTGTCCGCCTGCTTTCGGGCGGAGCCGAGCCGCAGCAGCGCAAGGACCTCACCACGCCGTTCTGCACGGAGTCCGGTCCGAAGTGTGACCTCTGAAGCGTTTCACGGACGCTCGCGTCCGTGAATCCAGATTCACCGCCGACATCCACAAGCGCTGCACTGCGAGGACGATGCCATGGACAAGCAGGACACCCAGAAGCCCAAGAAGCTGAGCCTGAAGCGCGAGACGGTCCGCCTTCTGTCCGGAGCGGGAGGAGAGTTGAGGGAGCGCAAGGAGCTCACGACTCCGCTTTGTACGGATCGCGGCTCGAAGTGCGAGCTCTGACGGGCTCATCGGGGCTGTAGCTCCGTGAGGAGCCTCGGGAGGGGAGCGAGCGGCTCCCCTCCCCATTCGCGAGGTCCGTCGTCTGCCCAACGTCCTGGAGAGCGCCGGGGTGCGTGCGAGGGCTTCCTCCGGGAGAGTCCCGGTACCTTGACCCCTCCACAGCGGCTCGTCCTGGGAATCGCGGTGCTTGCGTCGCTCGTCACGTTCCTGGACGGGGCGATCATCAACGTCGCGTTGCCCGCGATGGTGCGGGACCTGGGGGGAGGTCTCACCCTGCAACAGTGGGTGGTGGATGCCTACCTCATCACCCTGGGCTCGCTGATGCTGGTCGCGGGCTCGCTGTCCGATGCGTTTGGACGCAAGTGCATCCTACGGCTGGGATTGTGGGGGTTCGGCGCGACGTCCCTGCTGTGCGCGCTGGCCCCCACCGGAGCCGTGCTCATCCTCGCGCGAGGGCTCCAGGGCGCCACGGGCGCGCTGCTCGTGCCGGGCTCGCTGGCGCTCATCCTGGCCACCTTCTCCGGTCCCGAGCAGGCGAAAGCGATTGGTTCGTGGACGGGGTGGACGGGGGGCGCGTTCATCGCGGGCCCGCTGGTGGGCGGGTTGCTGGTGGACACCGTGGGGTGGCGGTGGATCTTCGCCATCAACGTCCTGCCCATCGCGCTGACGCTCGCGCTGCTCGCGCGGATGGAGGAGCCTCCGCGTCCGGCGGGTGCTCGCATCGACATCCTGGGCGCGGTCCTGGCGTGTCTGGGATTGGGCGGGCCGGTCTATGCGCTCATCGAGCAGGCCAAGGTGGGCTGGACGCACCCGACGGTGCTGCTGGCGCTGGGCCTTGGCGTGCCGGCGTTCATCGCGTTCCTGTTGCAGGAGCGGCGCTCCCCGCACCCGATGATGCCGCTGGGGCTCTTCCGGGAGCGCAACTTCTGGGTGGGCAACCTCGCCACCACGTCCATCTATGGCGCGCTGTCGCTGGGGATGTTCGTCATCACGCTCTTTCTTCAGGAGGTGGGCGGCTTCCGCGCGACGGCCGCGGGGCTGGCGTTGATGCCCACCACGCTCATCATGCTGCTGCTGTCCTCCGTGTTCGGCGGGCTGGCGGGCCGCTACGGGTCGCGCCTGTTCATGGCGGTGGGGCCGTGCCTGGCGAGCGTGGGGTTCCTGCTGATGCTCCGCGTGGGCACGCCGTTGCACTTCTGGACCCAGATGCTGCCGGGGGTGCTGGTGTTCGGGCTGGGGCTGACGGTGACGGTGGCGCCGCTGACGGCCGCGGTGCTCGGGTCCGTCCATCCCGAGCAGGCGGGCATCGGCTCTGCCATCAACAACGCCATCTCCCGGGTCGCGGGGCTCATCTCCATCGCGTTCACGGGGCTCATCGTGGGGCCGCGACTGGACGTCGCGGGCTTTCACCGGGCGATGATGGCCACCGCCGTCCTGCTCGTTTTGGGCGGGGTCATCTCCGCGGTGGGCATCCGCAACCCACCGCGGAAGGCCTGAGCGCGTCAGTCCTCGGGCGGCCCCATGGCGAAGTACACGGCTTCGGTGCCCAGGTTGAAGGTGTCCCCGTCCGCGATCTTCTGGCGCTTGATGCGCTGGTGGTTGATCCAGGTCCCGTTGGATGAGCCCAGGTCCTCGATGAAGTAGTCGTTGCCGTCGCGCACGATGACCGCGTGCTCGCGGGAGACCCTTCCGGACTTCACGACGAGGCTGCACTGCGGGCCCCGTCCCAAGGTGAAGCGCTCCACGTCCACCATGACCGAGGGCCCATCCGGGCTCAGCCGCACGAACAGCTCTCGCCGCGCGGAGGCCCTGGCCGCCGGGGTGGGCTTCGCGCTCTTGCCGGAGTCCACGGTGGGCGCGGGCGTCTCTTCGTCGCGCGGGCCGGGCCGGATGCGCGAGGACTTCCGGGCGCTGGCGGGCTTCGCGGGGCGGGGGACTTCGAAGGGGACGTCTTGTCCCTCGGACTCGTGGGAGGGGGCGGGGGGGACGTCCGCTTCGGAGGCCGCTGCCTGTTCTTCGGCGTCGTCGGAGCCCATGGCTTCCTCGCCGGTCTTGGCCTCTTCGGGTCCGGAGTCGACGGCCGCGCTCGACGCGAATTCGGAGCCGATCGCCGCTTCGATATCGGCGGCGGAACCGTCGTCCTCTTCCTCGGGGACCTTCGCGGCTACTCCGTCCGCTTCGTCGGAGTCCTCATCGTCGGTGTCATCCGTAGCCCCAGCGGCGGACGAGGCCGCGACTTGCTCAGCCGCGTCATCGTCGTCCGATGCATCCGCGTCGTCGTCCGCCGCAGCATCTTCGTCCGCCGCCTCGTCGTCCGATGCGTTCTCGCCCGAGGCGTGCGCATGGTCTTCATCGTCGCCCGCCGCGTTGTCGTCCGAGGCGTCGTCGTCCGAGGCGTCGTCGTCCGAGGCGTCGTCGTCCGAGGCGTCGTCGTCCGAGGCGTCGTCGTCCGAGGCGTCGTCGTCCGAGGCGTCGTCGTCCGAGGCGTCGTCGTCCGAGGCGTCGTCGTCGGCTGCGGCCTCGTCCGCGTCGTCGCTGTCGTCCGCTTCATCATCCTCGGACGAGTCGTCATCCTCGGACGAGTCATCATCCCCGGACGAATCATCATCCTCGGACGAATCGTCATCCTCGGACGAGTCATCATCCTCGGACGAATCATCATCCTCGGACGAATCATCATCCTCGGACGCCGCGGCGGACGCGTCCTCCTCGGCGGAGGTCTCATCGTCGGACTCCTCTTCGTCCGATTCCTCCTCATCGGAGGGGACCGGCACATCGCGGGGCTGCACGACGGCATCCACGGCCGCGAGCACCTCCTGCATCCGGGCCCGCGCGAGAGCGGCCTCGTCCTCCGCGGGCCTGTCCTTCAGCGGCCCGGGAGCGCCCGGGGCCGGCGCGGACACGGGCGCCTTCACGGGAGGAACCGTGGCGGCATCCGCCGGGCGGGTCGTGGCGTCGGTAGGCCGGAGCGCTGGGGACCGGACCTCCGCGACGGTCATCGGCGCCGGTTCGGCCGCGCTCCCGAGCACCACGGGTGTCGGCGCCACATAACCGTTCTGTCGTGCGAACAGGAACAGCGCCTGGGCCACCAGGGCGTTCCGATCCACGCCCAGGTCGTGGCTCATCTGCTCCAGCGCCCGCCACAGGGGCTCGGCGACCTCGATGGTTTCACGAATCCGATTCATGACTAGCTGCCCCTCAGATTGCTCTGCCACGGAGAGACATGGTCCGGGTCATTGAGCCAATAGAACATCGCTTGCGTCTCCGCGTACTGCCGCTCCGCGATGGACACCAGGCTGGGGTGCAGGTCGCCCAGCGCCACGCCTTCGAACAGGAAGCCGTCGCCGGCCTTCGTCGGACTGGCCCCGCCGCGGATGCGCCGGTCCCGGCTCTGCCACAGGCGCTGCGAGGCCTGCCCCGCCGCTTGTCCGTAGTCCGCCGGGGGCGCGATGCGCGACGGCATCCGGAGCGCCGTCTCCCCGCACGACCACAACAGCCAGGTCAGCGCGCTCCAGTCGCCACGCAGCATCTGCGCGAGGTCCGCGAGCCCCAGCTCCAGGTCGAGCGTCTCGTCGACCTCCACCTGCTCATCCCCCAGCTCCCGCTCGAACTGCTCCAGCTTCACCGGCCCCTTGTCCAACAACCCCGACAGGTCCGGCGGAAGCCAGGACACTGCGGCCCCAGGCTTGAACCGCTGGAGCAGCGCGGTGCGCATCGCCTGGAGGCGCGTGGCGTACTTGCGCACCAGGTCCTGGATGGCCTCCAGGGACTGTCCGGGCTTCTCCGGCAGGCCGTCGTAGGTGCAGCGCGGAGGTTCCTGCCCCGCCCAGAAGTCGAACCGCGGAAACAATGCCCGCGCGTACGTGCCCAGGAACCGGGCGGTGTCCGGCTCCACCGTCGCGAGCCCCTCGGCGTCCTGGCGCACCTGCTCCGCCAACCCCAGGTTCAACAGGATGAGGCCGCGCGTGAACAGATACGCCTTGCGCTCCGGAGCGAGCAGCATCGCCGCGTGCACGAAGTCCAGCGCCGCGCGCGGCCGGTTGCTCTGGTCCAGGAGGACGGCGTAGGCGCGCAGGATCGTGGCGGCCTCACCGCCCCGCATGAGCGCATCCGCCATGGGGGCCCAGGCCTGACCCTCGTCCTCCACGACGTCGTCCGCCAGCTCCGACGCCGAGTCCCGCGTGCGGGGCAGGGTGAGCTCCTCCAGGCCTTCCTTCAGCGGCTGCGCGTCCAGGGACGTGGCGCACGCGCGCGCCGTGGCCAGCAGGGCCTCCCGATAGCGCCGGTCCGCCCGGGCCTCTTTCGCGACCTCTCGCCAGCCCTCCGCCGTGCGCGCCAGGTTGGAGAACACCGGCGAGCGCTCCAGTGTCCGCTCATCCTGCGCCCGGCCCAGGTCGCGCGTGAGCACGACCTCGCGCTGCGAATCCCTGAGCGACCACTCGCCGCAGACGAGGTCGCCTTCCATTCGGCCTTCGTCGAAGTGGACGCGGAAGTCCGCGTACTCGTCCTCGGCGCGAGACCGGTAGCGCCCGTGGCGCTCGCCGTCCACGAACTCGGCCTCCCAGAGGAACTGCCCCTGCGAGTCCCAGAAGCGCGCGAGGCCGTGGCGCTCGCCGTCGGCGTTGAGCGTCACCTTCGCCCACTGGCCCAGGTCCTCGCGCAGCTCCGTGTCCTCGGGCAGGTGCGGCGGACGGGTGGGGTAGGGCTCGCCGGTGGTGGGGAGCACGCGCTGGCCGGCGCCGTCGAAGTGGAGCACCTGCCGGACGGTGCCATGGTCGTACTGCATCACGGTCTTGCGCACGCGCTCGCTCACGCCGTTCTCGTGCATGCGCTCGGTGGTGAAGTGCTCGGACGCGAGCCAGGTGCGCGGGCCGTGGAGCTGGCCCTGTTCGAAGGCCCCCTCCTGCGACACCGCGCCGTCCTCGTGGAAGCGCTTGAAGGGGCCGTGCGGCGCGCCCTGCTTCATGATGCACTCGTTGCAGAGCGTGCCGTCCGCGCGCCAGTAGCGCCATGGTCCGTGCGGCCGGCCCTTGGAGTCCGTGGGGCCGAAGGACCACTCCCCGTCGCCGTCGTCCCACGTCGCGCCCTCGGGGATGCCAGAAGGCAGCTTGCCGGCTTCGGTGCGCTCGCGGTTCGCGGCGCGGCGCTTCTCCTCCGCGACGTCCACCGCCCGCAGCCGGGTGAGCAGCAGGTCCAGCGCCTCGGCGGACAGCGCGCCGGAGACGCGGTGCACTTCCAGGCCGTCCTTGTACGCGACGAGCGTGGGCATGGACTCGATGCCCAGCGATTCGGACAGCTCCTCGTGCGCCTCCGTATCGAGCCGGGCGAGGGCGATGTCCGCGAAGCGCGGCGCCGCGGCCTCGAAGATCGGGGCGAACTCCTGGCAGGGTTCACACCACGAGGCCCAGAAGTCCACGACGCACATGCCGGGCCGCTGGGTGACTTGCTTGTAATCCTCCGGGCTCAGTTCAACCGGTGCGCCTGCCAACGTGGACTCCTGCTCAAGGTGAGGGGCAGATAAGAGGGGCGCCGGGGACGCACGTCAACCGGCGCGTCATGGAGGACAGGAGCTTGCGTGCGGCACGGCCTGCCCCCAGGCGCCAGAGGGAAGGGGCCCGCGTCCATCCACGGGCCCAGGAGCGGCCTGCCGGGCTGGAGGTTCCCCTCCCGGCGCCCCCAGGCACCGAAGGGGCGCCGCGCGGAGGGCTCGCGCCGGAGTGGGTCGATGCCTGGGACCGCTTGGAGCAGGTGTCCGACTGGCGCGAGTTGGGAGGCCAGCCCTTCGTGTCCGAGGACGCCCTCCGGGTCTTCACCCGCGAGCACGGGCTGGAGACGACCCCTCGCATCCTCGAGCTGGACGGCGCGGACCTGCCCCGGAACCTGGACTGCGCCTTCGGGTTCCCGCGCACGCACGCGCCCGCGAGCCGGTGCGCGCTGGATGCGGGGGCCGGGCGGCACCCCGAGGGCCTCCTGGATGCGGGGGCCAGGCGGCACCCCGAGGGCCTCCTGGATGCGGGGGCCGGGCGGCACCCCGAGGGCATCGGGGGCCGCACCTGCGACTGGCGCACCCTCGTGAAGCCGCGCGACGAGGACTCCGAGCGCCCCCTGCGCGTGACGCGCTGAAGCGCGCTCCCGGAGGCGGAGGTGTCCCCCCGCCTCCCGGGGACGCGGCGCGGCTTCAGTCGATCTGGAGCTCCGCGATCTTGTGCGGCTTGTCGCTGATGGCGTCCATGATCTTCCCGACGCCGAAGGTCAGCAGGCCGATGCCCGCGCCCACCGCCATGCCCAACGGTCCGCCAATCGCACCCACCGCGACCGCGCCGCCGATGCTGCCCGCGATGCCGATGGCGCCCTTGGCGATCTGCGCCCCGTCGTTCACCTTCGCGCCGTTGACGATGTCGAACACGCCGCCCACCGTGCCGCCCACCGCGCCCAGCACGTTGGCCGCGCCGCCCGCCGCCTTGAGCGCGGAGAGCGCCTTGCTCCCGACGCTCGCCGCCGCGCCGGCCACCTTGCCGATGCCGCCCATGCCCTTCACCGAGTCCAGCACCGCGCTCGTCACCGCGCCGCCCACCTTCGGGTTCGCCAGCGTCTTCGCCCAGGGGATGCTCTTCGACGCGTTGGCGGTCGTGGTGGTGAGCGCGCCCGCGTTCTTGAAGCCCTTGATGGCCTCCGTGAACGCCTTGCCGCCGCTGTAGATGTTCAGCGCGCCGTTGGCCGTGTCCGACACGCCCTTCACGATGTCCGGCATGTTGTTCTCGCGGATGCCCCGCGCCAGCGACATGCCGCCCGCCACCACGCCCGCCACGCCGCCCAGCGCGCTCGCGCCGCCCTGCGCCGCGTTCAGGCCCTTGGAGAGGGTGTCCTTGCCCAGGACCTCCGTCGCCTTGGCCGGCAGCCGGCCCGCGTCCTGGCTCAGGCCCTTGAGGATGTTCAGGGACTGCGCGCCGCCGCTGTTGGCGTACTGGTTCACCGTGCTCGCGGTGGAGATGGACGCCTGCTCCAGCAGCACCTTGCCGAACGCGTCGTCCTTGAAGGCCTCCGCGTCGGTGACTTCGCGCATGTCCGCGCCGCCCTTGCCGGACAGCCGCAGCTTCTCCCCGTCCTTGCCCACTTCGTGGATGCCCTTGCGGCCGTCCGCGTCCGTCACCGTGGTGCGGGAGCCGACCAGCTGCGCGCCCTGGTCGGACAGCAGCGACGTGTCCTCCTTGAGGGAGCTCTCCGTCTTGTTGTCCTTCGTGCGCTTCGTCTCCAGCGACTCCTGGAGCTCCAGGCCCTGGTCGGTGGCCTGGCGGCTGCTGTTGTAGTGCTGCTCCAGGTCGGCGCCGTCCGGCTCGCGGCTCTTGGCGTCCATCTTCTCGATGGAGCCGTCCTGGCCGTAGGTGGTGGACGACTCGCCGCTCACGGGCACGCGCTTGGAGGAGTCCTCCTTCTCGAAGGTCTTGCCCTCGTACTTCTCCTTCACGGTGCTGCCCTCGCGCGTCCGCTCCGTCTTGATGGTCGCGTCCGGGTAGCCCTCGATGAAGGTCTGCGAGTCCAGCCGGTTCTCGTCCTTCTGCAGGTCCACGGTCCAGCGCTTCGGGGGGCGGCCTTCGCCCGCCTTGTCCGCGTCCCAGTCCTCACCGCCGTGCTTGGAGTACTCGTCGCGGACCCGGGCCATGTCCTCGAACGTGTGCGGCCCTTCGCCAGCGAACTGGGTGTGGCCGTCCAGCGTGCGGTCCACGTAGGACGTCGCCTTCACGTTGTCCTGGGAGAAGTTCTGCACGCGGCTGTACTGCGGGTCGCCCTGCTTGCCGTCCGCGCCCGGGGCGGGGATGGAGTAGCTGTACGTGTCCGAGCGGTCCACCGGCTTCTTGAAGTCGAACGGGCCCTTGAGCTTGTTGTCGATGCTGCCGCCGCCCTTCTGTTGGTAGAAGGAGGTGCGGCTGCCCTCGGCGTTGCCGTTCACCTGCGAGTATTCGTCGGTGTGGAGCCGGTCCCCGTCCTTGTGCTTCTCGATGGAGACTTCGTTGCGCGTGTAGGTCAGGTTCGTGTCGCGGCTCTTGGAGATGTCGCCGAAGGACTTGAGGTCGGCGGTCTCGTTCTTGTCGCCCTTCCACTCCGCGCGCTCTACCAGCGTGGCGCCGTCGCCCTTCATCTCCAGCCGGTCGCGCTTGTTGGTGCCGTCCTCATAGGAGGCGGTGTCCATCACCACCGCGCCGTCCTTCTTCGTCGCGACGGAGCGCTCCACCACCTCCTTCTCGCCGTTGACGCGGGTGAGCTCCACCTCGGAGTCGGACACGCGCTTGACGCTGGCGCCTTCGGGCACCTGCTCCTTGCCGTCCGCCATGGCGAAGAGCTTGTCGGCTTGCTGGGTGGTCTTCTCCCGCAGCGACTTCTGCGCGTCCTCCGTCTCCTTGCGCTGGTCGCCCACCGTCTTCAAGTCCACCGCCTGCTTCGCCTTGTCCTCGCCGGACACCGTCTGCCGCTCCGCCGGGGGCGCGTCCACCGCCGGGGCCGCCTTCGCCCTCGCGGCGGCGGTGCTCACGGCATTCACCGCGGCGCCCACGCCGCTCAGCTCCGGGCCCGCGGCGGGCTTCTTCACATCGAAGCCATCCGCCACGACCGCCGGCTGCCGGGGCTCGGCCTTGGGCTCCACGGGCGCGGCCTTCGGCGCGGTGGCCGCCGCCTTCTCGGTGACGGCGGGAGGGCTGACCAGGGACAGCGGCTTCCGGGAGACAGGGGCGAGAGCCATGGGGGACTCCAGAGGGGGGATGGAGGGCGGACCGCGATGTCCGGACCCACTGCGGCTGGCATGCCAGCGTCGGGAGTCCTCCCACTGTTCCTGATTCCAGGGGTTTGTCTCCCACACGCGGCGCGGGGCCTGATGACAGTCGTTGGGGACCTGGTGACGGCTGTCACCAGGCAGGCGGCCGGTGCTCACGCGTCGAGGAAGAGAATGCGGAGCGGGCGAGGGCCAGCGCTACACTCGCCGCACCAGGTGCGCCGCCCATGACGAAGAGAGACACCGGAAGGGGAAGCTCAGGCACGGGCCCGTCGGACTCGGCGCGTTCGGGGGCAGGCACGGGCCGTGGCACGGGGCGGGGGAGTGGCTCCGGGCCCCGTCGCGCCGAGGACGTCCCGCCCGTTCCGCAGGTGGGCCGCTACCTGCTGCTGCGGCGGCTGGGGCAGGGCGGCATGGGCGTGGTGTACGCCGCGTATGATCCGGATCTGGATCGCAAGGTCGCGCTCAAGCTGCTGCACCCGAACGCCCAGAAGGACAGCGAGGAGGCGCGGGCCCGGCTGTTGCGCGAGGCGCAGGCCATGGCGCGCGTCTCCCATCCCAACGTCATCCCCGTCTTCGACGTGGGCATGTGGGGCGACCAGGTCTTCGTCGCCATGGAGCTGGTGGACGGCGGCACGTTGGGCTCGTGGCTGAAGGAGGCGAAGCCCTCCTGGCGCGAGGTGTTGGAGCGCTACCTCCAGGCGGGGCGCGGGCTGCAGGCCGCGCACGACGCGGGGCTGGTGCACCGCGACTTCAAGCCCGCCAACGTGCTGGTGAGCCGCGCGGGGCGCGTCTACGTGACGGACTTCGGTCTGGCGCGGCAGGTGGGGGACGGGCCAGAGGCCGCGGCGTCGCCGGAGGAGGCCCTGCTGCTGGAGTCCTCGGACCGGCGGATGTTGGAGACCACGCTCACGGAGGCGGGCCTGCTGGTGGGCACGCCCAACTACATGTCCCCGGAGCAGTTCCGCGGCACGCAGCTGGACGCGCGCACGGACCAGTTCAGCTTCTGCGCGGCGCTGTACGGGGCGCTCTACGGCACGCGCCCCTTCGACCCGGGCAGCATCAAGGCGTACGCCTCCGCCAGCCGCGAACCGGGCGTGGAAGCGGAGGGCACGCAGTCGCTGGGCGGCACGCAGTCCCTGGCCCCGGCCCCCGCCCGCGCGCCCCTCGCGCCGCCCCCCGCGCTCATCCGCGAGCCGCCGCGCGAGGCGAAGGTGCCCGGCTGGGTGCGGCAGGCGGTGCTGCGCGGCCTGTCGTTGGACGCGGACGCGCGCTTCGCCTCCATGCAGGCCTTGCTGGACGCGCTCTCCCAGGAGCAGCGCCATGGACGTCGCCGCCGCTGGGTGGGCGCGTCCGGCGCGATGGCCGCCACGCTGGCGGTGGCCTCGGGCGTGGTCTGGCAGCAGTCCCATGTCTGCGCGGACGCGGGCTCGCTGATGGATGCCGTCTGGACGCCGGACGCGAAGGCGCGACTGGCGTCCGCGTTCCACGCCACCGGCAGGCCCTACGCCGAAGCCATGGCGCTGCGCACCGCGCAGGTGCTGGAGCAGTACGCGGGCGCGTGGAAGCACCAGCGTGTCCAGGCGTGCGAGGACGCGCGCGTGAGCGGCGTGAAGCCGGAGGAGCAGCTCGACCGGCAGGTGGTGTGCCTGGAGCGCCGCCGCAAGGACCTGCGGGCCACGGTGGACCTGCTCGCGGGCGCGGACGCCGCCATGGTGGACAAGGCCGTGGACATGGCGCACGCGCTGCCCGCGCTGCACGAGTGCGAGGACGTGGAGTCGCTGGCCGAACAGCAGCGCCGTCCCTCCGACCCCGCGCTCCGAGAGACGATTGAAGGGCTGGAGGACCAGCTGTCGGAGGTGCGCGCGCAGGTGGACGCGGGCCGCTTCCCGGCGGCGCTCGCGGCGGTGAAGGCCCTGGAGGCGCCCGTGGAGAAGACGGGCTACCTGCCGCTGAAGGCGGAGATGCGCTTCCACCTGGGCTGGCTCCAGGAACAGACGGGGCAGTCCCCCGAAGCCGCCAGGCTCCTGTCGCGCGCGGTCTTCGACGCGGAGGCGGGCCGGGCGGACCGGCTGAAGGTCGCCATCCTCAACAAGCTGCTCTTCGTGGAGGACGGCCAGAAGCACTTCGACCCGGCGGCCAACTGGGGCCAGCTGGCGGAGGCCACCCTCCAGCGCGTGGGCGGCGAGCCCGTGCTCGAAGCCGACGTGAAGGTGAACCAGGCCAACCTCGCCATCTCCCAGGGCCACGTCGACGAGGCCCGGGCTCGGCTGGAGGAGGCGCGGGCCCTCTATGAGAAGGCGCTGCCGTCGCCGCACCCCAAGCGCGCGCGGGCGCTCTTCCTCCTGGGGCGGCTGCTGCTGGGCAACGGCGACGCGAAGCAGGCGCTGCCGCTGCTGGAGGCGTCGCTCGCGCAGACCGAGGCGTCGGTGGGCGCGGTGCACCCGGACATGGCGCGCCGCCACGGCCTCTTGTCCCTGGCCCTGCGCGAGGCCGGGGCGCCGGACCGCGCGCTGCCGCACGCGCGGGCGGTGGCGGACATCTCCCAGGCACTCCACGGCGGGAAGAGCCCGCAGACCGCGGAGGCCCTGGACGAGGTGGGCATGTGCCAGCTGGGGATGAAGCGCTACGACGACGCGCTGAAGACCTATGAGCAGGCGCTCGCGCTCAAGCGCGAGCTGCTCCCCGAAGGCGACGAGGGCCTGCAACCCTCCTATGACGGGGTGGGACAGGCCCTGCTGGGCCTGGGGCGGGCGCGCGACTCCGTGGAGCCCCTGCGACTGGCGGTGTCCTTCGCGTCCGCGCCCGCGGATGCGCTGGCGGAGTCGGGCTTCGCGCTGGCGCGCGCGCTGTACCAGACGGGGCAGTCCCCCCAGGCTCTCGGAGAGGCCACCCGGGCCCGGGGGCGCTTCAGCGAGGCGGGGATGGATGAGCGCGTGGGCGAGGTGGACACGTGGCTCCAGTCCCTTCCGAAGGAGGCTCCGCGCCCGCCTGCTCGCAAGCCTCCGCGTGCCCGGCGTCAGTAGCTCCCGCGAGCGGCCTGCTGGCGGCGATGGCGAGGCGTGCTAGCGTCCCGCCGCGTGTCGCTGCCGCCAGACGAGGATGAGGCGCTCCTGGACGCCACGGCCACCCTGAACCGGGGTCGCATGGGTCCGGTGCGGATGCTGCTCCGGGTGCTCTCGGGCGCGGAGGCCGGCAAGGCCCACGCGCTCAAGCAGGGCACGTACGTGCTGGGCAAGGCCCCCACGTGCGACATCGTCCTCACCGACAAGGCCGTCTCGCGCCAGCACCTGCGGCTGGAGGTGCACGACGAGCACGTGCTCGCGACCGACCTGGGCTCCCACAACGGCTCCTTCGTGGAGGGCCTGCGCTTCAGCGCGATGGAGCTGCGCCCCGGCAGCGTCGTCACCGTGGGCTCCACCGAGCTGAAGCTGGTGCCGGAGGACACGCGCGAGCGCACCCTGACGCTCTCCTCGCGGGACCGCTTTGGCGCGCTGGTGGGCCAGAGCCGCAAGATGCGCGAGGCCTTCACGCTCCTGGAGCGGCTGGCCCCCGGCGGCGCGGACGTGCTCATCCACGGCGAGACGGGCACCGGCAAGGACCTGTGCGCGGAGGCCATCCACCAGCAGAGCCCGCGCGCCAAGGGGCCCTTCGTCATCGTGGACCTGGCGGGCGTGCCCTCCACGCTCATCGAATCCGAACTCTTCGGCCACGTGAAGGGCTCCTTCACCGGAGCCCAGGCGGACCGCGCCGGCGCCTTCGAGCGCGCCCAGAACGGCACCGTCTTCCTGGATGAGATTGGCGAGCTGCCGCTGGAGTTGCAGCCGCGCCTGTTGCGCGTGCTGGAGCGCCGGCAGGTGAAGCGCGTGGGCGGCAATGACTACTTCACGGTGAACGTGCGCGTGGTGGCCGCCTCCCACGTGAACCTGGAGCAGGCCGTCCAGCAGGGGAAGTTCCGCCGGGACCTCTTCCACCGGCTCGCCGTGCTGCGCGTCACGCTGCCGTCGCTGCGCGAGCGCCCGGAGGACATCCCGCTGCTCATCGACACCATGCTCAAGCAGATGGGCCGGCCGCCCAGCGCCCTGTCGGACCAGACGCGCGCCCTGCTCATGCAGTACCCCTGGCCGGGCAACGTGCGCGAACTGCGCAACGTGGTGGAGCAGGTGGTGAACCTGGGCGAGGAGGCGCTGCCGGACCTGGAGCCGCCCCCGGACGCGGCCGGCCGCCGGGGCCCGGAGCTGGACCTGCCCTTCAAGGAGGCCAAGGAACAGCTCATCGAGGGCTTCGAGCGCGACTACCTGAAGAACCTCATCGAGCGTTGCGAAGGCAACATCTCCCGGGCGTCCCGCGAGGCGGACATCGACCGTGTCTACCTTCGGAAACTCCTGCGCAAGCACGGGCTGGATCCGTCCGGGGACCCTTAACACGGGGCGGCAACCCGGGTAGGATGGCATCCCCCATCCCCCCCCTCCGGAGCCTCCCGTGAGCGTGAGCCTTCCCTCCAACCTCCTCCGTTCCATCCTGTCCCGCGTGGAAGTGACACCTCCCGGTCAGCCGTCACCGGAGGCCGCCGCGCAGCAGGTGGGGTTGTCCCAGGATCAGGTCGTCGCTGGAGTGGAGTCCACGGCCACGCCCGTGCAGGCGGAGCAGGCCACGGACGCGTTCGCGGCGGAGGCGCTCACGCAGACGTGGGCGAACCGCTTCCAGCCGGCCGCGGGTGCGCCGCTGGATGACTCCAGCTTCCGCGTGGGCCTGGCGGGTGCGCCCCAGGCACCGGAGATTGGCGGCTGGGACGACGTGGGCAAGGACCCGGACGTCATCCAGCAGACCAAGGAGAACAACTGTGGCTCCGCGGTGGCGGTGATGCTGGGCAACGAGCTGGGCACCAGCAAGACGCAGCCCGAGTCGAACACGCAGAAGATGGACGCGTTGGAGTCTCGCTTCACCGACGGCAAGGGCACGACGCCGCATGAGCTGTCCAACATGCTGGCCAACCAGGGCGCGAAGGTGACGCAGACGTCGTCCACGCTCGACAAGGGCGTGCTGGACCAGGCCCTGAGCGGCGGCGGCAAGGCCGCGGTGATGGTGGACTCGTCCGTGGTGGACCCCACGGCGAAGGGCGGGGAAACGGGCCGTGCACACTGGGTCACGGTGGAGGGCAAGGACGACCAGGGCCGCTACCTGGTCAAGGACCCCAGCACGGGCAAGAACGTCGCGGTGGACGCCGACAAGCTGGCGAACGCGGTCGACAAGAGCTGGGAGCAGCACCAGGGCGGCGGGATGATGATCGTCGAGAGCGCCCAGGGCGCCTCCGAGGCCCAGGCCGCGCAGGAGGGCGGGGAGAAGGCGGTCGCGCTCGGCAACACCGACGGCGGTGGCTCCCGCGCGATGGGCAACTTCGGCCGCGAATCCTCCTAAAGGCTTCCACCTCCCATGTCCGCCCCCAGGACCATCCGCCACGGGCCCTTGCGCGTCTCATTGCCTGATGGCTGGTTCGACGCCAGCCAGGTCGTGGCGGTGGGGCCGGAGGAGGACGGCTTCCGCGCGAACCTCGTCGTGTCGCTGGAGCCCGCGGTCCCGGGTGAGACGTTGGAGCGGTTCGCCGCGCGCATGCTGGAAGGCGTGCGCGGGGCGCAGGACTTCCTCCAGCTGTCGGAGCGTCACGCCACCTTCGGCGCCAACTCCGGCGTGGTGCGCGAGTACACCTTCCAGATGCACTCGCTCGAGCTCGCGCAGCTCCAGTTCTACGTGCTGCGCGACGACGTGGCCTTCACCTTCACGTACACCCAGCGCGCGCACCGGCTGGCCGCGACGCGGTCCGTGGCGGAGTCGCTGCTCGCGTCCGTGACGTTGGATCCGACGGTGGCGCTGGCGCTGCGGCCCACCGTCTTCCGCGCCTGAGCCCGGCCCCGGGCTTCAGACGACCAGGTGCTCCACGGCGCGCAGCCGCAGCAGCTGGCGGGCCAGCTCCTGCACCTGCTCCACCTCCTGCTGGCCCAGCGCCTTGCGCAGCGCGAGCTTCAGGTCCGTGGAGGCGCGCAGCAGCAGCGTGCGCAGCTGGGCGTTGCTGAGGATGGGGTTGAGCCGCCGCAGGTGGCCCACCAGCGCGCCCAGCTGGGGCAGCGTCAGGCCGGCGACCATCACCTGCGTGGAGGAGCCCTCGTCCGGGCTCTGGCTGATGGCGAGCATCCACGGGGACAGGAGCAGGGAGCGGGTGAAGTCCCGCTCGCACGTCAGGCCCAGCCGCGCGCACTCCTCCACCAGCGGGCCGGTGTCGTGGCCGGAGATGACGGGCTGGATGCGGGCGGCCTCGTACTTCTGGAGGACGGCGTCGTACTGCTTCCGGGCCTCGATGCCCGGCGCCGTGCGCTGGAACTCTCCGAAGGCCTGGTGGATCTCCTCGCGCAGCGTGCGCAGGAGCGTGGCGTCGTCCACGGTGTTGGGTTCGCCCAGCGCCTGGGCCAGGTAGGCCCGGTCGTCGGGAACGGCGTTCGCCGTCTTCCACCACTCGTAGGTGACGGAGCTCTCGCTCAGGACCACCGGAAGGGTGACGACGCCCTGGCGGCCCGGGTTGGCGAGGAACGCGGACAGCTTCTTCTCCACCTCGGTGAGTCCCCGGTGGAGCCGGTTGAGGAGGGCCACGCGCAGCTTCGCGCGGCTCTCCGCCGCCTGCTTCGCGGTGTCCGGAGACCGGCCCTCCGTGGCGGTGCGCTCCCGAGGGGCTTCGGAGGTGGGTGCCTGACGCGTCAGGAGCGGGGCCACCTCCACCTGCGGCGCCAGCGCCTGGGGCTGAGGCGCGGACGGGAGCGTCTGGGCGGAGGGCGGAGGCGGCTGCTCCAGGCCTCCGAAGCCCGCCGCGCCGGCGCCGCGCTGGGTGCTGGGCGCCATCCCGTCCTGCTGCTTCGCGGCCTGCGCGCCACCACCACTACCGCGCTCCGTTTCGGCGGAGCGCGCGGATCCGCCCTCCGTGCCAGAGGACTGCGCCGCGCCGCCCTTCGCGGAGGCGCCTCCCTTGAGGGCGACGCCCTTGCCGGCGGCGCCCTTCCCGGTGGCCTTGCCCGGCGTCCTGCTTTCGCCCGCCGGGGCCTTCTCGCCCTTTTCGTCCTTGGGGCCCTGGAGGGGCAGACCCGGACGGGGAAGGCTGGGCGGAAGGCGGATGCTCATGGGCGGGGGCCTCGGGTGGGGGGAATCAGGCCAGGTTCTTCATGTGGACGACGAGGTTGCTGTCGCTGCTGCCCAGCGTGCTCGCGTCGTCGGTGGGGATGACGTAGCCCTGATCCGCGCCGACGTGCTTGCGGAAGAAGTCTACCACCTCCGGATCCTGCACGTTGGAGGTGGTGCTCTTCTTGATGCCGTACGCCTCGCCGTTCGCTCCCTTGGCCTTCACGGAGTCAGGCGCGGAGGCGAGCAGGTCCTCCATCGTTCCCGACTTCCGGCCACCGGCCTCCGGCTGCATGGTCATCGCGGCGTTGTGGCCCTCGATGTAGCTGACGTCGTAGTACGTCTGCCCGAACCCGCCGCCGAACTTCACTTCACCGAGCGTCGCGTTCTTGCCGTCACCGGAGTCGCTGCGGAAGTTGCCGGACCAGCCCTCCGGGAACTGCACCGTCTTGCTCTCACCGGGCTTCAGCGTGACGGAGTCGACGGCCTTCTCGCCCGCGTTGGGGGTGAAGTTCACCGTCATCGGCTTGTCGCCGTCGTTGTTGAGGGTGAGGGTGTTCTTGCCGTTGGAGGCGCCCGCGGCCGGAGCCGCGCCCTGGGCACCGGAAGCGGCAGGCTGCTTCTGGGCGGCCGGCGGAGCCGACTGCGCGGGGGCCGGGGCCGCCTCCGCCGCGGCGGCCTGCTGCGCGCCACCGAAGTCCGCGCCCTCGCCGCCCAGGTCCGGCGCGCCACCGAAGTCCGCGCCCTCGCCGCCCAGGTCCGGCACGCCGCCGAAGTCCGCGCCCTCGCCGCCCAGGTCCGGCGCGCCGCCGAAGTCCGCGCCCTCGCCGCCACCTTGACCGACGCCCGCCGCACCCTCCGTGCCCGGGACGCCACCCTGCTGCGCGCCGCCGAGCCCCTGCAGGCTGCCGAGCATCTGCACCAACTGGGTCAGCGCCTGGACCACCTCGCTCAGCTGCTCCAGGGGGCTGCCCTGAAGGGCGCCCTTCTTGCCCGCGCCCGCCGCGCCGTCGAAGCCGTCCGCCTGGAACAGGCCCTGGAGTGAACCCGGGCCGCCCTTGCCCTTCACCGCGTCCGCCGTCACCGCCGGGGTGCGCGCCACGGGGCTCGACAGCTGGGCGGCGGAGGTGCGGGGGGAGAAGGAGGAGCTGGCAACGGAGGACTTGGACAGAGGGGAGAGCGCCATGGCGGTGTTCCTCGAGATTGGATGGGTCGGCGGGGGCGCCGGCCGGTTCGGCTGATGTGGGGGGCTAGAGCAGGACGCGTGCCAGCGAGTTCACGTGCTCTGGTGTCGGGCAACCCCTTGGAATGACAGGGAGTTGCAGCAGGCCGGTGGGGGCTGGCGGCCCTGTCCCTGGTGACTGCCGTCAGGCCGCTGATGTCTGCCGTCATCAGGCCCGGGCCCACGAACAAACCCGGGCCTCCACCTGGGGGAAGGTGGAAGTCCGGGTCGTTTGAACAGCGGGAGCGAGGGGCGCCGCGAGGGGGGCGCTCAGGCCACGGCTTCGTGGGTCTCCGTGACGCCCTGGTAGTGGTAGGGGCCGCCGTCGTACGGGGTGATGGCGTCGTCGGCCTTCTTGGTGCAGGCCGCGGCGGTGGGGTCGAAGGCCTGCCAGCCGCCCTGGTCGTCCTTGAACTCGACCCAGGCGTGGTCGCCCTCGGCCGTCTTGCCGAAGACGACGTGCGCGTCCACGCCCTGCGCTTCGAACCGCTGCTCGGCCTCGATGGCCATGTCCACGCAGACGCCTGCCTTCGACGTGTCGAAGTTCTGGGCGTTGTTCATCGCGGCGTCCCACGTCTTGCCGCCCGTGTAGTCGTACTTCCACGTCGTGGCTTCCTTCGCGATGTCCTGCGCCACCTGATCCGTGCTCTTGCCGGAGGAGGGGCCCTTGGCTCCCTGGGCGGGTGCGGCGGCGTTCTGGGGCTGCGCGGGCGCGGGGGTGTTCTGGGCCTGGGCGGGCGGAGGCGTGGGCGACGGCTTCTGGCTCTTGGCCGGCTCGAAGCTGTCGCGCTGGTAGGCCTGCTGGAACTGCTGGTGCGCGGCCTGCTTCTGACACGCGCCGCCAGTGCCCTGCGCGGTCTTCTGGAGGGACTGGGGCGACAGGCCCAACTGCTTCAGCAGGGCCGCCAGCTCCCGGGGCTGCTTCTGCGCATCCAGCGTCTTCAGGGGCGAGCCGTCCGCGTTGACGACCTTCACCACGACGCGCTGGCCGGCCTGCGCGGCTTCGGGCGAGCGCTGCGCGCACGGGCTGGCGACGGACGAACGGGAGAGGGGAGCGAGCGCCATGGTGGGGTCCTCGGAGGCAGCAGCGCCGGCCGGAGCCGACAGGGATGCCGGGACCCATGAGCAGGACGCGTGCCAGCCTCACGCCCGGGTGGCGTGAAAGGCAAACCCGCGAGATTCCATCACGCGACGCTGGGTGCTCACCGGTGACAGGCCGCGTCCCGCCGTGTCGCCTGATGACAGCCGTTCGGTGTCCGATGTCTGGCGTCATCACCCCCTGAAACACTTCTCGCGCGGGCCCGTGAGCCCGCGCGAGAAGGGACGCCACGACTCATCCGGTCCGGAGGGGTCAGACCCTTCGGACCGTGGCGGACCGGATGACCCGGAGTATCAACAGCAGCGCCACCGCTCCAATGAACGCCACGAAGATGGTTCCGGCCAGACCGCCAAACGGGGCCCCGGTGCCGAGCGCGCGGAAGATGAAGCCGCCCAGGAACGCGCCCACCACGCCCACCACGATGTCGCCGACGACGCCGTAACCGCCGCCCACCACCGCGGAGGCGAGCCACCCCGCGATGAGGCCGATGACCGCCCACAACAGGATTGCTTCCAACGCCATTGTCATTCCTCCCATCGAGGTGATGAGACACAACCTGTGCACGATTCCCGGCGACGCTCGCCCCTCCCTGGAGGGCGTCGCCTTGGAGAGCAGGCGGCCAGGCTCCCTCGCGCATGCCCTCTCAAGACAGGCGGTCGCGCAGGCGTCGTGGGGCAGAACGCCCCACGGAAACGCGGGGCAAAACGCCCCATTTTGACGAGGTGTTCACGCTCTGCTGGCATCGAGTGAACACCGCGTCGTCACGCGGCCAGGAGTTCATCTTGGTGAAGCACATCTTTGATTCCGCCGGGTCGCCGTTGTTGTTCGACCGTGAGTCCTTCCGGTGCCGCCACACGCTGCTGGGACACCCCGCGCTGGAGCTGGAGAACCTGGCGGGCGTGGTGCAACGGCTGCCTTCAGAAAACGTGTTCTTCAGCTCGGGCCTGTTGCCCAAGGACGCGGACTTCGACCGCGCGCACGTGGACTACCGCACCGGTCTGTCGTTGAAGGACACCGTGGAGAACATGATGACGAGCCACTCGTACATCATGCTTCGCGCGCCGGAGCAGGACCCCAGCTTCCACGAGCTGTTTCGCGCGATGCTCGCGGAGGTGGAGGACCTGATGCGGGAGCAGGGCGTGGGGACCACCGCCGTGGATCCGATGCTCTACCTCTTCATCGCGTCCCCCGGCAGCGTCACGCCGTTCCACCTGGATCGCTACTCCACGCTCCTCCTCCAGTTCCGGGGCAGCAAGGCGGTGCATGTCTCGAAGGCCTGGGATGAGCAGGTGGTGCCCGCGGCGGAGCTGGAGGCCTTCGTCGCGCGCTCGGGTTCGAAGGTGAGCTACCGGGAGACCTTCGACCAGACGGCGACGCGCTACGCGTTCGGTCCCGGGGACGCGCTGCACATCCCCTTCGTGGCGCCGCACTACGTGAAGAACGGGATGGAGGACGTCTCCATCTCGCTGTCCATCATCTTCAACACCCGGGAGACGGCGCGGCACCTGCGCGCGCTGCGCGCCAACCATGCGTTGCGCAAGCGCCTGGGGCCGCTGGGCTATCAGCCGGTGCCCGTGAACCGCTTCCTGCCGCTGGACCACGTGAAGAGCGGCATGGAGCGCGTGGTGCGAAGGGCGCGCGGTCTGCTGCCGGGTTGAGTCACGGCATGTCCGCTCGCCGCGGGGCTTCAAGGGGCTCCCGTGGAGGCCTGTTCGCAGGGGTCCACGGGAGGAGGCTTGGCGGGGTCCCAGGTTTCGGAGGCCCTCGGCACGGTGACGCCCAGGGTCCCCACGCTGTCAGGAGCGCCGAGCTTCTTCCCCGGCTCATACTGGACGAAGCCGTCGCGGTAGCGGCGCAGCAGAGGGACGCTGTGGGTATAGACCATAGGCCCCACGTGCCGCATGGGAATGCCCTCGACGTCATAGAGCCGGGGCGACCCCCTGGGGCAGCACGAGAAGCCCGACGGCCGCTGGCAGATTCGCGGCGTCCCGGCGCTGGCCAGCACCAGCGCGGCATCGACGGCGACAATCATGCCTTCGGGCATCGCCAGGGCCTCGGCGACGGACAGGCGGTGGAGGCGTACCCAGGACGGCTCCGCGGACCATGAGGGGCGGGGCTTCTGGGGAATCTCCCGCCACGAGCCCGGGACTGGGCGGCCCACGCGGATCCGTTCAGGCGCTGCCTGGATGCGCTCGACCTGGAAGGAGTCCATGTCCCTTGCCTCGTCGGGCATGTCCTTGTCCTCGGGGCATGGACCGATGCACATATCCCAGCCATGGTTGCCGACGACCCTGCCGTGGTCGTCCCAGACGTAGGTGCCGCTGAAGCGCCGCATGGTGGGAATCCAGGCAATCGTCCCCGCGTAGGCCACGGCATGTGCCGTTGGGATGAGGGCGGAGAAGACGGAGACGGTGCCATCCTCACGGTGGACCAGCCACAGCGGGGTGCCGTCCCCGAGCGAGGCGGAGACGACGGAGCCTCGGGGCGGCAGCTCCAGCTCCACGGAGGGCTCCAGGCGTGGAAGCTGGATGGCGTCGCGGGGAATGGCGCGCACCCTCCAGGCGGGCTTCGCGCAGCTCGCCAGGAGGAGCAGGGCCACGACAGGGATGAGGCGGGGGACCATGGGGGGACGCTAGCGCGAAGCCAGGGTCGCCCGCCGCACCTGCGGGTGCTCAGCGCCCGTACGTTCCGACGAGCGTGGCGCGCGCGAGCGTATGGGTGAAGAGATTGAAGCCCAGCAGGGCGGGCGACGCGTCCTTCGGGATGTCGAGCGACGGCACGTCCACGGCATGAACGACGATGAAGTAGCGGTGCGCGCCATGGCCCGGCGGTGGCGCGGCGCCGATGTACCCGGCGAGTCCGCCGTCGTTGCGCAGTTGGAAGGCGCCGGCCGGCAGCTTCTTGCCGTCCTGTGCGCCCGCGCCGGAGGGGAGGCTGGTGGTGGAGGGGGGGAGGTTGACCACGGCCCAGTGCCAGAAGCCGCTGCCGGTGGGCGCGTCCGGGTCGTAGACGGTGACGACAAAGCCCTTCGTGGCCTCCGGGAAGCCGCTCCACGCCAGTTGAGGAGACACGTCCTGGCCGCCCGCGCCGAAGATGCCGCTGAGCTGCGGGGTGGCCAGCGCTTGCCCGTCGCGCACGTCGGTGCTCGTGACCGTGAAGGAGGGCACCTGGGGCAGGGCGTCGTAGGGATTGGTCTTCATGGGGTGGGCTCCGGTGAGAGGGGAGGACGGGAGACTACCCTCCGCGCACCCGAAGGCGCGCGGCCCGGGCGCGGACTGTCACACGGTGGAGGGAACGCGCCACCTGCCAATCCGAGTCATCGGGACTTCACGGCGGGCCGCGTGCACCGGGCCCGCCGTGAAGGTCGTCAACTCAGCGCCAGGTGTCGTTCACGGTCGCGGTGCCCGTGGCCGGCGTCGTCAGGGTGCGGTTGGCGCCGCTCTCCCAGGTGACGTTATTGGCGGCGTCCTTCTTGATGTACTTGTACTCCACCGCCGTGGACCCCGGCAGCGAGACGGCCGCGCCCCACGTCGGGTAGTTGGCCGGTGAGAGCAGGATGGCGCCCGCCGGGCTCCAGCTTCCCAGCGCGGCGATGCTGCCCACCACGTACACGTTCTGTCCCACCACGGTGCTCGCCGTCACGTTGAAGGTGACGGTGGCCCCGCTGGTGGACGTGGTGACGGACAGCGCCGTGCTCTGCGCGGACGCATTGCCCGCCGTGTCCCGGGCCCGCACGGTGTAGCTGTACGTCGTGCCCGCCGTCAGCCCCGTGTCCGTGTAGCTGGCCGTCGTGGGCGAACCCACCAGCGAACCGTCGCGGTAGACGTCATAGCCCGCGATGCCGCTCGCGTCGGTGGACGCCGTCCACGTCAGCGACACGGTGGTCGCCGTCTTCGACGCCGCCGTCACGCCCGACGGCACCGTGGGCGCCGTGGTGTCCGTGGACGGCGCGCCCGCGGAGATGACGCCCGCGTTGAACGTGGAGGTCCCCGCGGGGAAGAAGTAGTTGAGCCCCCCGTTGTTGTCCCACGTGCCACTGCCGTTGTTGAAGTCCGCCTCCAGCTGCGTGGCCGACCCCAGGTCCACCGTGTGCTTCGCGTACCCGGAGACCTCCGCCGCCGCCATGGCCACGCCCGGCGCCGTCGTCCACGTGCCCCCCGCGGGGCGGTAGTGGATGTACGGCGTGGCATAGCCCTTCTTGTAATAGACGGTCGCCGTGTTGCCCGCGCTGGTGGTGACGGAGAGCGCCGTGCTCGCCGCGGACGTGTTGCCCGCCGCGTCGCGCGCCTTCACCGTATAGACATACGCCGTGTTCGACGACAGGCCGCTGTCCGTGTAGCCCGTCGTGGTGGGCGCGCCGACCTGGGCGCCATCGCGGAACACCAGATAGCCCGTCACGCCGACGTTGTCCGTGGAGGCCGTCCACGACAGCGTCACCGTCGTCGCGGACTTCGAGGGCGACGCAAGCCCCGACGGCGCCGACGGCGCCACCGTGTCGTTCACCGGGCCGCCCGCCGTGATGACGCCCGCGTTGAACGTGGAGGTGCCCGTGGGGAACAGGTAGTTGCTCCCGTTGTTGTTGTCCCACGTGCCACTGCCGTTGTTGAACACCGCCTCCAGCTGTTGGACGGAGCCCAGGTTCACCGTGTACTTCGAGTACCCCGCCACCTCCGCGTCCGGCATCAGGACCCCGGGCGGGGTCGTCCACGTGCCCCCCGCGGGGCGGTAGTGGATGTACGGCGTGCTGAAGCCCTTCTTGTAATAGACCGTCGTCGTGTACCCGAGCCCCGTGGTGACGGAGAGGGTCGCGCTGGCCACGGACGTGTTGCCCGCCGCGTCGCGCGCCTTCACGGTGTAGCTGTACGTCGTGCTCGAGGACAGGCCCGTGTCCGTGTACGTCGTGCCCGTGGGCGTGGCCACCTGCGTGCCATCGCGGAACACCAGGTAGTGGCTGACGCCGTAGTTGTCCGTGGCCGCCGTCCAGCTCAGCACCACCGACGAGCTGGTGATCCCCGAAGCGCCCAGCCCCGTGGGCGCGGACGGCGGCGTGGTGTCCGGGGGCAGGGTGGTGACGGAGAGCGGCGTGCTCGCCGCGGACGTGTTGCCCGCCGCGTCGCGCGCCTTCACGGTGTAGCTGTACGTCGTGCCCGCGCTCAGCCCGCTGTCCGTGTACGTCGTGCCCGTGGGCGTGCCCACCTGCGTCCCGTCGCGGAAGACGGCGTAGCCCGTCACCCCGACGTTGTCCGTGGAGGCCGTCCACGACAGCGTCACCGAGCGGTCCGTCCGCGTCGCCGACAGCCCCGTGGGCGTGGAGGGCGCGGTGGTGTCCACGCGGAGGAACGGGTAGGTGCCCGCCACCGCGCCGTTGAGGTCCTCGATGTACTTGCCCGCCTCCTGGCGGTACCGGCCCGCGCCCACGTAGACGGATTGGATCTCGCTCCGGGTGACGTTGCCGCGCGCGTCGGTGGCCTCGATGTAGAAGTCCACCAGCTGGTCGCGGTAGGCGCTCAGGTAGACGTAGTAGAGGTCGCCGATCTCCTGCGCGGCCACCTTCTGCATCACCGGCAGGTACGCCGGCTGCCAGGACACGCCGTTCATCACCGGCCGCAGCTCGCGGCGCTGGAGCGGGTAGTCCACCCACGCGCCCACGCGCGCCGGGTCGATGTTGGCCACGCCCGCGGCCTTGAGCGCCACCGGGTCATAGACGCGCGGCGTGTTGTCCAGCGGGTCGATGCTCTTCGCGGTGTGCACGCGCACGCGCGCCTTGATGCTGGCGATGCCGCTGACGTCGAACGCGTAGGTGTAGAGCGCGAAGGTGTTGTCGAAGTGGTGGAGCGTCCAGCCCTCGGACTTGTCCGTGTTGGCGCTGCCCGGGTTGTACGGCCAGCGCTGCGGCGCCCAGATGGATGGACCCGTGCGGTCCTGCGCCAGCCGGTCCTGCACGTAAGGTTTGGAGAAGTAGAGCGACTGGTTGAAGGACAGCGTCGGCTTCACGTTGTCGTCCGTGTTCTCGTCGTAGTACCCGAAGCCGGAGTCCATGGCCGGCAGCAGGAAGTACCAGGCCAGCTCCGCGGGGTTCGCGCCGCCCGCCCAGTCGTTGGCGGCGTCGCCCTTGACGGGGAAGGACAGCATCCACGGGTTGAGCTGGTTGCCCGCGTAGGTCACCTGCGAGTCCAGCGCCGTCGTGGGCTTCCAGTGGTTGGGGTGCGCGTCCAGCCAGATCTGCTCGGACGTCTTCGCGTAGTTGAGCGCGGCCTGGAGCAGCGCGAAGTTGCGCTCCAGGTAGTGCCAGCCGTGCTCCAGCGACACTGTCATCCCTTCCTGGAGCCCGCTCAGGTTCGTCTTCGGCGCCAGGTTGAGCCCGGTGGCGGTGTTGAACGCGGGGAACTGCCCCTTCCAGATGCCGAAGGGCAGCCGCCAGTGGTGCCACTGCGGGTCGGACGACGAGTCGCGCGTGTCCACCCAGGAGCCGTCCTGCACGTGCACCACGTCCGTGGCGACCGGCGTGTTCGTGGCCAGATACTCGTCGATGCCCAGGCACTGCACCCCGCCCGAACAGGTGACGGCGCGGCCGTTCATCCACGTGTCCAGCGACCCCGCCCGCCCGCCGGAGTTGTCGCCGTCATGCGCGAGCACGAAGAACTGCTTCTGCGGCACCAGGCCCTCGAAGTTGCGCAGGCCCACCACGTCCACGGTGGCCTGTCCCTCCCACCCCTCCAGCCAGGAGCCGTTCTGGTTGACGGGGATGCCCACGACGCGCGACTCGGCGCCCGTGGTCGCGTCCACGTAGCGCACCCAGTGCGGCGTGGAGGCGAAGGGGTACTTGTTGCGGATGACCTGCTGCTCGTGCGCCATGCCCTCGCTCACCCAGGCGCCCACCGTGCTGGTGTTCTGCAGGTCCGCGCGGTTGGGCGGCGACACCAGCGTGTCGGCGCCCGGGTCGTTCAGGAACGGGTAGTCCTTCAGCGTGCGGGAGAAGTGGTTGTCGCCAATCACGGACCACTTCACGCCCAGCTTCGCCAGCGTGGGGATGAGCCGCTCGGAGAAGCCCAGCTCCGTGGGGAAGAAGCCCTTGGAGGACGTGAAGCCGCTGCCCAGGAAGTACGACTGGGACAGGGTGGCGTTCTGGTGGATGAGGTCCTTGAGGAAGTAGTCCGGCCCCACCAGCGGCCCCATGGAGTGGTGGCCCGTGAAGTGGATGAGGTCCAACGTGCGGTTGCCCGCGGGCGTGCGCAGGTTGGTGTAGCGGTCCCGCCACGTCGCGCCCCAGCTCGCGTTGTCATAGCCGGACACGTTGCGGCGGGTGACCAGGTCGTTGACGTTGTTCACCACCGCGCCCGACATGGTGACGTGCACCTGCCCGGTGGAGGCGTTGGCCTTCATGTCCGCCGCCACGTCCGGCGGCCAGAACTGATACGCGCCCACCTTCGCGTGGTGCGAGTAATACGTCACCAGGTCGTCGTGCGGCATGGGCGCGCCCGATGGCAGGAAGTAGGTGTAGTTGGCCGGAGGCGATTGTTTTATCTGGATGACCTGCCCGTCATACGCGTAGCGGATGGGCCCTCCCACGGGCGTCGCGTTGTATTGGGTCAGGTCGTAGTACGCCCAGAAGTTGGGCATGTGATTGTGATACACGTGCGCGGCGGCGATCTGCGCCCGTGCCCGGTCCGCGTGAAACAGCGAGACCGCGAGCACCG
The DNA here is from genome assembly GCF_007352635.1 of Corallococcus sp. Z5C101001. Lineage (NCBI taxonomy): Bacteria > Pseudomonadati > Myxococcota > Myxococcia > Myxococcales > Myxococcaceae > Corallococcus > Corallococcus sp. Z5C101001. Next base: position 906,970 of record NZ_VKLU01000001.1, read on the forward strand.
CGAGCCACACCCACTGCGGCAGTCTTTTCATGGAGCGTCCTTGACCGGCCGGGAGGAGGGCCGTCCGGTCCGGACTGCTTACCGGTGTTTGACTCTGGATTTCCCATGTAAACTGGTAATGACAATCTGTAAATCGATACTGCGATGCGTCAGTCCCCTGGGGACAGGCTGTCGTTGACAGGGGGCACCCGGGCCCGGACAGTCGGGCGCGCCATGGCCACCTATCCCGCGTCTCCTCGTGAAGCCTTTGTCCAGTTGCGTACGCTCGCCGAGGCGCTGGCACGCCCGGAGGAGCGTCCCCGCGCGCTGGTGGAGCTGCGCGAGCTGGCGGAGCTGTCGCGCGGTCAGCCGGAGGGGGCGCCCCTGCGGCTGGCGTCGGTGGTGGTGGCGGTGGGTGCGTCGCAGGAGCGGCTGGAGCTGTTCATCCCCCCGTCCATCTTCGCGCCGGAGGCGTGGGCCTTCACGTTCCTGGAGGGGCTGCTGAAGGTCCCCCTGGACGAGTACGCCGGCAAGCAGCTGGTGGAGGTGGGCGCGGGCTCCGGGTGGATCTGCATCGCGCTGGCGAAGTTCACGGGGCTGGCGCGCATCCGGGGCCTGGACCTGAACCCGCAGGCCCCGGCGGTGGGGCTCTGCAACGCGTGGCTCAACGGAGACGAGCAGCTGGTGTCGCGGCTGTCCTTCGGGGAGAGCGACCTGCTGCGCGGCCTGCCGCAGGCCCCGGCCTGGGACTTCATCGTCGGGTGCATCCCCCAGGTGCTCCGCGGGGATGAGCTGCCCGCGGAGCTGGCGCAGGCGGATGAGCAGGCGCTGTTGGACCTGTCCAACTACACGTCGCTCCAGAACGTCTACGAGGACCACTTCGGCCTGGGGCTCATCGCGCGGCTGCTCGACGAGGCGCCGGAGCGGCTGCTGCCCGGGGGGCGGCTGCTCCTCAACCTGGCGGGCCGGCCGGGCCGCTCCATCATCGCGCGCATGTTCACCCGCCGCGGGTTCACCACCCGCGTGCGCGTGGCCCGGCGGGTGATGCAGGCGGCGGACACGGACATCCGCCCGCTGGTGTCGCTGGAGCAGCGCACCGAGCGGGAGTTCGAGTTCTTCATGGAGGCCCACAGCCCGGAGCCGCTGCGCGCCGCGACCGCGCTCGGCTGGCTCCAGGCGGGCCACCCCATCTGGCACGAGGTGGCGGTCTGGGAGGCCCACCTGTCGCAGCCCCGCGAGACGCTGGCCCTGCGCGCGTCGCTGCGCGCCCTGGGCATCGCGCCGCTCCAGGAGGAGCTGGACCTGGGCGCCGCGTCCCCGGAGCAGCTGGGCTTCGTCACGGCGCTCGCGGAGCGGCTGTCGCAGTCGCCGCACCTGCCCTACGCGCACGAGGCCGGGGACGCGTCCTTCCGGCGGCTGGTGGCGCGCTACCTGGACCGGCACTTCGGCTTGAGGCTGTCGGAGGACTCGCTGTTCGTCGCGCCGGAGCGCGAGCAGGCCGTGTATTCGTTCCTGCTCGCCACGTGCGACCCGGGGGACACGGTGCTGGTGTCGCGCAGCCTGCACCCGCTCTACGCCCGCGCGCTGGACAAGGCGGGCGTGCGCGCCACCGTGACGCACAACGCGCTGGGGGAGATCCGCCGCCTGCTCACCGCCTTCGACGTGAAGGCGGTGCTCCTCACGGTGGAGCCGGGGGAGCGCACCAACCTGGCGGTGCTGCGCGACATCGTGGCGGAGGCGGCCCGGCGCGGCATCTGGGTGGTGCTGGATGAGAGCGCCTTCTTCAACATCACCGGCGAGGTGGAGCCGCGGACGCTCTTCGAGTTCCTCGCGCGCACGCCGCAGGCGCCCAACCTGGTCATCCTGTACGGGCTCATCAAGAACGCGGTGTGGCCGGACCTGGAGCTGACGCTGCTGCTCCCGGTGCCCGAGCCCCTGCGCGCCGACCTGGAGGTGGCCGCGGAGGTGACGTACTCGCGCATCAGCGTCCTGGCGGAGTGGTTCTACGAGCGCACCTTCTCGGAGCTGCTCGCCTTCCGCATGGCCTTCGCGGAGCCGGAGCCGCCCGCGCCGGCCCGCTCGCCAGAGGTGCCGCTGCCCCGGGCGAAGCGCATCGCGCGGCTGGCGGAGGAGCCCGCGTTCGCGCCGCGCTTCTTCCACGAGGGCGACCCGGAGCTGGTGCGCCTGGACTACGGCGAGAACGAGGGGCCGTTGCCGCTGCCGCTGGTGGAAGGGCTCATCGCGGCGGGCGTCGCCCCGCGCGCGGACGCCACTCAGACGGGGCTCGCCGAGTCCGTGGCGGCCTTCCTGCTGGAGACGCGCGGGGCCCGCTACGCCCCGGAGGACGTCGTCGTGGCGCCCGGCGTCTGGCCCCTCATGCACCACCTGGGCGTGGCGCTGCGCCAGCGGCTGGGCCGCGCGCCGCGCGTGTTCCTGGTCACCCCCTGCTACGGGGTGCTGGCGCCCACGTTCCTCGCGGCGGGCTGCGACGTGGAGTCCGGGCCGCTCGGCGCGCTGCTGTCTCGCCGCGCGCGGGGTGGGGCGCCGGACGCGGTGGTGTTGTCCCAGCCGGCGAACCCCACGGGCCACTACCTGTCGCACGAGGAGCTGATGGCGCTGGCGACGTACGTCGTGGAGCAGCGCTGCCTCTGGGTGTCGGATGAAATCTTCGGGCTGGTGAACCTCACGAACCCCACCGCGGAGACGGTGCACAGCCCGGTGACGCTGGAGGGCGCGGTGCCCGGCATCGGCGCGCGCACGGTGCTTTTGGGCGGGCTGTCCAAGGAGTTCGCGGCCGGAGGGCTGCGCGTGGGGTGGCTCGCGACGAAGGACCGGGCGCTGGTGGCGGCGCTGCGCGACAGCGCCCCGGGGGTGCTGCACACGCCCACGGCGCGCGCGGCGGCGTACCTGTACGCGGCCCATGCTCGCGGGCCGGATGGACAGCTGCTCTATCCGGCGAGGCACAAGGCGCTGCGGGCCTATCTGGCGAGGATGCGGCGCGACCTGGCGGAGAAGCGCGCGCTGCTGGCGGAGGCGCTGCCGGACGACGGCCGCGCGGAGGCCACGGAGGCCGGGGGCCTCTTCCTCGCGCCGCGGATGACGGCCTGGCTGGGGCGTTCGGTGGACGGGGTGACGCTCACGCCGGAGAACCTGCCCCGCGTCATCTACGCGCACACCCACGTGGTGCTCAACGGCGGAGCGTGGTGCGGCGACGCGGAGCGCGTGCGCGCGGTGTTCTCCATCCCGCGCGAGAAGCTGCTCAAGGCCCGCGAGCGGCTGCGCGCCTTCGGCAAGCGGCTGCGCTGACACGGCCCGTGCGGCGAGCGGATCCGCGTCGTTCCCTCTACACTCCACCGACCGATGATCCGCTCACTCCTCGTCCTCCTCCTCTGCGGCCTTCCGGCCGGCGCGCTCGCGGCCAGCGAGTCCTGGCTCGTGACGACCGACCTGTGGGGCAACCCCGCCTACCAGCTCCTCACGCTCGAGCGCGCCGGGAAGCGCCTGACGGGGGAACTCGACGGGGACCGGCTGGAAGGGGAGCGCGCGGGCAACGTCGTCCACTTCGTCGTCACGGACTCGCGCCAGCAGACCTACGTCTTCGACGGCAAGGTGAGCAGCGACGGGCTGCGCGGGACCGCGGACTACCCGGACAGCAACAACCCGAAGGCTCGGGTGGCCCATGCCTTCACGGCGCGGCTGCTTCCCGTTCGCCCCGCGGGGCCTCCGCGCGTGCACGACTTCACGCCCACCACCTGGTCCAACGAGTTCACCGCCCACCGCCTGCCGGTGCTGACGGTCTGGCCGGGAGACACGGTGCGGACCTCGACGCTCGACTCCGGCGGCATGGACGCGAAGGGCGTCACGCGCGCGCTCTTCGGCAATCCGCAGACGGGCCCCTTCTTCATCGCCACCGCGAACCCCGGCGACACGCTGGCCATCCACATCCGCCGCCTGAAGCCGAACCGGCCGTTCGCGGACAGCCTGGACAGCATCGTGGGCCGGGCCCTCACGCCGGGGCTCGCCGCGAAGGCCGCGGGCCTGGGCAAGCCGGTGCGCTGGACGCTCGACCTGGAGCGCGGCGTCGCGAGGCCGGAGACCCCGACGGAGCGCCTGAGGGCCTTCAGCGTGCCGCTGCGGCCCATGCTGGGCGGCGTGGCGGTGGCGCAGGGCTTCGGCTCCGCGCCGCTGTCCACCGGCGACACGGGCCGCTACGGCGGCAACATGGACTTCAACGAGGTGGTGGAGGGCAACACCGTCTACCTGCCCGTGGCCCAGCCCGGGGCCCTGCTGTACCTGGGCGACGCGCACGCCGCGCAGGGCGACGGTGAGACGTCGCAGTACGCGCTGGAGACCTCCATGGACGTCGAGTTCACCGTGGACGTCCTCCACGGCAAGCCGCCGCCCTCCACGCCCCGGGTGGAGTCCCCCACGCACCTGATGGCGCTGGGGCAGGGCGGCTCGCTGGACGACGCGCTGCGCTCCGCGACGCAGGGGCTGGCCCAGTGGCTGGAGCAGGACTACGGGCTCACCCTGTCGGAGAGCGCGCAGGTGCTGGGCAGCTCCGTGCAGTACGTCGTCGCGAACCTCGCGGGGCGCAGCGTGGGGGTCGCCGCGAAGCTCGACAAGGTCCGGCTCGAAGCCCTCCGTCCCCCAGCGAAGTGACCTGCGCTCCCGGCGCAGACCGGGGGGAGGGGCGGCGCGGAAAATGGGGCGGAAACAGGCGTGTCGATTTCGCGGCCCCTCGTTCGACGTGGAGCTGAACCCTCCCGCTCACCCCGGGAGCCTCACTTCACGGGAACAGGAGCCCCTCCATGGCCATCAAGCTCGCAATCGCCGCCCTCATCCTCGTCGCCGCGCTGGGCGCCTTCATCGCCACCCGCCCGGACCGCTTCCGCGTGGAGCGCGACGCGCACGTGGCCGCTTCGCCGGATGCCGTCTTCGCGATGATCAACGACCTGCGCCGGTTCGACACGTGGAACCCGTACCGCTTCGAGCTGGCCCCGGGCCTGACCAAGTCCTTCGAGGGGCCCGACGAGGGGCCGGGCGCCCGCTTCTCCTGGGCCGGAGGAGGTCAGGCGGGCGAAGGCAGCATGCTCATCACGGAGAGCCAGCCCGGGCAGCGCGTCGTCCTCACGCTGACGTTCGTCAAGCCGTTCGCCGCCACGAACCAGACGGTCTTCACGCTCACCCCCGAGAACGGCGGCACGCGGGTGCGCTGGAGCATGGATGGCGACAACACCCTGATGGGCAAGGCGATGTCGCTCGTCATCAACATGGACACGCTGGTGGGCAAGGACTTCGAGAAGGGGCTCGTGAACCTGGACGCCGCCGTGCGGACTGGCGCCCCGGCTTCCCCCGCGAACGTCCAGGCCGCCGCGGCGACGCCCGCTCCGGCGCTCTGAGTCCGCGCTTCAGCCTTCCAGCGCCCGGTACGCGTCCTTGGAGAACTCCAGGGCCAGGGCTCCCTCCTCGGGGTCCTGCACCCGCCGCTGGGTCAGGAGCAGCGCCGTCAGGTCCTGCCGCGGGTCGATGAAGAAGGTGGTGCCGTAGCCACCGCCCCAGCCATAGCGACCGGCGGTGGGAGAGATGCCATCCGGCCGCGTGGTGACGGCGCCGCCGAAGCCCCACCCCGTCGCGTCCCAGAAGCCGGGGTAGAAGGGCGAGGCGTCCTTCTGCTCCGAGGGAATCTGGTCCGTCATCATGGCCTCGATGCTCCCGGGCGACAGGATGCGGGTGTCGCCGTGGCGGCCCGCGCTCAGCAGCATCCGGCCGAACGCGAGGAAGTCGTCGGCCGTGGACACCAGTCCTCCCTGGCCACCGCCGGAGGGGAACGCGGGAGGGCGGGACCAGAAGCTGTTCGAGGGCTCGTCCCAGGCCTCGAGCCGCCCGGTTCCCGGGTCGCGTGCATAGGCGGTGCACAGCCGGCCCCGCTTCTCCACGGGCACGCTGAACGCGGTGTCCTTCATGGCCAGCGGCACGAAGAGCCTTTCGCGCAGGAAGTCATCGAAGCGCATGCCGGAGGCGCGCGCGACCAGGACGCCCAGGACCTCGTAGCCGGTGTGATACATCCAGCGCTCCCCCGGCTGATGGACGAGCGGCAGGGTGCCCATCCGCCGCATGTACTCATCCGGCGGGTCGGTGATGGCTTGGAACCCGGCGGACACCCGCGCCTCGCGAATCGCCTCCTGGATGGGGTAGGTGCCGGGCGGCGCCATCACCGCGCCCAGGCCCCAGCGCAGGGTGAGCAGGTCGCGCACGGTGATGGCCCGCTTCGCGGGGACGGTGTCTTCGAGCGGGCTGTCCGGCCTGCGCAGGACGCGCCGGTCCGCCAACTCCGGCAGCCACCGGTCCACGGCACCGTCGAGCGCGAGCTTCCCTTCCTCCACCAGCAACAGCGTGGCCACGGCCGTCAGGGGCTTGGCCATGGACGCGACGCGGAAGAGGGTGTCGCGCCGCATGGGTGGGCTGGAGGTGGTGAGCCCCTGCGTGCCCAGCGCGGCGACGTGCACGGCGTCTCCGCGCGCGACCAGGGCGACGAGCCCGGGCAGGTCCCCTCGCTCCACGTGGCCGCGCAGGGCGGTCGTCATGTCCGCGAGCCGTGTCTGAGAGAAACCGCGGGTGGGGGGCGTGTTCATGGAGGACCCGAGAGGAATGTGGCGACGAAGGGCCCGTCGCGCGGCGGCGGAGGCCCCCCGTTCGGAGGCCTCCGCGGGATGTGTCAGTAGAGCAGGGAGCGCATCGGCACCGTGAGGGTCAGGGGACGCCCACTGCCGAGCTGGCCGTCGGAATTGACGCCCCAGGCCCAGACCGTGCCATCGCTGCGCAGCGCCAGCGAGAAGCTCTCGCCCGCGGCAACGGACGTCGCCGTCAAGACGGACAGGCTGTTCACCAACACCGTGACGGGCGCCAACGCGTACGCGTCCGGCGGGGCCCCGGTGCCCAGCGATCCGGCATCGTCGGTGCCCCACGCGAACACCCACCCATCCGAGCGAGCCGCCACCCCGTGATAGCTGCCCTGCGCGACGACGCCGCCTCCGGTCCACCCAGGGACCTGTGTGGGGACGCGGTGGGAGTTCTGGGTGCCGTCCGCGAGCTGTCCGTAATCGTTCTCGCCCCAGCCCCAGAGCGTCCCTCCGGAGCGCACCGCCATGGACGTGAAGCCCCGGGCGCTGAGGGACGACACGTCCGCCAGCCCCGTCACCCGCACGGGCGTCAGGCGGTGCGTCGTGCTGCCATCGCCCACCTGTCCGGAGAAGTTACCGCCCCAGGCCCACACCGTGCCGTCCGAGCGCAGGGCCAGCGAGTGGTATATCCCCGCCGCCACGGCGACCACGTTGGTCAGGCCCACCACCTGCACCGGAGCGGAGCGCGCCGTGGTGGAGCCGTCCCCTAGGGCGCCATAGATGTTGAAGCCCCAGGCCCACACCGTGCCATCCGAGCGGAGCGCGAGCACGTGGTGGCTGCCGGTGGCCACCGACAGCACGCCTCCCAGGCCCGGGACCTGCGCGGGGACATTGCGCCCTCCCGCCGTGGCGTCCCCCAGCTGTCCCCAGTCGTTCGCGCCCCACGTCCACACCGTGCCATCCGAGCGGAGCGCCACGGAGTGGCCCGCGCCCGCGGCCACCGCCTTCGCGCTCGTGATCCCCGCCACGGCGAAAGGCGCGCTGCGGTTGGAGCGGGTCCCATCGCCCAACTGGCCCGCGCGGTTGGAGCCCCAGGCCCAGACGCTGCCGTCGGAGCGGACCGCCAGCGCATGGGCGTCACCCGCCGCCACCCGGGTCACGCCGCTCAGCCCCGTCGCGGGCACTGGCACCGGGCGGCGGTAGTCCGTGCCGTCGCCTCGGACGCCGCCCCCGCCGTACCCCCACGCCCACAGCGTCCCGTCCGAGCGCGCCGCCAGCGAATGGGAGACCCCCGCGGCCACCGCCACCACGCCTGTCAGCCCCTGGACCGCGACCGGGGTGTTGCGGGACGACCGGCTGTCGTCACCCAGCTGGCCCCAATAGTTGTCACCCCAGGCCCACGCCGTGCCGTCCGAACGCACCGCCAGCGAGTGGGATTGGCCCGCCGAGACCGACACGACCCCGTCGAGCGAAGCGATCCGCACCGGCACCGCGCTGAAGGCCAACGTCGAGGAACCCGTCCCCAGCGAGCCGTTGCTGTTGTCGCCCCAGGACCACGCGAAGCCATCCGAACGAACCGCCAGCGAATGGGATGAGCCCGCCGAAACAGACACGGCGCCTGTCATCCCCGCGACGGAGACAGGAGAGGCGCGGTCCACCTGGGTGCCGTCCCCGAGCTGCCCGCGGTGGTTCCATCCCCAGGCGGAGAGCGTTCCATCCGCGCGCAACACCAGCGAGTGGTAGCTGCCCGTCACCCCCATCAACGCATTGGCGAGCCCGGGCACCTGCCCCGGCGTCGAGCGCGACGTCGTGGTGCCATTCCCCAGGTTGCCGTAGCCATTGTAGCCCCAGGTCCACACGGTCCCGTCCGAGCGCACCGCCAGGGCATGGTTGTCTCCGGCGGAAACAGACACCACGCTCCCCAGTCCCGGGATCTGGGTCGGTACCAGCCGGGACGCCGTGTCACCCATGCCCAGCTGCCCGTACGTGTTGCTGCCCCAGGCCCACACCGTGCCATCCGAGCGGAGGGCCAGAGAGAAGTTCCGGCCGGCCGCCACCGCCGCCACGCTGCTCAGTCCCGAGGCCTGGACCGGGTTCACGCGCTGGAGGCGGGTGCCATCTCCGAGCTCCCCCTGGCTGTTGTTTCCAGAGGCCCACACGGTTCCATCCGGACGGATGGCCAGTGAGTGACTCACGTTCGCGGCGATGCGGCCGGAGAACGCGGTGCGCGACGCCGCGTCGGCCCCCTGTTTCCCCACGGTGCCGTCCGCCGCCAGGGCCGGGCTCCAGGCCATTCCCAGCAGCAATGACAACCAGGCTCCCCACCATCGGAACAACTCCAGGCGCATCCTTGAACGCATCTCGTCTCCCATGTTCGTGGATGGTGTTGCCGGGCATCCAGCAGGCCCTTCAGGCACACCCCCCCCCGCTCAAACGTGCCCATCTCGTAATTCACGGAAGGTCTGTGTGGATTTCACGGCATGGGTGTTCGATGAACGACATGCAATGCCAGACAGCTCAGGCCAGACGACACCGGCTCCCTCCGTGGGCACCGGAGCGAGGCCTCGCGAGGGCCCCTGTCCCGCCAGCTCCGTGGGGGGCTCGCGCCCGCCGTCGGCGTTCCACGGGAGGCGTCAGGGCGGCCGATGGTACAGCCTGCGCAGCTCCGCCTTGGCCTCTTGGAGCGCGCGCTTGCGCGAGGCCGGGAGGTTCTTCCCCGCGCGGTTGCCGTAGAACGACAGCATCGACATGGCCGACTGGAAGGGCGAGGCCTTGAGCCGGTCACTGCGTTCGGCGGAGCGCTTCACGGAGCGGGCGATCTGCTTCGGGGACCGCGTGAAGACCCGGTCCTCCAACTTCATCGCGTTGCTGTGCGCCGTCACCTCCGCGGACCAGTAGCGCCGTTTCGCCGTGGAGCGCTTCGCGGTGGACGGCCGCTTCCGGGGGGCGGTGTGGCCGCGCGGCTTCTTCGTCACGGAGGCCATCGTGGCTACCTCCCCGCCCGGGTCGGGGTGCTCTTGCCCTCGCGCGGGTCCTCCCGGGCCTGCTCCACGGTCTGTTCGCCAGGCATTCATTCCTCCCAAGGGGTTCGGGTGCTGTCCCAAAGGTGAGGACGCTTCATGCACAGGCAAGGCGTCGCTCCACTCCCCCGCGGAGGGGTTCTGGCGCGTTCCCCGGGCGCCGCCTCGTCACATGGGGCTGGCCGGAGCCTTCCCAGGTGGTGGGGGTGCCTCGCTCTGTTGCTTGCCTCCCGTCCGGCACGCCGTCCCGCGGGTGGCGTCCTGGGCTCCGCGGCGTCCGGCCGGACCCTTCAGCGGGTCCGGTTCGGGGCCATCGCGCATCGACCCCCGGGGGGACGGGAATCAAAGCCCTGCCGCGCCGGCGTCACCCGCCGGTGCGCCCGCCCGCTCAGTGTCCGGCGGCCAGCCCGGGCTCCGCGGACGTCACGCGAGCGCGCAGGTCCTGCTTGAAGCCCAGTCCGAAGAGCACCAGCGTGAGCAGGTACACCGGCTCGATGAAGAAGAGCAGCGGACCGCCCAGGGACAGGCCGTGGGTCTTCTTCTCGAAGACGACGTGCGCGCCCACCACCAGCGCGAAGCGAACCACCATGACGCCCACCGCCACGCCCGCGGCCGTCCCGGTGGGCAGCCCCGCCACCGCCTCGGCGGCCAGCAGCGTGGGGACCAGGGGCACCGCCATCAGCAGGCCCGCGGTCCATTCCAGCGTCACGGCGTACAGCGCCACCGCGGCCACCAGCAGGTGCGCGGCGGTGACGGGAAGGCCGGGCACCCGCACCCAGCACAGGGGGACCAGCAGCGCGAAGGTGAAGAGGTAGGCCCCCAGGAAGTGCACGGCGCGGCTGACGCCGTTCTCGTGCAGGGGCATCCAGACGCGCATCTTGTCGGCGAAGCTCATGGGCCCCCAGGCTAAGCCATCCGCGTCCGGGATGCCTCTCCCCATGAGGGTTCGCGGTCGGGGGACACCCCGGGCCCGAGAATAATTTTGCACCGGGGCGTAACCCAGGGGCAGCACGCCGTTCACCGCTGCCCTCACCCTGAAGGTCACTCCCCGATGAAAACCCTCCTGTCTCCCAGCGTCCTGCGCCGCGCGTTCCGTGGCGTGGGCTTCAAGGTCGCCGCGGCCGCCACCGTCGGCCTCGCGCTGACCAGCGCCATCAGCTTCGCGTCCGTTTCCACCCGCACGCTGACCCACGATTTCACCCAGGCGGACGTGGACAGCATCGTCGCGCAGATTCGCACGGTGTCCTCGGACACGTTCTACGTCCGGCTGCCCACGTTCTCGGCCCGGGGCGTCGTCAACGGGTCGCGCCTCTATGGGTCGCTGCCCATCGCCTACGTGCGGCGGATGGCGAGCGCCCAGAACGTCGTCCTCAACGAGGACGCGAACATCATGGGGCTGGTGATGGACCCCAACAACGCGTCGCAGACGGCCTCGGGCGCCAAGTCGGAGCGCGCCGCGCTGGCCATTGAAGCCGTGCTCGCGAACATCACTCCCAACAGCTACCAGTTCCTGAGGTAGCCCATGCGGACCCCCCCATCCCGGCCCGTGGGCGATGAGCGCCCCGCGGGCGTGTGGGCGTGCGTCGCGGTGCTGCATCTGGCCGCGGTGAGCGCCTTCATCTGGACGGACCTCTCCCGAGGGAACTCGGACACCGCGTTCGACCGCGGCGTGCGGACCTACAAGGGCCTGTCCGGCGTCGTCAGCGACTACCGCTTCTTCGCGCCCGCGGTCTCCAGCGACACGCGGACCGGCTTCTTCCTGGAGCTGCGCGACGGAAGCACGCTGTTCCAGTCCCTGGAGTCCGGGGAGCTGGAGGTGGGGCTCCGTTACCAATGCATCGTCGCCTCCAGCCTGCGCTCCAGTCAGAAGGTGCAGGATGTGCTGGCCCAGTCGTGGGCGGCGGTGATGCTGGGAGTGCATCCAGAGGCTTCCCGCGTCACCGTCGTCACGCAGTCCTACGTGCTTCCGCCGATGCGGGCCTGGGCGGCAGGGAAGCGGCCGGACTGGACCCTCAACTACACCGGGACCTTCGACCGTCGCGACGGCCCGGCCCCCGAGTCCTCGCCATGAACCGCGTCCCTTCCCTCCTGCGCCGCTTCTGGTTGGAGCCGGCCGCTCCCGACGCGCTCGCCTTCCTGCGCCTGGCCGTCGCGACCATCGCCCTCACGCAGCTGGTCATCCTCTGGCCGCACCTGCCCGCGCTCTACGGCAACTTCGGCCTCGTCCAGTGGGTCATCACCGACATGAGCGCGGGGGACTGGGCGCCGAGCCTGGGCCGGTTGGGCATCCTGCTGGCCCCGCTGGGCGTCAGCGCGATGACCACGCTCTACGGCGTCTTCGTCCTCTACGCGGTGGGGCTCGTGGGCCTGCTGGTGGGCTACCGCACGCGCTTCTTCGCGGTGCTCACGTGGGTCACGCACGGCATCACGTCCGCGAACGCGACGCTGTCGCTCTACGGCGTGGACACCATCCTCCACGTCCTCTTCTTCTATCTGGCGTTCATGCCGTCCGCGGGCCGCTGGTCGCTGGACGCGCGCGCGGGCCGCGTCCTCACGGGCCTGTCCTCGCGGGCCCGCGTGGCGCAGCGCACGTTGCAGCTGCACCTGTGCTTCATCTACCTGGACACCGGCCTCGCCAAGGCGCAGGGCCCCCAGTGGTGGAACGGCGAGGCCCTCTGGCGCGCGCTGATGCAGCCGCAGTTCCGCGTCTTCGACTTCTCGTGGCTGGCGTCGTACCCGGTCGTCGCGCAGCTGGCGTGTTGGGGCACGCTCGTCATCGAGGTGGGCTACGCCGGGATGATCTGGGTCCCCCGGCTGCGCCGTCACTGGCTCCTGGCCACGCTGGCGTTGCACGCGGGCATCGCCGTCTGTCTGCGGCTGTGGCTCTTCTCCCTGATGATGATGGCCTTCAACCTGGCCGCGTTCGCCTGGGAGTGGCGGACCGAGGCCGCGCCCGCGAAGGACGCGCCCCCGGAGTCGCACCCGGAGGCCCCGCTCCTGACCACCGAGGCGGCCTGACCGTTTCAGGTTCTGGACCTCTGGCGCATTCCGGGTTGACCCGCTGGAGGCCCGGGAGCATGAGCGGGGGCGCGACCCGAACGGGAGGAGAGGCGGACCATGAAGATTCTGGTGACTGGTGCGACGGGCTACATCGGCGGGGCGGTGGTGGAGGCGCTCGAGCGGGCCGGCCACCAGGTGCTGGGGCTGGCGCGCTCGGAGGAGGCGCGCGGCAAGCTCGCGGCCCGGGGCGTCCAGGCGGTGACGGGCGACCTGAAGGACACCGTGGGGCTGGCCGCCCTGGTGAAGGACCTGGACGCGGTCATCTGGACGGCCACGGCCAACAGCGAGGCCGTGGACGCGCCCGCCGTCGCGGCGGTGCTGGACGCGCTCCAAGGCACGAACAAGGCGTTCCTCTACACGAGCGGCGTCTGGGTGCACGGGGACACGCGCGGCGTCGCCACGGAGGAGTCCCCGCTGAACGCCACGCCCATCGTCTCCTGGCGTCCGGCCGTGGAGCGGCGCGCCCTGAGCACGCCGGGCGTGCGCGGCATCGTCATCCGCCCGGGCGTCGTCTACGGCCACGGCACCGGCATCCCCGCGATGCTCGTCGCGTCCGCGAAGGAGGGTGGCGCCGTCCGCTACGTGGGCACCGGTGAGAACCACTGGCCGGTGGTGTTCGTGGAGGACCTGGCGGACCTCTACGTGCGCGCCGTGGAGAAGGCCCCCGCGGGCACCGTCCTCATCGCCACGCAGGGCCCGGCGGTGAAGGTGAAGGACGCCGCCGCCGCCGCGAGCGAGGCCGCTGGCGTGGCCGGGAAGACCGTCGCGTGGCCCCTGGAGGAGGCCCGGAAGCAGTTCGGCCCGTTCGCGGACGCGCTGGCGTTGGATCAGCAGTTCACCTCCCAGAAGGCGGAGAAGCTGCTGGGCTGGGCACCCCGGGGGCCCGGCCTCCTGGAGGACCTGCGCGCCGGCTCGTACGCGCGGCGCTGATGCAGGACCCCCGCCGCGCACCGGCCCCCGAGGCCGATGGGCGGCGGCACCGCGGCCCGGACCTCAGCTCCGGGCCGCCTTGAGCACCCGAGCGACGACGCCCGCGTCCGTCACGCGCTCGTAGCTCAAGGGCTGCCCGAGCACCGCGCGGTAGCGGTAGACCGTGAAGGGGCCCTTGTCGTCGCTGGCATGCTCCGGCACGAGCACCGCGAAGCTCTCCGTCCCCACGCCCACCACGTCGATGCAGCGCAGCCGCTCCAGCTTCCCCGAGGGGTCGCGCAGGTTGTAGACGTCGTCGATGCTGAAGCTGACCACGCCCTCGCCCTCGGGCCGGGTGGGCAGGTGCTTGCGCAGCAGGCCCACGACCTTGCCCAGGTAGTCCCGGGCGGCGTCGGCCGTGGCCGGCAGCTCCTGGCGCTTCGCGTCCTCGCGCACCAGCGCCACCAGCGTCGCGGCGGGGGTCGCCTTGTCGGCGAGCAGGGCCTCCAGCCCCTCCAGCCCCGTCCACAGCGGGATGCTGTTGAAGCCGAGCGCGTGCTGGACCTGCTCCTCCACCTCCTCCAGCCCCGAGTTGGGGGCGCAGTAGGCCTTCAGGAAGGTGCGCGCCTTCTCGAGCGCGGGCGCCTTCTGGAGGGCCTCCATCCGAGCCTGGAGCTGTTCGAAGGTGGCGGCTGCCTTGGGGTCGGCGTTCATGGGTTCTTGTTACCGGGGAAGGCGGTCAATACCACCACCTGCGGCGGGGTGCCGTCGAGCAGGCGCAGCCGGATGTTGTAGTGGGTCGCGTCCAGCGGGACGGCCCGCCTGGTGCCTGTCGTTGGATCCTCCACGCCCTTGAAGCCCTTGCCCACCTTCGTCCCGGTGGGGACGGGGATGTCCAGGTTGTCGCTGACGCCCTCCAGGGCCAGCTCGGTCCGGATGCGGGGCCAGTTGTCGGCGACGTACTGGTTGAGGGTCGCGTTCATCGTCGCGTCGCTCTCCCACTGGAACGACAGGGGCTCCGCCTTGTTCCAGCCGTCGCCCGTGGTGACGCGGCTCTCGATGCTGCGGGCCCCCGGCGGCGCGTCCGCGACGGAGGTGGGCACCGAGGCGCCGTGCCGGTCGACCGTGTGCGCGTTGTGGGCGGTGCCGTGCGCCAGGTCGTTGGCGGCCACGTCGAGGACGGGGCCATTCGGGTACGCCGCGGCCAGCTGCTGATCGCGGATGACGCCCCGGCGGAGCATCTCCGCCTGGGCCTTCTCCGCGCGCACCTTGGCGTACTGGTTCGTCTCGACGGGGACCTTCTGCCCCGTGGTCGGATCCTCCCGGGTGTAGGGCCCGGGCTTGATGTCCTGGTTGAGCTCGGCCTGGGTGCGGAGCTTCGGGTCGTAGGTGCGCTCGGCGTACGCGCGGTGGCCCTCGCTCACGCGGGCCTTGTATTCGGCCTTCGTCTCCGTGGGGGCGCGCGGGTTGTTGATGGCGGCGTGCTCCGCCGCGTTCATGGGGGCCTGCGCGGGGGGCGTCACGGCCAGCTGGCTGTTCACCGTCGTGCCCACGCCCGGCCAGTCCGGCACCGCGCCCGTCTGGCCGTGCATCGCCACCGAGCCCGTCCCCGGCGCGAGCGAGTTCAGCTTCTGGGCGTGGAACTCAATCTGGAACTCGACGTTGGCGATGTCCCGCTGGAGCGCCGCGCGCTCCGCGACGGTGGCCGCGGTGGGCTTGCCGCTCATGCCCGCGATGCTGTCGTCGATTCTCTTCTGCGCCGCCTCCAGGCCGCCCAGGATGTTCTTGAGCTTCTGCACCTCCAGCTTCGACTCGAAGCCCTGCGTGCCGTAGCCCGGCGTGCGCGTGAGGGCCTGCTGGACGCGGTCCTTGAGCTGGCGGATCTGCCCGGTGGGCCCCTCGTACTTCTGGAGCAGGCGGGCCGTCTCCTGGTGCGCCGCGATGTCCGCGGGCGTGGCGTGCGGCCCCGCCTCGATGCGCACCCGGCCGTTGTCGTAGCGCACCTGGGTGGTGTTGCCCGGCAGGTCCGGGTTGCGCAGGACGGGGATCTCCCGCGGCTTGAGCAGCTCCGCGCCCTTGGCGAAGCCGCCGCTGACCGCGCCGCCCGTGATGGCGCCCACGGTGCCGTCCGTCGCCGCGCGGGTGGCCACGCGGCCCAGGCCCTTGAGGGCGCCGTCCTGCCACGTCTCGCGCTGGGTGGCCGCGTCGACGGCGCCACCGGCCGCGCCGCCGAAGGCGCCTTCCTTCATGCCCTGCTTGATGGCGGTCTTCACGCCGCTCTCCGCCGTCTCCTTCACCGCGGTGCGGGCCGCGGCCTCCGTGACGGTGGTGGCCGCGGCGCGGGTGCCGCCCGTGATGGCGCTGGCGCCCTTGCCCACGGGGATGACCGCCGTGCCGCCCTCCACCGCGCCGATGAGCGCCTGGCGGCTCAGGTCCTGCGCCCCGGCGGCGTCGCCCTGGATGGCGGCGTACGTCACCGCGCGCGTCGTGGCCCCCGCCGCCGCGTATCCGGCGATGGCCAGCGGCGTGGCCGCGCCGCCCGTGGCGATGACGGCCGCGGTGGTGACGGCGACGACGGCCACGGTGGCCGTGGTCTCCGCCAGCGAGTCCTTGCCCGCCTGGAGCGCCTTGACGTCCTCCGTGGCGTAGCCCGTCAACGTCTGCGCGCGCTGGGTATCCCCTGTCTGGAGGGACTGCTCCGCGCGGCCCAGGTTGCGGTCGAGGATGTCGTTGTCCGACTCGCCCTTGGTCAGGTGCTGCACTCCGTCCAGCAGGCTGACGCCCAGGCCCGACTCGTTGGCCTGGACCTCGCGCAGGCGCCGCACGCGCTCCTGCGCGGCGTTGGGGTCGTTGGGGTCGATGGCGCCCAGGTCGAAGTCCTGCTTGAGCAGCTCCAGCTCGTCGCGGCCGTCCAGCTCGCTGTCCAGCTCCGAGCGCAGGTCCTTGCCGTACTTCTGCTGGTAGGCGGCGGAGATGGCGTTGAGGTCTTCCTTGGACTTGCCGCTCAGCACCGAGCGGATGGCGTCCTCGTCCGTGCCCAGGCCGTCCATGGCCAGGAACAGCTTCTCCGCGGCGGCCTCCGCCTGCCCCTGCGCGTCGTCGGCCGCGGGCGGGTTGAGCATGCGCAGCGTGACGTCGCGGTCGCCGCCGTCCCACTGGCGGACCTGGTCCTCCAGGGACTGGCCCGTCTGGCGTTGGTACTCGGCCTTGATGGCGGTGAGCTGGTCGGGCGTCTTGCCTTGCAGGATGTCGCGCACGCCGCTCTCGTCCGCGCCGAAGAAGCCGCCCATCGCCTCGCGCAGCCGGGCCGCGTCCGCCTGGGCCGGGTTGCCCTGCAGCATGCCGATGGCGCGGTCGTACTCCTCCGTGGACAGGTCGTCCTTGAGCTTCGCCTTCAGGCCCTCGTCCTGCGCGAGGATCTGACGCTGCTCGGGGGTGGCCTTCTCCAGGCGCTCGAAGAGGCGGCCCTCGTCGGTGCCCCAGCCGGCCATGTCCTCTTCCAGGCCGGCCTTGAGCGCCTGGGCCTCCAGCGCCGTGGCCTCCGCGGGGTTCGTGGCTTGTCCCGCGCCGAGCATGCTCCGGGCCCGCTCCAGCTGGGCGCCGTCCATCTCGCGTCCCAGGCGGGACAGCAGGAAGTCCTCGGGCGTCTGGCCCGGCGCGGTGCCGCCGTTCAAGTCCGCGAACTGCTGGGCGATGGCGTGGCGCTCCTCCGGGGCGCGCTTCTCCAGCACCTTGAGCATGTCCTCGTTGGTGCCGAAGAGGCTGTCCATCTCCGACTGGAGGTTGACCGCGTCGCTCTTCGCGGTGTTGGACTGGAGCATGCCCTCCGCGCGCTGCCAGTCGGAGCCGCTCAGCTCGCCCCGGATGGTCTCATCCAGGTTCTTGCCGTAGTGGTCCTGGTAGCTCTGGCGGATCATCGCCAGCTGCTCCGGGCTCTTGCCCTCCAGCGTCTGGAAGAGCTTGTCCTCGTCGGTGCCCCAGCCGGTGAGGCCCCCTTCCATGGCCTCGCGCAGGGCGCTGGCGTCCTTGTCCGCCTGGGCCTGCGTATACGACGGCGCGGCGGGCGTGGGGGCCGGCGCGGGAGGCGTGGCCGCGACCTGGGGACCGGCGACGGTGTTGGCGGTCGCGGGCGGGGTGGGCGTGCCCAGCGACGGGCCAGTCCGGGCCTGGGGACGCTCGAAGGAGGAGCGGTCCCGCTGCGGAGGCTTGGGAGGGGGAGGTGGGGGCGGAGGCGGCGCGGGGGCCTGGGGCTGCTGCGGGAGCGTGCGCTGAACGCCGTTGTTGCGAGGACCGTCGATCGCCATCGTCTGTCTCCGAAGACTTCTGCGCTCGGTGGGTCCAAATGCTGGCGCCCTGGAACCGCGGCGTCCCCCGCCACCGGGTGCAATCCTTTTCAGATTATCGCACCGACCCACCTCAGGGTTTCGGATGGCCCCCGATGGGTAGGAATTACAGTGGGTGTCTGCCTACACGGTGCGCGTGGCGCGCAGGCGGGGTGGGGTGAACGACAGCTCCCGGACGCGGAGCCGGGACGTGGTGAAGCCATCGAAGCGGCGGGGCGCCTCCTGGGCCCCGGCGCGCAGGGCGACGTGGGACTCCACGTCCAACTCCAACTGGACGGGCCACAGCCGGTCCAGGGCGAGCAGGCAGCCTCCGTGACCCTTGGCCTCCGTGTGCATCGTCTCTCCGCCGTTGGGGGTGCGGAGCGAGGCGGGCACCGGCTGGGGCGTGCGCGGCGTCTCCCATTGGAGGCGCAGGCCCACGGACTGGCGCTCCAGGCTGCGCAGCTCCACGCGCGTGGTGGCCCCGGTGAGCGCTCCGCTCCCCACGCCCTGCTGTTCCCACCGGGCCCCGAGCCCCACGGGTTCGGTGGGCAGGAAGGTGCCCAGGTCCTTGAGCAGGTCCGCCATCTGTTGCATCTGGCCGCGCACGGGCGCGGAGAGGTCCGGCGGCAGCTTCCACTCGAAGCCGGTGGAGCGGCCGTGGGGGCCCACCTGCCCCTCGCCCTTCAATCCCGGCAGGGGCGCGAGCTGCGCGCGGGCCGCCTCCACGGCGCGCACGGGCGTGCGCGCGGCGACGAGCAGGTCCACTTCTTCCAGCGTGAAGCGGTAGCGCGCGGTGCCGTCCGGGAGCACCCGCAGCACCTCCGCGACCATCACCATCTGGACGCCTGGAAGCGAAGGCCCGGGCCTGGTCCGGCCCGCGTCGCGCAGCGTGGTGGTGCTCTCCGAGCGCATGCCAATGCGTTGCACCCCGCCGAACAGGGGGCGCAGCAAGAGAGGCTGATGGGGTGCATGACCGCGTCGCAGGACGTGCATGGGCCGCGAGTCTAGCCCCGCCGCGCGGCTTGTGAATCCAGGCACACGGCGCGGGTTGCGAGGGGGGCTCGTGGCGGTTACGCATGCGCCGTGGTCATGGGTCGCCGTCAGCGTCCTCCGGGACGACGAAAGGCCGCATCCCCATGTCGAACGAAACAGCAACCCCGGTGCCGCTGGAAGTGGGTCAGGTCCGGTTCGATGCGTTCAAGAGCCTCTGGCTCTGGAGCATGGTGATTCCAGGCGGGGTCCTCGGGCCCCTGTCCGTGACGCCCGCGACGCTCACGGCGTCCCTGGGGATGACCTTCCTGACGCTGTGCCTGGGGCACTCCGTGGGGTTGCACCGGGGCGTCATCCACCGCACCTACGAAGCGGGCCCCGTCGTGCGCGGCGCCCTGGCGTACCTCTTCGTCCTGAGCGGCCTGGGCGGGCCCCTGTCCTGGGCGCGGCTGCACGCCGTGCGCGACCACTGGCAGAACCAGCGCGACTGCCCGCCGTACTTCGCGTACCGGCACTCGCTGGCGCGCGACTTCGTGTGGAACCTGCACCTGCGCTTCGATGCGGCGGATGACCGGGCCCTGTCGCGCCTGCCTCCGGACGTGATGGAGGACCGGTGGCTGCGCTTCCTGGAGCGCACCTGGCCGTTGCACGTGCTCGCGCTGGCGGCGGTCACCTTCGCGGTGGGCGGGCCTGGCGCGGTGGCTGTCTGTATTTGCGCCCGGACCGCCGGAGGCATCCTGGGCCACTGGTTCGTCGGCTACGTCGCGCATGTCTGGGGTTCGCGGCCGCATGCCGTTCCGGGCGCGACGGAGAGCGGCACGAATGTCTGGCTATTGGGGGTGCTCTCCTTCGGGGAGGGTTTTCACAACAACCACCATGCGTTCGCCGGTTCGGCGCGGATGGGCCTGCGGACCCACGAGCTCGACCTGGGCTGGCTCAGCCTCCGCGCGATGGAGGCCGTCGGGCTCGTCCGCTCGGTCAGAAGCCACCGCTTTCACGGTGAACCATCCCGGCTGTGATGTCTTTGGATAAAACAGAGTCCGCGCAAATCCAGCCAGCGCCGTCTCGGTGGGCGAGGGGGAATTTCCCAGGGGGCGAGAACGCACCGGGTGGGGACGAAAGACATCGCGGAGCCCCTCGCGATTGTTTATAGGACGTGTTCCGCCAAGGCCCGCTTGGAGGCAGCACTGAAGCGCTCGTACCCCCGGAACTTTCCCACGCACTCTTTGTATTGGTTCGTTGGGGGAGGGGTCCTCATCTATGTGGTGGCGGCGGCGTTTCTCGCGCCCACCTCGGTGCGCCTGCTGCCCCTGGAGGTGATCCAGGCCCTGTTCCATGACCGCTTCGGGCCCTTCATCCTGTTGTTCGGCGCCCCCTGCGGCATCTACCTCATTGGGTGGCGGGCGGATGACCTCTTCGTCTGGATGGTCGCGCCGCGCGCGCTGACGTTGGACGACGAGGGGCTGCGCGACGGCGACACGCGGGTGCGGTGGCGGGACGTGCGGGAGATCGTCGAACAGCCCGCGCACGACCGGGTCGTCCTGCGCCACGCGGGGGGACGCTACCGGCTGCGGCTGGGCCTCTGGGGTGACTCGGAGGAGCTGCACCAGGAGGTGCAGGGGCAGGTCGTGTCGCGGCTGCTGGAGCGCGTGCACCTCCAGGTCGCCGCCGGGCAGGAGGTGCGCTTCGGCCCGCTGACCCTGGGCGACGCGGGGCTGACCCACAAGGGGCGGCTGCTGACCTGGGAGGACATCGAGAGCATCCGCCTCCAGGACGAGGTGGACCACGGCGTGGCGGCGCGCGAGCTGGTCATCGTCGCGCAGGGCAGGACCCGGAAGTTCGACACCTCGAAGATCGTCAACGCGCCAGTGCTGCTGGCCTACCTGTCAGACCGGCTGGCCGGCTGACCTCCTCTTCACACCCGGACACTCCCATGGAAGTCTACCGTTCCCCCAAGGCGAAGAAGCAGGTGGAGCAGCCGAAGGCCATCTACTACTCGCGGACCCGGCTCATCATCGGCGCGGTCATCTGGTCGCTGGCGGTCGCCTTCTTCGGCGCGCTCGCCTGGCGCTCGAGGACGGAGACCGGCGCGCTGGCGTTCGCGGGGGTGATCACGCTGGGCGCTGCCTGGATGTTCTTCAGCTGTGTCCGGCCGCTGGGGAGCCTGGACACGCCCGTGCTGCTCATTGGCCGGGACGGCATCCGCTTCCCGGATGGCGTCCTCATCGCCTGGGCGGACATGGAGGAGAACGTCTACTTCCACCAGTCGTACATGGGCATCCCCATCATGAAGCTGGTGCAGGTCAAGACCACGCTCAAGAAGCCCCGCCTCAAGAAGCTGCGGGTCTCCGCGCTCGCCATGAACAGCGACGAGTACCTGGCGCTCTGTGACAGCTACAGCCAGGGCGAGAGCCCGTCCTCCGCGCGCTGAGCGGGCTAGGGGACGGCCGGAGCGGGGGGCAGGCCGACGACCCGTGTCCCGCCGTCCTTGTCCACCTCCAGCGTGAGGCGGGGCTTTCCCTGGGCGTCGTGGAGCACGATGCTCGCCACGCCATCCACCACGCCCAGGGTGATGCGCTCCTTCCAGTCACGCCGGAAGGTGATGTTGGGCTGGCCCTGGATGAGGCTCATGCACATCGCCTCGTAGCCCTCCTTGCTGTCGAAGCACAGCCCGCGGATGTCCAGGGAGTCGATCATCCCCAGGCCGCCCACCTCCTCGCCGGAGGCATCCATGAACTGGATGCCGTAGGCGGTGACGGCGCGCTTCAGGCCCTTGGGGTCGGGCATGGGCGCGCTGATGCGCACGCGCGCCTGTCCTTTCTCATCGACGATGTTCAGCTCCCGCACGGAGAGCGAGTCGGTGGGCCGGGACGTGGTGGAGCAGGCCCCGAACAGCAGGCCCGCGGAGGAGACGGCGACGCACAGGGACGGACGCAAGGGGGAGCGGAGCATGGTGAGCGTCAGGCTAGACGCCCCCGCGCACCGGCTGCTCCACGGCCCGCTGGTCAGCGTGTCATCGGTCCGTCATGACGCCCCAAAGGGAATCGCAAGGCGCGTCACGCGCCCTGCGTTCCCCGGGACGGCCTCTTGCCTGAGCGCGGACTACGCGGGCAGCGTGCCCTGGCCGGTGGCCAGGGTGTTCATGAAGCTCTTCACCTTCTGCACGTAGGTGGCGTCACCCGTGCCCGCGGGGATCGCGTCGGGGTTGCTCTTGTCCACGCCGTTCGGGCCGGAGTTGTAGGCGCGCAGGGCCAGGTCCACGCTGCCGAACTGCTCCTTCATGTCCTTCATGTAGAAGGCGCCCGCGAGGATGTTGGTCTCCGGGTCGGCGAGGTTCTTGCCCTGGAGCTCCGGGTGCTTCGCCTGCAGCTCCTGGTAGGTGTTGGGGTTCACCTGCATCAGGCCGGTGTCCGTCAGGCCATTGCCGCCGTTGGTGGTGACGGCCTCCAGGTTGCCGCGCGACTCCTGCCAGATCTGCGCGGCCAGCATCTCCGCGGGCATGCCCGTCTTGGCCGCCGCGGACTCGATGGCGCCCCGGAACTTCTCCAGGCCCGCGGGCAGGTTGCCGCCCAGGCGCGAGCCGCCGGACGGGCCCTGCTGCGACGTCACCGGGCTGGGGGTGTTCTGCTGCGACGGCGCCGGGCTGGCGCCATCCTGGCGCAGCGGGGGCGGGATCGGGCCCGTGTTCTGCGCGACGGGGTTGAGGTCCACGGGAGGCCGGCCCGACGCGTCCTTCGGCGTGAAGCTGCTGCCGGAGGACTGCGAACCCGAGCACCCCTTTGCGCCCGTGACGCCCTGCGCGTCCTGCCCGCCGGTGAGGCCCTGGAGCCCCTGCGCGCCGCTCGCCTGCGCCACCAGCTGCACGATGGAGCTCAGCACCGACAGCGTGTCCTGGAGCAGCTTGCCCAGCTCCTGGCCCTTGCCGGAGCCGGCGTCGAAGCCGTCCTGCTGGAGCGCGGCCAGCCCGGGGGAGGACAGCCGGGAGCCCGGCTTCTGGCTGGAGGAGGCACCCCCCACGCCGCCCTGGAAGCTCGACGGGCGGGACACGGCGCTGTCCTGCGTGGAGATGCGGGAGGCGGGAGCGGAGGCGCTGCGGAAGGCCGAGATGCTCATGGGGGTGTTCCTCGAAGGGGATTGGGAGTTCGGTGAAGCGACGGGGACTCCCTTAGCAGCCGGTGTGCCAGCCCCTTCGGACCGGCCGGGCGCTGGCAACCCATTGATTTCACATGGGGCGCCGGAGCACGGGGATGGCGCTGGTGGGGGGCGCCCTGATGACTGCCGTCATCGGCCCGGTGGCCAGCGTCACCAGCCGAACCGCCGGGCGCGGACGGGATTGGCGGAGGAGGGCGAGTCGGGCAGAACGGGCCGCATGGCCGACATCACCCACCGCATCGTGAAGACGAACGGCATCCACCTCCACATCGCGGAGGCGGGGCGCGGGCCTCTCGTGCTGCTCCTCCATGGGTGGCCGGAGTCCTGGTACTCGTGGCGCCATCAGCTCACGGCGCTCGCGGAGGCCGGCTACCACGCCGTGGCGCCGGACGTCCGCGGCTACGGCCAGAGCGACAAGCCGCAGGCCGTCGAGGCGTACAGCATGAAGCAGCTGCTGGCGGACTTCGTGGGCCTGCTGGATGCGCTGGGGGAGAAGACCGCCGTCGTGGTCGGGCATGACTGGGGGGCGGCGATGGCGTGGACCTGCGCGGCGCTCCACCCGGACCGCTTCCGCGCCGTCGTCGGCATGAGCGTGCCGCACCTGGGCCGCGCGCCCATGCCGCCCACGCAGCTCTTCAAGCGCATGTTCGGGGAGACGTGGTTCTACATCCTCTACTTCCAGGAGCCGGGCGTCGCGGAGGCGGAGTTCGAGGCGGACATCCCCAGGACGGTCCGCATCCTCCTCGCGGGCGTCCCCGGCTTCGACCCGAAGGACCGGACCGTGCAGGCGAAGAAGGCAGGGGACGGGTTCCTCACGGGGCTCGAGGCCCCGGACACGCTGCCCTCCTGGCTCACGGAGGCGGATGTCGCGTACTTCGCGAAGGAGCTGGCCGGCAGCGGCTTCCGGGGAGGGCTCAACCGCTACCGCAACATGGACCGCGACTGGGCGGAGCTGCCCGAACTGGCGACGGTGAAGATCGAGCAGCCCGCGCTCTTCCTCATCGGAGAGAAGGACCCGGGGCGCGCCTTCGCCCCTCCCGACCTCATGGCGGCCCTGGTGCCCGACCTCCGGGGACAGCACGTCCTCCCGGGCGCGGGCCATTGGCTCCAACAGGAGCGCGCCGCGGAAGTGAACGCCGCGCTCCTGGACTTCCTGAAGGCGTTGCCCTCCTGACGGGGCGGGGGGACAGGAGGCGCTGGCTCCGCGCGCGCGTCGTGCTATCGACGGCCCCATGAGCGCTGAGAACCCAAGCATCCTGTCCCATGTCTCCGTTGGCACGAATGACTACGCGCGGGCGGTGGCCTTCTACGATCAGGTCCTGGCCACGCTGGGCTGCCGCCGCGTCCTGGAGTTCCCGAACGCTGCGGCCTACGGCCGCCAGTTCCCGGAGTTCTGGGTCCAGGCCCCCATCAATGGCCAGCCCGCGAGCCTGGGCAATGGCACGCACTTCGGCTTCATCGCGCCGTCGAAGCAGGCGGTGCATGACTTCCATCAGGCGGCGCTCGCGGCGGGAGGCACCGATGACGGCGCTCCGGGGCCGCGTCCCCTCTACGGCGCGCCCTACTACGGCTGCTTCGTGAGGGATCCCGACGGCCACAAGGTGGAGGCGTCCTTCTGGGATGAAGCGGCGGGCGGTGGCCACGGGGGCGCGTGAGCCTCGCTCGCGGCATCGCCGTGCTTCGACACAGCGGGGCCTCGCGCTCGTCGCGCGGGTCCTGCCACGGCGCATGACGTCTTCTCGAAGCAGGAAACTTCCGGACGCCTTCTTCCCATAATCCGAGACGACCGGGACGGACCCGGCCGCGAGCTTCGGGCTTCGGAGATGGCGATGCGCGTCAATAGCGGTGGTGTTTCTCAGACGGGCACGGCCTCCGGGAGCGATGGCGCGGCGGAGGCGGCGCGGCGCGCGGCGGAGGAAGCACGGCGGGCGGCCGAGGAGGCGATGCGGCGGGCCCAGCAGGCGGCGGCCGAGGCGGAGCGGGCGAGGGCACAGCTCCAGGCGGCTTCGACGAACGTGGGGCCCTCGCGTCAGCCCGGCGCGGATTCGCAGGGCGGCCTGAAGCTGGAGCAGCGCTCGGTGGCGGCGGACGCGAATGCCCGGCAGCTCGCGACGGAGGCGCGGAACGCGACGCAGCACGCGAACACCACCGCCCTGGCCGCGGGCCGGCCCGCGCCCTTCCCGGCGGGACCTTCCCTCCGCAACACGTTGCTGGCGGACGGCGGTGACTTCTCCGGCCGTCCCAAGGCCTCGCTCTTCGGGACTCCCTCGCTCGGGGCCACCCCCGCGAACTTCCGCGCGGACGCGGGCGCCGTCACGGGCCCGTCCACGGCGGCGCCGGCCGCGGCGGCCACTGGCGCGACGACGGTCGACGAGGCGCGCACCAACCTGGTCGACGCCAAGCAGTCGTACGACGACGCGCACAAGAAGACCGCGGAGCTGAACGAGAAGCTCAACCAGGAGCTCGCCAAGCTGGGGCCGGCGCTCACCGACGCACAGAAGCAGCAGTACGTGCAGGAGTTCCGGGAGAGCCACCCGGATGAGTTCGCCGCAGAAGAGGCCGCGGCGAAGAAGCTCAACGACGCGCTGAATGATCCGAAGCTGCTCGAGGCCGCGAAGAACAACCCGGACGTCGCGAAGGAGAGCGTCGACGCGGCGAAGTCGCTCGCTGAGTCGCCCCAGGCCAAGGGCGCGCTGGAGTGGGCCGCCAAGGCGATGGATCCGCAGGGCCCGGCGGGCACCGCCTTCGAAGGCCTGAAGGATCAGATCGACGAGGACGTCACGGCGCCGGCGCTCTCCACCGCCGCGGGCCAGCTGCTCACGGAGAACGGCGGGGACGCCCAGGCGGCGCTGAAGGCGCTGACGGAGCTCACCCAACCGCTCGTTCCTCTCTCCAAGGGGGGCGCGGCCCTCAAGAACGGCATCCAGACCATCAAGGCCGCGCTCGACTCAGGCGACCCGAACCCCCTGCGCCAGCTCTCCCAGTCGGGGGGCAAGCTGGGCACGGCCCTGGCGGGCGTGGGCGTCGCCTTCGGGCTGGCGAGCGCGGCGACGGATGCCGCGCGAGGTGAGTGGGGCAAGGTCGTCAAGGACCTGGCGAACGCGGGCCGCAGTGGCGCGCAGGCCGCCGCCGCGGTGATGCGCACCCTGGGCGAGTCCGGCCGCATCGCCGCGCAGACGGGGGAGAAGGCGGCGCAGTTCCTCTCCCGACTGGCGCCCGCGCTGGGCGTGGTGGCCAACTCGGTGGTGCTCGCGGAGCACTTCAAGGACTTCCTGGATGATCCGTCCGTGGGCGGCGGCGTCCAGGCCTTCGGCGACGCGGTGGCCGTGGTGGGCGCGGGCCTGGGCACGGTGCTCCCCGGCGTGGGTCAGATTGTCGAGGGCGTGGGCCTGGTGCTCTCCGCGCTGGGCGGCCTCATCGTGGGCAAGGAGAAGCAGGAGGCGCTGGACAACGAGTCGGAGGGCATCCTCAAGCAGATGGGCATGGACCCCGACGTGGCGAAGACCCTCGCCCACGGGGATGATCAGCCCGAGCGCCTGTCCAAGGACCTGGGCCTGTCGCCGGAGCAGATCCAGGACGTCGCGAAGCGCTACCCGACGCTCTTCGACGCCCCGGGCCTGGGGCAGGCCGCCATCGACGCGGCCAAGGCGTGCGGAATGAAGGGCCAGGACGCGGTGGGCTTCATCGACGCGATGGCGAAGGACAACGGGGACTTCGCGTGGGACCTGCTGGGCGTCAAGCCGATGATCCAGGGCGACGGCACGCACCCGACCTCCACGGACGACTCCTGGCGAGCGTATGTGCAGGGCCGCTACCCGACCGCCTACGCGCACGCGCAGGAGCACGCGCCGGACCTCTTCGGGGCCAGCGCGGAGTCGCGGCTGCGCGCGGACCGCGACTTCGAACAGAACGCGGGGATGATGGACTTCCCGCTCACGTACGCGCGCCTGTGCGACAAGAACAAGGGCGACGAGGCGTACACCAGCGAGTTCATCCACCGCATGAAGGACAACGGCTACCTCGACAACTTCGTGCGCTTCATCGACCAGAACGGCCTGGACATGGATCGCAGCGGCGCGAAGGCCGCGCTCGACGCGGCGTTGAAGACAGGCGTGCTCTCCGAGGCGGACGTCCAGGGCTACCTCAACGGCGGCAACGGCGACGCCTGGCGCTCCATCCTCGGCCGCTGAGCGGGGGCCTTCCGCGCGCGGAGTGCCACGGCTCCGGCCCTCGTCGGAGCACGAGCTGTTAGCTTCTCCAGGCATGGGCGAACTCCGGGTGGAGCGGTTTGGCCGGTATGAGCTGTTGATACCGGTTGAGTTCAGCGGGTTCGCCAGGCTGTACCTGGCGCGCGACACGGAGGCGCCGGGTGCCAGCACGCCCGTGCTCCTCAAGCGGCTCTCCGAGGTCAATTCAGGCGACGCCGCGTTCATCGAGAAGTTCCTCACCTCGGCCCGCAGGACCGCGAAGTCCCACCACGACAACATCGCGCGGACGTTGGACTTCGGCGTGGTGGGAGGCGAGTACTTCCTCGCCCGGGAGTGGGTGGACGGCCGCGACCTGATGGGCGTGCGGCACTCGGCCAGGAGACGGGGCCTGAAGGGGATGCCCGAGCCCATCGCCGTGAGCGTCACCCGCGACGTCTGTCAGGCCCTGCATCATGCCCATACGCGAATGGGCATGCTCCACGGAAGCCTCTCCCCCCGCCATGTCCTGCTGGGGTTTGGAGGAGCGGTGAAGGTCATCGACTTCTCCCACGACTGGCGGATGCTCTCTCCCGACACGGTGTCCCGGTTGAACATCATGACGGGCAAGCTCCAGTACTTCACTCCGGAATGGGCCGCTGGCCTCGCGGAGGATGCCCGCTCGGAGGTCTATCTGACGGGGGTGATGCTCTACCAGTTCTTGTGCGGAGAGCTTCACCTGCGCGGCGACTCCGATCCCGCGCGGCTCGATGAGGTACGGCAGGGCCGGCTGATCCCCGCGCGACAGCACAAGCCCTCTCTAGATGAGGAGCTTCTGGGCATCCTCCAGCGGGCCTTGATGACGTCGCCAGAGGACCGGTACCCGTCCGCCCAGGCGCTGCGCGACGCGCTGTCGGATTGGATGTCCGCCCACGCGCCTTCGTTCCACGCCGACGACCGCGGCCAGTGGCTGGTGCGGCTTCGTCAGGAGTCGGAGGGCAGGGGGCAGTGAACAGGCTGCTTGCGCGGCTCAATCCAGCGCGGACGCGGGCGCGTGGACTGGGGCCTCCCCGGACAGCTGGGCCCTCGTGCCGGTCCGCGCTTCGAAGCGGCGGATGAACTCCTTCAGCCGGTCCGCGGTGAAGCGCTCGCGAGGAATCCCAGTAACGCGGATGGCGCCCTCGATGGCCTCGGGAGAACCCTCCACCTCGACGAGCAGGTCCATGCGCGGGAACTGCTCGAAGCGCAGGGTGGCGTCCCCGCACGCGTACCAGGCGATCTCCCGCGTCAGGTGCTCGCCCGGCGTGAAGCCGGTGCGCTCCAGGATGTCCCGCAGGGTGGAGGGGTCCTCCACCCGGGTGCTCAACTCCTCCCGCACCTTGTAGCCGTGCTCCAGGCTCGCGCCGCCCTTCCACGTCAGCTCCGACCACTGGCTTTCAGGGGACTGGTAGGTGCGGATCCGCAGCCGCCCGGTGCCGCCGTCCTTGCGCGTGTAGTACCGGTCCTCCATCGTCCCGGCGAAGCGCAGCGTGCCGCCCGCCGCCTCGACCCGGCTGCGGCAGCGCGCGACGTCGTCCACGACGCTCTTGAGCTCCACCTCACGCATGACGCGTCATGATGGCGGGCGCCCATGAGACGCGCATGGGGAGGGGATGAGGGCTCTCTCATCCGCTAACGGTCGCACGTGAAGCGCCCCAAGATGGGCGGGTCCGTGCCGGGCCGGAAGCGACGCCGGGCTGACACGTTCACCGACTCCAGGGCAGCGTGGTGCATGCCCCGGGATGCGCGGCGCTCCTTGGGGATTGTGGCGGGGGCCGTCGTCGTGGTGTCTGGCCTTCGATGTGGCTCGAGAGCGGAATGCCTTGCACGGTCGTCACCCTGTTGCTGCTGTGTGGCACCGCCGCGCTGGGCGAGCCGCTCACGCTGCGCGCGGCGCTCCTCGAGGCCCGGAGCCAGGCCCCCGCGCTCGCGCAGGCCCGGGCACAGGAAGCCGTGGCCCAGGGCGAGGAGGCGCTGGCCCGCACCTATGCGCCGGTGACCCTGTTCCTGGCGGGCGGCGGCAACGACCCCCACTGGGCCGTGGGCCTGACCCAGAAGCTCCCCTTCCCGGGGGCCCGGTCCGCGCGCGTCCACGCCGCGGAGCTGTCGGCGCGAAGCGCAGGGGATGATCGCCGCGCGAGCGAGGCCTCGGTCCGGGCGGAGACCCGGCGCGCGTACTTCTCCCTGCTGCGCGCCCGACAGCTCGTGGAGGCCGGCGCGCGGGCCCTGGCGCTCGCGCGCGAGTCGGAGGCCGCCGCGGCGCTGCTCTTTGAAACCGGCGCGGCTCCGGAGCTGGACCTCCTCCAGGCCCGCATCGCGCGCGGCACCGCGGAGGTCCAGGTGCTCACCCGTCAGGGCGACCTGACCGGCGCCGGGGCGGCGCTGGCGCTGCTCCTGGGGCGGACGCCGGGTGGCGTGTTGGAGCCGGTGGATGCGCGGACGCCGGACCTGCCCTCGTTGGACGCGGTGCTGGCCCTGGGCTCGCGTGCTCCCGCCGCCGAAGCGCGACAGGCGGAGGTGGCGGCGGCCGAGGCGACCCTGCGGGCGACGCGACGCGAGCGGTGGCCGACCCCCACGGTGGGCGTCTCCATGGAGGGGGACGGTCCGGCCGGCCGCCATGCCTTCCTCCGGGGCGCGCTCGCCCTGGAGATGGTCCTCCCCGGCCTGGGGAGGGGAGAGACGGTGCGCGCGGCGGCGCAGCTGGAGGCCGCCCGGGCCCGCCAGGACGAGGACGTTCGTTCGCGGAGAACGGAGCTGGTCGCGGCCCACGCGAGGCTGGCGGTCGCGGTCGCCAGCCTCGCGCTCTACACGCGGGAGATCCTCCCCGCGGTGGAGCGGACGGAGCGCATGGCGCTCGAGGCCTACCGCGCCGGCCGCAGTCCCCGGGTGGCGCTCAACGCCGCGCTCCAGGCCGCGACGGACACGCGGACGCAGGCCATCGACGCCGCCTTCTCCGCCCAGTCCGCGTTCGCGGACCTTGAACTCGCGGCCGGGGTCCCCCTCGATGAGCCCTAGACTCCCATGGCTCGGCTGTCTGCTGGCCACCGTCGCGGCCTGCCAGCGCCCGCCGCCGGAGGAGGGCGCGCAGCCGCTGCCGCGCGTCCGCGTGGCCCCGGTGGCTCCGGGGCAGGCCGTGCGCGGTCTGCGCGTCACCGGCCTCTTGTCCGCGCTTCCCGGGCGCGAGGTCCGGCTCGCGCCGCCCGTGCCCGGCCGGCTGTCGTTGCTGCGCGTGGCCGAGGGAGACCGGGTGCGCGCGGGCGAGGTCCTGGCGCAGGTGGACCTGGGGCCCGCCACCGCGGAGCTCCAGCAGGCGGAGGCCACGCTGAAGGAGGCCACGTCGGCGCTCGAGGCCGCTCGGGAGAAGCGCGCGCGCACGGACGTCCTGGTCGACCGCGGCGTGGCGGCCCGTCAGGACGCGGAGCAGGACCGGAGCGCGGAGGCCGCCGCGCGCTCCGCGGAGACGCGGGCCCGCAGTGCCCTGGAGCTGGCCCGGCGCGGCGTGGGCCGCACCGCGCTCCAGGCCCCCTTCGACGGTGTCGTGACGACGGTGTGGGTGCGGCAGGGCGAGATGGTGGATGCCTCCACGCCCGCGGTGGTCCAGGTCTCCGCGACGGATCCGCTGGAGCTGCGCGCGTTCGTCACCCAGCAGGAGGCCGCGGCGCTCCGGCCCGGCCAGCGCGCGAGCCTCCGCGTCGAAGGGCTGGCGGGTGCACGCGAGGGCGAGGTCACCGCGGTGGCCCCGGCCGTGGACGCGCTGAGCGGCAACGTGGGGGTCCGCCTGCGCTTCGCCAACCCGCGCGACGACCTGCGCCTGGGCGGAGCCGCCTGGGCCCACGTCGTCCTGGAGGACCTGGGCGCCGCGCTGGCCGTGCCGTCCTCCGCGCTCCTCCCCCAGGAGGACGGGGGCGTCGCGGTCGCGCGGGTGGCGGACGGCCGGGTCCACATCGTGCCGGTGCGCATCGTGTCCGAGGACGAGGGCCGGGCCGTCATCCAGGGGCCGCTCGCGGTGGGCGACCCCGTCGTCGTGGAGGGCGGCTACTCCCTCCCGGACGACGCCGGCGTGGAGGTCCTGCGGTGACGTGGCTGGCGCTGTTGCGGCGCAACGCGCCCGGGGTCGTGGTGCTGTTGGCGATGCTGACGTTGGCGGGGGGGCTTGGCGCCCTCCAACTGCCCGGCGGGCTCTACCCGGAGGTGTCCTTCCCCCGCATCGTCGTGGCCGCGACGCTGAACGGCGCCAGCGCGCAGATGATGCAATTGACCGTGACGCGCCCGGTGGAGGAGGGCCTGTCCACCGTCATCGGCGTGCGGCAGGTCCGCTCGAGGACCCTCCGCGCGGCGTCGGAGATCTCGCTCTGGTTCGACTCGCGCGCGGACATGGAGCGGGCCCTGGGGCTGGTCAACGCCCGGCTCGCGGAGGTGCGGGGCGCGCTGCCCCCGGACGCCACCCTCACCGCCGAACGGCTCACCCCGTCGTCCTTTCCCATCCAGACCCTGGCCGTCACCGGCACGGCGTCGCAGGCCCGGATGCGGGACTTCGCGCTGGGGACGCTGCGCCCCGCTCTGGCGGGCCTCCCGGGCGTGGGGCGCGTGGACGTGGTGGGCGGCGACGTGCGCGAATGGAGCATCACCGCCGACGCGCAGCGGCTGGCGCAGGCGAAGCTGGACCTGCCCACGCTCGCCACGCAGGTGGGCAGCGCGCTGATGCTGGAGCCCGCGGGCCGCGTGGACGTGCACTACCAGCAGGAGCTGGTGGTGGTGCGGGGACCGGTGGACTCGCCGGGGTCGCTGACGGCGCTCGTGGTGGGGGGCACCCCCGACGCGCCGGTGCGGCTGGGGGACGTCGCGCGCATCGAGGAGGGACACGCGGACCGGCTCTCCCTCACGTACGCGAACGGGCGGCCCGCGGTGCTCGTCAACGTGGGGCGGGGACCGGGCGCGGACGCCGTCGCCCTGGCGCGGGGCATCCAGGAGGAGCTGGCGCGGATGCGGGGGGGCCTGCCCCCGGGCATCGCCATCGAGGTCTCCTATGATCAAGCCGGGCTCATCGCGCGGTCCGTGGCCCATGTGCGCGACGAGGTCCTCCTCGGCGGGCTGCTCACGCTGGGGGTGGTGGGCCTCTTCCTGCGCTCCTGGAGGGCCATGACGGCGGCGGCGGTGGTGCTCCCCGCTGCCCTGGCGATGACGCTCGGCGCGCTCTGGCTCACGGGCGGGACGCTCAACCTGATGTCGCTGGGCGGGCTGGCGGTCGCCATCGGGCTGGTGGTGGACGACGCCGTGGTCGTGGTGGAGGCGGTGTACCGGCGGGTGTCGGCGGGCATGGAGCGGTGGACGGCCACCGCGGAGGCGCTGGGGGAGATCGCCTGGCCCGTCACCAACTCCACGCTCACCACGGTCGTCGTCTTCGCGCCCCTGTCCCTGCTGCCCGGCGTGTCCGGTCAGTTCTTCTCCGCGCTGGCCTTCACCCTGTGCGCCGCGGTGCTGTTCTCCCTGCTGCTGGCCCTCACGCTGACGCCGCTGCTGTGCGGATGGTTGCTCGTCGCGCCCGGCACCCACGCCCCGCCGGCGCCCTCCCTCCCGGAGTTCCTGCGCGCGCGGTGGCGGCGGAGGCCGGGCGTGCTCGTCGCGGGCGTGGCGCTGCTCATCGTGCTGCTGGCGGTGCTGGGCCATGGGGTGGGGACCGGCTTCCTGCCGGAGCTGGATGAGGGCGCGTTCGTGGTGGACTACTTCACGCCGACGGGGACGTCGGTCGCGGAGGCGGACCGGCTGGGGCGCGCGCTGGAGGCGGTGGTCGCGGGGGTCCCGGAGGTCGTGGGCACCAGCCGCCGGCTGGGCGCGGAGCTGGGCCCTCCGGCGGCCACCGAGTCCTCGCGAGGCGACCTGACCGTGTCGCTCTCTCCCCGGCGCACGCGCCCGGGGCCCGCCATCATCGAGGAGACGCGCGCTCGCGCCGAAGCCGCCCTCCCGGGCGTGCGCCTGGAGTTCGTCGAGCTGCTCCAGGACATGCTCTCCGACCTGGAGGGCGCGCCAGAGCCCGTCGAGGTGAAGCTGCTGGGCCCGGACGTCCAGGTGCTGCGGGGCTTCGCGCCGCGAGTGGCCGAGCGGCTCCAGGACATCCCGGGCCTCGCCGACCTGTTCGACGGGGTCGCCGGCTGCACGCCGGAGGCCCACCTGGAGGTGGACCTGGTCCGCGCGGGCCGCCTGGGCCTCACGACGCGGGACGTGTCGACGCAGGTCCGGACCGCGCTTTTGGGGGAGGTCGTCGGGACGCTCCCCCGCGAGGGCCAGCCGGTGGACGTGCGCGTGCGGCTGCGCGACGCGGACCGCCTGGAGCCCCAGGTGCTCCAGCACCTGCGGCTGCGGACCCCGTCGGGGGTGGAGGTCCCGCTGACGCAGGTGGTGCGCGTGAGACAGCAATGCCTGCCGTCGGAGCTGCGGTCCGACAACCTCCGCCCGCTGGTGGCGGTGACGGGGCGGCTGGAGTCGCGCGACCTGGGGAGCGTCACCGCCGACGTCCAGGCGCGGCTCGCCACGCTGACGCCGCCAGCGGGGGTGGACGTGCGGCTGGGCGGGCAGCACCCGAGCCAACGCGCGTCCTTCCGCGCCCTGGTGCTCGTGCTGCTGCTGGCCACGCTGAGCGTCTTCCTGGTGCTGACGTTCCACTTCCGCGGGGTCGTGCTGCCGCTGCTCATCCTGGGCGCGGTCCCGGTGGCCCTCGCGGCGGGCATCGCCTGCCTGCGGCTCACCGGCATCCCCCTCAATGTGTCGTCGTTGATGGGCTGCATCCTGCTCGTGGGGCTCGTCGTGAAGAACGGCATCCTCCTGCTCGACCGGGCGGAGGAGGGCCTCGCCGAAGGGCTGCCGGCCGCGGAGGCCGTCGCGACCGCCACCGCCGTGCGCCTGCGCCCCATCCTCATGACCACGCTCGCGACGCTGCTGGGACTCGTCCCGCTCGCGCTCGGCCTGGGGGAGGGCGGCGACCTGCAACGCCCGCTGGCCGTCACGGTCCTGGGGGGGCTCGCTCTGTCGACTTTCACGGTGTTGGTGGGCCTGCCCGCGGCCTACGCGTGGGTGCGCCGTGATTCCCCTGCGAAGATGAAGGCCCGATGAAAACTCTCTCAGACAGCCCGTGGCGCGCGGACACGGCCAACCCGCATCGGGCATGAATCAGGACATTCCCCGCGCACCGGAGCACTGATGCCCAGGCGGCCCTTGGGGACGAGAGGATACCTGATGCCTCGCACGTCCGAGCGGACCTCCCAGGCCCGTGGGTGGCCCTGGGGCCTGGCGGCGACATGCGGGCTCATCCTCTTGAGGCTCGCCTACGCGGCGCGGGTGGAGCTGGCTCCGCAGGAAGCCTATTACTGGCAATACACGCGCCACCTGGACTGGTCCTATCTGGACCATCCCCCCATGTGCGCCTGGTGGATGGCTTTGTCCGTCCGGCTCCTGGGGGACTCGCAGGTCGCCCTGCGCCTGCCCGCCATCCTCTCCTCCGCCGCGCTGAGCTGGGTCCTGTACTCCCTGGGCAAGCGATTGTATTCGCCGGCGGTCGGCATGCTGACGGCGGTCGCCGCGAACGCCACGGTCCTCTTCGGGCTGGGGGCGGTGGTGAT
The DNA here is from genome assembly GCF_007352635.1 of Corallococcus sp. Z5C101001. Taxonomy (NCBI): domain Bacteria; kingdom Pseudomonadati; phylum Myxococcota; class Myxococcia; order Myxococcales; family Myxococcaceae; genus Corallococcus; species Corallococcus sp. Z5C101001. The sequence goes on from NZ_VKLU01000001.1 coordinate 941,864, forward strand.
GACGCCGGACGTGCCCCTGGTGCTGTTCTGGGCCGCCGCGCTGCGGGTCCTCTGTGAGCTGGTGCTCCCGGACGGGCGGGGCCCGGGGCGCTTCGGCTGGCGCTGGTACCTGCTGGGCGCGCTCTGTGGGGGCGGGCTGCTGTCCAAGTACACCGCCGCGCTGTTGCCGCTCCAGGTGCTGGCCACGGCGCTGGTGATGCCCCGGGGCCGCGCGGCCCTGCGCACCCCGCATCCCTACGCCGCCTGCGTGCTCATGCTCGCGGTGTTCTCACCCGTGCTCATCTGGAATCAGGCGCATGGCTGGGCGTCCTTCGCGTTTCAGACCACCGGCCGCGCGAGGACGGTGGATGGCTTTCATGGCTACCTCGTCGGCCGCTATCTGGGATTGCAGGCGGTGGCCGTGGGGCCGCTGCTCTATGTGGCGTTGCTGCTGACGGCGGGCGTCCTCGTGCGCCAGGCGTGGCGGGGGGATGTCCGCGCGCGGCTGCTGGGAGTCGCCAGCGTGCCGGGGCTCGCCGCGTTCACCCTGGTGAGCCCGCTGCATTGGGTGAAGATGAACTGGGTGGCGCCCGCGTACCTGGGGCTGATGGTGGCCGCCGCGGCGGGGGCGTGGGCCCTGCGCCAGCACCGGGCCGTGCGCGGCTACGCGGCGCTGAGCGTGGGCGTGGGCGCGGTGCTGATGACGGGCATGTACCTGATGCCCCTCTGTCCGTGGATTCCCTTCCGCGAGCGCGACAACCTGGTGAGCGGCTGGCGCGAGCTGGCGGACGCCGTGCAGCGGCACCGCGAGGCGGCGGGCTCCCCCGCGCCCCTGGTGGTGGGGTGGGGCTACAAGACGGCGAGCGAGCTGGCCTACTACCTGCCCGGCCGTCCGGAGACGCAGTCCGACTCCGCGCTGGGCGGCGACGGGCTGGCGTATGGCTTCTGGCTGGACCGGGTGAGCCCCGGGGTGGACGCCCTCGTCGTCGAGGACGCGCGCCAGCCGCTGCGCGACGCGGCCACCCGCCTGGAGGCGCACTGCGGCGCGGTGAAGGAGCTGCCCTCCGTGACGGTGCACCGCGGCCCGCGCCCGGTGACGACGTTCAGGGTGTGGTCCTGCCAGCGCTGGCATGCGCCCCGAGAGGTGGCGGTCCGTCAGCCGCCCCCGGCTTCGGCAGGCGGAAGGTGAAGCGGCTCTCGCCGTCGCTCCGCGCGTAGTCGAGCGTGCCGCCGTGGGCCTCGGCGATGGTGCGCGACAGCGCGAGCCCCAGGCCCGTGCCTTCTCCGGTTCGTGACGGGTCCGCGCGAGCGAAGCGCTGGAAGAGCCGCGCCTGGAAGGCGGGGTCCACCCCCGGGCCGTCGTCGCCCACGGTGACCTGGACCCCGGCGTCCGTCGCGCGCACCTCCACGCGGATGCGTTGCCGGGCGTGGCGCAAGGCGTTGGAGAGCAGGTTGTCCAACACGTGGGACAGCAGCACGGGGCTGCCCTGCACCGTCGTGGGGTTGCCCTGGAGCTCCAGCGTCAGGCTCCGGGAGCGCGCCGCCAGGTGCTGCTCCGTGCGCTGGAGGGCGCCCTTCGCCAGGAGGAACAGGTCCACGGGCTCCGCCTCCAGGACCCGGGCGCCGGCATCCGCGCGCGCGAGCTGAAGCAGCTCATCCACCAGGTGCGTGAGCCGGCGCGTCTCGTCGAGCACGACCTCCAGCGTGCGGCGGTACTCCTCCGGCGCCCGGTCCCTGCGCAGGCTTACCTCCGTCTCGCCCAGGATGACGGTGAGCGGCGTGCGCAGCTCGTGCGCGGCGTCAGCGGTGAAGGAGCGGATGCGCTCGAACGACGCGCGGGCATCCGCGAGCAGCTCGTTCAGCGTCGACGCCAGCGTGTCCCACTCGTCGCTCGTCCCCCGGACGGGGAGCCGCAGGTCCAGCTCCGAGGCCCGCGCGACGCGGACCCGGTCACTGGCTTCGCGCAGCGGGGCCAGCGCCCGGTCGGCCAACCTGCCCCCCAGCGCGAGGGACCCCACCACCGCGAACGGGATGCTGAGGAACATCGCGCCCAGGGCCTGCAGCGCCTCGTCGAAGATGCCCTCCGTCAGCCCCAGGCGGGGGTCCGCGCGGTGCTCGAGCCACTCACCCGTGGCCAGCACCGCCGTCACCAGCGCGCCGTAGAGGAGCAGGGTGCCCAGGACGGAGCTGGCGAAGAAGAAGGTCAGCTGGCCGCGGAGCGTGCGCGGGCGCTTCATCCGTGCCTCCGGAGCACGTAGCCCACCCCCCGCACCGTGTGGATGAGCCGGGTGGGGAAGGGCGTGTCCACCTTGGCCCGGAGGTAGCGGATGTAGACCTCCACGACGTTGGAGAAGGTCTCGAAGTCGTGGTCCCACACGGCCTGGACGATGCGCGTGCGCGAGACCACCTCGCCCGCGTGCTCGAGCAGGAACTGCAGCAGGGCGTACTCGCGGGCGGTGAGGGGGATCTCCACGCCCGCCCGGACCACCTTCCGGGTGGTGGGGTCCAACGTCAGGTCCGCGTGGGTCAGCAGCGGGGTGGCGCGGTTGTCCACCCGGCGGAGGATGGCGCGGATGCGCGCCAGCAGCTCGTCGAAGGCGAAGGGCTTGATGAGGTAGTCGTCCGCGCCCGCGTTGAGCGCGCTGATGCGGTCCGCGACCGCGTCTCGCGCGGTGAGCATGAGGATGGGCGTGGTGTCCTGCTTCGCGCGCAACGCCCGAAGCAGCTCCAGCCCCGACAGCCCTGGGAGCATCCAGTCGAGGATGATCAACGCGAAGCGCTCGTGGCGCATCAGCTCCTGGACCTGGGCCCCGTCCGCGCACTCGCGCACGCGGAACCCCTCTTCCGTGAGGCCCCGCGCGATGAAGGCCCGGACTCGCAGCTCGTCTTCGACGATGAGGATGGACACGATGGGATTCCTAGCAGCCTGCCCCGGGAGGGGCGGCGGGGGAGTGGCCGTCGCGGGGGAACGACAGCCGCAGGTGGGCCCCTTCCGTCGAAGGAAGGAACTCCGCGTGGGCCCGGTGGGCCCGTGCGACGAGCGCCACCAGGGACAAGCCAATGCCATGGCCCTGCTTGCCGGCGCGGGCGCTCGGCGTGCGGTAGAAGGGCTCGAAGACTCGCATCGAGTCCTCGCGGGCGATGCCCGGTCCCTCGTCCCGGACCTCGAGCCGCGTGGCGTCCGGGGTCTGCTGGAGGGACACGTGGACCCGCCCGCCGTTGGAGAACTTGAGGGCGTTCTCCACCACGTTGTCCACCAGCTGCCGCAGCAGGTGGCCATCCCCCGGGATGACGCCCGGGGTCCCGGCCTCGAAGTCGACGCGGCGCTGCTCGCCTTCGGGCAGTGAGCGCAGGGCTTCCTCCACGATGCCTGACAGGCTCACCGGCTCGAGGAGCTCCAGCGCGCCCCGCGTCCCGTCCGCGAGCACCAGCAGCCGCTCCACCAGCACCCCCAGCGACACCACCGTCCGGTGCATCCGCTCCAGCGCCTGGGCGGTGTCCGGGGGCTGGGACAGCTCCGCCTGCAGCTCCAGCTCCGCCCGCAGCGTGGTCAGGGGCGTGCGCAGCTCGTGCGCGGCGTTGGCGGCGAAGCGGCGGGACTGGTCCAGCGCCTCCTGGAGGCGCGTGAGCAGGTCCACCAGCGCGGCGCGCACGGCGTTCACCTCGCTGTAGCGGGCCGGGGCGTGGAGCGGGGCGGGGAGGGGGCCGCCGGGCTCGATGCGCGAAAGCTCCGCGCTCAGCTCCGTGAGGGGCCGCGCCGCCCAGCGCGCCACGCGCCGGCTCACGCCCAGGCTGAGCAGGGCCGCGCAGCCCGCCGCGAGCAGGGCGGCCAGCGGCAGGGAGAGCCGCAGCAGGGGGATGCTCTCCAGGTTCTCCCGCGCCACCGCCAGCCTCCCGTGGGCCATCACGCCGCAGGACCGTACGCCTGACTCGGCCGGGAGCGGGGACCAACCGCAGCCCGAAGCGACGGGGATGCCGGGCGCGCCGCCCAGCCGCCGCTCCCCGGAGAACAGGGCGATGTGGATGCCGAAGGCCGCCAGCTCCTGCTGCTCGGACTGGGCCGCCGCCCCCGCCTCCGCGTCCGTCATCCCGGCCACCTCCTCCACCAGGTCCACCGCCGCGTCCCGCAGGCGCCGGTCCTCTCCCTCCAGCAGCAGGTGGTAGGCAATCAGGCCGGTGGCCGCGGCCGTGAGCGCGCTGCTGGCCAGGGTGACCGCCAGCATGGCGCGCGACAGCCGGCGCACCATGGAATCCCGAGGGAGCCCGTCGTCAGCCCTGTCCAAGGCCATACCCCTCGCCGCGCAGCGTGCGCACCACGTCGTCGCCCAGCTTGCGGCGGATCCTCCCCACCAGGACCTCCAGGCTGCTCGCGGCCCCGGCGGAGACCTCGCCCCAGACGGACTCCAGCAGCGCGTCGCGGCCCACCACGCGGTCCCCGTGCGCGGCCAGCGTCTCCAGGATGGCCCACTCCTTCGCGGTGATGGGGACGGCCGCGCCGGAGCGGAGCGCTTCCCTCCGGCCGAAGTCGAGCACCACGTCGCCCCGCTGGACGCGGACCGTGCCCGTCCGCTCCCTCCGGCGTCCGACGGCGCGCACCCGCGCCCGCAGCTCCGCGATGGCGAAGGGCTTGCCCAGGAAGTCGTCCGCGCCCGCGTCCAGCCCCTCCACCCGCTCGTCCACGCGGTTGTGGGCGGTGAGGATGAGGATGGGCGTCTGGAGGCCGTCCGCGCGCAGCTCCCGGCAGAGCGAGAGCCCGGAGCCATCCGGCAGGCCGATGTCGAGCACGATGACGTCCACCGCGTCGACCAGCGCCTGCCGCGCCTGCTCCACGTCGGCGGCCTGCCGGACGACGTGGCCGTCGCGCTCCAGCGCCTGGGTGACGAGGGCGCGGAGTTCCTGATGGTCATCGACGACGAGGACGCGCATGGCGGTTTTCCCGGCCGACCTATAGCACCGGCGAGCGGCCTCCGGCCCATGGGCTCCGGAGGCCGTTCAGCCGCCGTTCAACAGGGGCTGGCAGGGTCCGCGCATGTCTTCCCGGTGCAGGCCCCGAACGCCCGCTGCTCGCATGATGGTGCTCACGTGGCTCCTGATGGCCACGGCCTGCGCCACCTCGCCCTACGACCGGGCGTGGGTGTCCGCGGAGCTTGGCTCGCTCGCCGCCCCCCTCGGGCCGGGCGTGGACACCCCCGCCTCCCTCCCCCCGGGCGTCGAGGACGCGGAGCCGTTGGACGAGCGGACCGCGGTCGCCGTCGCGCTCTGGAACAGCGCCGCGCTCCAGGCCGACATGGCACAGCTCGGCGTCTCGCGCGCCGACCTGGCCGAGGCGGGAGCGCTCCCCAACCCCACCTTCTCCCTGCTCCTGCCCGTGGGGCCCCGGACGATCGAGTCCTCGCTGCTCCTGCCGCTGTTCTCCCTCTGGCAGCGCCCGGCCCGCGTCGCCGCCGCGAAGGCCCAGGTGGAGCAGGTCGCGCGCGGGCTGGTGCAGAACGGGCTGGATGTCGCCAGGGACGTCCGCGTCGCCCACGCGGACTGGGTGCTCGCGGAGGGACGGCGCGTGGCGCTCGAGGAGCTGTCGGCCCTGTGGTCGCGGACGCTGGAGCTGGCCCAGGCGCGCTTCGAGGCCGGTGACGCCAGCCGCACGGAGATGGACGCGCTGCGCGCGGAGACGCTGCTGGCGGAGGACACCGCCCGGCGCTCGCGGACGGACGTGCTGCTGGCCCGGGAGCGGCTGCGGCTCTTGATGGGCGTGGTCCAGAGCCCGCTGTTCGCCGCTGCCCGCCCGCGAGGGGCACCCCTGGAAGCCAAGGCCCCGCGGCCGCTCCCCGACCTCATCCAGCTGGCGCAGGCCGCGAGGCCCGACGTGCTCGCGGCGGAGCTGGGCATCCAGATGGCGGGAGGCCGGCTGGGCTGGGAGAAGTCGCGCATCGTCAACCTGCTCGCGCGGTTGGACGTGAAGCCGTCCACGTCCGCGAAGGGCTCGCCCCAGGCGCTGTGGGTGCCGGGCGCGCAGCTGGAGCTGCCGCTCTTCAACTGGAACCCGGGCGGCGTCGGGCGCGCGGAGGCGGAGCTGATGCGCGCCTCCGCCCGCTACGTCCTGCTGAGGCAGCAGGTCGCGAACGAGGTCCTCGTGGCCCGGGAGCGGGTGCTCCAGTCCGCCGCGTCACTCCAGGCCTTCGAAGCGAACATCCTCCCGGCGTTCACCTCCGCGAGCGAGGGCGTGCGCAAGTCCTTCGACGCCGGGGATGCGCCGTATGTGTTGGTGCTGGACGCCCTGCGCCGCCTGGCGGACGCGCGGCTTCGCACCCTTGAACTCGAAGCGGACCTGCGCCGCGCGCTCGCCCAGCTGGACCGGGGGCTGGGCAAACAGGGAGTGGCCCATGAATAGGCATGTCCGGCTGGCCGCCGTCGCCGGTGTCGTCGTCTCCTGCCTCGCCTGCCGGGATCCAAAGCCCGCGCCCGCGCCCCCCGCGGCTTCCGTGAGCGCCCACGTGGCCGAGGCCTCGTTGGCGACGGTGACGCTCCAGCCCCAGGCCGAGGCGCGGCTGGCCCTGCGCGTCCAACCCGTGGAGAAGCGGAAGGCGCCGCGGCGGCAGGTGCTGGGCGGCGAGGTCGTGGTGCCGTCCGGCAACGCCCTGGTGGTGACCGCGCCCGTGGCGGGCGGCGTCGCGGCGGAGGGCGCGACGCCCGCGCTGCGCCCCGGGGCCCCGGTGAAGCGAGGCGATGTCCTGTTGCGGCTGGTGCCGCTCGCCACCGTGGACCGGGACCTGCTGGCCCAGGCCCGCCGGGCGGTGGACGCGGCGGCGGCCCGCGACGAGGTCGCCGCGGGGCGGCTCGCCCGGACGGAGCGGCTGCTGCGCGACGGCGCGGGGACGGAGCGGGCCGTGGAGGAAGCGCGCGCGGAGCGGGCCGTCGCCCGGTCGGAGCTGGAGGCCGCGCGCACGCGGATGGAGCTGGTGAGCCGCTCGCCGCTGGAGTCGGACGTGAGCCTGCGGATCCGCGCGCCTCGCGACGGCGTCCTGCGGCAGGTGTCGGTCGCGCCCGGCCAGTCGGTCACGGCGGGCGCGCCGCTCTTCGAGGTGGTGGGCGTCACCGCGAACTGGGTGCGCGTGCCCCTCTTCGTCGACGAGGCCCCCCGCGTGAAGCCAGACGTGCCCGCGCGCGTGCACGCGCTCCTGTCGGGCCGGGACGACGGCGTGGAGGCCCTGCCGGTGATGGGGCCCCCCAGCGCGGATCCGGTCAGCGCCACGGTGGACCGGTTCTATGAGCTGCCCGCCGCCGCGCGCTTCGCGCCGGGCCAGCGCGTCGCGGTGTCGCTGCACCTGGAGGAGGACGCGGAGCTGCTGGCCGTGCCCGCGTCCGCCGTCGTCTACGACGCGCTGGGCGGGGCCTGGGTCTACGCGCGGCAGCAGGACCACGTGTACGCCCGCGTCCGCGTGGACGTCGTGCGCCTGGAGGGGACGGACCTGCTGCTGGGCCGGGGACCTCCGGAGGGCACCCCCGTCGTGGCCGTGGGCGCGGCGGAGCTGTTTGGGACCGAGTTCGGCGCGGGCCACTGAGGAAGACCGGGTTTCGACATGAATCGACTCATCTCCGCTTGTCTCCACTATCGGCTCATCCCCATCGCGGCCGCGGCCCTGCTGCTCGTGCTGGGCTACGCGAGCCTTCGCGGCATGCCGCTGGATGTCTTCCCGGAGTTCGCGCCCCCGCTGGTGGAGATCCAGACGGAGGTCCCGGGCCTGTCCAGCCTGGAGGTGGAGAAGCTGGTCACCACGCCGCTGGAGAACGGCCTCGCGGGGGTGCCGGCGCTGAAGACGCTCCGCTCCAAGTCCGTGCTCGGGCTCTCCTCCGTGGTGCTCATCTTCGAGCGGGGCTCGGACCTGTTCCGGGCGCGACAGCTGGTGCAGGAGCGGCTGGCGCGCATCGCCGCCACGCTGCCCTCGGTGGCGCGGCCCCCGGTGATGCTCTCTCCCGTGTCGGCGACGAGCCGGGTCCTCAAGGTGGGCCTGCGCTCCGACACGCTGGACCGGATGGCGCTGTCGGAGGTGGCGCGGTGGACCCTCCGCCCCCGGCTGATGGGCATCCCGGGGGTGGCGAACGTCGCCATCTGGGGACAGCGGGACCGCCAGTTCCAGGTAAGGGTGGACCCGGAGCGGCTGCGCGCCGCGAACCTCCAACTGGACGACGTGCTCCGGGTGGCGCGCGCCGCGAGCCTGCCGTCCTCCGGAGGCTTCATCGACACGCCCAACCAGCGGCTGGCGGTCACCCTCCCGGGGGCCACCACGCTGGCGGCGCTGGAGGAGGTGCCGGTGGCCTTCCGCAACGGAGCGTCCATCCGGCTCGCGGACGTGGCGACGGTGCAGGAGGGGCATCCGCCGCCCATCGGCGAGGGCATCGTCGACGGCGAGGCGGGCATCCTCCTCATCGTCGAGAAGCAGCCCTGGGGCAACACGCTGGAGGTCACCGAGCAGGTGGAGGCCGCGCTCGAACAGCTGCGTCCGGCGCTCCAGGGCGTCACCGTGGTCCCCGGCATCTTCCGTCCGGCGACCTTCATCGAGACCGCGGTGGGGAACCTCCAGCACGCCGTGCTGCTCGGCTGCGTGATGGTCATCGTGGTGCTGTTCGCCTTCCTCCAGGACGTGCGGACGGCGGCCATCAGCCTCGTCGCGATCCCGCTCTCGCTGGTGGGCGCGGTGGTCGCCCTGCGCCTGGTGGGGGCGACCCTGGACACCATGGTGCTCGCGGGGCTGGTGCTCGCGCTGGGCGAGGTGGTGGATGACGCCATCATCGACGTGGAGAACGTGCAGCGGCGCCTCTCGGAGAACCGCGCGCTGGGCAGCCCCCGCTCCGCCTTCCAGGTGGTGCTCGACGCCTCGCTGGAGGTCCGCAGCGCCGTCGTCTACGCGACGGTCATCGTCGTCCTCGTCTTCCTGCCGGTGTTCCTGCTGGAGGGCGTGAGCGGCGCCTTCTTCCGTCCGCTCGCGGTGGCGTATGTCCTCGCGGTGGGCGCGTCGATGGCGGTCGCGCTCACGCTGACCCCGGTGTTGTGCCTCATGTTCCTGTCGAAGCGGGGGGAGGAGCGGGCGCCCCGGCTGGGAGGGTGGCTGCGCGAGCGCCTCCGCCCGCTGGTGGCCTGGATGATGGACCGGCCCCGGCTGGCGGTCCGGAGCGTGCTCGCCGTGCTGCTGGCGGGAGGCCTCCTCGCGGCGTGGCTGGGCGAGGGGTTCCTGCCCCACTTCCAGGAGTCGGACTTCCTCATGCACTGGGTGGCGAAGCCGGGGACGTCCGGCGACGCCGTCCTCCGCACGGCGCTGCGCGCCAGTGAGGAGCTGCGAGCCATTCCAGGCGTCCGGCACTTCGGCGCGCACATCGGCCGCGCGGAGGTGGCTGACGAGGTGGTGGGCCCCAACTTCGCGGAGCTGTGGATCAGCCTGGGCCCCGTCGACGACTACCCGGCGACCGTCCAGCGCATCCACGAGGTGGTGGAGGGCTACCCCGGGCTCTACCGCGACGTGCAGACGTACCTCCAGGAGCGCATCAAGGAGGTGCTCAGCGGCGCGAGCGGCTCCATCGTGGTGCGCGCCTCGGGGCCGGACCTGGACACGCTCCGCTCCAAGGCCCGCGACATCGAAGCGAGGCTGCGCGGGATTCCCGGCGTGGTGAACCTGAAGGTGGAGCCCCAGGTGCTGGTGCCCCAGCTCCAGGTGCGGCTGGAGCCGGAGGCGGGCCGCCGGCTGGGGCTCACGCCGGGAGACGTGCAGCGCGCGGTGGCCACGCTGCTCCAGGGCACGAAGGTGGGCGAGGTGTACCGCGACGAGCGCACGCTCGATGTCGTCGTGTGGGGCGAGGAGTCGCTGCGCCAGGACGTGGCCGCCGTGAAGTCCCTGCGCCTGGTGGCCCCCTCGGGCATGCCCTACCGGCTGGGCGACGTGGCGCGCGTGGAGATGGTCTCCGTCCCGAACGTCATCCAGCACGAGGGCGCGTCCCGCAGGCTGGACATCACCTGCGACGCCCAGGGCCGCGCGCTGGGGGCGGTGGTCACCGACATCCGGGCCGCGCTCTCCGGACTGGACTGGCCGGTCGGCCACCACGCCGAGGTCCTGGGCGAATACGCCGAGCGCCAGGGCGCGCGGACGCGGCTGCTGGCCTTCTCCCTCCTCGCGGTGCTGGGCATCGCCCTGGTCCTCTACCTGGACTTCCAGTCGCCGCGGCTGGTGGCCTTCACCCTGGGGACGCTGCCCTTCGCGCTGGTGGGCGGCGTGGTGGGGGTGCTGCTCACCGGGGGCGTCGTCTCGCTGGGCTCCCTGGTGGGGTTCGTCACCGTGCTGGGCGTCGCCGCGCGCAACGGCATCCTCCTGGTGAGCCACTACCGTCACCTGGAGGCCAGCGAGGGCGTCCCGTTCGGACGCGAGCTGGTCCTGCGCGGGACGCTGGAGCGGCTCCAGCCCATGGCGATGACCACGCTGACGACGGCGCTGGCGCTGGTGCCGCTGGTGGCGGGGGGCCTGCGGCCGGGGCAGGAGATCGAACACCCCATGGCCGTGGTCATCCTGGGCGGACTGGTGTCGTCCGCCGTGCTCAACGTGCTGCTCGTCCCCTCCCTGTACCTGCGCTTCGGGAGGGGAGCGGGGGCGGCTTAGAGCTGGATCTTGAAGCCGCCAATGAGCGTGCGGGGCGCGTTGGGGCGGGCGCCGTAGGGACGGCGGCCGACGATGACGGCCTCATCCAGGATGTTGCGGCCGCTCACGTAGAGCTGTCCCCAGCGGGTGATGTTCCAGCTGGCGTTCACGTCGAACGTCAACAGGGCCCCCGTCTTCAGGCCCTCGGGGATCTCCCCCTGGCCCGCCTGCTCGCGCATGCTGGCCAGATAGGTGGAGCTGATGAAGGCACCCCAGCGCGCGCCCTCGATGCCGATGGAGGCGTAGAGCTGGTGGTGGGGCACGTACGGCAGCTCGTCGCCGACCACCACGTTGCCGAACTGGGGATCCGAAGAACGGAAGTCGTTGAGCAGCTTCGTGCGCGTGAACGTGTACGCCACCGTCAGCGGGAAGGTGATGCCCCCGCCCGGACGGAAGGTCTTCTCCGCGAAGGCCTCCAGGCCGTAGATGTTCGCCTCGCCCGCGTCCACCTGCCGGTCCAGGTTGTCGTTGAGACAGCCGTTGGAGAAGGTGCAGACGTCGGTGAGGTTGGAGTAGTCGTTGAAGAAGCCCACGACCTCGAAGCGCTCGCTGCGCCGCGCCCAGCGCGCGCCGGCCTCGTAGTTGACGCTCTTCTCCGGACCCACGGCCTGGGGCTGTCCCGGCGCGGGCGGGGAGAAGCCCCGGTAGGCGCCGGCGAACAGGCCCAGCGCGGGGGTGAGCGCGCCATAGACGCCCACGCCCGGCATCAGCGCCTCCAGCGACCCGTGCTGCACGGTGTCCGCCAGCTTGTCCGCGGACTTGGAGCGGATGATCTCCAGGCGGACGCCGGGCGTCACCACCAGCGGGCCCCAGGCGATGGCGTCCGTCGCGTGCAGCGCGAGCGCGTGCGTGGAGTCCTTGTTGTCGGCGGTGACCTCCGTGGTGCCGCCCTCGGCGACCAGCTCGCCGCTGACCATGCGGAAGCCGTCCTGCGTGTGGCGGCGGTCGATGCTGTCGAAGTGGTAGCGCACGCCGAACTCGGCGTTGTGCGACAGCGGGCCCGTCTTCGCCGTCCAGCGGGCGATGCTCTGGATGCCCTGGTTGACGAAGACGCGGTGGTTGGGGCCGATGAGGATGGTCTCACCGGGCGTGGACGAGTCCTGCTCGCCCGTGAGCACGGCGTAATAGATGGCGTTGCGCGCGCTCGTGGGGTCCGCCAGCACGTCGGAGATGGAGATGCCCCGGAAGCCGTTCACCTTGCGCCAGGTGCGGTCCAGGTCCTGGCGGTACAGCGACGTCGTCACCGCGACGTCGCGCCCCTCCAGCACGTGGCTGAGCACCGCCTGGGTGCGGTGCCACTGCATGTGGTCGAACTGGCTGGCCTTGTAGCGGCGCAGCGGGTTCGCCGCGAAGTCCGCGTCCGACAGGCCCAGGTACGTCTCGTTGGAGCCCTCGTCGGAGTAGCCCAGCTTGAGCTGGAGCGTCTGGCGCAGCTCCCCGTCCGGCACCAGCCGGTAGCGCGCCTTGGCCATCCATTCGTTGCGGTGGAAGCCGGTGGTGGCGTCGCTGTTGTCGATGTCCTTGAAGCCGTTGCTGCGCAGGTGCACGCCTTCGATGAGGAAGCCCGCCCGCTCCGTGCTGGCGCCGAAGAAGCCGTGCGCCTTGCCGTACAGGTACTGGCCGCCCGCGACGTCCAGGCCGAAGGACTCCTGCGCGGGGATGTCCCGGGTGATGAGGTCCACCGAGCCGCCCACCGTCTGCGGGCCCTGCTGCACGGACGAGGGGCCCTTGAGCACGCGCACCGACTGCATGCGCGTCATCAGCGGGAAGTAGTACGCGGCGGGGGCGGAGTAGGGCGCCGGCCCGAAGAGGATGCCGTCCTCCAGCAGCGTCACCTTCTTGCTGCGGTCCGGGTTGACGCCGCGCAGGCCCAGGTTGGGCCGCAGGCCGAAGCCGTCCTCGCCGCGGCCGTACACGCCCGGCACGGACTGGAGGATGGCCTGGGGGTCGTCCAGCTCGTAGCGCTGGAGCTTCTCCGGCTTGAGGATGTGGATGGAGCCGCTCGTCTTCGCCTCGGACGTGCCCACCACCACGCTCTCGAACCGGCGGTTGTCGGCGGGCGGGGCCTCGACGACGGGCGCGTCGGACGGCGCGGGTCCGGCGAGGGGAGGCTCCGAAGGCGGCGGGGCCTGGAGCGGCGCGTCGGCAGCGGCGGCGGAGCCCGGGACGGACGGGGCTCCGGCGGCGGCCGGCTCGGGCGCGGGCTCGGAGGCCGGCGGCGGTGCCAGCGGGGTCTCCGAGGGGGGCGGGGAGGCCTCTTGCGGCGCGGGCGCCTGCGCCAGGGCCAACGAGGAGACGACGAAGGAGACGACTGCGACTGCCCAGGCCGGTGCACCCATGAAGACGAAGACTCCCGGAGGAACGTGCGAAGAAGCGCGGCGGCCGACCGGACCGACGGGGGCGTGACGCGTCCCCGCCGGTCCTGGAAGACCGCGCTACAGCGACCGCGTGGACGTCTACTGCGCCTCGGCGGCGCCCGCGACGACGATCTTCCCGTCGGACTGCACGGTGATGCCGCGCGCGGCCTCGTCCAGCTTGCCGGCGATGATGTTCACCGTGACGATGCCGCCGGTGCCGAAGGTGGTGTCGCGCGTGCCATCCAGGTTGAAGCGGGCGACCGCGAAGCGGTTGTCACCCCCTTCGGTGACGAAGCCCGCGGCGTACACCTTGTTGTCCGGGCCGAACGTCACGCCCCAGAAGCGGTCGTTCTCCGTCTCGGAGAAGGGCACCGCGCCGGCGAACTCCGCGCCCGTCGTGATGTTGCGGATGAGCAGGATGGCGTCGTCGTCCTGTCCGCCACCCGCGCGGTAGCCCGCGGCCGCCACGTACTCGTCGGCGCCGATGTCCGCCTTCGCGACGTTGAAGAAGGCCTCGTCCGGACGGTCGAAGGAGTAGAGCTTGAAGCCCTCGTTGAAGCCGTCCGCGGCCGCCGGGTGGCCGTCCGGGGTGATCAGCACCGCCATCGCGTCGATGTTGCCCGACGTCGGGGTCCCGCTGCCCACCATGAACACGCGGTTGTCCTTCAGCACCACCGCGTCACGGCCGCGGTCGTTGTCACCGGCCAGGTCCAGGATGAACGCGCCGTTCGTGCCGTAGGTGGTGTCGAGCAGCCCCTCCGCCGTGTAGCGGAAGGAGATGAGGTCCACCGTGTTGCCCGCCACGCCCGCCGCGCGGCCATAGCCGGTGGTGACGTAGGCGCCCGTGGACTGGCGGACCGCCGCGTAGGCCTCGGAGATGCCCCACTCCTTGGTCGGGTCATTCGTGGCGAACGGCGCCGAGTTCAGCACGCCCTTGGAGCCGAACGTGTTGTCCACCGTGCCCGTGCTCTCCAGGCGCAGCAGCACGATGCGGTTGGCGGACTGCGCGCCCACGCCCGAGGGCTGCGACAGGTAGCCGGCGGACATGATCTTCCCGTCCGCCTGCACGAAGCCGTGGCGCGCGGAGTCGCCCAGGCCGCCGATGTCCAGCGCGTAGAAGCCCTTGCGCGCGTTGGCGGCGGGGGTCGCGTTGAAGGTCTCATCCAGCGCGCCGTTGGCGGTGAGGCGGGCCACCACGCGGTCGGTGTCCGTGCGCGTGCCCTCCGCCTTCTTCGTCGCGAACACCACCAGCCGGTCCTGCGCGTCGCGGCTGATGCCCCACATGGAGTCACGCACCGTGCCGGCGCCCGTGCCCAGGTTCACGCGCGAGATGCCGTTGCCGTTCGCGCCGAAGCTGTTGTCCACCGTGCCGTTGGCGTTCAGCCGCAGGAACGCCAGGTCCGTGTCCGGCGTGACGGTGCCAGCGTCGGTCCCCGCGTCGGTGCCAGCGTCAGTCCCCGCGTCGGTGCCAGCGTCGGTGCCGGCATCCGTCTGGGTGCCCGCGTCCGGCGTCGGCGTGGGCTCTTCGTCATCGCCGCAGCCGCCCAGGTAGGTCACGGCCAGGCCCAGGACCAACATGCTGGGCAGCAGCTTCTTGAAGCTCCGGTGCTTCCTCTGATTCGACATGTAAACCCTCGGGTAGGGTGCGATTGAAATGAGAACGATTCTCATTTTCAAACGCGTTGACGGGGCGCCTGAGTAGACCGCGAGTCCGGTGAAGTCAAGGCATCGGCCGACTGACACACGGTGCTGTTCATTGCGTCGAGAATGATTGTCAGTCTCAACTTTGGCTGATACTTCGACGGGCATGAGTGTCTTTCGAACCCGTCCCGAAGCGCCCTCCTGGCTGGGAGTGAGGGCCCTGGCGTTCACCGCGGTGCTGTGCGTGGCGTGCAGCGACGGCAAGCCCAAGCCGGTGCCGCCTCCGCCCGAGGGCGTGGATGTGCGCGTCGACCTGCTGAAGGCGGCGGGTGATTGCATCCTGGGGACGGCGCGGGACTTCCTGCCCAAGGCCACGACGTTGGAGCAGAGGACGGCGGCGCTCCGGGACGCCCCGGACGCGGCGGCCCAGGCGGCGGCGCGCACGGCGTTCCATGAGGCGATGGACGTCTGGCAGACGATGGAGGCGATGCAGGTGGGGCCGGCGGCGCCGCGCAGCAGCCCGGGTGGCGCGGAGATCCGCGACAACATCCACTCGTTCCCGCTCTACAACCGGTGCTCCATCGAGGAGCAGATCGTCTCCAAGGGCTACGAGTCGGCCAGCTTCTCCACCAGCCTGGTGACGCGGCGCGGGTTCCTGGCGCTGGAGTACCTGCTGTTCTACGAGGGCGCGGAGACGGTGTGCGGGCCCAACTCCGCCATCGTGGCGCAGGGCACGTGGGCGGCGCTGTCCGCGGAGGAGCGGGCGGCGCGCAAGCGGGCCTACGCGGCGGTGGTGGCGGCGGACGTGCGCAATCGCGCGCAGGCGCTGGTGGATGCGTGGGCGCCGGAGAGCGGCGACTTCTTGAAGACGCTGGCGACGGCGGGCTCCGGCAACAAGGTGTTCCCGACGACGCAGGTGGCGCTCAACGCGATGAGCGACGCGCTCTTCTACGTGGAGCGCGAGGGCAAGGACCAGAAGCTGGCGCGTCCGCTGGCGCTGCGCGACTGCGCGTCGGACACCTGTCCGGAGCTGCTGGAGTCGCAGTTCGCGGGCCGCTCGAAGCAGAACCTGCACCTGAACCTGGTGGGCTTCCGGCGCATCGTGGACGGCTGCGGGCCGGACTACACGGGCATCGGCTTCGACGACGTGCTGGCGGCGGCGGGCGCGGAGGCGGTGGCCACGCGGCTGCGGCAGCAGGTGTTGGAGGCGGAGGCGGCGCTGGCCGCGGTGGAGGAGGACGACCTGCGGCAGGCGCTGGCGCAGGACAAGGCGTCCGTGCAGGCGGTCTACACCGAGTTCAAGGGCATCACGGACCTGTTGAAGACGGACTTCATCACCACGCTGGACCTGGAGCCGCCCGCGGGCCTCGAGGGAGACAATGACTGACGCGCCTGGCGCCGGGGGCGTGACGTCCTCGCGCCCCGTGGCGCGGGTGTGGGCGTGGTTGCTGGCGCCCCGGGACATCGCCGCGCTGGCGGCGTTCCGGGTGGCGCTGGGCCTGCTCATCGCCGTTTCGGCGGTGCGCTTCCTGGCCTACGGCTGGGTGGGCGTGCTGTTCGCGCAGCCTCGGTTCCGCTTCACCTATTGGGGGTTCGGCTGGGTGCCCGTCATCCCAGGCCCTTGGATGCCCGCGCTCTTCGTGGCGCTGGGCGTGCTGGGGGTTCTGCTGATGGTGGGGCTGTTCTACCGGGTCACGGTGGTGCTGCTCTTCGCGGTGTTCGCGTACGTGCAGCTGCTGGACGTGACGAACTACCTCAACCACTACTACCTCGTGAGCCTGCTGCTGGCGCTGTTGTGCTTCGTGCCGGCGCACCGGGCCTTCTCCGTGGACGCGTGGCGCAAGCCCGCGCTGCGGAGCGACTGGCTGCCGGCGTGGTGCACGGTGCTGCTGCGCTTCCAGGTGTCCGTCGTCTACGTGTTCGCGGGGCTGGCGAAGGTCACGAACGACTGGCTGGTGCACGCGCAGCCGCTCAACATCTGGCTGGCCGCCCGCACGGGACTGCCGTGGGTGGGGCCCCTGCTGGAGCAGCGCTGGGTGGCCTACGCGGCGGCCTGGGGCGGGATGCTCTTCGACAGCACCATCGTGCTGTTCCTGCTGTGGCGCCGCACGCGGCCCTTCGCGTACGTCGTGGTGCTGGGGTTCCACGCGGTGACGTTCGTGCTGTTCCCCATCGGGATGTTCCCCTTCATCATGGTGACGGGGGCGCTGGTGTTCTTCGACCCGTCGTGGCCGCGCGCGCTCCTCGCCCGGGTGCGGCGGCGGCCCGTCCCCGCTCCCCCAATCCCGCCCACGGCGGCGGTGGCGCCGGGCTGGAAGGGCCAGCTGGCGCTGGGGGCGGCGGCGGTCTACGCGCTCCTCCAGTTGGCGCTGCCGCTGCGCACCCACGCGTACGGGGGCAACGTGCTCTGGCACGAGCAGGGGATGCGCTTCTCGTGGCGGGTGATGACGCGGGAGAAGAACGGGAGCGCGACGTTCATGGTGCGCGACAGCGTCACCGGCCGCGAGTGGCACGTGCCGCCCAGCCAGTACCTCACGCGGCTTCAGGAGCGGGAGATGGCGGTGCAGCCGGACCTCATCCTGCAACTGGCCCACCGCATCGCCCGGGACTTCGAGGCGACCACGCACCACCCCGTGGAGGTGCGGGCCGACGTCCGCGTGTCCCTGAACGGCCGGATGTCGGAGCGGCTGGTGGACCCCACGGTGGATCTGTCGAAGGAGGAGGACGGCCTGGGACCCAAGGCGTGGATCCTCCCCGCGCCGGAGGGGCCGCCGGTGCACCTGCGTCCCACGCGCGCCGCGCAGGCGCGGAGCCCTGGCGCCTGACGTCCCGTCAGCCCAGGGTCAGCAGGGCACCGCAGACCATCAGCCCGACGCCCACGACGAGCTTCCACGACATGGGCTCGCCTAGCAGGCCCCACGCCAGCACGAGCGTGAGCGCCAGGCTGAGCTTGTCGATGGGGGCCACCCGCGAGGCGGGCGCGAGCTGGAGCGCGCGGAAGTAGGCGAGCCACGACAGGCCCGTGGCCACGCCGGAGAGCGCGAGGAAGAGGAGGGTGCGCCGGCTGAGGGTGGGGAGCGCCGCCCCCTCGCCCCGGGCCAACGCGATGGTCCAGGCGAAGGCGAGCACCACCACGGTGCGCAGGGCGGTGGCGAGCGTCGAGGGCACTCCCTCCACGCCCACCTTGCCGAGAATGGCCGTCAGCGCGGCGAAACCCGCGGAGGCCAGGGCGTAGATCCACCACGTCATGTGTGACTCCTGGGCGCGGGCCCGACTCCAGTGACGGCTCCGCCGTGCCCGTCATTCTCGCGGCTTTCAGCGCTCGCGGAAGACGGCTTCCATGTTGTTCCCGTCCGGATCCAGGACGAACGCGGCGTAATACCCGGGCGGATAACCCGTGGCGGGGTCGCGAAGTCCCGGCGGACCGTTGTCCGTGCCGCCCGCACGCCCATCACGTCCTCCACCGTGCGGCCCGCCTTCCAACACCTACTCCGTGGCCAGAGCGTGCCTGAACGCATCCCTGCCGAGCCCTGGGGGCAGCGCAGCGAGCGCGTCGGTGCCGTTCGGTACCGTGCGCAGCATGACAACCACGATTGCCGCGCGTTGGCGGCTCCGCCTCGCTGTCCATCTGGCTGGAGCGCTGTCCCTGTCTGCATGCGCCGAAGGCGCCATGTCCACGGCGAGCGGCGTCCGCAGATGGGTGGGCCCTCAGGTCACGGTCCCAGGTGGCGGGCAATTCAGGACAAACATCTTCTACGGCCCGTGGCAGTGCAGTCAGCAGCTCATGAACTACTGCCGCGATAAGTGCACCGGGGATGGATTCGCGCTCCAGGGATGCGTCTGGCTCGCGGACGTGAAGATGGACTTCGACGGCGACGTGGTCCGTGCGGGCTCCAGGTTCGGCATCACCAACTGCTGCTGTAACTATCCGGCCCTGAGCGTCAGCCAGAACGCAACGGCGCGGGGACGCTGGGAGTCCATCCGCGATGGCTTCCGCGAGCGCTGGGCAGAGAAGTTCGGCCAGTGGCCCACCGACGCCAGCGGGAACAACTATCCGGCCCACCACATCCGCGACCTCAAGCACGGCGGTAACCCGACCGACTGGGACAACATCATCCCCTATCCGTCCGAACTGCATTCCGGCCTGAATCAGGTCTACAACCAGTGCTACGCGGGACAGCCCCCGTGGACGATCGTCGGGGGCAGCTACCCCTACGGAGAGTAGCCACATGCCGACGATGACCGAACTCCTGAACGTCGTGGCGGCCCAGCACTATCCGCACCCGCCCGCGACGGCCGCGGCGGTCGAGGCGTTCGAGCATCGCATGGGATGGCGCCTGGACCCGGACCTGCGTGCTTTCTACTCGCGTTTCGATGGAGCGAAGCTGTTCCGCGGCTCCAACGCGCCCTACCAGATCCTGCCACTCGCAGAGGTGCGTCGCGCTCGGGTGGTCATGTCCCAAGCCGACACTGACGCGGCGGGCCCCGCGTCCTGGTACGCGGTGTGCCAGCTCCAGGACAGCAACTACGTGCTCCTGGACGTGGGGCAACAGTTCGATGGGCGCTATCCCCTCCGCGATGGATATCGCGAGGGATTTCCGGACCCGTACTACTGCCCGGTCATCGCCCACTCGTTCGCGGAGTTCCTGGCGGGCGCGCTGGCGGCCGCTGGGAGGTCATACTGGCTGAAATCCATCGAAGAAGAGGGGCAGTGAGGCCAAGGCGCGGCGCCTTGCTGTCCTGCTGACGCGGTGCCGCCTGCGGCACGGGCGGCGGTGCCACCGCGCACGCACACTCCGGATTCGCTTCGGCCAACTGCTCTCGGCTTTCATCCATCAGCCGCGAAGCAACCCGACATCGCGCCCCCTGCCAGTAACACTCCCTCCAGCCTTCAAACTGCTCGGCTTTCAGCGCTCGCGGAAGACGGCTTCCATGTTGTTGCCGTCCGGATCCAGGACGAACGCGGCGTAATACCCGGGCGGATAACCCGTGGCGGGGTCGCGAAGTCCCGGCGGACCGTTGTCCGTGCCGCCCGCTCGGAGGCCCGCCGCGTGGAAGGCGTCGACCTGGGCGCGGCTTCCTGCCGCGAAGGCCGTGTGCTGCTTCACACCAGGAGGATGGAAGCGATCAATCCAGAAGACGGGATGGGCGCGGCCGTAACCAATGCCGTCGCTGCCCTCGCCCTCTGGAAGCTGCATGACCCGGTGGAGGCCGAGCGCGCCCAGCGCCGCGTCGTAGAAGGCGGCGGAGCGGGCCATGTCCGCCACCCCGATGCCCGTGTGGTCGATCATTGAGGCCATCCCACTCCACGCGGGCTGGCCGCTCCAGTCCGCTCACGCCGCCTGTGTCCCTGTCCCAACGGTCGGCCGGACAATCACCTCATCCACGTCCGCGGGTGACTCCAGCGTGAAGCCACTCGCGCGGGTGGGCCCGGGCGGATCCACGACGGTCGCGCCATCCTGGAGGGAGGGGCAGGCATGCCGCGCGAACGCCTGTCGGTCCACATCGCGGGCCCTGTCGTCCGGTCCTGGACCGCCCCAAGGGATGAAAGTCGCGCCGCCCCCTGTCCAATGCCCTCGTCCGTCACCAGTTCCCTGGGGCGGAATGGATCCATCGCGGGGGGGCATCAATGTCGGGATTGGGGGACGAGGGATTGCCGGAGCTCATTCCGGACAGACCGTCGTCGCGCCTGCCGGGGTTTCACCGTCGCGACATGGATTCGCGGTGGCGGGAACTGGCGCGGCGAGGCGACGTCTCACCGGAGGACCTGCGGGTGCTGCGGGCCTTGGGCACGCCCTCCTTCGACATCGTCAACCAGATGATCGAGAACGCGGTGGGGGTGTTCGCCCTGCCGCTGGGTCTGGGATTGAACCTCACCGTCAACGGGTGTGATCACCTGGTGCCCATGGCGGTGGAGGAGCCGTCGGTGGTGGCCGCGGTGTCGTTCGCGGCGAAGGTGGTGCGCGAGGCGGGCGGCTTCACCGCGGACGCGGACCCCTCCCTGATGATTGGTCAGGTGCAGCTCACCCGCTACGGCGTACCGGAGGTCGCCCGGGAGCGCCTGCTGGCGGCCCGGGAGCAGCTGCTCGCCCTGGCCAACAGCTTCCACCCGGCGCTCCAGCGGCGGGGCGGCGGCGCGCGCGACGTGCAGGTGCGCATCCTGCCCGCGCCCGAGGGCCCGCAGGGTGAACCGCTCTTCATCGTGCACCTCGTGGTCGACACGCGGGAGGCCATGGGCGCCAACCTCATCAACACCATGGCGGAGGGCGTGGCGCCGCTCATCGAGCAGCTCACCGGAGGCCGCGTCTTCGTGCGCATCCTCTCCAATCTGGCCGACCAGCGGCTGGCGCGCGCCTCCTGCCGCATCCCCGTGGAGGCGCTGGCGGACTTCGACCTGCCGGGCGAGGACATCGCGGAGGGCATCCTCCAGGCGAGCCGCTTCGCGGAGGCCGACCCCTACCGCGCCGCCACGCACAACAAGGGCGTGATGAACGGCATCGACGCGGTGGCCATCGCCACCGGCCAGGACTGGCGGGCCATCGAGGCCGGCGCGCACGCCTATGCGTGCCGCAAGGGCCGCTACGGTCCGCTGTCGCGCTGGACGCTGGAGCAGGGCCACCTGGTGGGGCGCATCGAACTGCCGCTGGCGCTGGGCATGGTGGGCGGGCCCATCCAGGTGCACCCCGGCGCCCAACTGGGCCTCAAGCTGCTTCGCGTCGGCTCCGTGCGCGAGCTGGCCATGGTGTTCGCGGCGGTGGGGCTGGCGCAGAACTTCGCGGCGGTGCGCGCCCTGGGGTCGGTGGGCATCCAGAAGGGCCACATGGCGCTGCACGCGCGGTGTGTCGCGGTCACCGCGGGCGCGCGCGGCATGGACGTGGAGAAGGTGGCGGTGCTGCTCGTGGAGCGCGGCAGCGTCAAGGTGGAGACCGCGCGGGAGATCCTCGCCTCCCTCCAGGAGGCTCCCGCGCCATGAACGAGCCGGCGGGGGACGCGCCCTCCGTATTCACCCGGTGGGCCTCGGGTGTGCACCGGCACCGGGGCCGGGTGCTGGCGGGCACCCTCGCGCTCCTGGCCGCGGCGCTCTGGCTGCTGCTCCAGGGAGGGGCGCTCACCACGGGGACCATCGACGGCATCGAGGCCGCGCGGGCCGAGTCGCTGGCCCGGGGCGCCGCCGCGGGGTCGAACGACCAGACCCTGGCCGTCATCTTCCACCGCGACGACTGGACGGCGGAGGACCCGCGCTTCACCCAGGCGGTGACGCAGGTGCTGGCGCGCGTGGGGCGGCTGCCGGAGGTCGAATCGGTGGTGTCGCCCGTGGACGCGCCGCCGGCCATCCGCGCCCGCTTCGTGGCGAAGACGGGGCATGACCTGCTGGCGCTGGTGCGGCTCAAGGGCGGTGAGCGCGAGGCGACCGCCGCGTTCCCCGCCGTGCGGGAGGCGCTGGAGGATCCCCGCTTCCAGACGACGCTCACCGGCAAGGTGGCCTTCCTGGACGCGCTGAACCAGCTGCTGGAGCACGACCTGCTGCGCGCGGAGCTGCTCTCGTTCCCGCTGGCGCTGGTGGTGCTGCTGTGGGTGTTCCGGACGGTGGTGGCGGCCGTGCTGCCGCTGGTGGTGGGCGGGCTGGCGGTGCTCTGCGGCGTGGCGGGCGTGCTGCTGCTGTCGCGGTACACCAACATGGCCCAGTACACGCTCAACGTGGTGTCGCTCATCGGGTTGGGCGTGGCCATCGACTACTCGCTCTTCATCGTGAGCCGCTTCCGCGCGGAGCTCGCCGCGGGACTCACGACGGAGCGGGCCTTGATGCGCACGCTGGACACCGCCGGGAGGGCGGTGGCGTTCTCCGGGCTGGCCGTCGCCGTGGGGCTGGGCGGGCTGCTCTTCTTTCGCGGCTCCTACCTGAGCGCCATGGGGCTGGGGGGCGCGCTGGTGGTGGCCTTCGCCGTGCTCTTCGCGCTCACGGTGTTGCCCGCGCTGCTCTCGTGGCTGGGGCCGAGGGTGGACCGGGGGAGGCTGCCGTTCACACGCGGAGCGGGGCGCGGCGGCCTCTGGCATGCGCTGGCCACCTGGGTGATGCGGCATCCCTGGTGGGTGCTGTTGCCCACGCTCGCGCTCCTGCTGGCCATGGGGCTGCCGTTCCGGCGGCTGGAGCTGGCGGCCACGGACATCACGGCGCTGCCCGAGGACACGCCGGCGCGCCAGGGCGCGGAGCGGCTGGCCCGCCTGTTCCCGCGTGAGGCCGCCACGCGTGTACTGGTGGCGGTGGAGTTTCCGTCGGGGAACCCCCTGACGCCGGAGCGCGCCGGAGCCCTCTTCGATGCCAGCCGCCGCATCGCGGCCCTGCCCGGCGTGCTGGGCGTGGAGAGCGCGGTGGACCTGGTGCCCGGGATGGATCGCGCGACGGTGCAGCGGCTCGCGGCGGCGCCTCCCCAGGCGATGCCACCGGAGCTGGCCGCCTCCCGGGCCGCGTACCTCACCGGGAGCGTGGCGGTGATGCAGGTGCTGACGTCCGCGCCGCCCAGCAGCCGCGAGGCGCGGGACCTGGTCCGGACGCTGCGCGAGAACCGCGTCGTGGGCGATGGTCGTTGGGTGGTGGGGGGCCAGACGGCCACGGACGTGGACGCCGGGGCCTTCGTGCGCCACCACACGCCCGCGGCGGTGGGGTTCGTGATGGGGATGACGTGCCTGGTCCTCTTCGTGCTGCTGCGCTCGGTGGTGCTGCCGCTGAAGGCGCTCCTGATGAACGTGCTGTCGCTGGCCGGGTCGTTCGGGGCGCTGGTGTGGATCTTCCAGGAGGGACACCTGCACCGGCTGCTGCGCTTCGAGCCCGGCCCCATCGAACCGTCGCTGCCCATCCTGCTCTTCTGCGCCCTGTTCGGCCTGTCCATGGACTACGAGGTGCTGCTGCTCAGCCGGATCCGCGAGGAGTGGCTGCGCACGGGGGACAACACCCACGCCGTGGCCGAGGGGCTGGAGCGGACCGGCGGGCTCATCACCAGCGCGGCGGCCATCATGGTGGCCGTGTTCGCGGCCTTCTCGCTGGCGTCGGTGGTGGTGGTGAAGGCGATGGGAGTGGGCATGGCCATCGCGGTCGCGCTGGATGCGACGCTGGTCCGCGTGCTCATCGTCCCCGCGATGATGCGCCTGATGGGGGACCTGAACTGGTGGGGGCCCGGTCATCGCGGGCGTCCGCACGTGCGGGCGGAGGGGACGGAGGTGAGGCCATGAACGCGCGGGACCTGGGATGGGCGGCGGCGGGGGCGGCGGCGCTCGGTCTGTTGATGCACGGGCACCTGGGGCTGATGGCGGGCGTCCGGCGGCGCCCGGCGCCTTCCGGGAAGCGGTTCGACCCGCCGTCGGTGACGGTCATCCGCCCCATCCGAGGCCTGGACGTGGAGGCGCGCGCCAACGTGCGCGCGCTGCTCGACCTGGACTACCCCGGCGAGTGGGAGGTGCTCTTCATCTTCGACAGCGAGGACGACCCGGCGTTCGCTCCCACGCGGGAGGAGGTGGGCTCGCACCCGACGCGCGCGAAGCGGGTGGCGCTCATCGTGGCGGGCGAGCCCCCGGAGGGGATGACGGGCAAGCTCAACGCCATGCAGGTGGGGGTGGCCCGGGCCCGGGGAGACCTGCTGGCCTTCAGCGACTCGGATACGCGCCCCGAACCCGGCGGCCTGACGGCGCTGGTGGGGGCCCTGCTGGAGGACGCGCGCACGGGCGCCACGTTCGCGCCGGTGTACGCGGCGGCGGACACGCCCCTCGCGGGCGACGTGGGCTACGGGCTGCTGGTGAACGCGTGGTACGGCGCGTCGGTGGCGCGCACGGCGGGGCCGGATGGCGCGCTGCCCTTCATCATGGGGCAGCTGATGGTCTTCCGCCGCGAAGCGCTCGCGGCCATCGGGGGCGTGGGCTGCGCCGCCGGGCAGTTCGTGGATGACATGTACCTGGGGCGCCGGCTGCACGAGGCCGGGTGGAAGAACCGCGTCATCCACGCGCCCCTGCGCATCGTCACGGGGAACCTGGAGCTGCGCGCCTTCCTGCGCATCTTCCGGCGGTGGATCCTCTTCTCGGAGGCGGGGCTGCCCTGGGCCTTCGCGCGGCCCAACTGGGTGCGGGGGCTGGTGGGCTGGCTGTCGTGGGGCGGCCTGGTGACGGCGGCGTCGCGAAGGGCCTGGGGGCCCGCGGCCCTGGCGGCCCTGCCGATTGGCTTCTCCGTGTGGAGCCAGCTGCGGTTGCAGCGCGCCTGCCACGGGCCCCGCGTCGCGCCCCGGCACTTCTGGGTCCCGGCGGTGCTGCCGCTGCTGGGCGCGGGCGTGGCGCTGTCCACGCGGCTGTCTCGCGACGTGGACTGGCGCGGCCGCGGCTACCGGTTGGATGCGAAGGCTCGCCTGGGGGAGGCCCAGCCCGCCCGGGCCAGCGTGTAGACGGGACGGCGGACGCGACGATGCAGCCAACTCCCCATCTGCTCCACCGCGCTCGCCACGGTGCTCCGGAGCGGCGGTCCGGCCGAGCGCAGCAGCGGCGCGGCGGACCGCAGGTTCCCGCCCGGTCCGCTCGGCGAGAGCATCGCCGCGAAGGCGTGGCCCACGACGCTCAGGTACTCGCGGGCCATCACCCGCATGCGGGGCTCCTCGGAGGAGAGCAGGGCCATGGAGGCGCGCGCGCCGCGGGGGCTGAACTGCCAGTAGTGCAAGAGGCCCAGGCGCAGCGCCCGCATGCCGTCGTCCTGCCCCGCGAAGGCGCTGTAGAGCGCGGAGGCGAGCGCGACGCGGGTGCGCTGCGCCGGCCGCCGCTCGTGCGCGTAGTGTTCGAGCGCCCGGGGGATGTTCCCCCGGTGGTGGTACAGGGCCTCCTGCAATGCGCGGGCGTCGTGGAAGCACGACGCCATGCCGCTCGCGGTGAGCGGATGGCAGCACGCGGCGGCGTCGCCCACCAGCACGGCGCTCCCCATCCAGACGGTCTCCGACAGCCGGTCGTCGTTGGAGGCCATGCGCGGCGTGGGCTGCTGCTCCAGCGCCTGCCGGACCTCATCCCTCAACCGGGCGGGCAGCGCGAGCAGGTATTCCGGATGGGCCCTCAACATCTGGGCCGTGCTGCCCAGGGGGAGATCCACCATCACCCGCGCCACGCCAGGTTGGATGGCGTAGGCCAGCGCGTGCACGGGGCCGCCCACGAACTGGTGTCCGTGGTCGGGGTAGGGCAGGCAGGCGCTGTCCACGGTGACGCCCAGCATGGTGGAGATGCGCGTGAGGTGTTCGGCGATGCCCAGCATCCGCCGCACGGGCGACGCGCGTCCGTCCGCGGCCACGAGCAGCCGGGCGCTCAGGGTGTGCTCGGCCCCTTCATGGGAGAAGCGCACCCGCACGCCGTGCGTGTCGTTGTGCTCCACGGCCGTCACGCGGGCCCGGGTGCGCACGGTGACGCCGGGCCTCCGGGCCACCGACTCCAGGAGGGGAACGGTGAGGGCCGCATGCTCGAGCGACAGGCCCGTGACCCCGTTCCCGTAGGGCAGCAGGAGCGTGCGCGCGGGGGCATGGAAGCGCACCGCGAAGCCGCGCACCGGCTGGGCCGTCCAGGCATCCACGACGTCCCCGAAGCCCAGCGCGCGCAGGTCCCGCACCCCGGGAGGGTGAAGCAGCTCGCCCGCGAGCTGTTTGTGCCGGTCCACGCCCGCGTCCAGCAGCATGACGGACAAGCCCAGCTCGTGGAGCGCCGCCGCCACCGAGCACCCCGCGGGCCCACCACCGGCAATCACGACGTCGACGTCCAACACACGGCCCCCACTCGGTCTGAAGACACCTGGTCTGTCCTGTCATGGACGAGTTAGCCATTGAGTCGCCGTGCCGCACGCAGAGGAGGCAGGCATGAGGTTGCCGGGAGAGTCGTTCTGTCGCACGCAGCTGCCCCGGGTATCCCGGACGTTCGCGCTCAACATCCCCTTGCTGCCCGGGCCGCTGGACCTGGCGGTGACGGTGGCCTACCTGCTGTGCCGCATCGCGGACACGCTGGAGGACGAGGCCCCGGGGGCACTCCAGGGGCCCCTGCTCGACGAGCTGGGAGAGCTCGTGTGCCTGGGGCCGGACTGGGAGTCCCGCGCCAGCTCCTTCGCGAGGCGGGCGGGCCTCGCGCTGAGGCCGGAGGTCCCCGAAGCGGAAGCCGAGCTCGTCGCACGCACGCTCACGGTGCTGGAGACCCTGGCGGCGCTCCCCTCCTGGGTCCACCCGCATATCGCGCGGTGCGTTCGCACGATGACCGGTGGGATGAGACAGATGCAACGGCTGTACGGGGGCGACAGTCAGGTCATGGGCCTGCCCGACCTCCAGGCGACGTTCATGTATTGCTATTACGTGGCGGGCGTCGTGGGCGAGATGCTGACCGGGCTCTTCATCGCCGGCTCCTCGAGCGTCGCCCCCCGGCAGGAGCGGCTCGCGCCGCGGGCGCTTGCCTTTGGCCGGGCCCTGCAGCTCACCAACATCCTGAAGGACGTGCGCGAGGACCTGGACCGGGGCAGCTGCTGGCTGCCCAGGGACCGGATGTCCGCGCATGGGCTGACGCCAGCCACGCTCGCGCTGCCCGGCAGCCGAGCGCGGGCGGTGGCGCTGATGGAGGAGCTGGTGGCGGTGGCGCGGCGGGAGCTGGACGCGGCGCTCGAATACACGCTGGCCCTGCCCGCCGACGAACCCGGCCTGCGGCTGTTCTGTCTCTACCCCCTGTTCTTCGCGGTGATGACGCTCAACACGCTGGAGGGCAACCCCGCCGTGTTCGACCCCACCCCCGTGAAGATGAGCCGCGAGGCGGTGGGGATGCTGATGCAGCTCACGCAGGAGCGGGTGGCGTCCGACGACGCGCTGCGGGCGCTCTACGCCGAGTGCTCGCGGGCGCAAGCGGGGGTGGCGGAATGGCGGTGATGCGGCGGGCCCGCGCCACGCTGGCCCGGACCCAGGAGGCGGATGGCTCCTGGAAGGGGGACTACAGCGGCCCGCTCTTCCTGGGCGCGGTGTACGTGGCCGGGCTGTATGTGATGGGCCAGACCCCGGACGCGCGCACCCGGGAGGGGATGATCGCCTACCTGCGCGCCCACCAGAACGCGGATGGCGGATGGGGACTGGACGTGGAGTCGCCCAGCCTCGTCTTCACGACGGTGCTGGATTACGTCGCGCTGCGGTTGATGGGCGTTGGCCCCGCGGACCCGGGGCTCGTCCGTGCGCGGGAGTGGTTCCTCCCCAGGGGAGGGCCGCTGGCCAGCGCGTCCTGGGGGAAGTTCATCCTCGCCCTGCTGGGGCTCTACGAATACGACGGGCTGGCCCCCGTGCCTCCCGAGCTGTGGCTGTTGCCGCGAGCGCTGCCGTTCCACCCCTCGCGGCTGTGGTGCCATTGCCGCATGGTGTACCTGCCCATGGGCTGGCTCTATGGCCGCCGGGCCCGCGCGCCGGAGACGCCCCTGCTGGCCGAGCTGCGGCGTGAGCTGTATCCCCAGCCGTACGCGGACGTGGACTGGAAGCGCGCGCGCGGCCGGGTGGCCCCGTCCGACGCCTACAGTCCCCACGGGCCGTTGCTGCGCGCGGCGCACCGCGTGCTGGGGGGGTATGAGCGGATCCACTCGAAGCGGCTGCGGGCCCGCGCGCTGGATGAATCCCTGGCGCTGATTCGAGGAGAGGACGAGGCCACGCACCACCTCTGCATCGGGCCCATCAACAAGGTGCTCGACACGGTGGTGTGGCACCTGGCGCGGCCGGGAGGCCCGGAGGTGCGCGCCCACCTGGAGCGCCTGCCGGACTACCTCCAAGAGTCTGGCGGGGGCATCACCTTCAACGGCTACAACTCCTCGCAGCTCTGGGACACCGCGTTCGCGGTGCAGTCCCTGGTGGCCGCCGGACCGGACGCGGGGACGCGTGACACGCTGGAGCGGGCAGGGCGCTTCCTGGAGGCGGAGCAGGTGCTCGAGGACTCACCGCGCGCCGCGCGCTTCCACCGGCATCCGAGCCGGGGCGGCTGGCCTTTCAGCACGCGTGCCCACGGCTGGCCCATCAGCGACTGCACGGCGGAGGCGGTGAAGGCGTGTCTGTTGCTGGAGCCGCTCGGGCTCAACCGCGTGTCGCGCGAGCGGCTGGCGCAGGCGGTGGCGTTCATCCTGTCGCTCCAGAACCGCGATGGCGGCTGGGCCACCTACGAGCGGCAGCGGGGCCCGCGCTGGTTGGAGCGGTTCAACCCGTCGGACGTGTTCGCCGGCATCATGGTGGACACCAGCTATGTGGAGTGCACGTCGGCGTGCGTGCAGGCGCTGGCGGCGTGGCGGAGGGCACGACCGGAGGCGCCGGTGGGGCGGGCCATCGCGCGAGGCGCGGACTTCCTGCGCCGCCAGCAGCGCCCGGAGGGAGGCTGGGAGGGCTCCTGGGGCGTGTGCTTCAGCTACGGTACGTGGTTCGGGGTCAACGGGCTGGTGGCCGCGGGCGCCGCGAAGGACGACCCCGCGCTGCGCCGTGCGGCCACGTTCCTGAAGGCCCACCAGCGCGACGACGGCTCCTGGAGCGAGACCATCCAGAGCTGCCGTGAGCGCCGCTGGGTGGAGGGGCGCGCGGGGCACGCGGTGACGACGTCCTGGGCGGTGTTGTCGCTCGTGGCCACGGGCGACGCGGACTCCCAGTCCGCCCGCCGGGGTGTGGCGTGGCTGCGCGAGCGACAGGGGCCCGGAGGCCAGTGGCCCCAGGAGCCCCTGGCCGGCGTGTTCAGCCGCACCTGCGCCATCCACTACGACGCCTACCTGCGCATCTTCCCGCTGTGGGCGCTCGCGCTCGCGGAGCGCCCGGCCTCCAGCCTCAAGGCGAGCGGAGGTTGAGCGACCCCAGATAGTCCGCCTTGCCCAGGTTGACGCCGTTGTGACGGAGGATCGCGTACACGTGGGTGACGTGGAAGTAGAAGTTCGGCAGCGCGTGCTGGAGGAAGTAGTCCGCGCCGCTCATCACCTTGCCCTCCCAACGAGGCTGGGTGACGACGCGCTCCCCCGCGCCCTCGAAGTCCTTGGCGGTGAACCCATCCAGATAGGCCACCACCGAGCGGATGCGGGCGCCAAGCTCCTCCAGCGTCTGCTCCGTGTCGGGGTGGGACGGGGCGGCCTTGCCTGTCAGTCGTGACGCTCCGAGCTTCGCGGAGTCACAGGCGATCTGCACCTGCCGCGCGAACGGGAGCTGGTCCGGCGCCAGCCGGAACCCGCTGTAGATGTTCGGGTCGAAGGGCTTCGACTTGGCGAAGGTCGCCGCCGTCTCCAGCCACTTCTCCATCTGCCCGAGCTGCTTCTTCATCTGGGAAAAGGTCTCGAAGTACATGGCGCGCAAGCTAACCGTGGGGCTCTTTCCGCACCACCTGATCTCTCGGGGTTCCTCCGTCTGTGAATTGGGAGGGTGCGTCATGGGCACTTCAGCCCGACGCGCGGACCAGCCAGTACCAATGGGAACGAATGAGGCGGCGCCGGCTCTTGAGCGCCTGCTGCAACTCGAAGCCAGGGGCGAACGCCTCCTTCACCGACGCAGGCGAGAACGACAGGCCGCTCGGACCGGAGTCCAATGCCCAGACAAGGTGGATGCCCCCCGGCTTGAGCAGCCGGGACACCTCCGCCACATAGGCCCGCTGGCCCTGCGCGTCGAAGCAGTGGAAGCACCCGACGTCGAAGGAGAAGTCGAACGGGCCGCTCAGCGCCTCCAGCCGGGTCACGTCACCCACGATGAACTCGGGCCGGAGGGTGTCCCTGGCGGCGCCCTCCCGCGCCTTGGCGATGGCGACCGGCGAGAAGTCCACCCCCGTCACCCGCAGTCCCTGCTGGGCCAGATAGCGGGAGAACCTTCCGACGCCACACCCCAGCTCCAGCGCCGTCCGGGGCGAGCCCTGCCGCGCCAGGGCCTTGAGCTCCTCCGGAATCCGGATGTCACCCCAGAACGTGATGGGAGCCCGGTAGGCGCGATCGAAATCAGCGCTCTTCATGGGTACTGTCATGTGCTGCCTCCATGCGCCCGGTGCGCGTCGCTCCCGGACATGAGGTGATCTATATAGCATGCTATGAAAGTCAAGACTCCCCCCCGTTGGGACCCCGCGGCCGCGCCGACCTTTTGGATCAACCACGCGTCCCGCCTGTTGATGCGCCACTTCGAGCAGCGCCTCCGGCCCTTGGACTTCGGGATGGCCTACCTCCCGGTCGTCGGGGAGCTGGAAGAGCACGGCGCGCTGTTGCAGAAGCAGCTCGCGGAGCTCGCCCGCGTCGAGCAACCCACGATGGCCGCGCTCCTCACGCGGATGGAGCGCGATGGCCTCATCACGCGGGAGCCGCATCCGGGGGACAAGCGCGCGATGCGGATCTCGCTCTCCGCGAAGGCGAAGGCCCGCGTACACCAGGCGAGGGAGCAACTGGGGGAGGTCGCCGACCAGGCGACCGCGGGCTTCAGTGAGCGCGAGCGCGCGACGCTCATCGCGCTGTTGCGCCGCGTGGTGAGCAACCTGGACCCCACGGCCGAGGACTGAAGAGCACCCGGGCGTGCCGGCGGTCTTGGAGCCGGGCATGCCAGGCGCCCGCTGCCGGGGAGCGGTCTCGGGGCCTACCCTCTGGAGTGCGCCCTGGGGAGGCGGCGAGCACCACGTCCAACGCCGGGCGGCTCCCTGGCCGGCAGGCGGGGCTGGTGCACGTCCAAGGCAAGGGGCGCCCGCGCGGCCCCCGCCACCGTGGGGCCATCGAGCGTCTTCCCTGGGGGTTCGCATGGAGCACCTACTCACTCGCGCGGATCAGCCTGCACCGGCGCGCGGTGCCTGGCGGGTGAAGCGGGCCTGGCCGCGGTGGCTGCGCTACACGTTGCCAGGGTCCTGGGTCGCGCTGCTCCTCGCGTGTCTGTCCTTCACCCCGTCGCTGCTGCCGCGCACCGGACCCTTCCAGGGATTCGTCAGTGGCCTCAGCGCGGCCATTGGCTATGGGCTGGGGTGCCTGGGCGCCTGGCTCTGGCGCGAGTTCGCCCCCCGCCCCGCGAGGGCACCTCGCCCGCGCGCGTGGCGGGCCTTTCTCGTGACGGGCTGCGTGGCGCTGGTGGGCTCGCTGCTCCTGGGATGGCACTGGCAGCAGCGCATCCGGGAGCTGATGGGCATGCCCCTCGCGAGCGGCGCGGGGTACCTGCTCGCGCCCTTCGTCGGGGCGGTCGTCTTCTTCCTGTTCATCGCCCTGGGGCGCGGGCTGCGGGCGGTGTACCGCGGGCTGGATGCGCGGCTGGCGAAGCACATCGGTCCTCGCGCGGCGCGTGCGACGAGTGGCCTCGCGGTGGTGGTGTTCACCGCCCTGGTGGCCAGCGGAGTGCTGTGGGACGGGCTCATCGGGATGGCGGACCGCACCCTGGAGGTGCGGGACCTGACGACGGACAAGGGAGTGGTCCCCCCGCGCACCGCGCTGCGCTCCGGGGGGCCCGGTTCGCGGGTGACGTGGGACTCGTTGGGGCGGGAGGGGCGCAACTTCGTGGGACGCGGGCCCTCCGTTGACGAGCTCTCCCGGTTCCATGGGGCGCCCGTGAAGGAGCCCATCCGCGCGTACGCCGGCTATGCGTCCGCGCCGGATGCGGAGGGCAGGGCCCGGCTCGCCGTCGATGATCTGGAGCGGGCGGGTGGCTTCGACCGCGCCTACCTGTTGGTCGTGACCACCACGGGCAGCGGCTGGGTGGTGCCGGGCGCCGTGGACGCCTTCGAGTACTTGGCCGGCGGCGATTCCGCGATCGTCGCCATGCAGTACTCACACCTGTGGTCGTGGCTCTCCGTCCTGGTCGATCAGCAGCGGGCACGGGAGTCGGGGCGCGCGCTCTTCGATGAGGTCTACGAGCGCTGGTCCAGGCTCCCCCCGGACCACCGCCCGAAGCTGCTGGTCTTCGGCGAGAGCCTGGGCTCCTACGGTGGCGAGACGGCGTTCAGCGGCGAGCGAGACCTGGCCAATCGCACCGACGGTGTGCTGTTCGTGGGGCCGCCGAACTTCAACACCCTGTATCGCGAGTTCACCGACCACCGGGACGCGGGCAGTCCGGAGGTGGAGCCCGTCTATCGCGACGGCCGCATCGTCCGCTTCAGTCGCAGGCCCGGGAAGGACATCCCCCCGGCGTCCGCTCCGTGGGGGGACTCCCGGGTGTTGTATCTGTTGCACCCCTCCGACCCCATCACCTGGTGGAGCCCCAGGCTCCTGGTGAAGCGGCCGGACTGGCTGCGCGAGCCTCGGGGCGATGACGTCCTCGGGGAGATGGTGTGGATCCCCTTCGTCACGTTCTGGCAGGTGACGGCGGATCTCCCGCTGGGGATGGAGGTCCCCGCCGGCTACGGCCACGTGTACACCGGCGAGCACGTGGACGGCTGGGCCGCGCTCCTGCGGCCCGAGGGCTGGACCGCGGACAAGACGGCGCGGTTGCGGGAGCTCCTGCTCGCAGCGGCCCGCCAGTCCGGCCAGTGATCCAGACCTGTCCACCAGGGCGTCCGCATTGTGGGTATCGTGCGCGCCATGAGACTGGTGGCGCGTTGTGGGCACGAGGTCATGCGGATGACAAGGACGGCGGGCCTGTGGGCCCGGTGGGGGAGCTGCATCTCGGGAGTGGTGTTGCTGGCGTGCGGTGCCACGCCTGGACGGGGAACGCCCGCGGCGGCGGAGGTCGCGCGGGCGCCCCGTTCCGTGGACTCGCGTGAGCACGCCGTGGAGATCCCGGCGGGCGTGTTCCGGATGGGGTCGCCTGACGATGAGGCGGAGCGGGACACGGATGAAGGTCCTCGGCTAGAGGTGTCCGTCGCGGGCTTCCGGATGGACCGGACGCCCGTCACGACAGAGGCCTTTGAAGCACGCATCGCCGAACTTCAGGCGGTCGCTCCCGCGGCCCGCTGGTGGCGCGAGGACGAGACGCCGCAAGGATGGCGAGGGAAGTGCAATCTCGGCTCGACCCGGCGCGCTCACCCCGCGAACTGCGTCAACTGGCATGCCGCCCGTGCGTACTGCCGGCTCACGGGGGGCGACCTGCCAACCGAAGCCGAGTGGGAGTACGCCGCGCGGGCCGGAACCACCGGCCCGTTCTGGTGGGGGCCCGGCTTCGATGACACGCGGGTGATCAGCTCGGTGTCATGCGCCGCGCGAGGGTGCCGGGGGGAGACGGCCCCCGTCGCGGAGACGGGAGCCCGCTGCAACGCCTGGGGGCTCTGCGATACGGCGGGCAACGTCTGGGAATGGACCCTCACCGGCTATCAGGAGCACCTGAGCGGAGACGTCAACGTCGTCCCCCCGGGAGACCCGGTGGATCCGATCCACCGGGGTGGCTCCTGGCTCAACCACGTCCCCTCGCTGTTCCGCGCCGCGCACCGTGGCCGGAACTACCCGTCTCATGGGCTGAGCGGCGTCGGGTTCCGGTGCGTGCGGCGGTAGTGCCGCACGCGCCCTGGCCGCGTCAGTGGCTGGAGGCGGGCTGGAGGATGAGCAGGTAGTGGTCCGGGAGGCTCGTGTCCTCGGAGGCGATGAAGAGGCCCGCGGCCTGGGCGGCGGCGACGAGCGGTGGACGCATGGCTCGGAGGTGCGTCACCGCGATTCGTCCGTGTGGAGCGAGCGCGGCGCGCAGCTTCATCAGGTAGGCCGCGCGGTCCGACAGGAAGTGGTCCACCTCGGAGAGCAGGATGAGGTCGTAGGCTCCCGCCTCGAGCCCCGGGTCGTCCGGTCCCACCTTCCGCACCACGACATTCTTCCGCGCGGAGACACGCATGCGGAGCTGCTGGATGACCGCGTCATCGACGTCGGTTGAAACCAGCTGTCCCTCCGGCCCGACCGCATCCGAGAGCCGCAGCGTGAAGTACCCGCGCCCCGCCCCGATGTCCGCGATGTGCTGTCCCGGTGCGATTCCCAGCGCGGCGATGACCCGGGCTGGCTGGCGGGCCTGATCAAAGGTGGGGTCTTCACCTTCGATTCCCCCGACCCCATGCATGGGCGTCGGAGTGTCCTTCTCAGTCACCTCCACCGCCGCGCGAGGGGCCTCCCTTCGCTCCTCCTTGGCGCCCTCGGAGCGACAAGCCGCGGTGCCGGCCAGCACGAGACAGACACACAATCCCATCAGCGGGCGGGGGACTGCCTGGGAGCGCATGGGCGTCATTCCAATCACCGGGACAAGCAAGGGATGGCGCCAGGAGCAAACCAGGGAATCCCTCTCCAGTCGACCGCTTCGAGCGGCCGCTCAGAAGCCCCGCTGAAGCGCGCGATCCAACCGCGCCCGGTACTCCTCGAGGGTTCCCCCCGCGAGCGTGGGGTGTTCGAGCACGAAGTTCGGCCAGTCCACGTCGCCCGCCGGTTCATACACGCCGTGGTTGAAGTACTCCGCCCAGTTGCCCTCCTGGGCGTCGAACACCTGCTGGATGACGCGCGGCTGGGGTGGGGTGTTCTCCGCGAGCAGGACCGCGTCGTAGAGGTCCTTGCCCTGGGCCCACATGTCATGCGCGATCCAGATGAGCTTCCACGCGAGCGATTCCTCCGGTGTGGCGACCTGGACCTTCACGTCGTCCACGTCGTGCAGAAGGGGCGCCTCGAACAGCCGCTCGTTGAACACGACGTCCACCTGGACCGAGTCGCGAACGCGCCCCTCCCAGGTCCACGGGAAGGTGAGTCGCCGGCCCTCGGCGCGCTCATACGTCCAGATGCCGTCGACCGGGATGGTCGCTGGATCCAGGTCGATGCCCTCGAGCCGCAGTGCGTCCGTGACGGCCCGGGTCAGCTCCGCCATGAGCTGGCGCCCCTCGCTCGACTCCGGGCCCACGGTCTCGGGCGTGACGACGAGGTCGATGTCCTTCGCGGGCCGGGCGCGCTCGCCGTACCAGAGCGCCAGGACCACGCTGCCGCGCGCGACGACCTGAGCTCCCACGGGCGCGCGGCCGATTCCCGCGAGGCACCGCCGGAGCAGCCGCGCGCGAGCCTCACGGAAGCGGGCGGCCTCCGCCGCGTCCTCGAAGCGGGGAGGGCCCTTGATGTACCCGGAGTCGTGATGCTTCAGCGCCGGGTCGAACACATCCGGACGGTTGTCGTCGTGCTCGTAGCCCGCGGGGTGCTGGCGCCTCAGCGGAACGGGCTTCGTGGGGTCGCTCATCGGGATGTCTCCTCCAGCCAGCCCTCATCGAGGGCGATGTTGTCGTCGAAGAGCACGCGCTCGCGCTCCACCTTCGTCACCGGGAGCCTCGCGTCCACCAGCGCCATCATCAGCGCGTCGAAGGCCTCGCTCATGGTCGCATCGTCCGTGGGGCCGAAGCGCTGGGTGAGGAAGCGCTCCTGAAGCCCGTCGGGAGACACCTTGTAGGCGTTGCGGGACAGGTGGGCTCCCCGCGAAGCCGCGATGCGCTCCAGGGACTCCAGGTCGTGTGTGGCCACCCGGACGTGGTGCTCCAGGTACGCCGGCGCATGCTCCGGGAGCCGCGTGTTGTTCCAGGTCGCCTCGACCTTGATTCGTCGCGGCCGTGCGCCATGGAGGAGCAGGGTCTCGGAGGCAAGCGCCCGTGCGCGCTGAAGCGCCTCCTCCACCGACGCGCTTCCATGCAGCGTCAACATCACCTGCCGTGGCGCGACCCCGCGCCCGAGCTCGATGCACAGCGCCTTCACGCCATGGCGCGCGGCCCAGGCCCGGAGTTCAGGCTCCGTGCCGAGCGGTAGGGCGAGGGTGAGGTGGGTCTCCAGGAGCATGAGGGCGAGGGCTTTCGGGACTGGAGCCAGGACGGGGCGGAACGGAGGCCCTGACGGCAGCCAATCTATCCAGGCGGGGGGCCTCGTGGGTGGCGCCACGGGGGCGCCGCGCCCAGGCCGCGGCCCCACCCTACCGGGCGAAGAAGGACGCCTGCTGGAAGCGCAGTCCGGCCAGGATCTGCTCCACCCGTGCGTCGGACAGCGACCCGATGCGCTCACCCAGGCGGGTCTTGTCGACCGAGGAGATCTGCGACACGACCACCACGCTCTGTCTGGGGAGGTCTCCCTCGCCGACCTCGAGCAGGACATTGCCCGGCTCGCTCGCCCGGTGCAGGTTCGACGTCAACGCGCACACGACCACGGTCGTGATTCGCGAGTGGTTGAAGACGTCCTCCTGGACGACCACATGAGGATGCGAGTAGCTGGGGGCGGGGCCTCGTGAATCATCGGGGCCCAGCCAGAACACGTCTCCGCGGTGGATCCGCACGGGCCCTGCCTCCGCCGATTCGACTGGGGTCGTCTTCATGGCTTGTTCGCGACGAGGGTTCGGAGATGCCGCATGGGACTGAAGAAGAAGGGCAAGTACTGGTACGGAACCGACACCCAGGATGTCCAGGCCGAAGTGGTCCGGTTCAGCCAGCTCAACGGCTATCCCGCCACGCGATTCTCCTCGCCCGTCTGTCCGTGTGGGAGCCTGACGTTCAAGCTCGAAAGCGACGAAGAGGTGGGCGCCGCGAGGCGTGTCTGCGCGACCTGCGGCGCGGTCCACCTGATGGGAGACAGCGCTCAGTACGCGGACGAGGCGGAGTTCGAACACCACGTCTGCGTCTGCCGGGAAGAGGTGTTCCAGCTCCTGTCGTCGGTGGCCCTCTACGCGGAAAGCAGTGACGTCCGCTGGTACTACATCGGATGCATGTGCATGGGCTGCCAGCTCGTAGGGGTCTTCGCCCACTGGAAGTGCGAGGCCGGTGACGCGGAGGCCTTCCTCTCCGCGACCTGACCTCGCCGGGCCTCAGGCCTTGAAGGTCATCAGCGGGCGCAGCCTCGCCACCTCCCGGACGATGTCCGCCTCCACCTGCGCGGCCACCACCGAGCCGATGGGCTTGTAGGCAGCGGGGGCTTCCTCGATGCGGCGCTCGGCCCGCAGCGCGATGCAGTCCACCCCGGTCAGCCCCAGGGCCTCCTCGCGGTGCTCCGCGCCACCTCGCGCCATGGAGAAGCGCGAGTGGGCCCGGCCCGCCCCATGCGAGGCCGAGGACAGCGCCCGCGCATTGCCCAGGCCGCTCATCAGGTAGGACGTGGCCCCCATCGAGCCGGGGATGATGACCGGCTGGTCGGCCTCCGCAGGACACGCTCCCTTGCGCGCCAGCCACCCGTCTTCCCAGGGCAGGGTGATGTTGTGGGGCACGTCGTAGACGAGCGGCGCCTCGACGTCCCCGAACAGCTCGCGCAGGGTCTGCCGCAAGAGCTCCGCGAGGAGCAGCCGGTTGAGGAAGGCGTAGTTGGCCGCCGTGGCTTCGGCCCGCAGGTACTCGCGGACGCGGTCCGGATCCGCGAGCGGGAAGATGCCGCTCGGGGGGTAGGGCACTCCCACGGGCCACGCGGCCCGCGCCCGCTCCTGCCACGTGCGCCCCACATGCTTGCCCATGTCCCGCGAGCCAGAGTGCACCATGAACGCCAGCTGGCCCTCGCGCACGCCCCACTCCCAGGCCCGTGCACGGTCCACCACGGCCTCCACCTGCTGCACCTCGACGAAGTGGTTGCCTCCGCCAATGGTGGCCAGGCCGGGGTCGCGCACCACGCCCTCCCGGCGCAGCCCGGTGGGCGCCCAGGCCGGGTCTCCTTCGAGCGCACCGCCGAGGTGGACGCGCGCGGACTCGCGCCCCAACTGGCCCAGGTCGGCCCGGGCCGACATGCCCAGCGGCTGGGCCTCCGTCTCCAGGAGCCACCCGGGCAGTCCGTCGCGCAGCAGCGCCTCCAGCGCGCGCGAGCCCTGGGCGACGTCTCGCGTGCCGAAGAAGTAGTGCCCCTTCATCCGCTCCACGAAAGCGTCGCGGCGGGCGAGGAAGGCGTCCACGAAGATGTCCGCGACGTGCAGGCGCATGCCGCAGTTGATGTCCGTCCCCACGGCGCCGGGGACCACCAGCCCTTCGGTGTGGACCACCGAGCCGATGGCCACCCCGGAGTCGCCCGGATGGAAGTCCGGCGTCGCGCGCACCTGTCTGACGCGCCCTCCGGCGGGATGATGGAGCGCGGCGAGCGCCGCGAGCTGCTGGAGCGCCTTGCCCTCCACCGGCAGGTCCGGTGGCAGGAGGACCTCGGCGGGGGGCGCATGGGGATCGGCTTGGAGGCGGACCGTGTAGACACGGCCGTCGTAGGTGACATCCAGCCCCTCACGGGCAAGCGCCCGCAGGAGCCGATTCATTTTCGGCTGCATGACCTTCTCGGAATCTGACCCGGCGGACTGCCCGGGGGACGTGAGCGATGAGATTCGGGACCTCGGGTCAGCAGCCGCGGTCGGGACGCCGGAGCATCCGCGCCCCCTGGACGGCCCGGCCCACGGGACCTGACAGCCCCGGGCAGAGGGAGGCGTGCTCCGTCCGGGCGGGCCTTGACCCGCCGGGGGATGTCGACCAAGCAGGACGCCATGAACCAGGGATCCTGTCTTTGCGGAGCCGTTCGCTTCGAGGTCGCCGGCGCCTTGCCTCCGCCCAATGCCTGCCATTGCTCACAGTGCCGCAAGCAGTCCGGTCACTTCTGGGCGTCCACGGATGTCCCCCGCGACGCCGTGACGATCCACGGCGCGGAGAAGCTCACCTGGTTCCGCTCTTCCGAAAAGGTGCGCAGGGGCTTCTGCTCCGTCTGCGGCTCGTTCCTCTTCTGGGATCCGCTCCCGAAGGACACCCTCGCCATCGCCATGGGGGCGTTCGATTCGCCCACCGGCGCCCGGCTGGCGATGCACATCTTCGTGGCCGACAAGGGCGACTACTACGAGCTGGGGGACGGCCTGCCCCAGAACGCGCACTGACGCACGGCGCGTCGCGGT
Organism: Corallococcus sp. Z5C101001; assembly: GCF_007352635.1. Lineage (NCBI taxonomy): Bacteria > Pseudomonadati > Myxococcota > Myxococcia > Myxococcales > Myxococcaceae > Corallococcus > Corallococcus sp. Z5C101001. The sequence continues at coordinate 981,260 of NZ_VKLU01000001.1, forward strand.
CAACGCCGTGCGCGACAGGGGCTGTCAGTCGGTGAAGGTGGGCGGGGTGGTCTCGGTCAGCGCGGGGACCGGCTTGTCGCCGGACATCGCCAGGAGGCCCTTGAGGCAGCGGACGGCGAGGAGCCAGTTCTTCGGGCGCTTCATGTCGAGGCCTCCGACGAGCTGTTTGAGGATGCTGAGCGTGTCGAAGTAGACGCGCTCGCAGACCAGCGTCTCGGACTCGTCGAAGATGAAGTACGCGGACATCCGCGCCCGGAACTTGTTGCCCGTGGGGGGAATCTGGCCCAGCGGCCCCAGGTGGGTGCCCATCAGCCAGAACTCGACGATGACCGCATCGTCGCTGTGCCGCAGGGCGATGATTTCATGGTGCTGGTCGGGGAACGCGACGCGGGTCTCCCGGTAGTAGTCGCGCACCGCGCGGTCCCCGTCGTGCACCGTCAGGGTGGGGATCAGCTCGTAGTGCGGGTGCGGGAAGGTCGACAGGACGTCGTCCCAGTTCTGCTTCACCTCGTCGTGGAAGTGGTTCAACACCAGCTTCTGTCTGGCCTTGCGGACCTGGTCTGTGAGCACGCGTGCCTCGCTTCGGGGGAATGTCAGGGCGCGTCGGTCAGCGCAGGACGGGGCGCCCCTCCCGGATCGCGTCCCGCAGGGCGTCCGCGTCGATTTCACCGTCCTCGATGAACTCAGGCCGGAGCGCGGTGGAGGCGTCGCTCGCGGTGGAGGCATCGAACATGTAGTGCGGGGCGTCGTCTTCGTCAGGGTCCAGCGGGTTGCCGTCCTCGTCGCGGCCCGTGGACCACTCGGGGAAGTCTTCACCGGGACCTCGGAGCATCTTGCCCTTGGCGGGGCCGGAGAGGTCAATCGAGCCCCGTCCGCTGATTTCAAGCCAGGTTCCGGCGGAGACAGGGCCCCTGACCACGAGGACGCCTGCGTCACCCAGGTTGGTGACCATCAGCCGCGAGACCGTCAATCCGCCGCCAATGACGACCTGGCCATCCCACATGGACTCGAAGTCCTCGCAGGTGACGGAGCCCGTGACCAGGAGGACGCCATAGAAGTCGCCCTGGGTGGCGCTGAGGGGCCCGCGCACGGTGAGGTTGCCGTCGATGACGTACACCGTGGCGTCATCGTCGTCCTCCGCGCCGAAGCCAATCGGGCCGTCGATCACGACGTCTCCCGTGGACACGAAGTAGTGGCTCGGCTCCTCCGGGAAGTTCTCCTCCGGGTCGATCAGCCCTTGGCTGCGCTCCTCGATGACATAGGTCTGGCGGGCCTTCTTCGCGCTGACCTTCTTCCACTTGATGGCCTTGTGCTCACAGAACACGTTGCTTGCTCCTGATGGGGGTCTTCCCCTGATTTAGAGCGACACCTCTCCAGGGAGAAGCCATTTCGTCGGCGTGGCGCCCGCGCAGGTCGGCTCGCGCTCAGGGCCGCACGACGTCCTGGATGAACCGGCTGAGCGCCTCCGCCATCTTCCGGTGCGTGGCGGCGGACGGATGCCAGTCCTCGCCAACGCCGTCGACGCCTGGGACCTGTACGGCCATGACGTGCCGGTAGACCCGGGCATCCCCCTTGTGTTGTCGCTCCGCGACCAGCTCGGTGATCCATTGGCCGACATGCGCCGAAGTCACCACACCCTCCCGGGAGGCTTGTTTGTAGCCGTCCGTCATGCTGCCAAGCGTGCAGACGATGTGCGCCTCGGGGTGCAGCGTCCGCAGACGCTCGAGGAAGGCCCGATAGGCCGCCTTGAAGGCCGCCTCATCGGGCAGGAACGCGTCCGTGCCACTTCCCGCGAGGACGTCGTTGGTGCCCGCGTTGATGACAATCACCGCGGGGGGATCGCGCGAGAAGTCCCAGGAGGCGGGCAGGTCTGGCACCGCGCGTTCATAGAGCTCGGGGAGCAACCCGGACGTCGACAGGTCCAGGTTCCGGTAGACCCCATGGCCCGAATAGCAGACGAAGGTGGGCTCCGCTCCCAGGTGCATGGCCGTGAGCCAGGCGTAGCTGCGTCTGGGATTCTCGTGCTTCGACGTGAAGGTGGGCGCCCTCCAGGACTTTGACTCAGGGATGAACGCCACGTCGGTGCCATAGCCACACGTGATGGAGTCCCCGACGAACTCCATCCGGAGCTTCGAGCGACCGGGCGGCTCACGGGGCTCCCCATGGATCTCGAGCGCCACGAGCGTGCTGGAGCCCACCGAGGACTCGGTGCGCTTGATGAGCTCCACCGTGTGAAGTCCGACCGGAAGGCCGCTGGCGAGCGGGTAGGTGGACTGGCTGCTTCGCACCGCGAGCCGCTGTGGAGGCGCCCCGTCAATCGCCACGTCGAAGTAGTTGGTCCCCACCTCGCCGCCCTGGCCCGCGTCGTCGAGCCGCATCCGCACGGCGTCCCCCCAGAAGCGCGCGCGAATCGTCACCCCGGGGTGGGAGAAGGTGACGCCGGTGCCGGAGCGCCACGTCCGTCCGATGTACTGCACGCGCGCGTCCGCGGCGGGGAGGTTCACCCACGTCTGTGTTCCCACCGTGGGGGCCCCGGAGCCGGGGTCCCCCGCCGGTGGCCGAGGAGGAGCACTGCATGCCGCCAGGGATACACCGAGGCCGAGGCTGGCGAACCGGAGTCTTCGTCCCAGGCAGGAGGGGGTTCCGGGCGCGGCGTGCATGCTCATCCTCATGGCGCGGGAGACTATCGCTTCCGTCTCTCGGGCACGCTCCCTGACGGGCTCTTCACCTCAGCGCGCGAGTCCCAGCACGAACCCTGGCGACGACCCGGGCATCACCGGCCCATCGCCAAAGTCCGTGTCTCCCCAGAAGTACCCCACGACCCTGCTCACGCCCTGCTTGCCGATGCTGACGTCGGAGACCCAGATGCCGGTGGAGGGGAATCCTCGCGCCCACCGGAGTCGTCCATTCGAACTCTCGAAGCTGGCGGCGAAGAGGCTCCAAGGGGACGCGCTCGGCGGCACCGGTGGGAGCGGGACTCCGACGATCGAGTCTCCGTCCACGTACTCACCGACCACCACCACCTCACCCTTCGGGGACATGTCGATGGAGCGCCCGTCGGTCGCGAAGCCCCACCCCCAGGACTCCGCGCCTGAAGTCGAGTAGGTCGCGACGAAGGCATCCCGCCCGTCCGAGGGCGTCACGGTCTTTCCCGCGAAGGAGAAGGGCTCGCGGAAGAAGCCAGTCAGCGCCACCCGGTTGCCATGCATGGCCAGACGCCTCACGTTGCCCAGGGGGCCCAGGACTCGTCGGCTCCAGACCCGGGTGCCTCTGGGCGTGAATCGCATGAGGAAGAAGTCGCCGTAGTAGCTGCCATCTCCGTTGAAGGCGGTGGTGAATGTTCCTCCCAGGTACACGGTTCCGTCGTCATCCACCGCCAGCCCGGTGGCCTCGCTGCCCTTCACGTCGGGAAAGATGTGGCTCCAGCGGGGCGTGCCATCGGCGGAATACTGGGCGATGAAGGCCGTATCCAGCGCCGACGCGAGCGGGCCCTGCCCGAAGTCCACGACGCCGTTGTAGACGCCCGAGATCGTGATGTCTCCGGAGCGGCTGGCGACAATCTGATAGGGCTGGAAGAAGCCCTGGCCGGCGATGGGGCGGACCCAGCGGAAGCCACCGGATGGATCCAACCCGACGATGAAACGCGCGGCGGAGATGGGGCCTCCGCCAAAGTCGATGGCTCCCTGGAATGACTTCTCCACCACCAGGGCGAGGTTCCTCTTCCTGTCGATCGCCGGGCCAATCAATGACGAGGCGCTGCCCGCGAAGGCCCGAGCCCATTTGAAGGCGCCATGGGGCTTGTATCCCACCAGCGCGAAGCCGCCGCCGCCCCCCGGCACGGAGACGGGCCCCCCTCCGAAGTCGACGGTTCCGGCGAAGGAGGCCAGGAGGACCCGGTTGCCGTCCCGGTCATGTGTGATGGAGGTCGGGAAGGCCTGGAGCTGCCGCAGCTCCACGCTCGCCCCGGGCGGTGTGTGGCCATGGCCCCGGGCGTCCTCCGTGGACTCCTCCTCCACCGCTTCCTGGAGCTGCATCTCCACCTGCGTCGCGCTGGGCGGCTCGTCGGTGCCCGGAGGCACTCCACCGCACCCCCATCCCAACAGCGCGATACAGCAGAAGACCTCAAGGCCGAATCCGCGATGTGCCATGACCTTCTCCTTTGGGTGAGCGCTCAAACAGACAGCGTTTGGAGATGTCTGGCAATGGGCCCCGGGTGGCAATGATTCGTCGTGAGGAGAGGGATTCGAGCCAGGGCGTGCGCATGACGCGGTGAGCGAAACGGGCGCGGGTCCTGGCTCCCACCACGGAAGTTGTTGGACATCCGCTGGCGCTCGTACTGAGGAGGGACCTCATGCGCACCTGCCCGCATCCGTTCGCCTCCCTTGTCCTTCTCATCACGCTCAGCGCCGCCGCGCAGCCGCCCACGTCCCCGCTGGGGCCCGTGTCGCCCACCACCGGTCTGGTGCTGCGGGACGACGCGGTGCGCGCGCTCATCCAGGAGAGCTCCGGCGACCGCATCCATGACGGCGTGCAGCGGCTCGCATTGATCGCGCGGGACACCCAGTCCGGCTACACCGAAGCCGCCGCGTGGACGAAGACCGCCGCGGAGGCCGCCGGACTCCAGGACGTGCGCCTGGAGCCCATGAAGGACGGTCCCCAGTGGCGCGCCACCCGCGGCGAGCTGTGGGTGGCCGGCGCCCACCGGTACCGCGTGACGTCGTACGCCGACCTGCCCATGTCCCTGGCGGCGGGCAGCGGAGCCTTCGAGGGCGCGGACGTGGAGCTGGTCGACGTGGGCACGGGCACCCAGGAGGCGGAGTACGCGGGCAAGGACCTGAAGGGGAAGGTGGCTCTCACCCGGGGCCCCCCCGTCGCCGCCCTGCGCAACGCCGTGGTGAAGCGCGGCGCGGTGGGGGTGGTGTCGTCCTACTCGACGCCGCCCTGGAACCTGTCACACCGCATGGACGGCGACTTTCCGGATCAGGTGGGCTGGGGCCTCGTCCCACGGTCGCTGTCGACGCCGGGCGTGCCAGCGCCCTTCCTGTTCATGATCTCCGACCGGCAGGGGCGCGAGCTGCTCGCCCAGCTTCGGGCGGGCCCGGTGAAGGTGGACGTGAGCATCGCCACGCAGACCGACACGGGACACCTGAGCATCGTCAGCGGCGTCATTCCTGGCACCCGCGCCGGGGAGGAGCTCGTCCTCACTGCCCACCTGGACCACTACAAGCCCGGGGCGGATGACAACGCCTCGGGGTCGGCCACCCTGTTGGAGCTGGTGCGCACCTACACCACGCTCATCCGCCGGGGCGTGCTCCCGCCGCCGGTGCGCACCCTGCGCGTGCTCTGGCTGCCGGAGTTCGAGGGCACCCGCGAATGGTTCTCCCTCCACGGTGAGGAGCCGGTGCGGCGGGTGGCCCAGTTCAACTTCGACATGCTCGGCGCGAGCCTGACCCGCGCCCACTCGCGCTTCCAGGTGTCCTACACCCCGGACTGGAACGGCAGCTTCGTGAACGCCGTCTCCGAATCCACGCTGGCCTTCATGAACCGCTTCAACAGCGTGGTGTATCCGCCGCGGAAGGACTTCCGCATCGGCTCGGTCACCGGGTCACAGGACCCCATGGACGCGCACATGGAGCGCTACGGCCGCGGCTCGGATCACCAGCTCTTCAACGACCACGGCATCCCCGGCGTGGCCTTCTCCACCTGGCCCGACGATGGCTACCACACCAGCGGCGACCGGCCGGAGAACGTGGACCCCACCCAACTGCACCGCGCCGCCTTCGCGGGTCTGGCCTCCATTACCGTCGCCGCCTGGGCGGAAGGCGCGGGCGCCCTGGAGCTGGCACGTCTGGTGGCGCTGCACGGCGTGCGGCGCGTGGCGGAGGACGAGTTCAGGGCCCGCCGCGATCTGACCTCGGTCCCGGTGGCGGAGCTGCCGGAGACCTACCGGCTCACCCGCGCCGCGGTGCGCATCGCCTATCAGCGCGAGCGCGAGGCCCTGCGCTCCTGTCTGTCCCTGGGCGCGCCCGCCGCCCCCGTGCAGGCCATGGCCAAGGCACTGGAGAGCGCGGAGGCGCAGGCACTGGGACGCCTGGAGGTGGACGGCAAGGCTCGCGGCGCATCCCTGCGAGAGGCTTCTCCCAGCGCGGCCGAACGCCAGGCCCGGACCTTCGTCCCGCGCCGCGTGAAGGGCCAGGAGCTTGCTTCGTTCGACGAGCTGGCGCGCAAGGCGGCCCCCGAGCAGCAGCCCCGGGTGGCCGCCGTGCAGGCCGCCATCACCGCCGCGGAGACGGCCCTGCGGGAGCGTGGGGAGGGGGAGCTGCGCTTCTACCAACTGCCGGATGCCCTCGCGAGCTACGCCGACGGCAAGCGCTCCGTGGCGGACATCCGCGACGCGGCCTATGCCGAGTACGGCCATGTCTTTCCTGTGGATGCACTCGTGGAGCTCTTTGGATTGTTGGAGCAGGGCGGCGTCATGACGCGGATTCGCTGAGAGAAGGTGAATTCATGTCTGGGATGGAAAGGGAGACGTTAGGGTCCGCCGGCTGGGTATTCCCTCCCGGCATTCCACTTCGTTGAGGTTGATTGATGCGTCTCCCTGTCCTGGCGCGTGCGCTGCGCACCGCCTCCCTGTTCCTCGTGGGCTCCTGCTCGCTGCTGACCGCCTGTGGTGATTCCAGCGAGGATCCGCCGGTGCCACCGCCCCCACGGGACACCTCGCCGCGCACGCTGACGCTGCTCCAGACGAGCGACCTGCACACCAACATCTTCCCGTGGGACTACTTCACCGGAAAGCCAGACGCGAAGCGCGGCGTCGCCAAGGTGGCCACGCTCGTCAAGCAAGAGCGTGAGAAGAATCCGGACTGCACGCTGCTCGTGGACACGGGTGACACCATCCAGGGCACGCCGCTCGGCACCTACTATGCCCTCGTGGACAACGCGCCCAAGCACCCCATGGCCGCCGCCATGAATGAGCTGGGCTATGTCGCCATGGCCCTGGGCAACCATGAGTTCAACTACGGCCTGGACGTCCTCAACAAGTTCAAGAGCGAGGCGAACTTCCCCCTCCTGGGCGCCAACGTGCGCAAGCGCGCGGACGGCTCCGAGGCCTTCACGCCGTATGTGCTCACGACGGTGTGCGATGTGAAGGTCGGCATCCTCGGTCTGGTGACGCCCGGCGTGTCGACGTGGGAGCGCGCGGAGAACATCGCGGGCCTGCGGATCGATGACCCCCTGGAGACCGCGAAGGCCTACGTGCCGAAGATGAAGCAGGCCGGCGCGGACGTGGTGGTGGTGGCCATCCACAGCGGTCCGGACAAGCAGCCGGTCGGCAGCGCGAGCAGCCCCGAGTCGTGGCTCGCCGACTACGCGGACGCCACGAAGTGGACGGACCGGGGCAACCTCCCGGGTGAGAACGAGGCCGTTCAGATTGCCCAGGAGGTGGCCGGCGTGGACGTGCTCCTCACCGGCCACACCCACCAACCCATCCCGAAGATGCTGCTGAAGAACCAGGACGGCCACGAGGTACTGCTCACCCAGCCCAACCGCTGGGGCAGCCATCTGGCCGACGTCCAGCTCCGCGTCACCTGGAGCGGCGAGCGCTGGGGTGTGGACACCCACGACGCCCGGCTCCATGCGGTGGACGACAGCGTGGCGGTGGATGCCACGGTCGCGGGGCTGACCCAGGCCTACCACGACACCACGGTCACCTATGTGAACCAGAAGATTGGCACCACCACCGCGGCGTTCCCCGGCGGCTTCGCCGGGCGCTACGTGGACAGCCCCCTGGCGGACCTGCTGAACATCGTGCAGGAGGAGGCCGCGCTGGAGGCCGGTCATGCCGTGGACCTGTCCGCGACCGCCCTCTTCACCAACGATGGCGCGCTGCCGGCGGGGGACGTCACCCTTCGCGACGCCTACAGCATCTACATCTACGACAACACGCTGTATGTGATGGAGATCAACGGCTCCATCCTCCGGCGTGCGTTGGAGATGAACACGCTCTACTTCGCCACGCTCGACGCGAACAACCTGCCCGCGAAGCCCGAGGGCGCGAAGGCCACCTCGCCCGTCGTCGCGGACTACAACTGGGACCTCTACTCGCGCATCGACTACGGGTACGACCTGACGAAGCCCGCGGGCTCGCGGCTCACGCACCTGCGCTTCCAGGGCCAGGACGTCCGGGACGACCAGGTCTTCCGGATCGCCGTCAACAACTACCGCGGAGGCGGTGGCGGTGGGTACAGCATGTTCCGGGAGGGCCGTGTGCTGTGGACCTCGGCGGACGGCGTGCGTGACTACGTCGCGCGCTATCTCCAGACGCACCAGGGCCTGTCGCCGGACGCGGTGAACACCTGCAACTTCTCGCTCGCCCCCGACCTCTACACGCACTACTTCGCGTCCACGCTCGGCGCGGCGAAGTGCGTGCAGCCGGAGTAGCAGCGGGCGGACTTCCATGGGTCCGGGCGCTCGAGGTTCGTGCGCGCCCGGACCCCGGCGAAGGGTGGGGCGCTCGTGAAGCGCCGTCGCGTGACAGCGCCCCGGTTCTTCGGGGCTCAGCCGCCGCCCGCGCGGGGCGTCTCCCGCGCGGCCCGGTCGAAGGTGTCGCGGGCCCGCTGGACGTCGGGACTGTGGCGCTGGGCCCAGACCGCGAGGCCGGTCACGGGTTCGAGCAGCGTCCGCCCGAGCCGGGTGAGGTCGTAGTCGACGCGCGGTGGAGTCGTCGGGAGGACGGTGCGCCTCACCAGCCCGTCCCGCTCGAGGCTCCGCAGCGTGAGCGTCAACATGCGCTGGGAGATGCCCTCGATGGCGCGCTTCAGGTCGCTGAAGCGCAGGGTGCCGTCCCCCAGGTTGACGATCACCAGCACGCTCCACTTGTCGCCGACGCGGTTCAGGACCTCGCGCGTGGCGACGCAGTCGTCGGCGATGCGCTTGGTCATCTTTCCGTTCCCTAGTGACTTCAATGTGCCTCCTTGTCAGGCGTCGCGCGGTACGCAAGATAACCCCTCGGTCACCTTCAGTGACCAGGCACACGAAAGTAACCACCCGGAACCCCGAGGAACGCGATGAACGACGCGGCCGCTCCAATCACATCCAACGCGCAGCCATCGAAGGCCCTTCATGTCGGCCTATGGGTCGTGCAGGCGCTCCTGGCCGTCACCTTCGCCGGCACGGGGCTGTGGAAGCTCCTCACCCCCATCCCCAGGATCGCCGAGCTGATCCCCTGGGCTGGACAGGTCCCCGCGGCCTTCTTCCTCGCGACGGGCGTGATCGATCTCCTGGGCGGAGTCGGGCTCGTGCTGCCCGCGCTGACGCGCATCCAGCCAGGCCTGACCTGGCTCGCGGCGCTGGGGTGCGCGCTCCTTCAGGTGAGCGCCATCGTCTTTCACCTGTCACGCGGTGAAGCGGCGAATACGCCCTTCAACTTCTTCCTCGTGTTCCTCGCGCTCTTCGTCGTCTGGGGACGGCGCTCGAAGTGGCCCATCCCGCCGCGTGCGTGAGGCGCGGGAGTCCCTTGAAGGGCCTGTCCGCCCGCCGGGCCGGGACGCTCCATTATCAAGCACGGCTTCAAAGCCCATCCGATCCCCGGCGCCTAGTCTTGCGCGAACGAAGACCGTATCTCTCTCCACCTGACCGGAGAAACCCTCCCTTCATCCAGGAGCAGAGAGATGCAGAAGATTCAAGCTTGGGGAGCTGCCGCGGCGGGGACTCCGCTCGCGCCCATGGTCATCGAGCGGCGCGAGCCGGGCCTTCACGACGTCGTCCTCGACGTCCTGTTCTGTGGCGTCTGCCACTCCGACATCCATCAGGCGCGCGACGAGTGGTCGGGCGGCGTCTTCCCCATGGTCCCGGGGCACGAAGTCGTGGGGCGGGTCGCGCGACTTGGGAGCGGAGTCACCAAGTTCAAGGTCGGTGACATCGCGGGCGTGGGCTGCATGGTCGATTCGTGCCGGACGTGCAGCCCCTGCAAGGAGGACCTGGAGCAGTTCTGCCAGGAGGGCAATGCGCCCACCTACAACGGCACCGAGATGGACCGGAAGACCCCCACCTATGGCGGCTATTCCAGCCAGCTCGTGGTGGACGAACGTTTCGCCCTGCGCATCCCCGCGGGCATGGACCCCGCGGCCGCCGCCCCCCTGCTGTGTGCCGGCATCACCACGTACTCGCCCCTGCGCCAGAGTGGCTGCAAGCCGGGCGACCGCGTGGGAGTGGTTGGACTCGGCGGGCTGGGCCACATGGCGGTGAAGCTGGCGGCATCCATGGGGGCCCAGGTGACGGTCCTGAGCACGTCCAGCGGCAAGGAAGCCGACGCCCGCCGGCTCGGCGCCACCGACTTCGTGGTGACGAAGGACGCGGAGTCCTTCCGACGGCTGGCGGGTCAGCTGGACCTGTTGATCGACACCGTCTCCGCGCCACATGACTACAACGCCTATCTCGGGTTGCTCCGCCCTCGGGGCACGATGGCCATCGTCGGAGCGCCGGCGACCGCGTCGCCGCTCCATCCGTTCTCGCTCATCCTCGGGGGCAAGCGGCTCCTGGGCTCGATCATCGGCGGCATCGCCGAGACGCAGGAGATGCTCGACCACTGCGCCAGGCATGGCATTGCCTCGGACATCGAGGTCATCCCCATCCAGAAGATCAACGAGGCCTACGAGCGGGTGCTCAAGAGTGACGTCCGCTACCGCTTCGTCATCGACATGGCGAGCTTGAAAGGCTGACAGACCAGCCCGAATCGCTCCCGATGTTTCGGGAGCCCACTCAGGAGAAGATGCGATGAAGAAACGCATGTTGGGAAAGAGCGGCCTGGAGGTCTCGGCCCTCGGGTTCGGCTGCATGGGGATGAGCTTTGGCTACGGCCCGCCGATGGACCGGCAGCAGGGAATCTCGCTCATCCGCGCGGCTTTCGAGCAGGGCGTCACGTTCTTCGACACGGCCGAGGCGTACGGCCCGTTCACCAACGAGGAGCTCGTGGGCGATGCCGTCGCGCCCTTCCGTGCCCAGGTGGCCATCGCGACGAAGTTCGGGTTCAAGTTCGATGCGAACGGGCAGCAGGTGGGCACTGACAGCAGGCCCGAGCACATCAAGCAGGTCGCCGAGGCAGCGCTCAAGCGGCTCAAGGTGGAGGCCATCGACCTCTTCTACCAACACCGCGTGGACCCGGCCGTGCCCATCGAGGATGTCGCCGGGGCCGTGCAGGACCTCATCCGTGAGGGCAAGGTGAAGCACTTCGGCCTCTCGGAGGCGGGGGCGAAGACCCTCCGTCGCGCGCACGCGGTGCAGCCGGTCGCCGCCATCCAGAGCGAATACTCGCTGTGGACGCGAAACCCGGAGGCGGAGGTGCTGCCCACCTGCGAGGAGCTTGGGATCGGGTTCGTCCCGTTCAGTCCGCTGGGGAAGGGATTCCTGACGGGCAAGATGGATGCCCAGACCCGGTTCGACAAGGGTGACTTCCGGAACATCCTCCCGCGCTTCACGCCGGAGGCCCTTGGGGCGAATCAAGCCCTGGTCGAGTTGTTGGGCAAGGTCGCGGCGCGCAAGAAGGCGACGGCGGCGCAGGTCGCGCTCGCGTGGCTCCTCGCGCAGAAGCCGTGGATCGTCCCCATTCCGGGCACGACGAAGCTGAGTCGGCTGGAGGAGAACAACGGCGCGGCGGGCATCGACCTGTCCGCCGACGAGCTGCGCGAAATCGAGACCGCGGCTTCGAGCATCGCCGTGCATGGCGCGCGCTACCCGGAGCACCTGGAGCGCAGGACCGGTCTCTGAGGGCACGTCTCCGCGGCCCTGGCACCTCGCGGGTCACTTCACGCCGCGAAGGGCCAGCTCCCTGGCCGCCTCGATGAAGAGGCGCAGCGGCCCGGAGCGTTGCGCGCGGCTGGGGAAGTAGAGGAAGTAGCCAGGAACCGTGGGCGCGTAGGGTTCGAGCACCCGCACCAGTTGCCCGCTGTTCAGCTCCTCCATCACCCTGGGTTCGAACGCGTACGCCAGCCCCAGGCCCAGCTTCGCCATCGAGGAGCACATCAGGCCATCGTTGGTGACGACGCCGCCGCGGACCGGCACGCGCCAGGTCCTCCGCCCCCGCTCCAGCTCCCAGGCATAGAGCGTCCCGGTGGTCGGGGAGCGGAAGGTGATGCACTCGTGGTGCAGCAGGTCCTCGGGGCGCTGCGGTGTCCCGTGCCGCGCCAGGTATTCGGGCGTGCCCACCACCACGAAGCGAAACGGATCCGTGAGCCGGACCTGCACCATGTCGCGCTCGATGGTCTCGCTCAGCCGGACGCCCGCGTCAAAGCCCCCCGCGACGATGTCCACGAGGCGGTCTTCGAGCGACACCTCGACCTCCACACGTGGGTGACGCGCGCGAAAGGTCGGCAGCACCGGGTCGATGATGAAGGGCACCGCCGCCCGAGGCAGCGACAGCCGCAGCCGGCCCACGGCCTCGCCCGGTTGGGCCGAGACCTCGGTGAGGGTCGCGGTCGCCTGCGCCAGCGCCGGCCCCGCGCCTTCCACCAGCCGCCTCCCGGCGTCCGTCAGTGAAACGCTGCGCGTCGTGCGGGCGAGCAGCACCACGCGCAGGTGTTTCTCGAGCTGCCGCACGGACTGACTCACGGCGGCCGTGGAGACGCCCAGCTCGCGCGCCGCGCCGCTGAAGCTGCGCTGACGCGCCACCACGAGGAACACCTGCAGCTGGGGGAGGAGGGCCGGCTTCATCGCGATAGCTCCTGTGAGGCTTCGGGAAACCTCGCCCGACCCCGCGCGCGGACTCACCCAGGGGCCAGTCCGGCCCCGAGGGTGCCGCGCTCGATTTTCAATCATTGCTTAAGAGCCCATCCGCCTCGGGCTGTCCAGTCGGCCTGGGGTCCAGCGTGGACTTCCATGCGGGAGGTGGGCGCACGCCACTCTCAATCGCCTGTGGATTCCGCCGGGTCAGAAGCACTGGCACGGTGCCTCGCCCACCACCGCCATGACCCACCTGGCCATCCAGGAGGCGAGCGACGGCATGGTCGTCGAGTGGATGGAGAAGGTCACTGACGCGCAGTACGGCGCGCAGCCCTGAGTCCCCCCGCGAGCCGCTCCCGCGTCAGACCCGTGAGGTGCCCATGCCCGTCATGGGGTTGGCGCCTATGAGCCGGTTCGACGCCGCGTTCCCCGGCCCCGCGCGCCCTCATGCTCGCAGCCTGCGTGCGAAGAACGCGAGGATCTCATCGCGCGCCGCCAGGGTGGGCTCTCCCGCGGCGTCGATGAGGTGTGCTGTCACGACGCTGTGCGGGCTCCCGATGACCTCCGCGAAGAATGGAGGCGGGGTCGGGTTCGCCGCGGACGACGGGAGCACCCTCGGGACGAACCGGTCTCCGAGCGCGGCCGCGTAGGCCTGGAACCGCTGGGCCGTACAGAAGCGGTCCCCCTCGAACCGATAGGCGAGCACCGTCAGGTCATCGCGCTCCAGCCGCTCCCGCACCGCGGACGCCTCATCCTGCGAGAGCTGGATCGCGCCGGGGTCGTTCAGCGGCAACGACGGCTGGCAGAGGACGGGCGCGAGCATCGCGCGCTCCAGCATCAGGGTGAGCGCGAAGTTCCCCGTGAAGCACATCCCGATCGCGCCGACCCCCGGCCCCCCACACTCCTGATGCGCGAGGCTCGCGAGCGCGCGCAGCCACTGGGTCACGGGGCTCGACCCATTCGCCGCGAACGCCCGAAACTCCGCGCTCACGCAAGCGCGCTGCAGGACCGCGCGCCCCTCCCCCGCGAGTGGGTAGGCGCCGTCGCGGCCGAAGAGCGAAGGCATGTAGACCGTGAAGCCCGCGTCCCTCACCCAACGCGCGAAGCGCGCGACGTGTGGGCTGATGCCGGGCATCTCGGCCAGCACGATGACGGCGGGGCCGCTGCCGGTGACATGGACCGCCTTCTGCTGGTCCTGCAGGGTGATGTCGCGACGCTCGAAGTCATCGAGCGGATCGTCGGCCGTGGTTTCGTTCGAGAGAGTCATGCGCCGACGATGAGCGAGAACCCGGTCGGGGCCAAGTGGCAGGAATGACAACCTTCGGTCTAATATCGCCACATGGTGACGCACCTGGTTTTCGACGGAGTCGCGGATGGCCCACTGGGCGTCGGCCTGGATGTCATGAGCACCGCCGCACGTCTCCTGCGCTCGGGGCTCGTCATGGCACCCGTGCCCGAGCGGGCCTTGCGCCAGTGCGTGGTGTCGGTGGATGGCAGGCCGGTTCGCACGGGCGCTGGGCGCACGTTGCCCGTCGATGGTGCGCTGTCGGCGCGCGGGCTCCGGGAGGGAGACGTGCTGGCGCTGCCGGGGCTCGGGGCGGCCACCGAGTCCCAGGTCGCCGGGCTCCTCCAGCGGCCCGACATCTCGCGCGGAGTGGAGTTCCTCACGCGCGCGGCCAGGAAGCGCGTCGTGCTGGCGGCATCGTGCTCGGCGACGTTCGTGCTGGCGGCCTCCGGTGCTCTGGACGGTCGACAGGCAACGACCACGTGGTGGCTCAGCGGTGCCTTCGCGCGACGCTTCGCGGGGGTGACGCTGCGCGCGGACAGGATGGTCGTGGACGCGGGGAGCGTGCTCACCGCGGGCTCCGCGTTCGCGCACGCGGACCTGATGCTCGCCATCGTGGCGCGCACGGCGAGCCCAGCGCTGGCGCACCTGGTGGCGCGCTACCTGGTGCTCGACGAGCGCACCTCGCAGTCACGCTACATGGTGACGGAGCACCTTCGCAGCTCGGACCCGTCGGTCCGGGAACTGGAGGCGTTCGTGCTGGCGAACATCGAGCGGCAGGTGTCGATTCAGCAGATGGCTCGCGCCACGGCCACCTCGCCCCGCACCCTGGCGCGGAGGGTCGAGGATGCGCTCGGCACGACGCCCCATCGCTTCGCGCAACGGCTTCGGATCTCCCGCGCGGTGCACCTGCTCGAGACGACCCGCGACTCCGTGGAGAGCATCGCGGCGCGTGTGGGCTACGCGGACGCAGCGGCGTTCCGGCGCGTCTTCCGTCGTGAAACCGGAGAGGCGCCCCGAGCGAAGCGGACGGGCAGCCTCCGGTCGCGAGCCGGTGAAGTCACCCGGAGGGCCCGTGGGGACGGCGGCGGCGCGGAGCGGTCACGTTGACGGCCCTCGGGGTGAACGCGACGATGAACGCATGAAGAAGAGAGTCCTCGTGACTGGCAGTGCTGGCCACCTGGGCGAGGCGCTGATGCGTACGCTGCTTCGCCAGGGACATGACGCCATCGGTGTCGACCGGCTTCCTTCCCCGTTCACCCAGCGCGTCGGCACCCTCGTCGACCGCGCCTTCGTGCGCGACTGCATGGACGGCGTCGAGGCGGTGCTTCATGCGGCGACCCTGCACAAGCCCCATGTCGCGACGCACTCGCGCCAGGCCTTCCTCGACACCAACCTGACCGGGACGCTGAACCTGCTCGAGGAGGCGGTGGCGGCGCGCGTGGGCGCCTTCGTCTTCACCAGCACCACCAGCACCTTCGGTCGTGCGCTCGTGCCACCCGAAGGCGAGCCCGCCGCGTGGATCACCGAGGCGGTGGTGCCGGTGCCGAAGAACATCTACGGCGTCACCAAGGTCGCCGCGGAGGACCTGTGCGAGCTGACCCACCGCGACGCGGGCCTGCCATGCATCGTGCTGCGCACCTCCCGCTTCTTTCCCGAGGGGGACGACGACGCGGCGATGCGCAGCGCCTACGAGGACACCAACGCGAAGGTCAACGAGTTCCTCTATCGCCGAGTCGAGATCGAAGACGTCGTCGACGCGCACCTGCTCGCGATGACCAAGGCGCGGTCGATTGGCTTTGGCCGCTACATCATCAGCGCGACCACGCCCTTCACCCGTGACGACCTGGCGCTCCTGCGCACCGACGCGCCCGCGGTCGTGCGCCGGTACGCGCCCGAGTTCGAGGCGCTGTATCAGCAGCGCGGCTGGGCCATGTTTCCCACCATCGAGCGCGTGTACGTCAATGAGCTCGCGCGGACGCAGCTGGGATGGCGGCCCCGGTGGGACTTCCGGAGCGTGCTGCAGGAGCTGCTGCTCTCGCGGAGTCACCGCAGCGAGCTCTCGCGAATCGTCGGTTCGAAGGGGTACCACGCGGAGCCTGCGACACCTGTCTGAGCGGACCGCTCCGGGGGCATGTGGGCCCGGCGTCCGCTGGGCAGCGGGGGCCGCCGCCGCGACAGGCGCGGCGTTCGCCTTGTCCGTCGACGCGGCTCAACGGGATGACGTGTTCACCTGGCCGCGGAGCTTCAGGACGTAGAGGAAGTCCTTCTCCGTACGCCCGCGCGCCACCACCAGCCCATCGCGCAGGATGACCACCTCCTCCATCGCGTCGTGGAAGTGCACCAGCGGCGTGATGTCCCGCCTCTGGTGGAACGCCACGGGGCCGTCTCCCAGCGCCTCCCAGAGCGGCCGGCGCAGGGCCTCCTCGGGCGCCACCGCTCCCTCGACCTCCCCGCGAAGGGCGCCCGTCTCCAGGTCGAAGAATCGGGTGATCTGGTCATTGGCTTGGGTGATGGCGACGCCCTCGCCCAGGGCGACCGCGAAGGCCAGCGCTGGGTGGGGCCACGCGTGCAGGAGCACCCCGGTGCGCGCGTCGTAGAGGCGCACGACGCGATCCATGCCGCAGACCGCCAGGAGGGTTCCATCCGCGGAGAGCCCCAGGCCGACGGGCTCCTCCGAGGTCTCGATGACGCTCGACGAACCTCCAGTCAGGTCGAACAGCTCCACCGCCCCCGAGGCCTGACCCACCGCGAGACGGGGTGCCCGCTCCGCGGTGGCCCAGGACGGCTGGGGATCCATGAGCGCGTCGGTGTCGACGATCCGCTCTCCGCTCATGACGTCATGCACCTGCAAGCGGGAGTCTTCCGGGTAGCACGTCACCAGGTGCGCGCCGTCCGGAGTGAAGGCCACCACGTCGGCCGTTCCCCCGGGGCCGTGAAATGCGTGCAGCAAGGCCCCGTCGGTTGCGCGCCACAGCCGCACCGTGTCCGGCTCCACGGGTCCGGCCAGGAGCTGGCCGTCGGGGGAGAAGGCGATGGGCTGCTCGGAGAGGAGGACATCCGGCCCTTCGGGCGGGCCCGGCGGTGCCGCGAGCACGCGCTCCGGCGCGAGCGTTCGCAGGTCCATCACCTGGACGCCCGCGTGGAGGGGTGACTCGCCCGCGAGCCGGATGGAGTACGCCGCCCGCTCGCCTCCGGGCGAGACTCCCCATGGATGGTGTCCCGCCTCGGCGGGGTCGTTGGGAAACGCGCGCGCGTGGCCCTGGGCGTCGATGGCGAGCGACGACTGGAGCCGCCGTGCGATGGCCATGCTCCCCTCCGAGGGGCCCCACAGCGCCAGGACGCCATCCCCCTCGGCGAGCAGCGTGGGCGGGACCTCCGCATCCAGGTCGTTGACGCGCACCCGTCCGTCCGAGGCCGTGAGGGCATAGCGCCTCCCGTTGGGGTGGAAGGCCACGCTTCGCTGGCGCCAGTTGTGGGGGTACGGGCGCGTCAGCAGGATCTCTCCTGTGCGCGCGTCCAGCACCTCCACGCGGTTGAACGTGAGCGCCCCCAGGCGGGTGTCGTCGAGCCACGCCACGCTGGAGTAGACAACGTGCCCGCTCGACCCGGGCGTCAGCTTCCAGTCGCGGGTCTCGGCCCGCGCGATGCCGTTGTCGGTGCTCATCGCGAGCCACCGCCCGTCGGGGCTGAAGGCGATGGACTCGACGGGCATCTGGGAGGGGAGGACCGCCACGACCGTGCCCGTCTCGGTGTCCCAGACGCGAACCGTGTTGTCCGAGGCGCCCGAGGCGAGCCACCGCCCAGAGGGATGGAAGGCCACGCACAGCACGGACTGCTGGTGGCCCTCCAGCGTGCGCACCTCCTGGCCGGATTCGACGTCGACCAGGCGCACCACCCACCCGAGGTTCGCGGCGGCGAGCCACCTCCCGTCGGGACTGAACGCCACCGACGTCACCTGCCCCTCTTGCCGGGTCAGCGCGTGCAGGAGCGCGCCCGTGCGCACGTCCCAGATGCGCGCTTCATGGTCGCGGGAGCCCGACGCCAGCCGGGTGCTGTCCGGGCTCCACGCGACGCTGCGCACCTCCGCCTCATGACCCGCCATCACCCGCAGGCGCTGGCCCGTGGCGAGGTCCCAGACGCTCACGTTCCGCTCGTCCTCCCATGACCCCGTCGCCAGCATCGTCCCCGACGGGCTGAAGTTTGCGCAGAGCACGATGGCGCCGTGAGGGAGGACTTGATCCGTGGAGTCCAGCTCGCCACGCAGCGGCAGCAGCGACTCCAGCCAGGGCCCGCCCCCAGCGGCATCCCGCTGCCCGCGCCAGAGCTTCGCCAGTTGGAACAGGTGTGCCTCTGGATGGGTCCAGGCGCCTCGCGCTTCCGGAGGGTAGTGCGACGCGACGTCTGGCGCGTCGAACCAGCGCAGGCGGTTGTAGAGACATTGAAACAGCGCCTCTGGATGCTCGCGCAGGAAGTCCGCGTCGAGCGCGACGGCGCTCCGGAGGAAGCGCAGCGTCCGCGGGCCCACGATGGGACCTCCTGCCGTGGACACACGGGCCTCCGCGGGCGTCCGCGCGAGTCCGTCATCCAGGGCGGCCATGAGCGCGTCCACGCCCCCGGCCTTCAGCAGCCGTTCGAGGGTGGGCAGGTCGGTGAGTGACGCGAGGGACGGGGAGTCAGGGGACATGGTGGCGCCGGGGGAGGGGAGGCCTGGAGGGTACTCGCACCCAGCGTGCGCCGGTGGCTCGAAGATGCCCGTGACCGAGCTGGGAACAGCCGGCCGTCGCCCGGGAGTGAGCACGCAATCGGGGCGGCGGCTCACACTTGGGCTCGGGACGCGCCTCCGCTATTTTCTGGCGATGACATCCACTCCCCGGCTCGACGCTCAGGTCACCTCATGAACATCACGAGGTTGCGAACCTTCGTCGTGGGCGCTTCGGTCCTCCTCTCGCTCTCAGGCTGTGCCACCACGGGCACGCAGCGCCCGGTGGAGGCTCACGCCGCGCCGGCCAAGGTGGTCGAGCTGGCCGGGGCCTTGAAGCCCTTCGCTTTCCTCCTGGGCACCTGGGATGCGGCGGGCGGCGGTACGCCCGGCGCGTCGGCGGGGACCTTCACGTTCCAACCCGATGTGCAGGGGCAGGTGCTGGTCCGCCGGAACGAGTCCTCGACGCCCGCTGGAATCCATGAGGACTTGATGGTCCTCTATCTGGCGACGCCCGACGCGGTCCGCGCGAGCTACTTCGACAACGAGGGGCATGTCCTGCAGTACGCGGCCCACGCGGAGGCCTCACCCGCGAGCGCCGAGTTCGTCACCGACGAAGGCCGCGGCGGCCCCCGCTTCCGGCTCTCGTATCGGCTGAACGCGGACGGCACGCTCAACGTCAAATTCGAGATCGCCCCGCCCGGAGCCGAGTTCCGGACGTACCTGGAAGGCACCGCTCGACGCAGATAGGTGTGTCATCCGGAGGAGCGTCCAGAGCCCCCGTGACGCTCCTCCCTCGCGAGCCCGCCGCGAGACCTCCGGGGCCGGGGTGTGACGCTGCTGGTCATCGCACAGAGCGTGCGGAAGACCTGACTGCCGGCACGGCGGTGGAGTACACAGGGTGGGACGTGACTCTGGCGCGCAAGCGCTCCCTCCGACGTGAACTCTCGCGCAGAAGGACATGCCGACATGAACGCAACCCGGTGGTTCGGACTCGCTTCCCTGATGTTGCTGCTGGCCTCCAACTCCCTGGCCGAGGACAAGGCCCCCGCGGAGGCGACGGGCGCCGTCGGCCGGTGGACGACCATCGATGACGAGACGAAGAAGCCCAAGTCGGTCATCGCCATCTACGAGGAGAACGGCAAGCTGTACGGGAAGATCGAGAAGCTCTTCCGCGAGCCCACGGAAGAGCAGAACCCGGTCTGTGACAAGTGCCAGGGGGCGCTGAAGGACCAGCCCATCATCGGGATGACCATCCTGCGCGACCTGAAGAAGGACGACGACGAGTGGTCCGGTGGCACCATCCTCGATCCGGCGAACGGCAAGACCTACAAGTGCAAGATCGCCGTCGAGGAGGGGGGCAAGAAGCTGAAGGTCCGCGGCTACATTGGCATGTCATTGCTGGGCCGCACCCAGCACTGGAACCGCGCCGAGTAGCCGGAGGCGCTGAACTCAAGGGACGTACCGCTCGGCGGTGTTCAAGACCCCGCCGTCGGAGTCGCCCCCGATGATGAGCACGCCCCCGGCATCCAGCCATGTGGCCGTGTGGTAGGCGCGCGCGGCGGCCATGGGGGCGATGAGCTCCCTGCCGCCATCCGGCCGGAGGAGCTCCGCAGAGTCGCGCGGGGCTGTGTAGTCG
The DNA here is from genome assembly GCF_007352635.1 of Corallococcus sp. Z5C101001. Classification (NCBI taxonomy): domain Bacteria; kingdom Pseudomonadati; phylum Myxococcota; class Myxococcia; order Myxococcales; family Myxococcaceae; genus Corallococcus; species Corallococcus sp. Z5C101001. The sequence continues at coordinate 1,001,600 of NZ_VKLU01000001.1, forward strand.
GTGGAGGAATACCCGCCCGTGACGAGCACGTCGCCCGAGGGCAGGGCGGTGGCCGTATGGACGAAGCGAGCGTGTTTCATGTCCTCCTGGGGAATCCACGCGGCAGTCTCCCAGTCGTAGCGCTCCACCGAGCTGATGACCCATCCAGGCGACCCCACCCGTGAGCCGGTGACCAGGACTTCGCCTGACGGCAATAGCGTGGCGGCATGCCCGTTGCGCCCATTCTTCATCCGCGCGAAGAGGGGGCGCCAGCCAGCATCCGGCTGACTCGAGTCGTAGAGCTCCGCGGTCGTCTGCGCACCGTTTTGATTGAAGCCACCGATCGCCATCACCATGTCCTCGTCGAGCAAGGTGAGTGTCAGCGCGCTTCGGCCGACATTCAGGTTCCCCGCGTTCGTCCAGGTGTGGCTGTCCGGGTCGTAGAGCGCCGAGGTATTCAGCCCGTCGGAACTCGAGGTCCCGCCACCCGCGACCAGCACCTTCCCCGAGGGCAGACGGACGGCCGCGTGACTGGCGCGCGCCCCCAGGTCGATGGACTCGTACTGGGTCCACGCACGGGTCTCCGGGTCGTAGACTTCCGCGTTGCTCAGCGCGCTGCCTGATGGACCCCGTCCGCCGACCACCACGACCTTGCCATCGCCCAGCAGGGTGGCGGTGTGGTCCATCCGCGCTGTCGTGAGGACCCCGCCATCGCTCCAGCTGTTGGTTGAGAGCGTGTAGAGCTCCGTCGAGCGCGTCGGCGAGAAGCCATTGCTGCTCCCGCCAACGACGAGCACCCGGCCATCGTTCAGGACCGTGGCGGTGTGGCCCATGCGCCGCGTCTGCATTGGAGGCACCGGCTTCCACCCCGGTGGCTCGGTCTCCAGCGGCCCCCCGTCAGGCCCTGCGTCCGTTCCACCATCCGGCTTATCCCCACCGTCAACGCTTGCATCGGGCTCGCCTCCTCCATCCTCCGCGGGCGCGGGGTCCTGACAGGTGACGGGGTTGGCCTGACAGAACCGATCCACGGCGCCATCGACGTCGAGACACCCGGCCATGTGGATGCCGAGCGCCAGCAGTCCCAGGGCCGCGAAGCGAAGTGGAGCACTCATGGCCACCTCCCGGCGACGAACGCGGACGTGCCGTCTGTTCCTACCTGCAAGGACGACCGCGTCTCTGGCGCACCCAGGAGGTACATTCCCGTGGCGGCGCCCAGCCCCACCACGCCCCCCATCAAGAGCCCCACGCTGACCTTCTGGAGCCCGCGAGCACCGCGCGCCACGTCGAGGGCGGCGGCTCGGGAGTGGAGGTCCGGGGCCGCGCCCTCCAGCTTCGCCTTCCTCCCCTCCGCCATCCCCCAGAAGATCCCCGCCGTGGCCACGAGGGCTCCTCCCGCCACGGCGGGGATGAGCGCCCGGGTGCGCAGCGAGGCCCGTGAGCCGGACGCGTCCAGCGCCGGCTCGGGGGCCGCCACTGGCGCCACCGAGACCGCCACCGGAAGCGGCTCGGAGGGGGGCGGACTCGCCTGGGTCAGCGCGAGGGCTTCCCGTCTCGGGGGCTCGCGGTCCTCTCCTCGCGTGGCCAGCTCGCTTCGCACGTTCTTGCGCATGGCCTCGAAACGCCGCTTCAGCTTGGGCGAGACGTTCAGCGGCAGCGTCGCGTCGGGGTCCAGGATGAGACAGGCCCTGAAGGCGGCGTCGCTCTGACGGTTCTTGATCTGCTCCGCCAGGATGATCCCCTCGTAGAGCAACATCGCCACGTCATCCTCGGGCCCCGTCGACAGCTGTTTGCAGCGGGCCACCTGCTCCAGCGCGCTCTCGTAGGCGAGGTCCTCGATCAATCGATGGACGGAGACCACGCAGCGGTGCACTTCGGTGGAGTCGTCGCCCCGGGCGACCCCTGGGATGAGGGCGAGCCCCAGGAGCAGGGGCCAGACCCGGATGGGCACGAGCTGTTTCGTTGGCATCGCCTGGACTTCTTTCAAACGCGTCCCGCGTGTTGGCGTCGAGGCAGTGGGGCGCGACGGGGCCGCTCCACGCGGCGACCCAGGGGTGTCCGGGTCTCCAGGCAGGAAGAGGGGGCGGGCTGGATTTCGTCCCAAGAATTCCTGGGCGGCCCGATGTGGGTCAGCCTGCTCCGCGAGTCAGTCGAGCAGCCCGTGCAGGCTGATATCCAGCCGGCTGTTGACGAGGCCCAGCAGGCTCTCCAGCGCGAGCTGGTCCTGCTTCAGCCGGGGCGTGAGCTCCATCCGGACGCGCTCGAGGAGCAACTCGCGGGCGTCGGCGACCCTGCGCGCGACGCTGGAGCGTGAGCCGCCATACAGGAGCGTCAGCCGGTCCATCGTGAACCCGTGGAAGTGGTGCAGGCGCAGCAGGGTCCGCTCCTGTTCGGGGAGCACCTCCACCGCCTTCCGCAGCGACTCGACGAGGAGCTGGCGCGCGTCTTCGCGCAGCAGCGCGTACTCGGGATTGCTCGGGGCCAGCAGCCGCGCGAGCTCCTCGGGAGGATCCGCCACGAGCTGATGGCGCTCGTCCCGGCCCACCAGCTCCCCGGCGATGCGCGCGGCGATGATGACGACCCAGGTGAGCAGGGGCCCTCGTCCCCCATAGCTCGAAATCTTGGGGGGCGCGCCGCCGCTGGCCACCAGCAGCCGCTCGCGCAGCATCTGCAGCACTTCGTCCAGCATGCTCGGCGACACCCGCCCAAGCCGGGAGGGAACGAGCCGGAGGATGTGCTGCTCGAAGGCCCGGAGGGCGGCGGACTCCCCGGTGGCGCAGGCGCACGCGAGGTACAGGTCGGCGGCATGGAGGACGCGCAGCACCTCCAGGGTCTTCCCCGCGGGCAGGTGCCGGGCCAGGTGCCGCACGAAGGACTCGGCCGGGAGCGGGAGGGCGGGCCATGCGGCGCGGGCCGCCTCGACGTGTCCGTGCAGCAGCGCCTCCCACCCCTCCACGGCCTCCAGCTCCGCGGACTGCCCCCGTGGCAGGTGCTCCCGCAGCAGCGCCGCGAGGGCGCCTGGGTTCCGTTCGTCGCTCATGGCCTCGCCTCACGCTGTTGCCACGCCAACACCTGCTGGAGCTCCGGGCGACCTCGGATTCCCACGGACTCCAGATGCGCCCGGGCCTCGTCGGCCATCGCGAGCGCCCGCGACCGGTCCGGGGCGGACCGCGTCGCCACGAGCGCCCGGGCCAACGCGAAGGCGGTCTTGCCAGCGAACCACGGGTCCTTGATGTCGCCGGATTGGGTCTGGATGCGCCGGGCGCGCTCGAGCAGCGGGATGGCCTTCGCCACGGCGCCCAGCGCCAGCTGTGCCTCTCCAGCGCAGGACAGGGCACCGGCACCATCCTGGGACTCCACGCCGTCGGCCTTCTCGGTGAGCTTCAGCGCGCGCTCGCAGTACATGAGTGCGTCCCGCGGGGCCTGGGCGGCCAGGGTCACGTCGGCCAGGGGAAGCAGCACGGACAGCAACCCGGCCCCCTCCGGCCCATGCGCCTTCTCCTGCCGCCTCAGCGCGTCCAGCACGTCGCGCCGTGCCTCGGAGTGGCGGCCCAGGTTCATGAGCGTGAGCCCTCGGACCACCAGCGACGGGACGGCTCGCGTCGTGTCGGGGCCCTGCAATTGCTGGATGCGCTCCAGGGCCTGGGTGGAGAGCTCGACCGCCTTGTCGAACTTCCCGGCCTCCCCGGCCACCATCGCCTGCTCCTCGATCACCTGGACGACCGAGTAGTGATTGGGAGCGCGGGTTCTCTCGAAGATGGCGCGCGCCCGCTCGAGCATGGGCGCCACTTCCTCCTGTCGGCCCTCGATGCGCAGGGCCGCCGCGAGGTTCAGGAGCGCTGTCGCGAGGAGGGTATTCTCCGGGGCGTGAGAGGCCTCGTGGAGGGCCAGGGCCGTGCGCCAGATGTCCACGGCCGCGGCGCGCTTGCCCACGTGCAGATAGGCCGAGGCGACCCGGTTGTAGGAGGCGACGAGCTCGGGGTTGTCGGGGCCCAACAGGCGCTTGCGCAGCTCGAGCGCCTGGAGGTGGAACTCCAGTGACTCGTTGTCGTGGTTCTGGACCATGCGGATCCTCCCCATCTCGTGGAGGAGGCTCGCCGTGTGGAGGCTGTCCGGGCCGTTTCTCCTGCGTGAGAACTCCAGGCCCTGCACGGCCTCCTTCTCCGCCTCGGCGAGGTTGCCTTGCTGCTCCCGCAGCGAGGCCAGGCGCAGGTGCAGGAGCGTCGTGAGGTCCGGGAAGCGCTCCCGCCCCAGTCGCTCGACGGCGGACCGTGCGTGCCGGATGAGCTTCTCCGCGTCCGCGGGGCGGTACTGCGCCTCACCGACCACGAAGATGAGCTCCAGCCATGCACGCGCCACGCTCTCGTCGTCACGCCCGGCCTCGGCGGCCCACACGGCCTCGTAGAGGGCCGACTCCGCTTCCTTGGGTTTGTCGCTCTGCTCCAGGAGCTCGCCGTGGGCCAGGAACACCTCCGCCTCCAACGGCTTGTAGCCAAGCCCCTGCTGCTCTTCGAGGAGCGCGGACGTCACCGCGAGGCCGTCGGTGAAACGGCGTGCCACGAGGTGGGCCCGGGCCTGCGCCAGCTTGTGCCTCGCCGCCTCCACCCGGGAGAGGAGGCTGTCGGGCGGCTGCGGGCGGATGGCGAGTCCGCTCGTGTCCCGGCACCCGGCGAGCCCCTCAAGGGAGGCCGCGAGCGGGCGCGTGTTCTGCACGGTCTGCGCGTCAGCCTTCTCCAGCACCTCCGTGACGGCGGCCAGCTGCCAGAGCCGCGCATCGAGGCATGCGGCGGTCTGCCTGGCCGAGGCCGCGGCCTCACCCGTCATGGCCAGGCACGCCTCGGTGCGAAGCGACTGCCATTGCGCGGTGTGGGCATCCAGCACCGCCGCGAGCTGTTCCCAGGCTTGCGCGGCATAGGGCAGGCCGGTGGCGAGGAAGGCCGCGCGGCCCTGTTCTCGCCGCGCGGCGCTCCAGGCCACCGCGACCTTCTCCGCTTCCTGCGCACAGCTGGCCTGGCGCCGCTGCGCGGTCGTCCCGTAGGCCGCGAGCGTCCCGATGAGGCCGGCAACGGCCATCGTCGCCATGATCCGCGCGAGCCACCGGACGGGCCGTGGCGCGAGGGCGGCCAGCAGCGCGTGCATGGAGGGGAAGCGCTCCTCGGGCTTCGCGCTGAGCCCCCGGAGGACCGCGCGTCGAATCCGGGTCGGGATCTTCACGTCGCGCTTCGGCGGGCTCAGCCTGCCTTGCTGCGCGGCCTGGACCAGCTCCTTCAGCGTCTCGCCTTGGAAGGGGCGCCCGCCGAAGAGGGCTTCGTGGAGGGCCACGCAGAAGCTGAACTCGTCGGAGCGGGCATCCGCGCGCTGACCCCGCACCAGCTCCGGAGCGAGGTAGGCGGGCGTGCCCAGAAGCTGGCCCGTCCGGGTGAGCTGGCCGGCGGGGGCGACAGGGGCTTGCGCGTGCTCCTCGCGCGCCGCGGCCTCTTCCTCCTGAAAGAGCCGCGCGATGCCGAAGTCCGTGACGAAGACGCGCCCATCCTTCCCCAGGAGGATGTTGGCGGGCTTGAAGTCACGGTGCACCAGCCCCGCGGCGTGCGCGGCGGCGAGGCCCTTGCCGGCTTCAAGGAAGACGCGCAGGACGTCCTGCCAGGGGTGGGGCTGCTTCATCCACTCCGCCAGGGTGATGCCTTCCACCAAGGCCATGGCCAGGAAGACCCCGTCGCCGTGGGTGCCGACGTCGTAGAGGGTGACGACGTTGGGGTGGGAGAGCCGGGCCAGCGCCTGGGCCTCGCGCAGCAGCCGTTGCTGGAGCTCCTGGTGGTGCCGCCCTTCGGGGCGCAGCACCTTGAGGGCCACCCGCCGGCCCAGCTCCGGGTCATCCGCCGCGTAGACGACGCCCATGGCCCCCGCGCCGAGGGTTTCGCGCACCACGTAGCGGGAGACGCTGTGGCCAGGAAGGAGCTGGGGTGGGGAATGCGCTTCGGATGGGGCTGCGGGAGCACCGGACCGGGCCGCGGGACCGCCTTCACCCGCCGCGAGCGCCCACCGGCAGTCCGAGCAGCTCTCCACGTGAGCAAGGACACGAACCCGGTCCTCTTCGGAGAGCAGACCGGAGAGAAAGTCAGTCAGCGTCGCTTCCTGCGGACATGGCTGCATAGGTAAGGGTTCCGCGGACGTACGGGGGCGCCCAAGGATTCTTGGGATGAAGGCTAGCCCATTCCCTCCTATTTCCCGATAGCCGGATAAGCCTGGGGTGCCCCGTGGAGCGGAGATGTCCCTCGTCGAACTGTGGAAGCCCGCGAGGGTGCCTCAAGCCGCCCCATGTCTGTCGGTGGGGAACGCCTGCCCTGGACGCGCGGGCGTCATCGCCATTCCTACGGAGGCATACAAAATGTGTGGGAAGGGAGGATGGTCGGTGGAGACAGGCGGTCGACGCGGCAGGTGACATGTGTTCGAGCTCCGGCTGCGGCGTGGGTGGACGCTCCCTGGCTCTTGGGGATGTGAATGGTGTGTGAATCACCCATGGTGAAGTCCTGGTGGATGGCAGGAGGGGGATGTTTTCATGGGTAAGGTCGTGCCGTTCAATCGTCGGGCGGCCTCAAAGGTAGACAGCCCAAGGTCCACGGGATGTCCTGGCACGGGGTCTTCCGCACGTGAAAAGACAAGCATCCTCAGGCCGCCTGTCGGCGCGCCGCCGAGCCAATCTCCCACCCGTAGGAAAGACAAGCACCTGAAGCAAGTCGGCGCCGCGGAAGCTGTCTCCAGGTCTCATGGGGCGCGGCTTGACGGGCTCGAGGACGTCGTCAGGAATGCCGGAGGTGTTCTCTGTCTGGTCGCCGGCGACGCGGCCCGGGTCGCCGCCAATGTGGTCGCGGAGGCGGCCAAGGAGCTGGCGGGCAAGGCGGGCACTGTCCTCAAGAGCCTCGCGGGTCACGTGAAGGGGCTCGGTCCAGACGGGGGCCCGAAATCCATCGGGCCGGACGTCATGGATGGAGGAGGCGACGTGGATGAGCCCGACGACGCGCGTGACGACGACAAGGTGAAAAAGCTCTATCCGCTGAAGGGTCCACGATAACGAAGTGCGACAGCCGGAGGTGTCGGTCCTCACGCAGCAGCTTCGGCTGGGAGCACGTTGTGCTCCAGCGAATCAAGATCCCCTCCGCGATGCCGCGTCACACCTCGCGGAGGGAGAGCTGCTCCGTGTCTTCGTCGTACGCGAAGAGGTCGCCGAAGCGCCCCCAGCGCACCAGGGTGTCGAAGATCCGCTCGTAGTTCTCGGAGGGCATCGCCATCACCACCGTCTCGAGGACGAACTCCCGCGTGACGTACCCCTCCTCGCTTCGTTCGATGGCGGCCTTCACGCTGCGAAACAGCCCCAGATGGAGGAGCTGCTCGCGCCAGAGGACCTTCCGCTCCTCCGGCAAGGCCCTCACGAGCCGGACACCCACCGAGTCCAGGAGCACCATCCGTTTCGGGGTGTCCACCAGGTCCAGCAACTCGGCGGCCTTCACCACGTTGATGATGTGACCGAACTCGCGGTCCGTGTCATTGGCGATCCGGAAGATGTCGTCCCTGCCGCCCCGGGCGTCCAGGTACTCGAGCAGGCCGACCACCTCGCCGCTGGTCACCGAGGGGATGGGCTCGATGAGGTCCGCGACGGGGGCGAGCGCGGGGGGCGCGTCTGGCATCTCCGAGCCCGTGATGATGTCGTGGAGCCGGTCGACCAGTTGAAGCAGCTCGGGAGAGCGGTAGTCGCGCGGCCGGGGCAGCCGGTTCTCCACGACGGTGCGGACCACGCCGGGGTGCGCTCCGAGCACCACGATGCGGTCCGCCATGTACGCGACCTCCTTGATGTCGTGGCTGACCATCAGGATGGATGAGGGGTTCCGGCCCTTCGCGCTCCAGATGTCGAGCACCTCCGCGCGCAGGCTCTCCGCGGTGAGCGCGTCCACCTGGCTGAACGGCTCGTCCATGAAGAGCAGCTCGGGGTTGAGCGAGAACGCCCGGGCCATCCCCACCCGTTGCTTCATCCCGCCTGACAGCTCCCGGGGGAAGGCCTCCTCGAACCCCTCCAGCCCCACCACCCGGATGGCGTTCGCGGCCTGTCGCGGGCGCTCCGCCTCCGGGATGCCGGCGGCCTTGAGGACCGCCTGGACGTTCTGCATGACGGTCATCCACGGGAAGAGCGCGAAGCTTTGGAAGACGATGGCGCACCCGGGGTTCAAGCCCACCAGGGGCTTGCCCCGGTAGCGGACGCTCCCGGACGTGGGGCGGATCAGCCCCGCGAGGATGCGGAGGATGGTGGACTTGCCACAGCCGGACGGCCCCAGCAGGGCGACCACCTCGTCTGGCTCCACCCGCAGGCTGATGTCCTGGAGGACGCGAAGCGGTGTGCCGTTGGGCTGGGGAAACTCATGGGTGACGTGCTCGAGCTCGCAGAGCGCCGTCGAGGAGGGTCGCGGGGACGGAGGAGTGTCGGGCGTCATTTGCTGAGCGAGAAGCGGGTCTCGGCGAGGCCCTGCAGCCGTCTCCAGACGAAGCGGTTGAATGCCACGACGACCATGGACATGACGACGATGCTGGCCGCGAGCGCCGGGAAGTTGGCGGACGACGCCGCGGCGCTGATCTGCGCCCCCAGCCCCCTGGTGGTGAGCACCTCCCCTCGAAAGGTGACGTATTCGGCGACGATGCTGGCGTTCCAGGCTCCGCCCGCAGCGGTGATCCACCCCGTGACCAGATAGGGGAAGACCGCCGGGAAGTAGAGCGAGGTGAAGCGCTGCCACCGCCCCAGCCGGTAGCTCCGGGCCGCCTCACGGAGGTCCGCGGGCATGGCCATCGCGCCGGCGATGACGTTGAACAGGATGTACCACTGGGTCCCGAGCAGCATCAGCACCACGCTGCCCCAGCCCAGCGTGACGCCAGCGGCCTTCAGCGCGGCGATCACCACCGGGAAGAGCATGGGGGCGGGGAACGACGCCACCACCTGCACCACGGGCTGCAGCAGGCGGGACAGCCGTGGGGAGAGGCCAATCGCCAGGCCCGCGGGGAGCGCCCAGAGCGTCCCCAACGCCGTGGAGAGCAGGACGCGCCCCAGCGTCAGCGCCGCTCCGGACGCGATGTGTCCCCAGCTCGCCACCGTCACGGGATGCAGGAGGATCACCAGCCGCACGACGCCATAGAGGAGGCCCGCGACCATGAACAGGTACAGCGCGCCGGACACGGCGCGGCCGACCCGGGCCACGCCGGGGTGCGGTGCGGGGTGGTGGGGGCCCTTGGGTATCAGCCGGCGGGCGACAGCCCCGCTCAGGCGCCTGAGCCAGGACGCGAACCAGCGGATGAGCCGGGAGCGTCGCAGCCAGTCGAGGAACCAGGAGTGCATCTCCTCCGCCAGCCCGCCCTCCTCGACGCGGAACTTCTGGGCCCAGACCACCACCGGCCGCCAGAGGAGCTGATCCAGCACGACGATCATCACCACCATCGCGAGGACGGCCCACAGCATGGCGGCGGTGTTCCCCTGCGCGACCGCCACGCTCATGTACGAGCCCAGCCCGGGCAGGCGGAAGTCCTTGTCTCCCAGGACGAAGGCCTCGCTGATCATCAGGAAGAACCACCCCCCCGCCATGCTCATCATGCTGTTCCACACCAGCCCAAGGGTGGCGAAGGGGAGCTCAACCCAGCGCAGCCGCTGCCACCGCGAGAAGCGGTAGACCTGCGCCACCTCGCGCTGGTCCAGCGGCACGGACTTCAGCGAGTAGTAGTAGCTGAACGTCATGTTCCAGGCCTGGCTGGTGAAGATCATCAGCACCGCGGCGAGCTCCAGCCCGACGTTGCTGGTGGGGAAGGCGCTGACCAGCGCGAGGACCAGGCCCGGCATGAACCCCAGCACCGGGATGCTCTGGAGGATGTCCAGCAGGGGAATGAGGGCGTGCTCCGCCAGCTTGTCCTTCGCGGCCCAGTATCCGTACACGAGCGTGAAGCCCAGCGAGAGGACGTACGCGATCATCCCTCGCGACAGGGAGAGCAGGGTGTAGCGGGGCAGGGCCCACGGGGTGAGTTCAATCCGCACGGTCGGCCGCAGATGTCCCACCCACTCTCGTGACGTCTGGAAGACAGCGAGGGCAATGCCCGCCATGCCGACGAGGATGAGGACGTCAATCCATGGCAGCGGGAGGCGCGGCTCCGTGGCCCCCGTGGGACGGCCCCAGACGGAAGCGAGGAGGTGCCTCAAGGGCGCGCCCCTCCCGTGCTCGCGAAGACGCAGGCCGCGGCCTGAGGTGCTCTTCGGAAACAAACGGAAGGCAGGCGCATGGGGACCCCCGGTCGTGCTCCATGTGCCGATATCCCCCCCCACCCATCGATGCAAACGCGCCCGGGCGAAGTGTCGCCGAGTGCTCTTCCTGATCATCCAGTGCGCATCGCCACCGCCAGGGCCGCGGGCATCGGCTCCAGGAACCCGCCGCCAGCGCGAGGGGCTTCGACCTGGGCGTCCAGGTCACGCTCGTGGCGCATCGGAAGCGGGCCTGTTCGACAGCGTCGCGCGGACCGCTCACCGGCTCCGGCTCACATCAGGGCTTTCACCTGACGCTGGAGGGCCTGCAACTGGTCGAGCTTCTCCCTCAGCTCGCCGCGCATCTCACGCTCGTCGGTGTGGAGGACCTCGTCGTGCAGCTCGTCGATGCTCTCGTCGAGGCACGTATGGAGGAGGCGGATCTGCTGCTGGGAGAGCTCCAGGACCATGGGACACCTCTCGGTCAGCGCAACGGCGGTGGCACTTCACCCTCTCACCCGAGGGAACGGGTGCGAGAGCGCGCGCGTCAGGTCCGCTGGGGCGGTGCCGCTGCTCCGGGTCGGGTCTGGCGCGCAGGCAATCGCGGAACACGAGGAAGTGTAGTGCGCGTGTGCCCACCGCCCAGGGCCCCCCCAGGACATCGGGTGGCGAGGTGTTCGGTGCTCTACATCCGAGGCACCGCGCGGCCCCACCGGGAGCCGCGCGGCCCGAGCTGCTGTCCGCGGTGGGGTGCCTGGGCCTCGGGCGCCACACCGCGGACGGGGACTACCTGAGCGCGATGAGCGAGGCCACGAGCAGCGAGACGACGCTCATGACCTTGATGAGGATGGCGACGCCAGGACCCGAGGTGTCCTTGAACGGGTCGCCCACCATGTCACCGACGACGGCGGCCTTGTGGACCTGCGAACCCTTCGCGTGGCCCGGCAGCTTGCCCTTCTCGATGTACTTCTTGGCGTTGTCCCACGCGCCGCCCGCATTGGCCATGTAGAGGGCCATCGTGGCGCCAACGACGAGCGCGCCGGCCAGCAGGCCCGCCAGCGCCGCGGGCCCCAGCACGTAGCCCACCAGCGGCGGGGCGACGACGGCGATGACGCCCGGGAAGATCATCTCGCGCAGCGCGCTCTTGGTCGCGATGTCGACGATCTTCTTGGGGTCCGGGTCCGCCTTGAGCTCCATCAGCCCGGGAATCTCGCGGAACTGACGGCCAATCTCCTCGACGATGGCGCCGGCCGCGCGGCCCACGGCGAGCATGGTGGAGGCGCCCACCAGGAACGGGAGGATGGAGCCCAGCAGCAGGCCCACGATGACGCGCGGGTCGGTGAGCAGCAGAGTCATCTCCTGCAGGCCCGCGGCGACGCGCGTGTGGTTGACCTCCAGGTTGAACGCGGAGAAGAGCGCGATGACGGTGAGCGTCGCGGAGCCGATGGCGAAGCCCTTGCCAATGGCCGCCGTGGTGTTGCCCACCGCGTCCAGCTCATCGGTGATGGCGCGCACTTCGGGGCCGAGCCCCGACATCTCGGAGATGCCGCCCGCGTTGTCGGAGATGGGGCCGTAGGCGTCCACCGTCATCACGACGGCCGTGCCGCCCAGCATGCCCACGGCCGACAGCGCGATGCCGTACAGGCCGAGCGCCCGGTCCGCGATGTAGGCCACCAGGGCAATGGTGGCCATCGAGATTCCCACGCTCTCCATGCCGACCGCGAGGCCGCGGATGAGGTTGGTGCCCGCGCCCGTGATGGAGGCCTCCGCGATGCGCTGCACCGGCCTGGACGACGTGTAGTAGTCCGTGACGAGGCCGATGATGGCGCCGCCGAAGGCACCCGCGGCCAGCGCCACCGTGATGGACTGCGACAGGCCGAACACGTTCATCATCACGAACGAAATGCCCACCAGGATGACCGGGGGCATGATGAGCGCGCTGCGCAGGACCTGCGCGGGGTTCATGTGCTTGAGGGCGCGCGCGATGAAGATGCTCAGCACGCTGACCACCAGGCCCACCGCCGACAGCACGAGCGGGAGCACCACGCCCGCCACCCGCGCGCCACCCGTCGCCGACGGGTCCACCACGAGGCGGGAGAGCTCCGAGGCATTGGCGGTGAGCGCCATGGCCATCGCGGCCACGATGGCCGCCACCATGGACTCGTAGATGTCGGCGCCCATGCCGGCCACGTCGCCCACGTTGTCGCCCACGTTGTCGGCGATGACGCCGGGGTTGCGCGGGTCGTCCTCGGGGATGTTCTCGATGACCTTGCCGGCGATGTCGGAGCCGACGTCGGCGGCCTTGGTGTAGATGCCGCCGCCCACGCGCGCGAAGAGCGCGATGGAGCTCGCCCCCACGGCGAAGGAGTGGAGGATGGGGGAGATGTGCTCACTGCCCCGGAACACGTAGTAGACGCCGCCCATCCCAAGCAGGCCCAGGCCGGCGACCGCCAGCCCCATCACCGCGCCGCCGTCCAGCGCGACCAGGAGCGCGTTCGGCTTCGAGCCGCTGCGCGCGGCCTGCGCGGTGCGCACGTTCGCGAACGTCGCGGCCTTCATGCCGATGTAGCCCGCGAGCAGGGACAGGAACGCGCCCAGCACGAAGCACGCGCTCGCCAGCCAACCCAGCGCCAGGCCGATGACCACCGCGAGGACCGCGCAGTAGATCGCGAGCACCTTGTACTCGCGGACGAGGAACGCCATCGCGCCTTCGCGGATGTAGCCCGCGATGCGGTTCATCGTCGCGTCGCCGTCCGGGAGGCCCTTGACGCGGAAGTAGAAGAACGCAGAGAAGAGCAGCCCGATGGCGCCGATGACGCCCGGCGCGACTGCCCAGAAATTCGACTCGAGACTCGACAACTCCATCCATTCCTCCCGAGCAGTTCCGGGGGCCTGACCTCTCCCTCCGCGTCGCTCGTGTGCCACGAAAATTGTACGGAGGGCGTATACGTGATTTCAGGGCAAGCGGGGAGCCTCTTCGGAGCGCCCCGGCTGGACGGCTCGGCCTGTCGAGGGAGGGGACGGGTGTGCCACGGCTCCGGCCGCCAGGAGGGCTCCCAAGAGGGGACGCCCCCTCGGAAACGGACAGGCCTGGCGGGAATTGCTGGTCTCTGACGTCACCTTGAGCGAAGTCCACGCCCGGTGACTGTTTCGCGAGTTCCAGCGCTACTACAACGCGCGCCGGACGCTCGGGTCGACACCCGGCGCGAATCCACCGCTCAAGGATTGGCGGGCGCGTCGTGGATGGCGTGCTCGAGGTCCCGGATCAGCTCCGCGGCCTTCTCCGGGTCGACCGCGAGGCCCAGCTCCCCTTGCTGGTACGCCATGGCGAGCGCCTGGATGGACTCGGGATGATCCAGCTCCGCGGCCTCGGTGTAGCAATCCAGCGCCTTGCGCTCGTCCATCGCGACCCCGGCTCCTGAACGGTACGCGTTGCCAAGGACGAACAGGGCCGCTGGCAGGTGCTGGTCGGCCGCGCGGCGCAGCCAGGGGATGGCCGCGCTCAAGGAATGCCCTGGCACCCCCGGCGTGCGGTACAGCACGCCGAGGTAATAGGCCGCGGCGGGGTCTCCTGCCTCCGCCGCCGCCTGGAGCCATCGGCTGGCTTCCGATGGCTCCTTCGCGATGCCGCCTCGACCGCGCAGCAGCGCCTTTCCAAGAACGCGCTGAGCCGTCCGGTCCCCCGCCTCCGCCGCACGGCGCAGGTACGGCAGCCCCTCCGCGGGAGGGACCCCCGCCGCGCCGTCCAAGGTCGCCTCTCCGATCATCAGGTTCGCGCGGGGCCGCCCTGCCAGGGCCAGCAGGTGCAGCTCCCACTTCGCCCCCCGGTCATGGCCGGCATAGGCCCTGGCGCCGAGCGCGGTGATGCGGGAGGGCTCGCGCCCGGCGCGAACCAGGACGACGGCGCAGAGGGCGACGCAGAGGACGAGGAGCGCCGCCGCGAGGGTCGCCGCGGCGGCGATGGGACGCTTCAGCATGGTCGGTTCCCGAGGTCTACTTGCTCAGGTCGATGGCGTAGAGCGCCATGCCCTTGCCGGTGCCATCGTCCGCGTTCAACACGGAGATGTTGTTCAGGCCCGCGGCCTGCGCGACGTCGAGCTTGCCCTGCGCCGAGGCGAACGTGACGGGGCCCGCGGTGGTCACCTGCCTGAAGCGCCAGCTTCGGGCCGCGCCGTTGGCCACGCGCGTGAGGTTCTTCGCCTCCTTGACGTAGTTGATGAGGACGTCGCGGTTGGCGTCGGGCGACGCGAGGATGATGTTGCTGCCATCGAGGCCCGGGAAGCCGCCACCGCCGCTGGCGCGGTAGTTGTTGGTGGCGACGATGAACTCCTGGCCCTCGCTGACCGCCGTCCCCTTGTAGGAGAGGTTCTTGATGCGGTCGCCGACGTCCTGGGTGACGTCGATCTCGTACTGGATGTCCGCCGTCGTCGGCATGTCGAAGTTGTAGCCGGGGAAGGTGCTGATGAGGCTCTGGGCCGCGGGCTTGGTCGGGTCGATCTTGTTGAACCGGGTGGTCGCCATCTCCAGCCAGGCCTTCAGGCCGGCGCCCGTGACCTTCACCGCGTAGAGCGTGTTGGGGTACAGGTAGAGGTCCGCCGCGTTGTTGATGGCCAGGTTGCCCGCCGCCACGTCGGTGAAGTCCCCACCGCCGCCGAAGCCGCTCTTGAAGGGCGCGCTGACGGAGATGACGGGCAGCGCGGCGTACTGCGGCAGGTTGTTCTTGACGTACTGGTCCACATACGCGGCCTGGGCCTGGTTGACGATCTGCACGGCGCCCACTTCACCCACGTCCGCGAAGTAGGTGGTCATGCGGAAGTCCGACGCGCCAATCGCCGTCTTCACGTAGGTGATGGTGCCCTCGTGCTCGGTCCGTACGAGCGCCGCGATGGCGGGCTCGACGTCCACGTACGTCTTGTCCGCGAACTGGGTGGAGCGCGCCTCGACCCGGGTCTTCGTCTTGTCGATGGACCAACGCGTGCCATCGAAGGTCAGCTGGAGCGCGATGACGCCCAGGTGCTTGCCCCAGAAGTTCGCCATCACCGCGGGGACGCCGTTGACCGTGCCCGCCTTCTTGTCCACGCCGGGCAGGTTGAACTGCGCCTGCGTGGAGGCGGCGTCGGGGAACACCTGGTGCGAGTGGCCCAGCAGCAGCGCGTCCACGCCGGGGACCTGCGACAGGTGGTAGCTGCCGTTCTCCATGGTGGGCGAGTAGGTCCGGTCATCGAGGCCGCCGTGCGAGATGGCCACGATGATGTCCGCGCCCTTGCTCTTCATCTCGGGCACGTACTTCTCGGCGGTCTCCTTCAGCCCCGCGGTGTAGACCTTGCCCTCCAGCCAGCGCTTGTCCCAGTTCATGATCGCGGGAGGCGTGAAGGCGATGAAGCCCACCTTGACCTTCGCGGCGACCTCCTTGCCCGACGGGTCGATGGCCGTGACGGCCTTCTCGATGAGGGTGTAGGGCTGGAAGAGCGGCTTCTCCGTCTTCGCGCTGAGCACGTTGGCGAGCACGATGGGGAAGCGCGGACCCGCGCACTTCGTCGCGCTGGGGTTGGGCGTACCATTCACCTCGAAGCGGCTGCCGGTGACCTGGCTGAGGAAGTCGAGGCCGTAGTTGAACTCGTGATTTCCGACGCCGGCCACGTCGTAGTTGAGCGCGTTCATGACCTTGTACATCGCGAGGGTCTGATCGCAGCGAAGGGGCTGGACCAGGGCCTGGAAGTCCGAAAGGACCGTCCCCTGGATGGTGTCGCCGTTGTCGACCAGGAGGGAGTTGCGGAACTCCATCCGCGCCGCCTTGATCAAGGTGGCGAGCCGCTCGAACCCGAGGCTCTTGTCCTCGGCCAGCTTGTAGTAGTCGTAGCTGCGGATGTTGGTGTGCAGGTCCGTGGACTCGAGCAGCGCGAGCTCCGCGGTGGTGCCGGCGGCCGTGGGCTGCGTGGGCGGCGTGCCCGGCTGGCCCTCGGGGCCGGTGGGTCCGGCAGGTCCAACAGGGCCCTGGGAACCGTCTTCACCGGCGGGGCCCGGGGAGCCGTTTCCGCCGGCAGGGCCCTGGGGGCCCTCGCACGCGGAAAGGGTCATGGCGCTCGCCAGCAGCATGGCGGCGGTGGAGCGCGAGAGCTTCGCAATCATCGAGGGAGGTCTCCGCCGGAGCGCTGAGGAGAGGAGGCTCCGGTGCGCGGGACTCTCGGTGACTCGTGAAACAACGCGCTGCGGGTTGTGTCACACCTTCATCGCGCCGCGCTCGAAATCGCGCGATTTCACGAGCGCGTGACCCTGGCTCCACGCCTCGGTCGCGGACGGGTGTGAAGAAAGGCGCACGGCGCGTCCGGGACCGGCGGGAAGCGGACGAAGCCCCGCCGGGTTCGCCGCGGTGTGTCGCTCCACCTCCAGGCAAGTTGAAGGCGGAGCGCGAGCGTGGGGACGAGTAAGATAGCGGGCACCATGGTCTCCCTTCGCGCCACCGCCCTGTCCTTCTTCCTTGTGCTCGGCTTCATCGCTGCTTGCGGTGACAGTTCCACTCCCGACCCGGTCAAGCAGTGCGACAGCGCCGGCGACATGCTGTGCGAGGGTGCTTGCGTGAGCATCCAGAGCGACCCGGAGCACTGCGGGGCGTGCGACAATTCCTGCGGAACCCACGAGGACTGTGAGGGCGGCGTCTGCGTCGCGTTCTGTGAGATTGACGGCGAGCAGGTTGCCGCCGGAACGATGAATGCGGCGAACGCGTGCGAGCAGTGTACGCCAGCGACGTCCTCGAGCACGTGGACGGCTCGCGCGGATGGGACGCAGTGCGCTTCGGGGCAGGTCTGCTCCGCTGGCGTGTGCAGCGCGAAGTGCTTCATCGACAGATGGTTCTATGACGCGGGGGCGCCAAACCTGGCGAACGTTTGCGAGGTGTGCGTCCCGGAGGCGTCCACGACGGCGTGGACGCCGCGCGCGGACGGGGCGCAGTGCGGCTCAGGCCAGGTTTGCTCGGCCGGCACGTGCAGCCCGAAGTGCTTCATCGACGGCGGGCTCCACGCCGCGGGGGCGCCGAACCCGGCGAATGCTTGTGAGGTGTGCGTGCCGGAGACGTCCACGACGGCGTGGACGCCGCGCGCGGACGGGACGCAGTGCGACTCAGGCCAGGTTTGCTCGGCCGGAATGTGCAGCCCGAAGTGCTTCATCGACGGCGTGCTCCACGCCGCGGGGGCGCCGAACCCGGCGAATGCTTGCGAGGTCTGCGCGCCGGAGACGTCCACGACGGCGTGGACGGCGGCCGCGAGCATTCCGCTGCTGGTCGGCGGCGAGGACCTCGCGGCGCAGGGGTGGACGACGGTCTCGCAGGCGCCGAGCGCGCTCACCTACGGAGCGGACTACGTCAGCCTCGCGACGTCGACGAACGTCGGGGGTCGGACGAGCGGGCAGTTGCTCATCGTGCGGGCGAACGCGGTCGACCCAACGAAGCCGTTCACCCTCCGCGTGACGATGCAGGTCGAGTCGGTCAACGCCCACAACTCCCTGGACAGTGGCGCGGCCATCATGGGGAGCTTCACCCCGTCGGTCGGCAACTCCACGGACCGCGCGCAGATGATCTACCTGGACAGCGCGAAGCTTGGCTGGGCGGATGACACGCAGTCCGCCGCGTTCGCGGTGACCGACGGCGCGTACCACGTCTATGAGCTCGCGGTGGATGCCGCGAAGGTGGCGACGGTCAGCGTCGACGGCGTCGCGAAGCTCACCCGGAACAACTTCACGACGACCGGCACCATCGCCATTGGCGACCAGACCAACGACCCCAACGTCGACGGCACGACGCGGATCAAGTCGGTCGAGCGGCTCTGCCACTGAGGCTGGCCTCCCGGTGTGACAATGCCTGTCTTTGGAGGAGGGGAGGGGGCCCCTCCTCTTGGAGAGGTATTGAGCCGTGACACAACCTTGACACATGTATCTCGCACCGGCTCAACTTGGGGCAGAAACGATAAGCCCCCCTGCGCATGGGCCGAGACACATGCGACCAGATGCGTCATGTCGTCAGGGTCCGTCGTGACCAGCCGGGTTCGGTAGGATCCGTGTTTCTGAATCTTCCCTACCTTGTAAACCCTTGCTGACGCGGAGTTCGATACCGTACAGTCCGCCGGGTTTTTTGCACCGCAGGGGGAGACATCCATGCCAGCAGCGGCAGACGACGCAGCCACGAACGTGTCCAGTGCACTCGCCACCGTCGACAACGTCGCCATCAAGGTCGAGCAGGCACTCTACAAGTTGTATCTCGCCGTCAGTGGGGACGGCTTCAAGAGCATCACCGAGAAGATCTCCGTCATCTGGACGCCGGTTCGCAACGTCCTCAGCTCGGTGCTCAAGCAGGTCGAAGTCCTGATCAAGCCGCTGATGGATCCCAAGGTCGTGGACTCCATCAAGAACGTGCTCGAGGCGGGCCGCGATCTGGTGAACTCCACCCTGGACCTGCTGCCGGACTCCGCGCGCAGCCTGGCTCAGACGGGGCAGCGGTTCCTCAACATCATCGTCGACTTCGTGGGCGCGGGCGTCGAGCACATCGTCGCGATCATCGACCTGCTCCTCAACGTGGGCAAGGCGCTGATCAACGAGGGCGCGCGCCTGGCGGACACCACCATCGCCGCGCTGAAGAAGTCCGGCGTCAACGTCCTGGCGGCCGGCTAGTCCTCCCGGTTGCAAGTCGCGTGAGCGTGTCGCGGAGCCGGGTTCGCCGCGGACGGGATTCAGCGTGTCATCACGGCCCTGCGCACGCCCTCACCATTGATGTGAAGTCATTGCTGATGCAGTGGACCGTACCCCTGAGGGGTGGGCTGATGGCTCATCGATACGGTCCAGGGAACCTGCACCCTGAGCAGGGGCATCCACCCCCTCGTTCATGAGGGTCGGAGAGGGTATGGCCACAGGCCTCATCATTCCTGGTGTCCAGGTCACGGTCGTCAAGGAAGTCTTGCCCCAGCAACTCGCCCCCTCGGGAGTGCTTGGCATCACCGGCTTCACGGAACAGAACGCCGGCAAGGTCGTCCGCGCCGAGAGCTGGTCCCGCTTCGTGGAGGTCATGGGGCGCGCCAGCGCCTACAGCCTCCCGGAGGCGAGACAGGCGCTCGACAACGGCGTCTCGGAGCTGGTCATCTCGCCGCTCCCCGTGGGAGCCGGGGCCGCCGCTTCGATCGCCATCGCGGGCGACGCCAGCCGGTTCCCCGCGGGCGCCACGGGGGATAAGGCGGGCATCACCCTGACGGCGAAGGCCCCCGGCCCCTGGGCCAACGGCCTCACCGTCAAGGTGGAGTACCGCGAGTACATCGACAAGTCGGTGTCCTTCGACCTGGAGATCACCCACCCGGCCAGCGGCGCCTCCGAGGTGTTCCGGCGCGTCGGCTCCGCGTCGCTGGTCTCCTCGCTGGAGGGCTCGTCCTTCGTGAAGGTGGACGCGTCCAAGCCCGTGGGCTGGCCCACGGCGGGCACGTACACGCTGGCGGGCGGCAAGGACGCGACGGCGGACGAATACGCCACCGCGCTCGGCCGGCTGTCCAACGAGCCCGACGTCGACCTGGTGATCGCCGCCGTCCAGGACTTCAGCGACCGGGCGAAGGTGACGCGCATCTACGGCGACGTCATCAGCCACTGCAACAGCTTGAGCGGCGACAGCAAGGGCCGGCTGGGGCTGGGCCAGGTGCCCCCCTCGGGGGCGGCGAGCGCTCACACGCAGCTTGCCAGCAACCTCGTGAGTGACCGCTTCGTGCTGGTGGCGCCCAATGGCGTCGTTGGCGCGGTGGCGGGGCTCGTGGGCAGCCTGGCTTCGCACCAGTCCCCCACCTTCAAGCGGGTCTCCGGCGTCGGAGAGCCCACGCTGACGGTGGCGGATCAGAAGGAACTGCTGCGCGGCAACGTGGTGCCGGTCGTCGTGGAGCGTGGCCGGGGCACCATCGTCGTGCGCGGCCTCACCACGGACGGAGATCAGATCAACGTCCGTCGCGTGGCGGACCGCGCCGTGCGCACGCTGAAGATGGTGGGCGACCTGTTCATCGGTCTGCTCAACAACGCGGACGGCCGCAGCGCTCTGAAGCAGAAGCTCGTGGAGGCGCTGGTGCAGATGCAGAAGGACGGCGCCATCGTTCCCTCCACGGACGGCAAGGACCCTGCCTTCAAGGTGGAGGTCTATTCGTCGCAGCAGGACTTCGCGCTCGGAATCGTCCGGGTCAACATGGCCGTCCGGCCTGTGCGAGCCATCGACTACATCTACGCGACCATCACGGTCCAGGTCTGATGAGGAGGAGCACTGATGCCAACGGTATTCTCTGCCAACCGTAGCAGCATCCTGGTCGACGGCGAGGCCGTGGAAGGGCTGCAGTCGCTCGCCTTCCGCGTCGTCACCGAGCGCGAGGACATCCGAGCCATTGGCTCCAACGAGCGCGTCGACGTCATCTTCGGGCTGCGCACCGTCCTGGGCGAGATGGTCATCCGCTCCGCGGCGGTGAAGCTGGATGAGCTCCTGGAGGCTCGCGGGAAGTTCCAGCTCGTGGCGAACCTCAACCGCACGGAGGGGACGGACGAGACGCGCACGCTCTCGTTCGATGACTGCTTCGTGGAGGGCAAGTCGTTCCAGATGGACGCGCACGGAAGCGCGGCCACGACGTACGCCTTCACGGCCACGCGGATCCGGGAGGAGTAGTCCGTGCGGGAGGCGTCCGAAATCCCAGACACGGAGGCCCCCTCCTTCTCGACCGAAATCGAGATCGACGGGCTGTGCTTCCGCGTCCACCTGGGGGGCCCCACGGGCCCGCTGGAGCTGGAGACGACCGCCGGAGAGCATTTCCGGCTGCGTCCCTGGGGTTTCGACGCGCACCTGCGCGCCCTGGATCAACACACCCGGGTGGACGCAGCCGGGCGGACCTTCGATTCGGAAGGCTTCGCCCGCGACGTGCTGCGGGACTCGGGTGTGCCGGAGTCGAAGTTCGATGAACTGGCGCCGCTGGCGCTCTGGTGGGCCTCGGGGGGCGCGCGCTCCGGCCCGGTGCCGGCGCGCCTCCGCCCGTGGACGTACTCCGAGCGCTCGAGGGCGCTGGAGGAGAGCGTTGTCTCGCGACCCGACGGCACGCGGGAGCTCAGCCTGGACCGCTATCTGCGGGCCATGCTGCAGGCCTCCGTGGTGACGCTGGAGCCACCGGGCGCGACCCTGTCGGCGCTGGATGGCCCCAGCACGGCGGCGCTGCTCGAAGAGGTGGTCGCGCTCAACCAGGGCGGTGAGCGTGTCGAGGACCAGACCGTGAAGTCCGCGGGCCGCGAGGCCCGGGCCCTGGCGCAGATCACCTTGCGGCTGTGCAAGGCCCTGGGCTGGACGCCTTCCCAGGTCTGGGCGACGCCCGCCGCCGAGGTGGATCGGCTGCTCGCGCTGCTCCAGCTCACGGAGCCGCCCACCCCCGCACCCGCACCCGCGCCTGTCTCCCGGAGGCCGCGCCTGTCTGACTTCCCCGACGCGGTGGTCATCCAGGTAGAGGACCGGTGATGCGGAAGACCTTCACCACCGCTCAGCTCACGGCCTTCCTGTCGCGTCCCGCGCTCCTCGCGCTGGAGGGCGTCGCGCGGCAGCTCGGCGTCAAGCTGCCCCCGGAGCCCGAGGCACGGCGTGAGGAGCGCTCCGAGCCGTCCGTGGCTGTCGATGGGGCCGCGAATGCATCACCCGCTGGGGCCCCGCGCGGCATCGACGGGCGGACCCAGGGGGCACCGGAGGTCGCTCGCGCGGAGGCCCGGCCCGTCATGGCGTCCACGCCGGCTCCGGGGGCAGAAGCCCGCGCCCCCTTCGTCGAGACGCCCGGGGCCTCGCTGGTCCAGGCGCGCGCACCCGGGTCGCCCTCGGCGTCACCGGACGGCGCGAACGCTCCGACCTCGGAGGGCCCTCGCGCCCAGAGGACAGCCTCGATGCCCGCGAGCCCCGGAGCCTCGGGCCCTCGCACGGTGCGGGTGGTCCGCCCCGCGTCGCCCGGTGGCGATGCGAATCCGCTGCCGCCCGTCGCGCCGCTCGCGGCCGTGTCCACGGCTCTCCCGTCGGAGGGCTCCGCCTCCGCGCCGGCACGCGACGCGGGGGCAGCCGCGAGCAGCCCGACCTCCGACCGGCGTGTCATCCGACTGCTCCCGTCGAAGCCCGCCTCGCCCCCCTCCATGCCCGAGCACCCGGAGGCCACTCGAGACGCGACGTCAGCCGTCCCTCCTCGGACGGATGCGCACTCCGGCACTCCCGCGGTGGCCGCGCCAAGGCGCCGGCTCACCTTCTCGCCCGAGGGCGGCTCGACGACGGATGCGGCTCCGGGTCCGGGCTCGCCGCCTCAGGCGACGACCGGCCTGGGGGCGCCTCTGGAGGTCACGGCTTCACCGGGCCGGGCAGCACCGGCCGTGGGCGCCTCCACGGCGGAGGGCACACCTTCGGTTGGCCTCACGCAACCCGCGCTCCGCGCCTCGACTCCTGTGACCGCCGCTTCGGCCAGGAGCGTTCCTCCGCCCTCTCATGCGACCCCTCCGTCGTTCGACCTGCCGCGACGGGAGTCCTCCGCGCCCACCGTCGAACGCGCGCACCTGGAGCCGCGGACCGGCGCGCCCGCGTTCGCGCCGGGCTCCTCGGACACTCCCTCGCTCGACGTCTCGCGGCCGGAGCCTCGGGCGTCCGCGCCCAGCGAAATCGCCCCCGGGGTTGAACGCGCGACGCCGCGTCCGCAGGCCCCGCTGGGTCACTTCACCGAGAAGGTCTCCGCCGGCCTGACCCCGGTCTGGGAGCAGGCCCAGGGGGCCACCCACGCCGCGCTCCCGGTGGAGCGAGTCACCACCTCCTCGGCGCAGGGCGCCGCCGTGCGCAACACGTTCAATGTCAACGTCCACCTGGACGCCTCGGAGGCTCCGGCGGGCATGGACCGACGCTCACTCGAGGACGCCCTGGTGGACATCCTCCGCGAGACGGCGCGCCGTCACGGGCTGGAGGTCTGAGCCGATGGCGGGCATTGCCTACAGCGTGACGATTGGAGCCTTCCAGGCCTCCAGCAAGGCGGGCCGGGGCAATGGCTTCGTGCGCTCCATCCGCAGCGAGCTGACCATGGACGGGGCCGGCGGCCGCTGCACCCTGGAGCTGGTGACCTCGGACGCGCTGCCCGCTCCTGGCGACGCGACGACCCTCTCCCTCGACGCGGGCGATGGCGGGGTCACGGTCTTCACGGGCGTGGTGCTGGAGACGCGCGCGACGCCGGAGTCCGTCATCGTCGTCGGCACGGATGCGCTGGCGGACCTCGCCCGCCTGGATGTCTCCGGCTCCTACGCGCAGACCACCGCCGGCTCCATCGTCAGCGGGCTCGTGAAGCAGGCCGGAGCCACCGCGGGCACCATCGAGGATGGCCCCACGTTTCCGGCCTACGTGCTGCACCCGGGGCCCCGCGCGCTCCGCCACATCCAGCGCCTGGCCGAGCAGTGCGGCTGCGACGTCTACACGGACGGCGAGGGACAGGTTCACTTCGCGGCGCCGAGGACGGGCGGCCCGGACCACACGTTCGTCTACCGGGAGCAGGTGCTGCGCACCGAGCTGCGCCAGTCGCCCGCCGCCTATGACGGCGTCGTCGTCTGGGGCGAGGGCGCCAGCAGCACCCAGGGTTCGGAGAAGGCCCACTGGCTCGTGGCCGACCTCGCGTCCATTCGCGGCAAGGCCTCGCTCGCGAAGGATGGGAGCGTGCGGGCCGGGAGCGAGGGCTCCCTGCCGCGCGAGCTGCGAGACGGCGCGCTGCGCACCGGTGACGACGCGGCCACCCAGGCCCAGGCGCGGATGACGGCGCTGGCGTCGCGCCCGCTCCGGGGCTTCATCGAGGTCCTGGGGGCTCCGGCCGTGAACCCGGGGGACCTCGTGCAGCTCGAAGACATTCCCGAGGGGCAGCCGGTGAAGGCGCTCGTCTCCGGCAAGCAGCTCCGCGTCCGCGCGGTCCGCCACACCCTGAATGCCCGCGCGGGCTTCACCACCCGGATGGAGTTCTGACATGGCGGTCCGGATTGGAAAGATCGAACTCGTCGGGCTCACCAACATCTACACCGAGGATGCGCGCAACCTCGTGCAGCAGCGCGTGCCCGGTCAGTCCGGCAGCGTCTTCCAGGACCTGGGCCGCGAGCCTGTCACCATCGTCATGGAGGGCATCTTCCTGGGCAATGACACCCAGGCGGAGCTGGAGGAGTTGCGCCAGGCGCAGATGAAGGCCACGCCGATGTCGTTCGCCTCGGACGCCATCGCCGGAGCCGACCTCACCGACGTCCTCATCGCGGACTTCCAGGTCAAGCAGCTCGCGGGCCACCAGAGCCGCTTCAGCTTCTTCCTCCGCGTGAAGGAATACGTGGAGCCCCCCGTCGCCGCGGACGCGGGCGTCGCGGCGGTGAACAAGGCCGTGGCCGCGGACGCCGGGGCCTGGGCCAAGGGCTCCGTGGATGCCGCTGGCGTGCTGCAGGACCCCAGCTCGCTCATGGCGGCGGTGGATGGAAACCCGGAGCTGCTGGGCCACCTCACGCCGGATGAGCTGGGCTCCGTCGTCAACGGCACCAAGGACTCGCTCACGGGAGAGAACTTCGGCAGCCTGCTGGGCTCGCTCGGCAAGGTGAACCCCGCCGCCGTGGGGGGCTTCATCGACTCGCTGAAGGAGTCCGGGAGCATCGGGGAGTTCATCCAGAAGCTCGCCACCGAGGGTGTCAGCCTCCTGGAGATGGTGAAGGGCATCGACTTCGGCGCGGCCCTCGACGTCATCAAAGGCATCGCTGGCGCCGGCGACTTCCTCGCCAAGCTCAAGCGCGTCGCGGAAGAGGCGTCCGCGCTGGGCACCACCCTGGGTGAGTTCGATCCGCTCGGGCCCTTCAAGGACCTGGAGTCGAAACCATGAGCAACACCGCCGACATCGTCGACGGAATCACCCGCCTCGTCAGCGCGGTGGACGCGCTGCTCCAGACGGACACCGTGAAGGCGCTCACCGACCTGGTGCGCTCGCTCGGCATCGGTGGCTACGTGAAGACGGGGCTCCAGGCGATTGGCAAGGTGCTGGACCTGATCACCGGATGGCTCTCCCGGCTGGAGCAGGTGGCGGCCATCCCGCTCCTCCTGGAGAAGCTGGAGCCCGCCTTCGACGGGCTGCGGGCCATTGGCGAAACCTCCGGCGAGGAGATGCGGGAGATGGGCATGGATGCCCTGGCCCCGCTGGCGGGCGCGGCCCACTCCGCGTTGCTGGTGCTCGAGAAGGTCCGCGCCGGTGTCGCCACCGTCATTCAAGGCTACCTGCCCGCGGAGTCCCTGAAGGCGTTGCGCGAGTCGGTGGAGTCGGTCGCGGCCACGCTCGAGGAGCTCGAGTCCGCCGTCGTCGTCGCGCCTCCGGCCAAGGCGAAGCTCCAGCTGGCGGGAGGCACGACATGAGCGACCTGGTCACCATCATCCGCGCCATCGTCCGGGATGAGGTCGCCTCCCTGCGCCTGGGCGACCTGGGCGTGGTGACGAGCGCCTTTCCGCACGCGGACGGGGATGCGCACAACCACGAGTGCAACGTGAAGCTGCGCGAGAGCGGGTTGGAGCTGCGCAAGGTGCCCATCGCCACGCCGCACATCGGCATGGTGAGCGCGCCGCACGCGGGCGAGGTGGTCGTCATCACCTATATCGGTGGGGATCCGAACCGCCCCATCATCACCGGCCGGCTCTACTCCGACTCCATCAACCCGCCCCTCCACGAGGCGGATGAGTGGCGCGTCGTGGCGCCTCCGGGCGGCAAGACGTCCATCGCCATCGACCAGGAGCAGTCCATCATCCTCACCGCGGGCGAGACGGTGGTGACGGTGAAGCAGGACGACGTCATCACCATCAAGGGCAAGACGGACCTCAAGCTGGAGGTCGAGGGCAACGTCCAGCTCAAGTGCGCGGACTGCACCCTCGACGCGTCCGGGAAGATCGACCTGGGCAAGGGCGGCAGCGGCGTCATCACCGAGCAGAGCCACAAGTGCTACTTCACCGGCGCCCCGCTCAAGGGCTCCCAGGACGTGAAGGCCAAGTGACCATGCCCGCACCCACCGGCTCCGAGATAGGCAACCTCGCCAAGGGCGCCATGCAGTCCGCGAGCCTCCGGGGCGAGAACGCGCCGGACCTGGCCACCGCGCTGGGCGACGCCTGCGGACAGGCCTTCACCCTCTTCGTCGGCATGGCCATGGTGTCGCCCGGCATCCCCGCGGCGGCGCCTCCGCCCGCGGGCTCGGGCAGCACGGTGGGGCCGGGGATGATGCTGCCTCCACCCGCGGGAGGACCGGGCGCCTCGCAGATAGAGCCCATCGTCCAGGGGCTGCTGGCCTCCAACAAGATCAACGGTGAGAAGCAGGGCGCGCTGGCGAAGGCCATCGCCCAGTCCGTGGAGCAGGCCCTCACGCTCTTCACCTCCATGGTGATGGTGGCGCCGGGCATGGCCATCGCGGGCTTCACCACCTCCTCGCCGGGCACCCTGATGGGCGCGGCGCCAGCCAAGGCCCTCCTTCAGCCCCTCGCGATGGGCTTCCTCCAGGCGGGCGGCATCCAAGGCGAGAACGCGCCGGACCTGGCGGGCGCCATCGCGGAGACGCTGTCCAACGCGATGACCCAGATGATGTCGCGCCTCAAGGTGACCCCGGGCATCCCGTGCTCTCCTGGCGCGACGGCCGGCCCCGGGAGGTTGATGTAATGGCGGACGAGCTTCGGACCGACCTGCGCCTCGCGTTCAAGGAGTCCGGCGAGGTGGACCTGGACTGGTCCACCGACACCGGCGCCACGACGGTCAGCGGCAAGGACAACCTCATCCAGGCGCTGACGCTGCGCCTCATCGTCTACCGGGGACACCTGGAGCAGCTGGGCCACACCCGCTACGGCAGCCGCGTCGCGGACCTCATTGGAGAACCGTTGGACCGGGCCAACCTGGACCTGCTGCGGCGCTATGTGCGTCAGGCGCTCAAGGAGGACCCGCGCGTGGACGAGGTGACGGCGTTGAGCGTCACCGCCCGGGCCGACCTGCCGGGCGCGGTGGACGTGAGGGCCAGCATCCGGGCCGTCACGGGAGACGCGGTGGAGCTGGGGCTGGCGCTCGACCTGGGTTGAGCGGGACGCGGCAAGGACACGACTTCGGGAGGACGCGATGGAACTCAGGGAGAAGCAGGGCCTGGCGGGGGTGCTGACAATCGAGCTGCTGGACACCGGTGGCGCGCTGATGGAGCGGCGCCACGTGCCCAACCTCATCACCACCGCGGGAAAGCAGCTGCTCGCCAGCCTCCTCATGGGCAAGGCGGATGCGCTGCCCACCCGCTGGGCCATCGCGGTGGGGACGGGCACCTCGCAGCCGCAGAGCCTGGACACGGCGCTGGGCACCAAGGTGGACGAGGCGACCGACACGACGCCGAAGGTGGAGGTCGTCAGCCGGGGGGATGGCACCAGCCAGGTGCGCGCCACGGTGACGGCCATCCTGCCCGCGCTCACCCAGCCCGGCGTGCAGCCCCTCACCGAGGCCGGCATCCAGATCACCCTGGGCGGCGCGACCCCGGTGTTGTTCAACCGCGTCCGCTTCGAGGAGGTCAACCGCGGTCCCAACATGGTCATGAAGATGACGTGGGAGATCTCCTTTTGAGCCTCCTCCCGCCCGAAGAGACCTCGTTCAGCGCCATCGTCGACCGGCTGCTGTCGAACCTGGGGCCGGGGAGCGACACGAACGCTGGCAGCATGGCGCGCACCCTGGCGGAGGCCTATGCCCGGGAGATGGCGACCTTCTACGCCATGATGGATCTGGCCCACCGCTCCGGGTACCTGGACACCGCCGAGGGCGCCGCCCTGGACAACGTGGTGGCCGTGCTGGGCCTGGAGCGCGCTCGCGCCGGACGCCTGACCGGCGAAGTGGAGCTCAGCCGCGCCGCGCCCGCCCCGGATGACATCGGCATTCCCGCGGGCCGTCAGGTGACGGGCGTGACCGCGGACTCCAAGCCGCTGCCCCTCTTCGAGACGATGGAAGAGGCCACGCTGCGCCGCGGAGAGACGCGCGTCACCATCCGCGTGCAGGAGATCCGCGACGACTCGGATGCGTCCAAGCAGGCCCCGCCCGTCATCAACCCCCTCCGGCTGACGATGATGCCCCGGCCCATCCTGGGCATCGAAGCCGTCACCAACCGCGCGCCGCTGCACCGGGGCAGCGAGGACGAGTCGGACGCAAGCCTCCGGGCCCGCGCGCGCACCGCCCTGCGCGATGGCGAGAAGGGCACCGTGGAGGCCATCGCCGCGGCCGTGCGCCAGCAAGGCGTGCAGCAGGTCACCGTGCGCGAGCCGGAGGATGCGCCCCCGGGCGTCATCGACGTGCTCGTGGGGGATGCCGACTTCGAGCTGAACACCGCGGGAGTGGCGCGCGTGGAGGCCGCCATCCGCGAGTCGAAGGCCGCCGGCATCCGCGTGCGGCTGCGCTACGCGCGCACCGTCTACTTCCAGGTGGACTTCCAGGTGGAGCCCGTCGACCCGGAGATGGACGAGGGGACCTTCGACCGGCTCCGCCGGGAGCTCCAGCAGGCGCTGATGCGCTACACGCTGGAGCTGCCGGTGGGGGAGAGCCTGAACCGCCGCAAGCTGGAGGCCCTCCTCTTCGGCAACGCCGCCATCCGCCGCATCAGCGACCTGGCGGTGGAGACCTTCGTCTGGGGCTCGAGCCCCCAGAACCCCCTCCAGAAGCAGCTCGTCCGCGAGAGCAAGAGCCGCGTCTACGGGGCCAACCGCGACTGGAAGATGGATCCGTTGGAGGCGGCGCGGATCGACCTGGACCTGAAGCCGCCGCGCATCACCCGGCTGCGTCCTCCCGTCTGGCGCCTGGATCTGGTCGTGGCGCTGCCAGGAAGCGAACCCCGCACGCCGGAGCAGGTTCGCGAGTCGCTGCGCGGCGCGGTGGAGGTCTACGCCGCCCGGCTCGGCGAGGATGTCCAGATGGGCCGTGAAGCGCGCGTCAGCCTGGACGACCTCCAGCAGACGCTGAAGACCCAGGCGCGGATCGACTCCCTGCTGGCCTGCAACGTCACCCTGGAGACGGGGCTCGCTGTCTCCCTCGTCGCGGCCCCCCCCGCGACCGGGCTGCGGGAGCAGGTCACCTTCATCGTCCTGCGGCCGGATGTCCGCATGGTGCTCGGCGGCGCCGAGCTGGTGGGGGTCGGATGACGCCGGAGCAACGTGCGCGCCGCATGGTGGGCTACCTCCCGCCGGTCCTCCAGACCGGCGCGAAGCTCAAGCTCTTCTTCTCCTCGCTCGCGATGGAGCTGGGGAAGATGGAGGAGGGTCTCACGCAGCTGATGCGCTCGCGCTGGTACACGCTGGCGAAGGGCTTCGCGGATGAGGACTCCCTGGCGGACAAGGCGGCCTCCGAGCTGGGGATGCTGGCCGCGCTGTATGACCTGCATCCGCGCAGGGGAGAGGCGGCGGACTACCTCCGCCAGCACCTCGCGGCGCTCGTTGAACTCCACCGCACGGGGCTGGGCTCGGCGACCGCGCTGCTCCGGCTGGTCTCCCTGGTCTACATGGCGCGTCAGCCTCCGGAGCTCTTCTGGGAGGGCGACACCGCCGTCGGGCTCTTCAGCGTGCCGCGCGCGGATGGCACCTTCCGGCCGCTGCGCATCGAGCTGGTGGACAGTCCGGCGACTCCGGCCATGGCGCGCTTCAGCGGCGTCGGCGCGAGCCAGCGGCTGCTCACCGTCAATGGCGGGCTGGAGACGGCCATCCCTGAAATCTCGTTGAAGGCCACCGCGAAGGAGATCGCCGTCCCCATCCTCCGCCACCACGAGTCAGGGCTCGACCTCATCTTCCTGGGCCGTGTGCCCAAGGGTGGCACCCTCACGCTGCGCAACCTGCGCGCGCCGTTGATCGACGGGCGCCCCGTCACCGAGTCCATCATCCTGGCCCACCCGACGCGCTTCTCGAGTCTGGACGATGGTGGCGTGATGGCCCGCTTCAATGCGCCGGAGTCGCGCTTCTCCGTGTTCGGAGAGGACCGCCGCATCCCCGAGCTCGTGCCCGGTGAGAGCCATTGGAGCTACGACACGCTGGAGCGTAAGGATGTCCGCTCCTACCTCCTGGGCTGGACGGAAACGCGCCAGAAGGAAGCGGAGGAGAGGGCCCTCGTGAAGCGCGACACGCCGCTCGCGGAGCTGCGCTTCGACTGGACGGAGATCACCCCCGCCACCTGCGTGCTCCGCATCCCCGCGGACCACATCCCCCCGCACCTCCAGGTCCCGGACCAGGAGGGGGAGGTCCCCGGCCTGCCCGGGCTGGTGCGCGAGCTGACGGCGGCGCTCAACTATGGCCGCGCGGCGGGCGTGCGCACGCGCGTCGAGCTGACCCTGCCCATGCCCGCCGAAGTCCTCTCCATCGACGAGGGCCCGCTCCGTCAGGAGGTCTCCACGTCGTTCACCGACGCCCTGGAGACGAAGGATTCGCTCACCTCCTTTGGCTACACCATCGAACTGCACGAGCAGGTGCCGGAGCCCCAGGAGAAGCTGTCCTGGTCCGGCATCTTCGATGCGACCCGCTTTGACTCCTCGAGGTTCCAACCATGAGTGACCCTTTCTACCCGGCGAAGTCTGGCGACCCCATCCTGGCCGACACCTGGAACAACATGCAGATCAAGGTGCGCGACGAGATCCGCTCGCACACGCACCGGGGCGCGGATGATGGGAAGCAGCTCGATGGGGACAGCATCGTCCCCACCGCCTCGTTGAAGGTGAACCGGGTGGACGCCTCCGTCGCCCTGACGGTGAAGAGCATCGACGTCCTCACGCGGCTGACCGAGCTGGGCGCCCAGAAGCTGTCGCTCACGGGAGGCGCCATGACGGGCGCGCTCTCCGTGAACTCGAGCGTCGCCGTCGGCGCCTCCGCCCCTGGTACGAAGCGGCTGCTCGTCGTCCAGCCGGGGACTCCTGACAACAACGCGGGGTTGGAGGTCCGGGGCAACGGAGACCACTCCTGGGGCGTGAACCTGGTCTTGCGCACGGTGGCGGGCGTGGATGGCGCGTCCATGCTGTTGCGCAGCCGGAGCAAGAGCTGGCAGGTCCGAGGCGAGACGGGCGCCGCGGCGACGGGCTTCCAGATCACCGAGGACGGCGGCGATGTCGAGTACGGCAGCGGAGCCGGCACGCCACGTCTGCACATCAAGTCCGGCGGCGCCGTGGGCATCGGCACCACGGATCCCCAGGGCATGCTGGACGTCCGGGTCCCGGGCGCCAACGGCTGGGACCGGCTCACGGTCACCACCACGGCGGATTGGGGCGACGGCACGCTCCAGTATGTGACCATTGGCGCGGGGGGCGCGTCCGGCATCATGATGAGCAACCCCCATGTCGTCTGGCACAAGGGGGCCCAGAGCGCCGCCATCCGCTATGGCCGCAGCGGGGGAGTCCAGGCTGGGGCCTTCTGGGACGTCGGCACACGTCCGAACAACGCCTTCTCCCTGGCGCTCAACGGCGGCAACCACGCGCTCTGGCTGACGCAAGAGGGCAACATCGGCATCGGCACGACGGCGCCTGCCGTCCGGTTGGACGTCCAGGGGGGAGGACTCCGCGTCAACGGCGGCGCGATCATCCCGTCCGTGGGCAACTCGCCCTCCGCCGGCATCATGTTCCCGACCGACCCGGGTGGCGGGAGCGGTGACGCGGCCTTCATCCGCTACTACGTCGTGGGCGGAGAGGCGTGCAAGCTGCTCATCGGCATCGACAACGACGGTGACGACAGCCTCGGGTTCTGGCAGACCGGCGGGGAGCGGATGACGGTGATGAACGGCAACGTCGGGATCGGGGTCACGAACCCGCTGACGGCGCTGCACATCAACCAGCGGGCCTGGTCGCAAGGCATCCGCATCCAGGACTACACCGGCGGCGGGAGGTACTTCGGCATCCACTACGACAACCCGGGGGTCATCTGCCTGTACCATCAGAACGGCTCCGGCCAGTACATGAAGGAAGACGGGCTGTGGAACCGGAACTCGGATGTCTCGCTGAAGGAGAACATCGTGGAGATGCAGGGGGTGCTGGAGCGCTTCGTCGCGCTCCGCCCGGTGACCTTCGACTGGAAGGTCGACGGCCTGCCCACCCTGGGCCTCGTGGCACAAGAGGTGGAGCCCCTCTTCCCGGACATCGTCAGCGAGAGCGGGAAGCGCGGAGAGGATGGCAGGCCGCTCAAGGGCCTCGCCTATGAAGCGCTGGGCGTGCTGGCGGTCGCGGCCATCAAGGAACTCAAGCAGCACTACGACGCACGCATTGAAGCCCTGGAGCGACAGCTCCAGCGCCAGGAGTCGAATCGATGAAGGACCAGATTGAAAAGCGCCTCGCGGGCCTCCGCGCCGAGCATGAAGAAGGTCAGAAGATGCTCGCGGACCTCGACGCGAAGCGGATGCAGCTCGTGCAGACCATGCTCCGCATCGAGGGTGCCATGCAGGTGCTCCGGGAGATGCTGCCGCCGGAAGAGGGCGCGTCGGCCACGGTCACGGACATCAAGGACGCCGCTCGCTGAGCCCCAGCGCCACGTCGGGACATCTCCATGAGTGATTCACGCGTCGGCGCCACGTTGACCTATGCGGGGACGGCGAAGCCCCCCACCACCGCGGTGGTTCCCGTGGACTCCGCCGGCCTCGTCCTCGCGCTGGACGTGCCGGCGGGGGTGGCATTGTCTCGCGCGGCGCTGACCGTGCAGGCTCCCGGCGACGACCTGACGGTGGACCTCACGCCGGTCGCGGCGCTGACCACGAACCTGGGGAAGAGCACGCTCGGCACCGACAAGGTCCAGTGGCTCAGCCTGGACTGGAACGCGCGCCGGCCGCTCATGTCCCTGGAGCTCCAGCCCAAGAGCACGACCCAGAAGGGGCGCCTCAGCGTCGCCGAGGGAGGGCCCTGGTATCCACCCACGCCCTCGGACACCGTGCCCATCGGGAGCGTGGT
Source organism: Corallococcus sp. Z5C101001 (assembly GCF_007352635.1). NCBI lineage: Bacteria > Pseudomonadati > Myxococcota > Myxococcia > Myxococcales > Myxococcaceae > Corallococcus > Corallococcus sp. Z5C101001. The sequence continues at coordinate 1,034,781 of NZ_VKLU01000001.1, forward strand.
GCCCCTGCCGGGCCTCTTCGCGAGCCGGCTCCTGGTGGAGTTCGTGGACGCGGCCAGCGCCACGCCTGTCGGGACACCGAAGACGCTCGTGGACACCCCGCTCACCAGCGTCGTGGTGCGCGCCGCCGCCCGTCCTCCGGACCTGTCGGCGATGCTGGGCGCGGGCGCTCTCTTCTTCCATCAGGCGATGCCCTTGTTGCCCCGGCAGGAGTTGGTGCTGGGGGATGCCCTGAGCAGCGCGTTGCAGCGCGCCTGGCCTCCGGAGCTGAAGGGGGGCGCGCTCAACGTCACGCTCCGCTCCTCGGGGCTGGGGATGCTGGAGCGCGTGCAGCTCACCCTGGACACGCTCGCCGTCGCCCAGACGTGGAGCGGTGGAGAGGCGGCGGTGTCGCTGCCGGTGGCGACCGACGGCCAGGCGGCGGGGCTGGTGGCCGTGCCGCCCGACCGCGCCCTGTCGGAGGTCCGCTTCGCCGTGCGGTATCAGCCGAAGGACGAGCGGCTGCCGCTCGCGCCCCAACCGCCGGAGACACCTCCCCTGTCCCATCGCTGCGGCTCCGGCTACTCCGCCGCGCAGGCCTTCTCCACGCCCGGGCCCGCGGAGGCGCTGGTGGGGCTGGACCTCCACGTCCGGCCTCTCACGCGCTCCGTGAAGGCCCTGCTGTCTCTCTACGCCGATGCCCACGACAGGCCCGGGGACGTGCCCCTGATGGCCGCTCCCGTGGAGCTGGTGCTCGAGGAGAAGGGGCCTCCGCCCTGGAAGGCGCGCTGGGTCTCCTTCGAGCCCCTGAAGCCCGTGGCGCTGACGTCCGAGACCTGGTGGGCCGTGCTCACGGTGACGGAGGGGGACCTGCTCTGGAGCCTGTCGCCGCCGCTGACGGGCTCGGCCGCGGCCCGGTCCCTGGTCCCTGGCCTCGCGCTCTACCGCACCGACGCCGCGGGGCCCTGGCTCCCCAGGGACACGTCCCTGACCGCGGGGCAGGCCCCCGGAACGTCCTGGGCCTGTGCGCGGCCTCGGCTGCGCGCCACCGCCTCCGCGCCGCCCCCCGCGCCCGGGGTACAGCTGCGCTGGGGGACGCGCGTGCTGGACGTGAGCCCCAGCGAGGACGGGAGCGTGGCGTTGGATGCCAAGGCCCTGGCCGCGCTGACACCGCCGGGAGGCACGGGGAGCGCGCCTCCGTTGGAGGTGCTCGTCCGCTCGCGCGTGGCCGGAGTCGTCACCCTCTCCGGGCTTCGCGTGACGAGCCCGCGCAGCGAAACCTACGCGCTCTTCCCGCGGAAGTGAGGCCCGCCGTCATGCTCGTTGCCCTCGAGTCCTACTTCCACGATGCGCTGCGCCCCGCCGTCCCCGACGCGGTGGAGATCTCGACGGGGCCGTCACTGGGGCCTGTCGCGGGGGCGGAGTCCCTCGTGGAGGTCTGCGTCTCCCAGTTGAAGCTGGAGCCTCTGCCGGGGCTCGACCTCGCCGCGCAGCGCGAAGCGGCCTACTTCGCGCAGGTCCACCGGTGGGCCTCGGACGGGAAGAAGGTGGACTTCGAATTGCCAGCGAAGGCCCTGGGACAGGTGGCGGAGGTGGAGTCGCCCCCAGGCCGGCCGCTGCGTCGGGGAGACGACTACGTCGTCGACGGGCGCACGGTGCGCTTCTATCAACCGCCCGCGCTCGCCGACGTGGCCGTGGTCGTCTTCCTCCGGGGAGCGCGGTCCGCGGGCTTCCTGGAGCGGCGGCGCTGCGAGCTCTCCCTCGTCATCCGGGCGTGGGCACGGCAGTCGGGCGCGGCGGATCCGCTGCTCTCGGCCGCGCTCGCCGCGGCGCTGGTGGCCTCCGCGGACCTGGGCAACCTGGACGACTCGTACGCGAGCCCGGCGGACTCCGGTGTTCGCCTCCGGCTGCTGCGGCCCGTGATGAGCCTGTCGGGCATCCACCGGAGCGCGGAGACCGTCGCCGAGACGCCCTTCTTCCGCGCCGAGGCGGAGTTCCTGATCCGTGGCGACCTCGAACAGCTCGTCGCGCTGGGCGAGCCCGAAGCCGAGGGCATCATCCGCGAGGTGCGCAAGGCGTAGCGTGCCCTGGCCGTGGAAGAGGGTGCTCCGGGTTCCAGGCGGGGCGTCCTGTGTCGCGGCGGCCCGTCTCGAGTCGCGGGCGCCACTCCGGACACGTGCCTCGCGCGCCCGCCGCGCAGCCTGCTCACGGAGCTGTGGCGGGTCCTGCTCCGGAACGGGGCCGTGCTGGCGCGACGGGCCACGTCGAACGTGACGCTCTGAAGACCGCCGCGCCTCCCTGCGGGTGGAGGCGCACCGGACGTCACTCCGCCGCCTTCGCGGCCTCCACGAAGTGCGCGAGCGCGGCCTCGAAGTCCGCAGTCGCCTCGATGAAGGGCAGGTGCCCCACGCCGGGGAGCCACGTGCCCCGCGCCGCGCGGGCGCGCGACAGCACCCCCTCCGAACTCATGGCCGGAAGGACCACCAGGTCGAGCTCACCGTGGAGCGTCGCCACGGGGCGGCCGCAACGCTCCAGCTCCACCGAGTAGTCCTCCGCGCGGGAGAGGAGCGCGCGCCGGACGTTCGGGGGCACGCGGAGCATGGCGCGGACGCTCTCCTCGGCCAGCGACGGGTCGACCCGTCGCGCGGAGCATGCGCCGATGAAGGCGCGAGCGGCGGCCTCGTAGGTTTCCGTGTCCTCGGACAGCAGGCCCCGCGCGTTCGACATCATTCCCGGCCCGAACAGGGCGCGCGCGGGCTTGCCTGTCTTGAGCGACGCCGCCACGAAGAAGAGGCCGCCCAACGCGGCATCTCCCCGGTGCCGGAGGTAGTCCCCGACGACGACGCCACCGTATGACCAGGAGACCACGACCGGCCGCTCCAGGCCGAGCCGCTGGATGACCGCCTCCAGGTCTCCGGCGAAGTGGACGCCATTCACATACGGCTCGTCCCCTTCAGGCTTGTCCGAGTCGCCGTGACCGCGGAGGTCGACCGCGACGAGCCGGTGGCTTCGAGCCAGGCCGCCCTGGAGGACCGTGTCCCACGCATGGCGGCTCTGGGCGAAGCCATGCACGAAGAGCACGGAGGGAACACCCGACGACGGGCCCGTGTCGCTCACCGCGAGCCGGACGCCACCGGAACCTTCAACGAAGCAAGTGCGCAGCATGTCGTCCGCCGCCAGTACGCGCCCGTGGACGGGCCGTCAATCCTTTGCGGGAAGGGAACGGCTTTTTGTCGGCAAATTCTTTTGAGGGGATGGAGCGTTCGCGCGCAGCCCCGGGTGGACCTGGAGGACCAGCTCGGTGGTCCTCGCCAGGTGTTCGGTCAGGAGCGCGCAGGCACGCTCCGCGTCGCGGTCCAGGGTGGCTCGCACGAGCGCGGTGTGCTCTCCCTCCACGTCCCTCCCGGCCTTGCCGTGCGCCTGGGCGAGGCGCCGGTAGCGCTCGGTCTGGTCGAACAACGTCGCATGGAACTTCAAGAGCCAGGGCGAGCCGCACGCGCTGAGCAGGGCCGCGTGGAAGCGCGCGTGCTCGAGCTCCCAGGCCTCGTCGAGCGTCCCGCGCTCCGAGGTCTGGACGCTCCGGAGGAGGCGGTGCAGGGCCGCGGTCACCTCGCCCTCCCAGGTGATGTCGCCATGGATGATGGCCGCGCGCAGCGCGAGCGTCTCGATCTGCTGGCGCGTCCGCGTCAGGTCCAGGATGTCGGCGCGAGAGATGGGCGCCACCCGGAAGCCACGCTGGTCCTCGATGGTGACGAGCCCCTCGGACGCCAGTCGGCAGCAGGCCTCCCGCAGCGGCGTCCGCCCGACGCCGTAGCGTGGCGCCAGGTGTTCGAGCCGCAGCTTCTCACCCGGGGGTAGCACCCCATGAAGGATGTCCCCGCGCAGCCGGTCCACGACCGCTGACGCGAGCGTGGGTTCGGACACCGGGCCACGGATGCGGGATGGAGCAGCCATCGACCTCCTCATGGGAACGACAGGACCTATACGCCAGGGGGCGAAATTGACACAAGGCGTCGAATTGGGTGCAAAGTGTATTTTGTCGACATTCGATTGAAGTGCCTCGACTCCCTCGCTAACCTGGGCGGGCGGCACAGGAGACCAGCGACATGCGGATGGCATCGATTCTCGTGAAGGATGTGCCCGCCCTGGGCGTGCGCACCCCCAGAGGGATGGTCAACATGACGGCTCTCGATCCGTCGGTCGGGAGCTCGCTGCGGGCCCTGCTCGAACGGGGCCCTGGTGTGTTGGCGACGCTCGCCGCGCGTGCGGCGGAGGCGGCCGAGTCGTACGTGCTTTCGCCCTCGGAGTTCCGCTTCCGGCCGCTCGTGCCGGAGCCGAGCAAGTTCCTCTGCCTCGGGTTGAACTACGTCGCGCACGCGTCGGAGGCGACCTACGAAACGCCGCGCCACCCCGTGGTCTTCACGCGTGTACCGTCGAGCCTCCTCGCGCACGGTGAGCCGCTGGTGGTCCCCACCTGCTCGAATCAGCTCGACTACGAGGCCGAGCTCGCCGTGGTGGTGGGGCGCCCGGGGCGGAACATCCCACGGGAGCGGGCGCTGGAATGGGTCGCCGGGTACACGCTCTTCAACGACGGCTCGATTCGGGACTACCAGAAGCGCACTCCCCAGTGGACGGTGGGGAAGAACTTCGATGGGACAGGGCCCCTGGGCCCCGAGCTCGTGACCCCTGATGAGCTGCCCGAGGGAGCCCGCGGGTTGCGCATCCAGATGCGTGTCGGGGGCGAGCTCCTCCAGGACGCGAACACGTCGGACATGATCTTCGACGTCGCCACCGTCATCGCGGACCTCTCCGAGGCCATGACGCTCCAGCCGGGTGATGTCATCGCGATGGGGACTCCGAGCGGCGTGGGCGCCGCGCGAACGCCGCCGCGGTACCTCCGCGCCGGTGACGTGTGTGAGGTCTCCATCGAGCGGATCGGCGCCTTGACCAACCCCGTCGCCGACGCTGTCTCCGCGCGCGCCGGGGCGCCGCGCACGCACGAGCAGCCAGCCGCACCGGCGGCGAAGTGAGCTGGAATCGTTGAGGAAGCACCCACGGGAGGACGAATGTCCACGCAAGCGAAACTGCCCAGCAGGCTGCATCACACGGCCTACGTGACCCGGGACCTCGAGGCGACACGGAGGTTCTACGAGGAGCTGATTGGCCTGCCGCTCGTGGCGACCTGGTGCGAGTCGGACGAGCTGTTCGGTGCCGTCCGCACCTACTGCCACACGTTCTTCGAACTCGCGGATGGGAGCGCGCTCGCGTTCTTCCAGTTCGAGAAGCCGGAGGACCAGCAGCTCTTCGGGCCGGAGATGCCCGCCTCTCCGTTCCACCACATCGCGCTGAACGTGGACCAGGAGGCCCAGCACGGAATCGAGCAGCGTCTGCGGGCTGCTGGCTACAAGGAGCCCGAGCTGTACGTGCTCGAGCACGGCTACTGCCGCTCGCTCTACGTGAAGGACCCGAACGGGATGATCGTCGAGTTCACGCATGACAGCCCGGAGGCCGTGAAGCCCGCGCTCGTGGAGGTCCGCCGCGCCAAGGCCCGCCAAGAGCTGGCGCGTTGGCTCGCGGGAGACCGCACCTCCAACAACGTGTTCCGGTGAGCCTGCTCACGCTCTCGTTCGACAACGGGCCCGATCCCCGCGTGACACCGCGGGTGCTCGACATCCTGGCGTCGCACGCCATCCCCGCCTGGTTTTTCGTGCTGGGGAAGAACCTCGTCTCGGACGAGGGGAGGCGGCTCGTCGCGCGTGCGCGCGATGCGGGGCACGTCATCGGGAATCACTCCTTCACGCACGCCATTCCGCTTGGGGAAGATGCGCGCCCGGACGCGGTGGAGGAGGAGATCGCCGCGACGGAGGAGCTCCTCTCCCCGCTGGTCTCCGCGCCGAAGTGGTTCCGTCCCTTCGGAGGCGGAGGGAGGCTGGGCCCACACCTGCTGAGTCCGCGCGCCGTCGACCACCTGTGCACCCACCAATACTCGTGTGTGCTCTGGAACAGCGTTCCCGGCGACTGGCTCGACCCCGTGGGATGGCCCGAGAAGGCGCTCCAGGATTGCGCGATGCGCCCTCACACGCTGATGGTCTTGCATGACATCCCGGACGCCTGTCTGGAGGGATTGGACGGGTTCCTCGTCCGGGCGAAGGCGCTGGGCGTGCGCTTCACGACGGAGTGCCCGCCGGACTGTGTGCCCATCGTGGAGGGTCGCATCGTTGGCGACCTCTCGGGGCTCGTCGCCGCTGGCTGACGGGGCGAGAGGCGTCGGCTCACGGGCGGGCTTCAATCGGGGGGCGCTCTTGCTGTAGCGGTGCACGCCCGGGCGCGCGAACTACGCGGCGAACTGCGGCTGGGTGGCCATTTGCGCGACCAGCGCGTCAATCACCAGTCGAATCCGCGGAGGCATGTGCCTCCCCCTCGGCCAGACGGCGTGGATGGGGAGCGAGGCCCCCCGGAGCATCGGCAGCACACGGCGCAAGGCGCCCGCCTGCAAGTGTTCAGCGGCCAGCCACGAGGGCAGTTGCGCCACGCCCATGCCCGCCAGCGCCGCATCCAGCAATGCGCCGGTGTCACGCAGGCAGAGCGCGCCATCCACGGGAACCTCGCTCGAGGCCATTCCCGCCTCCGGTCGCGTTGCGTCCACAAGCTCCGTCAACCGCCAGCCCGTCCGGCGATCCGATAGCAGGCAACGGTGCCCGGCGAGGTCGGCGAGGGTCTGAGGCACGCCGCCGCGCGCCAGATACGTCGGTGAGGCGCAGAGGATCGTCCGCTGTACACCCAAGGGACGCGCCATCAGCTCCGCGCGGTCCGCCAGCTTGCCGATGCGCACGGCCAGGTCCACTCCGTCGGCCACCAGTTCGCTCACGCGGTTGGAGAACGTCACATCGAAGCGCAAACGCGGATGCCGCGCGGCCAGCTCACCCACGACCGGCATGACCCAGCGACGGCCGAACAGCAGGGGCACGTCCAGGCGCACGTCGCCCGCCGGCTGTGTCCGCCGGGTGCTGACGGACGCCTCCGCCGAGGCCAAGGCCTCCATCACCTGCCGACAACGCTCGTGGAATTCACGCCCCTCCGGCGTCAACGCCAGCCGGCGGGTGGAGCGCTCCACCAGGCGGACGCCCAGGCGCGCTTCAAGCCGCGAGACCGCCTTGCTCACGGCCGTACGCGACACGTCGATGCGTTGCGCCGCGTCGGTGAAGCTGCCCGTGTCGCCCAAGGCGACAAAGGCGCGGATTCCAGCCAGTGCGTTCTCCGTCAGCATCCGGTCCCCTTTGGGTTCGCCGTCGAACGACGGACTGGTGACACTTTGTCACGTTGGAGGCGACCTCACCGCACGCCACCTGCTCGGTAGATTGAAGGTTTGACGCAGCTCAATCCGTCATCGAGGAGACAGGATGTCACGCGACAAGACGTTGGTGGTGATTGGCGGCAGCTCCGGCATCGGCCTGCGGACCGCGGAGCTGGCGGCCGAGTGCGGGATCCACGTGGTCATCGGGGGCCGTTCTCAAGACCGGCTCGACGGCGCACTGGCCCGGTTGGGCGGCGGCGCGCGCGGCTACACCGTCGATTCGGCGTCGCGCGAGTCGCTGGCGGCGTTCTTCGGCCACATCGACAGCATCGACATGCTCTTCACGCCAGGGGCGAGCTACCGCGTCGGGAGTTTCGCCGACAGTCCGCCAGAGGTCGCGGAGAGCCCGTTCACGCACAAGTTCTGGGGACAATATTGGGCCGTGCATGCCGCACTGCCGAAGTTGACGGAACGTGCCTCGGTGGTGCTGATGTCGGGCGCGGCCGGCGCCCGGCCCGTCAAGGGGGGCGCGGCCTACGCCGCCTGCAACGCCGCGGTCGAAGGGCTCGCGCGGGGGCTGGCCACGGAGCTCGCGCCACGTCGGGTCAATGTCATCGCGCCGGGCACCGTCGACAGCGACCTGTGGCGTCGGCGCCCCGCCGAGCTCCGCGATGCCGCCTTCAGCGGCTATCGCGCCGCCACGCTGCTCGGTGAAGTCGGGCGTGTCGACGATGTCGCGGATGCGGCCCTGTTCTTGCTCACCAACAGCGCCATGACCGGTTCGACACTCTTCGCCGATGGCGGCTACGTGTTGCGCTGAGCCTGGTGCTTGTTTCGGGAGGTCGAGCCGGGTTGGAGGGAGGCGCAGGAGTGCGCCTCCCTCCGTGGAAGACCCGCGGTCCTCCGGCCCTACGGAATGTTGTACGTCAAGGTCAGGTCGTAGGTGCTCGCGGTGTAGCCCCGCACCATGAGGTAGACGCGTTGCACGCCGGCCGGAACCGTCATCAGGCACGACTCGGCGGCACCGGAGAGGTAGGGGCGGCAGTCGTAATCCGTGAGGGTGGGGGGCTGGTTCCAGCGGACGTACAGGTCTGGGTCCCCCGTTCCCGTCATCACCGCGGTGAGCTTGCTGCCTGGAATGACGCAGAAGGGGCCCATGGGGTGCTGATCACCAAGGCTGAGGCTCCCCTTCATGTTCACCGTCGGCGTGTCGTAGGTGCCAGGGGTATAGGTGGCCGTCAGCGAGACGCCGGCGAAGGCGCTCTTGCCATGCAACATGACGTACCACTTGCCAGGGGACGGGCTGGGGAACGTGCAGGTCTCTTCATTTCCGGGAAGCATCGACCGGCAGTCGAAGTTGGTGAGTGTCGGCTGCGCGTCGAACTTCACGTACAGGTCCGCGTTCCCCGTGCCGCCGCTGCTGCTGATGGTGAGCTTGCTCGGGGTGGCCAGCGTGTTGAACGTGCCGTTCCCACCCTGTGCGAGCGGGAGGCAGTTTCCGCCGCCCGGTTGACTCGGCACCTCGAAGTAGGCGTATTGCGTGCTGTCCGGGGCGCCTCCCAGACCTGGGAGCGGCACGCCGTTGATGAGCTGTGGCGTCGCGAGCGAGGACACCCCCACGGCGGTCCATGCGTCCTCGACCGACCGGGTCGTGGCCGCGTCGTAGCCGAGTGCCTGGGCCGCCTGCACCGTGTACAGCCTTGCCTGCCGGAGGGTGGTGGTGGAGGTGAAGTAGTTCGTGTTCGCCCAATAGAAGATGCGCCCTGCCTTCTGGATGCCAATGCCCGACACGACCGTGGTCGTCTTGCCGCGTGGGTGGGTGCCACCTTGGGCGAGCAGATAGAAGGCCAGGTTGGGAATGCCGGAGCCGTAGTGCACATCCGTGCCGGAGGAGTAGTTCGGGTAGTAGTCCACCGACGCCCCGTCCAGCACGGGGTCGTTCATGTAGCGGAGCGCGTCGTTCGGGATGCTCGGAGTCCAGACGTCGTCGCCAATCCTGTAGACGCCGCTGTCGATGCTCCACCCTTTCGCCCACGCTTCGCAGTAGGCGGAGAAGATGTCGCTCAGGGACTCGCTGAGCGCCCCGGACTCGTTGGCGTAGACAAGGTTCGACTCGCGCTCCGTCACCGCATGCGTCAGCTCGTGCGCGGTCACGTCCCGCGACTTGCCCAGCGCGATGGAATTCACGCCGTCCCCATCGCCGTACACCAACTGCACGCCATTCCAGTAGGCGTTCACGTAGTTGGTGCTGTAGTGCACCGTGCTCCTGAGCGGTGCGCCCGCGTTGTCGAAGGAGTCGCGGCCGAAGTTCTGGAGGTAGCACTGGTAGACGGTGCTCAGGTGGCCGAAGTTCTCGTCCACATGTGAGTCGCCCGTGGCCGCGCTTCCCTCGGAGCGTCTGAGGGTGCCGGGGAGCGTGGTGCCGTTGTTGGCCGAGTACACCTGGCGGTTCAGCGCCGTCTGGATGCGCGAATGAACCGCCAGCCGCGCTCCCGTCTGCGCGTCCACGTACACCTGCTCGTCCGCTGGCAGGTCGCCGCGGTCGCCTGTGACGTGCACCTCGTAGGCCAGCGTCGTCGGACGCGCGCCTTCGCCCAGCAGATACACCAGCCGCGCGGGACGCTCCGCCACCGCGCCGCTGACCCCCAGGTCGCGGACCGCCGCGCTCGCCGCCAGGGCCTCTGACAGCGCCGGTGACACCGCCGCCTTCGCCCCGTCACGCGCTGAACCGTTGGCCGCGTAGACGAGGCCCGCGGTGTCCGCGTGGAGAATCAGCTCGCCGCCCACCACCTTCAGCCCGTTCTTGAACTGCTGGAAGCGCAGGTGGCCGTGGCCCCGGTCGTCCACCGTCACCCGTGACAGCACCAGGTCTTCGCCACGCAGGCGGAACGCGGGCGCGATGCCTCGCAGCGACTCCTGCGTCCGCGGTCCTCCTGGGAGCAGCCGCGCATCCGCCCCCGTGTCGATTCGTCCCAGCTCGCCACGGATGAAGTAGGGAATCCCTCCCTCCGCTCCCTCGCTCCGGGCCTCGTGCAGGTTGCTCAGCGCGGCCCGGATGTCGTTGTCCTCTTGCTCCACCGGAGCCGCGGGGGCTTCCCCGCCGGCCATGCTGCATCCGCAAAGCGAGAGGCCAGCCCAGACGGCGCAAAGACTCCTCAATCGGCTTTTCATTGGAGAATCCCCCACTTCAATTGGAGTTTTGCTTTTACCATGAAGACTGGCAATTCCATGCTCAGGGGCGTCCTGGCCGCCAGGGGAGGTTCGCCACCGCGCAAGATTCTCCAAGCGCGGTGCGCGGGGCGTGACTAGGGTCGCGCCGCGTCATGACAGCGCCCGGGGCCGCCCTCCTGGATGCGGCGGCTGGCGGACGGGGAGAACGATGGCGGCGACGACGGTCATGAGGTGTGACTCGCTCTCGGTGTTCGACTACCGGTGCCACGCGGGTCCCTGGGACACGCCGTTCACGGAGCAGCACACGGGCTTCTCCATTGCCTATGTCAGGAAGGGGAGCTTCAGCTACCACACGCGGGGGAACACGTTCGAGCTGGTGGCGGGCTCGCTGCTGATTGGCCACCCCGGTGACGAATACCAGTGCACGCACGAGCACGTGGTGGGGGATGAGTGTCTGTCGTTCCGGCTCTCGGAGACGCTGGTGGATGCCCTCGGCGGTCGGCAGGAGGTCTGGCGGACCGGCTCCATCCCTCCGCTGCCGGAGTTGATGGTGTTCGCCGAACTCGCGCAGGCGACGGTGGAGGGCAGGCGCGACCTGGGGCTCGATGAGCTGGGAGTCCTGTTCGCTGCACGCTTCGTGGATGTCGCCTCTGGAAGGAAGCGCAGGCCGGTGGACGCCCGGCCGCAGCAGCGCCGCCGCGCGGTGGAGGCGGCGCTGTGGTTGGACGCGCACTCGCACGAGCCGGTCGTGCTCGAACGGGTGGCCCGGGAGGTCGGGCTCAGTCCATTCCACTTCCTCCGGCTCTTCTCGAAGGTCCTGGGCGTCTCTCCGCACCAGTATTTGATCCGCTCCCGGCTGCGCCACGCGGCCCGCCTGCTGGCCGACGACGCTCGCTCCATCACCGACATCGCGTTCGACGTCGGCTTTGGTGACCTCTCCAACTTCGTGCGCACCTTCCACCGCGCCGCGGGCGTCTCTCCCGGAGGCTTCCGTCAGGCCGCGCGGAAGGAGCGCAAGTTCCACCAAGTCGCGCGCACGGTGCCCTTCCTAGGATGACGGTCATCACCCAGGAGAACATCGTGTACGACCATATTGGATTGAAGGTGACGGACCTGGCCAGGAGCGTGCGCTTCTACGAGAAGGCACTGGCTTCGCTGGGACATGTGCTGTGCACCCAGGACGCGTCGAGCGCGGGCTTTGGCCCACCGGGCGAGCCGTGCCTGTGGCTCTATGACTCCAAGGATGGCGCGGGCCCCGGCGTGCACGTGGCGCTGAAGGCCTCCGAGCGAGCCGCGGTCGACCGCTTCCACGCGGAGGGGCTGGGGGCGGGCGGACGCGACCACGGGGGGCCTGGGCTGCGCGCCGACTACAGCCCCACGTACTACGCCGCGTTCCTGCTCGACCCGGACGGCAACAACGTCGAAGCGGTCTGCATGCGCTGAGGTCTGGCTTCCCCGTCGTGCGGGGGAGGGTCGGCAGGGGTGTGTGCCCTGCCGACCGCATGGCGACGCATGCCCCTGCTTCTCGGAGACTGGGGCGTGATGCGGGGTGCGCTATGCTGGCGCCCTCATTCCTATGGCCTCTTCTCGAAAATCTCCCGGTCTTGTCCGCGGCTACGTGCTGCCGGCCCTCCTGCTCTTCGCCGTGCCGCTCTTCGGGTTCTGGTTCTCCGGCCATGCGTCCGACCGCCTGGATGCCCGGGTGCTCGACGTCGTCGAGAAGCAGATCGCACAGGACACCGCGTTGAGCGAAGCGGACCGTCAGGAGGCGCTCGCCTTCTACCGCGCGGTCCCCGCATCGGCGGCCTGCGCGGACGACAGGGCGGAGTTGACGAACTACCGCAACAGCCTTGGCGGCGCGTGCTCGGACCTGAGGCAGTTCGGGTGGGCGCACCTTGCCTCCTGGGTCCTGCTCGCGCTGGGGCTTGCGTCCACGGTGCTCGCGCTCCTGTGCGGTCTGGCCGCGTTCATCTCACGCCCCTTTCAATACGGCAGCTTCGTGGTGGGCTGGCACGTGCTCCGGGTGACCAGCGCGCTCCAGGTGCTGGGCCAGGGCGCACTGGTCGTGTGGCTCTCCTACTGGGGGCCCGCGCTGTGGTTCCAGCGCTACTCCCCGAAGCTCATCATCCTCATGGCCGTCGTGGCCGGCCTCGCCGTGTTCATGGTGGTCGTGGCCATCTTCCGCCGCCCCTCCATGGACTTCGAGGTGGAGGCGGAGGAGATCCTCGAGGAGCGCGCCCAGGAGCTGTGGGCCTGCGTGCGCCGGCTGTGCAAGCGGCTCCAGACGTCGCCGCCCGACCACATCCTCGCGGGCATCGACACCAACTTCTTCGTCACCGAGCATGAGGTCCGCGTGGGCGGGCGTACGCTCTCCGGGCGCACGCTCTTCGTGAGCGTGTCCCTGCTGCGCCTGCTGGAGCGCTCCGAGGCGGAAGCGGTGCTGGCGCACGAGATGGGCCACCTGCTGGGCGGTGACACGGGGCACAGCAAGCGGCTGGCGCCCATGCTCTCGCACTTCGGCGACTACCTGCAGGCGCTCTACGAGGGCGGCATGACGCGCCCCATCTTCTATTTCATGGCGGCCTACCGGGGGCTGTTCGAGCTGTCGCTGGGCCGCAGCCGGCGCGCCAGCGAGCTCGCGGCGGACCGGCTCGCGGCGGGGGCCACGTCGGGGCAGGACATCGCGCGCTCGCTGGTGAAGGTGAGCGCGTACGCCAGCTTCCGCGCGCGCGTGGAGGCGAAGCTCTTCGCTCAGGACGAGCAGCAGGCGTCGGTGGCCATCGCGCAGCGGGTCGCGCACGGCTTCTCCGAGTACGCCCAGTCCGAGGCGGTGCACGACGACTTGCAGGGGGCCGTGACGCCCCACCCGTTCGACTCCCACCCGCCGCTGGCCGCGCGCATGGAGAACGTGGGCGTCCAGCTCAAGCCCGCGGACATGGCGCAGGTGCTCCTGGAGCCGGTGACGTCCTCCTGGGTGGACACCCTCCTGGACGCGGAGGCCATCGAGGCGCGGCTGTGGGGCGTCTACGAGGCGCGCTTCGCGCAGGCCCATGACCTCGCGCTCGCCTGCCGCTACGAACCGTCCACGGAGGAGGAGCGGCGGCATGTGGAGAAGCACTTCCCGCCGCTCGTCTTCGAGGGCAAGGAGGCCCGCTTCGAGGTGCGGATGAACTACGCGGAGGTGAGCTGCGCGGAGTGGGAGCAGCCCGTCCCATTCGACGAGGTCGCCTCCGCCGCCACCGCCGAGCGCATGTTCAAGAAGTACCTGGACCTGCAGGTCACGGGAGAAGGCTCCAAGCGCCGCCGCTCCATCTGCCTGAGCAGGTTGCGGGATCCGGACGCGCTCCTGCAAGCCTTCCAGCGTTACCTGGGGCGACACCAGTACATGCGGGCGCACCGCTCCAACTCGGAGGCCGCTTGAGCCGCACCATCCGCCGGAGCGTGGCGGGGTAGAGGAGGAGGGCCGGGGCGAGGGGGCTGTGCCGCTTCCTCGCGCGTCTCATCCCCGCGGGTCGTGGCCGGGCTTCTTGGCGAGCAGGTCCCTGGCGCGCGTCACCGCCGACATCGCGTTCGGCCAGCCGGCATAGAACGCAAGGTGCGTGATCATCTCGACCAGCTCTTCCTGCGTGACGCCATTCTCGAGCGCCCGTGGGAAGTGGAAGTCCATCTGCTCGGTCTTGCCCATCGCGATGAGCGCGGCGCACGTGATGAGGCTCCGGTCGCGTTTGCCGAGCTGCTTTCGCTCCCACACATCTCCAAAGAGAACGTCGTCGGTGATGTCGACGAGCTTCGGCGCGAAGTCACCGAGTGACTTCCGGAGCGCGCTGGGAGGCTTCTGGGTGCTCATGTCATCTTCTCCTGGAGGGGCCTACGCCCGAATGATGCAACCGTGACGATGGAGGACAGCGACTTGCATCGGTCACTGCTCCTGCGTGGGCGCCCACGCGCTGTACTGCTCGTTGGAGACCTTCTCCAGCCACGTGACGTTCCTGCCGTCGAGCGACTCTTGAATCGCGATGTGCGTCATCGCCGTGGTCGGCGAAGCGCCATGCCAATGTTTCTCCTCCGGCCCCACGGTGACGACGTCGCCCGGCCGGATCTGCTCGATGGGTCCACCCCAGCGCTGATGAAGGCCGCGTCCCGAAGTGACAATCAACGTCTGGCCCAGCGGGTGGGTGTGCCAGTCGCTTCGCGCGCAAGGTTCAAACGTGACGTAGGCGCCGCCAGCACGTGCTGGCGCGTTGGCGGAGAACAGCGGGTCGATGCGCACGGTGCCGGTGAAGTGCTCGGCGGGGGCCTTCTGAGAGGGTTGCGTGCCGTTTCTCTTGATGTCCATGTGTCCAACCTCGTGTTCATTCCGTTCCAGGCGCTCCCGCTACGCCGCCGCCAGGAAGGGCCCACGCTGGGAACATGCGTCGCCGCTTCCGTGACAACCAGGCGCCGCGGAGACCCAAGGGATGGGGTGCCCTCCCGAGCGAGCGACCCCTTGGGACATCGGGCAACGATGCCGCCGGATCGCGTGGACGGAACATGTTCTCGGTCGCGGCGAGGAACTAGAGGCCCATCACAAGACAGGCTCTTAAGCCCTGGTTACCAATGGGCCTTGCTCCTCGGGAGGACAGGCCGTCTCTTCGCGACGCGGGAGCCCCACCTCCCGCGACCGCGGCGACCCGTCTCTCCAAGCCTGAAGGCCTCGCACGACCCCGCGCCACCCTGGACAGGGCGCCTCACGCCGCTGGAGCAGGCCAGGGCCCCCCTGGTGCGGTCGTGGCCTGAGGGAGGGGGCCTCCCGAGGCGGCGCGCGCTGGGCGGCGGTACCTCAGGGGCTGCGCTTCTGCTCCCGGAACTCGCGGGCCCAACGCTGGGCGGCGGCCGTGGCGCGCTCGGTCTCCGAGGAGAGGCTGCTCGCCTCTGCCTTCGCGGGAGGTGGCGGCGCCCCTGGGGCTGGAGCCAGCGCTCCGGCCACCTCCGCGCCGAGAGGCAGCTCTCCCTTCTTCCGCACCCACATGCGTGGCGTGGCGCTGGCCGGCTGCTTGGGTGATGGCGTCGCGACCTCGGCCTTGGGCCTCCGCCCGCGCGGAAGAATGACGTCGGGAATGCTGTGGGGGGCCGCCCCCTCCACCCACGCCGCGTGCAGGCGGCCCGTGGCCACCATGAGGCGCCGCTTCTGGTAGTGAGCGGCGCAGTAGCCCTGGCTGCGGTGGGGCTGCCTGCAACCAATGACGGCGCAGGCCCTGACCGCGGGTGCGGCGGCCGGAGCAGGCGTCTCACGGATGGGCTCCGCGGCGGCCTTCGTCGGCCTCGTGGCGCTCCCCTGACGCTCTGCCCGGACGGGCTGGGGCTCCCCGGACAGCCGGCTCGCCAGCCGGCCCAGCGCGGCCACGAGCGATGCGACAGGGCCCGTTGCCTCGCCCCGAATGGCGGCCCGGAAGGCGCTCTCGACAGGCCCCATCGACGTCACGGGGACCGGGTGGGGACGGTCGAGCTTCGATGGAGGAGAGGGTCGTGAAACACGAGGACGCTGAATTCTTCGCATGTGATGTTTTGCTCTGCTCGTGCTGCTGACGGGTGGGGAGCGCCTCGGGACCCGGCGCGATAGTGGACGACTACCACTCCTTGGCGCGATGTCGTTAATCGGTGAGCAGGGGCGGACCTTACACGGGTTGGGGCAACTTCTTGGAGAATGAAGGGGGATGCCCATCCGTTCTCGGGTGTGCACTCCGCGTCGTGGCACCGGGGCGCTGGCAGTCGAAGCGTGCTGAGGCCGCGACCCGACGCGGCCGTAGGCCGTCCGACACCTGGAGGCAGGGCGCGGCCCGATGCCAAACAGATGGTCCCGCGGGGCTTTGTCTTTCACGTCCGGTTCAGCCTTGCTGCATGGCAATCCTTCCTTTCACAGGAGCGACCCATGCGAACGCGCTTCACCGAACGCTTCAAGCTGAAGTACCCCATTGTCTGCGCACCCATGGCGTACATCGCGGGTGGCATCCTGGCGGGTGCGGTCAGCCGTGCCGGCGCGATGGGATTGATTGGCGGGGGATATGGCGACGCGGATTGGATCGCCAAGGAGCACGCGCTCGCCGCTGGCGCGACCGTGGGGGGTGGACTCATCACCTGGACGATCGAGCACAATCCGCCCATCCTCGACGCGGCGCTGTCGCACCGACCGCATGCCTTCATGTTGTCCTTTGGAGACCCGCGTCCCTACGCCGCGAAGATCAAGGCCTCGGGCGCGGCCTTGATCTGCCAGATTCAGCGCCTCGCCCAGCTTGATCAGGCGCTCGAGGCAGGTGCCGACGTCATCGTGGCGCAGAGCAGCGAGGCCGGGGGGCACGGGATGCACGACCGCGCGACCACCACCCTGGTCCCGGAGGTCGCCGACATCCTCGCGAAGCGCGCTCCGAACACGCTCCTGCTCGCGGCGGGAGGCGTGGCCGACGGGCGTGGGCTGGCGGCGGTCCTGGCGCTGGGCGCGGATGGGGCGCTGGTGGGCTCGCGCCTGTGGGCCAGTCGCGAGTCATTGGCGCACGAAGCCTCCAAGGCGATGGCGGTCCGATTGACCGGGGAGGACACCGACCGCTCCACCGTCTTCGACATCCTGCGTGAGAAGGACTGGCCGGAGGGCTACACCTTCCGCGCGCTCAAGAACACGATGACCGAGCGCTGGTCCGGACGTGAGGACGAGCTGTTGCTCGTCGCCGAACAAGAGCGCGCGATCTACCGGGCGGCGATGGCGGCGGCCGACTACAGCATCGGTCACTCCCCCGTCGGCCAGGCGGCAGGGTTGATCCGCGACATCCCCACCGCCGCGGAGATCCTGGCGCGGATGGACAGTCAGGCAGCCGACGTGCTCCTGCGCCTCAGCAAGCACACCTAGGAGGTGATGAGAACCCGACGAACACGGAGGTCTTATGAGTCACCCGCGTAGGTGGATGATTGGAATCATCCTGGCAGGCGCCGTCGTCCTCTCCCTGGGCATCCGCCGCGACCGGTCCGCCAAGGAGATTGAAGAGCGACGCGCTCGCCCCCCGTCGAAGTTCATCACCGTCGATGGCGTGCGAGCCCACTACCGGGATCGCGGCAAGGGCTCGCCCATCGTGCTGCTCCACGGCTCCAACGCGTCGCTCTTCGCCTGGGAGGGCTGGATGGACACGCTCGCGTCCGAACACCGGGTCGTGACCATGGACCTCCCCGGCCAGGGCCTCACCGGGCCCGACCCCCAGCACCGCTACTCCGACACGGAGGAGGTCGCCTGGGTGGACGCCTTCGTCAAGAAGCTGGGGCTGGACCGGTTCACCCTGGGCGGCAACTCGATGGGCGGGGGCATCGCCTGGCGTTACGCCGTGCTCCACCCGGACAAGGTGGACCGGCTGATCCTGGTGGACGCCTACGGCCTGCGGCGCGACGAGAAGCTGCCCTTCGTCTTCCAGCTCTATGAGCAGCCGGTGCTGAGCCATGTGGTCCGCTGGGTGACGCCTCGCTTCATGGTGAAGAGCGCCGTCGCCGCGACCTATGGCGATCCAAGGCACGTCACCGATGAGACCGTGGACCTCTACGAGGACATGCTCCTGCGGGAGGGCAACCGCGATGCCACCCGCAGGAGGTTCGCGCTCGAGGATGAGGACACGCTCGAGGAGCGCCTGTCGGAGATCAAGGTCCCCACGTTGATCCTCTGGGGGGGCCGCGACGAGTGGATCCTCCCCAAGTACGCGGAGACGTTCCACTCGAAGATCCCCCAGTCGCGGTTGGTGATGTTCGACGGACTGGGCCACGTGCCGATGGAGGAGGACCCCGCCGCGACCGTGGCCGCGGTCCAGGACTTCCTCCACATGCATTAGCCGCTACCGGCCCACGGGGCCTGAGAGGAACCGCGCGACCGACCGGACCTGTTTCCGATTCCGCTTGCTGTCAATCGTGCGGGTCAGGTCGCGCGGCACCTTGCTCATCGTCTTCATGGTGTCGCTCACCGCCTTGCCGGTGTTCTTCACCATGTCGCGGAGCGCGCCATCCTTCTTCTTCTCCGCCGACTTCTTCTCATTCTTCCGGTAGGTCTTCATCCCGTCGGAGACTGCGGCGGCCATGTGGTCCATCGCGCGGCTGACATTGCGGTGGGCCTTGTCCAGGTTCTTCAGCCCCTTGCTTGTCTTGCGCTTCTTCTTTGGCGGGACCGTGCTCTCCACCATCACGTCCGCCGTCATCGTCCCGGTCCCGCTGCCGTTATGGCCATCCGTCTTCACGGTCATGTCGGCGGACACTTCCTTGCCTGGAATGCTCATTGTCTTCCGCTCCTTGTTTCTGCTCCACGGGGTTCACGGCATGAAGGGAGGCACGAAGGGCAGCGGCAGGCCCCCACGCCGCTTCTTCTTGGGCTGCTTCCGGTAGAGCAGCACCACCGGCACGAGCTGCTTGCCGGTGCTCTCCTCACCCAGCCGATTCCGGACCTCGTCCAGGACCTCGTTCACTTCGAGCATCAGCGTGCCCTCGCCACGCTTGAGGTCCTTGAGCTTCTTTCGCCGCTGCTTGCCCATATCGATCACGATAGGGAGGGGACCGGTGAGTCGCTGAGGATCAATCGCCATTCGATGTTCTCCTTGCAAGGTGTGCAAGCCCATCCGCCCCGTGAGGCGGTACGGTCAGAGCGCGCTTCGAGAGCCCGCCTCCCTGTTCTTGTCGGATAGACGAAAGCTGATCCCCCGGAGCGTCACCGCCAGCGCGAGCAGCGCGGCGCCGACGAACAGAGGGCTGACGAACATCGCCCCCCACGCACGGCCTGACAGCACCTCCGTGGAGAACGCCTCTTCCGCGCCCTGTCCCCGTTGGACCATCCGGGTGAAGGCCGCGCCAACGCGGATCGCCAGCCCCCCCAGCAGCAGCGTGGCTCCGGCGCGGAGCGACTGGGCAATCGCGAAGGAGAGCGTCCGCTCGGTCACGGCGAAGCGATAGGTGGAGGAGTCGAGGAAGCGCTGGAGCCGGTAGAAGCCCGCCATCGCCGCCTCGTAGATCTGGTCATAGCGAATGAACGAGCGGTCCTCGGCCAGACTGTCCAGTTTCTTCTCGAACCGCCGCCGCATCCGGCGTCCCAGCTGCACTTCGTACCGGCGGTACTCCCGGTAGTGGTCGATGCGGGGATCCAGCCGGGCGGCCAGGCTGTCCGAGAGCATGGTGGAGCGAATCATCCGCAGGGTGTTGAGGTTCATGGGCACCCGGTACTCCTGGGCGAGCTTGAAGAAGCCAATCCAAAGGTTGGCGGACGTCCGCTCCCACCAGCGCGAGGTGCGGCTCTTGTTCGCGTAGAGGTCCTGCCAGAAGACCCCCTCCAGTTTTCGGGAGAACTCCTCCACGTCCACCGCGGGCAGCGGCTCGAGCAGCGCGAGCACCGCGGACACCATCCGGCCCACGTCCTCGTTCGCCTGGGCGTCCGCGATCTCCCGCCACACCCGGCGCTCCCGCGCGGTGAACGCGCCGCAGGAGCCGAAGTCGATCAGCACGAGCTTGCTGTCCGGCTGCACCACCACGTTCGCCGGGTGGAGGTCCGCGTGGAAGAACAGGCCCTCCTGGGCACAGAGGCGTGCGATCTTGAGCAGTCTGCGGGCCACCTTGCGGGGGACGATCCCCAGCTCGGCGAGCGCGCGGAGCCCCTCCTGGTCCTGGCGCTCGGCCGCGGAGACGAGGTCCTTGAGCCAGATGCCGGAGACGAACTCCGTGACCAGCACCTCGTGGTTGGAGAGGTCGCCGTGGACGCGCGGCGAGCGCGCGAACTGCTGACCCAGCCGGTCCAGCCGGTCCTGGAAGAGCTCCGTGTAGCGGGCCTCGCGGACGAAATCGAGCTCCTCGTAGAGCATGGAGCTGAGCTCATAGAGGAGCTGGCGCGAGTAGCCGGGAGGCACGAACCACACCTCCGCCAGCCAGAGGATCCACCCCAGCGCGCGCATGTCCGCGGCGAAGAGCGCGCCCACGCCGGGCCGGCGGACCTTCACCGCCACCACCTCGCCGCTGTGGAGCACCGCCCGGTAGACGCACGCGACCGAGCCGGAGCCCACCGGCGCGGCGCTCAGCTCGGAGAACACCTCGGAGATGGGCCGCTGGAACGCCCGCTCCATGATTCCCCGCACCTGCGAGGAGGGGATGGGCGGAGCGGCGTCGAGCATCTTCTCCAGCTCCTGGGCCACCGGGTAGGGGAGGAGGTCCACGCGGATCGCCAGCTGTTGCCCCAGCTTGATCCACGTCCCGCCCGCCTGCTCAATCAGACGCCGCAGGTGCTGCGCCCGCCGCTGGAGCGAGTCGCGCCGCCGGAGCACGTCCGCCGCGATCCGCGCCAACAGCCACAGCGCGCCGAAGAGCCAGACCCCGAGCTGCAGGAGCGCCCGGCCGATGCTGGCGTGGTATTGCTCCGCCTCCCGGTGGTGCGGGGACGGAGGCGTGTCCCAGGCCCGCGCGCGGAGCACCTGCCCCAACGCCTTCGCCGCCTCGATTCGCGCGCCCTTGCCCTCGCGCCGCCGCCAGCGCTGGACCGCGGCCTGGATCCGTTGGCCGCGCTGCTCCGCCGGCAACGCCGCCGCGGTGGGGGGCGCCTCCTCCTCCGTCTTCTGGGCGGCGGCCAGCGGGCTCACTTCGCGTCGCCGCGCAGGTGCCGGACGGTGGACTCGAGCGTCGCCGCGGAGTGGAACGTCTCCGCGGTGAGGAGTGCGTCCGGGACGGAGATCTCGAAGGCGCCCTCGAGCGCGAGCATCAGGTTGATGGCGCTCATCGAGTCCAGCCCCAGCTCGTTGAGCGGACGCGCCATCTCCACGGGCTCGCCGGGAGCCACCCGGGGCAGGAACTCGCGCAGCACGTCGACCAGCTTGGTCCTCACCTCTTCTGCGTTCATGGTGCCTCCTCCGACAGAATCGACCTCGCGGCGGCGGGCCGCGCGTGCGCTTCATGGCCCCAGCGCAGCCGGTGCACCGACGTCAGCTCTCCGTTCCGGTGCGCCAGCTCCAGGGGCGGCGGCCGGCTGAGGAACCCCGTGAGGCTGGCGGTCAGCCCGTAGGCGCCGACGTTGGGCACGAAGACCCGGTCCCCTGCCCGGAGCGGCGGAAGCCTGAGGTTGCGCGCGAAGCAGTCCAACGGGGTGCAGAGCGGCCCCACCACGTTGACCTCCTCGAGCGCGCCGGACGGCACCTCCGCGCCCCCCCGCGCGACGCCAATCCCCATCAGCGGCACCCGCCCGAGGCCGGACATCCCGCCCAGGTGGTGGATGCCGGTGTCGAGGATGACGTACTGCTTCCCCTTGGAGCGCTTCACGTCCATGACCGTCGCCCAGAGGGTGCCCGCGGCGCCGCAGAGCCAGCGGCCTGACTCGAACCAGAGCGTGGCGGCGGCGGTCCGCTCACGACCGGCGGCCAGCTGGGCCAGCGCCTCGCGCAGGGGGCTCAGGTCGGGCCCGACGCCCGGCGTGGCGAAGGGCCAGGGGAAGCCGCCGCCCAGGTCCATCACCTGGAAGGCCACCCCGAGCGCGTCGGAGAGGCGCTCACCCACTTGAAGCGCGACCTGCATCGCCGAGAGCAGCGCCGGTACGTCCGCGAGCTGCGTGCCCTGGTAGATGTGGAGCCCCTTCAGCTCGATGCCCTCCAGCGCCTCCAATCGCGCGCGGCCTTCGAGCAGCTCCGCCTCGTCGAAGCCGAACTGGCTGCTCACCCCGCTCATCGCCAGCCGGGCCACGGGGGGCGCGCTCGGGTTGACCCGGAGCAGGACCCGCGCGCGGAGCCGTGCGGACCGCGCGGCCCGGTCAAGCCGCTCCAGGTCCGACCAGGACTCGGCGGAGAAGCCAGTCACTCCGGAGGCCAGCGCCGTCCGCACCTCCTCCGCGCTCTTGCCTGGGCCGGTGTACAGCACCCGCTCCGGAGGGAAGCCCGCGGACAGCGCCACCGCCAGCTCTCCCGTGGAGGACACCTCCGCGTCGCAGCCGAGCCGGCAGAGGTGCTCGGCGATCGCGGGCAGTGGATTGGCCTTGAGCGAGAAGAGCAGCCGGCTGCCCTCGGGAAGCAGCGCGGTGAGCGCTCGCGCGCGGCGCTCCACCTCCCCCAGGTCGTAGATGTAGAGGGGCGAGCCGTAGACCTCCAGCCAGGTCGCGGCCCGCTCCAGCTCGGGGAGGGACACGGGCGCGCTCATGGTCGCCCTCCCGTTCCCAGCAGGCCCGCGAGCGCGGCCCGGTCGAGCTTCCCGTTGGGGGTCTTGGGCAGCTCTGGGACCCAGTGGACCTTGTCCGGCATCTTGTAGGACTCCAGCCGGCTTGCGAGGGCGTCGAGCAGCCCGGTCTCCCGCAGCGGGGCCGCGTCCTCGCTGGCGCTGGCGGTGACGAAGAGGTGCAGCCGGTCGACATGCGGCTCCTGGACCACGCCCGCCTCGGCGACGCCGCGCAGTCCGCACGCCACCTCTTCGATCTCCAGCGGATGGATCCGGAAGCCACGGCACTTGAGGAGGAAGTCACGCCGACCGACGAACTGGAGGAAGCCTTCCGCATCCATCCGGAACAGGTCGCCTGAGTACAGGACGCGGCCCAGCCCGCGCGGATGGGTCCGGTAGCGCAGCGCGGTCTCTTCAGGGGCCTGCCAGTAGCCGAGCGCGACGTGGCGGCCCTGGAGGACGAGCTCCCCCACCGAACCCGGAGGGAGCACGCGGCCCTCCTCGTCGACGACCATCGCCTCGGTGCCCGGCAGCGCGCGCCCCACCGAGCCCGGGTGCGCCTCCAGCTCCTCGGGCAGGAGGATGGAGACGCGCTTGCATTCGGTCAGCCCATACATCAGGAACACGGAGACGCCCGGCAGATGCTGCCGCAGCTGCTCCACGTGACTGAGCGGGAGGTGCGCGCCGGTGTTGGTGAGCGCGCGCAGCCGGAGCGTGCGAGTCCCTCCGCGCGCGAGGAGCTTGAGCAGCGCGGCGAAGAGCGTGGGCACTCCGGGGAGGACGGTGATCCGCTGGCGCTCCAGGGTGGCGAGCAGCGCGGCCCCGGCCAGCTCCGCCCCGCCGATGAACACGGAGGCGCCCACCTGCGCGGCGAGGAACACCTGATAGAGGCCGTAGTCGAAGGAGAGGGGGAGGAAGACCCCCACCACGTCCTCCGGCACGTACTGGAGGCGCTCCTGGATCGCGGCCACCACGAAGAGGATGTTGTCGTGGCTGAGCGTCACCCCGCGCGGCGCGCCGGTGGAGCCGGAGGTGTAGATGAGGCAGACCGGATCGACGTCCACTCCTGGGAAGGGTGGGCACTCCGCGGGCTCCCTGGCCAGGAGCTGCTCCAGGCGCGCTCCGTTGGAGGGCAGCGCGCCCCCTCCAACCCAGACGATGGGCACGTCTCCGAAGGCGGGGGCCAGGTGCGCGGTCGTCTCATCCAGGAAGGCGACGGCGGGCGTCACCTGGCCCAGGATCCTCCGCAGACTGGCTTCGCGGATCGCCCCGTGGAGGACCGCGAAGATGCCGCCGACCCGCGCGGTCGCGAACGCGGCCAATGCCTGCTCCGCGCGGTTGCGGGTGAGGATGATCGCCCGGTCTCCGCGCTGGACCCCGCGGCGCGCGAGCCAGCCCCCCAGCTGCCGGGTGGCGGTGGCGAACTGGGCATAGGTGAAGGTGTGGTCGTCGCTCAGGAACGGGCGGTCGCCGTGAAGGCGTTCGGCCTCATCCAGCAGGCCGCTGAGGTGTCTGGTGAACATGGGCGTCGCTCCCGAGGAGTCAGGACAGCCGGTCGTCGCTGAAGATTTCCTTCTTCACCAGGAACCTCACCGTCTTGGAGAGGATGCGCTCGTTGAAGGCGATCCGCTCCGGATGGGCGAGCAGTTCATTGCGGAGCTTGAGGGGCTCCGGCAGCCCGGCGTCCTTGTAGATCTCCGGGTTGTAGAGCTTCTGCATCGACATCAGCATGAAGCGCTTGAGCGCGCGCTCCACCTCCCGCAGCCGCTCCACGCCGTACCGGGTCCGCAGGTCCTGGTGGAGCCGCTCGATGTTCAGGCGCCCGTAGCTGATGTGACGTGTCTCATCGGAATGATGCAGCCGGTTGATCTCACGCACGAAGGGCGGCAGGCCCGCGTCCTTCGCCATCTGGCTGTTGTAGATGTCGACAATCTCCTCGAACACCAGCACCGTGGCGAACGCCAGGAACTCCTTGATGTCTGACTCGGGGAAGTTGTCGTAGCGGATCCGGCGGTCCTTGTAGATCTTTCCGCCGTAGGTGAGGCAGAACCGCGAGAAGTACCACATGTGCTCATTCTCCTCGAGCACCAGGTGGTGGAGGTACTCCGACGACACCTCATGGCCCGGGGTGTGGATCCGGCTGATCATCTCGGTGAGCAGCTCCCGGATCCCCGTCACGTTGAGGCTGAAGAAGTTGATGCACTCCCACTTGCTGAGCAGGAGGAGTTGCTCCGGCGTCAGCTTCTTCTCCCAAGGCGTGCCATGGACGGAGAGCAGCTCCGGGCTCATCCAGTACTGGTCCTGGGGGAGCGACTTCTCCCAGACGAGATCCCGGAAGGGATTGCTCGGGTCGGCGTTGGAGAGATGAATCAGCCGTTCGAGGGTGCGCGCGAAGCCCTCGGTGGCCGGCTCCGGGGGGGCGGCCAGCGGAGGCGCGTTCTGGGCGAAGTCCTCAATCATGGTGGCGATCCCTTCATCGTAGAAGTGGGAGAAGTGGTCGGCGGTCGGGTTGAGCACCGTCCGCGCGTCGACGAGACGGGAGGCGAGCGCCGCCACCTGGTCCGGATGCGAGATGAGATCCGCGCCACCGCCATAGACGAGCACGGGCTGCTTCACGGACGTGGTCCACGCATCCTCACGTTCGCGGAAGAGCGCGGAGACCATGTGCGCGTAACGGAAGAGGCTGGCCGGCGTCCGGAACGGAACGCTGGTCATGTAGAGCAGGTGCGGATCGGTGGAGGTGAGGACGCTCGCCACGATCTTGCGGTCCTCGCTCTGGGGCGCTCCGCCGGCGGAGGCGTTGCCGAAGATCAGCTTGCAATAGCGCTCCGCGACGCTGGGGTTCGCGGCGATCTGCGGGAAGAGTCGGCGCAGGTTCTTCTCGAACGAGGTCATCGGCGGGCCCGCGTCCGCCGGGAGGGAGACCGTCCCGTTGAGGAGGACGCCCCTGGCGAAGCGCGCCGGGTGCTCGGCCAGCGCGCGGAGGGCCACCTGCGCGCCGCTGCTCCAGCCCACCACCGCCTCCACCCGGGGGATCTCCAGCCGGTCGAGGATGGCGGTCAGATCCTCCACGTGGACGCTGGAGTCGCAGCGGTCGGGATTGAAGTCCGGCGTCGGGGTGGGCAGCCAGCGGGTGTTCCAGGTGATGACCCGCCAGCGTTGGGACAGCCGCTGCGCGAGGGGCGCCAGGAACTCCTCGGGCATCGCGTACGCGTTGCAGAGGACCAGCACCGGCCGCGACGGGTCGCCACGGGTGAAGGCGCACACCTCCACTCCGTCGCGGGCCCGGACCTGGACCGGGGTGAACACATCTCCGGTGCTCTCCCGCGCCAGCTCCGCGAGGAAGCTCGAGAGGTAGACCTCCAGGTCCGCCAGGGTGAGCGGCGGGTGCGGTGGCAGGGCCCGGGCGAAGCGCTTCGGGTTCTTTCCGTAGCTGGCGTAGAAGGCCCCCCGGAGATCGAAGAGCTGCTCGATGGGAGACGCCTCCGTCTCCCGGCGGGTGGTGAAGCTGAGGATGGAGAGCTGGAGGGCGCGGGAGACCCGGTCGATCATCCCCTCGGCCGCGACCTCCTCCGGACCGACCAGGTGATGGACCGGGCCGCCCTCGAAGCCCGTGGCGCTCAGGCGGAGCATGTCCAACACCACGTGGTCCACCGGGACCAGGTTGATGACCGCGCCCTTGTCACCCAGGACTCGCAGCGGGTCGGTGACCTGCGCCAGGCCTTCACGCAGCCGGTGCAGTTCGTGGACGAAGCCGTAGAGCCCGAAGCGCGTCCCACCGCTCCGCCGGCTGCCGCTGGGGCCGACGATCACCGATGGGCGGACGATGCTGTAGGCCAGCCCCGCCTCCGTGCAGGTGCGTGAGACGTCACGCTCCGCCTCCGCCTTGCTCTCCTCGTAGTAGTTGTTGAAAGCGGCGGCGCCGTCCGGGGGAACCGGATGCAGCTCCTCCGCGATCAATCCGCGCCGCGTTCCCGCCGTGTACGCGGTCGAGACATAGATGAACCGGCCAACGCCGGACCGCAGCGCGACGTCCAGGACATTCCGAGTCCCGACGCAGTTGTGCGCGTGAATCTTGGTCCGGTGGCGATTCTCATACGCGAGGCTCGCCGCGGAGTGCCACACCTCATCCAGCTTCGCCTCCGTCAGCTTCGCCTGGTCCTCCGGTGAGAGTCCGCAGCGCGGCAGGGTGATGTCTCCCACCAGGCAGTGGACGTTCTGTTCGAAGGCTTCGATTGGGACCGGCACGTCATAGGAGGCCGCGCTTTGTGCGAGCGACTCCAACAGCCTTGCGCGCGCCTCCGCCACGGACTTGCCACGAACCAGGACAAAGACTTGCCCTCCCGCCCTCAGACGCCAGAGGAGGAAATGGCTCCCAAGAAACCCGGTCCCCCCAGTCAGGAGCAATCGAGTCGGACGGACTGCGCGTGCGTCGAGTTCGAGAGGATTGCCGAATTGAGGACTCAAGGCGGCTCCGCTGGGGATGGGCATCGATGTCGTTGGGCTTATGCATGGCAATTAAATCCAGGTCAATCCGATTGTGCATTGTTTGAATGTTAAGCGCGGTTCTCTGGTCTGATTGACTGTGTGGTTGCCAACGCATCGTCGGAGCGCGGGGTTGGGTGTTACTCAAATCAAGACAGCGAAAGGCCATTTGTCATGGAGATGGCGCGAGGGGGGTAGGGCAGGTCAGGTGCGCGGGCATGGACCACAACTGGAAGGAGCGGGTCTCATCGAAGGCGCGGAAGTAGAGCCGGTCCCCGAAGTAGCTAAAGGCTTGGGGGATCGAGCCACTGGGGCCTGGGTTGAGATCCTGGAGCAGGCCGGTCGTCGCCAGGGTCCCCCGGGTACACCAGAGCTCGAGCCCCGTGGCGGCCGCGCTCGCGACGAAGAGGATGGAGTCCTCGCTGATGGCGAAGAAGGGGGGGACGTACTCGTCCCCGGGGTTTATCCCGTTCGTGAGGAGGAGGGTCCCCGTGGCCGTCCCATCCGACACCCAAAGCGATACTTCGCGCGCCACGGGGCCGGTGCCGCCAATGCCCGCGGCGAAATAGAGCCTGCCGTTGATGCGTGTGGACCAGGCCAGGAAGGGATACGCACTCGGTTCATTCGCATAGGGATTGGGCAGGGTCTTGACCGAACTCTTGCCGCCTCCACTGAGCGAAAGGCTTTGGATGCGCAGCCTCTGCGTCGTGTAGTCCGGTGAATACACCAGCACCTTCGAGCCCGCCACGCCGAGCAGATAGACGTGATGGCCGAACGCGTCCAGCCGCACCGTGCCCGCCGGGCTGCCATCCGACTTCCAGACCTCGGTGTTCGCTCCATCCTCGAACAGGAACAGGGCCTGATTGCCTTCACGGGTCCAGTGGGTGAACGTGACGACCTGCGCGTCCAGCTTCTTGGCGAGTGACGTGCCGGCCGTGGTGCCGTCCGTGCGCCACAGCGCTGTTCCCTGCGCCGGCGAGGTCACGACGAAGAGGACGAGGCCGCCCACCTGCAAGAGTGTCTGACGGAATGTCTCGGTGGTGCCGAGGGACTTGAGGGCATGGGTGCCATTCGCGGTGCCATCCGTGCGCCACAGCGTGTCCCCATGGCCGGGCGAGGTCAGGACGAAGTAGAAGAGGCCTTCCGTCTGGAGCGACGGGCCTCCGAGCGTCCCGGAGGCACCCAGCTGCTTGAGGAGCACCGTGCCATTCGCGGTGCCGTCGGTGCGCCACAGCTCCGTGCCTTGCCCTGGCCTGGACAGGAAGAAGTTCACGACCCCACCCATCTCGAACGAGCTGGGCACGAGCGTCACGGGCGGACCGAAGTTCCTGAAGCGGACGGTCCCCAAGGAGGTTCCATCCGTGCGCCACAGCTCGACTTGCGAACCGTCAGGGGTGGGCGACCACTCGCGGAAGAGCGTCAACTGGCCGCCCTGCCTCGTCACGAGGTTGAACCAGGTGTCACCGGGACCCGGGGTCAGGTCCTTCACCAGGTGCGTCCCGCTGTCGGTCCCGTCACTGAACCACAGCTCCCGGCCCGTGGT
Source organism: Corallococcus sp. Z5C101001 (assembly GCF_007352635.1). NCBI lineage: Bacteria > Pseudomonadati > Myxococcota > Myxococcia > Myxococcales > Myxococcaceae > Corallococcus > Corallococcus sp. Z5C101001. Next base: position 1,063,416 of record NZ_VKLU01000001.1, read on the forward strand.
CCCCGGGTCGTCGAGCATGAAGAAGACCTTGTCCCCGAAGGGCATCAGGTCCGTCAGCCGGGGGATGGCCGCGAAGACTTCTGGAAACGACTTCACCGGGACGGTCCCTGGCTCCGTGCCATCACTGCGCCAGAGGACCGCCTTGCCGTCAAAGAAGTTGGTCGCGAAGTAGAGGAACCCTTCCGCGCCGACAAGAAACTCGGGATAGGGGCCGTTGCTGGAGGCGCCGGAGCCTGGGGGGATGACAATCTTCACGCGCGAAGCCACGCCCGCGAGGGAGGACTGCGCAGGGACCTCGGAGCGCCCCTTTTCGACTGGCGTTGCCCCGCACTCGAACATCCCCAGGCTCAGCAGGACAAACCAATGCCTTGTGCGCATGCCAATTCCTCCTCGGGTGAGGTCGGAGATGGTAGCGAGCGATTGGAAGTCATTGCTACGACCCTGGAGTGCCGGGCCTCAGCCGGCGTGGCCCGTGTCCGTGATGATGCCCGCGCCCTCCGCGGGGCGCCGCGGTGCGCCGTTCAGCTCCGCGTGGAGCTTGTCGTGATCCAGCTCATTCTCCCACCGCGCGATGACGATGCTGGCGACGCCATTGCCGATGACGTTGGTGATGGCCCGCGCCTCGCTCATGAACCGGTCGATTCCCAGGATCAGCGCCAGGCCGGCCACGGGGACCGAGGGAACGACAGCGAGCGTGGCGGCCAGGGTGATGAAGCCCGCCCCCGTCACGCCGGAGGCTCCCTTCGAGGTCAACATGGCGACCGCCAGCAGCGAGAGCTCCTGGGTGGTCGTGAGCTCGACGTCGAGCGCCTGGGCCACGAAGAGGGCCGCCATCGTCAGGTAGATGTTGGTGCCATCCAGATTGAACGAGTAGCCGCTGGGGACGACCAGCCCCACGACAGACTTTGAGCAGCCGAGCGTCTCGAGCTTCTGCATCAGCGGGACCAGGGCGGACTCCGAAGAGGAGGTGCCCAGCACAAGGAACAGCTCGGCGCGGATGTAGCGCAGGAAGCGCAGGATGGAGAAGCCCGTCACCCGGGCGACGAGCCCCAGGACCAGCAGCACGAACAACCCGCACGCCAGATAGAAGCTGCCCATGAGCTTCAGCAGGGGGCCCAGGCTGCTCACGCCGTAGGCGCCGATGGTGAAGGCCATGGAGGCGCCCGCGCCCACGGGGGCGAGCTTCATCACCGCGCCAATCATGGTGAAGAACACCTTGGACAGCGTGTCGCACAGCGCGATGACCGGCTTGGCGGTGTCCCCCAGCTTCGAGAGCGAGAAGCCGAACAGCAATGCCAGCAATAGCACCTGGAGCAGGTCTCCATTCCCGGTGAAGGCATCCACGAAGGTCTTCGGCACGATGTGCAAGGCGAACGCGACGGCGGAGGTCTCGTGCGCCTGCTGCGTGTAACGCGCCACGCTACTGGCGTCGAGCGTCCCAGGGTCGACGTGGAAGCCCGAGCCGGGGCGGATCGCCTTGACGACGATGAGCCCGATCATCAGCGCGAGCGTGGAGATGAGCTCGAAGTACAGCAGCGCCTTGCCGCCGACCCGCCCCACCTTCTTGATGTCCGAGACGTTGGCGACGCCGAGCACCACCGTGAGGAAGATGACCGGCGCGATCAACATCTTCACCAGGGCGATGAAGGCATCACCCAGGGGCTTGAGGCTCACCGCGATCCCCGGTGAGAAGTGGCCCAGCAGCCCTCCCGCGACGATCGCGGTCAGGACCCAGAGGTAGAGACGGGAGACCTTCGGTTGCGCCGCGTGTTCGGAGAGGGACATGAGAGCTTTGCTCCTTTGAGACAGGCTCTCAGGCATTCCCGGTCCTGGCCATAACACCTTCGCACTAGACGCGGCCCACGACGTGCCGCTCCCCCCTAATACCTTCTAGCTATTCTTGCTGAAGGCCGATGCTCAATATGGTGACAGGATGTCACGTGCTTCGGTCTCCAGCGGATGGGTTTGGTGTCTCGCCCTTCAGCTCTGCTTGCTTGGGTGTGTCGCGGGAGCCGCCGAGGTCTCGACGGAGGGCGGCCTGACGGTCCGCTCCGATGACGGGCTCTTCGAGTTCAAGGTGGGGGGGCGCATCCACTTCGATCTGGATCTCGTGCGCGACGACAAGGGGGCCTCGTTTGGCTCCGGGCTCACTCCGAAGAACAGCTCCCCGTTGTTCCGACGCGCCCGGATCACCTTCTCCGGCAAGGCGTTCGGATGGGAATACATGTTCGTCCCGGACTTCGCCCAGTCGTTCTCTGGAAACCTGCGCCTCCAGACCTGCACGGAGACGCCGTGCACGATCCCCACGCCGGGCGTCGTCTTCCAGGAGCTCTATATCGCGAAGCCCCTGCTGGGCGGCCGGCTCTATATCGGGCAGTTCACGCCTTTTCGCTCCATTGAAGACAACACAAGCTCCAACGAGCTCACGATGATGGAGCGTGCGTTCACGAGCGCGCTCGGGGTGTACCGCGCGGGCGTGCTGCGTCTCTTCGTGATGGGGGTGGGCTACCAGACGAACCCGACGCCCAACACGATGCTTGGCGTCGCCCTCTTCGGGCTGCGCAGGGATGACTCGCTCGCCAACGAGGGCTTTGGCGGTGCGTTGCGAGCCACCTGGCGGCCCATCTACGCCGAGCGGCGCATCCTGCACCTCGGCACGTCGGTCAGCGCGGAGAACCCGGATGGCCCGGGCCCGACAGGCAACGTGGGGGCCTCCCTGTCCTATGTCGGGATCCGAGGGCCCCAGGCGGCCATGGGCAGCACCACGGGGGGCCACTCCGCGCGCTATGCCGCGGCGGAGCTCGCGGGGACGTGGGGGGCGTTCTATCTCCAGAGCGAGGGCGTGCTCGCCTCATTCGGGCAGTCCGGGCAGTCCGTGGACCGCACCTCCACCTGGCTGCACCACGCGACGCTGAGCTGGAACGTCTTCGGTGAGTCCAAGCCGTATGATTCGAGGCGCGCGTCCTTCAAGAACATCACGCCTCGAAATGCGTTTGGCGCCCTGGAGCTGACCTTCCGCCACGAGTTCGCTCAGAACTTCGATCCGCTCACGCCGACCTCCGTGGAGACCGTGCTCGCCCATACCGTCGGCGCCAACTATTACTTCACGCCGAACGTGCGGATGATGGCCAACTGCATCTTCGCCAGGACGCGGCGCCTGGACGGGGCACTCGACCGACCGAGCGCCGCGACCTTCCGCTTCCAGATGAACTGGTAGGCGACATGGTGCGACGATGCAAGACCATGTCCGGCTTCAAGATGAGCGCAGGGCGGCTCGGGGTCCTCCTCGTCGCGCTCGGAGGGCTGGCGGCGGCGTCGGCTTCGGCGGTCCACTTCAGCGCCCGGCGTGGGCTTCGCCTGGATGCGCAGCAGGCCCATGAGCAATTGGTGCTCTGCGCGGATGCGCTGCAGGGCGTCATCGACCGCTACCGGATGCTGCCCTCCGTGCTCGCGCTGGACTCCGAGCTTCGCGAAGCGCTGTCGGGGCCGCTGGACGCGCGCCGGCAGGCCCTGCTCAACCGGAAGCTGGAGGAAGTGAACGGGGCGACCCATTCCTCCACGCTCACGCTCCTGGACCGACAGGGCGTCGCCGTCGCCGCGAGCAACTGGCGCACCGCGGGCAGCAACCTCGGGCGCGACTACGCGTTCCGGCCGTACTACCGCCAGGCCGTGGAGACCGGCAGGGGGCGGTTCTATGGCGTCGGAGTCACGACGACCGAGCCCGGCTACTACCTCTCCCAGGTCGTTCGCGATGACGCAGGGGCGTTGCTGGGCGTGGTGGTCATCAAGGTGAACCTGAGCCCCCTGGAGGGCGAGTGGTCGCGCAGCCGCGACATCGTCCTGGTCTCCGACCGCGATGGCATCGTGTTCCTGGCGAACCGACCGCAGTGGCGCTACCGGGCCCTGTCGCCCATGTCCGCCGAGGCCCGTGCCGCGCTGCGGGACAACCGCACCTACGAAGGGCTCGAGCTGACACCCCTCCCGTGGCACGAGACGGAGGGGTTGGGGCCGGACGGCCTTCTCGCCTCCGTGCGCCCCGCTGCCTCCGACCGCGAGAGGACGTTCCTGTGGCAGTCGATGCCATTGGAGCGCGACGCATGGACGCTGCACCTGCTTCGCGATGGAGAGCCGGACCCGGTCGCCACGGTCCTCGCCGGGGTGGCGGCGGGCGGCGCGTGGCTGGCGGCCGTCTTTCTTGCCCTGTTCATACGAGGGCGGAGGCGGCTCGCGCGGCTGCGAGAGCGCAGTCGCCGCGAGTTCGAGCAGTTCGTGGAGCAACACGCGCTGGCCCTGCGAACGACGCAGGACGGGCGTGTGCAGCTCGCGCTGGACATCGCCGCGGGGCGCAATGACAGCCTTGAGCATCTCCCCCAAGGCGTGAGCGTCGTCGACGCGGACCTTCGGCTGGTGGCGTGGAACCGCCGCTACGTGGAGCTGTTCCAGTTTCCCCAGGAGCTGATGCGGGTCGGGCGACCCATCGCGGACATGTTCCGCTACAACGCCCGACGTGGGTGGCTGGGACCGGGCGACGTCGACGAGGCAATCCAGCGCCGGCTGGAGCACCTCCGCATGGGGACCTCGCACATGCACGAGCGCGAAGGTCCGGATGGAGTGGTGCTGGAGATACGAGGGAATCCCCTTCCGAATGGGGGCTTCGTCACCAGCTACGCGGACATCACGAGCTACCAGAAGGCGGCGCGGGAGCTGCGGACCCTCGCGGGTGCGCTCGAGCGGCGGGTGGAGCAACGGACGCGGGACCTGCACGCGGCGACCGCCGAGGCGCAGCGCGCCAACCGCTCCCGAAGCCGGTTCGTCGCGGCGGCGGTGCACGACCTGCTCCAGCCCCTCAATGCCGCACGGATGTTCGCATCGGCGCAGCGGGAAGCGCTCCGGCGCCCTCCGGCGCCAGAGGAGGGGCGGCGCAGCGAGCTCGCCTTGCTCGACAACATCGAAGAGGCGCTGTTGGCCCAGGATGCGATCCTCAACGGGCTGTTGGACATCTCGCATCTCGAGTCCGGCACGTTCGAGGTGAAGCGGCGCGACGTCGCGCTCGGGCCGCTGCTCGAGGCGCTCGCGCGGGAGCTGGGCGTTCTCGCGCAGGCGCGCGGGCTGGAGCTGGTGACCGTCCCGTCCCACGTGGTCGTGCACACGGACGAGAACCTGCTCCGGCGCATCGTGCGGAACTTCCTGTCGAATGCGATCCGCTACACGCCGCGCGGACGCATCCTCCTGTGCTGCCGTCGCGAGGGCGCCGACGTCCGCATCGAAGTGAGGGACCACGGCCCCGGCATCCCCGAAGCGCTTCACGAGGTCATCTTCGAGGAGTTCCGGCGGCTCGACGTGGCGGATGCATTCCAGGAGCGGGGGACGGGGCTCGGCCTCGCGATCGTCGAACGGATCTCCCGGCTGTTGGGACACCGGCTGGGCCTCCGTTCCCAGCTTGGGCGGGGCAGCGTCTTCTCTGTCACGGTGCCGCGAGGAGACCCTTCGCGCGTCATGGCCCCCGAGGCGCCGGACGATGAAGGACATGGCTCCCTGCTCCAGGGCTGCCACATCTGGTGCCTGGATGACGACCCCCGGGTTCGCGACGCCACACGAACGCTGCTGGGCTCGTGGGAGTGCAGGGCCGTCGTGGTCGCCAGCGAGGACGAGGCCGTCCAACTCGCGAGCGCCAGCGACGTGCCAGGGCTGCTGTTGCTCGACTACCAACTCGGCGAGCGCACCGGTCCGGAGTGCCTGCCGGCGCTGTTCGAGCGCTGGGGCCGTCCGGTGCCGGTCATCGTCGTGTCGGCGGAACGCGACCCGGCGCTGCGCGAGCGCATCCGTGCGTCGGGCTGGGGCTTCCTGACGAAGCCCATCCGTCCAGCGGCCCTGCGCGCCCTCGTCACGCAGCTCATCACTCGGGAAGGTCCCCCATCCCCTCTGGCTCCACCGGAGCGTCGGGTTGCAGGGACTTGACGATGAGGGCCGCCTGGGTGCGGCTGTCGCACTCGAGCTTGCGGAGGATCGCGGTCACATGCACCTTGACGGTGTTCTCGGCGAGCCCCAGCTCGGCTGCGATCTGCTTGTTGAGCAGTCCATCCGCGAGACACATCAGCACGCGGACCTGCTGCGGTGTGAGCTGGGCGAGCCGGGTGGCCAGACGCGCATCGTCCGCGCTCTTGTCGGCGGTCAGGGGCGGGAACCAGGTGCCTCCCGCCATCACCGCCCGGATGGCGTCCATCATGTGCTGCACCGGAGCTGCCTTGGGAATGAAGCCCGAGGCTCCGAACTGCTGAGCCCGGCGGATCGTCCGCGGATGATCGTTCGAGGAGATGATGATGACGGGGATGTCGGACCACTCGCCACGCAGTGAAACCAGCGATGAGAATCCGCGCGCGCCCGGCATGTGCAGGTCCAGCAAGACCAGCTCGACGTCCACGTTCTGCATGAGCGTGTCCTCGAGCGTGCGAAAGCTCGAGGCTTCCAGGGGACGGTCGTCGCCAAGCAGCTCTTTCAGCGCCTGTCCCACGGCGGCGCGGAACAGCGGGTGGTCGTCGGCAATCAGGACTCTCATGGCGGACCTTCGCGGGCGCGAGGAGGGTGGGGTGATCTCCTAACAGATCTCAGGGCATGCTGGTATCGACGGATTGATACGGGGCCCTTCACCGACACTGGAGACCCTATGAGGCAGTTTGATGACAAGGCCGTCCGCGCAAGGCGTTGCAGCACGAACGCGACCGTCTGAAATAGGACCCGTTCCGGAGCGCGGCCTTGTGTCGCGGCCGCGCCTCGGTTTCCCACTCAAGGTTCCCTTTGAGAGTGTCGTCAGACAGCCGTCACCCAGGGCGCGTCCCCGTGACGATGTGAACACAGGCATCCAGCCGCACGACGCCCTGATTCTCGTGGCGAGCGAAGCGAGTGGTCAGGGACCGCATTGCTGCCCCTCGGCCTGCCTCATCCGTTTCGGAGAGCCGCTCCGCGACGGAGAAGGCCGCGAGCGCGAAGGCCGCCGCCTCAGCCGCGGCGAGACCACCCCCGATGGCCAGCCCTCCGCGCCATTCGCTCACCTCCACCTCGTCGAAGCCCGCCCGACCGAGCAACAGCCGCAGCTTGTCGGCCTGGCCGTACCGAAACGGGCCTGGAGCGTCGGGGTCGGGCGCCGGGAGTTCAACGACTTCGGCGACCGCCTCGCGCACGGTCGTCACCCATGGGTTGTCGGCCGGTCGCCCCCAGACAGCGAACGCGAAGCGCCCGCCCGGTGCGAGCCAACTGGCGAGATTGTGGAATGCGGCAGGCGGGTCGTCGAAGAACATGACACCGAAGCGTGACGTCAACCGCTCATACGCCGCGCCAGACAGGGGCGTCGTCGCCACGTCCGCCCGCGTGAAGTGGGCGGGAAGCTCTTCGCGCTGGGCGCGGGCGCGAGCCGTCTCAATCAAAGGCTGCGAGATGTCGAAGCCGTGGACGACACTCCCGGCTGGAGCCCGGCGCAGGAGCTCCAGCGTCGTTCTGCCGCCACCGCATCCGACGTCGGCGATCCTTCGCGGCGCGTCGAGACGCAGCGCCTGAATCAGCGGCTCGTCGACGGGCGCGAGCATCGCCTCCATTCCGTCGAGTTGGGCTTGCCACTTGGCGCCCCGCTCGGCCGTCCAATCGAAAGCAATCGGGCGCTCCTTCGCGGAAACCTCTGAATGTCTTGTCGTCATGAATCACGTTTCTCCACGTCCTCACGACGGATGGCCGCGCCAGCCAGCCGGCGCGAGGCTTCGCCTCTTCTTCTACGGCACCCACGGCCTCCCTGCCCGTGGCATTCGCCAGGCACGAGACGAGGCCGGGTGTCGGCTCCTCACCGAGGAAGACGGGCCGCTTTGCCTCCTGGAGCCTAACGTCGCCGTCAAGCCCCCGCATGGTCACCTGCCAGCCGTGCACCTATTCCACGTGCGGCGAGCGCCCCACGGCACGGGCGGTGCGCGGAGGCGCTGCGTCTTCACGCTCACCCCTTGTCTGCGTGCGGCGTCGCGCTCGCCGCGAGCCGCCATCCCTTCGCGCGCTCCTGCTCCTGCCAGAGCGCTGCGTAGACGCCGCGCTTCGCGAGCAGCTCTTCGTGGGTGCCTGACTCCGCGACGCGCCCCTTGTCGAGCACGACGATGCGGTGCGCCCGCCGCACGGTTCGCAGGCGATGCGCGATCACGACGACAGTCTTCTTCTTGACCAGCTCGTCGATCGCGCGCTGGATTTCAGCCTCCGCCGACGCATCGACCGAGGCGGTCGCCTCATCGAGGAGCACGATGGGCGCGTCCTTGAGGATGGCGCGCGCGATGGAGAGCCGCTGGCGCTCGCCGCCTGAGAGGGTCCCTCCTCCTTCTCCGAGGAGGGTGTCATAGCCGTTCGGCAAGGCGGTGATGAAGTCGTGGGCGCGCGCGGCCCTCGCCGCGCGTTCCACCTCCTCGCGCGAGGCGTCGGACCGCCCGACGAGCAGGTTCTGGAGGATGCTCCCGGAGAAGAGGACGACGTCCTGGAACACCATCGCGATGTGCTGGTGCAGCTCCTCGAACGGGATGTCGCGGATGTCGACGCCACCGATCCGGATGGCACCCTGGCTCGGGATGTCCCACAGGCGCGCCACGAGGTGGACCAGCGTCGACTTGCCGGAGCCCGAGGCACCGACGAGCGCGGTGAGCGAGCGCTCGGGGAAGGACACGGAGACTCCGTCGAGCACGGCCGTGTCTTCATAGGCGAACGACACGGAGTCGACTTCCACGTCGAACGTCCGGAGCGACGCCGCTCTCGCGGACGACTCCGCGAGCGGCTTCTCCGCGAGCAGCCGGTCGACATGGCCGAGCGCGCGCTGGGACGCGCGAAGCATGAGCAGCGCCACCCCGAGGTCCGCGACCTGGCGCACGACGCCCACCGTCACGACGAGGAAGACGAGCAGCACCCCGGGCTGGATCGAACCGCGCAGCGCCAGCGCGCTTCCGGTGTATGCCACCGCGACGAAGCTCACCTCGACGACGAAGCCGAACACCGCGAGCAGCGGAGAGGGCAGGACGTCGGCGCGGATGAGGGCGTCCCGCAGGCGCTCCATGGCGCTCACGAAGCGCTGGTAGACCTCGCCGTGCCGGCCGAACGCGCGAAGCACGGCGATGCCCTGCACGTACTCGACGACCCGAGCGCTCACGTCCGCCGTGGCCTCGAGCACGGCCTCGAACTCGCGCACGAAGACGGGCGTGGTCGCGGCCAGCACGAGGAGCGCCATCGGGAGCGCCGCGAGGACGATGAGCCCCAGCCGCCAATCGAGAAAGCAGAGGCCGAGGCCGACCAGCATCGGCAGCGCGAAGCTTGACGCGAAGATGCCGAGGGTGTGCGACCACACGTCCTCGACAAGCGCGACGTCGGTGGTGAGCACGCCTGCCAGTTCACCGCTCCTTCGGTGCGTGAAGAACCCCATGGGCAAGCGTCGCAGGTGATCGGCTGCGCGGATGCGTGCCTGCCCCATCAGCGCGTGCGCGGCGATGAAGATGTTGGACATCGCCCCGCCCGAGAACGCGAGGCGCAGCAGGACCGAGAGCGCGATGCCACAGGTGATCCACCACGTCAGGCGCATCGACAGCCGGTGCTCGAGCGCTTGGCGAATGAAGAAGAGGACCAGGGCGTAGGGCGCGGCGATCGTGAGCGCTTCGGCGAAGGCGAAGAGCAGGCCACGCCGGAGACGTGCGTCCTTGCGGCCCGCGAGCCGCTCACCGAGCATGAAGACTTCCCCCAGCATCACACCACCTCCTTCGCGAAAGCAGCTGTGCCTGGCTCGCCCAGCGACCAGTCGAGCGATTCGGTGTGCCTGCGCCAGAGGCGTTGGTACAACGCGCAGCGCGCAAGCAGTTCGTCGTGGGTGCCCTGTGCGTTCACGCGACCGCCCTCGAGGACGACGATGTGGTCGGCCGTGGCGATGGTCGACAGCCGGTGCGCGACGACCAGCACTGTCCGCCCCGCGCACAGAACGGAGAGCGCTTCCTGGATGCGCGCTTCGTTCTCGGGATCGGCGAACGCCGTCGCCTCGTCGAGCAGCAGGACCGGCGCGTCCTTGAGGAGCGCTCGCGCGATCGACAGGCGCTGCTTCTCGCCCCCGGAGAGGCGCGCGCCGCGCTCACCGAGCAGCGTGTCGTACTTCTTGGGGAGCGCCTGGATGAAGTCGTACGCCCTCGCGGCGCGACACGCGGCATCGATTTGCGCATCGGTGGCGTCCGGCCGAGCCAGGCGAAGGTTGTCGCGAACGGTGCCGTGAAAGAGGAACACCTCCTGGAACACCATCGCGATGTGCGAGAGCAGTCCGTCGAGCGGCAGCGTCCGCACGTCGACGCCGCCGAGCTCGACCGCGCCGTTCGTCGTCTCCCACAACCGGGGCACGAGCCGCACGAGCGTTGTCTTGCCCGCGCCGGAGGGGCCGACCAGCGCCGTGACCTTGCCCGCGGGCGCTTCGAAGGTGACGTCGTGGAGCACCTCCGGTCCCCCGTCGTCGTACCGGAAACCGACGCCACGGAACGCGATGCCGTGGTGTGCGGGGCGCTCGACGCTCGCGGGAGTCTCCAGGTCCGGCGCGGTGAGGATGGCCTGAATGCGAGCGTTGCCCGCCTGGATGCGGTCGACGTTGCCCCAAGCGAACAGCAGTCGCATCATCGACATGAGGAGCTGGGGCCCGAGCACGAGGAAGAGCACCAGCGACTCGAGCGAGAGCGTGCCGCGCGTATAGAGCCAGCCGCCCAGGGGCACGAGGACGACGAGGCTGGAGCCGATGAGCGCGCCGAACGCGCCGTAGCCACGGCCGTTGGTGCGCATGAACCCCTCCATCCAGGCGAGCCCCTCTTCGATGGACCGTGAGAGGTCGCCGAAGCGCTGCGCGGACAGGCCGAAGGTCTTGATGACGTGAATGCCTCGCAGGTACTCGAGCAGCGCGCTGCTCATCCGGCTCTGGATCTCATTCCACTGCTGATGCGCCTTGCCGACGTCGCGCATGGCGACGGCCATCGCCACGACCGCGAGCGGTGCCATCACGAGGCTGGCGAGGGCCATGCGCCAGTCGACCGACAGGAGGGCGACGGCCGTCGCGAGCGGGACGATGATCGCGGCGACCACATCCGGGAAGTGATGCGCGACGAACGCTTCGATCTGGTTCACGTCGTCCATCAGCGTCTTCTTCAACTCCCCGGCGCCACGACGGCTGAAGAACGAGAGCGGAACGGCGCCCAGCTTCTTCGCGAGCCGCAGGCGCAGCTCATGAAGGATGCGGAACGCGGCGACGTGCGCCAGCATGTTCGCGGCGGCGACGAGGACGTAGCGCAACGCGAGCGCCCCCGCGGCGACGAGGGCGAGCGACCGGACGGAGTCGAGGTCCGGTGGCGTCGCGTAGATGGCGGTGGCCATGCGCGCGACGACAAAGAACGGCACCAGCGCGAGGGCGGCGGCCAACGTCGACGAGAGCGCGGCTCCAGCGACGAGCGACCCTTGTAACCAGAGGAGTGCCCCGAGGCCCTTGAGCGAGCGCTCCTCGACCCGCGCGGCGGGGATGTCGGCGCTCATGCCCACCCCCCACGCTGGAGGGGGCGAGCCACTTGCATGATGCGGCCGTGGCTCGCCCTTGCCTCCAAGGCCGGGCCTGCCGACGCGCGTCGCGGGGAGCGTTCACTCGGTTCCATGCCGCCGAGGAAACGCGAGGACAGGCTCCAGGGATTGGATCTTTTTACCCGTGGACCGAGACGTGGTCGGTGCCTGCGACGCGCGCCGCGAGGTATTCGCGCGGGTTCGAGCCGGCGAGCGACCGGAACTCGCGAAGGAAGTGGGCTTGGTCGAAGTACCCGTGCTCGGCGGCCAACGCGGCGCCACGCAAGGCGCCCTGGTCGAGGTCGCGCAGGGCCGCCCGAAATCGTCGGACACGCCAGAAGGTCTTCGGACTCAAGCCGACCTCCTCGCGAAACAGCGCCAGGAGGCGCTTCGGCGAGAGCCCCGTTCGGCGATTGACCTCGGCGACCGAGGTGAGGTCGGGCCTCTCGAACGCGTCCAGGGACGCACGAAGCGCGGGAGCCAGCTCGAACGAGCGGCGCAGCCGGTGCAGGAGGTGCTCTTCCAGCAGCCGCACTTGCTCGAGTGGCGAGGACGCCTCCATCAACCGTTCGCGCAGCGAGCGGGCCGACGTGCCCCAGAGCGCATCCAGCGCCACGGTCTGCTCCGCGAGCGCATCGGCGGCCGCGTCGAAGAAGGGGCGCGCGCCACCGGGCTTGAAGTGGACGCCGACGGTCGGACCGAAGGTGGTGCCGATGATCAGCGGGCTGCTTCGGGCGCCGCACAAGATGGCCCCCAGGGCTTCGGCGGCCTCGGTCGTGTCCTCGCCGGAGTAGACACGCAACGGGGTCTCTCCGAGATGGACGACGAGGGCCTGCGCGCCCGTCGGAAGCACGCGCTCTCGCGGCGCCTGCCCGACATAGCTGCTTGACACCCAGAAGAACTCCACGAACTCGTCGAGGGGCGCCTTGGGGCGATGGAGCACGTGGTTCATGGCGCGTGTCGGCGGCTCTTGGAGACGCCGAAGAGTGCGAACAATTCGAGGGATGTTCAAGACCCCGCGCTGGCCCGGGTGGATGAGGCGACAGCGACTGCGAGAGGAGGCACGGGGGCGAGAGGACGCACCGGCGGTGGTCGCACGCCTCGAGGCCATCATATCCCTTGACGGGTATATGGCCCGTGAGGAATATATGGCTCATGGAATCCGCGTTCGCAGTCATTGCCGAACCGAACCGCCGCGCCATCCTGAGCATGCTGTCCACTTCCGAGTGCTCGGTGGGCGAGCTGATGCACCACCTGCGCTTGCCGCAGCCGTCGGTCTCCAAGCACCTCAAGGTGTTGCGGGAGGGGGGCTTCGTCGAGTCGCGCGTGGAAGCCCAGCGGCGGGTCTACCGCCTCAATCCCAAGCCGCTCCAAGAAGTGGACGAGTGGTTGGTTCCGTTCCGGCGCTTCTGGTCCATGCACGTCGATGCCCTGGAGCAGCACTTGGATCGGATGGAGAAGGCCTCATCTGTGAAAGGAAAGAAGTGACATGAGCGGTCGTGAGAAATACGCGCCGGGCGCCGCCTTTGGCGCGGAGGTCCAAAAGGAAGGGGAGCGGTGGACGCTCGTGCTCGTCCGGGACCTCCGCCATCCTCCGGTCAAGGTCTGGAAGGCGCTCACGGAGCCCGAGCAGCTCCGCGAATGGGCTCCCTTCGATTCCGACCGGAACCTGGGCACCGTGGGTACCGCGAAGTTCTCGACGGTGGGCGCGCCGACGCCGCACGTCGCCGAGACCCAGGTGAAGCGGGCCGAGGAGCCCAGGCTGCTCGAGTTCAGCTGGGGAGATCAGGACATCCGCTGGGAGCTGGAGCCGCAAGGTGAAGGCACTCGCCTCACGCTCTGGCACAACATCAACCGCAAGTTCATCTCGATGGGCGCCGCGGGCTGGCACATCTGCATCGATGTACTGGATGCCCTCCTCGCCGAGCAGCCCCTGGGACGCCTCGTCGGCGCCGATGCCATGAAGTTCGGAGACTGGCAGCGGTTGAACGCGGAGTACGCGAAGCAGTTCGGCGTTGAGGCGCCCTCCTGGCCGAACCCCCCGAAGCGTTGAAGGAAGACCTCATGGAATCGACCCTACAGAAGCCGGCGCTCGTCGCCGCCGGGACCTCATCCAAGGCCAAGACCCTCGCGTATTGGGCCGTCACCGCGCTCTTCTGCCTGCAGATGGGCTTCACCGCCTACGCGCAGCTGAACCTGCCGCAGGTGGCGGAGGCGTTCACCCACCTCGGCTTCCCCGCCTACTTCCGGGTGGAGCTCTCGTGGGCCAAGTTCATTGGCATCGCGCTGCTGCTCGCGCCGGTGCCGGCGCGGCTCAAGGAGTGGGCCTACGCGGGCTTCGCCATCAACCTCGTTTCCGCGGTCATCGCCCACCTCGCGGTGGGAGACGGCCCGGAGGCATGGGGCTTCGCGGTGGGCACCAGCGTGCTCTGGGGGCTCTCGTATTTCTTCTGGCGCCGCCTGCAGGTCACGCCGGCGCGCGCCTGAGGGCGGGCCCGATGCGCGGAAGGAGGCGCGATTCAACAGAGCGCGCCTCCTTGTGCGTTCGAGCCGCCCTTGAACGACTTATCCTCGGAGCCGTGCCGGCTCGAGCGGAGAAACCATGGCGACGAAACGTGCTCCGGACAACGTGGATGCTTCGAAGAACATCACGATGAAGATTCAGGAGCTGGGGGACTGGAGAGGCGGGACGCTCGCCTGGATTCGCCAGCTCATCCACGACGCGGACCCGGAGATCCAGGAGGAATGGAAGTGGATGGGGACTCCGGTCTGGGCTCATGACGGCGGCGTCTGTACCGGGGAGTCCTACAAGCAGGTCGTGAAGCTGACCTTCTTCCGGGGCGCCTCCCTCCCGGACCCCCATAAGCTGTTCAACTCCAGCCTCGAGGGAAACACGCGCCGGGCCATCGACATTCGCGAAGGCGAGAAGCTCAACGAGGCCGCCTTCAAGGAGTTGATCCGGTCAGCGGTGGCCGCCAACACCGCGGCGCGTCCCCGACGCGCATCCGCGAAGAAGAAGTAGCCCGGACTCCGGCGGCCCCCTACCGCGGGCGCATCGTGATGGAGCCGCCTGGACGACCGGATCCCTGTTCGATCCACACGCTCCTTGGCTCCTCCTGGGCGTGGATCAACGAGCAGGTGACGCGCTGCTCGCGCGCCAGGCGCTCCCGGAATTCGGCGTGGGCGCTGTTGGTGAGCGCGAAGTAGTAAGCGCTTCCATTCTCCCCCTCGGGAGGGGGGCTCGCGAGGTATCCGACGGGCACCCCGTCCATCGCGAGCCACCAGCGGTGGCTCCGGGTGAGCACGATCTCCTGGTTCGCATCGTCGAACTCGAGAACAACGGCTTCGGCGTCATCCCCAAGGTGCGGCAGGTCCGACACAAGGCCTCCGCTATCCACTGCTTGGAGGAGGGCGGGGAAGCCGACACCCAGATCGAGAAACCTTCCGTAGTGGGCTTCGAGCACGACCCTCCCACGAACGGTCTCTCCTCCCACGAGCCGGTCCTTGACGGCGGCCCAGGAGGCCGCTTGTCGACGAGCCCAATAGCGGCGGAAGCGTGGCGCGAGCTTGAATCGCTTGGTCCACCGCTCCTGAAAGATGGCGATGCCGAACATGCCCGCGACCGCGCCAATCCCAGAAGCAAACCCCCCGACGACTCCGGCAACAGCACCCCCCATCAGCCCCACGGTGCCAGCATGGTCATGGCCAAGCCAGGCACCGGTGACGAGACCCACGCCTGCGCCCAGGAGCCCGGCCAGCTCGAAGAGATTCATGCCTCAGACATTTAGCAGCATCCATGCCAACCCTGCGTGGGGCGTGGCGATGTGACGGTCAGGGAGCTTCGGTCCGCTCTTCCGTCGCTCCCCGCCCTGGCCGCTCACATGCGTTCGCCGGGCAATTGGCTGGCTTGCTTCACCCAAGCGGCGAGCTGGGCTTCGTCGAGCGCGTCGCTCTCACGGATGTCGAGGTAGCGCGTGCCTTCGTTCTTGGACTCACCGGGAGGGACAGGCCGCAGCGACGTGCCGCGGAAGAAGGCCACCTTGATGTGCTTCGTGAAGCAGTGCACGCCGAGGAACCAGCCCTGGCCCTCGACTCCATACAGCGGCGAGTTCCATTTGACCGCCTTGTGCACGCCGGGGACGGCTCGCGAGATGATCGCGTCGAGGCGGAGCCCGACGTCGCGTTTCCAGCCCGGCATGGCCTCGATGTAGGCCTGCACGGGGGCGTCGCCGTAGGCCTTCGCGATCTGGGGATTGCCGCCGGAGAGGAGCGCCACCTTGCGTGGTCTGGTTGCCTTCACGGTGCTCTTCTTGGCGGCGGTCTTCTTCGCGACCTTCACTTTCTTCTGGGCTGTCTTGCCGGGCATTGAGTTCGCTCCAGGGGGCGGTGACGACGACACGGGATTGGCTTCAGCGTGGACCGCGCGGCTGCTTCGGCCGCGCGAGCGGTCTACTGCTGCTTCATCAGGCGTTCGATGAGCGCCTGTCCCGTGGCAGCCACTTTGTTGGCGAAGTTGTAGTCGATGCCCTTCCCCGACCGGACGATGGTGCTGAGGCGGGAGAAGCCGAGGGCGAAAGGCTTCTTCTTGACCATCACGATGTCCGCATGTCCTCCAATCCCATACGTGCTTCCCCCTGATCGACTCCACGGCCCCACGAACTCGGGGCACGGTGGGATCTAGCACAGGGCAGGGGGGCGACGGGGATCCCGAGGCCGCTACTTCTCCGGAGTCCCCGAGCCCTTCGGGTCGACCTTGTGGTCGCGGACCATGGCGAGCTGGGTCTCGCCCGTCAGGTTCTTCAGACCCATGTGGCCATAGGGGAAGGTGTGGAACACCTTGGAGCCATCCTCCTGGGGGATGGGCGAGGTCCGGCCCGCGAGCCCCACGCCCACCACCTCATCGACGCTGGACCAGATGCTGTAGAGGTGCGCTCCCTCGGCATGACCCACCGCGTTGATGTCCTTCAAGAAGGCCGAGTCGGGGTGCAGTCCGGTGGTGCGGTTGGTGGTGGGCACCAGGTCCCCCGTCCACCGCGCCGCGGCCAGCCCGTGGTTGGCACCGGCGATGCCCACGAAGGTGTCCACGCTGTCCGTCAGCGGCTTGCCCAGGTTGAACTTCCCTCCCGCGTACGGGTCGAAGCCGTCACCGCCCTGGATGGCCTTGCGCGCCAGCGTCACGCCCATGGAGTGACCGATGACGTCCACCTTCTCCGCGCCCGTGTACTCCTTCACGGCCTGGATGAACGCGCGCACTTCTCCCAGGTACTTCTCTGAGTGCGCCTGGTTGGCCGCGAGCATGGGGTTCGCTGGCCCCCACGTCATCGCGTACAGCTCCGAGGGCTTGTAGCCATTCTTCGCGAACGTCTCGATGGAGCCCTTCCACCCCGCGGCGCTGTCCGAGTTGCCGTGAATGAAGATGACCGGCTCCTTTGTCACCTTCTCGCCCGAGCCGCTCTTGCCGCCGAACGCGGGCACGTTCCCCTTGGCGAAGTCGTACTTGCCGTATCCGTGGGTCTGGAGCCACTGCTGGAAGTCGTTCGAGAACCGCGAGCTCTTCGACACGTTCACATCGCCTGACCGGGCCAGGGGAGCGGGGGACTGGGGGCTGGAGATGCGCGTCGTCATGACGGTTCACCCTGGGGGGTTGGGGGCCGGCGTGCCGCCCACATTATCACCCCGGCCGACCGCGAGTTGCCTGGCGGCGGATGATTCATGGATTTTCATGTATCACGCGCAGGGAGCGCGGGGCTCACCCCCTTCTCGGTGAGGCAGCCCGTGGCCCTGCCTTGCCGTGGTGGGAGAAGCGCTCGCGGAGCAGCTGGATGAAGTGGGTCAGCGGCGCGGGGCGCTGGCGGGCCGCGCGGGTGACGGCGCTCCAGCGGCGTCGGATCCCCCCAGGGGTGAGCCGGACGGTCTGGAGCCCGTGGCGCTCTGCCGGCAGCATCCATTCAGGCAGCGCGGTCACGCCGATACCGCCACGCACCAGCTCGATCAGCGCCTCGGTGAGGGGCACGGGGGAGACTCGCTGTGGTTCGAGGCCCGCGGGCCAGAGCACGCGCGTGAAGACATCCAGTTGCTCCCGAGGCGCGGCGAAGGTGAGCAGGTGCTCCCCCGCCAGGTCCGTCGCCGTGACATGCGCGCGCCGCGCCAGCGCGTGGTCCGCGGGGACCACCAGCAGCAGCTCGTCCTCGAAGAGCGCGGTCTGGGCCAGTCGGGCCTGCCGGGGGACGTCCGCGGTCAAGGCGAGGTCCAGCTCGCCATTCAGCAGCGCCCCCAGCGGTTGACGCGTGGCCTCCAGGACGATGCGCAGCTCGACGCGCGGGTGTGCGGCCTGCCACTGCCCCAGGATGGGCGGCAGCCAGCCATACACCGTGTAGCAGCCCGTGCTGAGCCGGAGCAGGTCGTCCTGCGGGTGCGCGCGGCAGACGGCCTCGGCCTGGGCCACCTCGCTCAGGACCCGCCGTGCGGAGACGAGCAGCTTCTCTCCCGAGCCGGTCAGGAGCAGGCGTCGCTGGCGCCGCTGGAAGAGCTGCACGCCCAGGCGCTCCTCGGCATCGCGGAGTTGGTGGCTCAGCGCCGAGGACGTGAGGTGAAGCTGCCGGCTCGCGGCGGCCAGGCTTCCGGTATCGGCGACCGCGGCAATCAGCTTGAAGTGACGGAGCTCGAGCATGCCGGAGATTTTCACATGAAGCCTGTTCAGCATCTTTGTGAAATCGTTTCGCTGTGCTCATGACCTCGGCGTCCCTAGTGTGTCGGCACCCCGAAGCGAGGAGGGCGGACCGATGCCCCAGACAGAAGACTCCCCGAGGACGCGGAACCCTGTTGTCTCCACCTGGTCCTCCGTGCGGATCGACGACGTTGAGCCAGTCGTCGTCGGCCCAGGCTGCCTTCGGAGGGACTTGCCGAGTACTCCCGACGTGAGGGTCTGGGTCGTGGACATGGCTCCCGGGTGCCAGTGGCCGTCCGTGGACTTCCACGACACCGGCGAAGAGGTCTTCGTGGTGAGCGGTGAGGTCATCGAGGGGGAGCGGCGCTTCGGGCCGGGCTCGTACCTGTTCTTCTCGCCGGGAAGCCGTCATCAGTCGCGGACCGAGACCGGCGTGCGCCTCTTCGGCATCAATCTCGTGGCCTCCTCGGGGGCTCGGTGAGCCAGGATGTCCATGACCCCGCCTCCGCGTCCCTGATGAGGTCATCGAACCCGGAGAGGCAGGACACGATGGCTGGGCCCGAGCGGAGGAGCCGCCGGGACTTCCTGCGCACCGCGGTCGCGCTCTCCGCGGGCGCGGTCCTGCTCCCCCCTGGCATGGGCAGCGCGAAGGGGCCTGTCGACAGCGCCGCGCTTCGTGCCCAGCGGTTGGCATGGGCCGGGGTGCGGCTGCTGCTCGGACAGGACACGCTCTTCCTGGATCCGCTGGTCGACCCCACCGTCTGGGGGGCCGCGTTGAAGGATCCGCTCGTCTCGGTGGACGCGAGCAGCGGGAGCCGCTTTGTCCTGGTGACGCATCGCCATCCCGACCACTTCGACAGGGTGGCTGTCCGTCAGGCCCTGGGGGACACCGGGACGCTGGTGTGCCCTCCGGACATGGCCGCGGCGGCTGCCGCTTCGGGGTTCCGCGTGCGGTCCGCCCCGCTCTACGAGCCCCTCTTGCTCAATGACTTCACGGCCACCGCCGTCCCCGCGGCGGATGGTTATGGGGATCCCCAGGTTTCGTGGGTCGTCTCCGGCGGAGGCCGCCGCATCATCCACTGCGGCGACACGCTGTGGCACGGGGCCTGGTGGCACATCGGGCGTCAGTTCGGCCCCTTCGACGCGGCATTCCTGCCCATCAACGGGGCACGCTTCGGCTGGCGGAAGCCCGTGAGCAACGTGCACTCCGTCCTGACGCCGGAGCAGGCGGTGGCCGCGGCCGTCGTGTTGGGGGCACGGCTCCTCGTGCCCATCCACTACGGCGTCGCGGCCTCTGAGGACTATCGGGAGGTTCCGGACGCGGAAGCGCTGCTCCTGGGCACCGCGCGCTCGCGGAAGGTGAACGTGGAGCTGGCACGTCCGGGGGAGTGGCTGACCTGGCAGGCCCGGACCTGACACGGGGCCGCGTGGCGATGGTTCTCATCGCCTCCGGCTCGCGGACCTGCCTCAGTCCACGATGAAGAGCCTGGCCCCTGTCTTTGTCGACGAGCGGTGCGCTCCGTCGTCATCGCTGACCTGGTAGCTCATCATCGGCCCGAGCTCGAAGCGCCGGCCATCCTGCAGCTCCGTGAGCAGCGTCCCCTCCAGCACGAGCAGGACATGTCCGCGGCGGCACCAGTGGTCCGCCACGTATCCGGGGGTGTACTCAACGAGCCGGACCCGGATGTCTCCTGCCTGGATCGTCCGCCAGAGCGCCTTGCCCGAGACCCCCGGATGCTCGGTGGGCTGGAGGGTGTTCCAGTCCGTGGTGCAGAAGGGAATGTTCGCGATTTTCAGAAGGGGCTCCTTCCAACGGAGAGGGACGCGCGCCCCAGCCTCCTCATTTCTTGGAATTGTTGCAAAGCGCTTCTTGCTTTCTCGATAATCGAGGCCGCGAAAGTAGTGAAAACCGGCTGAGGAAGGAACCCAGAGAATGCGCATCGTGAACAAGCTTCCCATCGCGGCGGTGTTCGCCCTGTTGCTCGGCGGTTGCGGAGCGTCGGAGACGGACCTGGGCGGCGAAGGCGTCGCGAGTCAGCTCGAGCAGGACTTCGGCGGCCCGAGCGGTCTCATGGAGTTCTTCGACAGCCACACGGAGCAGGAGATCCGGGAGGCGATGAAGCCGTACGGCGTTGGATACACCCTCCATGGAGGCGTCACCCAGGCGGTGATCAGCGACTGTCCGAAGTACTTCCCGGCGGGTGACCGGAACATCTGGCACAACTTCGACGGCGAGTACTACTTCATCGACAGCGCGGGCCGGCCGAACCGGGCCTACAAGAACCTGCCACCGATTGTCGCCGCGCCGCGCGTCGACTCCTGTCAGACGAACGTGGGGCAGTGGGGCGACGCGGAAGACCCCAGCAACGATTATGACGGGGGACACCTCATCGGCTCGCAGCTCGGGGGCTGGGGCGGGCGGGCGAACCTGGTGCCTCAGGATGCCAACTTCAACCGTGGCAACTGGCTGCAGTTGGAGAACAAGATGGCCAAGTGCGGGAGCCTGCCGAGCAACCGGCTGCGCTACACCATCGGTGCGAACTACCCGAACTCCACCGCGCTCGTCCCCAACAACATGACGATGGAGCTCCGGAACCAGTCCTCGGGCGCCACCGTGTCCATGTCCTTCTCGAACACGGACAGCGGCGGCTCGAACGGCACCAGCGAGCGGACCAAGGGCGTGAACTGGCTGGCGAGCCAGGGCTGTAACTGACGCGTCGGGCCGCGCCGGGCTCCCTCCCCGCCGAAGGAGGGACCCGGCTTTGGACGCTATGGGCTGACCGCGAGGCGATACGTGTATTCGATGGCGTCGTTGCTGGGGTCCACGCCGGTGACGTGGACCACATGGTCACCGGGGGGCAGGGAGAGCATCAGCCACCACCCGTCGCTGACTCCTGGTTGGGACGTCCCCTGGAGACAAGCATCGGGGAGCTTGCCGACCAGGCTCGGATCCGCGGTGAAGTTGAACAGGCCCGTGGTGTGCCGGTGCGCGGTGGGGTCGATGGCTTCACCATCCAGCGTCACCGCGAGTTCCCGAACCAGGGCGTTGTAAGCGATGGCTCCCTGCGCGAGGAAGTCTTCCAGCGACTGCCCAGGAGCGGGTTCGAAGCTGGAGTCGGGACAGGGATAGTCGTTGATGACGGCCCACAGCGGGACGAGCACGGGCCGGCCCGCCGGAACATGGCAGGTTCGCTGATAGCGTTTGGCGCCGTCGTAGAGCGGGACGAAGAAGACGGGCTCGCTCTGGCCGACGCCGCAGTCCGCCTCCAGCACGAGCGCGGGGTTCTGGCTGGCCGGCACCGCGAAGTTCCAGTGAAACCACGACTCGGTCCACTCCGTGATGCCGCGACCCTCGATGGAATCCTGCGCCGAGAGCACCTGGGCGCGGGGCTCTTCCGCGCCACAACCCCCGAACACAGCCGCCGCGCAGACCAGACTTCCGAGAATGCATTTCATCGTGCGTGCCTCCGTGACATGAGGCCGCCGAGGATAGGTTTTGCCCCTGGGATGACCATTCCCCTGAACAGGGGATAGAGTCCGCGGGCATGTCGGACCTCGTCACGTGGCAAGACGCTCGCGGCGTCTTTCGTTTGCTGGATGAGCTGAAGCAGTTGAGCCACGACACGCTGGCGTGGCGGCGCCACCTGCTCACCGGCTTGAACGCCCTCGTGGGGGCCCAGGTCGGCCTCGCCGCGGAGACTCCGGAAGGGGGACTCCTGGACCCGTCACGCCACGTGGGCGGCGTGGATGTGGGCTGGGGGACCGGGTCCGACCGCCGCGCCTGGATGCAGGTCTGTGAGCGCCAGGAGCCGGAGTTGGACCCCTCCGACGCGCGCATCATGCGGCTGGGCGTGGGGTCGTTCACGCACCGCAGGCACGAACTCGCGAGTGATCGAAGCTGGTACAGGTCGGTCATCTTCAACGACCACTACCGGCCCGCACGGCTCAACCACTATCTCCTGTCGGCCCTCCACGTTCCCGAACATCGGGCGATGCATTTCGTGTTTCTCTTCAAGACGCAGTCCGACGCTCCCTTCAGCGAGCGGGAGCGTCTGCTGGTCCACCATCTTCACGGCGAGCTGGGCGCGCTGTGGCGGGAGGCGAGTGCGGTGCGGCTCCCGCGCCGGCTCCATCAGACCCTGACCCTCTTTCAAGCGGGCTGCGGCGAGAAGGAGGTGGCGGATCGGCTGGGCATCAGCCCGCGGACGGTGCACGACTACAGCAAGGCCCTGCACCGGCGGTTGAAGGCGCGCAGCCGCGCGGAGCTGCTGGCGCGAGCCCGTGCCCTGCCTCAGCCGCCCCGCTTGCTGATGCAGGATGTGAGTCCGTGAACGTGTCCTTCCTCACGGAGGAGGGATGCGCAGCCGCCGCCCGAGCGAGGGCACCCCGGCGGCGTTCACGATGAAGAGCTGGTAGTACCCGGGTGGCGCGATGTTGCGATTGGCCGGAGCGGTCACCGTCAGGCTCCCGGCACCGCGTGTGAAGTTCAAGGTGAGCAGCCGCTGGTTCTGGTCGAACGTGTGCGTCACCGAGCTCAGCGCGATGAGCGACACCCGGGTGATGTTCGCCGCATCGGGCGTGGTGATGGTGAAGGTCGCCGCGGGCAAGGAGGTGGTGGGCGCCGCCGTGACGACCGGCCGCGGACCCTTGAAGAGGTAGGGTGGGGAGTAGACCTCGGCGGTCGTATCCTCATAGCCACCCGCCGACAGCACCCGCCCATCCGGCAGGAGCAGGGCGGTGGAGTGGTAGCCACGGTAGCGGGCCCCACTCGAGAGCGAGGTCCAGGTGTTCGTGACCGGGTTGTAGAGCTCTGCGTAGAGGACGGGGAAGTCGGACGAATTGAAGCCGGGACCGCTGCTGCCTCCAACGACCAGCACGGTGCCGTCCGGGAGGATGACCGCGTTGTGCTGGCGTCGGGCGATGCTCATCGGCGCCAGGTAGCGCCAGGCCGGTGACGCCGTGGTGAGGTCGATCTCCTCGACGGTGGCGGTGGGCGGCTGGCTCCCGCCGATGAGGAGGATCTTGCCGTCCAGGTACACGGCGGGCCCATAGCTGCGGCTGCCGTAGTTGCTCAGGGGGCCCATGCTCCAGGCGCCCGAGCCGGTCGGGTCCAACCAGAGCGAGTTGCGCAGCTGCCCGGCGTAGAAGATCCGGCCATCCGGGGCGAGGAACATCTTGGGGTAGAAGGGAATGTCCTGCTGCGCCCCGATCAGGGTCCGCCAGGCGCTGGTGGCCGCGATGAATCGCTGGGGGATTTGGTTGATGTCTCCGGGGCCGTCTATCTCACCGGAGGAGGTCAACACGTCACCGTTGTTGAGCGTGGTGTTGGTGGGATACCAGCGACCGGCGTTCATGTCCGGCACGCGGGTCCAGGTGCTGGTGTTGAAATCGAAGAGGCTCGCATGGGGGAGCCCCTCGTCCGTCGCGATATGTCCGCCGCTGTAGAGCAGCTTTCCGTTCGACAGGAACGTTTGTCCGGAGCAGAAGACGTTGTAGCCCGGCGCGGGAAACTGGGAGAGCGTCTGGGTGGTGGGGTCCCAGCGCCCGGGCGGCAGGAGCCCCTGCTCGTACTCGCCGATGAAGATCACCTTGCCATCGGGGAGCAGGCTGGTGTGCGTGGCCGACATGGGCCAGGTCATCACGCTCGACCACTGCCCGACCTGCGCGGCGGACTGGGCGTGAGCAGGAGATGCCAGCACGACGAATCCGAGAAGCCCGGCGACGACCACGCCCGGCGAGAGAACGTCGTGGTTCTATTTCATGGCATCTCCAAGAGGCCGCCTGACAAGCGAGGGGCCGGAACGTAAGCGCGAAGGCACGGGTGTTGATCTGTTCCCGCGTCGGAGCGGCTGACGGCTGCGCGACGGGTCGCTCCTACCGGAGGGGCGTTGTCTCTGGACGCGAAGTGGCTTCGTCTTCGCCCCCGCGGCCGCTTCGCGCGGATGGAGGAGAAGTCCCAATGAGATACGGCTGCTGTTTCCTGATGTTGCTGGCGCAGTTGCTCGTGAGAGGGGCCTCGGATGCGGCGACGCAGGACCCGGCGGGGACGCCCACGCCTCAAGTCGTGAATCCCTGGGCAATCTGTACGAGGACCGCTGTCTCGTTGGGGGTCACTCCGGTCGAGGTCCAGCCGCGCGTCCCGGACATGGCGCGCAGCCCGGCGGGGCTGGTGTTCAGCTCGGATGATGGCGTGCTGGGACGGGAGCCATGGGTGAGCAACGGAAGCCCCGGAGCGGGGACGCGGCTGCTGAAGGAGCTCTTTCCCGGGCCGACAGGCTCGAACCCGACGCAGTTCACGCGGGTGGGAGATCGCGTGTTCTTCACGGCGGATGACCCCGCTGTGGGCAATGAGCTGTTCGTGACGGATGGCACGCCCGCCGGCACTCAACTGGTGAAAGACATCTGGCCCGGCCCGCTCGGCTCGTTTCCCAACTCGCTGTTCGCGTTCAAGGGCATGGTCTATTTCTCGGCGGGAGACGTGGCGCACGGTCGGGAGCTGTGGCGCAGCGATGGCACGGCCGCGGGCACCATCCTGGTTCAGGAGCTGACCGAGGGCGTCGAGGACTCCTCCCCCAACCAGTTCGCCGCGGGCGGCGACGGCGGGCTCTAGTTCCTCATCGATGTTCGAGGCACCTTCACGCTCTTGATGCGCACGGACGGCATCTCCGACGCGGCCGAGATCTTCCGGACGACGACCGACCCGGGCTTCCTGAGGCCCCTGACGCCCGTGGGCCGCAAGCTGTTCTTCGTCGTGGGCATGTCCCATGGAGGCGACGTGTCCTTGATGATGACGGACTCCGGCGCCACCCCCGTGACGCTGGGACATTTCGGAGACATCAGGGCACTCGCCGCGCTGGGCGGGAGGCTGCTCTTCAGCGCCACCCCCGAGAAGGGGAGCAGTGACAGGGAGCTGTGGATCAGCGACGGAACGGTGGCGGGCACCAGGCTCCTGGAGGACCTGCGCCCGGGCCCCCTGGGCTCATCCCCCGACAACTTCGCCGTGCTGGGCAATCGGCTCTTCTTCTCCGCCACGGAAGGAACGAATGGCGTGGAGCTCTGGGTGAGTGACGGGACGGCGGCGGGGACCCATCGATTCGCGGACCTGGAGGTCGGCGCGGGAAGCTCGTCCCCCCGGACGCTGACCGTCGTCGAGGACCAGTTCTTCTTCAGCGCCGAGGTCCAAGGACGGGGCGCGGAGCCCTGGGTGAGCAATGGGGACCGGCTCGGAACGGTGGCCCTCACGGAACTCGCCCGGGGCCCCCTGTCCTCCAACCCCAGGGGCTTCGTCCGCTCCGGCGGATACGTGTTCATCACGGGGGAGGACGCAGGGGGTGTCCGCCGGCTGTTCTCGATCACCTACCGGCCTGACGGGACGTGCCCTCCCTGAGCCCATGAACCCGTGAGCCTTCCGAGGGGACGCGCCGCGACGGAGCCAGGGCCACGCGCCCTCGCTCCGTGCTTCGCCAGGGCGCGCTGCCCCCGGGAAGGCCTGCGCGGCGGCCTCTTCAGGCCCAGAGTCCTTGCTCGAGCGAGTCCAGGAGCGCCGCCGCGACCTCGGGCGAGGGGAGGCCCGCGTCGACCCTCAGCTCCGCGTCGAACGGCACGGCCACTTCCGACCGCAGCACCGCGACGGCCTGCCTCCGGGCCTCCTGAAGCGCGCTGCGCTCCCCGGGGGACAACCGGGACTCGGCCCAGGCGTCGATGTCCCAGGACAGGGCGGCGTGCCGGGTCTCATCCTCGGCGATGCGCACCATGGCCTCGCGGACCTCCGGGTCGCGCGCGTGCAGGGCCTGGTGGTGCGCCAGGAGCGCGCCATAGGTTTCCCGCACGCAGCCCTCCACGGTGTTGTCCAGCAGCACCTCATGCAGGGGCCGCAAGGGCAGGGGGGCCACGGAGGGCGGCGGTGGGGTGGTTCCGTAGCGCAGGGCAAGCCGGGTGGTGACCTCCGCGTGCCGGACCTCATCCAGCGCGCTGGTGAGCGCCGCGTCCTGGAGCGCCTGACTGGCGCCATGCAGGGCCAGCTCTTCACGCAGCCGGAGGAAGGCGTGGATGGACACGGCCTCCAGCCGGGCGGCGTCCGCGAAGTAGTGGCCCCGGGCGTCCTCGCAGGCTCCCGCGTCCGCGGCCTGGAGCCCCACGGACCTCCGGCCGATCGCGACGCATTCGGGGGGCGGGCCGGTCACCGCCACCCGCCGCGTCT
Source organism: Corallococcus sp. Z5C101001 (assembly GCF_007352635.1). Classification (NCBI taxonomy): domain Bacteria; kingdom Pseudomonadati; phylum Myxococcota; class Myxococcia; order Myxococcales; family Myxococcaceae; genus Corallococcus; species Corallococcus sp. Z5C101001. The sequence goes on from NZ_VKLU01000001.1 coordinate 1,089,857, forward strand.
CGGTGAGCGCTCCGGACGCGGTGATGCTCAGCTCGTACCGCGTCGGCCCCACCTTCGTGTCGCAGTCGGACGCATGGGTGCTGATGATGCTGAAGGTGCCATCGGGCAAGGCCCTCACCTTGCCGGGTTCGAGCGCGGGATGGCCGCAGAGGGCGTACCCCGAGGCGTACGCCAGGATGGCGGCCTCCCGGGGGTTGTCGATGTGGCCCAGCAACGTCGCCACGGCTTGGGCGGTCGTGTACGCCGACACCTCGTTGCCTCGGGTCGTGACCATGAAGTCCTGATCGCATCCGCCCATGAAGTTGCCGCAGATCCCCGGGAAGCCGCGGAACACCGTCAGCGAATCGAGCTGATCCCGGCACGCCTGGAGGTCGGTGGCCGTCGCGCACTCCACCCCCTCGGAGCTGCGGCGCTGGATTCCGGAGCCGGGGGGCATGCCCATCTCGAGGAGGGTGCGGATCTGGATCACGTCGGGCGCCGGCTCGATCGTCAGCCCCGCGATGACGGGCGCTCCGTTCGCGCACTCGACTTCCGAGTACTGGCTCAGGTCGACGGGGCCCGGATCCGGCGCCGGCGCCCCCTCGTCCGGAGCCCCCTGGCAGCCCGCGAGCAGCAGCGGCGTGGCCAGCGTTGTCCGCAGTGCGTGGGAGAAGAGGCGGCGCAGCCGGACCCTGTTCATGAATTCCTCGGAGAAAGATGACGGGCCCGATACCCGCCCTCCTTCGACACTCGACCCCGGAGTCGTGGGACACGAGGTCGGCGCGACGCCTCCCTGGCGTTCAGTGCGCGTGGGCCGCTGGCCTCGGGGTGGCTCCAGGAGCCAGGGAGGCCGTGGAGCGTGCCGTCTCCCAGGCCGAGGCCCTCCACGCCGCCGCGCGCGAACCAGGGGCCTTCACTCAGGCGCCGCGAAACACCGGCTGCCTTGTCGCGCCACGCCGCTCGATCTCCTCATAGTCAAGGATGGCGCGATCGCTCCCGGGCTCTTTCTGAACGAGTCCCTCCGCCAAGAGCGACTCCGGCGAGACCCCCTGCACGCCCGAGGGCCGCGTCTTCTCGCTGCCTCGTTCGTAGACCGCGCTTTCGGCGACGACGCGCGAATGCACGGCCAGGTGTGGGTTGTCGTAGAGGCGGCACGAGACCTGGCGCGCGAAGAGGATGCCGCCATTGCCCTCCGCCCGCACGAAGTCTGCTTCGATATCGCCGAGGACGACGAGATTTCCAATGCAGCGAACCCCATGCGCCTTGAGCCCACCGGCCACGACGACCGTGCTGCCGTCGTTCACGCGAAGCCAGCCATCGACCGTGAGCGATCCACCGACAATCAAGAGCGGAGCCGCATCCAGACCTTCGCTGACAACAGCGCTTCCCTGCCAGAGGACCACATCGTTCGTCTCGTCGTCCGGCGCCCGCGGCACCGTCGACCCGTCGCGCAGCGCGAGCGCGATCCACTGAGGCCCACCCGCAGGACAATCCTCCTCGAGCGCGACAGCGAGTTCGTCTACATCGCCAAGCGCCTCGGCTACTTCGCCGGGCCAGGATTGCGACCAGAGGTTGGCGAACGGAGCGATCGACTCCCACGGGAAGCCAGCGATCGCCGAGCCTGCGCGTGCGAGTGTGTCGAGGTTGCTCAGTCGGCGGAGGAGACTCTCGGTATCGATGGGCATCGCACTCCCAGCTACACGGCCGAGCCTCCCCGTGCAAGGAGCCGGCTCGAGCAGGTCGGCGCCCTCATCAGCCCCACTTGCCCACCTGAGTCAGGCGGAGCGCTGCTCTCCCAGCGCGGCCTCGTCCACCTTGCGCGGTGAGTTGAAGCCCCCCGTGAGTCCTCCGAGCACGACGTACGCCATGGAGGCGCCCCCCCAAGGCCAGCAACACCCATGGCGCCGTCCACTGCCCATCGAGCGTGACGCACTCGCTGCCGTCCTCCTGGTGGAAGGGGGACAAGAGCGGCGGCTCCGGCTTCCAGCCGCGCCCCACCCGCGAGGCATTTCTCATCCAGATGCTCAAAAGCAGGGAATCGTCTCGATATGGCTCATCTTCGCGCGTCTCCGCATCACTCGCGTGTCGGCCGCCCACCGGGAATGTCCCCGTGTGATACGGCTTCATTCGTATCTTTGACGCAGTTGCACCTGCGTCACATTTGACCGGGGTCCATGGTGCCTCATGGCCGGGTCACTTCGTTTCACGCGTGTCTTTCGCTACCCACTTACGCGCATGGCGTCCCATGGACTTGCATGTGGACCGTGGTGACGCGTCTCAACGCGTGAGTGGACGACAGTCGCCCGCTCCGGTCCCACGATGCAGGCATTCCCCCCTCGAAAAGGAGTTCGCGATGAAGCAATCCCTGTGGAGCATGTTTGGACTGGCGAGTGTCGTGTGCGCGGTGGGTGCGCCGTCGTTGGCCCTGGCGCAGGCCTCTCCGCCGACGTGGGTCCGCCAGTTCGGCTCGACCTATGAGGACATGGCTCAAGCCGTGGCCGTCTCGGGAGACAGCGTCTATGTCGTCGGTCACACCGCGAATCAGCTTGGCCCAGAGCCGCTCGCCGGTGGGCAGGACATCTTCGTGGCGAAGTACGACACCAGCGGCACGCAGCTCTGGATTCACCAGCTCGGCACGCCGGCGACGGACCGCGCCACGGCGGTGGCCACCGACGCGGCGGGCAACGTGTACGTGGTGGGCCACACCTTCGGCGGCTTCGACTACTACGTGAATGCTGGCGGCCTGGACTTCTTCATCACCAAGTACGACGCCCAAGGCAATCGGCTCTGGCTGCGCCAGCGGGGCACGCAGATGGACGACTTCGCCACCGGCGTCGCCGTGGGCGAGAACGACACGCTCTACATCGCGGGCTACACCGGCGGCAGCTTCGCCAACGGCGGCAACCCCAACAACTATGACGTCATGGTGGGCCTCTACGACACCGACGGCAACCCGTACTGGCTCCAGCAGTACGGCTCGCCCAACGGCGACGTGGCGACGGGCATCGCCGTGACGCCGACGCATGACGTGTACGTGGTGGGAGAGACGACGGGCAGCGTCGACGGCACCACCACGCCCGTGGGCACCGACATCTTCCTGATGAAGTTCAACATCCTGGGCGCTCAGCAGTGGGCGCGGCAGCTGGACGTGTCTGGCAATGACCACGGCACCAGCGTGGCCGTGAGCCCGAACGGCGACGTCTACCTGGCCGGCTACACGTTTGGCGAGCTCGACGGGAACGTCAACAATGGCCTCTTCGACGCGCTCCTTGCTCGCTACGACAGCGCCGGCAACCGCCAGTGGAGCCGCCTGCTCGGAGGCACCGGGGCCGACTACGCGCACGCCGTCACCGTCGCCGCCGACGGCACCATCAACCTCGCGGGCCGGGCGGGAGCCTCGCTGAACGGCAACCCCCACGCGGGCTGGGATGACGTGTTCCTGGCGCGCTACAACGCCCTGGGCTCCCTGCTCCAGACTCGCACGGTGGGGACGCCCTCGCTCGAGGTCACCCGAGGCGTGGCCGTGGACGCCGCGGGCAATGCCTATGTGACGGGCTACACCTACGGCGGGCTGGGGAGCACCGCCAACGCCGGCGGCTACGATTCGTTCCTCATCCGCTTCTAACGCATCCCGTTCCGACGAATCCGGCCCTGGCTTCCATGCGTCGGCCGGATTCACGTCGCACGGGAGTGTCTCGTCGAGCGTCGTCGGGGGAGCCGCCACGGCATCCAGTGGCGCACCCCACCTTCCGTTCCCGTCAGGTCCCCAGCACCGCTCGCCGGACAAGTCCGCGCAGGTGCCGCGCCGCGGGGTCGACATGGGTGCGCTCATGCCAGCACAGCGCGAGCTTGACGGTGTGCGCGGGGAGCGGAGCGTCGAGGGGGCGCACCCCCAAGCGCGTGCCCTGCGCCGCGACGAGTGACTCCGGCAGCGTCGCGACGAAATCCGTCGCGGCCACGACAGCCGCGGCGGCCGTGAACGAGGGCACGGTCACCGCGACCTCACGGTGGATGCCCGCGCGCGCGTACGCGGCACCGACGCGATCCCGAAAGGCCCTTCCCGGCACCATCTCCACGCCGACGTGCCGGAGCGCGCCGAGCGCACGCGAGGACAGGCGAGCACCCAGCGCGGGGTGGCCGCTCCGCGCGACGAGGACCATGCGCTCCTCCAGCAACGGCTCGATGTGCAGCCCCGTGCCTCTTCCGGCCATGCCGATGTGCAGATCCACCTGGGACGAGGCCAGGTCGCCGAGTGAGACGAGCGAGTCGATGCCCACCACGCCGAGGCTTGCCTTGGGCATCTCCTGGGTCATCCGCGCAACGATGCGAGGCACCCAGGTGAGCTGCCCGGCGTCGGCGACGGCCAGGGTGAAGGCGCGCGTGCATCCGGTCGGATCGAACGGGAGCTCGTGAATCGCGAGCTCCAGCTCCCGCAGGCCCCGCGCGAGGGCGGGCGCGAGCGCGAGGGCACGCGGCGTGGGGACGATGCCACGGCCCTTGCGCGTCACGAGCGGGTCGCCCAGCACGGAGCGGAGGCGCGCGAGGCCGTTGCTGATCGCGGACGGAGTGACATGGAGCCGGCGGGCCGCGCTCGCCACGCCGCGCTCGGCGAGCACGGTGTGGAGCACCAGGAGGAGATTGAGGTCCAGGGAGGCGATGGGATTGCTCACGGTTCGTGAGGTTATCACTCACGAATCATCACTCACGCGGATGATTCGACGAACCCATGATGCGGGCATGCACAGGTTGTTCGGCGGTCTTGTCGCGGGCGCGCTCCTCGCGTGCCACGCCCCCACCCCCATTCCTCCTCGGAGCACTGCCATGCCCTCGACGTCCAGCATCCAGGTCCTCGACTCGTTCATTGCCTACCGCGACGCCGGGACCGGCTCGCCCATCGTGTTCCTGCACGGCAACCCCACGTCCTCGCACGTGTGGCGCAACGTGACTCCACGGCTCGCCGACCTCGGGCGGTGCCTCGCGCCCGACCTCATTGGCATGGGGGCTTCGGGCAAGCCCGACATCCCCTATCGCTTCGCGGATCACGCGCGCTACCTGGATGCGTGGTTCGCGGCGCTCGACCTGCGCGAGGTCGTGCTCGTTGGCTACGACTGGGGCGGTGTCCTCGCCCTCGACTGGGCGCGGAGGCACCCGGAGCGCGTGCGCGGCGTGGTCGTGTTCGAGACGTTCCTCCGGCCCATGCGCTGGAGCGACTGGCCTCCGCAGGGGGAGCAGCTGTTCCGCGCCTTCCGCACGCCAGGGGTCGGCGAACAGCGGGTGCTCGAACAGAACGAGTTCCTGGCGAGGTCGCTCGCGAACGGAGTCCTGAGCGGCCTGTCGGAGGACGACCGCGCCACCTATTACGCGCCCTATCCTGATCCGGCCTCCCGCCGGCCGCTCCTCCAGTGGCCTCGGGAGATCCCCATCGACGGCGAGCCCGCTGACGTCAGCGCGGTGATCGAAGCCTACGACGCGTGGCTCGCGCGCACCCCCGCGAAGCCAGCGCTCCTGTTGACGTTCGGGGACACCGGTCTCAGCGCGCCGGGCATTGTCGAGTGGGCACGAAGCACGCTCCCCGCGCTCGAAATCGTCCCGCTCGCCCGCGCGGGACACCATGCGCCCGAGGATGCGCCCGAGGAGATCGCGCAGGCCATCCGCGGCTGGCTCGAGCGCCACGCGCTGTGAACGCCGCCTGCGCACGAGGCCGCGCTCGAAGCTTGGATGGGCGGGTGCTCCTGCCCGTGGTGACTGGCGCCATCCTCCTGGTGACTGCTGTCACCGCCGGGGCACCTGATGTGCGGGCCCCGGAGTCATCCCATCCCTGAGAAATCCACGGGTTACGGGGGCCTTGTGGGTGGCATGCGCGCTGCAGTGAAGCAGCGCATAGGCGGTGTGAACTCGCCGCGGCGGTCCTCCGTCGCTGCCAAGAACCAGGTGATACCGATGATCAACGTCAAGGCCACGGCCCTCCCCCTCTCCTCGATGCGTCAGGGCGCTGCTCAGTCTTCTTCCGTCAACCCGAAGCAGCTGCTCTCGGCGGGGCCTGTTCAGGACACGGGAGCCCGAACCCTCCAAGGCGCCCCGCGCACGCCCGCACGCGGTTTCACGCAGGTGGACTCGTTCGAGCCCGCTGTCATCAACAGGAGGCAGCCCAACACCGCGTCCAGGCTGGAGGGGGCGCTGGGCGCGACGAGCGAGGCGCTCACCTACGCCCCCCGGGGGCTCCCCCAGCAGCTCCAGGAGGTGGCTCCGGCTCCGCAGGCCTCCGGCTCTGGCGTCCCCAGCGCCAACGACAAGCGGCCGGCCGGGGACAACCGGTCCGCGGCGCAGATCGTCGACGACACCCCCGTGCTGAAGAACCTGGGCCGCCAGAAGGACATCAAGTTCGAGCAGCTGTGCAAGCAGACGGGAGTCGATCCCAAGCTCGACCTGAAGGACTCGAAGCAGAACCCCGACGGCGTCTACCGGCTGGCCAAGGTGCTGGAGTTCATCGACAGCGCCAAGGCCTCCAATGGCGGGGACCGGTCGAACAAGGTCCAGAACGCCCAGGGAGACGGCAACATCGAGGGCATCACCAAGGATGGCGATGCGCGGCACGGCACGGAGGCCGGCATGGTCAAGGACTTCGCCGAGAAGGGGTACTCCTTCCTGGGCGAACACCAGCTGCCGACCACGAATGACACCCACGTCAAGGCGGACGGGAGCAACAAGGACAACTTCCAGTGGTTCGCGGGCGAGGCGGGCAAGCACCTGTGGTTCTTGCCGGTGGTCAGCAACGTCCTGACGGGGGTCGGCAACTCGGAGGGGGGCTTCGGGGGAGTCCTCAAGGGTGCCGCGACCGGTTACCTCAACACCTTGAAGGGCGCCGCGGAGGGTGTCGTCGGGTCCATCACGAAGGGCCGCGCCAATCCGGCCTCCATGATTTTTGGAGGCGTCATGGGCGCGCTGGGGAGCACCGAGGCCGCTCCCCAGCCGGTGAAGGACATCGCCAACCTGTTCTAAAGACAGGAGGCGATCCTCAACGCCATCCGCCGGGTGGAAGCGCTTGGCCTGGAGGGGCCCCGTCAGGCCCCCCGGGCGAGGCCGCCGGGCCCCTAATTACAGGGCGCGCCGCAGACGCCAGCCCCGCGGGCCTGACATTGCGCCGTGCCGGTGCAGAACAAGCCATCCCCCGTGCAGCAGCCGAGCAGTCGCGCGGACTCGTCAGGAACCGCGCCGCGGGGGGCGGTCGATACGAGCACGGGCTCTTCATTCACGACCGCGCTTGGGGCGGGCTGCGAGGAAGAGGGGACAACCATTCCCACCACGAGGGCGAAACTCAGGGCGACTCCGGAAACAAGATTCCGCAGCATCTGGGGCTCCTGGGGTTGAGAGGCATTTGGGAGGGTACTCCCAGTGTGTCTCCAATCCAAGGCGCCGCCCCGCCGCGGAACTCTCGCGGTCCACCTGTCACGCGGAGCGTCGCGAGCCTCCGCCGTGCGTCGACCCGTCTTTGAACCCCTCGATGCGGCGATAGAGAATGTACGAGTAGAGCACAGGGACTCCGACCGCCACCGCGATGGCCACGAGGAGGGGAATCGGGCCGCCGCCAAGAAGCCCCGAAACGAAGCTGACACCCCCGGCGAGGACAAAGAGCCTTCCGCCCAGGCGGTGCGTGCGGAGCCAGACTTCGTCACTCGCGAGCGTCCAGGGCGTCCGAATGCCACAGAAGAAGTTCTTGGTGAACTTCCCCATGAAGTTGCCCAAGACCACGAAGAGCAGCCCCGTGGCGCAGACGAGCACGCGGTCCATGGGCACGGGGACTCCGATGCCTGCGAGCATGACCAGGGCCGTCACCAGGAGCATGAACGCGAGAATCGCCGCCTGGATGCCCTCGTAGACGCCCTGAAACCGGTCCACGCGGAAGCCTTGCGGCGAGATCCGGGGGACGACCACCAAGAGCAGGAACATGCCGGCCATCACCAATGGCAGGAGGAAGGGGCCCCAGGGCTTCGACGCGTGGCCGTCCACCACCCCGCTTGCATTCCAGTGGGTGGGCATCGATTCAGGGAGTCGGTTGTAGAGCACCGCCGCCATCACGAACGACCCGATGACGAGCCCCAGGCTCAACAAGTTCGCACGGCTGATCTTCATGGCTGCTCTCCGTTCCGCTTGTCGACCTTGAAGAGGTCGAGAAGCATGGCCGCTACGTCTTCAAACACGGTCGTATTGAGGGAGTAGACGAGCTGCTGCCCGCGCCGCTCGCAGCGCACCAGGTCGGCGGCCTTGAGGACGTTGAAGTGATGCGATAGCGACCCCTTCGTGATGTCGAACGCCTCCGCGAGCTCACCCGCGGTCTTCGACCCACCCTGCAGAAGCTTGAGCACACTGCGCCGGGTTGGATCCGAAATCGCCTTGAAGACCTCCTGCGTTCGCATCCCCGTCCCTCGATTGTTTGACGACTTTCAAAATAACGACCGGGGAAATCTTGTCAAGGGGCTCTCGCCAGCACGCCTCCTCCTTCGCCGTAGGGGCAGGGGGAGCGCGGACCGCACGTGGTGCGGGACGGGCCCCAATCCATTCCTGCCGTTGTGGCGATTTCCGGCCGGTGGTCTGTCCAGTGCCTTACAACTTCGCTGGGCGTCAGGCTTGACGCTGCACCGAGCGGATAGTTCCGTCGCCCGCCTGCAGACTTCATGTCTTGGATGTGAAGTCCCTGGGGGGAGCCATGTTGGAGACCTTCGATGCCGCGCGGCTGAAGAGCGCGGGCCCTACCACCTTGTCGGATGCGCTCGAGCGCGGGCGCATCGTCTACTTTCCCGAGAGTCCGGTGCTCCTCCCCTCGCCGGAGGATGCGGCGTTTCTGCGAGAGGAGCTTCCCTCACAGTTGAAGCGCAAGAACGTGAGCTATTACCCCGAGGCGCAGCGGCTGGTGGGGCTTGCCTCCGGAGGAGAGCTCGCCGCGCGCACGCATCGAATCCTGAGAGACCACTCGCGGCGCGTGACGGACTTCCTCACGGCGACCATGCCGGGCTTCGTGAAGGACTGGAGCGTGGGCACCTCCAGCTTTCGGCCACTCCAGGAGCGCGGGCGGAAGCTCAAGCCTCACGCGAGCAACGAGCTCATCCATGTGGACGCTGGCGCATACGGCGCGACCCATGGCGACCGCATCCTGCGCTTCTTCATCAACCTGCACTCCACCGAGGAGCGGCGGTGGGCGACGCGAGGCACGTTCGAAGCGCTCTACCTCCGCTATGGCGACATGGCGGGCGTCGCCCCGGCGAATGGGGGCGAGAGGCCGTTGCGGCCTGGGGGCGCGGGCCGGATGTACTCGAGCCTGCTGCGAGGGGCATCCCGGCTCGGATTGAGGATGGCGCGGGTCGTCGACACCTCTCCGTATGACCGGGTGATGCGGCGCTTCCACAACTACATGAAGGACACGCCAGAGTTCCAGGCGTCACGAGAGGGTTACGAGGAGTTCGGGTTCCCTCCCTTCTCCGCCTGGATGGTGCTCACCGACACCGTGAGCCACGCGTGCCTGTCCGGCCAGTACGCGCTCGTGGACACCTTCCTCATCCGGCTCTCGAGCTGCCGTCTCCCGGAGATCGCGCCGTATCACCTGCTGCAATCCGCACCCGCGCGGTCGCCACGACGCGAAGCCGCGTGATGTCTGTCGGGCCGGTGGCCGCGCGACGCTGAATTGGGGCGGTGACAGTCCTCGTCGGCTCCGGTGTTCCCTTGAGGTGTGTCCGCCATCCCCCCGCGCTTCGCGGGGCCGTGGCGGCACTTCGCAAGGAAAGAAAGCCCATGCATCCGTCATGCTCGTCGCTGGCGTCCACGTTCCAGGGCGCGTGGCGCCGTTGCTGCTCGTGGTTGGGGACTCCGGCCGCGTTGGGCCTCTGCATCCTCACCGGCGCCGGCTGTGGCGGAGAGGGACCTCGGAACCCGGAGGACCCGAATGCCACGCCCATGTACACGCGGGTCGACAACGCGGCCCTGGACGTGATGCCGGGCGTGTACCCCAACGCCGTTGACGGTTCGGACACGGGGGATCTCCAGGTCGCGGTGCTGAGCTCCGAGGGCCTTGATGCCAAGACCCTCGACCTCACCACGGTGGTGCTCACGAATCCCAAGGGGACGGGGAAGGTGCGGGCGAGCGGCGTGGGCACGCCGCGGGACGTGAATGGCGACGGCCGCCTGGATGCCCTCTTCAGCTTTCCCCTGCCGGCCCTGCGCGACGCGGGCGTGCTGACGCCGCAGACCACCCGGGTCCTCCTCGATGCGAAGACCCAGGGCGGCGCCGTCGTCTCCGCGCAGGACGGAGTGCACGACGCACACCATGTCGTGGTGGACCTTCCCGTCCCCACCGGGCCCTACGCGGTGGGCACGACCGAGTTCACCTGGACGGACCCCGCGCGGGAGGAGACGTTCACGGCGTCCCCCGACGACCGCCGCGCGCTGCAGGTGCGGCTGTGGTACCCCGCGCGCCGGATGCCGCGGGCGCAGCCGTCCCCCTACTTCCTCAACCCGTACGAGGGGGAGCTGCTGGCCGCCTTGCAGGGGTTCCCGCCAGAGCTGTTCGGGTTCTTCTTCGCCCACTCCGTGCGCGACGCTCCCCTGGCGGAGGGCTCCGAGCGCTTCCCCGTCCTGCTCCTCTCGCCTGGCTATGGCACCGGGACGGCGGTCTACAGCGGCGCGGCGGAGGAGCTGACCAGCCAGGGCTACGTCGTGGCGGCCATCTCCCACCCCTTCACCGGGGGCCCCGTGGTGTTCCCGGACGGCCGGGTGGCGCCGCACACCGTCGACATCTCGCCGTTCGACGCCGCCCAGAACGCCCACATCCAAGGGGTGTGGACGGGGGATGCCCGGTTCGTGCTCGACCAGTTGGAGAAGCTCGGCGCCGAGGCGTCGGGGAGCCCCTTCGTCGGCCGGTTCGACTTCTCGCGGGTGGGCATGTGGGGTCATTCCTTCGGAGGCTCGACGGCGGCGGATGCCTGTCGCACGGATGCGCGCTTCAAGGCGGGCCTCAACATGGACGGGTCCTTCCACGGGGACCTGGACGCGGAGGTCCATGTCCCGTTCCTCGTGATGAACAGCGATGGCGCGGCCATGGACTCCACGCGGGCCGCCTTCTTCCAGAAGCTGCGCGCCACCGGCTACGACGCGAGCATCCATGGCACCGGCCACTTCAGCTTCAGCGACATCGCCCTGGCCCTGCCGCTGGTACGGACCTACGCACCGCAGGCGACAGGCACGGACATCCAGATCGGGAACCTGGAGGGCACGCGCGCGTTCGCCCTGACCGTCACGTACCTGCGCGCCTTCTTCGACAAGCACCTTCGCGAGGGAACCACCCCGTTGCTCGACGGCCCCTCACCGGAGTACCCGGAGGTCGAGCTGGTCGTCCACCGCCCCTGATGTCTCATCAATTCGCTGCGGTACGGGATGAGCGTGGTCTGCTGGCCACTTCCCAGCGCGCAGTGTCGTGATTTCGATAGGAATGACCTGGGGCCGATCCTGCGCTCCCTGCAAGGCATGTGAGGCTTTCCGGCGGCGACTCTTCCCGGGAGCCCCACATGCCAACGAAGCCGTGGATGCGAGCGTTTGGACTGCTGTCCCTTGGCATCCTGCTGCTGGGAGGCGGTGCCCCTCTCATCGGGACCGCTCCCAGCGTCCCTCCGGAGTGTGAGCCAGAGACGCACGACTGGGAGACGAGCTCGCTCCCCGAGGCGGACACCTACGTCGAGGAGGCTTTTCCAGACAGGACTCACGGGCGAAGTACCGTGTTGGTCTCGGACGGCAATCCTCGCCAGGAGATCTACATGCGCTTCCGCGTCGCCGATACCACCGGTCGACTCGGGGCCTGGCTGGATGTCCCCGTTCTGGATGGCACCTCCAACGCGCCGGCCCTCCACCTCACCCAGCCGGATTGGGATGAGGGGACGCTGACCTGGATGACCCGCCCGGCGCTTCTGGGCGGGCCCGTCGCAAACGTCGGACAGGCTCCCTCTGGCAGCCATATCCAATACGACCTGGGGCAGGTGGTCACGGGGCCAGGGGTCTACTCCTTCGCGCTCATTCCCGAATCCACGGATGGAATGGACATCCGTGCGCTGGATGCTCGAAACGCCGACACCCCGAAGCTCATCATCCCGGTTCGACAGTCCACCTGCACGTATCGCGGGACTGGCGGGACGCTGGGGCAGCCCTGGCGTTATGGCGGCGCTGGAGACGAGGTGGCGCGAGCGATGGCGACGGATGGGACGGGAGCCTTCGTCCTCGCGGGGGCCTATGGCGCGGGCGGCAGGCTGGGGCCCGTGGGCTTCCCCGGGCAGAGAGGGTTGATGCTGGGCCGCTTCCGCGCGGACGGCAGCCACGACTGGTCGCGGGGCTACGCCCAGGAGTCGGCGGTGATGACGGTGGAGGACGTGGCGCTGACGTCCCTGGGGAACATCCTGGTGGTGGGCAGCTACACGGGCACGCCGAACCTGGGGACGGGGCCCTTGCCAACAGCGGTGGAGGCCACCGTCCCGGCGATGTTCATCGCGAAGTTCTCTCCGAATGGGACGCCTGTCTGGGCGAAGGGCTTCGTGGCCAGCCTCGCGCAGGGGGGCACTCCGCGGCGCGTGCCCGCGAGCGCGGCGTCGGTGGCCACGGACGCGCAGGGGAGCCTCATCGTCACCGGCTCCTTCCATGGGACCATGAACCTGGGGGAAGGGACGCTGGACGCGGGACCTTCGAGTCGTGACTCGCTCCGTCCCCAGCCGGGAATGTTCCTCGCGCGCTTCTCCTGGGAGGGGACCCACCTCTGGTCCAAGGCCTTTCCAGGGCTCGCTGGGTGGAACACGCAAGGGTTCCGAGTCGTGACAGACAGCGTCGGCAACGTGGTCGCGGGCGGGGTCGCGAGTGGCGACTCCACCACGGGCGAAGTGGTCCTGGGCGCGATGTATGCGGGAGTGCCTTTCATCGCCAAGTTCTCTCCGGAGGGGGCTCCGCTCTGGGCACGCGCCCTGAACGAGCCAGACGGGAGGGTCAATGGACTCGCCATCCTCCCGGGAGACGCCGTGGCCTTCAGCGGGAGCTTCAGGCCCTGGTTCGATTTCGGCGGACAGTGGATCTATAGCTACACCTGGGAAAACGACCCGTATCGGGAAATCCCAGATGTGATGCTGGGCGTGATTGAGCCTGGCGGAGCGGATCGCTGGGCGCGTGCGATTGGCTCCGAGAACCATGAGCACGCCGTGCGAATGGTGGCGGATTCGCAGGGGCGGATCGTGATCCTGGGTGACTTCGCGGGCGGTTCTGATGTGGGCGGAGGGTTTATTTCGAGCCAGGGAAATGGGTTCGTGGCCAGCTATGACCCGGGGAGCGGCGCGCACCGTTGGTCGCGTGCGCTGCCACTCGGCATGGAGCCCGCGTTGCTGGGCGTGACATCGGCAGGAGGCGTGCGCGTCGGTGGGTCGTTCAGTGGATCATTGCGATTGCGTTCGACGACCCATGGCTCCGCGGGCGGCTCGGATGTGATGCTCCTGAACATGTCACCCTGAAGTGACCGAGCCTGGGGCGGGCCGGCCACGCCTGAATCCATGCGTCGAGCACCCAGCGGGCCTTCCCTCCGTGGCAGACGCGAGCCGCTCGACCTGTCTCCACTCCGCGAACCGTGCCTTCGCTCCGCGGTCACTGGCTGGCGCGTGTCCGCGCGCGACATGCGCTCGTCTGCGGCCGCGCTCTGTCGCCTCAACGAGTTCATGACGCGGCGTACGGATTTTGGCTAAACACAGCGCCTTCCCATGGTGGTCGAAGAGGAGCGGTTCTCGGTGCGCATCCTGAAGAGGCTCGTTGGTGGCGTGCTGGTCGTGGCGTTGTTGCTGGGCGGAGCGTTCGTCTGGGGCATGCAGCGCGTGTCGCGGGCGCGGGCGGCACGCGTCGAGGCCCTGGGGCCGCTGCTCGCGAGGGCGACGGCCGTGGAGTCGCTGAGTCCCGAGGATGCGTGTCTGGTCGTCGAGGGCTATTACATGAAGCGGGCGAAGGTCCTCACCGCGGAGTGTAGGAACGTCACGCTCGAGGCCACGCGCCCCGGGGTCATGAAGTTCCGGGGGCTGGTCGTGGCCGACGCATGGAGCGATGCGGTCCTGGGGGGAGGCTCCGTCCCGACGCTGTGTCTCTCGAAGGGCCCACGGGGCTGGGAGGTCGCGGGGGGCTCGCACCAGCTCCTGGACTGCCAGTTCGATCCTCCGACGGGCCCGGAGCTGGCGAAGGAGGCCCTTGCGCAGGTGGAGCAGCGCCGGCGCGCCTGGATGGACGACGCGTTCGCGGCGGTGCGAGAGGCGCTGACGCGCCCCGGGTCGGACAAGGAGGTCTGCGAGGGCCTTCCCGCCTTGTCGAGGCGCGACGTGCTGGTCCTGGATGCGGACCTGCTCGGTGACGACCTCTCGGCGCGGATGGAGCGCACCACGCGCACCGGAGACATGCTCGGCTACCAGTGCATCCCCGCGATGAAGGGGCAGGGGCTGAACCTGGGGCCGTGCGCGGCGAACCAGTTCATCAGCCATGTCGTGGTCATCGACGACATCGACGAGCTTCCGCTGAGGGTTGCGGGGAGCAGCTATTCCGGCGGGCACTATGCCGCGGTGGTGAAGCTCGTGGACGTGCGCAAACACGAGGTCCTCTGTCAGCGCGAGGTGTCCTTCCAGCTCCCGGAGAAGGTCCTCCTCGTGAAGCGGCAGGACCTGAACTTCGAGTACAGCAAGCAGGTGCGTGCGGCGCTGCGCCAGACCATGGAGACGCTCACCGGAGGAAAGCTGTCGGCGGAGTTCTAGCTCCGGGCTGGACAGGTGTCATTGGGCCTTCAAGAGGCGCGAGGGGCGCACCTCAGAACGAAGGCAGGTCATTGGCCAGGTGGGATGACAATCCCCCATCGACCACCAGCGTCGCGCCGTTGATGTAGCCACCGTAAGGCCCCGCGACGAAGGCCACCAGGCGGGCCACCTCGTCGGGACTCGCGAACCTTCCCGCGGGGATCCTCCGCAACAGCTCCTTTCGAAACACGGGATCCGCCTTCGCCAACATGTCCGTGTCGATGTAGCCAGGACAGATGGCATTGCAGGTGATGCCATGGGCGCCCCACTCGGCGGCGATGGACTTGGAATAGCCGACCAGGGCGTGCTTGGTGGCCGCGTAGGTGGAGGAGAGCGCCCCGCCGGACAGCCCAAGGATGGAGGAGATGTTGACGACCCTCCCGAACCCGGCTGCCTTCATTCGGGGGAGGGCCCACCGGCAGAGATGGTGGACGGCGTCCATGTTCACGCTGAACAAGGCGTCCCACTCGGCCTTGGAGACCTCGTCGGCGCGATGGAAGGGCCCTCCAAAGCCGGCGTTGTTCACGATGACCCCGGGGACGCCCACCGTGGCCTCCACCCTGGCGAGCATCGCGTCCACCGCCGCTTCGTCGGAGAGGTCACACGCGAACGCCCATGTCCGGGCACCAGAGGCGAGCAGCTTCTTCTCCTGTCGGGACAGGGCCTCCTCGTCACGCGCCACCAGGACCACCCGGAAGCCGTTCTCCGCGAGGACGTCCGCGATGGCCGCGCCAATCCCCCGGTTGGCTCCGGTGACCAGCGCCAGGTTCCCACTCGATGGCCGTTCCATCAGAGGACCCCCTTGGAGGGGACGAGGCGGAGCTCATCGACGCGGATGTGCAAGGGCTTGCGGGCGATCTCCCAGATGCACTCGGCTACGTCCTCCACGGACAGCATGTCGGCGGGGCTGAACTCCGGACGCGACCTCCAGAAGTCCGTGTACACGGCTCCCAACGAGAGGAGCGTGGCCCGGATGGCGTGGGCCTTCCCCTCCTCGTTCAAGACGCCCGTGAGCCCGCGGACGCCATGCTTGGAGGCCGCATAGGACCCATTCATGGGCAGGGTGAGGTGGTCGCTCACGGAGCCGATGTGGATGAGCCTCCCGCCGCCATGCGCTCTCATCCGCTTGAACGCCTCGCGCGCGCACAGGAAGGCCCCGGTCAGGTTCACGTCGAGGGTCTTGCGCCAGTCCTGGAGCGAGGTCTCCTCGATGGAGGTGAAGCTTCCAAAGCCTGAGCAGTTCACCAGAAGCGAGAGGGGGCCTGACGCATCCGTCCTGTCGAACAGCGACCTCACGGAAGCCTCGTCCGTGACGTCCACCCGCATCGAGTCGGATGACTCCGTCAGCACATCATCGGAGGCACAGACAACGTGCAGTCCCTCTGCCCTCAATCTGCTCGTGACGGCCCTGCCGATGCTGCCCGTCCCGCCGACGACGACCGCATTCTGAACGCTCATGCCGGGAGAGATATCGGCCGCTGTGCCCCGACACCAGGGGCAATCGCCGCTGCGCACCTCACCCGCCGCACGGGGCCCCGTGGGGCCCGACGCATTCGAGCCCCGACCCCGCCGGACAATCACAGACGGAAGACGAGGACGTCCTTGTCCGCGGGGCTCATCCACACGATGGCGTCCAGGCTGGGGAAGTAGATCGCCCGGCGCCGCGCGATGCCGCTCTGCAATGCAGGCGCGGCGTTGGCGAAGGTCTTCGGCCGCAGCGTCGCGGGCGTGGTCTTGAGGTCGAGCTCCAGCCACGTCATTCCGCTGTTGAGCTTCGTGTACACCCAGTAGAGGCCCTCGGTCGGCACCCAGACCATGCCGTGTCCGTCGGTGGCGTGATCGGTGTCGGGGAACGAGGCGAGCGACAGGCCCCCTTCGTAGTTCCACGTCGCGCCCGACGACAGCACGGTGTGGGTGGCCACGTCGTAGCGCTGCCAGCGGCCGGGGGAGGCGTAGTTCCCGGCGCTGTTCGGCGGCACGAAGAGCGTCACGATGTCGCCCTCCTGTGTGTAGGCGGCGCCACTCCAGTCCCAGCCGCCCCAGCTCGCGCGAGGCGCGAGCCAGGTGTTGGTGCGCAGGTCGTAGTCGGCCGCGAAGGGGCCGGTGGAGCCGCAAGAGCCGATCACCAGCTTCGAGTCGTGGTCGAGCACCGCGATCACCTCCTCCGTGAGCGCGGTGCTGTCGCCGTCGGCGCGCGGGTGCGTCTTGATCGTCCACTGGTGGCCCGCGAGGGAGTACCGCCACAGCCGGCGGCAGGCGACGACCAGCTCGTTGCTCTCCGGCACGTAGATGAAGCCGTCATATACGTGCCGCGCCGTGGGGTTGCCCATGGGGTTGCTCACGGTGCGGTCCCAGAAGATCTCGTCGTAGTACCAGCGGTCGCGCTGCGCCCAGGTGCCCGCGTCGACCTCGGCGTCGTAGGCCGCGCGCGACTCGGGGCAGCCCGCGAAGGTGCCGGACTCACGGTATGCCTGGCTCCAGAGGTTGGTGTCGCTCGGCATGTGCTCGATGGACCAGCGCATCAGGTCGAGATCGAAGCGGTAGATGCCATTGTTGCTCGAGTCACCGTGACCGCCGCCGTGACGCCACAGCCGGCGGCCGGCGAGGTCGAAGGCTGGCGCGTTCCACGCCTCGGTGACGCCGCCCCAGCCCATGCTGCCGTAGTCCCTCCACCCGGGAATGGCGGCCTGCACCTGCGCCCCGAGGACTTCGAGCTTCGTGCCCGCGACGCTCACCCACCGGCCGTGCGGCACGAGCGCCCAGCTCGATTCATTCACGCGGCCCTCGTTGTCGCGCCCGGGCGTCCACACGTCGTCGACGAAGGTTCCGGTGTTGGTGCCCTGACCCCAGCCGGGGGAGTCGCCGGCATCACGCACGCCCGCATCGAAGGGCTGCCCCGCGTCCCGCGTGCCCGCGTCAACGCCGCCGTCGACACCCGCGTCGAGCACTTCGCCCGCGTCGCTCGAAGCCCCCGCGTCGGGGGACGTGAAGGAACCCACACACCCCGAGAGCGCCAGCACCGCGATCAGCCATCGTGACATGACTCGCAGTGTAAATGGTTCACGGGCGGACGCATAAGTGGGACGGAGACCCCAGGCGCCTGGCAACCCGAGACGTCGTCTTCCCCGCCTCCAACAACAGCCGTACTGCCTCGCCTTGGAGCGCTTGGGTCCAGCCAGTGGCCGCGCCCCCGGTGCAGCCTACGGCGTCTGCGCCGCATCCCGTTTTCCGAGCGGGCGGTGAAGGCGCACGCCCTTGAAGGTGAGCGACGCCCCGTCCGCCCCGTCCGTGGCGCGGAGCACCTCTCCCCGGCCTCGGCCCAGGCCCGCGACGGCCGCGAGGTCAGCACCTGCTGGATCCAGCACCGCTGTCACCGCTCCGTCGTAGAGCGGGCCCCTGTAGGAGAGCAGAAGCATTCCGCCCGCCTCGCTCAGCACGACCTCGTCAATCAGCTCGCGAGGGTGGCCGGGTGAAATCCGGTAAGCGCCCAGCCGCGCACGCCACGACTCCGGCATGGGGGATGGGGCGATGCGAGTCCCGAACAGGCCCTCGCCTTGCGTCTCCGAATAGCCAATCAGCAGCGTGTGACTCCCCGACTGCTGGAAGGTGAGCCACAGAGGGGCGTCGCCCACCTGGGCCCTGAAGAGACCTTGTTGGTGCGGCACCAGCTCGAGCACGAGGTCGCCGACCGTCGCCACCAGATTCTCCCCCCGCACTTCCATGTGCATCGGGCCCGCGTCGGTCGAGTAGAGCCCCGCCCATGACGCGAGCGCTTCGGGGGGCCGCGGCTCGGGTTGCGCGGTGGGCGACGAAGGCTGGGCAACCACCTGGCCCGTCTTCACCTTCAGGGCGCGCGCGAGCACCTCCCGCGCGAGCCCATTGACGAGCCCACCCGCGCTGTCTGTGTTGGACATCACGACCACGCCAAGGCGGTGCTCCGGCACCAACGCCACGATCGCGTTGAAATAGAGTGCACCGCCGTCGTGCTCCACCATCCGCACGGATCCTCCGCCCTTCAGGGGCACGTCGTGCAGGTACCAGGCGAGCCCGATGCGTGTGCCCACGTCGAGCGGATGGCCGGCGTTCTGCTCACGCCACAGCTCCTGGAGGGACTCGGGCTGGAGGACCTGCTGGCCGTCGAAGCGGCCGCCATCCAGGAGCATGAGGACGAAGTGGCTCACGTCCTCCACCGAGCCACGCAAGCCTCCCGCGGGCCCTTCGCTCTCCAGCCAGTACGGGGGAACGTTCTCTGGCGGCAGGGCGCCATAACCCTTGGCCAGCCGCTCTGAAATGGCAGGTGTCACGCGGAACGCGGAGTGCTCCATGCGCAACGGCCCGAAGAGGTGCTGCTGCATGAATGTGTCGAAGTCACTCCCCGAGGCTGTCTCCACCGCGCGGCCCGCGATGACGAAGCCCGTGTTGCTGTAGGCGTGGAGGGTGCCCACGGGCCACGCGCGGTGTTCTTCCCGGAGCGCTTCCACGCGCTCGGTGAGGGTGAGGGGGCGGGGCGAGAAGCCGCCCCCGACCTGCTCGGGGATGCCCGCGTGGTGCGTGAGCAGGTTCCGCAGGGTGATGGGGCCGCTGGAGAACCGGGCCTGCATGCTGAACGCTGGGATGACCTCCTCGATGGGTTGGTCCAGTTGGGCGCGTCGCGCTTCCACGAGCTGCATGACGGCGGACGCCGTGAAGACCTTGGCCACCGAGCCCAAGGGATAGACGGTCTGGGGCGTGGCCTGGAGCCCGGCCTCTGCGTCGGCCATGCCGAAGCCCTGGGACCAGACCACCTTGTCGCCATCGACCAGCGCGACGCTCAGGCCCTTCACTCCGGCTTGAGTCAGGGCGAGGGGGATTTCTCGCTCGAACCTTCGCTTCAGCGCGGCGTAGTCCGGGCTGGAGGGAGGTGGGGCGTCAGCACAGGCAGCGGCGAGGGTGCAGGCGAGCAGCAGCGCCAGAAGGCCGCGGCGTGGGGCAAGCGGGTGTGGGTGCATCGACGTCTCCCATGGCCCGGGGTTCGGGCTCGCGGAGACTCTTTTCAGAGCGTGGCGCCCGGCGCCGTGGGAGTCGCGTCAGCGATTGTCACCGTTTGTCACCGCGCACCTCCTGGGCGTTGGGCCAGGACAGCGCGACGCGTGCGCCCCCCAGGGAGGACTCCGTCACCCACGCCTGGCCCCGGTGCGCCTGCATGATGCGGTGGGTGATGGCCAGCCCCAGGCCGTGGCCCCCCGTCTTGCGGTTGCGGCTGTCGTCCAGACGGGTGAAGGGGAGGAACAGTCGCTCCCGCTCGGTGGAAGGAATGCCAGGCCCGTCGTCATCCACGGCGATGGTGCAGTGGGCCGCATCCCGGCTCACATGGACGTGCACCTCCGAGCGGGCGTGGCGCTGCGCATTCCGGAGGAGGTTGCCGAGCGCCCGGCGCAGATAGCGCCCGGAGCCCTCCGCCTCCACGGTGCCCTCCGCATGGAGCTGGAGCCTCAGGTCCGGGCTGAACACCGCGAGCTGACGGAACAGCTCCGTCACCATCGCCGTCAGGTCCACGCGTTCCCGCTCCAGAGGGGGCGCGTCGCGATGCAGGCGTGCGAACGTCAGGAGCTCCTCGGTGAGCTGATCCAGCTCGTCCACGTCCTGTTCCATGTCGGCCAGCTGCGCGTGGAGCGCGGCCACTTCTTGCGTTTCGCGCGCGAGGTGCAGGGCGAAGTGCAGGCGGGAGATGGGGGTGCGCAGCTCGTGGGAGATCGCCTGCAGGCTGGCCTGCTGCTCCTGGCTCATGCGCTGGATTCGCTCCGCCATGTCGTTGAACGTCCGCGCCAGGTGTCCCATGGGCTCTGGCCCTCGGGCCTCCGCTCGGGCTTGGAGGTCACCCTGTCCGAAGGTGCTCGCGGTCGCCGCCAGCCGCGTGACGTGCCGGTACATCGGCCACGTGAGCGCCAGCACCGCGAGCCCGAGCACGGCGAGCAGCACGGCGGTCTCTGGCGCGAGGAACTCAATCGCCCGCTCCGGGCTGGGGCCGAGCCGGAGTTCCTGCACCACGACCTGCTCCGAGCCGCGAAGTGGAAGGGCCAGGAACACCCGGTCCCCCGTGACGCCCGAGGACTTCATCCAGGCCGAGGGCACGCCCCGCGCGAGCCGCTGTCGGACGCGCTCTGGCGGATTCATGCCCAGCACTTCGCCCTGGGCGCGCAGCTCGATGGGGTAGTCGAAGTGCCGCCGCCATTCGGCCACGACCTCGCCCCACCGCTCCCGAGGCTGGGAGAGAAGCTCCTGCTCGATGAGCCATTGCAGCCCCTGGGTGAGGCCCTCCAGCTCGCGGCCCGAGGTCTCCGCGTGGGCCGCTGCCTGCTCCGCGTCGAGCGCTTGGGGCGGCAGCCGCTGCGTGGACATTCGCACCATCACGACGAGCGCGACGATGATGGCGGCGACGATGCCCGCGTACATCCGGAAGAAGAGCCCGCCCCATTGGTGGAGTGGGCCCACGCGCGGATTCATCACGCGAGCGCCTCTTCCGCTCTCGTGCCGAGGCGGTCCTGGCGTCGAGGGGACTCCCTGGGCGGCGAGGGTCGCGTCACGTGCCTCTGGACGTGTCATGGGTTGGGTCGGGCAGTGCGTGCCCCGGGGCTCGTCCTAATCCGGCGTGCAGAAGTAGCCACGGCCGCGCACCGTCTTGATGATCCGGTGTGGCGGCTGTTCGTCGCCCAGCTTCCGGCGCAGCTTGGAGATGCGCATGTCGATGGAGCGGTCCAGCCCATCGTGCTCGATGCCGCGAAGTGACGAGAGCAGGTCATCCCGGCTGAGCACCTCCGGGGCGCTGCGTGCCAGCAGCCACAGCAGGTCGAACTCGGCATCCGTCAGGTGCACGGGGGCGTCCGCGAGGCTCACCGTGCGCAGGACGCTGTCGATGCGCAGCCGCACCGCCGGAAGCCACCGACTGTCGCGAGCCGGTACCGCGGGCCCTCGGGTGGTACGGCGGAAGAGGGCTCGCAGCCGGGACAGGAGCACATGGGGGCGCACGGGTTTGGTGAGGTAGTCGTCCGCGCCCGTATCGAGTGCCACCACCTCGTGAATGTCCTCGTCCAGGGCGGTGAGCATGAGGATCCAGCCCGAGAAGATGGCGCGCGCTTGCCGGCAGACCTCGATGCCATCCATGCCGGGCAGGAGGATGTCGAGGACGAGGCAGTCCGGTGGGTCGCTCCGGAGGGCGGCGAGCGCGGCGGGACCCTCTGTCACGGTCCTGACTTGGAAGCCCTGGCCCTTCAGGAAGGTGCTGACCAGTTCGGCCAGCCGTTCATCGTCCTCGACGAGGAGTATGGACCGAGGGTTCTCCATGGCTCGCGTCAGCATCTAGCATCCGGTCACTGGACGCGCTTGATGTACGCGTCCGGGGCGCAGGACCGCAGTTGCTTGAGCGCGGCGTCGGCGCCCTGGCGTGAGGTCAGGAAGCTGGCCACCACCCACTTGTCTCGGGTGAGCCGAGGGAAGTCGTTGGTGTCCACCGCGAGCAGCGTCGAGCCCTTGCATCCCGCTTCCAACCGCGCCTCCGCCGCGCGCGCTGCAAGCACCGAGTCCTCCGTGCGGAGGATGACGGCCCAGGCCTCGGCGGGCTTCTCCACCACCTTCTTGCGTCTGGCATCCCAACGCAGCTCGGAGAGGGACCAGAGGTCCGCTTGATCTCCGTCGCCGATGTCGAGCGCGCGAGAGAAGAGGAGCCGTCCGTCCTGCTCCTCCACGCCGGAGGAGGTGGGCCCCTGACCCTCGCTCCCTTCCCAGGCTCGGGTAACGCCCTCCGCGTCCGCGATGAACAGGCCATGCAGGCGGTGCACATGCTCGAAGCCGGCCGAGTGGGTGATGAGGAGCGCCGTCGGCCCTTCCCGGAGGTTCACGGCCCGGACTTGGAGGGACCAGGAGGTCGACTCCTCGCCGCCAGCCCAGTCCGACCCAGGCCCCGTGCCCTTCGTCACGTCGCACGTGAGCGTGTTGTACGGCGCGGACAGCGTCGCCGTGCGCTTCGCGTCGCCGCTGCGAACACGCAGCGCGCGCTGGTCCTTGACGCACGGTAGCGCCACGGCCTCGATGCGAGGGGCGCTCCCCGTCGACCCCAGCACCTGCTCCTGGGCGCGCCCCGGCGCGGCTCCGGCGAGCAGGGGGGCGGTGGCGACGAGGAATGCGGCCGAGTGTCGGCGCATGGACCTGGGGACATGGGGCATGGACGTTCGAGCCTCGGAGAGAATCGCCTCACGGAGTCTGCACGGACTTCCCGCCTCGCAGAAGGGGGCCGGGCTGGCAGTGCCTGTCGCGTCCTTCCAGGAGTGGCAGCCGCTTCAGGGGACAGGTCGCGGCGACTTGAGTTCTGGGCGGGTCCAGGAGTAGCTGCGGGCCCATGCCTGTCGACACCTTGTTCCTGCTCGCTCCCGACTTCGCGGACCCTGCATATCCAGGCACGCGCTTCTACTGCGAGCACTGTGCACAGATAGAAGGCGTGTTGAGCTACTACCCGCAGGTCGCGCGCGTGATGGAGGTTCGGCGCATTTCATGGCCGCGGCCTCGCGCGGCGGTCGTCGCGCTCGTGGGGGAAGACAACCAGTGGTTGCCGTTGGTGGTGCTCGGCGAGGGCTCGGACGACCACGGCTGTGCCTCGGGTGTCCATGAGGGCAGACGCTTCATCTCTGGCAAGGACGGCATCGCCCGTTGGTTCTCGGCCCGCTTCGGCATCGCCGTGCCACATCCTTGAGCGACGTGCGTCGCGCGGATGGACGTGCATCCCGCTTCGTTCATGTCACCGACGCTCATCCGCGCCGGGGCTGGAGGACGATGATGGCCATGCCCGCGATGGCCACGAGTGCGCCGACGAGGTCCCAGGCCGAGGGCCGCTCGCCCTCGACGAGCCACATCCAGACGAGCGCCACCGCGATGTACACCCCGCCGTACGCGGCGTAGGTGCGCGCGGCGCCGGCCGGATGCAGCGTCAGGAGCCACGCGAAGGCAGCCAGGCTCGCGGCCGCGGGGAGGAGCAGCAGCGCCGACTTGTTCTCACGCAGCCAGAGGTAGGGCAGGTAGCAGCCAAGTACTTCGGCCACTGCCGTGAGGACGAAGAGCCCGAAGGCGCGCAGCAGCACGGTGCGGTACCTCCCACGAGACCAGGGACGCGGCGGGTGTCCTGGTACTACAGGCGGGCTCTCAAGTCCGAGCGAAACCGCGCTCCGAGCGCGCCTCCGGGCGCCGAGTGTCACGGGCCTCCGTGGCGCGCGCCAGCACAGCACGTGGACGGAGTTCTCCGCTCCGCTCTCCCAAGGAGCACCGGCAGTGGTGTCGCGGTCGTCCCCTGAGGCGTGTCCCTTTACTGGCTGGCTGACCGGCGCTGCCTCCCAGTAGGGGTTCGTGGGGGAGACGCAATCGCCGGTCGGCCTGGGCGTAGCCGCCCCGGAGGCCGCTGTCCGGCCTCGGGAGAAGTCCTGCATGGATACCGTTCTGGGTGGACTGCGTCAGAGCCTGCGCTCGTTGGGCCGCAGCCCCGGCTTCACGCTGGGATGCGTGCTGATGCTGGCGGTGGGGATCGGCGCGAGCACCGCGCTCTTCAGCGTGGTGGAAGGGGTGCTGCTGCGCCCGTTGCCCTATCCCCGCCCCGAGCGCCTCGTGGAGCTCGCCCAGCGCGCGGCGGACGGCCATACGATGCGGTTCTCGGACCCCAACTTCGAGGATGTGCGGACGCGCGCTCATACCGTCGCGGCGCTGGCCCAGGTATCGGGCACGGAGAGCGTCGTCGTCACGGGCGCCGACGAGCCGACCTTCGCCACACGGGTGCTCGCCTCGCGCGACTTCTTCTCCGCCTTCGCGGTGCGGCCCGTCCAGGGCCGCCTCTTCGGCGAGGAGGAGCAGCAGATGGAAGGGGAGCCCGTGGTGGTGGTGAGCCACGCCTTCTGGAAGCGCAACCTGGGTGCGCGGCCGCTGCCCCTGTCGAATACCCTCACCTTCGAGGGACGCGCCTACACCGTGGTGGGGGTGATGCCCGAGTCCTTCGACCATCCGGCGGGCACGCAGCTGTGGATCCCTCGCGAGCTGGAGGCCCGGCTGCCCAGCCGCTCCGCGCACAACTGGCGGGTGGTGGGGAGGCTGTCGGACGGCATTGACCTCCAGGCCGCGCGAGTGGAGCTCACACACATCGCTCGCGAGCTGGCGGCCCAGTACGGCCAGGAGACGCCGATGCGCGACATCGCCGTGGAGCCGTTGCAAGAGAGCCTGGTGGGGCGCGTGCGTCCCACGCTGTACCTGCTGTCGAGCGCCGCGGCCTTCCTGCTGCTGGTGGCTGGCGCCAACGTCACGAACCTGCTGCTCGCTCGTGCGGCCACCCGTGCCCGGGAGCTCGCCATCCACGTGGCCCTGGGGGCGGGGCCCGGCGCGTTGATCCGGCGGTTCCTCATGGAGTCGCTGCTGCTGTCATTGGCGGGAGGCGCACTGGGGGCCGTGCTGGCCGCCTGGGGCGTGCGCGCCCTGCTCGCGGCCGAGCCGGGCCACCTGCCACGGATCAACGAGGTGGAGGTGAACGCCACGGTGCTCCTCTTCACCCTCGGGCTCTCGCTGGTGCTCGCGCTGGGGCTGGGGTTGGTGACGGCGCTGCGCGCGGCGCGGCAATCTCCAGGGGCCGCGCTGGCGGGCGCCGGGCGCACGCTCAGCGGAGGAGGGGGCGCCGAGCGGACGCGCCGGGCCCTCGTCGTGGGACAGCTCGCGCTCGCGTTGATCCTCCTGGTGGGCGCGGCGCTGCTCGGGCGCAGCCTGATGGGGCTGCTCTCGCTGGACCCGGGGTACCGCACCGAGGATGTCGCGGTGCTCAGCCTCGTGCTCCCGCCAGCCAAGGAGGAGGCGCAGGGGCGGCGCAACGTGCAACAGCAGGAGCACCTGCTCTCGCGACTGGCGGCGCTGCCCGGCGTGCGCGCGGTGGGCGCCGTGAGCAACTTCCCGCTCGAAGGAAGCGCGGCGGGGGATGGCACCTTCATCGTCCTCAACCGCTCGGACGAGGTGCGGGACTTCGAGGACTTCGGGCGGCTGGCGCGCGAGCGCGAGCGCACCGGCTCCGCCGAGTACCGCGTGGCGAGTGAGGGCTACTTCGCCGCGCTCGGCATCCCGCTCGTGCGCGGGCGCCTGTTCGATGCCCGTGACACCCTCGACGCGCCTCACGTGGCCGTCATCAGTGAGTCGCTGGCGAAGGCCCGCTGGCCCCACGAGGATCCGCTGGGCAAGCTCATCCAGTTCGGCAACATGGACGGAGACTTGCGCCCCTTCACCATCGTTGGCGTGGTGGGGGACGTGCGGGAGCAAGGGCTGGATGACGCGCCCAGTCCCATGTTCTATGGCTGCTCCCGGCAGCGTCTGCGGCTCTCCTCCCACTTCCACGTCGCCGTGCATGGTCCGATGGGCTCCGCGGCCCTGGTCGCCGCGGCGAGGCCGGTGCTGCGAGAGCTTGCCCCGGAGCTGCCCTCGCGCCTGTCCACGGTGGAGGGGCTGCTCGCGGGGTCGCTCGCGCCCAGGCGCTTCAGCCTGCTGCTGCTGGGCGCCTTCGGTGCGGTGGCGCTGCTGCTGTCGGTGGCGGGGCTCGCGGCCGTCGTGTCCTACGCGGTGGCGCAGCGCACACGGGAGTTCGGTATCCGCTTCGCGCTGGGCGCGACGGCGGAGGACGTGCTGGGGTTGGTGCTCCAGCAGGCCGCGCGGCTCGCGGGGCTGGGAATCGTGCTCGGCGTGTTGGGGGCCGTGGGGCTCAGCCAGGTGCTCGCGGGGCTCGTGTATGGCGTCAGCACCACGGACCCGCTCGTCTTCGTCGCGGTGGCGCTCCTCCTGCTCGGCGTGGCGCTGCTCGCGAGCTGGCTGCCGGCCCGGCGCGCCTCGCGCGTGGACCCGAACACAGTGCTTCGCTCGGGTGCCTGAAAGGCGGGAGCCACGGGTGCGCTCAGGTCAGGGGGCGGGCCTGCAGTCGATGCCGGCCTTCACGGCGGCCCGGAGCAGGTCGTTCGCTCCCGTGCCCATTCGTGTCGCATCCATCCCCGCGACGGCGACACCGAGGTCGAGGTCTGGGCACACCATCGCCGCCACACCCCAGAAGCCCTCGTGCAGCCAGCAAGGGCTTCCATCGGCGCGCTCCATCCGGAAGATGCCCATGCCCCCGCCGTCCTCGGTGTTCGTGGAGGGGACCCGCGACATCGTGTCGAGCGTGGAGGCCCGGGTGAACACCTCTCCGGAGAACAAGGCCTGGAACCAGCGGGCCAGGTCCGTCGTGTTGGACACCAGCCCTCCACCGCCAAAGAGGTCGGCCGTGGCGTCGATGCGGGTGAGCGGAAGTCCGTCATAGGCCTGCGGTGCCAGGACGACAGGGTTCGCGGGGGGCGGCTCCAGCTTTTCGAGCCATGTGGCCTGGAGCCCCAGCCGCTCGAAGCCGAGCTGGCTCCGGTAGGCCTGAGCGAGTCCCCAACCGGTCCTCGCTTCCAGCACGGCCCCCAGCAACAGGTAGCCCGTGTCCGAGTACGCGTAGCGCTCGCCCGGTGCGCCCACGGGCGCGCCATGCTCCAGCGCGAAGCGGACCTGCTCCTCGCGGGTCCAGACGTGCTCCGGTGCATCGAGGACCGTCGTGAGGTAGTCCTCGCTCTGGGCGTAGTCGAACAGGCCGCTGGTGTGGGTGAGGAGCTGCGCCATCGTCATCCGCTCGGGCGCATAGCCTCCTGCGTGCAGCAGCTCCGGATAGGGCGCGGGGACCACCGCCGCCACGGTGTCATCGAGGGACAGCTTGTCGTCCTCCACCAGCCGCAGGATGGCCGCGGCCATGTATGTCTTGGTCACGCTGGCGATCCGGAACGGGGCCCTTGGGTCGAGCGACTCCATGCCGGGAGCCTGTACCGCGCCTGAGAACTCGAGCCCCGCGGATGGGATGCGCACGCTCATCAGCCAGCCGGCGTTGCCGGGGTGTGCTTCCTGGACCTCCTGCAGCGTCTGCTGGAGCGACTGTCGCACGGCGGCGGCGTCACAGGTGGGGACGTCAGGGGCATCCGACCGGCAGGCCAGCGAGCCGAGGAGGAGACAACTCGTGACGGCGAGCGCGCTGCATGCCGCGTATGTTGGGGACCTGCGTGACGCCATGGAGACTCCGGGATGTGGAGCCTCCACTGTGTCGTGGCCAGGGCCGGCGGCGCTTGAACGCTCTTCGGAAGAATGAACCTCCCACCTCTCTTCGTCCTCGCCCCGGAAGCCGGCATCTTCGTCCTGCGGTCCAACGACGCTCACTCCGCGCCCCACCGTCAGTGGGGCACCGCGATTCTCTTCGGACTGGAGGGCGCGGTGACGGTGCGGCACGCCTCGGGCAGCGCGCGAGGCCGCATCGTGGTGGTGCCTGGGGATGTCCCGCACGTGACGTCGTCCCGGGGACCGCTGGCCAGCGTGGTGCTGGACGCGGACCACCATCGCGCCACGTTCCGAGCGCTGGCGCGGCGCCTGCCCTTCGCCCTGGAGTCCTCCAGCGCCCTGGCTCAAATGGTGGCGGTGGTGGCGCGCGGGAAGGGAGCGGTCGCGCGCGGCGCCGAGCAGGCCGTGGCGGGCCTGCTTCCAACGGGCTCGGCCCCGGTGGGGGATGGCCGCATCGCGCGCCTGCTCGACATGCTGGAAGGGGAGGAGGAGCACCCCCTCCCGGTGCACGCGGCCCGCCTGAAGCTGTCCACGGGACATGTCTCGACCCTGTTCCATGCCAGGGTGGGAATCCCCCTGCGGCGCTGGTTGCTGTGGCGTCGCCTCTTGCGCTCACTGCCCCT
The DNA here is from genome assembly GCF_007352635.1 of Corallococcus sp. Z5C101001. NCBI lineage: Bacteria > Pseudomonadati > Myxococcota > Myxococcia > Myxococcales > Myxococcaceae > Corallococcus > Corallococcus sp. Z5C101001. The sequence continues at coordinate 1,118,445 of NZ_VKLU01000001.1, forward strand.
GATGCGCGCGGGCGGCCTCGCGGAGACGGCCGCGGCCTCGGGCTTCTCGGACCAGGCACACCTGACTCGGACCTGTGTCCGCTTCGCGGGCTACACGCCCCGGCAACTGGCGAACGCGCTCGCCTCGCACGGATGAGCTGTCGTGCTCATGACGCAGCGGCCGGATGCGGAGCCAGCACCGAGGGATTCCAGTTTGAAGCCGTGGTCCTATGTACAATCGTTGACGTGGCTGGATACGCTCCGCTCTCGCGGGCAGGTCGACTCTCTTTGAGCGTGCAGTGGCTGCGCACCGCGCACCCAGGAGCGACGCCTTGTTCCATGAGTCCCGACGACTTTTGACGACTGTCATTGGTGCGGCCCTGCTGTGGAGCCTTCCCCTCTCATCGTGGGGGCAGGCCCCCTCCGCGGAGAAGCCCACGCGCATCGCCTTGCGCGCCGCGAGGCTCTTCGATGGCAAGAGTGACCGAGTCCTGCCGGATGCGGTCGTGCTCATCGAAGGCTCGAGCATCCAGGCAGTGGGCACCGGCCTCGCCATCCCCGCGGGGACACGGGTCGTGGACCTGGGGGATGTCACCCTGCTTCCGGGGCTGATCGACGCGCATTCGCACCTGCTGATGGAGGACGACACGGAGAACGGAGGTGACGGCGTGTTCAGCACCCTCCTCCAGCGCAGCACCGCCGAGCGCGCGCTCCTGGGCGCGAAGCTGGGCCGTGAGATGCTCGAGGCGGGGGTCACCACGGTGCGCGACGTCGGCAACTCCGGGGTCAACGGGGACGTGGCGCTGCGCAACGCCATCCAGCGCGGCTGGGTGCCAGGCCCACGCATCTCCGCCTGCACCCGCGCGCTCGCTCCACATGGCGGGCAGTTCCCCACGTTCCAGCTCGCGGCTCAGCCCCTCATCGAACAGGAGTACGTCACCATCTCCGGCGCGGAGGAGGCCCGGCGCGCCGTGCGGCAGGCCATTGCCGACGGCGCGGATTGCATCAAGGTCATCGTCGACAACGGGCACAACCTCCTCTCGTTGGAGGAGCTGAAGGTCATTGCCGAGGAGGCCCACCGCCAGAAGCGGCCGGTGGCGGCGCACACCACCCTCGACGAGAGCATCCGCATCGCGGTCCAGGCGGGCGTCGACTCCATCGAGCATGGGTATTCCCTCCCCGACGACGTGGTGACGCCCATGGTCCGTAAGCGCATCTTCCTGGTCCCCACCGACGGCCCGTTGGAGGTGTGCGACTCCTTCGATGAGAAGGTGGGCAACGTGGAGCGCCAGCGCAAGATGAAGGAGCGTTGCCGGAGGAACATCACCAAGGCCCAGGACCGCCTCCGCCGCGCGGTGGCCGCTGGCGTTCGGATTGCCGCGGGCTCGGACATGTACATCGTGCTGCGCGGGCTGACCCGAGGGCAGGCCAGCGTGCGGTGGTTCATCGCCTATGCGGAGGCGGGCCTCAAGCCCGTGGAGATCCTGCGCGCCGCGACAGTGAACGCGGCGGAGCTGCTGCGCATGCAGGACCGGGTTGGCTCGCTCGAGCCGAACAAGCTCGCGGATCTTCTCGCGGTGGAGGGTGACCCGCTGAAGGACATCCGCGCGCTGAAGCAGGTGCGGTTCGTGATGAAGGACGGACAGGTGGTCCTGGACGCACGGGCTCAGCCGAAGCGGGTGGATGAAGCGGTCCGTTTCTGAGCACCGCGCCCTCGGAACCGCGACGCCAGGGCCGCGGTCAGGTCGGCTCGCGACGCTGGCGTGCCCAGGTCTCGAAGCTCATGGGCGAAAGACCGTAGGAACGCGCGAGCTCTGGCCGCGCCAGGACCGGGGCGACGTTCATGTACGTCAGGCCACTCGCCACGCCGGGATGCAGGCCGGCCGCGACGGCCTCCTCGACCGTGCCGGACTGGACCGTGTACTCCTTGCCGTCGAGACGCGAGAGGATCTCGGCGATCCGAGGGAGCGTGAGCAGGTCACCCGCGAGCTGCAGCGTCACGCCGTTGAACTTCTCGGGATCGTTGATCGCCGCCGCGGCGGCCTTGCCAATGTCCTCCGGCGCGATCAGCGGGATGGGCCGGTCGGTCCTGATCACGGTGATCAACCGGCGCCCGTCGACGAAGCCGGAGGGATCCAACATCGGATGATCCATGAAGGTGGAGGGCAGGATGAGGGTCCAGCGCTTGAAGCCCGCGTGGCGTACGAGATCGCAGGTCGCGAGCTTGTTCTCCCAGTACTCCTCGTGCGACTTCCAGCGGCCCTCCGCCCACCCTTCGACGTTGCGGTGGTCACCGACGCCGGACGTCGCGGTGTGCACGAACGTCCCGATGCCCTCGGCAAGCGCGGCCTCGACGAGGTTCCTCCCTTGCTGTCGCTCCTTGCTGAAGTCGACACCGGTCGCGGTGAGGGTCGGTGACTGCATCGAGAAGACCGCCCGCGCCCCGGCGCAGGCGGCGCGCAACGACGCCGGATCGTCGAGGTCCCCGACGACCACCTCGGCGCCAGCCGCCGCGAGGGCCTTGGCGGTGGGCGCCTCCGAATTGCGCACCATCACGCGCACCGACGAGCTGCCTTCGGCCAGCAGCGCCCGGGCGGTGGCGCCGCCCTGGCGCCCCGTGGCCGCGGTCACGAGAACGGAATCAGTGCTGCCCATGGGCCGCTCCTCTTTTAAGTGGGGGACCCCACCGTTTAATTTCGTGGTTGAATATGGGGGGGGGCCCCGTTTGTCAAGGAAGGTCCCCATGAGGAGACGAGCGCCGTGAGTCATGTGAAGCCGTTGCGCGCGGACGGGCGACGCAACCGGGAGCGGATTGTCGCCGCCGCCGCGGAGCTGGTCGGAAGGGATGGCGCGCAGGCGTCGCTCGAAGAGATCGCGCGGCGGGCGGGGATCGGCTCGGCGACCCTGCACCGGCACTTCCCGTCGCGGCAGGCGCTGTTGGAGGCGGTCTTCCGCGATGGCGTCGCGCAGCTCTGTGCGCGGGCCGCCGCGCAAACGGGTGAGGATCCCGCCGCCGAGCTGGTGACCTGGCTCGAGGAGGTGACGGTCTACACCGCGACCAACCGCGGGCTTGCCGCCGCGCTGTTGGCTGGCCCGGATGGGCTCACACCCGAGGAGCTCTGCTGCACCGACATGCTGCTCGACGTGTTGAAGGGGCTGGTGACACGGGCGTCATCGGTGGGCGCGATCCACTCCGGCGCCACGACGGAGGATCTGATGATGCTGGCGAACGCGATCGCCATCGCCAACGAAGACGATCCGCTCACCGCGCGCCGGGTGCTGCGCCTCGCGCTCGCCGGCATCCGGTCGTGAACGCCATGGGAGCACCTCCTCCCGCCCCCGCTGCGGCTCGGCGACAGGGGCGGCCGCCTAGCTTGCCCGCGAATAGCGGCCCGGAGACTGGCCCACACGTCGACTGAAGGCCGTGGTGAAGGTGCTCGCCGAGCTGTACCCGACGCGCTCGGCGACCTCGGAGATGGCGAGTTCCCGGCGGCGAAGCAGCCCGCGGGCAACAGCCATCCGCCAGTCCAGCAGGTACTCCATCGGCGGCAGACCCACGGTGCGCGTGAAGCGATCGAAGAACGCCGAGCGCGAGAGGGCCGCGCTCTTCGCGAGCTGGGCCACCGTCCACGGTCGCGTGAGGTGCGCGTGCATCTGCCGTATCGCGGGAGCGAGCCGCGCATCCGCCAGGCCGCGGAGGAGCCCTGGGGGCGCGTCGTCGGCCGGTGTCGAGCGCAGCGCCTCGATGAGCAGCAGCTCCACGAGACGCGTGAGCACGAGGTCCCGGCCCGAGCGCTGCTCGCTCGTCTCGTCGCGGACCAGTCGCACCAGCGTCGAGAGTCGCTCCACGCCGCGCACGTGCACCAGGGCCGGGAGCAACGACACCATCAGGGCCGCGTCAGGTGAGTCGAAGACGAAGTAGCCGCCGAGCGTGCGCACGTCGGGACGGCCGCCGCGCGTGCCGTAACGAATCTCCCCCTTCGGAGTGGGCGCCGCCTTGGCGTCGATGCGCTCGGGCACCACCGGCTCGAAGCCGGACATGGTGAAGCCCGGCGTCGCCGGCAGGAGCACGAAATCACCCGCCTGGAGCGTGAGGGGAGGCTGGCCGTCGACAGCGAGTCGGCAGCTCCCTTCGAGCACGGCACTGAAACTCGGCTGGCCAAAGTCCGAGTAGCGAACCCCCCAACGGCCTGCTCCGCTGATGCCCTTCGAGAAGACGGCTCGTGGCTGAAGCAGGGCGATGACTTCCGAGAGTGGGTCGGTCATGTCTGGACTCTAGCAAAAGAAATATGGACCGCACGTGGTGGAGAGTCCTGTCGGCGGCACGTACCTTGGGACCATCAGCGCCGCATGAACCGCGGCCAACCAAGGGGTCGACATGAAGGCAACGTATGGGTTCCGGGCGACGATGACCGCGCTGCCGGGACGAGGCGATGAGCTGGCGGCGCTGTTGCTCTCCGCGGTGAGCGGCACGGGTCTCGTCACCAACCAGGACTGCGTCCTCTATCTGGTGGGGCGCTCCAGCAGCAATCCGGACGTCGTCCACGTCACGGAGGGGTGGACCACGAAGGAGGCGCACGCCGCGAACTTCGCGAGCCCGCGGGCCCAGGCACTCATCGCCGAGCTCGCCCCGCTCGTCACCGGCGAGGCTCAGTACCAGGACGAAGTGCCCGCTGGCGGCAAGCTCGGCGCGGGGGTGGTGTCATGAAGACGGTGCTCATCACGGGTTGCTCCTCCGGCTACGGACTCGAGACGGCGCGCCACTTTCACGCGCAGGGCTGGAGCGTGGTCGCCACCATGCGAGCCCCTCGCGAGGATGTCCTCCCTCGTTCGGACCGGATGCGCGTGGTGCCGCTCGACGTGACGAAGCCGGAGAGCATCGCGGCGGCGCTGGAGGCGAGCGGGCCCATCGACGTGCTCGTCAACAACGCGGGCATCGGGCTCATGGGGGCCTTCGAGGCCACGCCGATGGCGACGGTGCGTGAGGTGTTCGAGACCAACGTCTTCGGGGTGATGGCGATGACGCAGGCGGTGCTGCCCCAGTTTCGCGCACGCAAGTCGGGCGTCATCGTCAACGTGACGTCCAGCGCGACGCTGGCGCCGATGCCGCTGGTGGCCGTGTACACCGCGAGCAAGGTGGCCATCGAAGGCTTCACCGCGTCGCTGGCGTTCGAACTCGAAGCCTTCAACCTGCGCGTGAAGCTCGTCGAGCCGGGCTATGGCCCGACCACCCGCTTCACGAGCAACGGCGGCGCTCGCATGGAAGGGCTGTTCCCCGAGGCATATGCGCCCTTCGCGCAGCACATCTTCGCTTCATTGGGGCAGCCGGCCGCGGTGACGCGCGAGTCCGACGTGGCTGAGGTGGTGTGGCTTGCCGCGAACGACATGTCGGCGAAGCTCCGTTATCCCGCGGGCCCTGACGCGGTCGCCCTGGCCCGGTCGGCATGAGCAAGCTCGGTGAGGCATGGACTTCGCTGAGCGGGTTTCTGCTGCTCGGCGTTGGGTGGCTCGCGTTCGAGCACTACTACTTGTGGGCGCGGCTGGTCCGGGATGTCGGCCTCCCCAAGCCCGCTGCGTGGACGCTGACGTGGAGCCTGGTTGTCCTCGCGGTCAGCGTTCCCGTGGGCGTGTTCGCGAGCCGCCTGGTGCCTCCCGATTTGTCGGTGTGGTGGCTCACGCCGGTCTACGTGTGGATTGGCGTGTCCACGCTGTTGCTCATGTCACTCGGGGTGGTGGACGTGCTGCGGGTCGGCGCTTCCATGGCGCTTTGGGGCTCCGAGCCGATGGACGCAGACCGCCGGCAGGCGTTGGCGCGCATGAGCGCGTTGGTCGCGGTGACGGTCGGCGTCGTCGCCAGCGGTTGGGGGCTTCGAGAAGGCCGCCGGGTTCGCGTCAAGCGGGTGGAGGTTCCGCTGAAGAAGCTGCCGCCCGAACTCGACGAGCTGAGCATCGTCCAGCTGTCGGACATGCACATCGGGCCGATGGTGGGTCGGGAGTTCGTCGAGCACGTCGTGAGGACGGTGAATGCGCTGGCTCCAGACGTCGTGGCCATCACGGGCGACCTGGTGGACGGCAGCGTCGAAGACCTCGAGCAGCACGTCGCGCCGCTCGCGAACCTCACCTCCACCCATGGCACCTACTTCGTCACGGGCAATCACGAGTACCACGCGGATGCGAGTCGGTGGTGCGAGCACCTCGGGCAGCTCGGCGTGCGAGTCCTTCGCAACGAATACGTGGAGCTGGGGAGCGGTGAGCAGGTGCTTCACCTGGCGGGTATCGACGACTACGAGTCCGCCAGGTTCGACATCGGCCATCGGGTAGACCTCCCACGGGCCGTGGCGGGCAGAGACACGCGTCGAGCGCTGGTTCTTCTGGCGCACCAGCCCAAGGCCGTCCACGAAGCCGTCCTGCACGAGGTCGACCTGCAGTTGTCAGGGCATACCCACGGAGGGCAGCTGTGGCCGCTGGGGTGGCTTCAGCGCTTGGGGCAACCGGTGGTCGCGGGGCTCGCCAGGTTCAGCAAGACCTGGGTCTACGTCAGCAGCGGCACCGGCTTCTCGGGGCCTCCCATGCGGCTCGGCGCTCCCGCGGAGATTACGCAGCTCGTCCTGCGAGCAGCCTGAGGGCATTTGGAAGTCGGCTGCTCGATTCTTGTCTTGAAATAGAAGCGTTTGGATTTGAGGCCTGGAAGGTCTGAGCCAGGCCATGTCGATACATCCCCATGAGCGCCGCCTTCATCGCGGCCACGCTCGAATCTGGAGAACATACAAGCCATGAAGACGCTCCATCTGGTCGACCCCGCCGTGCGCGACATCGTTGCCTCCATGAAGGCTTTTGATCCCGCGAGTGAGCCCCTGGAAGCGTTCCGTGCTCAGCTCCTCGCGAGCTATGCGCAGATTGCCGCCCCAATGCCTCACGCACGAGAGGAGCGCTGGGTGCCGGGGCAGTCCGACGTGCGAGTCCTGGTGTATCGACCGAGCAACCCGCCCGCGGTGCAGGGGGCCATCCTCTATGTGCACGGCGGCGGCTACATCGCGGGCGTCGCGGAGATGACCGATGCGGCGTGTGTGCAGCTCGCCGAGGAGTACCAGTCGCTGGTCGTCAGCGTCGACTACCGCCTCGCGCCGGAGACGCCCTTCCCCGGTCCCATCGAGGACTGCTACGCCGCGTTGAGCTGGCTGATGCGGGAGGCGCCTGCCTTCGGGGTGGACACGTCACGGGTCGTCATCATGGGGCACAGCGCTGGCGGAGGGCTCGCGGCGGCGACCGCGCTCCTGCACCGCGACCGCGGCGGCGCTCCCCTGGCAGGACAGGTGCTCATCTATCCGATGCTCGACGCCCGCACCGGAACGCCGGACGCTCCGGTCGACAACCCGAGCACTGGCGAGTTCGGGTGGACGCGTCCGCTCAATCAATTCGCGTGGCAGGCGCTGCGGGGCGGCGCCGCGATTCCGAAGGAGCGCGAGGGCCACTACTCGCCCTCGCTGGCGTCCGGGGTCGAGGGCTTGCCCCCGACGTTCCTGGCGGTGGGGGGCGTGGACCTCTTCCTGGAGGAGGACGTCGCCTACGGGATGCGCCTGTCCCGCGCGGGCGTGCCCGTCGAAATGCACGTCTACCCAGGCGGCATCCATGGCTTTGATTTGTTCCCGACCGCCTCCGCGGCCCGGTTTGTCGCTGACCTTCGGAGTGCGCTCGCGCGCCTGCTTCGATGATGCGGGAGGGGCACGGGGCAGGCGACCCTCTATAAAGGGCTCCATGCCTCAGCCCCGTTCGGAAGCGTTCACCCCGCGCCGCCGCCGCGCGCTCCTCTCACAGCGGCTCCGCACCGAGCGGCTGGCGCCCACGGAGCTCCAAGCACTGCTCGCCGCGCCCGAGCCTGAGGAGGTCCACGCAGCGCTGCTGCATCTGAAGCGGCGGCTGGAGCGGCTGGAGGGCGGGGACACACCGTCGTCGCTGATGGAGGCGCTTCCGCCGGCCCTTGGCGCGTGTCCTCCCGAGTCGCACGTCCTCCTCGCCGAACTGGCCCGCCTGCTTCCTCTGGAGGTTCCGCTGGCGAGGCTGGCGTCCCTGTCGGAGGGATGGGGACCCCTTCCCGTCGAGGCCGAGGTGGCGTGGCTCGTGGCGGAGATCCTCCGTGAGCCCGCGAGGCTGGCCTCCCTGCCGGTGGGAGGGCGGGTGTTGCGTGCCGTCCAGCGGCTCTCCCCGGCCGAGGCTCCCGACGCGGAAGCATTGATCGACGCGCTGTGCTCCCATGCGGATCCGGAGCTCCAACTCGAGGGCCTTCGCCACCTGGGCGACGCGCTCGAGCTGGGGCTCGTGACGTTGACGCACGCGCTGGCGCTGGGAGTCCGCGCGCTTGAAGCCACGGATGCGCGCGTGGCGCTCCAGGCCGCGGAACTGCTCGCCGAGCCCTGGGCCGCCAGGCCCGAGCTCGCTCCCCCCACCCGCCCGCTCCATCCGCTGACAGGTCGTTCGGAGCGGCTCGCGCTCGCTTCGCTGCGAGTCGCCGCCCGTCGAGGCGACGCCGCGGCGCTGCGGCTCGTGTTGGAGGACGGGCGGCAGTCGGGCCCGGTGCGGCGCGAGGCCATGGCGCTGCTCGCGCCCTTCGCGGGCCATTCGGAGCTGCGGCTGGCGCTCCACCTCTCGCGGGAGGACCCCCTCTTCTTCGGGCCCACATGCGCGGGGCTGCTCCAGACGCTCTACCGGCGGGGCGTGCGGTGCGAGCCTGACGACGTTCCCGGTGTGAGCGAGCTGTTCCTCTCCAGTCCATCGGTCGCTCCCGCCGTCATCGCGGAGGTGTTGAGCCTCCGGCAGCGGGAGTACGTCGAACCGCTGTGGACGCTGTCCGCCACGGACGCGGACTTCTCCCGGCACCTCACGCTCCTGCGGGAGCTGGACGGCCCCGAGGCGCTGGGCCTGCTCCGCGCGCTGCTCGTCCGGCCCGAAGCGCATCCACTCCGGCCTGAGATCATCGAGGCACTCGGACACCAGGGACACGCGTCCGCCGAGGAGGACCTGCTCCGCTGCTTCGATGCCGAGCCCTGGGCCTGCCTCGGTGCGCTCCGTTGCCTGGGAGGCGCGCGCGCCGTGGAGTTCCTTCGCGCCCATCCGGGCCTGCCTGCTGCCTCATGGCGCGCCGAGGCACTTGGCTTGGTGGCGATGCTCGAGGACGCACCCGCGGCCATGCCGTGGGCTGAAGGGGGTGCGTTGGGCCGGGAGGCGCTGGCGAGCCTTCAGCCGGTCCACGACGACGCGACCTTCGCCGAGGTCTCCCGGCTCGCCCTCCAGACGCAGCACCCGCTGCGGATCCAGGCCATCGGCCAGCTCGGTCGGGAGGCCCGGCGGCGCGCCCTCGTGCCGCTGGGCGCGCTGTTGCTCGACGCGGACGAGCAGGTCCGGACCTCGGCGCAGCAGGCCCTTGTCCAGGTGGGGCGCGGGCTCCATGCCAGTGGCCGCATGCGTCTGAACGGACTGCCTGCCTGCGCTTCGGAGGACGAAGCCGGCGCACGGGTCGTCACGGAATGTCTGCTCGAACAACTCCAGCAGCGGGACCTGAGTGACGCGCAGCTCGAACGCGTGCTGGGCCAGCTCGTCGGGCGGAGGCATCCGGCGCTCGCGCGGCGGCTGCGGCGCTTGCTCCGCCATGGGAGTGTGCAGGTGCAGAAGCTGGCGCTGGAGTGCCTCTCGCAATCTGGAGACGCGCGGGCCGTGGCCTGGCTGGTGCCCTTCGCGCGCTCGGAGGACATCTATCGCCTGCGGCAGGCGCTCAGCGGGCTCGGGGCGTTCAAGGTGGAGTGGGGCGTGCCGTTGCTCGCGGCGGGGCTCGACCATCCCAACATGAACATCAAGAAGACCGCCGCTGATGCGCTCACGAACACGGGCCCCGGCTGGCCGGCGCCCATCGGGGTGATGCTGGGCTGGCTCCGGCGCCACGACAACCCGGGCCTGCGCGAATCGCTCGTCCGGGCGCTTCGTGCCACCTGCGGCCGGGGCTACGTGGCGACCGTCCTCGATGCGCTCCAGGACGCCGGCTCGCCTCGTGAGCAGGAGCTGCTGTGCGAAGCGCTCTCGGGCGTGCTCTCGCCCCAGGCGCTCGTGACGCTCCTGCGGCGGGGGGCGCGCTCCGCGACGGCGCTGAACGACGCGGTCCACGGCGGAGTCATCGAACTCTCGCCGCGAGCGCGCGCGGAGCTGGAGGTGCTGCTCCGCCGCCATGCGCTGTCGCGCTGGATCCCCGCCACGTCCGACGATCCCGAGCAGGCGAGGTTGCTCCGTGAAAGGCGTCTGGACGTGGAGCTGGCGTGGGTGGATGACGTGCTGTCCTCCGGGGACGCGGGCGTCCTTGAAGCCGAGGCGGAGGACTTGCTGAAGCGGCTCTCCGCGTTGGCCTGCGCGGGGCTCACGGATTCGCGTGCGGCCGTCCTGACGCGGCACCTCGATGGGCTGCGCACCTTGCTGGACAGCCCCAGCGCCGCCTCGCGGCGATTGGCCCTGGGCCTGTTGAGGGCGCTCGCCGGGCGGCTGTCCGAGTCCGAGCGCGTGGGGGTGCTCGCGGAGGTCCGCCGCGCGTGGACGGGGGCGCGCATCGAGCCTCACGAAGCGCTCACCGTGCTGCATCAACTGGGGGCCGTGCCCTCCCTGGAAGAGGCGCGGATGGCCTCCGCGCTCCCGGAGGAGCCCGTGGCGCTCTGGGGAGCGGAGCGACTCGTCCTCGCGGAGGAGCTGGCTGGCCCGCGATTGCTGGAGGCCCTGACCCAGGCCCGCTCACCCAGGGTCCGGCGGTTCTTCGTGCCATACGCGCTGCGGCAGGTGCCACCGCTCCAGGTGCTGGCCGCCGTGGCGCGGGGGCCGGACGTGGACCTGCTGGAGACCGTCCGGAAGGCATGGGACGCGCGGGTTCCAGAGGACGCACTGCTTGAAGCGCTTGCTGACGCCGTTGGAGTGGGGGCGTCCGCGCAGGTCGGAACGCTGGTGCGGTGGATGGCGGACGTCGGGACAGAGGCGGCCCGCGCGGCGCTGCGGCGACTCGCGCGCCACGCTGAACGGGGGATCGCGCTCGAGGCGCTCACGGCGCTCGCGGTGCCCACATCGGGCGAGGACGAGGCGCTGCTTGTCGACCTGCTGTCCCATGCGCACGTCGAGGTCCGGCGACAGGCCGCGCGACAACTCTGGAGGGTGCGGGGACTGCCTCGCCTCCAGAAGCTGCTGGACACCCTTGGCGAAGCGCGGCCGCTCCGGTGGGTTCCTCCGGGGGCCGTGGACCGGCAGGACCTGGATGCCCTCCGCGAGCGGATGGGCTCCCTGGAAGAGGGCGTGGAAGGAGAGCTCTGGCTGGAGGCGCTGCTGGAGCTGCTGGACGGTCTCCGCCCGACGCCGCGCCTGCTCCCGACCCAGGTCCTGCTCCTGCTCGACGTGTGGCGGCTGGGCCGTGGTCGAACAGGGGAGAGGGCGGCGGCCATGCTTCGCGCGTTCCCGGCCACGCAGGTGCTGCCCTTCGCCCTCCCGATGCTTCGAGAAGGCCACACCGCGGTGCTCGAAGTCCTGCCGGGCGATACGGTGTGGGGGCCCGAGCTGATGGCGTTGTTCGTCCAGGCACAGGGCCTGGACCGAACGCACTTCCTCGAGTGGCTTCAGCGAGGGGGATTCGCGCAAGGCCGCGACGGCCGGACGCTGGAGGACGCGCTCTTGCGCATCGTCCACGAGGACGCCAGTCATCGCGAGGTGGCGCTGCGGGTCCTCGGTGGACTTGCGTCCTGGGGAAACCGCGACGACGCCTTCCGACTGGGAGAGGGGCTCATCGCGCTCGCGAACCGCGACGACGACGCCCAGGCACTCGCGGCGATGACGCGAGGCCTCGAACGGCAGGGCCCGGAGGTGCGAGCCGCGCTGCTCGGGCGGGTCACCACGCCGGTGCTGCGGACGGACGTCGTCAGCGCGCTCGCGCCCCTGCTGCTGGATGACCCGTCGCTCGAAAGGAGCCTCACCGCCGAGGTGATGCGCGACGTGGAGCGAAAGCTGGAGACCCTGGCTTGGGAGGTCCCGGAGCCCGACCCGAGGGCGATGAAGTGGATGGCGCTCCGGGGGACGCCTCACCTCGTCGAGCGACTGACGAAGCTGCTGGCCCACCGGAAGTCCTCGGTGCGCCTGCACGCGCACCGGCTGCTGAAGGACCAGGTGCCCCGTGAGGCCTACCTGGAGCTGACCCGGGCGCTGCTCCGGGACGCGGAGGCCGGGCACGTCGTCCGAGCCCTCCGGACGCTCGCCTTTGGAGGGCACCTTCCCGCGGTGGCGGAGATGGCGGCGCTGCTGCACGACCGCCGCAATCCGGTGGCGCGCGCCGCCCTGGACGGATTGCGCGTCATGGGAGAGGCCGCGCTGCCCATCCTCCGGGGGGAGCTGGCCCGTGCCCGCCCGGACCGCCGCGCGCAGCTCGCCCAGGTCATTTCGAGCCTGGAGCCAGGGGCACGTGATTGAGCGCGACGGGCGGGGACCCTCCCGCCCGTCACGCGTCGCGCCTGGGGGCCTTCGTCACCTGCCCCCTGTGGTCGCGGAGCTTCAGGCCCTGTGGAAGGCCTTGGCGAAGAAGTTCTCGATGCGCGACTTCTCGGGCTGGAGGGTGTTCGCGGGCGAGGCCACGCCCGTGGCGTTGGCGAGGGCGGGGCGCAGGCCCGACGCGACGCCCGGCTTGATGTGGTGGCGGAGGTCGACCGCCACGTCGGACTTCAGGTGGGTGCCCACGCCCGCGGAGGCATTGAAGTCCGCGGAGTGCTTGAAGAAGCCATTCTCCAGTCCCACCTTGCCGCCCGCCTGGGCCGCCGCGCCCGCCACCGCGCCCGCGGTGACCGAGCCGTGCAGCCGGCCCACGTGCCCGCCCGCCGTGGCGTACGCGCCCGCCGTGGCGGCCGCGCCCACCTGGCCCGAGAGCATCGCCGTGGCCGTCTTCGGATCCAGGCTGGCCACGCCCTCGGCGTAGGCGGTGGCGGAGGCCTTGGCCTCGCCCTTGACGTACCCGCCCAGGTGCCGGTTGAAGTCATGGCTCGCGCTCGCCGTGACGCCCACGCCCGTCTCCGCCTTCGCCGTCAGCGCGCCCGTGTAGGCGTGCTCGTTCCGGTCGAGCGACACACCGGCCTGGGCCTGCCCCTTGAACGTGTTCGCCTCCGCGGTGAGCTGGCCGCTCGTCACGCCCAGCCGCCCCGCGTGCGTCTTCTGCAGCTCGTAGGCGGCGTGGGGGCCGTTCACCTCGGTCTGGGCCGAGTAGTGGCGCACGCCACCGCCGCTGTAGCTGGAGGTGGAGGCCTGCAGCGAACCCACGTTGCCGCTCAGCTTGCCGCCACCGAAGGTGTCCTTCTCGAAGGGCCTGCCCGGCCGGTCCACGAGCACGTCCTGCCGGGCCCCCGGGGGCGGCGTGAGCTTGTTGTCACCGCCGCTCACCATCACGTCCGAGGCCTGGCCCGTGGTCTTCTCCCAGGGGCTGTAGGAGGGGCCACCCTCGGGCATGCCCGCGTGCTTCGGAGGCTTGGGCTCCGGGGCCGCCGGCGCCTTCGCGGGGGGCCTGGTCGCGGCGGGCTTGACGGTCTGAGAGGAGGGCGCCGTGGGGGGGAGGGTGGAGGCGCGCGCCGGAGGCTTGGGCTTGGACACCGCGGAGGACGGGAAGGTCGAGGCGCGGGGCAGGGACGAACCGAGGCGGGAGAGACGCATGGGAGGCTCCTCAAGAGGGGCGGCGGATGGGGTCGGTACAGCGATGCCCTGTCCGTTTGCATCCGACATGCCATGCTCATGTCGAACGATGTGGACACGCCGCCTCCCTGGTTTCAATGGGTTGGCGAGAGGGGGCCCCGGAGGTGATGTCAGGGCCCTGGTGACCGCGGTCATCAGGGCCGGGACAGCAGTCATCCCCCCGCGCCTGGTGGGGTGTCGCCGAGCGGCGACGAAGGGGTGGCTCCTCGGTCGCAGCGCTGGAGGTCCTCGGTGACGAAGCCATTCCGGGTGGAGATGCTCCGGTCGTAGCAGTCACCGGGCTGTCCGGTCAGCCGGTAGCGATGCGTGGAGGTCCCCACCGCGTTGCGCTGCGCGCGCGGGACGCCCAGCGTATAGGCGGCCTCGCCGGTGTAGACGTCGCTGAGCTCGCGGTGCTCCAGCGTGCGAAGCCCTCCCAGCGTGAGCGAATCATCCGCGTCGTTGATGCCGAGGGTCGTGGTGAGCCGGTTCTCCGGCGTCACGCTGATGAGCCCGTCGAGCACGAAGTGCTTGTGGGAGCGACTCACCGTCGGGAAGACGTCACGCCCGACGACGGTGACGGTGCTGGTGTCCGTCCACGTCGCGGTCAGCGCGTCCGGGTTCTCCGTGTCGCCCAGCCAGCGGTGCATGCTCGCGTTGGAGACCGACTGCTCCACCGTCGTCAGCTCCCATCCGCGCGAGGTGCGCACGTAGCCGGACACCTTCAGCGAGTGTTCGCCCCGCGTGTCCACCTGATGCCACCCCTCCACCAGCGAGTGCGCGGAGTCATTCGTCAGCGTGCCGACCTGGTGCTGGAGCAGCCCACCCGTCACGCGCGTGGACCGGGCGTCCGTCCAGATGAGCACGTTGGTGGGGAGATCCCAGCCGGGGCGGCCTTCGGGGACGCCCAGCACGCTCACCTTGAGCTGGTGCGGCTGGCCGTCGGTCAGCAGTCCGGCGAACGGCGTCAGGTCATAGCGGAGGGGGCGGATGTTGAAGGCGCGCGGCGCCGGCAGCACGTACCAGAGGAACGGATTGGACCAGCCCCCCGTGTAGACATGCGGGAAGGGCATGGCGATGCCGGCCAGCTTGCCGTCCACCTCGATTCGCACCTCGCGGTACGGGCCGTCATCCGCGGGGCAGGAGTACGGCACGACAGGGGGCGCGGTGAAGTACCAGAACTCCTCACAGCCTCCGCCGGAGCCCGTCGCGTAGACCTCGGCCACGAGCCGCGCCGTGTTCCGGGGCACCGTCACCTCTCCCACCAGCGCGCTTCCCTCCCGGCGTGGGTGAGTGAGGGGCCGCACGTCGCTCGCCGTCTCCGCGGGGGGCGAGCGCCTGCCCTGGGCCGTGTAGAAGGTCAGGGACACCTGCACGTCGAGCACGCCGGTGTAGGTCTCGTTGACCACGTTGCCAATCAGCATCCACACCGGCTGGGGCTGGCGCAGCAGGGGCGCGTACGCGGTGACGTCCTTCTCCACCGCCCAGGAGATGCCGTCACGGGACGGCTCCGGCGTGGACGTCTTGAAGAGGGTGACACCGCCTACCTCCAGATGGCCGAGCCGGTCGTACTGCACGCCCTGCACCTTGCCCTCCATGCGCAGCACGACCTTGTGCCACGGGCCCGGACAGGCCGCGGGCGGGGTGAAGGTCCCGGTGTAGGGCGTGAAGTCGTCGAACTTCTCGTCGACGATGCGGACGGTGCACGAGGGCGTCGCGGGTCGCTCCAGGGCCGGGACGGCCGTGCGAGGGTCGTCCCAGTCGGTGCCGAACTCAGGGGGAGGCTCGACGGCCAGCGCGGGCACCGCCGCGCCAAACACGAGGACCACGGCGACAAAGGCTCGGGGAATGGCTCTCACGGCTTTTCCTTTTTGAGCTGTGAATTCTGAAAGACTAGGTTCTTGCCAGGGATTGCGCCAGGGGCCCTGAAAACGACAACGCCGGAGCCTCCGTGGGAGACTCCGGCGCGACGCCGACATCCGCGATGTCGAGGACGACCTAGCGGTAGGCCGCGGTCAGCTGATCCGCGCGCGCCGACTGGCCAGCGGTGAAGCTGTCCATGCAGGCGTCGTCGGTGTAGTCCATGAAGTTGGTGATGGGGTCGTTGCCCGCGCCGGTGCAGGTGTTGCGGCCCGTCGGGCAGCCGTAGGCGGGAGAGGCCTCGGCCGGGGTGTCGCTGACGGAGTCCCCCGCGCCGGTGCAGCCGCCCTGGAACGTGTGGTACAGGCCCAGCCAGTGGCCGACTTCGTGCGTGCCCGTGTCGCCCAGGTGGAACGGCGCGGCGGTGCCGCCCGGGACGGTGGTGTACCGGATCACCACGCCGTCCTGCTTCGGGTTGCTGGCGTAGCTGGAGGGGAAGGTCGCCCAGCCGAGCAGGGTGCCGCTCAGGTTCGCGCTGTAGATGTTGAGCGTCTCGGGGCCACCCTTGCGCAGGGCCGTCTTCATGGCCCGCTCGTTCGCGCTGTTGTCCTTGAGGGCGTACCACTTGGCGTTGGTCGTGCGGTCCGTGCCCTGGAGGACGAACTTGAACGGCGTGGTGGCGTAGGCCGCGTTCAGCACGTCGATCTGCGCGGCGATCTGCGAGGCCGGAATATCGCCGTTGGCGAGGCCCGTGCCCTGGTTGATGACGTGGAAATACACAGGCACCGTCACCGAGCCCACCGCGCGCTGCTGGCTCTTGCGGGTGCGCAGGAGCGCCTCAATGCCTTCCTTCTCCTGCGCGGACGGCTCCACCGTCACACAACCCCGGAGTGACGCCGTCTGTTCTGTCGGTGCCTCGTCTGCCGGGGTCTCACCCGTGGCCTCCGGGTCCTGGCAGCCAGCCAGCGCCATCAATGCACCAGCGAACACAGCGAGACGACCCGTCCTGCGCGCGACGTTGCCAATCATTGCCCACTCCTCGGAAGGTGGTGATTGATTGGATGCAGGAGCTGGTCTGAGTGCGTCGATGGGGCTGAGACATTTTTTGAAATACAGCGCGCGGGTGGGGTTGCTGGCTGGATTTATGAGACATGGTCAGTCCATGTGTTGGATGTGTGTGTAAATGGTGTTTACGTTATGTGACGATTCCGTGACGGAGCGGGCAATCGCAGTCACTGGGCGGCGTGAGAGGCATTTCGTTGCTCCCGCAAGTGTTTGGGCGGGTCGTTGGCCGTACGGCCGCGGCGGCGCGCCGTGCGCATCGCTCGCCGTCATGACGCCGCGACCGGGCTCTGGGTGGGTAGAGGTGGGTGAAAGGTGGGGTCTCCTCGGGGATGTCACATCCCGCGGGCGCCCGGTGTCATCAGGCCGGCGGCATCCGCTGCCGACACCCGGAGAAGAGATGACCTCGACCAGGATTCCCCCGAAGGAGCTCACCGGGCTCTACGGTGCGATCGTGAAGATGTTCGCCGGCAGGACGTTCGGTCTCGTCCCCAAGTCGCTCGGTGTGATGTGGCACCACCTGCCCGTGCTCAAGGCCAGCATGGGCTTCGGGCAGAAGCTCCAGAAGTGGGACCAGTGCGATGAGAGCCTGAAGTCGTACGCGCACATGGCGGTGGCTTCGCTGGTGGGCTGCTCATTTTGTCTCGACTTCAACTATTTCATGGCCCACAACCATGGGTTGGACCTGGGCAAGGCGCGGGAGATCCCGCGGTGGAAGGAATCGGATGTGTTCACCTCGCTGGAGCGGGAGGTGCTGGGGTATGCCGAGGCGATGAGCCAGACTCCGCCCACGGTGACGGATGAGATGGTCGCGAGGCTGAGGGCGCAGCTGGGTGACGCGGCGCTCATCGAGCTCACCACGGTGGTTGGGTTCGCCAACCTGACGACCCGCTCCAACACGGCCCTGGGCATCGAGTCGGAGGGCTTCGCCGCCTCGTGTGGGCTGAAGCCGATGGCCCAGCCGAGTGCGCGGTTGAGGGAGGCGTCCGCGCCATGACCGCCTCGATGCGCCCGACGTCGCCAGGAAGCGAGCCTCCCGGCGACGGGACGGATTCGACCTCCTCGCCTGATGCGGCCCCTGCTCCGCCGGGCTCGGAGGGCCCCTTCGTCACCCACCGCAGCCTGCTCTTCACGATCGCGTACGAGATGCTCGGCTCCGCGGCCGACGCCGAGGACGTCGTGCAGGAGGCGTGGCTGCGGTGGGCGGACATCGGTGACGCGGGGCGGGCCGAGGTGCGTGATCCGCGCACCTACCTCGTCCGGATCGTCACCCGGCAGGCGCTCAACCGGCTGCGCACGCTCGCCCGCCGCAAGGAGGAGTACATCGGAGAGTGGCTGCCCGAGCCGCTGCTCACCGGCCCCGACGTCGCCGAGGATGTCGAGCTCGCGGAGAGCGTCTCGATCGCGATGCTCACCGTGCTGGAGACCCTCACCCCGGCCGAGCGGGTGGTGTTCGTGCTCCGGGAGGTCTTCGACATGCCATATGACGAGATCGCCCCGGCGCTCGACAAGACGCCAGCCGCTGTCCGGCAGATCGCGCACCGGGCGCGAGCGCACGTGGTCGCGCGCCGGCCTCGGATGCAGGTCGACCAGGCGGAGCAGCGGGTGGTCCTGGAGCGGTTCCTGGCCGCCGTGAGCTCTGGCGACCTGCAGGGCCTGCTCGACGTGCTCGCCCCCGACGTGGTGCTGGTCGCCGACGGTGGCGGCATCGTGACGGCGGTCCGGCGCCCGGTTGTCGGTGGAGATCGCGTGGCCAGGGTCCTGTCCCGTTTCCCCGCGCTCGCGCCTGGCGTTCGGATCGCGACCGTCTGGCTCAACGGCGCGCCCGCGCTTCGGGTCGACGCCGCCGGCGACTTCGACACGGCGATCAGCGTCGTCGTCGAGAGCGGCCGCATCTCCCGGATCTATGCCATGCGCAACCCGCACAAGATGGGCAGGCTCGACGAGCAGGTGACACTGAGGCGGTAGCGGACAGCCCGAGTCTCCGCCGTCGCATGTTCATCCACGCAAGGTTCGAAGCACACCCACTCAGAGGAGGAATGGTTCCAGATGCACGACACGAGAGCGATGGCCTTGACGCTGGAGCAGAAACGCGAGGCGTGTCTGCGCGCGCCCATGGGCGACGACCTGGTACGGCCGGACACGCGCATCATCGCGCGCCCGGGCTGGTACCAGGTGGTCACACCCTCCGCGCCCGGCAGCGTGTTGAACGAGGTCATCCTCTCCCAGGTGGAGGCCCCGGTGGCGGAGCAGGTGATTGACGAGACCCTCGCCACCTATCGGGCGACCGGGCACCCGACGAAGTGGTGTGTGGGCTTCTGGACCCAGCCCGAGGACTTCGGGGAGCGGCTCGCGCGGCGCGGCTTCTCGAGCTGGGATGTGCGAGGGATGGGCTGTGACACCACCGTGGCGCGCACGGACGCACGGCATGTCACGGTCGAAGCGGTCACGGAGCAGGGCCTGGACTCCTACGTGGCCGTGGAGCAGCAGGGCTGGTCTCTCCCTGCGAGCGATGCCGGGCTCCAGCGAGGGGTCTACCTGGCCGCGCTGCGCGCCCGCCCCCGCAGGGTGCACCTGTTCGTGGCGCGCCTCGGGGAGGAGGTCGTCGGCACGGCGGGCCTCGTCCTGCGTGACGGCTACGCCTACCTGCTCGGTGCGCAGGTGCTGGAGGCGGCCCGTGGGAAGGGGGCATACCGGGCGCTGGTCACGGCGCGCCTGGAGTTCCTCCGCGACCAAGGTGTCGACTACGCCGTGACGCAGGCCCGCGAGGCCACCTCCGCGCCGATCCTCACGCATCTCGGCTTCGAGACGCTGTTCCGTTCGAAGTGCTATCGCCTGCCATAGGTCCGCGGCGATGACGCGGACCTTCAGATGACTTGGGATGGCACAGCGGGGTGTGGCCGCGCACTGTGAAATCAGCGCCGGCCGGTCCGCTGCTCCTGGAGGTCATGCGCCTCCTGCGGATGCGGGTGCAGGCGTTGGAGTGTCGCCTGGCTGGGATTGAGCACGCCCAGCCAGTTGGCGGGTCATGGGGACGAGGGGTTCTCGTCGGCGGCCATGTCGATGGAAGGGGACTCGGCCTGCGTGTCGGGGAGCGAGGCGATGCCGAGCCTGGCTCACATCCTGTCGCGGCAACCATGCGGCGACTGATGTTGGGCCAGACATCGCGGCTCGGCGTCGCCACGCGGGCTCGTCCGCCTCAGCGGCTGCTCTGCGTTCCGTTCCCTTCCCACGACAGCGCGAGTTCGGTCAGCCAGGACGCGCTGTCCGTCGGGTCCACGCGCAAGTAGGTCTCGCGCAGGGGCGTGGATGGGGTGCGCCCCTTCGAATGAACGGATGCGAAGAGGCGGGCCCAGGACGGGCCCACCGACCGGGGCGCCCCGGAGTGGACGAGCGTGACTGCCTGGACCTCAGGCACCTCCTCGATGGAGACGCCTTCCGGAGTGGCCCCCGGTGCCAGGGGGACACACCAGGACAGGTCCGCGTCCTCCTCGCGGTACTCCGCTTCGTGCAGGAGGCAGAAGGGCGCCCCGGCCATGTGGGGGCCGCACGCGGCGAGCAGCCTGGGGAAGACCACCGATGCGTCGGAGTATCGTCCCCGCGCCCGGTGCACGGCGACGCGGGCCGGGGAGAGCCAGCGCTCGAGGAGTGGCGGTGGTGCGCGCAGGTACGCCTCCGCCTGGGCCTGGTGCCGCAGCAGCGTGTCCAGCGCGAGCACGGAGCGTTGCGCGCTGGCGGCCTCCTCCGCGAGCCGGGCCCGCGCACGCGCCAGCTGCTCCGCGAGCGAGGCGCCCGAATCCAGCTCCGCGAGGACGCCGTGAATCTCCTCCAGGGACAGCTTCAGGTCGCGCAGCGCGCGCAGTGTGTGGGCCAGGGAGATGTCGCGCTCGGTGTAGTAGCGGTAGCCGGAGGAGGGGTCCACGCGCGAGGGTTCGAGCAGTCCCTTCTCCTGGTAGAAGCGCAGGGCCTTCACGGTCAGGCCCGTGATGCGCGAAACCTCGCCAATGGAATACAGCAGTCCGCTCACCGCTCCTCCGAGAGGAAGGCGCTCACCGTGGCGGCGAAGGCCTCGGGCTGCTCCTCGAAAGGGAAGTGCCCGCTGCCCGCCAGCTCCACCAGCCGCGCGTGGGGAATCACTTCTACCACGCGCTCGGTGGCTGAGCGCGGCTGGAGGTCCTGGTCGCCATGGATGACGAGCGTGCGCGCGCGCACCCGGCCCAGCCAGTGGCTCCAGTCGTGATGCCGGCCCAGGCTGAGGTAGAGCCCCAGCGACAGAAAGCCTCCCGTGGCACCGGTGCCGGCGAGCTTCGCATCGGGGCGCTCGCGCCGAATTGCCTGGACGTACAGCGGCCTGAAGGCGGCGAAGTGCTCGGCCAGCCGGGCCTCGTCGTCCTTCAGACGGGCAGGGAAGTCGAAGGTGTGCTTCAGCCAGGCATCCAGCTCGCGTTGGCTTGTCTGGTCCAGCCGGGCCCGCACCTGGGTGAAGAGGTCGCCATCGCCCGCGGGCATTGTCACCAACGGCGCGGGCGCGACCAGCACCAGGGCCTCCACCCGCTCAGGCCACTCCGCGGCGTAGAGCGCGGCCACCAGGGCTCCGAAGGAGTGTCCCACCAGCGTGAGGCGCTCCTTGCCGAGCAGGCGTCGGATGCGCTCGAGGTCCGCGAGCTGCGCGGCGAGTCCCAGTCGGGCCTCCACCGCCTGCATCGCCTGCCAGGTGCCGCCAGGTGGCGCGTGGGTGAAGGGCCGCGAAGAGGCGCCGCAGCCTCGCTGATCATAGAAGTGCCAGCGCAGGGACTCGCCCGCCATGGCCGCTCCGCGCCAGGGCTCCGCCGGCGGGAGTCCGGGACCGCCATGCACGACGACGACGTCCCGCCCGTCACCCACGGCCAGGTGGCGGAGCCGCACGTCCGGCGACACCTGCCAGGACGGCGCGTCCGCACGTTGTCCCGAGGGGACCTCCAGGGTTTCGCCCCGCGCGGCCAGCACCTGCTCCACGGTGCCCGGTTGGAAGAGCGCTCGCCCCATCCACCACCAGATGCCCGCCGCCGCTCCAGCCAGCAGGACGAGTGTTCCAATGACTCCGACCATGATCCTCCTCCGAGACGTCGTTCCGGGTGACATGGAGCGGAGGGTGGCGGTCTCCCCTTGGGGGAGAGTCAAGCGGAGGCGGTCCACGCCGGCATGGAATGCACCGCCCGCGGCCGGACGCGTCCCATCCGGGGGGATGGGCGCCATCCTCCTGGAGACCGCGGGGGCCTGCTCTATCTGGAGCTGGCGGGCGCGACATCACCGGCGCGCTCGGCGATCGGACGGACATCGCGAACGAGTGAGAGCAGCACCTTGCCCGGCTCCTCGGCCATCAGCTCGTGCGCGGACTGCTCGAACCACACGAGCCGCCTGGCAGGTGCCTTGACGCCCGCGAACCATTCGGCGGCGACCGTCGCCGAAACATTTCGGTCGTGGCGTCCGAGGAACGGGAACAGCGGCGTCTTCAACCGCTTCAATAGGTCTTGCCCGAGCCGCGCTGGTCCCACTGGATGACGGTGAAGAACTCGTCCCAGCCGTGCGCGAAATACCAGCGCGTCGGCATCGCCACCCAGCCAGGGCCGCCGTGAAGCACGAGCAGCACCGGATTGCGCACGAAGCCGTGGCTCCGCCACCGCTCGAGGAACCTCTCCACCTTCTCCGGGAGACGGATGGCGAACCGCCGACCTGCTCTTGTCCTCGGCCCGTGGGGTGCACGTCGCGATAACACCGTGAGCCGAGCGATGTCGATATGTCCCACCCGCCCCGAGCGTTTCAGCGCGCGACGCGGCCAGGAGGCTCGAAACCCGCCTCCAGGGCCTGTGGCTCATGGAGGAAGTGATGCGACGGTATGGAATGATGCTGGGGCTCCTGGGGTGCGTGGGCTGCGCCACCCCCATGCAAGGGATCGCGACCCAGTACAACCCAGAGACGGGGCGGTACGAGACGCCCACGCACGAGCTCGTCTATCAGGTGCCCGCCGAGGACGCGATGCTGACGGCCCGGTACATCCTGGAGAAGAGTCGCTACGACGTGATGGAGAAGAAGGGGGGCCTGGAGATGTTCTCCTCCTTCATTCCGGACGTCGTCCCCCCGGAGCGCTACTACATCCAGGGCGAGCGGATCGGGCCCCGGCAGTCGCTCGTCCGGGTCTTTCGCATCCGGTACACCCAGGTGGGGAGCTTCGGCGCGGAGGCCCCCGGGTGGACCAACGAGCAGGTCTCCGTGCCGGATGCCTTCACCAACGTCCCTGGGCTGGAGGGCTACCGGCCGGCGCGCGGCTACCGCGACATGAGCGTCGAGCAGAAGATCCTGGAGCGGCTGGAGATGGTTCCCGCGCTGGAGCTGGTGGGCGGCAATCCCCCCGTTCCCCTGCGCTCGGTGGTGATGGAGGGCTCGGGCGAGGAGGGGAAGACCCCCGCCGCCGCCGCCGCTCCCGCCTGTGGTGCTCCCGTGGAGGGAGCCTCACCCCTGTTCTCCGCGGGCGGCGTCCTGCTCGTGGCGGACCCGCTAGGCACGCAGGAGGTGCCATCCGCGGCGCTGCGGATGGTGTGCGAGGCCACGGCCCAGGACCTGCCGGTGACGCTGGCGCTGTCCATCCCCGTCTCCGAACAGCCGCTCCTCGATGCCTACTTCGCTGGAGACGGGGGGCCCGCGACCGTCCATGAGCTCCTCTCGGGGAGCGCCTTCTGGCGCCGGACATACCAGGACGGGCGCAGCAGCCGTGCCATGCTGTGGCTCGTCGAGCAGGGCCGCCGCTTGCGCGCCTCCGGAAAGGACGTGGCCGTGGCCGCCATCGACTCCGACAAGGCCCACGGCAATGAGCGCGAGGCGCAGATGGCCCAGCACCTCTTGGACGCCCAGGCGAAGCGCCCCCAGGCCTGGACGCTGGTGATCACGGGCAGCGTCCACGCTCGCACCACGGAGGTGAACTGGGACGGCGACTTCGAGCCCATGGGCTCTCGCGTGGCGCGCGCGCTGCCCTCGGTGCGTGTCCTGGACGTGGGCTTCCAGCGCGGCACCCAGTTCGCTTGCCGCTACAACATCTGGGACGAGGAGGTGGAGTGCGACGTCTTCGGCATCAGCCCGCCGCTCGAGGTACGGCAGTCCTCCAAGCAGGCTGTGGGCCTGAAGCTCTTCACCGCCCAGCAGCCCCACGGCTTCCACGGCCGGCTCTACCTGGGCGCGCTGACCGCATCGCCTCCCGTGCTCCAGCCGCCGCGCCAGGTCACCACCGCCAATCCCGTGCCCGCCACGAAGTGACCCCTGTGCCGCCCCCCATCCGGTCGCTGAACGGATGCGGGGGCTCGTCTTCTGTCCGTTCGAAATGGGGGGTGCACCACAGTGCTCCTGGTCTGGCGTTCCATGCCAGTCCTGCAAGGAGGCAACGGCAGTCGTCGTGTTGGTCCTGATGCCATGGTTTGTTTGCTGTCATTGGGGAGGGCCAGGGCAGGGCTTGTCTGGGTTCAAGGGCATCCACAGCTTTTGCGGCATGGTTCGTAAGCTTGTACCTATGCCATCAAAAGACGGGGCCGGGCCGGCACAGGTGATGAGCGCAGCGTTCCTGTTCTCCTTCAAGCACTCTCCCGACGGGCGTGCCGATCCCGAGGCGTTGGCACGGCAGGTCGGGGACGCACTGCCACCGCCACGGGCCGGCCAATAGACGCTGGTCGTGGTCTCTCCGCTCCTGAGCCAGGAGCAGGCGGACGCGTCGGAGGGGATGCTCCAAGCCCTTCGCGGAGAACGCACACACGACAAGGCACATAAAGGATTTCCTTCATGCACCAGATTCCCATTGCAGATGCGGGCTTCCGCGCCGGACACATCCACGAATGGCGACTGAGCCCTCCGCTGAACACTTTCGACATCCGTTCGCCCGGCGACAGGCCCGCCTCCTACAACCAGGAAAAGCACTTCGCGGCCGCGGTGGCCGCCCGGAAGGAGCACGCCGCGGAGGACTACTGGGTCGGTCTGTCGTTCAGGATCCCCGGCCCCCTCAACCTGTCCGCATTGGAGGCCGCGCTCCTCTTGTTCGTGAAGCGGCACGAGGTGCTTCGATGCGGGTTCGATCAACTCATCGCCGGAGACCTGCGCTGCGATGTCATGACTCCAGCGGAGGTCAAGCTGCTGCACACCGACCTGGGGCCCTTCTCCTCGAACGACGAGGTCACCGCCCATATCCAGACCACGTTCGACCGGGACATCGACACGCTGTCCTGGCCCCTGTTCCTGATGGGCGTGGTGATAGAGGGCTCGCAGTCCACCGTCTACATGGGATTTGACCATATCTTGTGTGACGGCCTCTCCCTGGTGGTCGCGGTCGACGAGGTGCAGCGGGACTACGCGGCCCTGTCGGTTGGCCAACGACTGGAGATCGAGGAGCCGGGAAGCTATCTCGACTTCGGTGATGCCCAGCGCCGTCGCTATTCGACGCTCACCGCGGACAGCTCCGAGCTGGACTACTGGAGGTCCTTCATCGCTGACGCGGGTGACTTGTTCCCGCGCGTCCCGCTCGATCTGGGCATTGAATACGGTCGGATGTATCCAGCGCTCAACCTCACCGTCCAGCTGCTCGACGACGCCGGCGCCCTGGCCTTCGAGAACCTCTGCCGGCAGCACGGCGCGAAGCCGTTCATGGGCCTGCTCGCTACCGTCGGCATGGCCCTCCGAGACATCTCCGGAAGTCAGACGTACCACGGGTTCCTTCCGATCAGCGAGCGTCAGGAGCCCCGTTGGCGCAATTCATTCGGTTGGTTCGTCAATACCCTGGCGATCACCTTTCCAATCGCTGATGGCATGTCGTTCCCGGAGGTTGTCGAAGGAGTGCAGGCTGGCTTCAAGCAGCTCATCCGCAACGTCGACGTACCCTTCGTGAAGGTCTGGGAACTCCTCGCGCCGCAGTATTATCACCTGCGCACCTGGCCGTTCCCGGTCAACTTCTTCTCCTTCATCGACTACCGGAAGATGCCCGGCGCCGACCACTTCGACGTCTCGCGGCCGAAGACCATTCCCGAGTCGTCGCACTCCAACACCGGGAACATGTGGTTCTTCCGCAATGCGAACGGACTCTTCCTCAACTCGATCTTCTGCGATGTGCCCAAGAGCGTGGACGCGATGGCGCGGTACCGCACCGCCATCGCGTCCACGCTCGATGCGCTCATTCACCGGACTGGTGCCCTCGAAGCCCCCGCCATGCCGCACGGGGGGCACCCGCGGCCGCCGGTGGGCGTGGAGTGCGGGGTACCAGGTTAGCGATAGTAGCCATCAACAGGTGCGCGGGCTTCGTCGAACAACGCCGGGCCGTCTTGAGGGACCTTGGGCGGACCGCCCGAGGGCTTGAGTCCCGTTAGTTGGTCCGTGGAGAGGGCGTAGACGACCCTGCCAATCCCGGAGCGGTCGATGGCGCCCGTGCACATGCCACACGGCTGACAGCTCGTGTACAGGGTGCTCGCCGCCGCCGCGTTCGGAGCAAGCTCGCGAGCCGCCCACCTCGCGAGCTTCAGCTCCGGGTGTGCCGTGATGTCATGGTCGGTGAGCACCGTGTTGTGCGCTTCCAGCAGCACGGTGCCATCCTGGCCGACGAGCAGGGAGCCAAAGGGCGCGTCTCCGGTCGCCCGCGCCTTGGCTGCGAGTTCAATGGCTCTGCGCAGAAATCGTTCATCGTCGCGATTCATTGTTCTCCTCCGATGCGAGCTGTCAGCTCAAGGTAAGCAGTCCGCGAAGCACCACGACTCCAAAGCCGGAGATTTCGGGCTCCGGTGTCAGGCGAACATGCAACAGACTGCGCCTGCCCAGGTGAACCCCCTGCTCGACAACGAGTGCCTTGTCGTCCGCGAGCAGGCCCTCCGAACCCAGGTAGGCGCACAGCGGCCCGGCGGCCGTGCCTGTCGCCGCGTCTTCCCAGAGTCCCACCGTGGGATTGAAGAAGCGTGCGTAGGCCGTCCGTGGCGCGGCCGGGTCGAACGCGTAGACATAGCAGCCCTGGGCCCCAGCCTCCGCCAGCACCGCGAGCAGCTTGTCGGTCACGGGGCGCGCGCGATCAACGGTCAGGGAGTCACGCACGCGAGCCAGGAGATGACCTGTGCCGGTGTTGGCGACGAGGGGCGCGGGGTGCGTCAGGACATCCGCTGTGGGCAGGCCAAGCGCCTCGGCCAAGGGACCGACCGCGCCGAGCGGTGGCGACAGCCGCAGCGGTGACTGTTTCATCCGCCCATGGATGCGGCCCGCCCGTGTCTCGAGCGTGATGGGCAAGACGGCTGGACCGATTTCCTGTTGAAAGGTCTTCGGAACCGTCAGCGCACCGAGGGCCCCATGCTCGGCGAGCCACAGCCAGGCTCCGAGCGCATTGTGCCCCGCGCCGAAGATCTCCGCGCCCTTCGCCGTGAACGAGCGCAACTTCCAGTCGGCGCGCGTGCTCTTCAGGAGAAAGGTCGTCTCCGCTTGATTGAACTCACCGGCGATGCGCCGAAGCGTGTCGTCAGGCAAGGCATCCGCGCCGTCGACGACCGCGAGGGGGTTGCCGCTCAGCGGGGTGTCAGCGAACACATCGATCAGCCCGGACGTCAGCTCCACCATGCATCGTCCCTCGGTCGTAGATGAGCTACGCTCACCTTGCTCTGACCTGACGGAAGATAGTGGCGCTTGGAAAGTGTCGCAAAAGCGAAATTCTCACCCTGAAGATGAAATGAATTCAGCATGCCCTCGTACGCGCTTCCCCCCTTGAACGCGCTGCGCGCCTTCGAAGCGGCAGCCCGACATTCCAGCTTCAAGGCCGCCGCCGCGGAGCTCTACGTGACTCCCACGGCCATCAGCCACCAGGTCCGGCAGCTCGAAGCCTATCTGGGCGTGCGGGTGCTGGATCGAACGCCGCGCTCCGTGTCCCTGACGCCGGCCGGCGCGGAGCTGTACGAGGCGGTCGCCGCGGGCTTCACGGACATCAGCCGGGTCGTGTCACGTCTGCGCCAGGGGCCGACTCCCGTGACGCTGACACTCTCCGCCACCCCGGGTTTCTTGAGCCAGTGGCTGGTTCCGCGTCTCGACGGGGTCCGCCGCCTCCTGCCGGACATCGAGCTTCGGCTGCATGCCGGTGACGCGCCCGTTGTGCTGAAAGCAGGCGAAGTCGATGTGGCCATCCGCTATGGCAAGGGGCCGTTCCTGGGGGCCGCGGCGACCGCGCTGAAGCGCGACGCCTTCGCCCCCGTGTGCAGTCCCAGCCTGAAGCTCTCGCGCGCCAGCGACCTGCGCCGCGCCAAGCTCATCCACATCGATGGTCAGCGTGTGCCCAGACCGCCGACGACCTGGGCGCGTTGGTGCGCCGAGGCTGGCGTCACGGGGGTGAATACCGAAGCGGGCGTCCGGTTCACGGACAGTCTGCACGCAGTCCAGTCCGCGCTCGCGGGCCAGGGCGTCGCCATCGTCAGCCTGCTCTTGGTGGCCGACGCCTTGGCCGCGGGCCTGTTGGTCCAGCCGTTCGCCAAGGTCCTTCGCGGCGAGACCTATCACTTCGTTTGCGCGCCGAGCCTGAGCACCCGCGCCGACGTCGTCGCCCTCCGGGAGTGGTTTCAGCGCAACCTGATTACACCCCCACAGGAGGCCGAACTCAGCCAAGACGCCACAAGCGCAGGGCCTCCTCGGCGATGACCTCCGGGAACTCCTCGGGAAAGAACAGCTTGGCCCCGGGGACGAAGCGGATGCCCTGGGATTGGGGGAATGTGCGGTCGAGGTAGCGGGCATCCTCTGGCGAGAAGATGTCATCGCCATCCCCCCACACGATTCGCACTGGAACCTTGCTGTGCTGGAGCCGTGCCTCGATCCCGGCCAGTGGGTTGGGTTCCAGCGCGAGGTGGAAGGCGTGGTATTGCGCCCTGCGCAGCGGCGAGCTCACCAGCGGCGCGGCGTAGTACTCGATGGTCTCGTCCGCGAAACGGCTGGGGTCCCGGAAGACAGCCGCGCCGAACGTCGCGCGCGCCAGCGCCTTGTCGGTCAGCCACTGGGCGGTGGCATCCGCGAGTGCTGCGGCACGTGCCAGCTCGATGGCCGGCTTGACCTTGGGGGGCGGACTGTTGGGTTCGGTGTCGCAGTTCGTCAGGAGCAGCGTCCGGACACGCTCGGGATGATGGACCACGAGCAGCTGCGCGACCGCGCCGCCGCTGTCGCTGGCGACGATATCGACCTGGGGTATCGCGAGTGCATCCAGCAAGGCCACGAGCATGGCGGCCTGCGCGTCGGCCGCGAGTGACTGGCGTTCGGGAATCCGGGAGTATCCAAGGCCCATGAAGTCGGGGGCGACGCAGCGCCGGTGAGCGGACAGTCGCTCCATCGCGCCGCGCCACTGAAAGCCGTTGAGCGGAGCGCCGTGCAGGAACAAGGCCGCATCCCCCACGCCGCGTTCGACGTAGGCAATCTGGCCGAACGAGAGGTCGGCGAAGCGCCGCGCCGCGCGAAAAGCCTCCGCGGCGGAGCATGGCGACGGGGCCAGGCCCACCGCTCCGTGGCCGGCGTCCACGTGCGATGCACATGCACCTACAACACTGGCGGCGAACGCGGCGCCGGTCCAGTGCAGGAACTGTCTCCGTCTCATGGCGAGTCTCCCAGCAGCGGGTGTTTCCGAATGCGAACACGCTCGCACCGCAGCCGCTGTCGCGCGCGCACGGATGGCCGGTTCCGGGCACGAACGGATGATCTTCCGCGCTTGCGCAAAGCTGGAGCCACGGAGATGTTCGAGGCGATGACCGACAGACCCTCCTGCTACCCGAGCCCTCCGGCCGCGCTGCTACCGGGCACAGGGCCAGAGCGCTTGCCGCTGCTCGACGTGCTCACCTCCCCGGTGCCCTCCGGAGTGTTCCAGTCACCGGTGGATGAGCGTCATGTCCTCTGTCTCCACCTGGGCGACCCGGTCCCGGTCACCTATCGGGTGGGCAGCCACGAGCGGCAGGGGACACGGCTCCATGGCCAGTTCTGCGTCGTTCCCGCTGGATCGAGCACCCGTTGGACGGTGTCGCGGCCCGCGCGCTCATTGCTGCTCCGCCTGAGGCCGTCGCTCGTGAAGGACGCCTCGGACACCATGGGCCTGGGCGTCCGAGGCGCCGAGCTGGATCCTTCGATTCACGTCCGGGATGCCCAGATCGAGCGCATCGGCTGGATGATGCAGGCGGAGGACCACGACGACTATCCGGGAGGCCGGCTGTTCGCGGACAGCCTCGCCACCGCGCTCGCCGCGCGTCTCCTCGCCCTGCAATCGCACAAGGGCGACTCGTCCTCCAAGCCAGCGCGAGCGCTGCCTGCCTGGCGGCTGCGTCACGTGCTCGAGTACATCGAGGCGCACCTGGATGAAGACCTCACGCTCGCCCAGCTCGCCAGCGTGGCGGGATTCAGCCTTTCCCACTTCAAGCCCCTGTTCAAGAAAGCCACGGGGGTGCCCGTTCATCGCTTCGTCCTCGGTCGGCGCGTGGAGCGCGCACGGATGCGACTGCTCGAAGGAAGGATGAGCCTGACGGAGATCGCCCTGGAGGCAGGCTTCGCGCACTCGAGCCACATGGCCCGTTGCATGCGCCGCGTGTTGGGGCTGAGCCCCACGCAAATCGCGGGTTCGGCTCAGTGACCCGCAGGGCAGGCTTCGAGGACTTGAAGACCCAGCCGTGTCCACCCGCAGTGGGAGCATGGGACCGCTCGAGCTCCTCCTCGCGATGACACTTCGATGCGGGCCGAAGCGAGCGCGTGCTACCACCGGCCCATGGACCCAAACACTTCGGGCGCTGGGGCGCTGACCCCGGCGGACGTGCGTTACATCACCGAACACTTCGTCCCGCTCGACACGGTGGCCGCGGGGCGGCCGGAAGCCCCGGACGCGCTCCTGGCCCTCATCGACTCGGGATCCCTGCCCCGACCCACGTACACGCTCGCTGATGGCACGGGCATGTACCCGCGCGACCTGCTGGGCCTCCTGGACGCGGCCGGGAGTCCGGACGCGGTGCGCGCCCATTTCGATGGGCGGCTGCTGCGCATGGCCGCCCGCTTCGGGACGGCCCTCACCCAGGAACGGCTCGACGCCGAGTGGCGTGGATACCTGAAGGGCCACTACGGCGCGTGTCTGCGCGTCGTCACTCCGGAGCACATCTTCTGCAAGGAGCGGCTCGTTCACCGACTGACGGAGGCCCTGGCAGCGCCCGCTCCGGAAGAAGAGGCCTGGTGCGCGCGGCTGTGCACCGACGTGGAGGCGCTGGACGCATTGGAGCGCGAGTTCGCGCCGTGGGACCGGATCCGCTTCGGGGGACCGGTGTCGCGTGACCGGCTCATCGCCGCCCCTCGGCTGCGCTACCCACACCTCTTCGCTCGTGCGGGGACACCTTCGGGACCGAACCTGTCGTGTTGACGGATCCGGACATCGCATCCGTCGCGATGGCGGTGGGCGAGCCGTCGCGGGCCGCCATGCTGGTGGCGCTGCTGGAGGGCCCTCCGCTCGCGGCGCAGGAGCTGGCACGACGCGCGGGCGTGTCCGCGCAGACCGCGAGCAGCCATCTGGCGCGGCTGGTGGAAGCGCGCTTCCTGACGTCCCGAGCGCAGGGGCGGCAACGGCTGTTCCAACTCGCGGGACCGGAGGTCGTCACGTTGCTGGAGGCCCTCGCGGTGCTGGCGCCAAGGACCCCCACCCACCTCGTGACGGATGGGCGCGGTGCCACGGCGCTTCGTGAGGCGCGGACCTGCTACGACCATCTCGCGGGCCGGCTGGGGATCCGCGTGACGGACTTCCTCCTCGAGCGCGAGTTCCTCCGACTCCAGGGTGACGCGTTCCAGGTGACGAGGGCCGGGGACACGTGGCTGCGCGACTTCGGCATCTCCCTGGATGGACTGCGCGCAGGCCGCCGGCCCCTCACGCGCGCTTGCCTGGACTGGAGCGAGCGCCGCCCCCACCTCGCGGGCGCGCTGGGCGCGGCGCTGACCAAGCGATTCTTCGAGCGCGGGTGGCTCACGCGGTTGCGCGGCACGCGCGCGGTCCGGCTCACGGAGCGAGGGCAGGTCGCGCTGCGCGGCGAATGGGGGATGTCCTTGGCTGAGCGCGGCCCGGCTTCGTGGACACCCGAGCCGTGATGGAAGGGCACGGGCTGCCCGCGACCGAGGAGCTGTCGGGGCAGCCCCGTCAGCCGCGCCGTGGGTTCTCGGTGGAGGATGGGAGCGCCATCCCCGCGATTCGGCCCGGCACCGCGAAAGCTTGAGGTCTCGGGCCTGCGTCACCTGGTGAAGACGCCCCAGCAGATGTCGTTCCGCGCTCGCTGGTCTTCGAGGACCCACTCACGGAGGGGGGCGGGGATCCGTTCCCGCTGCCAGCCGAGCTCCCGCAGGCGAGCCCCTTCCGCGTCACCCACGGCGACCGCCGCGGCGGCGGCCCGGATGGCGTACGCCGCCGCGCCCAGGTAGTGCGCGGCGACATGCGCGACGGCCACCGCCTGTCCTGCCGCGAGCGCCGCGAACCTGGCCGGGTCAGGCAACCCACGGCCCGCGGCGTTGGCGACGAACGCGGTTTGGTGGGCCTCACGCATCCGCACCTCACCCCGGATCCACGCCCGCCCTACGGCGATGGCGTCACGAGGGCGCGTGTCCGCGGGGCACGCACTCTCGAACAAGGGCAGGACGTGCTCCGCGCAGAGCGCGGCCCACTCCGCGAGCAGGTGATGGTCCTCGTCGGACAGGCTCCCGCCACGACGAATCGTGATCAACCTGGGGTCTCGCACTTTCGGCAGGATCGGCATGGGCGGATCCTCGCCCATCCTCCTCGTCGACGCGATGGAGTCGGCGCGGCGGAGGGGGCGCCTCGGGACCGAGGTCCCGTCACGAAGGCGCGAGCTCGCGCGCCTGGAGCCGCCTGCGCGAGATGAGGTAGGCCACGCCGAGGTTGGGGAGCCAGCAGAGCCAGGCGACGATTCTGTAGGCCGAAACGAAGTCGCCCAGCGCGTGAGCCAGGAAGGGCAGCCAGAGTCTCAGCGTGACCGCGGCGAAGCAGGCGGCATAGCTGTAGGTCATCATGAGCCGGTGCTCTTCGATTCGCCGGCCCTTGACGAGCCGATAGGCGGAGGCCGTGGTGTAGAGCCAGACAATGCCCAGGCTGACGAAGCCCGACGCGGCGATGACGCCACCCGTGGCGAAGAAGCCAACGTAGACGCTGGCGAGCCCGCTCAGCAGGACCGCCCCGACATAGACCTTTCCGAGGAACCGGTGGGCGCCTGGGCGCTCGAGGCGCAGTCTCGCGACGAACTGGGTCCAGCCGATGGCCAGCGCGAGTCCCCCCAGGGCGATGTGCGTGTAGAAGGCCGCGTTCCAGACGGGGTCGGTCAGCAGCTCGCTGCTCTTCGAGGCGCGGAGTCCGAAGTTGGAGGCCGCGAGGAAGTAGCTGCCGGGATAGAGGCCTACGGCCAGACAGAGGGCGGCGAACAGGACCCAGAGCCCCTTGCTTGCCATCGTGGAGCCTCGTGGTTCGGAGGAGGGAAGCGCCATGCGGGAATTCAAACACCAGCAGCCGCGTGCCGTGTTCCTCTGCTTCGCTCAGGCGCTGCGCAGCTTGCGTCCTGACAGGTTGCCGTCGTTCGCGGGCGCGATGGACCGGAACGTCGCGCCCGGCTTGCACCCCTTGGGGACCAGGGCCTTGGGGAGGATGAGCACGTAGTGGACCTCGCCGGGCACCGTGCCCCTGCGCAGGGTCCGCTCGGGCTCTTGGGCGAAGCTTCTCGGAGCGATGCTCTCCGCCAGGTCGAACCCTCGCGAGCGACAGAAGCGGAGGTGATCCACGTTGACGTGGCGATGAAGGGCCTGGGCGCCCGGAGCGTCGAGCAGGAGCTGGAGCCCGTGCAGGGGAACGCTCACCCGATAGGTGGAGTGGTACGCCGTCCCCAGGCGGGTGGCACGGAGCCTCACGGCGCACAGATTCTTGGGCAGCGCATCGAGGAAGAAGTCCTGCCGCCAATCTTCCGAGCCACCCAACTGGCTCAGCCGGGCCTGCAGCCTTGCGCGGGCCGCGGACTTGCCGGTGTCGAGCACCGTCGCGATGGTCCGCGCCAGCGTGGCGCAGTCCGCGGCATCCACGCCCGCGGCGGTGGCGAGGACCTTGCGGCGCCTCGGAGAGAGCCACGCGAGGAGCTGGGCGCGCAGCGCCTCCGCGCCCATGTTCTCCACGGCTTCTATCTCCACCGAGAACGTGGGCTCCGTGCGCAGCGGCTGGGCATCCACCCACTTGCGGGCGGCTTTCGCCTTCGCGGGCTCGAGGAACCAGTACGACGCGAAGCGGGCCTCGACCGCCTTGCGGACGTACTCGGCCATGCTTCGCGCCACGGGGACGGGGGAGCCCTCCTCGCCCGCGGCGGCGGCCACGACGCGCGCCTCTTCGAGGCCCTGGCTCGCGCTTCGGAGCAGGTATGCCATGGCCTGGTCGTTGTGCAGGTCCACGATCATCGCCCGAGCATCTGGAGCGAAGTTGTAGCTGGAGCTTCTCTGGAACCACGAACCCTGGATGAGGCCCACCGCGCCGCTGTGCCCGGAGTCGTCGGTGGCGCGCCAGCGGAGGACCCTGGCCCCCAGGTTCTCGAAGAAGTTCGCGCTGTGCTTGGGGACCTTGGGGCTGGAGCGCGCCATCGGCGGCATCTGTCGCTCGACCGCGACGTTGGCCAGATGCTGAAGCCTGGTCATCCACAGCTCCAGGTCGTTCAACGCCTCCAGGTCTTCATCGAGCCGCGCGGGTGAGAGTGACTTGGGCATGTCTGGCCTCTTCCAGCCTCCCGGAGAGGTCCGAGAGGCGTCTGGGAAGATAGCAAGGGTGCGCGTGTGCGAACCATCACCGCGCGCCGTCGTCTGTGCTTCGCATTGACGCGCCCATGACGTCGCCTCTCCGTTCATGGAGAGAAGGTGCTTGCTCATCAAGGTGTGGATTCCGCCCGTGGCGCAGCGACGGGGGCTTCGGGTCACCGAGGGCGACGGACTCAAGCCACGTCCATCCCGGCAAGGCCGATGCTGCTCATGCGCCCTCCCGCCGCGTGCCGGCACCCGTCGGAGCATCCCAGAGGCCCAGTCGGCCGACCATCGTGCGGATGTAGTCCGCTTCCGAGAGCTGCCGACGCGCCGCCACCGCCAGGGTGGCCTCCTTCCCGAGCACGTAGCGCAGCGCGGGGGCGGGGTTCGCGAGCACGTCCAGCACGCAGACCGCGAGCTCCGCCGGGTCACCGCCCGCGTCGCCCGTGATGCGCTCGAGCCTCGCGAGCATTCGCGCACTTGACTCGGCGTAGCTGGGCTCGCGCCTGGAGGGCCTCGCGAACGGGATGCCCGTGCGCATCCCATCCAGTTCGACCAGCGAGACATGAACGCCGTGCGGACGGACTTCGTAGGCCAGCGACTCCGAGAGCGCTTCGAGCGCGTGCTTGCTGGCGGCGTACGCCCCCAGAAAGGGAGGGGGAAGCAGGCCCGCCAGCGAGCTGATGGCGACGATTCGCCCCTGCTGGCGCACCCGCATCGCGGGCAACACGGCCCGCATCACCCGAAGCGCGCCGAAGCAGTTGGTCTCCATCTGGGCCTGTGCCTCCGCGATGGAGGTCTCCTCGACGGCGCCGACGAAGGCGCACCCGGCGTTGCTGATGAGCACGTCGATGCGCCCGGCGGCGCGCAGCACCTCCGCGACGCAGGCTTCGACGGAGGCGTCATCGCGGACGTCCAGGGGGAGCAGCGTGAAGGGGGCCTCGGGTGCGCGTGAAGGGGTCCGGCTGGTGCCGAACACGCGGTACCCCTGGGAGGCGAGCAGGGTGGCGGTGGCGCGGCCAAGCCCGGAGGACGCCCCTGTGACCAGGACGACGGGAGAAGAAGCGGTGGAGTCCATGTGCGTGTTTCCTTTCGGTGCGAGGCAGAATACGAATGTTCATTCGCGTTCTGTATTCGCATTGGCTCCAGGAGGACCTCGCATGGCTCGACCCAAGCTCCACCCTCGGAAGATGCCGCGGCAGGAGCGCTCGCGCGCCATGGTGGAGACGATCTTGGAGGCGACGGTTCGCGTTCTGCTCGCGCGGGGGTACGAAGGGCTGACGACCATCGCGGTCGCCGAGCGCGCGGGAGTGAGCGTCGGCTCGCTCTACCAGTACTTCCCGAACAAGGAGTCGCTGGTCGCGCTGCTCGCCGAGCGGCACGTGGCCGAGCTGATGACCTGTGTCGAGGACGCGCTCTCAGGCGCGGACCCGTCCAATCCCGAATCCGCCATCCGTGCGCTCGTGCGCGCCGGTGTCGACTCCCACCGCATCGCGCCCGCGCTGCACAAGGTCCTGCTCGAGCAGGTGCCGCGCATCGGCCGGCTGGCGAAGGTGATGGAGGCCGGCCAGGCGATTGTCGTGAAGCTCGAACACTTCCTCCGCCCCTACCAAGGCCGGCTCGTCGTTCCAGACCTGAAGGTCGCGGCCTTCGTCGTCGAGACCCTCATCGAGTCCCTGACGCACCGGCTGGTCATCGAGCAGCCAGACTTTATCGACGCCACGCGGCTGGAGGAGGAGGCCACGGAGGCGGTGATGGGCTACCTCTTCGGCCCGCGCGGCAGGCGCGGACGCCGGTCGTCACCGCGCGCCTTGAAGGGCTGAAGGGGACCGGGAAGGCGACCATGGCGAGGACCTTCATCGCAGCCAGAGGAGGGGCCTGATTTCGGTGTATTGAGTCGGCCCATCTCCTGGGGTGCGGCGCAAGCGTGCTTCCTTGGAGTCACTCTCCGTCCGAGGCCCTCAGCGAGCGCGTACGGTGCAGGAGGTCTTGATGTAGTCCACGTCGTCGTAGTAGGCGCATGAGAAGTAGACGTCGAGCTTGGCGGTCGCGGTGCAGTCTTGCCGCCCGGTCTGGGCGGTGAGGTCCGTGTCCAGGTTCACGCAGTCGCAGCTCTTGCAGGTCGCCTTCTTCTCCAGACAGAGATGGCTCGTCTCCGCGGTGACGAGGGTCGCGCAGTACTGGGTGGCGCGTTTGCAGGTGGTGTCGCCACACTCCAGGGTCTCCGGGAACACGTGGGTGTTCTCGTCCACGGGCTCCTTCACAGGGTCTTCGTTCGAGCCACCACAGCCCACCACCAGCATGGAGAGAAGCACCAGGTACCGCGTCGTCGCTGTCATGTCGTCCACCCGAAGAGTCATGGAGGGCATGAACGCCCCCTGACGGGGAGAGACAGGCCGGGCGACATCGTTGCGTGAAATCGACCGCCACCTCCCGGTGGAGGTGCCGGACGGGCACGCTGATGGCTTCTGCGTGAGGGAGGTCGTCGCATCGGCGTGCGCGCTGGGCTCCCACTCGCAGTGCCGTTCGGGGTGGGCGGACCCGCTGGGAGTATCTGGGGGCTGACGGAGGTCGGAGGTCAGGCTGGAGTTCTGAATCGTGCGCCAGCGAGGGTGTCCTCGTCTGGCGCTTTTTATTTCGACGCGGCGCTTCGGACGCTCGCCGCGCCAATCCAACCGCAGCGCCAGTGCGCCACTCCCCAGGGGGTTCAGCCATTCACGGCTGAGCGGTTGGGGCCGTGCGTCCAGATGGAGATCGACGATGACCCGCTCAAAGTTTGACCACCCTCCCCACACGACCCCTCGACGAGAAGTCTGGTTCGAGAGCGATGGCGCACGGCTCTTCGCCCTCGACGTCGGCCAAGGACACCCCGTCGTGTTTCTCCACGGCGGGCTCGCCGACCATCGCGCGGCGCTCTTCCGCGTCGCGAAGCTGGCGGACACGCACCGCCTGCTCTGCCCCGACCTCCGTGGTAGCGGCCGCTCCATCCACACAGGCCCGTTGAGCTGGGATCGGCTGGCCGATGACGTCGCCGCGTTGCTCGGACACCTCGGTGTCGAGCACGCGGTCATCGGCGGAACGTCGATGGGCTCGGCGGTGGCTCTTCGGGTGGCGCTGCGCCACCCGCGGCTGCTCCGGGGGCTGATCCTGATGTCGCCGCTGTACCCGGGAGCGGAGAGGCCCATGGCGGAAGCCGTCACCGCGGCCCTGCGGGCGATGGGCGAGGCCGGGGAGCGTGCGCTGGAGCAGGGAGTCGAGTCGCTGCGTCCGCTCTTCGAGCGCTTGCCGTCACCCGTGCGTGACGTCGCCCTCGAGATGATGCTCGGATTCGATGCTGGCAGCGTCGCTGCCTCCACGCGTTTTCTGGCCCGGAGGGAGCAACCAATGCATTCGGTCCGCGAGCTCGAATCGTTCGACGTCCCGGTCATGGTGTTGCCGGGGATTGATCCTCAGCATCCCGCCGAGGTCGCCGAGCTCTATCTGCGGCACCTGCGGCATCCAGTCCGTGTCGAGCTGACCTCGCCCGACATGCTGGAGCGTGTCGAGCGGTTCTGCCGTGAGCTGGATGGGCGCCCGAGCCGATAGCGCGCACGGCTGGAGGTCGGACGGTCCAGGGGGCCGCCCGACCTCTGGGCCGTACAGGACGACGGGGCCGTCACCGGCAGCCCGTGTTCCGTCAGCCCCTCAGGACCCGGAGCTCCTTGCCGCTCCCGTGTGCGGGATCTCCGAACGTGGAGTCCGAGGCGGTGACGGAACCTGTCAACCCACCGACCACGTTCCAGCGCGTGTCGATTCCGAACGCCACCGTCGTCGGCGTGGTCCCCAGGTTCACGGTCCCATTCTCGGAGCAGAGCCGGGTGAAGTTCTGCTGCACGTTGTACGTGGTGCGGTTGGGATAACCGAGCTGTCGGTAGTAGCCGAGGTTCGCGCCACCGGACTGCGGATCGCCGAAGGTCGCCGCGTTGAACGTGACGGTGCCCGTCACGCCTGGGATGAAGCGGTAGTGGCCGTTCGCCCCGTAGGCCACGTCGCAGGGCCCGGGCAGGTTGAAGGTGCTGCCATCCGGAACGCCGGCGTTGAAGGTGGCGATATCGTATCCACCGGGCAGGTCCTTGGGCACGTTGGTGGGCGCCAACTGGAGCGGCCCCTGGTCCCAGCCCGTGACGACGAACAGGAAGCGCGTGGGCAGCGACTGCTCGTAGAGCAGGAGGCTGTCCGCCGTCGTGGTACCGGCGAGCATGTCCAGGTTCGGCTCTTCCGTCGGAGAGGTGAACTCCCCCTGGGCCTTGGCGTTGCGCAGGGCCTGGAGGTACCAATCACGCGCGATGGCCGGGAAGTACTTCAGCTCGAGCGCCCACAGGTATGCCTCCTTGAGGATGTACAGCCGGGCTGACATGGACTGCGTCGGCGCCAGCGTGTTCAGGTAGGTGTAGACGCCGACGCCGCTCGAGGAGTTGCTCGTCGACTCGCGCTTGTACGAGAAGGAGAAGTCGAGCGACGCCCCCACGTAGGTCTCTCCAGTGGCGGAGATGCCCATCGGGGTCCCGACCTCCGCGGACTGAACGAACCCCGCATAGGCGTTGATATCCAGGTGGACGCCGAAGCCGGTGCTCTGGCCGCTCGACACCCGGTACTGGCCGTCGCAGACCGAGCCGCCGCTCATGGCGAACTTGAGGTACTTCTGGCCATTGATGTTGGTCTCCGTGCCGTACTTCTTGACGACGGCCGCCACGTAGTTCTGGCCTGTGTAGAACGTGCTGAGGTCGGTTCCATCCGGAGCGGTGAAGATCTGCCGGATCTGCTCCTGTGAATTGCCGGCGGTCGCGAGCCTGTTCACGCACTCGGTATACAGGCTGAACATCCGGGCGTTGATGGCCGCCTCGGTGTAGGAGTCGACCACGCCGGGCGTGCAGGCGTAGCTGAAGAAGTCGCCCGCCGCGGTTTCATCGGCGTCTTCGGAGGCGACGGGCCAGTGGGCCACGATCAACGGCGCCGGACTGAACGAGGCATCCTGGTTGAATGCGAGGTTCGTCGCCGTCCCGTACTGGGAGCGCAACCAGAACAGGGACCGCCCGAAGTAGCACCCGTAGGGGCGGACCAGGTAGGGGGACGCGTCGTCGAGCGGGAAGTACGGATGACGGTAGGCCTTCGTCTGCACCTTGATGCTCTGGGCCGTGAACTTCCCGCCCTGCCACGCGATGCGCCCCGAGACTCCGGCCTTCACGGAGAGGCCGAAGCTCGCGCCTGCCTTGAGGCCATCGAACGCCTCCACGGAGGCCGTCTCCTTCGAGGAGTACTGGACTCCCAGGCTCGCGGCGATGTTGATCTCATCCAGGACCACGTCCTCCTGGGTCGTGTCCATCTCGTAATCAAACATGTTCCAGTCGGCCATGCCGTCGGGGCTGGCGTTCCCCCAGACCTCCGGCGCGGGGAGGGGCATGGGGAACGGATCGCAAATCGACGTGAGCAGGCGCCCGCCCATGTTCTCCTGCTTCGGCGGATGGAGGGCGGTCTGCAGCTTGAAGTCACCATACTTCAGGGACGACATCTGGATGGGTGAGCCGACCGAGTATTCGCTGCGGACCCATGCCATCCCCAGGATGATGGGGAGGGTGGAGGTGTCCTGGCTCGTCGACTCGGGGATGGCTCCGATGGAGAAGCACATCGACAGAGGTCCCTCCGTGTCCTCGGTCGCGTTCGTGAAGATCTTGCCGTACTCCTTCCAGACGGGCGCGGTGGCCGACGTACCGAGCTGGCGCAGGGGGAGGATGTCTTGAATCACGGCGATGGAGATCACGTTGCTCTTGTTGTTGTCAGCGAACAAGGCGACGAGCCGACCCGCGGGGTCCACGGCCAGACCCATGCCCAGGGCCTTGCGGCTCTTGGGTGAACTGCCCGGCCAGGTGAGGAGCATCGGCGCTGGCGCGGGGCTGGGGCTGGCGTGGCACTCGGCGTCCAGCGTCCAGGAGAAGGTGGTCGCGGTGAAGTGGGCTTCATCCCACAGCGCGGCGATGACGCAATTGACGGGAGCGCTGGTGCCGGTGGCTCCCGGCTGGGAGACGAGGATGGTGCGGACGTCGAGATGCGAGAGGTTCGAGGACGTCTGGGTGGGACTGGTGGCGGGGGCCGTCACGGACCAGGGCGCGACGCGGGACACCCAGTCATTGGTGAGTGGGTTGTAACCATCCGTGTCCAGGACGAGGTGGCAGACCTGGAGCGCGTTGTGCGAGGAGTCCCAGGCGAGGTAGTTGATCAGGATTTCCGTCGGGCCCTTGCCGACGCACGCCGACACGCCCTTGGCGAGGACCTTCACAGGGGTCGAGCTGCCTCCCGTCGTGGCGGGCAGCGAAATCTGACACCAATCGGTCGTGGCGCGCCCGGAGCCGGGGGCCACCCGCGCCGCGCACAAGCTGTTGTTCGCGGTGTCGATCCAGAAGACGTAGACGAGATCCCGGAGCGCGACGACGCCGATGCGCTTCTGCGTCTCGAAGTCGAGGGTGGACTGTGTCGAGTCCTTCTCGATGGTGAACTGGGTCCAGGGATCCAGCCGTTTCGGGTTCCCCTGGGGGCGGCTGAGGTAGGCGACGGTCGACGAGCTGAAGTAGCCCTGGAGCTTCTGGTCATCGTCGACGCCGACCAGGACCAGGGAGGAGCCGGTCTGGATGAGCCGGAACTCTCCGTTGTCGCCATCGACGTCGAGCGGTCCGGCGACGGGAATGCTGATGACATCCGTGGTGGGGGGGACGGGAGGGAGCTGAGGAGTCGAGGTGGTGGACACGGAGGTTCCGTTCTGTGGTGGAGAGACCGCGGGCGCGCTGGCGTCTGTGCTCAGCGCCCGCGAATGACCACGCCGTCGAACGACTGGAGCCGCTCCAGGAGGAGTCGGCGGCAACCGGCTCGTTATCTGTCCCGGGTGGGGACGTGACGTTGTTCTCGGATCTGGACCAGTGGACGCCCAGCGTCGTCCTGGAGCGCGATCGTGGTGGCGAGGGTCATCGGGCGGGTGCCGTAGCAAGCGCAGGGCCAGCGGTGGAGGCAGGCTCCTCCCAAGGGAGCGCCTGGAGCTCCTCGCTCGGAGCCACGGCGTCTGCGTCCAGCGCGGACGCAGGCGCGTTCTCGCGGAGGGGGAGGCGCTCGGGTCCGTGAGGGCTTCCCGGCGGCGCTCCTGTCACGACTCGACGACGAAGGTGGTGGAGTCCACCCCGGTGTTTCCCGTGATGGGGTCGTATGCCGTCACGGTGACTTCGTAGATGCCCGGCTGCTGGACGGACAGCGCTGCCTCGAAGGTGCTGGTCTTCCCGGCGTACTTCAGGGGGACCTGGGTGAGCGGCTTCCCGTTGTGTTTCACCGTGGCTTGCAGCTCATACCGGTTCGAGTCCCAGAGCCCGTTGGGCTCGGTAGGGCAGCCACACATGAGCGTGAGGTTGGCGCGAAGAGGAACGGTGAGCTTCTTGTCGGCTGGGAGCTTGAGGAACTCGTGCGCTGACGGGGTCACCACATGCATCACGAAGCCGGGAAGCTCCAGGATGAGGCCATCGCCCTCGATGTGCTTGCCGGGCAGCATCCAGAGTTGGGTCGTGCTGGTGGCGAGTGCCTGCCGCTGCGCGAGGGGGCCGGACACCTCCACGGTCACCAGCCGCGGCTCGGTGAGGTCCAGGGTGGCCGTGAACTTCGCGGAGGACTCGTCCGCGAGCGGTGCCCCGCGCACCTGTGGTTGCTTCATCAGCGTCTGGGTGTTGCCTGTCGAGCCGGCGATGACACCGCTGACCAGCACCTGGCCGGACTGTGCATCCCGGAGCACCACCCGAACGCCTCCCATGGACGTCCCGACGAACTTGCCGTCCCGGGCGCGAGCCCTCACCACCAGCCGGGTCTCGGTTGCCAGGGTCGTCGTGGAGAACAACAACAGGGTGCAGAAAATGAGGCTGCGCATGGCTCGCTCCGTGTCGGAAGAATTCCGCACCGGATGGATACCAGATGGGTTGTCTTCAGGCCGCCTGTATCCGCCTCCGCGCGCGGCCGTTGATGCTCGCGGTTCGGGAGCGACAAACCAGAGGCGCAAAGGCAGAAAAAATGGCCAGGGCCTGTTGCGCCTGTTTCAGGGTCATGTCTGGTCTTGGCGCGGCCTCCAGGGCGTCCTCTGCTTCGCGTCAGTCGCGGACATCCCGTGCTCCGCGTCAGGCCCGTGCATCCGCCGCGGGCAGTGACACGAGGAAGCAGGCCCCGCCGCCGTCGTCGCCCTGCTGACAGCGGATGCTGCCGCCGTGCAGCTCCACGATCTGCCGGCAGAGGTACAGCCCGATGCCGGAGCCTCGGGTGCCCGCCTCCGTTCCGGGGCGGTGGTGCTCGACGCGAAAGAACTTGTCGAAGATGCGCTCGCGGAACTCCTCGGGGACGCCGGGGCCGTTGTCGGTGACGGAGATGCGCACGGTCCGCTGTCCGTCCTGGCTCACCACTCCGACGGTCAGCCGGACCTGCCCGGTGGAGGGCGTGTACTTGAGGGCATTGGACAGCAGGTTGTCCAAGACCACCCGCAGGCGGACTGGATCCGCCCAGAACGTGGAGGGGGCTCCCTCCACGGAGAGTTCCACGTGGGGGCCGTCGTCCTCGGTGCGCGCGCGACAGCGGCGGACGCACTCGGAGGCCAGGGCCGCGGGGGAGAAGTGCTCCCGGGAGAGCTTGAGCTGTCCGGCCTCGATGCGGGTCAGGTCGAGGAACTCGTCCACCGTCTCCGCGAGCTGCTCCACGCCGCCCAGTGAGGTCCGCACGAGCTCCTGGTTCCGGGGGGAGAGGGAGGCGGCGGACTCCTGGAGCATGAGGAGCGTCATCCGCAGCGTGGTGAGTGGAGTGCCCAGCTCGTGGGAGGCCACCGCCACCAGCTCCGCGCGCATCTCGTCCAGGCGCACGAGCTCCGTCACGTCATAGAGGAGCAGCAGCGCCGCGTCGCGCTCCGCGGAGAGGCTTGGCACGGGGACCACGCGTGGAAGCAGCCGGTGGATTCGCTCGTCCCGGGTGATGCGGAGGGCGCGGCCCAGGTCCGCCAGGGGCGGCGCGCTGTGCGGCGAGGAGGCCAGCTCCAGCACGGCACGAGGGTCGAAGCCACTGAGCGTGAGCTCGTGGATGTTCTCGAGCGATGGGATGCCCGAGGCGACGAGCAGCTCGTGGGCGCTGCGATTGGCGGAGAGCACGCGGCCCGTGACGTCCAGCAGCACCACCGCGTCGGGGAGCGCCTCCAGCGTGGCTTCCAGGGCGGCCTTGGCCTGGAGGACCTCACCCAGCTTCGAGCGGCGGAACTCCGCGAGGTCGGTCGCCATCTGGTTGAAGGCACTCGCGAGTTGACCCAGCTCATCGCCCGACTCCACGGGAATGGCCTCTCCGAACTCGCCGCGGCGGATGGTCTCCGCCCCGCGTGTCAGCCGGCGCAAGGGGAGGATGACCGAGCGGGCCAGGTGGAGCGCCAGGAGGGCGGAGGTGAGCAGCGCCACGACGGTGATGGTCAGCACCACGCGCAGCGCTCGGATGGACTCCTCGTGCGCGAAGCGGGCCACCTGCCGCGTCGCATCGAAGTGGTGGTCCCGGATGCTCAGGGTCGTCGCGGCGGCATGTCGGAGCAGCGGGTTGGCCTCGCGGTGGTAGCGCCCGAGCGCATCGGGGGTGCCGGCCCCGGCCGCGATGCGATTCGCGGCGTCGCGATAGGCCTCGACCTCCTCGCGCAGGAGGGTGGCGGCCTGATGCTCGGGCCGCGTGGTCAGCAGCGCGGCCAGCTGCGCGAGGGCCTCGTCCGTGCTCTGGCGCTTCGGACCCAGCGCGTGGTCATCGCCCGTGAGGGCCAGCAGGAGCGCGTCGTCCTCTCGCTCCAGCGCGCTGCCCAGCCGCGCGGTGGCGGCGGTGGCCTCGTCGCTGTCCTTCACCGTGGCGCCCACCTCGCCGCTGAGGCGGGTGAGCGTGGCCAGCGTCCACAAGCTCGCGCTCACGGTGGTGAGCACGAGCAGGACACACGCGACGAGGAATCTGGCCCGAAGGCCCCAGTGTCGAGGCATGGGCATGCAGTTCTTCTCAGACGAGCCCGTAGCGCTTGCGCTTGCGCTGGAGGGTGGTGGCATCGATGCCGAGGACCCGCGCCGCGGCCTCCAGCGTGGGGGCCTGGGTGATGATGGACGCGATGTGCTCCCGCTCGAGTTCGTCGAGGCTCACCATGTCCCCCACGCGCACCCGCGCTCCGCCTCCGCCGAGGGGCGCGCGCGTGGCGGTGAGTCCCAGGTCTCCGGGCCCCAGCGTGGCGGAGGCGCCCAGGATGACGGCGCGCTCCACGGCGTTGCGCAGCTCGCGCAGGTTCCCCGGCCAGGGGTGCGCCGCGATGGCGGCCTCCGCCTCCTGAGAGAACGCGAGGCCTGGCCGGCGCTGCTGGCGCGCGAAGAACGCCAGGTAGTGGCGCGCGAGCGGCACCACGTCCTCGGGGCGCTCCCGCAGGGCCGGCAGCGTGAGCATCAACACGTTGATGCGATAGAGGAGGTCGTCCCGAAACCGCCCCGCGCGCGCCTCGTCCTCCAGGGGACGATGCGTCGCGGCGAG
This sequence comes from Corallococcus sp. Z5C101001, assembly GCF_007352635.1. Taxonomy (NCBI): domain Bacteria; kingdom Pseudomonadati; phylum Myxococcota; class Myxococcia; order Myxococcales; family Myxococcaceae; genus Corallococcus; species Corallococcus sp. Z5C101001. The sequence goes on from NZ_VKLU01000001.1 coordinate 1,163,430, forward strand.
GATGCGGACATGGGCCCTGCGCTCGCGCGCCTCGCCAAGCCGCTCATAGGTCCGGTCATTGAGGAAGCGCAGGAGGCGGGCCTGGGCGTCTGGAGACAGGTCGCCAATCTCATCGAGGAAGAGGGTGCCGCCCTCCGCCTCCTGTACCTTGCCCGCGACGTCCGAGACCGCCCCCGTGAAGGCGCCGCGCCGGTGGCCGAACAGCACGCTGCTCATCAGGTCGTTGGAGAGCGCCGGGCAGTTCACGCTCACGAACGGAGCGCCCGCGCGCGGGCTGTGCTCGTGAATCCAGTGGGCGAACACGTTCTTGCCGGTGCCGCTCTCCCCGCGCAGCAAGACCACCGAGTCCGATGCCGCCGCGCGTGCCGCGGTCTCCAGGAAGCCGTGGAACAGCGCGCTCTTCGAGGTGAAGACATGCCCGACATCGCTGTCGTCGAGCCGCTGCTCGAGCTCGACCACGCGCCGGCGCAGGCGCTGGGCTCGCAGGAGGCGATCCGCGGCGAGCCGGACCTGGTCCGGGGTGAAGGGCTTGGGCAGGTAGTCCGCGGCGCCGCGCTTCATCGCCTCCACGGCGCTCTCGAACGTGGCGAACGCGGTGATGACGACGACCCCTGCGTCGGGCTGCCGGCGCAGCAGCTCGGGGAGCGCGTCGAGCCCGGACTCGGCGCCCAGCCACAGGTCGAGGAAGACGACGTCGAACCGTCCGTGCTCGAGCGCCTCCTGCGCGGCGCTGGGGGTCCCGACCCCGAGCACCCGTCCCCCCGCCGCCTCCAGACACAGCCGGAGGGACTGACGGACGCCGGGGTCGTCGTCCACCACCAGCGCGGTCCAGGGAACGTCATGTCGCTCGGGAGGAGGCATGGAACAGCCAGCCTAGCGTGTGGGGCGAGGCGTCAGAAGCAACGCGGAGGGTGAGGCGCGGGCGGGCCCCCAGGGCGAGCAGGCATTTCGCCGGTTCCGAATCCCGCCCAGGCGGCGGAATGCCTGGACGCGCGTGGTCCGTGCCCTCGGAGGAGTCCCTGGCACGTGTGTCGCAAAGCGGCCCGGCGTGAGTCGCTCTGCGTGCTCCACCTTCGGCGAGTCGAACGCCGCGCCCCATGTACGCTCCACCGAACCCCTCCTATTGGCGCTACGCCGCGTTGCTCGTGGGCCTGGGGCTGGCTTGCATTGGCGGTGCCGCGGTGAGCGACGGCAATCCCATCATCACCGTGGCGCCGGTGGTGGCCGCGACCGTGGTGTGGGGGATGACGAAGGCCCCGCTGCGCTACCAGGCGCTCGCGGTCCTCTACCTGGTGCTCGCGGTGGACTATACGCCCGAGCGCCCACAGTCGATGTTCTGGAAGTCGCCCCTCTTTCCCCTGGGGCAGCTGCTGTTCTCCCAGTTGCATGAGCTGGTGGGCATTGGCGCGCTGCGCTTCCCGCTCATCGACGTGCTCATCATCGGCCTGATTGGGCTGGGCATCTACCGGCGAGCGACGAAGTCCACCATCGACCCACCGGTGGTGCCGCTGCCCCGGCCGCTCATCGTGCTGGTGGCGCTGTCGGCCGTCACCATCCTGTGGATGGAGGTCTGGGGCATCCTCAACGGCGGGGACGTGAAGAACTCGCTGTGGCAGTGGCATCAGGCGGCGTGCATGCCGCTCATGGTCATGATGTTCCACTACAGCCTGCGAGGGCCCCAGGACTGGCCGGCCGTGGCCCGGACGGTCATCGCTGGCGCGCTCACCAAGTCCGCGGTGAGCACGTACTTCGCGGTCGTCGTCATCCCGGAGATCGGCAAGGAGATTGAGTACACCACGTGCCACTCGGACTCGATGACCTTCATCTTCGCGCTCATGGTGTGTGTCACCCGATGGCTGGAGCGACCCAAGGCGGCCCATGCCATCCGCGGGATCGTCGTCGCGGTGCTGGTGTTCGTCGGGATGTTCTACAACGACCGTCGGCTGGCGTATGTGAGCATGGTGGGGTCGATGGGGGCCGCGTACCTGTTCAATCCGTGGACGCCGCTGAAGAAGTTCGTCACGCGCGCGGCCATCCTGATGCTTCCGCTCGGCGTCGTGTATCTGGGCGTCGGCTGGAACTCGAGCAGTGGCGTCTTCAAGCCGGTGCAGACGTTCCGCTCCCTCGTCGAGGGCCAGCACGCGGAAGGGGAGCTGGACTACCGCGACATCGAGAATCTCAATCTCATCGCCACGTGGAGCAGCCATCCGCTGGTGGGGGTCGGCTATGGGCATGAGTTCGTGCTGGATTACCCGATGCCAGATATTGCCTTCGTGTTCCCCCAGTTCCGGTATCACCCGCACAACTCGCTGCTGGGGTTGCTCGCGTTTGGTGGCGTGCTGGGCTTCACGGGCATCTGGATGTACCTGGTGGCGACCGTGTACCTGATCGCGCGCGCGTACCACCGCAGCTACGCGGCGGAGCACCGGTCCGCCGCGCTGGTCATCATCGGCGTGGTGGCGTCGTACCTGAATCAGGTGTTCGGAGACATGGGCATCATCTCGTACATCTGCACCATGCTCGTGGCGGTGAGTGTGACCATGACCGGGAAGATGGCGATGGTGACGGGGGCCTGGCCGTGGCCAGGGCGCGAGCGGGCGCTGGGGCTCCATCCTGTGACGGATCACCGCGAAGCGGCGTGAGCCCGCGTCGAGCGTCCCCTGGCGCGCTCGACACGCACGAGCAGCTCCGGGTCCGCGAGCCTGTTCGCGATGGCGGCGGCCCGTGAGAGCGTGCTCGCGTCGTCCGGGGCGCCCTGGATGCGCGCGAGCATCAGCAGGCCCATCACGCGCAGGCGCACGTAGCCGCCATCGCCCGCGTGCTCGCAGGCCCGGCGCGCCGCTTCGAGCGCCGCGTCCCGCTCGCCGCGCTGATTCAGGCCGAACGCCAGCCCCGCGTCGCGGCGGTAGCTGGCGAAGGGATGGACGTCGTCGGTGGGCAGGGCGCGGTACAGCGCGAGCGCCCGCGCGAAGTCGCCGCGCCGGTTGGCGTCGAAGGCCGCGTGGTCGACCAGGCGGGCCTCGAAGCACGCGGCATCCGCGGGCTCCAGCTCCGCGCGGGACGTGTCGAGCAGTCGCCGCGCCCGTTCCAGGTGTGGACGCGCGGCGGCCTCCGCGCGCTCCACGTCCATCTCCAAACGGGTCAGCAGATAGCTCGTCGCGAGGTGATGCTCCAACCGCGCCGCCGGCGTGTCCGCGAGCGCCGCGGCGCTCTCCAGCAATGGCTGGGCCTCGGTGAAGGCCCGCCTGCGCAGCGCCACACCCGCCAGCCCCAGGAGGATCCAGACGCGTGCCCTCGACTCCGAGAGGGGTGGGCGCTCCCACAAGCGCAGCTGGTCCACACACAGCTGGATGGGCAGGTCCCCGAAGGGGCTGTGGTACGTCCCCATCCAGCGGGCCTGGGCCTCGACGCTCGCGGGCACGCCGAACACCCGCAGGAGCCGCTGGCCGATGAGGCCGCCGTCGCGCTGTCCCCGTCCGCGCAGGCGCCGGAGCGCCCGCTCCACGGAGGTCACCTCCTCGGACAGCCCCCGCTCGACGAGCTTCCAGGCGACGGCGGTGAGCGTGCCGTGCTCCGACACCAGGGCCTTGAGGTAGTCGTCCCACGTGTAGCCCACGGGGGCCTGGGCCTCGCCCGCGCGTTGTCCGGTTTTCTGTCCGCTCCCGTGGGACCGCCCCGGTGCCATCGTGTCGTCAGCCTCGCCTCGAAAGGACACGCGCCATGCGCCTGCTGCTCATCTCCGACACCCATGGACATCTCGACATCATCGAGCGGCTCGCGAAGGAGTCCCGGGCCGACGCAGTCTTGCACGCGGGGGACTTCGGCTTCTACGACGGCGGTAGCGTGGAGCGCATCGAGTCGCGCGAGCTGTTCCTCCGGGTCGTCCACTCGAAGCTGCGCGGCGACGCGAAGCAGCGGGCCAAGAAGCTGAAGGGCGACGCCCTGCGCGCCTTCGTCCGCGAGCAGCTGCCGCTGTCCGACCTCGGCGGGTGGCTGGACTCCGGGCGGGGATTCTCCCTGCCCACGTTCGCGGTGTGGGGCAATCACGAGGATGGCGCCGTGGTCTCCGCGCTGCTGGAGGGGAAGAGGCGCGTCCCCAACCTGACGCTGCTGGGGACGGCGACCTGTGGCCCCTTCCGCTTCTTCGGCCTGGGGGGAAACCTCCTCCCGGCGCTGCTGGGAGAGAACGCGCCGCTCGATGGGGGCCGGGGGAAGATCCTCACGACGGAGCGGGAGCTGTCAGCGCTGCTCGACTCCGCGCCGCCGAGGGTCGCGGGGGAGGTCCGCGTGCTCGTGACCCACGTGAGCCCTGGGAAGGAGCCGCTGGTCGGACTCCTCGCGACGGCCCTCGACGCGGACCTGACCGTCTCCGGGCACATGGGTTCGCCCTATGGCTGTGTCTGGGATGACTTCGCGGTGCGTGGCCCCTCCGAGGCCGAGAAGCGGCTCGCCAGCGCCGTGGCGGTGCTCCCAAAGGCCCTGCGGGCACGGCTCCCCGCGCCCGCGTCAGGCGAGGGCCGGGCCCGCTGGTACCGGGGCACCTTCCACGTCAACCTCCCGGATGCGCCGGATGGTCACGCCGTGGTCGAGTTCGTGGGTGGACGCGTGCGGTTGGAGACGGTGTCCGCCGGTCTGCCCCCGCGGTCATGACGGGGGCACGTGTTCCAGAGGCGGAATCGCTGAGGGCTGGGGGGCGCGTGGGTCGACCACTGTGCCCTCAGCCAGCACGTGGGGCGGCCCCTGGCATGCGGGCCCCGTGGAGTGTCCATCGCGTGGACGCAGGCAAACGAGCGACGCGACCCGACGGACAAAGTGCTCTGGCTGCAGGTGATGCGCATTGTCTCCGGGTGCTACGCGCACGAGCGCCTCTCGACTTTCCCCTGGGGGTTTGGATCTTCCACGAGGCCCGCGAATCAGGCTGGAAGGAGGGCCCTTCCTCCCCATCGTAACAGGACGACGGTCGTCTACGGACAAGGTGCGCCGCCGCGCGTCATTGCTGTGTTTGGTACGCTCGCGACGAAAGCCGATGAAGGCCGTCCAATTACGTGCGGGACGGGGAACTCAGCCAGTCCGCTCCTCAAGGGTGTTTCCTTTGAGAAGCTGCGTTGAGTAGTTCCTGAGTGTAAGGGAGCCTTAACGATGAGGGATATGGACCTCTGGTCGGGACATGCTGAATGGCTCAAGTCGCTATCGCTATTTCTGGGTTGCTCGCTGCGGATCGTTCATGGGAGCGAAACGGTTGAGGTTGACGCAGCCTCCGCAACACTGGAGGGAATGGTTGGGGCTCTGCATTCGGGGATCGTTATTGAACTTGTTGTGAAGTTGCTCGTGGCCCAAAAGGACGACGGTAGTGTGACTGTTTGGGCGCTCGTGTTTTTCTTCGTTGATAAGCGACGCGTCGCAGAACAGGGCATGTGTTACTTGGCGCTCGAATGGCGCGAAGACCAATGGTGTCGACGTGGCTGGGAGTCGGACGTCGATGACGAGTGGGCAGGTCTTGAGACGCTTGCGTGACGAAAGGGGCTGGAGGGGGGGGCGTTCGCTGTCGCGCTGAGCCCCGCTCTTGATGGGGCAGCCAGCTTTGCGCAGGGGGCATGGGCGTACTTGCCTTTGGCGTTGCGCATCTGTTCCGACCTTTCCGGCGCCAGTCCCTGGCTTGGTCCCATGTGAGGGGGAGCCGTCCGGTCGAAACGGGGGGCTGCACCACGCAGCTTGGCCCTCCCTTCATCACGAGCGCACAGTCCCTTGTGTGCACGGGACGGCGTAGGCGCTGGCTCGGCGATTCCGCGCTGACCTGATGGGCCCCGTGCGCACCTTGCTTTTCGGCCGGCCACAGACGTGGGACTGTCTGGCGCTCCGCTGCCTGGCCTCCGCAGGCTGGGGGGCGGCTCCCATCAGTTCGGGTGATTCACACCGGAAGTCCGAGCACCTGCCCGCCTGACAGGCGCCGCGCGCATGGATTGCGGCGGGCATGCCCGGCGCGTACCTTCAGCGTCAATTGAATGGGCTCCCATATAAAAAGAGTCGCGAGCGCGGAGCAGGGCGAGGTGCGGGAGGTGATGGACGGCATCCGCCGTCTGGTGCGCCTGCTGCGCGTTTCGGCCCGAGCGTCCGAGCAGTTGGTGGGCATCAGCGGCGCGCAGCTCTTCGTGCTGCAGCGGCTGGCGGAGGCCGGCCCCTGTTCCGTCAACACCCTGGCCGAGCAAACCCTCACGCACCAGAGCAGCGTGTCGACGGTGGTGGCGCGCCTCATCGAAAGAGGGCTCGTCACGCGCCGGCCCTCGCCGCGGGATGGCCGCCGGGTGGAGGTGTCGCTGGCTCCCGCGGGCCGGGCGCTGTTGCGTGAGGCGCCGCCCATGGCCCAGGCCCAGCTCATCGCCGGGCTGCGGAGACTGAAGCCGGACGTACGCGAGGGGTTTGCACGCGGGCTGTCCGCGCTGGTGTCGGAGCTGGGGCTGGACGGCGACTCGCCGCCGCTCTTCTTCGAGGAAGAAGCGAAGCCGCGCGGGCGGCGCAAGGAGAAGTCGAATGGAGCGGCCTGAGGTGGAGCGCGTCGAGGCGGGCCTGGACGGAGGCCCCGAGGCGCGGGAGACGTTGCCGGTGGCCCCGTCGATGGGGCCGGCGCTCGTGGGCGTGCGCACGCCGCATGTGATGGAGTCGGTGGATCGGCGCGTGGTGTTCATCAGCACCATCGCCGTGGTGCTGGCGCTGGCCGCGGGGCTGGTGGCGCAGGCGCTGAGTGCGCTCATCGGGCTCTTCACCAACATCGCCTTCTTCGGCCGCTTCACCACGGCGCCTTTGTCTCCGGCGGACAACACGCTGGGCCCGTGGGTCATCGTGGTGCCGGTGGTGGGGGCCATCATCGTCGGCTTCATGGCGCGCTATGGCTCACGCGCCATCCGCGGGCACGGCATCCCCGAGGCGATGGAGAACGTGCTCTACAACCAGAGCCGCATTCCGCCGCGGATGACATTCCTCAAGCCGTTGTCGGCGGCGGTAGCCATCGGTACCGGTGGCCCCTTCGGCGCGGAGGGACCCATCATCGCGACGGGCGGCGCGCTGGGCTCGCTGGTGGGGCAGCTGCTCCACGTCACCGCGGATGAGCGCAAGGCCCTGCTGGCAGCGGGCGCTGCGGCGGGCATGGCGGCGACGTTTGGCGCTCCGGTGTCCGCGGTGCTGCTCGCGGTGGAGTTGCTCCTGTTCGAGTACCGGCCCCGCTCCGTCATCCCCGTGGCGCTGGCCACCGCCACCGCGACGGGCGTGCGCATGGCCTTCGTGGGGGGCGCACCCGCGTTCGTCATGCCGGACCTCCTGCCCCCGAGCGGCTCCGCGCTCGCCTTCTACATCGTGCTGGGCGCGGTGATGGGCGTGGCGTCCACGCTGGTTACCCGCGCTGTGTATGCCATCGAGGACGCCTTCGAGAGACTGCCGCTGCACTGGATGTGGTGGCCCGCGCTGGGCGCGGTCGTGGTGGGCGTGGTGGGCTTCTTCTCCCCTCGCACGCTGGGCGTGGGCTACACCAATATCGAGGACATCCTCTCCGGCCGCTTCGTGGGCACGGCGATGCTGTTCTTCTGCGCGATGAAGTTCCTCTCCTGGTCAGTGGCGCTGGGAAGCGGCACTTCGGGCGGCACGTTGGCGCCGCTCTTCACGCTGGGCGGCGCCCTGGGCTCCGGCTTGGGGCTGCTGGCGACCCACCTGTCGCCGGGGCTGGGCGTGGACGTGCGCGTGGCGGCGCTGGTGGGCATGGCGGCCATCTTCGCGGGGGCGTCCCGTGCGCTGTTGGCCTCGGTGGTGTTCGCCTTCGAGGCGACGCGCCAGCCCATGGGGCTGCTGCCGCTGCTGGGGGGCTGCGCGGCGGCCTATCTCGTATCCGCGCTGATGATGCGTCACTCCATCATGACGGAGAAGCTGGCCCGGCGCGGCGGGCGCGTCGTCACCGAGTACGGCGTGGACGCGCTGGGACAGGCGCTGGTGCGCGACGTGGGGCTCAGGCCCGTGGTGTCGCTGGAGGCGGATCGGCCGCTGGGAGAGGTGCGCGCGTGGCTCGCCTCCGGCACGCCGGGCAGCACGCATCAAGGCTTCCCGGTGGTGGCCGGTGGGGGGCTCGTCGGTGTCGTCACCCGCCGCGACCTGCTGGATGGCCGCGACGCCGCGGGCCGGCGCGTGCGCGAGCTGGTGAAGCGTCCTCTGGCAGTGGCGTACGCGGACAGCTCGCTGCGCGAGGCGGCGGACCTGATGGTGGAGGTGGGCGTTGGCCGGCTGCCGGTGGTGCACCGTGACGCTCCCACGCGTGTGGTGGGCATCCTGACGCGCAGTGATCTGCTCGGCGCCAACCGGCCGCGGATGGAGGATTCGCGGCGGATGGAGCGCGGCGTGGGAGGCCCCCGGCGGACGGGGCCGTCGCCGGCCTGAAACGGGTGGCCCTTTGGAATATCTCAGACATGGGCGCCCCAGGTCGAAATGAGTGAGGCGCCCTCCCAGTTGCCTCGCGGAGTCCTCTGTCGCGCATCGCGTGTTGGGCCGCCTTGCACCTCAGAGTGCCTTCTTGGGATGGTGCGCTCCATGGCTGCGCACCTCCGAATCGAGTGTGGTCCCTGCATCCTGCGCCCATGGCGGCGTGGGGATGAGGAAGCCCTCGTCCGACACGCCAACAATCGCGAAGTGTGGCGCCACCTTCGCGACCGGTTTCCCCACCCCTACACGCCCGAGGATGCCGCATGGTGGGTAGGCCACACGGCCAGCGAGCCTTCTCCGACAAACTTCGCAATCGAGGTGGCGAGCGAGGCCGTGGGCTCCATGGGGCTGATTCTCGGCACGGACATCGAGCGCTATTCGGCAGAGGTGGGCTATTGGCTCGGCCAGTCACTCTGGGGCCGGGGCATCACAGCCGCGGCGCTCGAAGGCTTTTGCGCTTGGGCCTTCGAGTGCTTCGACCTCATCCGCCTGTTCGCGCTCCCCTTCGCGGACAATGCCGCGTCGTGCCGGGTGCTGGAGAAGGCCGGCTTCCAGCGCGAGGGTCTGATGCGGCAGAGCGCCGTGAAGGACGGAAAAGTCCACGATCAGGCCCTCTATGCGCGCCTTCGCCTGGTGGGCTTGAGGGACTCCGACCTGACGGGTGGTGCGGCGTCTCGCTAAGGCTGGACGCTGCCGCGCAGGAGGATTTGCAGAGCGGGGGCGAGAGGCTCTGCGCCGGGGCTCGGGCGCGAATCTGAGCACCTCCTCTCTCGGGGCCCACCCTGTCGCTGGAGTCAGGCAGGGAGGGTCGCTCCACGCCGATGGTGATGTCCTACCTTCCCCCAGGATTTGGACGGGCGTGCCCTTGGCAGAGCGCTGACGCGTCACCGCCGGGCCATGACACGTCAGGGCGCCGTGTGGGGAATCCTGGCGCATATGGGTTTTGCAGTGATTCCGGCTTCTTGTGAAGCCAGACGGCTGGCATTGGCCTTGCGATGGAGGGCTGCACACCCAACCCCAGCCAGGGACGCCCGCATGTCGATCGTGAGTTGCAATGCGCAGAACCAGCTCTTCCAGAAGGGCATCATGACCGTCAAGGTCTGCTATAATATGGCGGACGCCGTCGCCAAGCAGGCGAATGAGAAGCAGATCAAGGCCTACTCGAACCTCAACGGCCTGCCGGACCTCTCCACTCCGCTGATGGTGGAGAACGTCATCAACACCAAGAACGGCCAGCTGGTGGACAACGGCCAGGGGGTCATCATCCCGCCGGACACCTATATCGGCTTCCAGATTGGCTTTGGCTGTCAGGTGGGGTTTGGCTTTGGCATCGAGATCCTCCCGAGCAACATCGCCATCTTCGACAACAACGCCGCCATCATGCCGCGCGCGTCCGAGCCCTCCGTCAATCAATGGGCTACCGCCACTCAGTATGCGTTCCTTGCGAATAATAAGTACAACGGAGACATGGTCTATGTCTACGACGACAACTTTGGCGAACATCCGCTGGACGAGGCGATCGCCGCCAACTCCTACCAGATTCGCGTCACCTGCACCCCGTTGAAGTCCTGGACCGACAGCGGCAACAGGAAGTACTCCGCGCCCCGGCCGAACCTGGATCCTCCCCAGAGCACGTTGCAGCTGTCCGGCAGGATGGACGCGGAGAGCGGGGGGGACACCAACATCAACGTGCATGGCGGCACCGTCACCGGTTCCGGCACCTCCGGGCAGACGTACGGAGGTTGCAACGGCTACGAGACGGCCGACGACCTGGCTGTCTCGATGGTGTTCGACGTCTTCGTGGTCAATCAGAAGTATTACAACTCACAGACCTATCAGTTCTTCACGTCGAATGGCGGGGACGGGCTGAACGACTAGGGACGCCGGGTTGCTGTCTTCTCACGGAACAGACACTTCCACGAAGGAACAATGACAATGCCCATGCTTCAGCTCAAGAGCGCTGATCTGCCCAGCGATCCCCATGACTTCACCGCCCAGGACTGGCTCCACCTGTTCGAGGACCGTGGCCTCTTCCACGCCATGATCATCACCGAGGAGGTGAACCCCACCAACGTGTTCAGCATCCATCAGGGATTGCAGCTCACGTCGCCGACCCTGGTCCTCCCGGATCCGACCAACCCGGGAAACAACCCGACCTTCCAGTGGCTCATCCCGAACCTCACCGCCCAGCTGCACACGGTGGAGACCTTCTTCCAGACGGAGCACACGTACCACGAGCAGGGCTACGACGTGAAGAAGGCGGACATCGGCGTCCCCGGCATCTTCAGCCTGAAGTTCGAGCACGAGCACGAGTACACGAATGACCAGTCGTTCTCGGAGACGGACTACTTCGTCACCAGCATGTACCGCGTCCCCAAGCTGCGGATTGGCTTCAGCGACGGGGCGATGACGCTGACGGCTGACTTCGTCGATGCGCTGCGGGACGCCGCGAAGCTCGGCGTCGGCGATTCACGCTCCTACGACCGGATCGTGAACGTGCTGAACGCGTGGGGCCATTACTACGTGAAGCAGCTGGACCTGGGCGGACTCCTGTTCGGCACGGACACCAAGAAGGTGACCAGCATGAGCCAGGGGCAGAGCTTCTCGGACAGCGTGTCCAAGGGCTTCGAGGTCAAGCTGGAGCTGGAGGACGTGCCCATCTCCGGCGGAGCCGACAATGGTCATGGGACGGGGTCCTCCTCGAACGACAGCTCCGTGGAGGCGGACAACAACGTCACCATCAACGTGATTGGCGGCGACGGGTCGCTCATTGGCAAGTACCCCGCCTGGGCTGCCTCCCTGAACGACAACTACGTGAGCTGGCACATCATCAACACCCTCACGCTGGATCCCGTCATCAACCTCATCCCCGACGATGCGCTGCGCAACCAGGTCGCGGCCATCCTCATCAACAAGGACGGCGTCACGCCGTACACGCAAGACATCTCCAACGCGGAACAGAACGACTTGAACGACTGATGTGGCCCCCCGGGGCGGCGCATGCGCCCGTGCGCCGCCCCGCCACGTCTCCCCCGTGACGATCGCCATGAAATACACGACCGAGCACCTGCTGAAGCCTGTCTCTCCGGACGCATTCCTGCGGACGTACTTCGAGAAGGAGCGGCTGCTGATCCGCCGGGGAGACGCGGAGTACTATTCAGGCCTCTTCGGCATCGAGGAGATGCTGGCGTTCCTGCAGAAGGAGAACAACGCCTATCCCCACGTGCGGATGGTGAAGGACGGCCGCGAGACGTCGTACAACGAGTTCTCGTCCTCCATGTCGTACAAGGAGTCCCGGGTCAACTTCAACCATGTCATCAACCGTGAGCGTGTCTCGCGCTTGTTCCTGGAGCAGGGACACTCGGTGATTGTCTACCAGGCGCAGACGGCGCTGGAGCCCCTCCGGCGGTTCTGCGACGTGCTGGAGCAGGAGTGGCGGGTGCGGGTGCAGGCGAACCTGTACATGACGCCCGCGGGCGCCCAGGGCTTCACGCTCCACTACGACACGCACGATGCCTTCATCCTGCAACTGGAGGGGGAGAAGCGCTGGCGGCTGTACGACAAGCCCATCCACCTGCCCTTCGACGGCGAGCCGATGCAGAACCCGGAGCAGCACCGGCCCTCGCTGAATTGCGTGTTCGACGAGGTGCTGCGCAAGGGAGACCTGCTGTACGTACCCCGAGGGCACTTCCATGACGTGAGCGCCACGGACGTGCATTCGCTGCACCTGACGGTGGGCCTGCTGACCAGCCCCTGGCAGGCGCTGTTCCGGCGGGCGGTGGAGCAGCTCGAGAAGGAGGACTTCATGCGCAACACCGTCCCGCTGGCGGTGTGGCAGCAGGGAGAGCTGGCGGCGTTCAAGGACGCGCTGAAGGCCGCGGTGATGGCGGGCCTGGACTCGAAGCTGGACGCGCTCGTGGAGGAATACCTGGGCCGGCAGGCGGGAGGCAGCGCCTCCGCCGGAATCAATAGGATGGCGCGGTCCTTCGCGGAGCAGGCGCGGCCTCGGCTCCGCGCGGTCGCCACGGGGGGCGGGTGACATGGAGCGCGTCCCCGTCCCCACCCGGATGTACCTCCAGGGAGGGCAGGCCATGCTCCAGACGGCGGAGCTGTCTCCCGCTGTCTACGAAGCCCCCTTCATGAGCGACGGCCTCCGGCACGCGCTGGAGGCCGGGGAGGCGGGTCTTGGCTACCGGGTGTCCGCGGTGAAGGAGCTGCCAGAGGACGGGGCGCTGCCGGCGGGGCTCCTCTTCCACGTGTCGCGGTGCGGGAGCACGCTGGTGAGCCAGATGCTGGGGACGCTTCCCGGGCTTCGGGCGGTGAGCGAGCCCGAGGTGCTGTCGCTCTACCTGCTGCATTGCGCCCAGGGGGCCTGTGCCTTCGACGCGGAGGTGTTCCGCCGGTTGATCAAGGTCCTGGGGCGGGGGAGCGGGCGCTATGTCATCAAGTTCTCGTCATGGAACCTGCTGTTCCTGGACTGGATCCGGGGCGCGTTGCCGGACGTGCCCTGGGTGTTCCTGACGCGTGACGCGACGGAGGTGATGGCCTCCAACTTCCGCAGCCCGTCGGCGCCCCTGCGGTGGTACCGGCGCGGCGACCCGAGGTTCAAGGCGTGCTTCCCGGACTGGCCCGGTGAGGCACGAGGGGCTCCGGAGGCATTCTTCGCGTGGTGTCTGGCGCGCTACGCGCAGGCGGCACGCCGGCACGCGGGCCCCCGGGGCTTGTGGGTGGACTACGCGCAGCTGCCCGGCGGGGTGCCCCGTCACATCCTGGCCCACTTCGGATTGGAGGCGGATGTGTCGCAGCGGGCGCGGATGGAGGAGAAGGGCCGCTACCGGTCGAAGGGGAACACCCGGCAGCCGTTCGTGCCCGACGGCGAGGCGAAGCGGGCGGAGGCCACGGAGGCCATGCGGGAGGCCGTGAAGCGCTGGCTCTGAGCATGGGCCTCGTCGTGCGTCGCGGTCGGTCCACCGCGTCACGGCCCGCCCGTCACGAGCGCCTGTCCTCGTACCAGGCGTTCATCCCATCCACGGCCCGGTCCACATCGGCAATCGTGTTGTAGATGTGAGGGCACAGGCGGAACGTCTTGTCGTCCCCGGAGCCGGCGACGCGGTAGCGCGGGTCCTGGTAGAGCCAGTCGTACAGCGTCTTCTCCCGGTGCTCCTTCGGCGCCTCGACGCGCACCACGCCCCAGCTGCGCGCGGGGTCGCTCGGCGTGACGAGGCTCCACCGGCTCCCCGCCTCCTGGAGCCGTGACATGAGGTGCTGGGCGAGCTGGGCGATGCGCTCGTGGGGTTTGCGCGGCTGTAGCGCCGTCCACATCCTCTGGGTGAGGTCGAGCGCGATGATGTTCACGTCGTCGCGCTGGCCGATGAGCTCGAACCGCAGCGCGTTCTCCGGCAGCTCCCGGTACGGCACGATGACGATGCGGTAGTCGTAGCCGTAGACGCTCGGCATGAAGTTCCGGGTCTTCTCCTTGCGCATGAAGAGGATGCCCGTCTCCTTGGGGCCCAGGAACCACTTGTGCGCGCTGGACACGAGGCTGTGGCAGTACGCGTCCGCCAGGTTGAGCGGGCGCGCGCCCCACGCCATCGTCCCGTCGATGTGGATGTGGCAGTCCGGACGGTTCGCCTTCACGTGGTCCCAGATGGCCTTCATCACCGACTCGGGCATGCGGAAGCCGTTGCTGTTGGCCGTCTCCGTGTACGTCACGAAGCGCGTGCGCGGGGTGATGCGGCTGATGAAGGCCGCCGCGATGTCCGCCTCCGAGGCGTTCGTCGGGAAGCTCACCTCCTCCACCTTGAATCGCGTCGGGCCGCCGGACCACTCGGCTCGCATCTTCCATGCCTCGCGGTTGGTGGGGTGGTTCTCCGACCACATCACCACCGTGTCGTTCCCGTCCGCGCTCCAGCCTCGGAAGCCGCAGTTGACCGCGTTGTTCGCCTCCGTGGCGTTGCGCATGATGGCCAGGTCGTTCGGGTCCGTCAGCCCCAGCCCGAGCGCCAGGCTCCTGCGCGTCTGCTCCAACTGGCGCACCCGCTCGCCCTGCGCGGTGCGCATCTGCTGCGAGACGTTGAGGTTGTATTCGAGGCGCAGCTCGTTGAGCGACTCGATGAGCGCCGTGGGCTCCGGGCAGAGGTTGGCGGCGTTCATCGGCGTGACGCGCTCGGAGGGCGCGACCGTGGCGAAGCCGAACTCCTGCTGGAAGGCTGTCCAGAACGCCTCGTCCGTCTTCTGGGATGGGGCGCGAACCGCCTGGAAGAAGCGGTTCAGCTTGTCCGTCAGCGCGCGTCCCCTCGCCTTGGAGAGGAGGCCTACGTCGGTCAGCGACGTGAGGAGGGAGAGGCTGTCGGCGGGCTCGGCCGTGCTGGCGGCCATGTCGGAGTTGCTGGCTTTGAACAAGGGGCGCTCCGGAAGGGGTGGGTCGGCCACCGTGCACCAGGTGCCGACTCCGGGACATCCCCCCGCGGGGCACCGCGCCCGTCAGGGATCGGACATGTCAGGGTGAACTTCGACTCCAGGGTGCCTGTTTCAGCCCGTCCTTCCGGGGTGAGCGTTGGCCTCGCGAGACAGGTCTCGCGAAACGAATCGTTCAAGGCTTGGCGACGTGCCAGACGTCCTTGACTCCGTCGCCCGTCTTGTCGCCGGCCTTCTTGTCTTTGATGAAGGTGTACAGGGGCTTGCCGTCATAGGCCCACTGCATCGTCCCGTCGTCACGCTTGATTTGGGTCCACTTGTCCTGTGCCGTTTCGTCACCTTTCTTGACGAGCAGTGGGGGCCAGTTCTTGGCGCACTCGCCGTTGCACATGGACTTGCCGCCGCCGTCCTTGTCGAAGGTGTAGAGCGTCATGCCGTGATGATCAACCCACATGCCGTCCTTCTCCATCGCATGATGAGCGAGCGCGGAGAGAGGAAGGAGCAAAGCGGCTGCGGCATACAGCGCCATCCGGGTCGAAGCGTGTCGCGTCATTGTCTGTCCTCGTGACTCGCCAGGAGACTTCCTGGCGAACCGGAGCGGTCTCCAGTCGATGGCTCTCTAGGTGGCGAGGGACACGTGCGCAATCGCGCGCGGCAGGCGCGACGCTGGACCATCCAGCGGTAAACAAGCGTCGTCTGCTGCTTGGGTGTCCCGCTCATCGCGCACCGCCGCTGCGCAATTCCTCCCATGAAGCGGGGCAGGGGGGCGCTCCGTGCCCGCCGTCACCGAGGCGTCATCCGAGGAGCGTCCGTTGGCTGGAGCTCCAGCGAGCCATTGCAGACCGTCGGAAGGGCCTCGGACTCACCCGTGAAGGAGCACACCAGCCGCACGCCTTCCTTCCCCATCCGGCCCGCTCCGAGGAGAAGCCAGAGCGTGCTCCGGGGTGTTTGTACCCGATACCGATGGCAGAGCCCTTGTTGCTCCAACACGCGGCAGGCCACCTCCTGGCCGTTCACGGAGGCACCGCTCGCGGCGAATCGCTGCCGGAGGTCGCGGCCCGCCTTCTCCGTCTCTTGCGAAAGCCACTTCTTCAAGTCGACCTCCGGCGCCAACACCGCCCATTCGAGGAAGCTGCTGGGGCACTTGATACGTCCCACCTCCGGCGCGACGCTTGGCGTCAGGTCGCAGCCATCCGGAACCATCAACTCACGCGTCCCCATCATCGCCTTCGTGAGCACCGTCCGGTTCCGCAAGTCGAGGGGCTCGGGGACCTTCTGGGACGCGAAGAACTCCAGCACGCTCTTGCATGGACGCGTCGCCCCTCGCCGCCGAACGTCCTCCATGCATGTATAGGCCCAGAAGCCCTTCTCGGTCCGCTCCTCGATGATGACGTGCCCCGTCCTCTTGAGCTCCCCCGTCCCTTCCTCGCGAATCGTCACCTCCAACGCCTCGCGCTCGACGCCAGCCAGCACGAGCGTCGTCTTCTTCGACTCCACCGCACCGTCGGCTGACGCGATGATGGAGTCTCGCATGCCCTCGAATACCCGTTCGTTGGAGTGGTTCATGGGAATGGGCAACCAACCGATGCTCGCGCTCAGGTTGGGGCACAGGTATCGACGACCTGTCGACCCGTCCGCCGTCGCCTTGCACCGACCAAACAGGGCCTGTGCCTCCCGCCTGTAGGTCGTCGTCGGGGGCTCCCCGTGCGCGCCTCCCGCGAGCAACACCAGCCCCGTACTCCAGAGCGCATGAAGAAAGGTCAGACACCACCGCGGCAACCGGACGTCACCCCACGAGTTGGACATGGGCTGCGTCTTTGCACGGTCCGTACCCGGCGCTCCACGGCGAGGGACTCCCGTCACCGTGCAACGCTTGCGCGCCTCCTGCTCCGAGCATCGTGCAAGGCTTGCACTGTCCTCGGCGCATCCCTCGGAGGGTCACGCCCTGGGGGGAGCGTCCGCGGGAAGCCGTGCCATGCACGTGACACGGCGACCGAAGTTCGGATAGGCACACCCGACGCCCCATCGCTGGGGAGCAGGCCTGGCGCCTGCGTAAGGACAGACCGTGGAATTCCGACACCTCTCCGCACCCGCCTGGTCGGCGTTCAAAGCCTGGCTGCTCAAGTTGACCGGCGTTCCCATCGCCCGCCTGCGGCTCCTGACCGGCGGCTGTCCGGCGGAGGAGCTGCCCGCGCTCGCGAAGGAGCTCAAGCGCGTGCGGGCCGACTTCCAGAAGCGCCCCAACGCGGTCTCGGCCCCCGCGGACGAGGGACTCCGGCGGGACTACGCGGCGCTCGGGGTTCCCTGGTCCGCGTGGAGCGAGGTGGCGCGCGAGGTCCAGCGCGACCTGAAGCGCAAGCGGTACGCGCGCTGGACGGGAGCGGATGCGCTCGAGTTCCCCGAGGGGCCTTGCGCCGAGGACCTGATCACCGTCCTGTTGTTCGGAGGCGTGGAGCAGGCACGTCCCCATCTGCTGCGCCGCGCGTCGCTCGCCGCGGGCTCGCTCGAGGCGCTGTGGTGCCGCTGGCTGGCGGGTGAGCCGCTCGAACCCGAGACGCTGCGCTCGTTCGCGGGAGCGCCGGAGCGGCTCGCCGAGCCCCTCTACACCCCAGGCGTCGATGAGGTGCTGCCGCTGTTCTTCGTCGAGCCGGACCCCGCACGCGCCGAGCGGGCGCTGGAGATCGCCTCGGCCCAGGTGGGCTCGTCCCGGTCGCGACCGTTGAGGGGCTTCCTGCGCTCCCTGCTCGGCCTGTGGCGTCAGGACACTTCGGTGGAGGAGGTGAGGGCGTGCTTCGAGACGATGGTCGCGGCCGTCTCACCCTCCGACGTCGCCCAACTGAGCGCGCCCGCCTATCTGTATGGCCGATACATCGAGGCACTTCCCCCGCATGTGCTGCTGGAGCGGATGGGCTCGCATCTCGAGCGCATCGCCGTGCCTGCCAGGGTCGCCGATGTCCAGCCCGTCATGGAGGCCCTGGCCGCGCTCGAGGAGTTGACGGCCCTGGGCCTGGGCCTCCGCGTGGAGCAGCGGCCCGGAGAGGTTCTGCTCTCCGCGCAGGAGCCGGAGACTGGGGCCGGGGACGAGTTCCTGTAGCACCGCCGGATGAGGTGCGCGTCTTCCGGAGGGCCCCGCGCCTGGTGTGCTGGGCCCTGGGAGACTCCGCCTGCCTCGCCCACACCGAGAGTCGATGGCCGCGCGCCTTGCTCCCTTTGACGCGCTGACGCAGCGGCCGGATTCCGGGCGGACGCAGGTCTACCCGCGCCGCTTCCGTTCGAGCTGCGCTCGGAGCCGGTTCTTGCCCTCCGCCACGGCATCACTGCGTGCCGCGCTCACCTCCACGCCCTTCGGCTCCGGCTGGGACTGCCGCAGGTGCGCCGCGAGCGTGTGGACGGTGGTGAACTGGAGCAGCTCGACGAGGGGCAGGGGACGTCCCAGCCGCTGCTCCAGCCGGTGGTGGAGCTGCACGACGAGGAGGGAGTTTCCCCCCAGGTCGAAGAAGTTGTCGTGCACGCCCACGCGGTCCACGCCCAGGGCCTGTCGCCACTCTTCGGAGACGAGGGCTTCGAGCTCGTTACCGGGAGCGACGAAGGCTTCCGGGGCGGCCTGCGCGGACGGGGCTGGCAGGGCCTTCCGGTCGACCTTGCCGCTCGGGGTGAGCGGAATCGAAGCCAGTAACACGAAGGCGGCGGGCACCATGTAGTCGGGCACGTGCTCGCGCAGGTAGGCGCGCAGCTCCGCGGCGATGGGGGCATGGCCGGACGCGGGGACGACGTAGGCGCAGAGCGCGCGCGCGAAGTGCTCGCCGTGCGCCAGCACCACCGCCGCCCGCACCCCGGCGTGCTGTGAGAGCACCGTCTCGAGTTCGCCCAGTTCGATGCGGAAGCCGCGGATCTTGACCTGCTGGTCGAGCCGCCCGAGGAACTCCAGGTTCCCATCGGGCCGGTACCGGGCCCGGTCGCCGGTGCGGTACATCCGCGCTCCAGGCTCTCCCCGCCACGGGTCGGCGATGAACCTGCTCGCCGTCAGCGCGGCATCCCCCACGTACCCCTCCGCGAGCACGTCCCCCGCGATGAACAGGTCTCCTGGGACTCCCACCGGGCAGGGTTCGAGGTGGCGGTCCAGGACATGGTAGCGGGCGTTCTGGATGGGCTTGCCGTACGGAATGCTCGCCCAGGAAGGGTCCACACGCCCAATCGGGTAGTGGTTCGACCAGATGACGGCCTCGGTCGCGCCTCCCAGGCTCACCACTTCGGCGGCTGGGAACGCGGAGCGGAGCTGCTCCGGGAGGGTCACCGGAATCCAGTCACCGGAGAGGAACGCCCGCCGGAGCCGGCCGCCGCTCCCGCCCTTGAAGTACGGGACGCACTGCACGAGCGTGGCGGGGGCCGAGTCCCAGAGGGTGATGGGCTCCGTCTCCAGGACCCGTGCCAGGGCGCTCGGGTCTCGCAGCTCATCCTGGGTGGCGACGCGGATGGAGCCTCCGGCCGCGAGGAGCCCGAACACGTCGTAGACGGACAGGTCGAAGCCGATGGACGTCACGAAGAGCACGCGGTCGTCCGGGCCGACCCGGTAGGTGCGGTTCACCCACTCCACCAGGTTGATGACCGGCCGGTGCCGCACCGCCACGCCCTTCGGCGTCCCGGTCGAGCCCGAGGTGAAGATGATGTAGGCGAGGTCATCCGCGGTGGCGAGCCGGCTGGGCCTCGTGTGGGGCAGCCGCTCCGGCAGGCCTTCCCCATCCAGACACAGCACGTTCTTCAGCCCGGGCAGCGAGCCCCGGAGGGTGTCGAGCGTGGGGTGTGTCACGTCATCGGAGAGCACGGTGGCGATGCCGTGGTCCTCGAGGATCCTTCGCACGCGGGCGGGCGGGGTGCTGGCCGGCAGGGGGACATAGCAGCCACCTGCCTTCAGCACCGCGAGCATGGCGGGCACGAGTTCGAGGCCGCGCTCGAGCAGCAGCGCCACCGGGACGCCGGGCCCCACTCCGAGCCCGCGCAGGTGGTGGGCCAGCCTGTTCGCCCGCGCTTCCAGCTCGCCGTAGGTGACGGAGCGCTCCCCCAGCACCAGCGCGACCGCCTCGGGCCGCGCGTCGGCGCGGGCCTCGAAGAGCTGATGGAGGCACAGCTCGGAGGAGTAGGGGGCCCGCGTCGCGTTCCAGCCGTCGAGGATCCCGGTGCGTTCGGCGGGCGTGAGCATCGGCAGCCGGGAGACCGGCAGGTCCAGCGCCGCCACCGCCCCCGACAAGAAGGTCTCGAACCCGGTGCGCAGGCGGACCGCGGTCTCCGCGTCGAAGAGGTCGCTGCTGTATTCGAGCAGCCCGGACAGCTCCCCGTCATCCCGCGAGAAGGCGAGCAGGAGGTCGAACCGGGCGCTGGGGTTGTCCAGCCCGATCCACTCGGAGGACAGCCCGGTCAAATGCACCGGGGGCATCGACGGCAGCACCGAGAGCATCACCTGCGCGATGGGCGTCCGGGCCGTGCTGCGCTCCGGTTGCAGGGCCTCCACGAGCAGGTTGAAGGGCAGGCCGGCATGGACCTGCGCCTCCACCGAGACCGCCCGCGCCCGGCCCAACAGCGCGCGGAGCGAGGGGTCCCCCCGGAGGTCTCCCCGGTGCACCACCGTGTTCACGAAGTTCCCGATGGAGGCCGCGACCTCGGGGTGGGGGCGATCCATCATCGGCGCCGCCACCAGGATGTCCTCCTGCTCCGACAGCCGGCCCAGGAACGCCCAGAACGCCGCCAGCAAGGTCTGGAACAGCGTCGTGCCCGCGGCCCTGCTGGTGGCGTCGATGCGCTCGACGAGCGGCGCCGGAAGACGGAATGCGAGCCGCCCGCCGCGGCTGCCGCGAATCGCCGGGCGGGGCCTGTCCGTTGGGAGCTGGAGGGTGGGCAGCGGGCCCGCGAGCTGGCGCTTCCAGTAGGCGAGGTGCGCCTCCAGCACCTCGCCCCGCAGCCAGCTCCGCTGCCAGACGGCGAAGTCCGGGTACTGCGCGGGGGGCGCGGGGAGCGCGGGCCGCCGGCCCTCCTGGAGCGCGGAGTACAGGGCGCCGAGCTCCTGCGCGAACGGCTCGTGTGAGCCGTCGAAGGCGATGTGGTGGGTGACCAGCGCGAGGACATGGTCCCGGGCGGAGACGCGCATGAGCCGCGCGCGCAGCATCCGTCCCTCCCTCAGGTCGAAGGGGCGGGCCGCCAGCTCCGAGGCCCGCTGGAGCGCCTCGCTCACCGCTTCCGGACCGGGCAGGTGCGAGCAGTCGTGGACGGGCAGCTCCAGCGGCGCGAAGGGCCGCACCTGTTGGAATGGCCGGCCGCCGTCCAGCACGTAGCCGGTGCGCAGCGCTTCATGCCGCTCGAGGATGGCGTCGAGCGCGCCCCGCAGCGCCGGGACGTCGAGCTCCCCCCGCAGCCGCAGCGCGGTGGGGATGTTGTAGGCCGGGCTGCCCGGCTCGAACTGCTCGAGGAACCACAGGCGCTCCTGGGCGAAGGAGAGCGGAGCGTGCGCCTCGCGCGGTCCGTCGGGAGCGAGCGGCGCGAGGTGCGAGGCGCTGGACTCCGTGAGGGCCCTCGCCTGTCCTTCCAGCGTCGGGGCCTGGAAGAGGCGGGCGAGGGGGACGTCGGTCCCGAAGACCCCGCGGATCCGCGCCGCGAGGCGGGCGACCATCAGCGAGTGGCCCCCGAGGGCGAAGAAGTCGTCGTCCACGCTGACGCCGGACACGCCGAGCAACTCGGACCACACGCCCGCGAGGCGGGCCTCGGTGGCATCCCGGGGAGGCGTCCCCGGCGCGTGGGCGGCCCCCCGTGCGGGAAGGGGCAGGGCCTCGCGGTCCACCTTGCCGTTGGGCAGCCGGGGCAGGGCCTCCAGCCGGACCCAGGCCGCCGGCACCATGTACCTGGGCAGGCGCCCTTGCAGCGCGTCGCGCACCGCCGCGAGCTCCGCCGTCCCGGACAGCACGACGTAGGCGCACAGGGCAGGCTCCCCCGCCGCGCTCTTGATGGCGCTGACGAGCGCCTCCACGACGCCGGGGAGCTCCGCGAGCACGGCGGTGATCTCCCCCAGGTCGAGCCGGTGGCCGCGCAGCTTGAGCTGGTGGTCGTTCCGGCCCAGGTAGTCGAGCCGTCCATCGGGCCGCCAGCGGGCCAGATCCCCCGTCCGATAGAGCCGGCCCCCTCGGGGTGAGAAGGGATCCGCCACGAAGGCCGCGGCGGTGAGCTCGGGGCGGGCCAGGTAGCCACGCGCCACGCCCTCGCCCCCGAGGTAGAGCTCGCCCGTGACGCCTGGGGGCACCGGCTCCATGCGCGCGTCGAGCACGTACGCGCGCCGGTGCGCCAGCGGACGGCCAATGGCCGGGCGGTCCTCCCCCCGAGGGACGTGCTCGAAGGTGGAGTACGTCGTGTCCTCCGTGGGGCCGTACAGGTTGTAGACCCGGCACTCGGGGAGCAGCGCATGCACCGCGCGGACGAGGTGGCCGGACAGCGGCTCGCCCGCGAGGTTCACCACCCGCACCGAGCGGGGGATTGCCTTCAGCGAGACCAGCTCGGACATCGCGGACGGCACGGTGTTGAGCAGGGTGATGTGCTCGCGCCCCGGCCCATCCGCGAGCGCCAGGACGTTCTCCACGAGCTCCACCCGGCCGCCGCGCGACAGGGGCGCGAACAGCTCGAACACCGACAGGTCGAAGGTGATCGACGTTCCCGCGAGCACCCAGGCCAGGTCCGCCTCGGAGTACGCGCCGTGCGCCCAGGCGATGAAGCTGGTGGCGCTGTGGTGTTCGATCATCACGCCCTTGGGCCGGCCCGTCGACCCCGAGGTGTAGATGACGTAGGCGAGGTTCCCTGGCCGGGCCGTGTCCTGGGGCGGATGCTCGGGCCACGCGCCGAGCGTCGCCGCGTCCCCATCCACCAGCACCACCCGGGCGCCGTGGGCCGGGAGCCGGGGCAGCAGCGCCGCTTCGGTGATGAGCACCGGGATCCTCGCGTCCGCGAGCACGAAGGCCATGCGCTCCGCGGGGTGGTCCGGGTCCATGGGCACATACGCCCCGCCCGCCGCGAGCACGCCCAGCAGCGCCACGGGCAGGTGGCTGTCGCGGCGCAGGCAGACCCCGACCGGCACGTCCGGCCCGATGCCCAGGGCGGCCAGGTGATGGGCGAGCTGACTGGCACGCGAGGCCAGCCGCGAGTAGGTCAGGGGACCGTCGGCGGCGCTCACCGCGATGGCCTCTGGCGTGCGCCGGGCCTGCTCGAAGACCCCGTGGTGCAGCAGCGGGTTCCGGACCTCCGGCAGCGGGACGCGGGCCGGGTTCCAGCCCTCCAGCAACTTTTGGCGCTCCTGGGATGAGAGCAGCTCCAGCTCCGCGAGCCGCAGGTCTGGCCCGGCGGCGGCGGAGGCGAGCAGCCGATTCAGGTGGCCCGCCATGCGCTCCACCGTGCTCGCGTCGAACAGGTCGGTGTTGTACTCGAGCCAGCCCGCAACCGCCCCACCCGCGCTCTCCAGCAACAAGGACAGCTCGAAGGCGGCGCCCCGGTGGGGCAGCGCCAGCGAGCGCGCCTCGAGCGCCCCCAGCCTCCACGGGGCCGCGACGTCCTCGGGCTGCATCAGCGCCACGTCGCCCGGCGCGGTGGGCGCCCGGTCGAGCGCGAACAGCACCTGGAAGCCCGGGGGGCGGCTGGGGTCGCGCTGCAAGCGCAGCCGCTCGACGATGACCGGGAAGGGCAGCTCCTGGTGGTCGAGCGCGCCGAGCACCTCGCGCCTCGCGTGCTGGACCAGCTCCCGGAAGCGCGTCGGGCCGCCAGCGCGGGAGCGCAAGGGGAGGACGTTGACGAGGTAGCCCACCGGGTGGGTGTGCTCCGCCCGGGTCCGGCCGTGGAACGGCGCGCCGACGGTGAGGTCGTCCTGTCCGGTGTGGCGGTGCAGCAGGGCCTGGAAGCCCGCGAGGAGCACCACGAAGAGCGTCGTCTTCTCGGCGCGGGCGAGGGCCGCCAGCGCCGAGAGGACGGCCGGCTCCAGCCGCACCGGGTGCCTCGCCCCGGCGAAGGTCTGGACGGGCGGCCAGGGCCTGTCGGTGGGCAGCGCGAGCAGCGGCGGCGCTCCGCCCAGCCGCTCCCGGTAGTACTCGAGCTGCCGGGCACCCTCCGGGCCCGCGATCAGCGCCTGCTGCCAGGCGACGTAGCGCGCCAGCCCCGAGGCCGGAGCGGGGAGCGCGGCGGGATGCTCCGCGCGGGCCAGCAACTGGCGCAGCTCGTCGAGCAGCAGGGACAGCGAGCCGTAGTCGGCCACGAGGTGGTGGACCGAGAGCAGCAGGACGTGGTGGTCGCGCCCCCGGGAGGCGAGGTGCGCGCGGAAGACCGGCCCCTCCTTCAAGTCGAAGGGCTGGTGCGCCACGTCGGCCAGCCGCTCCCGGCGGCGGGCCTCGTCCAGCCCGGAGAGGTCCGACGTGCCGAGCACCAGCGCCTCGCGCGGGAGGACCTCCTGGAAGGGCTCGCCCTCGTGTTCTCCGAACCGGAGCCGGAGGGCCTCGTGGCGATCCACCAGCGTCTGGAGGGCGGCGGTGAGCCGCGGCGGCTCCAGGGGGCCGCGCAGGTCGACGGCCAGGGAGAGGTGATACGCGGTGCTCGTGGGGTCCAGTGCCTGGAGGAGCCAGAGCGCCCGCTGTCCAGCGGACAGCGGGAAGGCGCCACCCGGCTCCGCTGGGGCGCCGGGGAAGAGCAGGGCCCCCGCCGGCGCGAAGGCACCACCCGGCTCCGCTGGGGTTCCGGGGCTGGCTTGCCGGGGCGCGCGCCGCGCGTCCTCCATCAGGGAGGAGAGCGTCAGGGCGAGCGACTCGATGGAGGCCCCATCGAGCAGCCTGCTGGTGGGAACGCGCACGCCCAGGTCGCCCTCGAGCTGCTGCGCCAACTGCACCGTCGCGAGTGAGTCCAGCCCGAAGGCCAGGAGGTCATCCTGGGGCGACAGGCCGGCGCTCGCGGAGGACCTCTGGCCGAGCAGGCCGAGCAGGTACGCTTGAAGCAGCGCCGGCCGCTCCTCGCGTCCGGCGGAGGCCAGCGCGGTGGGAGGAACAAGGCCGGGGGCGGCGGGCTCCTCCCGCAGGAGGACCTCCCCCACCTGTTCGAGGGTGCCCTCCAGGAAGGCGCGCCGGCACGCCTGACGCTGAACCTTGCCGCTCGATGTCTTCGGCAGCGCACCGCGCCGCAACAGACACACCGCATGCAAGTCGATGCCATGGCTGTCCGCCACGGCCTGACGGATGGCCCGCGCGATGGCGCCAGCCTCCGCCTCGGTGGCGGGCTCGGCTTCAATCGCGAGCACCGCGCGCTCTTCGCCCGCCTGCTCGACCGAGAACGCGGCCGCGCTCCCGGGGCGCAGCGCCGCGGAGGCGGCCTCCGCCGTTCGCTCCAGGTCCTGCGGGGAGTGATTGCGGCCCCGGATGATGAGGAGGTCCTTGGCGCGGCCGGTGACGAAGAGCTCGGCCCCCTCGAGGAAGCCGAGGTCTCCGGTGCGAAGGAACGGCCCCTGGCCGTCCGCCAGCCGGGCGTGGAACGCGGCCTCCGTCCCGGCGGGGTTCTCCCAGTAGCCGCGGGCGATGCTCGGACCGCGGACCCAGAGCTCCCCGACGTGCCCGCCCGGCAGGGGGGTGTGGTGGACGGGGTCGACGATCAACACCTCGTGGCCGCGGACGACCCGCCCGCATGAGACCAGCGCCCTGGATGGCCCCGTCCCTTCCGCGGCCCGGGCCACGTGCTGGCCCAGCGCCGCGTCGTCGAGCCGCCTGACGGGAGGCGCGTCGCTGACGGCGCCCGACGAGACGATGAGCGAGGCCTCCGCCAGGCCATAGCAGGCCATGAAGGCCTCGGGCCGGAAGCCCGACACGGCGAAGGCCTCCGCGAAGCGCGCCAGCGTCTCCGGGCGGATCGGCTCGGCGCCGTTGAAGGCCACCCGCCACGACGACAGGTCCAGGGCGGCGCGTTGCTCCTCGGTGCTCTTCCGGACGCACAGGTCGAAGGCGAAGTTGGGGCCTCCACTCGTGGTCCCGCGAAACCGGGAGATGGCCTGCAGCCAGAGCAGCGGGCGCCGGAGGAAGGTCTCGGGCGCCATCAGCAGCGAGGGGTAGCCCGAGTAGAGCGGCTGGAGGATGCCGCCGATGAGCCCCATGTCGTGGAAGGGCGGCAGCCAGAAGACGCCTCGCGTCCCCGGTGACTGCTCGAAGGCGAGGCGGATGCACTCGGAGTTGGCGAGGAGGTTCTGGTGGGAGAGGACGACGCCCTTCGGATGGGACGTGGACCCCGACGTGTACTGGAGGAAGGCCACATCCCCGGGGCGGATGCCGGGCGGTCTCCAGGTCTCTGAGGAGTCCTCGGGCAGCACGTCCGTGGCGATCCAGTCCATGCCGCCGAGGTCCGGCGCCTCGGCGGCCATGGCGCTGGCCAGCGGCAGGATGGCGTCGAGCGTGAGCGCCACCGCGCTCCGCGCATCACGGACGATCGCCTGCAGCCGCGGCAGCGTGCGCTGGAGCCGGGCGGGGTTCGGGGGGTATGCCGGAACGGCGACCACCTTCGCGTAGAGACAGCCGAAGAACGCGGCGACGTAGTCGAGGCCCGCGGGGTAGAGCAGCAGCGCGCGCTCACCCTGCGGCGTCGACGCGAGCAGCCGCGCGGCGATGGCCCGGGCGCGCCGGTCGAGCTGGGCGTAGGTGAGCCGCGACTCGGTCCCGTCCTCGTCCCAGAAGGCATAGGCCAGCGCGTCGGGCTGGTGCTCCGCCCGTCCTCGCAAGAGCTCGACGAGGGTCGCCGCTGGGGGGCTCAAGTGCCGCTCCATGAAGGGTGCGCCGGGGAAGGCAGGGCATCCGGCAGCTCATCCTCGACGTGCCGGAGGCGCGCGAACTGGTAGCTGACGATGACGGTGAGCACCGTGAGGCTGCCGATGACGATGTAGAGCAGGGCGATGCCCCGGCCCGTGCCCACGCCGATGAACCGCCCGACGCTGTCCGCCAGCGCTCCGCCGGGCGCCAGCAGCGGCTCGAAGACGTGGTCCGCGAGCGGTCCTCCCACCAGGTAGGCCAGCGGGAGCGAGGACCAGCCCAGCATGCGGCGGACGGAGAAGACCCGTCCCTGGACGTCCAGCGCCACCTTGCTCTGCCAGAGGGCCTGGCTGCTGCCGGTGACGATGGGGAAGCAGAACGACAGCATGAACACCGAAAGCCCCACGAGGAAGGCGTTCGGAAGCAGTCCTCCCAGGATGATGACGACGCCCTGGATGAGCGTGAAGCCGAGCACGCCATGGATGCGCCGCCGGGGGCCGCCCCAGGCGGTCATCGCCGCGGCTCCCAGGAGCAGGCCGGCGCCGCCGATGGACAGCAGGGTGCCCAGCGCCTTCGGAGAGGTGAAGCCCAGGATGAGTGGCGTGTACAGCGTGCGCGCCAGCCCGATCACCGTGAAGTTCGTGACGGCGAAGAAGATCAACAGCGCCCACAGGCCCGGCCGCGCCCGGATGTAGCTCCAGCCGTACGCGACCTCCGCGCCCAGCGAGGGCCTTCCTGTCCCAGCCCGGTCGTGGGGCTGGGGTCCCGGGGCCGGGCGCGGCAGCGCGGCCCGGACGGCCAGCAGGGTGACCATGCTGATGACGAAGGTGGAGAGGTCCATCAGGAGGACCCCGGGGAGGCGGAGCGAGGTGACCAGGAAGCCCGCCGCGAGTGGGGCGACGATGGCCGCTCCCGCCTCCGCCGCGTGGATCATCCCATTGGCGCGGCCCAGGTGCCGGGCGGGGAGCAGCAGCGGTGGCAGCGTGGAGTACGCCGGCCAGCGCATCGCGCCGAACAGGGAGTTGACCAGGGCCAGCACGCAGACGGTCGCGAACGACAACTGTCCCGTCCAGGCCAGGAGCATCGCCGTCAGCACGCACAGGCCCTCGCCGAGGTCGGCGAGCAGCATCGCCCGGCGTCCCCCCCACCGGTCCACCAGCGCCCCGGCGAGCGGCAGCGCCACGACTCCCGGCAGGACGCCGAAGAACGCCACCAGCGTGAACCGGGTGTTCGAGCCGGTCTGCTCGAGCACCCAGAACCCGAGCGCGAAGGTCGTCATGCCCGAGCCGACGAGGGAGACGAACTGGCCGAGCCAGACGACGAGGAAGGTCCACATCCGGCTCGAATCGGAGCGCTCGGTCATGTCAGCTCGTGGGGGGGATGCGGGTGGCCTGGCGGCGAACGGACTTGAGTCCCTGGACGAGCAGCTTGCGCTGCTCCTGCTCCTCGGCGTCCTTCAGTCGCCGCTCCTGTTCGTCGAGCGCGTCCACCAGCGTGCGCAGGGGTGTCTCGGGCGCCTCGGCCACGCGGCGCAGGAGGTGCTCGAAGAGCGCCACCATCCGGGCGATGGTGGCGGGCTTGAACAGGTGCGTCCGGTAGTCGATGGCGCAGTGGAGGCCGTCCTCGCCCTCCAGGATGCCCAGCTTCAGGTCATGGACCGCCGTGAGGTAGTGCGTCTCCAGCGGGGTGATGACGGCCTCGCCCAGCGCCAGCTCGGGCATCGGGACGTTCTGGAGGACGAACCAGACCCGGAACAGCGGCGCGCCGCCCGGGTTCCTGCCCGCCGCCCGAAGCTCCTCGACGAGCTTGTCATACGGCAGGGCCTGGTGCTCATGGGCGCCCAATACCGTCTCCCGCACGCGCCCGAGCACCTCCCGGAACGAGGGGTCTCCCGAGAAGCGCGTGCGCATGACCAGCGTGTTCACGAAGAACCCCATCACCCCCGAGACCTCGGGCCGCTCGCGGTTGGCGATGGGCGTCCCGACGAGGATGTCCTCCTGACCGGAGGAGCGGCACAGCAGCGTCTGCCATGCCGCGAGCAGGCCCATGAAGAGCGTCACTCCCTGGCGCTGGCACAGCGCCTTGAGCGCCACCAGGAGCGCGGCGGGCACCTTGAAGGGATGCCGGGCACCGTTGTCGCTCCGCGCCACGGCGTGCGGCGTGTCCACGGGCAGTTGGAGCACGGGCAGGGGACCCTGGAGCTGGTCCTTCCAGTAGACGAGGTGCTCCTGGAACGAGCCGTCCCGCAGCCCCTCCCGCTCCCACTCCGCGAAGTCCGCGTACCGCAGCGGCAGCGGCTCCAGGGGGGAAGGCGCGCCTCGGGTGAACGCCCCGTACAGCACGGTCAGCTCGTGGATGAGCAGCGCGATGGACCAGGCATCGCTGACGATGTGGTGCAGCGTGACCACCAGCACCTGCTCCGCCTCGTCAAGGCGCAGGAGCCTCGCCCGCAGCAGCGGTCCCCGGGCCAGGTCGAAGGGGGTGGCCGCCTCGTCCGCGAGGAGCCGCCGCAGCTCTTGCTGCCGTGCCTCCCGCGGGGACTGGCGCAGGTCGGTCCGCGCCAGCTCCAGCGTCTGGTGGGGCGCGATGACCTGCGCCGGCTCCCCGTCCGCCTCCGTGAACGTCGTCCGCAGCACCTCATGGCGGTGGACGAGCTCGTTGAAGCCCCGCTCGAGCGCCGCGGCATCGACCGCCCCGGTGAGGCGCACGGCCTCCTGGACGTTGTAGGTGCAGCCGCCGGGCTCGAGCCGGTCATGGAACCACAGGCGCTGCTGCCCGGAGGACAGGGGGACGCGCCCGGTGCGCGGCGCGGGGCGGATGGGCCGCGCCAGCGCCCCTCGCGCTTCCGGGCGGGCCTGCTCGAGGTGCCGGGCCAGCCCCCCGAGCGTCGGCGTCTCGAAGACGGTGCGCAGCGGCAGCTCCACCTGGAAGCCCGCGCGCAGCCGGGACAGCAGCTTCGTCGCCAGCAGCGAGTCGCCGCCCTGTTCGAAGAAGTGGTCCTCGAGGGCCGCCCGCTCGACGCCCAGCACCTCCGTCCAGAGCTTCGCCAGCCGGACCTCCACGGGCGTGCGGGGGGCGGTGGAGAGGGCCGCCCTGGCGGACAGGTCCGGCGCGGGCAGGGCGCGCCGGTCGACCTTCCCGTTGGACGTCAGCGGCAGCGCGTCCAGCAGGACGAACACCGGCGGCACCATGTACTCGGCCAGCTTCGCCGCCAGGAACCGCCGCAGCTCCTCGGCGGAGGGCACCGCCGCCCCCGGGTGGGGCACCACGTAGGCCACCAGCCGCTTGTTGCCATGGCGGGCTCCCGCGGCCACCACGACGGCCGAGGCCACCGCCTCGTGCCGCGCCAGGGCTCCTTCAACCTCTCCCAGCTCGATGCGGTGGCCCTGCACCTTGACCTGGAAGTCCTCGCGCCCGAGGAACTCGATGTTGCCGTCCGGCAGGAGCCTCCCCAGGTCTCCGGTCCGGTACAGCCGCTCCCCGGTGTCCGGATGGTGGATGAACCGGGCCTGGGTGTCCGCCTCGTTGCGCCAGTAGCCCAGCGCGAGGCCGACGCCGCCGATGAACAGCTCGCCCGGGACCCACACGGGGCGGGGCGCGAGGTTCGCGTCCAGCACGTGGAAGCGCTGGTTCGCCAGGGGCTTTCCGTACGGAATGCTCGTCCAGGAAGGGTCCACGGCGTCGATGGGGTACCCGATGGACCAGATCGACGCCTCGGTGGCGCCCCCCAGGCTGATCAGCCTGACGCGCGCGGCTTGCGCCCGGACCCGCGCGGGCAGGCCGACGGGAATCCAGTCTCCGCTCAGCATCGCGAGCCGCAGCGCGCCGAAGGGCGACGGGCCTCCGCCCTCCGCGTGCTGCACCAGCAGCTCCAGGAGCGCCGGCACCGAGTTCCAGACGGTGACGTGGTGGGCCGTCATCAGCCCGGCCCAGTGCGCCGGGTCGCGGGCGGCCTCGGCGTCGGGCATGACGAGCGTCGCGCCGGCGGCCAGCGCGCCGAAGAGGTCGTAGACCGAGAGGTCGAAGCTCAGCGACGACAGCGCCAGCACCCGATCCGCCGGCCCCACGCCGAAGCGGTGGTTGATGTCGGTGACGGTGTTGAGGGCGCCGCGGTGGTCGATCATGACGCCCTTGGGCAGCCCGGTCGTGCCCGACGTGTAGATGACGTACGCCAGCTCCCCGGGCTCCTGGAGCGGCTCCAGGGGCCCGTCATCGGAGGCTCCAGGCTCCGCGTCGCTCACGTGGAGGCGCGTCACGAAGCCGGGCCAGGACAGCCGCTCGTCCACCCAGGGCTGGGTCAGCACGACGCGGGCCCGCGCATGCTCCAGCAGGGCCTCCAGCCGCTCACGCGGGAGCGACGGGTCGATGGGCACGTACGCGGCGCCCGCCCGCAGGACGCCCAGCGCCGCGGCCACCTGCTCCCAGCCCTTCTCCATCACGATGGCGACGAGGGCGCCACGGCACGGCGCCGTGCGCCGGAGCTGGTGGGCGACCCGTCCGGCATGCAGGGCGAGCTCCCCGTACGTCAGCGTCCGGGATGCGGTCAGCACCGCCGGGTGCGACGGCCGCCGTTCCGCCTGCTCGAAGAACGCGGAATGCAGCAGCCCGGCCGGTATGGGCGCGGCGGTCGCGTTGGCGGCCTCCCGCGTCGAGCCCTGGGCCGTGGGGAGCAGCCGGGGGGCGCGGCGCGTCTCGCGCCAGGACTCCTCGTCATTCGCCAGGGCATCGAGGAGCCGGCGGTACGCGTCGAACATCTCCTGGAGGAGGTCCGCCGGGAACAGCTCCTCGACCGCGTCCCAGTTGAAGGTCAGGCCTCCGGCCCTCTCCGCGACCTGATGGTCGAGCCACACCTGCGGCGTCTGCGAGATGCCGAAGACCTCCTCGCCGAAGGTCGCGCGGGCCTCCGCGGAGACGTCCTGCGCGCCCGGCATGATGAGGCTCGTGAAGACCACGGGCATGACCGCGCGGGAGGGCTCGCTCCGGGCCAGCTCCCGCATGACGCTCACGCCGCTGAAGTGCCGGTGCTCCAGGTCGCTCCAGAGCTGCTGCTGGAGTCGCCGCGCCAGCGCCTCGAAGGGCTCACGGCCCGGGGGGGGCACCTCCAGCAGGATGACCGAGGTGAAGTCCCCGGAGATGTCATTCACCTGGGGGTGGACGGGGGGCCGGTTGAACACCGGCAGGTTGATGCAGAAGTGGGGGCTCTTGCTCCACAGGGCCAGGACCTCGGCGTAGGCGGCGCACAGCACCATGGAGGGCGTCAGCCCCGCCTGGGCCGCGCGGGACTTCAGCCGCGTCCACACCGCCGGGGCCAGCGCGCCGCTCCGCCGGGTGAACCGGGGGCGCGCGATGGCGCCGGGGGGCCGGGCCAGGGGCAGGGCGGGCGCGGCCGGCAGGGTCGGCAGGCGCTTCAGCCAGTACTCGCGCGAGCGCCGGTAGCTGTCGGAGTCGCGGAACGCGGCCTCGGCCAGGACATGGTCGCGGAACGTGAGCTCGAGCGGCGGGAGCGCGGCCTCGGGCTCGCGGTACAGCCGCAGCAGGTCCCGGGAGTAGAGGACCAGGCTCCAGGCATCCGCGAAGAGGATGTCCACGCTGATGTGGAGGCGGACCCGGCCCCCGTCCAGGAGCGTCGCGCGCACCTCGAACAGCGGCCAGCGGTCCGAGGGCAGCACCTGGTGGGACATCCGCTGGCGGAGCTCCTCCAGCCGCGCCTCCACGGTCCGCGGCGCCTGCCCGCGCAGGTCCAGGACCTCGACCGGGTAGGGCGGCACGCGCTCCAGGACGCGCTGCTGCCCCTCGGAGGTTGTCACCGCCCGCAGCATGGGGTGGCGGTCAATCAGCCGCCGCAGCGCGGCCTCGAGCCGCGGCACCTCGAGGCGGTCCCCCTCCAGCTCCTGGTAGACGTGGGACGCGACCTCGCCGAGGTCGAGGACGCCGCCACGGCCAATCCAATACGCCTGCTGGATGTCCGTCAGCGGGAAGGGCTCGTGGCGGCTCTCCGGTGCCGGGAGCACGGAGGGCAGCCCTGACAGCGGCTCCAGGTCGGCCGGCGCGCCGGGCTCCTGCCCCGCGGGCGCGGCGCTGACGGCCTCCGCGAGCTGGGCGAGGGTCGGGTGCCGCAGCAGTTGCTGGGGATGCAGCCGCAACCCGCTCCGGTTCGCGAGGGCGCAGAGCTGGAGGCTGACCAGCGAGTCCCCTCCCAGCGCGAAGAAGCTCTCATGGATGCCAATGCCCTCGACCCCGAGCGCCTCCTGCCAGAGCGAGGCGAGCCGCTGCTCCAGGGGAGTCCTGGGCGGGTCGGCGGGGACGGAGGCGCGGCCCCGGGACGGCCCTTCACTCCCGGGCGGGTCCGCGTGCACGGGCGCTGCTTCATGCCCCGGCGCCGGCTCGCGGGCCCCGGCGGCGCGCGGTGGCGGCCGAGGCTCGACCCAGTAGCGCTGGCGCTCGAACGGGTAGGTCGGCAGCGGGATGCGCCGGCCCCGCGGGGGGACGGGCAGCTCGAGTCCGGCGCCCAGGCACCACAGCCGCCCGGCGGTGTGCAGCATGTGCTGGAGCTCGTCCTGGGCGGCCTTGGGGTGCGGCAGCGAGGCGAGCGCCACGCACCGCTCCCGGGCCTCCACCTGCCGCCGGACCGAGGACGTCAGCGTCTGTCCCGGGCCCACCTCCAGCAGGACCCGGCCCCCGTCCTTCAGCAGCTCGGCGACCCCGTCGGAGAACCGCACCGTCCGCCGCAGATGGGCCGCCCAGTAGTCCGGGCTCGTGGCCTCGGCCGGGGTGATCCAGGTGCCGGTGACGTTCGAGAGGTAGGGGATGCGCGGCGGCCGCAGGGGCACCTGCTTCACCCGCGCGGTGAAGGCCTCCAGCGCCGGCTCCACCAGGTGCGAATGGAAGGCATGCGACGTCTGGAGCCGCTGGCAGCAGAGGCCTTGCGCGCCGAGCTGCCGCTCCAGCCGCTCCACCGCCTCCGTGGGGCCGGAGACCACGCACAGGGCGCTCCGGTTCACCGCCGCGAGCGACAGGTCGTCTCCCAGCAGCTCCCGTGTCCGCTCCTCGGGCAGGGGCACCGCCAGCATCGCCCCGCGCGGCAGCTGCTGCATCAGCCGCCCCCGGGCCGCGACGAGCGCCAGGGCGTCCTCGAGGGACAGGACCTCCGCGAGACAGGCCGCCACGTACTCGCCGATGCTGTGGCCGAGCATGGCCTGGGGCCGGACTCCCCACGCCATCCAGAGGCGGGCCAGCGCGTGCTCGACCACGAACAGCGCGGGCTGCGAGAGCCACGTCTGGTCCAGCGGCGCGCCGACGGCCTGTCCCTCGCGGGGATACAGCACCTCGCGCAGGTCCAGGCCGAGGTGCGGCCCGAGCAGCTCCGCGCAGTGGCGCACGTGCTGGTGGAAGACGGGCTCGTCCCGGTAGAGGCCCGCCATCATCTGGACGGACTGCGTGCCTTGACCCGGGAACAGGAAGGCAACGGAGGGGGGCTCGGGCTCGCACTCGCCGGTGGCGACCCGGACCGCGTCGCCTGACTCCAGCGCCTGGAGCGCCTCGTCCACGCTGGCGCAGGGCAGGGCCATGCGGTGATGGAACGGCCTGCGCCCCACCTGGAGCGTGTACGCGACATCCGCGAGCGAGTCCCCCGGGTGCCGCCTCAGGTGCCGCGCCAGGTTCGCCGCGGCGGCCTGGAGCGCGGAGCCCGTCCGGGCCGACAGCCGCAGGAGCTGGGGGCGCCGCGAGGCCTCCGTCGCCGGGGCGGCGGGCGCCTCCTCGAGCACCACGTGCGCGTTCGTGCCCCCGATGCCGAAGGAGCTCACCCCGGCCCGCCGCGGCGTGGCCCCCGTCTCCCAGGGCGACAGGGCGGTGTTGACCCGGAAGGGGCTGCTGTCGAAGTCGATGGCGGGGTTGGCGCGCGTGAAGTGCAGGCTCGGCGGCAGCTGGCGGTGCCGCAGCGCGAGCACCACCTTGATGAGCCCGGTGACGCCGGCCGCCGCGTCCAGGTGGCCGACGTTGGCCTTCACGGAGCCGAGGGCGCAGAAGTTCCGGGCCTGGGTCTGCGTGCGGAAGGCCCGGGTGAGCGCGGCCAGCTCGATGGGGTCGCCCAGCGCCGTGGCCGTCCCATGGGCCTCGACGTAGGTGAGGGTCTCCGCGTCGACCTCCGCCGCGACATGGGCGGCGCGGATGACCCGGGCCTGTCCCTCCACGCTGGGGGCCGTGAAGCCGAGCTTCGAGGCGCCATCGTTGTTGATGGCCGAGCCCTTGATGATGGCCAGGACGGTGTCCCGGTCCTCCAGCGCATCCCCGAGCCTCTTGAGCACCACCACGCCGGCGCCGTTGCCCTTGACCGTCCCGCGCGCCTGCGCGTCGAACGGCCTGCAGTGGCCGTCGGGCGAGGCCACGCCGCCCTCCTGATACAGGTAGCCCGCCTTCTGGGGAACGCTGACCGACACGCCGCCAGCCAGGGCCAGGTCACACTCGCCATTGAGCAGCGCGCGACACGCCGTATGCACGGCGACGAGCGACGAGGAGCAGGCCGACTGGACCGTCACGCTCGGGCCCTTGAGGTTGAGCTTGTAGGAGATCCGGCTCGCCAGGTAGTCCTTGTCGTTGCCGAGCACCACCTGCATGGCGCCGACGGACCTCAGGAACTCCCAGTTCGCGGAGACGTTGTTCAGCAGGTAGGTGTTGGCACCGGCGCTGACGTAGACGCCCACGTCCCCTGCGAAGGACTCCGGGCTGTGGCCGCTGCTCTCCAGGGCCTCGTGGGCGCACTCCAGCAGGATGCGGTGCTGCGGGTCGGTGACCTGGGCCTCCTTGGGGGGCATGCCGAAGAAGGCCGCGTCGAAGGACTCCACGCCCGCGAGCACCCCGCCCGCCTTGACGTGGCGCGGGTCCCCGGGCGCGATGGGCTCCAGGGCCGAGGACTCGAGCTCCTCATCGGTGAAGCGGGAGATGGACTCGAGCCCGTCCTGAAGGTTTCGCCAGAACGTCTCGGGGTCCTGCGCGCCTGGAAACCGGCCCGCCATCCCCACGACCGCGACCTCAAAGCCAGTCCATGGCTGCGAATCCTTCGCGTGACCCATTCGTACATCCTGTCCTTCAAGACCCGGCATCGGCCTTCAGGGAAAGGGCGGACCGCACGGGCCCCCTTCCGCAGAGAGAGGCAGGCGGGGGACCTTCAGGTCTCCACGCACCTGCTCCGGGGGCGCCGCCCCCTCGCGCCTCGGAGCCAGGCTCCTGCGCGCGAGGGGTGTTGGTGCATCGCGAAGGCATGCCACGAAGCCCAACGACGACCGGGGTGATCAGCAGGGGTTGACGGCCCACAGCACCAGCGTCCAGCGATCCTGGTTCAGGGCATAGACCGCCTTGTACGAGAAGGTGCTCTCGAAAGGCTTGCCGCTGATGAAGGCCTTCACGGTCCGCTTGCCCGTGACGACGGCCGAAGTGTTGGTCGTGAACTTCACGCTCTCCACCTCGCTGCGGATGGCCTCGTAATAGAGGTTGCCTTCCTTCAGGCCCCGGATGAGCTCGTCGCGCGACTTGAACTGGAAGTCACCGCCAGCGGAGCTGAAATCAGCGGAGAACTCCTGCGCCACCGCATCCACGTCGCCCTTCACCAGGGCCTCGGTCGAGCGGGTCTGCGCCTTCAGGACATCGGCCTCCGACAGCACGACCTCATGAGCGCTCGCCGTCAGGCTCAGGGACAGCATGGCAAGGGCAATGATTCCCTTTCGCATCAGTTTGGACCTCCTTTTGGAACAGGTGGAAAGTTGAGTATTCACCTTGTTTTTCCATGAGACAAGGTCTTTACGGGTTTTGGCCTCACATCTGCAGGCTAACGCACCGCAACACTGGGAGTGTGTGTTCGGACCCGGGGCCGGGTGTCGTGGCGGGGCCGCCATGCGGCCAGGAAGGGTGCTTCACCTCCAGAAGCCGTGCATGCTGCCCGACCCATGAGGATCGTCATCACTGGGGCCAACCGTGGCATGGGGCTTGAGCTCGCGCGCCAGTATCTCGCCCGGGGCGACTCCGTTCACGCGGGAGTCCGGGAGCCGGAGCGCGCCGCCGAGCTCGCGGCCCTCGCGGAGTCGTCCGGCGGCCGGCTGCGGATTCACCCTTGTGACGTGGCGCTGGACGCCAGCGTCCGCGCGTTCGCGTCCGCGGTGGCCGAGCCCGTGGACCTGCTCATCAACAACGCGGGCATCCGCAACAGGGTGCGGGCGGATGGCATCGAGGAGCTGGACCTGGATGACGCGGCCCGGGTCTTCCAGGTGAACGCGCTCGGAGCGCTCCGGGTGACCGGCGCGCTGCTGCCGCTGCTGCGCCGAGGCCAGGGCGCCAGGGTGGTCAGCGTCAGCTCGGGGCTGAGCTCCATTGGCGACAACACGTCGGGCGGCGCCTATGGCTACCGCATGTCCAAGGCCGCGTTGAACATGGCCGCGCGCTCGATGGCCCATGACCTGAAGGGCGACGGAATCATCTCCGTGGTGCTCAGCCCGGGTTGGGTGCGGACCGACATGGGCGGCGCGAGCGCGCCGACGCCGGTGGCGGAGTCGGTCGCGGGGCTCATCGGCATCATCGACCGGCTCGCCCCGGGGGACAGCGGGAGCTTCATGGACTTCCGCGGTGAGCGCATCGGCTGGTGAAACCCCGCCTCCTGCCCGCGGCGCTGAAGACGTATGTATTTATTCACTGCGGGAGGAGAAGGTTTGGGCGGGGGTGGTGTCCTTGACGCGCGCGGCCTCATCAGTCAACTTCCCGACTAAGCAGGCTGTCCAGCTCCCTCGACTTCACGCTTGCTTCAAGAGGAGGCGAGGGGGCCGGTGGCTGATGCATCGCGCCATGTGAAGGAAGGGACCCATGCCACATGACCTCGAAGTGCTGAAGGAGTCCCTGGTCGGGCTGGGAACCACCAAGGTCGCCCATCTGGACGGGACGCTGCTGGCGCACATGGTGAATGTCTACAGGGGCCTGGAGCGTTTCGGGTGCCCGGAGCACGTGATGCTGGCGGGGCTGTTTCACGGCGTCTACGGCACGCATGCCTTGCAGGCCACCGGTGTGTTCGAGCTCCAGGCGGGCCAGCGTGAGCATGTGCGTGCGCTCGTCGGCGCCCCCGCGGAGCGGCTTGTCTACAACTTCTGCGTGATGACCTACGAGTCGCTCGGCAGGAGCATGCGCAACGTGCTGCGGAAGGGCGGCCGGCCCGAGCTCCAGGACCGGTGCACGGGCGCGCTGGCGGACGTCACCCTGGAGGACTTCCGTGAGCTGCTCTGGGTGAAGCTCGCCGACCTGCTGGCGCACATTCCGCAGCTGCCGCCCGAGACCCGCGACATGGTGGTCGCGGACTACGGCCCCTTCTGGCAGCTCGTCGCCGAGTACCTCGGACCCGCGGCGGTCAGCGGCTGGAACGACGTCCTCGGAGATGTCCTGAGAATCCAGCCGCGAAGGCGTCTGGCGTCCGGAGCCGGTCCGCACTGACCGGACGGCGAGGACCTCGCCACTTCCCATCCGCTACGCACCGAGCGGTGCGGCGGTGAGTCTGGTGGAGAGCCTTCCACCTTGCGTCTCTGCCCTGTCGCGACTTCCCGTGGACTCTCCGATGCAAGACCCGGCTCTCGAAGGTTTTAGGCTGTCTCCGCAGCAGGAACGCCTCTGGGGGCTGCAGCGGGACGGCACCGCCTATCGGACGCAGTGCGCGGCCGTCATCGACGGGGAGCTGCACCGGGACACCCTGCTCGCGGCGCTTCAGCACCTGGTGGACCGGCATGAGATCCTCAGGACGTCCTTCCGCTCGCTCGCCGGGGGAGACGTCGTGCTGCAGGTGATTTCCCCCAGCGCCACCCCCTGTCTCCAGGAGCAGGACCTGGGCGCGCTGGCCCCTGCGCGGCAGGAGGCGCAGGTCGAGCGGTGCTACCAGGAGGAGTGGGGGCGGCCCTTCGAACTGGAGCAGGGCGTGAAGCTGCGCGCCACGCTGCTGCGGCTGGCGGCCGGGCGGCATGTGCTCGTGCTCGGCGCGCCGGCGGTGTGCCTGGATGCCGGGTCCATGGAGCGGCTCCTGGAGGAGCTGGCGCGGGTCTACGCAGCGCTGCGGCGGGGCCCGGCTCCGGCCCAGGACGAGGTGGTGCAGTACGCCGACTTCGCCCAGTGGCAGAACGACCTGGAGGAGACGGACGCGGGCCGGGAGGGGAAGGCGTACTGGGACGCGCAGGTGGGGCGGGCCGAGGCGGTGCCGCGGCTCGCCTTCGAGCTCGACTCGAAGGCCCACCCCCTGGCGGTCCGGGCGCTGACGCTCGATGGAGAGACGCTCGCGGGGCTCGAGGCGCTGTCCCGGCGCGAGGACATCCCCACGTCGTCGGTCGTGCTGGCCTGCTGGCAGGTCGTGCTCTGGCGCATGGCGGGACAGCCGGATCCGCTCGTCATCGAGGTGCGCTCGGATGGACGGAAGTACGAGCACCTGCACTCCGCGCTGGGGGCCTTCTGCCAGTACGCCCCCCTCCGGATGGGGCTCGACGCAGGGGCCGCGTTGGCGGACGTGGCGAGGCAGGCCGGCGCCGCGCTCCGCGAGGCACACCGCTGGCAGGAGTTTCTTCCCGCGACGCTCCGGGCGAAGCAGGACGAAGGGCTCGGCGCGCGGCGGATCGGCTTCTCCCACCAGGACTGGCCGGCGGCATGGCGGGCGGAGGGCGTCACCTTCGAGGTCGGCCGGCTCGACAGTCGCAGCGAGCGGCTGAAGCTGGAGCTGGTCTGCGTCCGGCGGGGAGACGGGCCTCGGCTCGAACTGCGCCATGACCCCACGGTCTACTCCGCGCGGAGCATCGACCAATTGCAGGACGCGCTGGAGGCCCTCGTTGGAGCCGTGGCGCGGGAGTCGCGCGACCCGGTCGGGGCGCTGCCCATCCAGGGCGCGAAGGCGCGCCAGCTCATGCTCGAGCAGTGGAAGGCGCCCGCCAGTGGCGGGCCGCCGTCCCGGTGCATCCATGCGCTGTTCGAGGCCCAGGTGGAGCGCACGCCCGAGGCCCCCGCGGTGACGTACGAGCAGGTCCAGCTCACGTACCGGCAGCTGAACGCGCGCGCCAACCAGCTGGCCCGGCACCTGCGGGGCCTGGGGGTGGGGCCGGATGCCGTGGTGGGTGTCCGGGTGGAGCGCTCGGAGCGGATGATTGTCGCGCTGCTCGGCATCCTCAAGGCCGGTGGCGCGTGGCTGCCCATCGAACCCTCGCTCCCGGAGGCGCGGCTCGGCCACCTGCTCCAGGAGGCCGCGGCGCGCGTGCTGGTGACGGAGCGGGACCTGGCGGGCGCGGCGGGGGCGAAGGCCGCCGTCGTGTGCCTGGACTCCGACGAGGAGGTCCTCTCGCGCCAGGGCGTGGAGAACGTGGGCGGCGGAGCCGGCGCGAGCAACCTCGCGTATGTCATCTTCACGTCGGGGTCCACGGGGCTGCCCAAGGGCGTCGCCGTGGAGCACCGGCAGCTGGCGGGCTACGTGCAATCGGCCATCGAGAGGCTCGCGCTGGCGGAGCTCACCCGCTTCGCCACCGTCTCCACGTTCGGTGCCGACCTGGGGCATACCGCCATCTTCCCGGCGCTGTGCACGGGGGGGCACCTGCATGTGATTTCCCAGGAGCGTGCCTCGGACGCGGACGCGCTGGCCGACTACTTCGCGCGCCACCCGTGCGAGTTGCTGAAGATCGTCCCGTCCCATCTGGCGGCCCTGGTCGCGTCCACCGCGCAGCCGGAGCGCATCATGCCGCGCGAGCGGCTGGTGCTCGGCGGCGAGGCGCTGACCTGGGGCACGCTGCGGGTGTTCCAGTCGCACGCTCCTGGCTGCCGCATCTTCAACCACTACGGCCCCACGGAGACCACCGTGGGCGTCGTCGCCGGGGAGACGCAGGCGCATGCCCAGCCGGGCCTGGCCGCGACGGTTCCGCTCGGCACGCCGCTCGCGCAGGCGGGGCTCTACCTGCTGGACCCGGGGGGCCAGCCCGTGCCCGGCGGGGTGCCGGGCGAGGTGTACATCGGCGGCGCCACGGTGGCGCGTGGGTACATCCATCGTCCCGGGCTCACCGCCGAGCGGTTCGTCCCGGATCCGTTCTCCGGGACTCCTGGTGCGCGCCTCTACCGGACGGGGGACCGCGCTCGGGCCCTGCCCGATGGCGCCATCGAGTTCCTGGGACGGGTGGACCGGCAGGTGAAGCTGCGCGGGTTCCGGGTGGAGCTGGGCGAGGTCGAGGCCGTGCTCCGCGGACATGCCACCGTCAAGCAGAGCGTGGTGGTCGTGGGAGGTGAGGCGGGCTACCAGCGGCTGGATGCCTACGTGGTGGGCGACGCCCTCCGGCCTCCGTCGGAAGACGAGCTGCACGAGTACGTGAAGGCCCGGCTCCCCGACTACATGGTGCCCGCCCACATCATCGTGCTCGACAGGATTCCCCTGACCCCCAATGGGAAGATCGACTCGCGCGCGCTGCCCGCGCCAGAGCACCTGCTGACGGAGGCGGGCACCGCCTCCCTGGCGCCGCGCACGGGGACCGAGGAGCTCCTGGCCGGAATCTTCATGGAGCTGCTGGGGCTCGACCGGGTCGGCATCCACGACGACTTCTTCGACATCGGCGGCCACTCGCTCCTGGCGACGCGGCTGCTGGCGCGCATGCGCGACGTGTTCCAGGCGGACCTGTCCCTGCGAGACGTCTTCGAGTCACCCACGGTGGCGGGCCTCGCGGGCATCGTCGAGTCGCTCTTGCGTGGCGAACCGGAGCCCACGTTCGAGCCCATTCCCGTGGCGCCGCGCGAGGGCGGGCTGCCGCTCTCGTTCGCCCAGGAGCGGATGTGGCACCAGGACCGGGTGGCGCCCAACAGCCCCAACACCACCGTCGACGTGCTGCTGTGGCTGACGGGGCCCCTCGACGCCGGCGTGCTCTCCCGGGCGCTCGAGGAGATCGTCCGGCGGCACGAGGCCCTGCGGACCACGTTCACGCGGAGGGGGGAGCAGCCGGTGCAGGAGATCTCCGGGGCCGGGCCGGTGTGCGTGACGGCCGAGGACCTGGGAGCGCCAGCGGGCGCGTGGGAAGAGGCAGGGCGGCGGGTGGCGCAGCTGGCGCAAGGCGCCTTCGACGTCCGGGAGGGCCCGCTGTTCCGGGCCCGGCTGTTCCGGGTACGCCCCGAGGAGCACGGGGTGCTGCTGAGCATGCACCACCTCGTCTCGGATGGCTTCACCCGGGGCGTGCTCATCCGCGAACTCGCCGCGCTGTATGACGCCTTCAGCGCCGGGCGGCCCTCCCCGCTGGAGCCGCTGGCGATCCAGTACGCGGACTTCGCCGTCTG
Organism: Corallococcus sp. Z5C101001; assembly: GCF_007352635.1. Classification (NCBI taxonomy): domain Bacteria; kingdom Pseudomonadati; phylum Myxococcota; class Myxococcia; order Myxococcales; family Myxococcaceae; genus Corallococcus; species Corallococcus sp. Z5C101001. Next base: position 1,205,396 of record NZ_VKLU01000001.1, read on the forward strand.
GCAGCGGGGCCTCCTGCGAGGAGCGTCCTGGGAGCGGCACCGGGACTACTGGACGAAGCAGCTGGCGGGAGCGCCCGCGCGGCTCGCGCTCCCAACGGCCTCCACGTCCCGGAGCGGAGGGCCCCGCCGCATGGCGGTCCACCCCTTCACGGTGCCGGAGGAGGCCGCCGCCAGGCTCCGGGAGCTGGGCCGGCGGCAGGGGGTGACCCTCTACATGGTGCTGCTCGCCGCGTGGCAGACGCTGCTCTCGCGGCTCACGGGGCAGGAGGACGTCGTGGTCGCCTCGCCGATGGCGGGGCGGAGCCGGAGCGAGACCCAGGCGCTCGCCGGGCTCTTCGTGCACACGCAGCTGATGCGCACGGACCTGTCCGGGGACCCGCCGTTCCAGGAGCTCCTCGTGCGGGTCCGCGAGGGGGTGCTGGGGGCAGGCGCGCACCAGGACCTGCCGCTCGCGACGCTGGCTGGAGACCTGGAGCCGGGCGCCGCGCCGGGCTCCTGGCCCAGCGCGCAGGTGCTGCTCGTGGTGGAGAACGCGCTGCGGGAGCAGCCGAGGTTCGGGCCTCTGGTGCTGGAGCGGGTGCAGCGGCTGGGCGAGGACCGGAGCGAGGCCGCCAGCCACGAGCTCGCCCTACGGGTGGGGGTCACCACCGGCGTCCTGGAGGCAGGGCTCGAGTACAACACGGCGCTCTTCGAGCCCGCGGCGATGGAGGAGCTGGCCCGGCGCTGGCTGCGCCTGCTCGAGCGGATTGGCGAGGATGTCCAGCAGCGGCTGTCCGCACTGGCGTCGTGAACGGCGCGGCCTGGGAGAGTCCAGCATGAGTGAGTCGGGTTCAGACCATCCCAAGGCGCCGCCCTTCCCTGGGCCGGGGCCGCGCCGCAAGCCGGTGAAGCTCTCGGAGGAGTCGCTGGTCCGCGGCGGCCTCCTGCTGCCGGACCGGTCGCTGCCCTTCGCCGTGCAGCCCACCCTCCCGGGGATGCGCCTGCTGACCTATGCCACCGGCCACCGCGAGCTGCTGGACCCGGCGCTGGCCCGGCACGGCGCGGTGCTCTTCCGGGGGTTCAGCGGCCTGACCCCCGCCGGGTTCGAGCAGCTCATCGGGGAGCTCTCGGGAGCGCTGCTCGAGTACACGCACCGTTCGACGCCGCGCACCCGGGTCAGCGGGCGGATCTTCACCTCGACGGAGTACCCGCCGGAGCAGACCATCCCGCTGCACAACGAGCAGGCCTACGCCCGCGGCTGGCCGCAGCGCATCTACTTCTGCTGCATGCAGGCGCCGGCCCAGGCAGGTGAGACCCCGCTCGCCGACAGCCGCCGCGTGCTCGCGCGCATCAGCCCCTCGGTGCGGGAGCGGTTCCGTCGGACCGGGGTGATGTACGTGCGGAACTATGGGGAGCAGCTGGATCTCCCATGGCAGGAGGTGTTCCAGACGCACGACCGGCGTGAGGTCGAGGCCTACTGCCGTGCCATGGGCATCTCGGTGGAGTGGAGGGACGGCGGCCGGCTGCGGACCTCCCAGGTGGCCCAGGCCACGCTGACCCACCCGGTGACGGGGGAGGACGTCTGGTTCAACCAGGCGCACCTGTTCCACTTCTCCAGCCTGGAGCCGGCGGTGCGAGACGCGCTGCTGGCCGTGTTCGAGCCCGAGGAGCTTCCCCGGAACGCCTGCTATGGCGACGGGACGCCCATCGAGCCGCCGGTGCTTGAGGAGATCCGCGAGGCCTACCGCGCGGAGGAGGTGGTCTTCCCCTGGCAGGAGGGGGACGTGCTGATGGTGGACAACCTCCTGGTGGCGCACGGGCGCCGCCCGTTCACGGGACCCCGCAGGATCGTCGTGGGCATGTCCTCTCCCGGCGGCGCGGGTCCGGGGCCCGAGTCTCCTTCTTTCCAGGGCACCGCCGCGTGCCCGCCCACGAGGGACTGATGGCGGCTTCGACATTCGAGCGCGCTCGGCGCGAGATTCAGTACGCGTACGAGAAGGTCGCCTTCTTCCGCAAGCACATGGACGGGGCCGGGCTCGTCCCGGCGGACATCCGGGAGCCCGCGGACCTGCTGCGGCTGCCGCCGACGCAGAAGGTGGACTACCGCCGGAGCTTTCCCGTAGGCGTCATCGCGGCCGGGTACAACCTCCGGAGCCGTCACGTCCTGCGCTTCCAGAGCTCCGGCACGGAGGGGGAGCGGCTGGTCAGCGTCGTGTTCTCCTACGACCTCGCGCGCCGCCAGGCGACGTGCCTGGAGATCAACCCGCGGTTCGAGGCCCTCTGGAAGCCCGGGCTGCGCCTGCGCACGTGCCGCTACGCGGCGCCGAACTGCTCGGACGTCGAGTGCTCCAATCCGAACAGCGTGATGCGCGACCGCCTCCTGGCCGACGGCACGCTCGTGCTGCCCGTGTACCACGACCTGCTGACGACCCCGCCGGAGCTGGCGTCGAGGGCGCTCGACGAGATCGCCGAGTACGACCCCCACTTCCTGTTCGTGGACCCGACGCACTTCGCGTTCCTCATCCGGCAGCTGCGCAAGGCGGGCAGGGCGCCACACAAGACGCGCGGGTTCTGTATCAACTCCGGGTACACGCTCTGCACCCGGGTGGCGCGCCGGCAGATCCAGGAGTGCTTCGGGCCCGAGGTGCCGGTCGCGGACATGCTCGGCATGTCGGAGCTCGGCTACCTGGGCTTCGAGTGCCCGGAGGGCAAGCTGCACCTCAACGCGAGGGACTACCACGTCGAGTTCATTCGCGATGGGCGCCCGGCGGAGCCCGGCGAGCTGGCCGAGCTGGTGCTCACCACGCTCGAGGACAAGCTGTCGCCGCACATCCGGTACGCCACGGGCGACCTCTACCGCTTCAGCGCGGAGCGCTGCCCCTGCGGCAACCCGCTGCCCGTGGTCCTCGCGGAGGGGCGGGCGAAGAACATGCTCTGGCGCAAGGAGGGCACCGTGCTCACGCCTCGGGAGCTGGACGCGCTGGTCGGGGACGCGCCGTGGATGGACCTGTATCGCATGGAGCAGACGCACGAGGACGCGTTCTCCTTCCAGTTCCTGCGCAACGAGCGCGCGGACGCCGGGCTCGAGGCCGGGTTGGCCGAGCGGCTGAGGGACGCGCTGAAGACCCCTCACCTGAAGTTCGCCGCGACCCAATACCTGCCGTCGGACCGCGGAGGGAAGTTCATCTCGTGCGTGTCAGCGGTCGCCATGAACCACGTCCAGCGAGGCCCGAGTGGAAGCGCCTGCTTGTAGAGAAGACTTTCCCGCGCTCACCCGCCGGATCGACGGCCAGCGGATCACCTACCTCGACAACGCGGCGACGACGCTGAAACCTCGCGCGGTCATCGAGGCCATCACGCGCTTCTACACGGAGAACGGCTCCAACATTCACCGCGGCAAGCACTACCTCTCCGAGGAGGCTTCGGACCAGTACGAGGGGGTGCGCTCCAAGGTCGCCCAGTTCCTGGGGGCGTATGGAAACGAGGTTGTGTTCGTCAAGAACACGACCGAGGCCCTGAACCTGGTCGCGGGGGGGCTGGGCCTCTCGCGGGACGACGTGGTGGTGGGCAGCTTGGACTCGCACCACGCGCAGCTGCTGCCCTGGCGCCGCGTCGCGAACCTGAAGCTCGTCCAGGTGGACCGGGAGGGGCGCGTCGACCTGGAGCACTACCAGGAGCTGCTGCGGTCGCGGCCGAAGGTCGTCGCGCTCACGCACTGCTCCAACGTCACGGGCGCCATGGCGCCCATCGAGGCGATGGCCGCCGCGGCGAAGGAGGCCTGCGGCGCCGTGGTGGTGGTGGACGCCGCGCAGTCACTGCCTCACGTCCGGCTCGACGTGTCCCGGAGCGCGGTGGATTTCGTGGCGTTCTCGGGGCACAAGCTGCTGGGACCCACGGGGGTGGGGTGCCTGTTCGGGAGGCGCGAGGCGCTCGAGGGGCTGCGGCCGCTCATGGTGGGGGGTGGGATGGTGGACTGGGTGGACACGCAAGGCTCCCGTGAGCGGAAGATCCCGCATCGCTTCGAGGCAGGCACGCCGGCCATCGCCTCCGTGCTGGGGCTGGGGGCGGCGCTCGGCTATCTGGAGCAGCTGGGCGAGCAGCGCCAGCGCTCGCATGAACGAGCGTTGACGGAGGCCCTGCTCAGGTGCGCGCTGTCCCGGGACTACGTGGAGCTGTTGGGGCCGCGCACCGCCGAGGAGCGCTGCGCCATCGCGACGTTCCGGATCCGCGGGTGCGAGGACCTGTCGGACGTCGCGCGGTCACTCAGTGACTCATACGGCATCATGTGCAGGAGCGGGCACCTGTGCGCCCAGCCCATGGTGGATGCCGCCGCGAGCGGAGAGGTCCTGCGAGCCTCGGCCTACGTCTACAACACGCCGGAGGAGCTGGAGCGGTTGTTCCAGGCCCTCGACGAGCTGGTGGTGTTCCTGGCGCGGTAGGGGCCGGCGCGGCGCGCCAACCCGCGATCCACCGCCTACGTCCCGCGGACATGATTGCTACACACCCCTCGCATGGGTCTCGGCGGGGGAGTCACAATCATAGACCTGATAGAGGGGGAGCCATTGGGGAGGCGGACGGCCTTCGCGGGAGCTCCAGCCGCCTGGGTGCAGTCTGCGTCCGCGGCCTCTGTCCATTCCGGGTCCGCCGTGTCTTGGGCCATGGCGGCTCCTGACAAGAAGAGGAGCGAGAACGCCACGATTCATGTTTTGACGTGTCAGACAGAGGTCTACGCCTTGCTGTGCGTTTCGCCGAGCCGCTTCGCTCGCTCCTCGGCCTCGCCCGGCACGTCGAACTCCGTCGGGTCGAACAGCGGCCGGAGCTCGACCTCCACCTCCTCGCCCTCTGGCACGAGGAGGTGGAACGGCGCGCGCATGGCCCACTCGAGTGCCTCGGCGAACGTCTTGACCTCGATCAGGCTGTAGCCGGCGATCAGCTCCTTGGCTTCGACGAACGGGCCATCGATGACCCTGCATGTGGTCCTGCTGTACCGCACGCGCGCGCCGCGGCTCATCGGCGTGAGGCCGGCGAGGTCGAGCAGCACGCCTGCCTTCCGCAACTCCTCGTTGAAGTGGTGCATCGCGACCAGCGCCTCTTGGGTGGGCTTCTGGGCCGCTTCGGCTTGCTGCGTCGCCTTCACCATCATCATGACCTTCATCGCGAGTCTCCTTGTTGGCGTATCCGATGCGACGACGAACAGCGCGCCGCCGGATCGACAGCCGCGATGCGGATTTTTCCGTGGGAGAGGGACGGCGCGTCACACCCAGGTCGCTCCTCCGGGCGCCAAGGCCCACCGGACTTCCACGCGGGCAAACCAGGGGGCGAGGGCCTTCACTCTGGATGCGAGGCTTCGGGTTCCCGAACATGCATCGTTGGGCGGTGCCTTCGAAGAGATAGCCACGCTCCCTTGACGCGGCTCGCTGCGCGGCGGTGCTCCTTCGCCGGGTCATCGCGGCCCCCGTGGTGTCATCAATGAACGAGTGGATGAACGCAGATTGTCCACGAAGAGAATCGCATTGCTGTTACTTTCCCCGCGCTTCTTCGCGAGCCAAGGAGTTATTGTACGATGCGATTCTTCGAACGGGCTGTCTATCTTTGTGCCGCCGCTCTCCTCACTGCCTGCGGCGGGGGAGATGGGATGACCGGGCAGGACGACGCGCTGGCGCAGCAAGAGTCCGCGGTGTCCTCCGCGTCGCTTGATGGATGCATCTACAGCATCTCCGCCTATCCACAGTCGGGCGTGACGCCGACTGTCTATGATATCAAGCTCTTCCGCCAGCCCATCCCGTCGTGTGGGTATGGTTACGGCACCGTGACCCTGGGCACGTCCGTCATTTATGAGCCGACGCGGTCCGTGGCGGTGAACGCGCTGGGACTCGCCGCGAGCTACACGAAGAAGTCGAGCGTCAGTGGCAGCTCGCCCATCACCCTCAGCGTGCACCAGGTGGACCCGGCCACGCTGACCGTCATCCGGAGCAACAGCCTGGGCGTCTACCTGGGGGCGGGCAACATCGTGTCGGAGAACGTGGCGATCGCCGCGGACGGCACCACGGTGACCGTCTCGGGCTCGAAGACCGGCGTCATCTATGGAGAGAGCGGCAGCGGGAGCCACTACACCGCGACCTTCGTGGACTTCTTCACCAGCACCACGCCGCCGACCGTCGCGGCGTTCCCGTGAGGCTTCGCCTCGCACCTCGGTCCACATGAGGTTTGGGGGCGGGAGAAACCTCGTTCGAGGACTCCCGCCCCAAGGCTCACGGCCTGCTCCATCCATGGGCATCGTGAGAGGCTCCGGCGTCACGCCATCGGTCAGGCCCCGGTGCCGGATGCGGGCTCGCGGCTTGTGCTCTTCACGGCGCGGCGAGTGCCCCCGTTGCCTGCGCATCGGCATCCCGCGCGCGGGCGTCCAGCACTCCCTGTCCGTCCTTCATCACGAAGCGCACCGAGCGCGGCGCCCTTCCTGAAGCCGCGGACCCGGTCCCTCGGTGCCCAGCGGGTGGGGCTTCGACCTGCTGCGTCGCAGCGAACGCACTTCGGATGGGCGCACCCAGGGGAGCCATGGATACTTGCTTCTGAGTTCCACCTTCCCCCTGAGGACATGGATGTCGGCGACGTCGAACGGTGATGCGACCCAGGCCCTGCTCGCGCTGTGCGCGGACAGGAGCCGCTGGAACGAAGAGCTCCATGCGGAGACGGTGAAGGACCTGGTGGCGCGGGGCGCGGACGTGAACGCGCGCGACGCGTCCGGGATGACGCCCCTTCATGCCGCCGCGGAGTTCGGGACGGCTCCCGTGGCCCAGGTCCTGCTCGAACGAGGCGCGGACGTGAACGCCATCGATGGGCTCGGACGCACGCCGCTCGCCGCGGCGCGGCTCAAGCAGGAGGACCGCTGGGTCGTGTATAGCGGGCGCACCGCCGACTTCGACGCCGTCCTCCAGGCCCTGGAGGCCGCTGGAGGCAAGCCGCGCATCCCCTTTGAGCGAAGCGCCGACCCCTTCGCGCCCTTCCCCGTGGATGGCGACGCGCTGCTTCAGGCGCTGGAGGCACAGGGAAGAGCGCTCTCGTTCCGCCACACGCCCAACTCGGCGCAGGAGGTCGCCGGGGGGCTGCACAGCCTTGGCGAGCCCAGCAAGGCGCTGGCGATGTTGAAGGTGCTGCGGGACACGCTCGGGATGGCGCCGCGAAAGGCGCACCTGAAGGGGGACCTCACGCTGGACCGAGCCTTCTTCCACCATGGCGACCTGGAGGTGGATGGACACCTGCGGATCCACGGGCCATTCGCGGTGACGGGCAGCGTCCTCGTGCACGGCGTGGTGTGGGACCGCGGCAGCGACTCGCTCGTGAACGTCCTGGGCGACGTGAAGTGCCACGCGCTCCATACGAGTGGTGAGCTCTCCATCGGAGGCATCCTCGAGGCGCGCGACGTGGTGCTCGGCTACTACAACGACCACATGCTGAAAGCGGCGCGCATCCGGGCCGCTGTCGTCATCGAGGATGACCACGCCTTCCTCTCCACCGTCGAATCTCCCCACCACTTCGACCTCGAGCGCTATCGCGACGGAGCGGGCGTGCACGAAGAGCTGCAGGCGCTCTTCGTCGACGAGGTCTTCGAGATGGACGACGAGGAAGAGCCCCGGCTCGACAGGCGCAAGCTCTTCGAGCGCATCAGTAAGGGCCTCCCCGTCTTCCGGAAGTGAGCCCTCTCGGAGCGTCCGGATGAATCGGGCGCTCCTGTCCGAGACGTTCGGTGCCCCAGGCCGCGATGGGATGCATGAGGCCGCGGCCGCCGCATGGGCGGATTGGAGCTCTTGCCGGGGCCCTGGTGGGGCAGGGCGGGGTCGCGCTCGGCTTGGCGCCCTCTTCGCCACCGGGCATCACCTCCGAGCGCCAGCGGCGCGCTCGTCGCGAGGGACGCGTCCCGTGGTCAGTCGTGGGTTGTCTTTTTATGTGAATCATTGATGGAGGTTGCGGATGTCTATGTAATCGCGTCTGGCTCGTTTCATGTCGAGGATTCCCCTGCTCGCGCCCCTGGCCGCCCTGAGCGCCGTCACCTGGAGCATGCCGGCAGAGGCGCGCCCGCCCGGGGGTATCCTCGGCGGCGGGTATTACGACCATCAAGGCCCGCCGCAGTGGTCGGAGGTGGCTTGCCCGTTCAGGGTGAACCACATTCCCTGTAATGGCCCATCACCCGCCAAAATCGCCGGCGACAGCGCGTTGGGTTGCTCCGACAAGAGCTCTGCGTAATCCACCGTTCTCGTGCGGCAGGGGGATGGGCGCGGCATGGAGCCGCGAACATCCCCCCTTTGGCGGGGTGTTGCTAGCCTGCGCGGATGGCAACGACGGAGACGAAGTCCACCGAGGGTGCGCAGGACCTGCCTCGTCCCTGGAATGACGTCGGCAACTTCCTGAAGGAGGGCTGGCCCTCGTTCGTGGAGACGCATTCGGACGGCTCGCCGCAGGCGGAGGCCCTGGATGGGGCGGTGACGGAGGCATTCCAGCTCTGGGGCGCGCCGCTTCCCTCGGACCTGGCCTGGCTCTTCGCGCCTCTCGCCGCGCGCTCGCCGCCAGCGCTCGCGCAGTTCACACCCGGCTCGTACGCGCCCCGGCTGGCGAGGACGGGGAACCTGGCCGAACAGCGCATCGTGGCCGCCCAGCAATACCGGCCCCTGTGGAAGGAGCTCCTCACCGGCGTCGTCGAAATCGGATCCACCTCGGCGGGTGATATCTGGATGTATGGCCGTGAGCCTCAACGCGGCACGGCGCGTGCGCAGATCTACCTCTACAGCCACGAGACGGAGGTGCTCGAGACGCCGCAGGCCGCCGACCTCGACGCCCTCGTGTTCCGCGCGGCGCTCGTACGGGCCCACCGACGAGGAGAGGTGGACGCGGCGACGTTCGCGGCCGCAGGCAAGTCGCTCGATGGCTGCGTACGAGACCTCTTCTTCGCGGACGTGTTCCCGGAGGTGGCGTCGTACAGGGCCAAGGTGGCGCCGGCCTACAACAACGACCTGCGCGGAGGCTGGCTCGCGACGCTGCTCACGGAGGTGGATGCCTCCGACAGGGAGCTGCGCGGCGCCTTCAACCTGGAGATGAACAAGCCGCTCACCGAGGAGCTGCTGGCCTCGAGCGTGGAGCGCTTCAAGCACTTCCCCCCGGCCGCGTTCTACTTCTGCCTGGCCAGCTTCTTCTCCGGCGACGACGCGCGGCTCACCCAGGCCCTGGAGTTGAGCCGGCTGAGCGAGGCGCCGCTCATCAAGGACCTCGTCACGTTGATGGAGGAGCTGCGCGCGGGGCGCAAGCAATTGGGCATCATCCCGGACGTGCATGCCCTGCGTGCGCGGGTGATGGCGCTGGAGCTGTGGGACCCGGAGGCAGGGGCGCGGGCCTTCGAGAAGGCCGTCGCCGCGGCCCAGGAGCCGGTCGCGCGCGCCGCCAAGGAGGGCACGCTGGACGCGTTCGCCTGGGCGTCGGCGAAGGACGCCGCGGTCCTCGCCGCCGTGGAGAGGGCCTACGCGGAGGATGCCTCGATGGCGCCCTCGCTCTCCCTCCTTTCGACGTGGACGAACGAGGAGGGGTATCGCGACGAGGCGGTCATCGCCCGGCTCATCGCGGAGGGGGACCGCCGGCTGGTCCCGCTGCTGGCGGCTCGTGCCCGGAACGAGGAGGACCGCTCGAGCATCATCGCGTTGGATGTGCTCGCGGAGTGGGCCGAGCCTCGCAGCGTGGAGTGGGTGAGGGACGCGGCGAAGGTCGTCGACCGCTTCCATCTCAAGCGCCACGCATTCATCCGTCTGGTGCAAGGCGTGGGGGACCCGGCGAACGCGAAGGCCTTGCTGTCCATCGTGCAGGCGCATCCTCCCCAGAAGGGAGACTCCGCGCGCAACAAGATGCTCGCCGCGCTGACGGTCGCGCTCGGTGAGCTGGGCGACCCCGCGGCGGGCGACGTGCTTTTGCCATACCTGGACACCCAGGTGACGGACGTGGGGTCGGAGGCGCCCATCCCCTTGCACGACGCGGTCCTCTTCGCGTTGGGTGCGTTGGGTGAGACGCGGGCCCTCGCGCCATTGGTGGCGAAGGTGGAGGCGAACCAGTGGGCGCCCTCGGACTCCCCCGCGCTTTGCTTCGCGCTTGGCCGGCTGGCGGAGGGCGCGGACGCGGAGACCCGGGAGAAGGTGGTGTCGATGCTGGATGCGAACCGCATCACCCGGTTCACGTACACCGGGGTGGACGAACAGACCCGGCAGCGGACGCGGGCCTCCCTGTTCAGCGAAGTGGGCGGACAGACGCGGACGACGGCCGCTCAGTTGATGCTGGAGGACGCGCTGACAGGGCTCACCGAGGGGGCCGTGCGAGAGGCGTCGCTGGCCAACATGCGGGAGCTCGTCACGGGAGTCCTGGAGGGCTGGGCGTCGAGGCAGGACGCTCAGTGGCGCGGTTACGAAGGGTACGCCCTGCTGGCCTGGACGCTGCTGGCGCTGCGGCGTCACCCCGAGCTGGGGCGTGAGCGCGCGAACCCGTTCGTCGGCTTCTCCGTGCCGCTCGTGCGTCACCTGGCGAAGCAGGTCGCGCGCGGGTAGCCGTCTCTCCTGCGTGCCCACGTTCTCCGTGCGCACGCAGGGGTTGAGCCCGTGCCCGGGCTAGGACTTTCCGTGCGAGGACCCCTGCTGATAGGTAGGCGTGCTTGAGATCCGCGGGATGTTGTTCCTGGAGTTCAAGTTGGGGGCGTACACGTGAGAATCAAGGGGTTGATGGGGCTGGCGGTTCGACTCGACGTCGCCTACAGCGCTCAGAAGAAGTGGTCCCGGGGCCAGTTGGAGGGGTGGGCCGGTACGGCCGAGGCGTTTATCGAAGAGCTGCGGCAGCGTCCTCTGTTCGATCTGAGCGCGGGCCTCCCTCCCAGCGAAATCCGTGGTGCCGTGCCAGAGGCTGACTTTCCTGCGCAGCGCGCGCTGATGGTGTCGCTCCTCGACCTGACCGTGCAGCTGGGGGGACGTGGGGAGCTGGCGGAGTTCGCCTTGGATGGGGAGGTGCGGTGTTTTCTCTGGGAAGGGAAGACGCGCGCGCGCCCGGTTCGTCCAGAGGACGCGCGGGTGAAGACCGACTTCCTCTTGCTGCAGAGGAACTGCCGGGAGGAGGTCCTGAAGTACGTGCCTCCCCGCCTCGATACGCTGCGCTGTTCGTGTGGTACGGCCGCCGCTCCGGCCGACGTGGCTTGTGCCCACTGCGCGCGAGACTTCACCGCGCCCATCGGCGTCGAAGAGAGGCCCGAGGACGACAAGCGCTTGCGGACTCTGCGCGCCCGCTTGATGGAGCTGAAGATTCCGCTGCCGGAACACGACGTCTTCCTGGCGAACGTGTTCCGGCCGCGCAACGCGTTCGAGGCGCTGACTTTCGACGAGCTGCTGCCCAAGGCGGGGCTCACGCTCATGAAGGGCGGTGCGCTGTCGCGCATCATCTCGCTGATGTTGGAACTCGAGACGTGGCCGAAGCGCTACCCTCTCCCGGGACTGGAGGCGGAGGCGGACTTCGCCACGTGGTGCTCGTTCATGCTGAAGGAGCCTAGGCCTTCGGCGCGCAGGAGTCTGGAGCGACTGGCCAAGGAGCAGGGGCCCCGGTTTCAGAAGCTGGCCTCCGTGATTCGCCTGAAGCACGGGTGGTTGGCGGCGGCGGAGGTCACCGGAAGCTCACTGCCAGAGACAGAGCATCCCGAGTTCATCGGCGGCGTCCTGACCTTCATCCAGCGCTTCGGGGAGGCGAGTGGGGGGCTGGCCCCGAAGTTCCTGGAGGCGCTCCAGGCAATCGCTCCGGACCTGCTCAGCGCGAAGGAGCGAAAGCTCCGCGAGCAGGAGGTCGACAAGAGGGCCTTGAGTTCCGGAGAGGGTTTTGGCGAGTACTTGAAGCGGCGGGCGGCGGCGGCGAAGTCCCCCGTCCACGGGCTCGTGGCGGTGCTCAAGGAGGCGGGTGACCCGGACGCGGAGGCCTTCTCCACGCCGGACGTGCTCAACGAGCTCTCCCGCGCGGCCGTCGAATGGCTGGTGGACGGACACCGGCCCGAACTGGAGGACGTGGATGGGGACTGGCTCGCAGGGCAGTTCAAGGCCGTCCAGCGCGCGAAGGCGTTTCCGAAGGTCATCCTCAAGCGCGCGGAGGAGGCGCGGCTCCACCCCGCGCCTTTCGGGCTGACGGGTGCGCGAAGCTGGGATGTCCAGCCGGCGCGGCCCTCCTCCGCGGACGTGAAGGCCCTCGCTGCTTGCCCTGAGTGCAACCGGCGGGTGAAGCCGAGCCAGGTGTTTCACGTCCCCGCGCTCGACAAGGGAACGCAAGGACGCACCCTCCGCTTCTACGAGTGCGAGCGGTGTGACCGGGCCATGCTGTTCGCTCGCGCCGCGCCGCCGGCCCGCCCCACGAAGTCACCCGCGAACGTCTTCATCGAATACGAGGACCCTCAAGCGAGCGGAAAGCCGTATCCCCGTGGCTTCGTGCCGTGGCGCTTCGAGCGCTTCGTCACCCGTCAACATCAGGGCCCGCGACTCGCGCTTCAGTTCGGGGGACTGCCGGTCTCCCAGGAGGGGCATGAGCCGGCCATGGCGCTGCGCTGCAAGCATCCCTCCGTGACCGTTCGCATCCATACGCGCCATCTGGACCTCCAGCCCGCGTACGGCGGATCATTCATGCTGGGCGGGGTGTGCATGACGCCGGGATGCAAGAAGCCCGACGTCAGGACCGAGAACGACGACTGACACCACGGGCCGCGACCCGGGCTCATGAGCCCGGGCCGCACGCGCATCACGTCACACCTGCGGCATGGGCGGCGCGGTGCGCTTCCACGCATCGAGCTCCTGCACGCGCCCGAGCCAGGCGCGGATGTTCGCGTAGTCCCCGAGCGGCAGGCGGGCCGGACCGGCGAGGGCGAACGACGCGGCCAGGGAGAAGTCCGCGAGCGTCAGCCGCTCCTGCGCGACCCACGCCTTGCCCGCGAGGTGCGTGTCCAGGACCTGCGCGTGCTGCGCGAAGAGCGCCTCGCCCCGCGCGACCTCGGAGGGATCCGCCGACCCACGGCCCGTCCGCACCTTCACGAAGTTCTCGAACACCAGGATGGTGTTGGCCTGGGCCATGTGCGCCGAGCACCAGAAGAGCCAGCGGCTCACATCGGCGCGGCCGCGGGCGTCCGTCGGCAGCAGGGTCTGCCCCGGCGTCTTCTCGGCCAGGTATTGGATGATGGCGCGCGACTCCCAGAGCAGGAAGCCGTCGTCATCGAGGACCGGGACGCGCCCGTTGGGGTTGCGGCTCAAGTGGGACGCACCGCGCTGCTCGCCCTGGGGCAGGTCGACCAGGATGCGCTCGAGGGGAATGTCCAGGTGGGTCGCCACGAGCAGCACGCGGCGCGAGTTTCCAGACAGGGGGTGGAAGTAGAGCTTCATGACAGGGCTCCTGGGCGACACGGGTTGATGGGCCGTAGCTACCCATCTGGAGTGACAAGGGCATGTCAGGAATCCTCCGAAGCACCCACCTTCGAAACCCTGGAGGAACTCCGGCAGGCGCTGCGGGAGTCAGCCCGCCAGTGCGACGTCGAGGCGCGTCACCCGTTCTCCAAGGACCCAACGTGAAGCCGCCGCAACTCCGTGTGGCTCCCGTGGCCCTTTCGTGACCATCAGGCCTCCCCCCCGTTTCATTGGGGAAGCGACCTTGTATACTGGCGGACAATTACGCTGACCATGGAACGTACGGGGGGATAGGTCTGAGGCTGTACGGGCCCTCCGCCATGCGCGTGATCCTTCCGGCGGCGGCACGCCACCACGGGTGCTGACGGCGGGAGTTCCCCTGAACGCAGTGTGTGGAGTCAATTCCATGTCCAAGCCGTGGCCCCGGTGGCCTCTGCTCCTAGCCGGTCTTTTCTCGGCGAGCTCATCCCTCGCGGCTGAGAAACTCACCCCCGTTTCCGCGCCCACGCTGGCCCAGCTCCAGGTTCGGGAGTCAGCCCGTGTGGCGGAGTCCCTGGCGAACCTCAAGGCGCAGAGCTTCAAGCTCGGGTTGAGCTCGCGGGACGACTTCCAGCTGTCCAGCTCCAGCACGGACGCGTTTGGCCAGACGCACGCGCGCTTTGCGCAGACATACCAGGGCGTCCCCGTATGGGGCGCCATGGCCATCACGCACCAGGGACTGTCCGCGGGGGACATCCGCATCACCGCCGACGGCCTGCGCAAGGGCATCCGCCTGAGCGTGACGCCTTCGCTGGACGCGAAGGCCGCGGTGACGAAGGCCACCCAGGAGCTGGCGCCCAAGGGTGAGTTCGGCGTCACGCCGAGCAGCAAGCTCGTCGTCTATCCCCAGACGCGGCTCGTGAACCGCTACCCCGGCAAGCCGGTCGCGGAGCAGAACGCGGCGGACTTCGACACGGAGGTCACCGGCTACCGGCTCGCGTACCATGTGCACACCGAGCTGGAGAACGCGAAGGACGGCGTCAAGCACACGGACTTCATCATCGACGCGAACTCGGGCGACGTGCTGAAGAAGTGGAACTCGCTCCAGACGGCCGCCGCCAAGGGCCTCGGCCACTCGCAGTACAGCGGTGACGTCTCGTTGGACGTCTTCCAGAATGACCAGGGCCTCTTCGAGCTGCGCGACGTCACGCGCGCCGGTGGCGAGGGCATTCGCACCTACGACGTGAACCACGCCGCGGTTCAGAACGGCGTCGTCCCCACGCTGACCCTCTACACGGACGTCGATAACGTCTGGGGCGACGGGCAGAACTACATCGTCGGCGCCAACAACACCCTGAGCACCAACGGGCAGACGGCCGCCGTCAACGCGCACTTCGGCCTGCTGGCGACGTGGGACTTCTACAAGAAGATCTTCGGCCGCAACGGCGTGGACGGCCTCGGCTCGCCCACCTACAACCGGGTGCACGCCAGCAACCTCTACGACAACGCCTTCTGGAGCGACGGCTGCTTCTGCATGAGCTACGGCGACGGCTCGTATCCGGCCGCGGGCGGCTTCCGGTCCATGGGCGTGCTCGACGTGACGGGTCACGAGATGACCCACGGCGTCACCTCGCACACGGCCGGCCTCATCTACGAAGGCGAGTCCGGCGGCCTCAATGAGGCCAACTCGGACATCTTCGGCACCCTGACGGAGTTCTGGGTGGCCAACGGCCGCGGCAGCACCATTGGTGACACCGGCGGCAACTGGCTCATGGCCGAGCAGCTCAGCGACTTCCCGCTGCGCGTCATGTTCCGCCCGTCGCTGGACGGCGCGAGCGCGGACGCCTGGTTCCCCAGCATCGGCAACGTCGACGTGCACTACAGCAGCGGCCCGATGAACCGCGCCTTCTACTTCCTGTCCCAGGGCGCGCAGCCGCTGTCCGTCGGCACCGACTACTCCAGCACCTACCTGCCCGCGGGCATGAGGGGCATCGGCAACGACAAGGCGGCGGCCATCTGGTACCGCGCGCTCACCACCTACCTGTTCCCGTCGTCCAACTACATGTCGGCCCGCACCAGCGGCCTCCAGGCCGCCGCGGACCTCTTCGGCTCCCAGTCCAACGAGTACCGCGCGGTGCAGAACGCCTTCGCGGCCATCAACGTGGGCTACACCGCCGGGACGTACGACGACCGCACGGCCCCCACCGTCAGCGCGAGCACCTCTGGCAGCGCGCCTGACATCCAGCTGCAGGCGCAGGCCGACGACAACGTCGGCGTGACCCGCGTGGAGTTCTACGTCGACGGCGGCCTGGCGGGGAACGTCCTCGCCCAGCCGTACCGGTTCTCGCTGGACGCGACCTCGCTGTCCAACGGCGCGCACACGCTGGTGGCGGTCGCGTTCGACGCGGCCGGCAACTCCGGCGCGTCCGCTCCGGTGAGCTTCACCGTCGCGAACAGCTTCGATCAGCTCCTGATCAACCCGGGCTTCGAACAGAACACCCTGGGCTGGACGGACGACCCGTCGAACATCAACTTCCCGGTCTCCTCCGGCCCGCGCACCGGCCAGGGCTTCGCGTGGCTCAACGGCTACGGCACGACGCACGTCGACCGGCTGTGGCAGGACGTCACCATTCCCGCCGACGTCACCAAGGCCGCGCTGACCTTCTTCCTCAACATCACCACCGCCGAGACGACGACCACCGCCGTGCGTGACACGCTGACGCTGCAGGTGCGCAGCACCTCCGGCACGGTGCTGGGGACGTTGTCGACGTGGTCCAACCTGGACGCGACGCTGGGCTATGCGCAGCAGAGCCTGGACCTGACGGCCTACGCGGGCCAGACGGTGCGCATCTTCGCGGAGGGCAGTGAGAACGCCTCGCTCGCCACCAACTTCCAGTTGGATGACTTCTCGCTGCGCGTCACCCGCGCGGCGGACGTCGAGGCGCCCCGCGTGGCGGCCAACGTGGTCATCTCCGGCACGCGCGCGGGCTACTTCGCGGAGGTGTCCGACAACGGCTTCGTCAACGCGGTGGAGTTCCTCGTCGACGGCGTGTCCCTGGGCAACTCGGTCAAGTCGTTCACCCGGGTCGTCAACCTCTCCACGCTGACGGCCGGGGCGCACACGCTCGTCGCCCGCGCCACGGATGCGGGCGGCAACGTGGGTGACTCTCCCGCGGTGACGTTCTACGTGGACAGCACCGCCGCCCAGCGCGTGCTCAATCCCAGCTTCGAGACCTCCGGGAGCTGGACGAGCGCGACGACGGTGTCGGGCTCGACGGGCATCTACAGCAGCGCGTCCTTCGCGCACACGGGCAGCCGCTTCTACATCTTCTGGACCTCGGGGCCGGTGCGGCACTCCGTCCGTCAGTCCGTGGCCATCCCGGCGACCTCGACCTCGGCCATCTTCAGCTTCTGGCTGCGCATCTTCAACGGCGGGTTCACCGACTCGCTGCCCCACCACACCTTCAGCGCGAAGGTGCGGGACTCCGCCGGCACCGAGCTGGCGACGCTGAAGACGCTCTCCAACGTCGATGACACCCACGCGGAGTACGTCCAGCACC
Organism: Corallococcus sp. Z5C101001; assembly: GCF_007352635.1. Lineage (NCBI taxonomy): Bacteria > Pseudomonadati > Myxococcota > Myxococcia > Myxococcales > Myxococcaceae > Corallococcus > Corallococcus sp. Z5C101001. Next base: position 1,222,353 of record NZ_VKLU01000001.1, read on the forward strand.
GCTTCGACCTGTCCGCGTACAAGGGCCAGACGGTGCAGCTGTTCTTCGACGTGGACCAGACGGCGGCCATGCAGGTGCCGGACGGCGACGTCCAGTTCTTCCTCGACGACGTCAACCTGGTCACCTCGACCCAGGCGGACATCCAGGCCCCCACGCTCTCCGCGGCGGTCGAGGGCAGCTACGGGACGGTGCAGCTCAAGGCCACCGTGCGCGACAACGTCTGGACGTCCACCCTGGCGTTCCAGGTGGACGGCTCCCCGGTGGGCTCGTTCACGGACGTCGAGGGCGTCTACGCCAAGGCGTTCGACACGAAGACCCTGACCAACGGCCCGCACCAGTTCAAGGCGACGGCGACGGACCGGTCGGGCAACACCACGGAGCGCACGGTGAACTTCGAGGTGCGCAACTCCACCATCCAGGACCAGGGCGCGCCGCACATCACCGCCAGCGTGGAGGGCATGTTCGAGACCTACACGATGCGGGCCGAGGCCACCGACGACACGGGCGTGACGTACGTGGAGTTCTACGTGGATGGCGCGCTGAAGGGCCGGAGCACGTCCGCGCCGTACACGCTGCCGCTGTTCACGATTCCGCTGGCGCTGGGGGAGCACGTCCTCGAGGCGGTGGCGTATGACGCCTACGGCAACTGGTCCAAGGCGACCACCACCTTCACGCTCCTGCCCGTCACGGTGGAGTTCGCGGTGGCGCAGCACGTGGTGCCGGTGGGTGGCTCCGTCGCCCTGCAGGCGAACGTGGCGAACGCGGTGAACACGGCGGTGACCTGGGCCGTGACGGAAGGCCGCGTCTGCGGCACCGTCGGCGCGGACGGTGTCTACACCGCGCCGGGGGTCCGTGGCCTGTGCCACGTGTCCGCGGCGAGCGTCGTGGCACCGACGGCGAAGGCCGTGGCGGCCCTCCGGGTCTACACGGGCGACATCAATGGCGACAACGTCGTGGACGGAGAGGACATGGGCCTGCTCGCGCAGGACTACGGCACCAACGGCTCCGAGGAGACGAACCTCGACGGCGTCGGCTCTGTGAACGACAACGACATCACCCTCTTCGTCAGCCAGTTCGGACGGTAATCCCCATGAAAACGTGGATGAAGCTCATTGTTCCGCTCCTGATTGGAGCGCTGGCAGCCTGCTCCGACCCCGATTCGGGGCCGGTGACGGTGACTCCGAAGAGCGTCACGGTGAAGGCCGGTGAGAAGACGACCTTCAGCGCTTCGGTGAAGGACTCGAAGGACCCGCGCATCCTCTGGTCGGTGGAGGGAGGCGACTCCCACGGCACCATCAGCAGCTCGGGCATCTACATCGCGCCGGCCGCCGCCGGCACGTACACCGTGGTGGCCACCAACGCGGTGGACACCTCGAAGAAGGACTCCGCCACCGTCAAGGTGGAGGCGGTCCAGACTCCGACGGTCATCGTGAAGGTGACGCCGGAGGTGGTGACCATCGGGCAGGGGACCGCCACGAACCTCACGGCGGAGGTCTCCGGTTCCTCCATCACCGCGGTGGAGTGGGCCGTGGAGGGTGGAGACGAGAACGGCACCGTCAGCAGCACGGGCCGCTACACGGCGCCGGACAAGGCGGGCACGTTCACCGTGACCGCCACCAGCGTGGCGGACCCGACGAAGAAGGCCTCCGCCACCATCACGGTGGAGCCTGTCGTCGTCGGAGAGGTGGCGGTCACGGTGAGCCCCACGTCGGGGAGCACCACCTGGGATGGCACCGTCCAGCTGACGGCCGAGGTCACCGGCACCAACAACCTCGCGGTGCTGTGGTCCGTGGAGGGTGGCGACGCGAACGGCTTCGTCAGCAGCACGGGCGTGTACCGCGCGCCCAAGAAGACGGGCACGTTCACCGTGACGGCCGCCAGCGTGGCGGACGCGACGAAGAAGGCCAGCGCCACCATCCGGGTGGACCCGGTCGTCGTCGAAACGGTGGCGGTGACGGTCTCTCCGAAGACGGGCACGGTGGCGCAGGATGCGGCCTTCTCCCTGTCCGCGCAGGTCACCGGGACGAACAACGTCGCGGTGCTGTGGTCCGTGGTGGGCGGTGACGACAACGGCACCGTGAGCAGCACGGGCGTGTACCGGGCGCCGCGCCGCGCGGGCACGTTCACCGTGACGGCCACCAGCGTGGCGGACTCCACGAAGTCCGACTCGGCCACCCTGACCGTGGACCCCGTCGTCGCTCCGACGGTGGAGGTGAGTGTCACGCCGAAGACGGCCACCGTGGTCCAGGGCGGCGTCGTCAACCTCTCGGCCTCGGTCACGGGCAGCTCCATCGTCGCGGTGACCTGGTCCGTCGAGGGCGGTTCAGCCAACGGCACCATCACCAGCGCCGGCGCGTACACCGCGCCGAGCAAGCCGGGCACGTACACCGTGACGGCCACCAGCGTGGCGGATGCGTCGAAGAAGGACTCCGCCGTCATCACCGTGCCCGTCGCCGGCACGGTGAACTACGTGGACCCCGTGGGGACGGGCTGGCGCCTGGTTCGCAACGCCACCCTGTCCTCGGGCAACACGCTGGTGCTGGACCTGGTGGGCCCCACGGGCCAGTCCGGCCGTGGCGCGGACCTGAAGCTGGGGCTGGATGCGGCCACCGCGTCCTGGGCCACCGTGGACGGCTCCGAGTTCGTGGCCAACCGTGGCTACGAGCTTGGCGCCGCGCCCCAGCTGCTCAAGTCTGCCGTGAAGGGCAGCACGCTGAGCGTGGGCGTGTACCAGAAGGGCGCTCCGGCGCGCGCGTACGACGGCGCGCTGCTGTCCGTGGCGCTGTCGGTGCAGACCAGCGCCCAGACGCCGGCTGGCTCCGTGGTGCCTCTGAACGTCCTCAAGGCGCACGCGCTGCCGGCTTCCGGCTCGCTGCAGGCCATCACCGTGGCGGTGGGCACCATCACCACCGCGCAGTAGTCCGGAGTCCGAAGCAGTGAGAGCGGCGGCCTTCCCCAGGGAAGGCCGCCGTTTTCTTTTCCGAAGTGCGCGGGCCCAGGAGCGCCGCTCGTCTGGCTCAGCCGTCCGGGTCGGTCAGCAGCACCGTGACGGTCTCCTGGGTCGCATCCAGGAGCACGTTCGTTCCCTCGTCGCTCGACTCCCTGTTCAGACTGACGAAGAACGAGATGGCCTCGAAGGGCAGCCCTTCCATCTCCGCGCCACCTTCCGCGTCGAGGCGCCCGGAATGGAATGGATGCGGCAGGGGGCCGCGCAGAGGCGCGTCCGCGGTCGGGATGATGTCGACGCTGATGCCAGCCATGGGCGCGCGTGTCGTCTTGTTCAAGACCGTGAATCGCACCTTGCGGCCCCGGCTCATCCGCAGCGTTCCCAGGTCGATGTCACGTCCAGGGCTCACGACGAACTCCCGCTGGAGATTGAAAAAACCCTTCGCGCACACCGTGATGCTTCTGGGGCCATCCTCTGGCAGTGGGAGGTCGAAAGCTCCGGCCGGGGCGTGCAGCATCCCGAGATCCCATTCCCAGATGTCGCAGGGCAGCGGCGCTCCGTCGTCGCTCACGACCCGTCCTCGCAGATGGGGTCTTCGCTCCAGGACCAACCTGACGTCTTCTTGTCCCGTCGCGACAAGCAGGGCGGCGGCGTCAGGCGTTCCTCCTCGGGAGCGCGAGGGAGCGAAGGCATGGCCTTGCTTCCAGGCGATGAGCTGGTAGGCCGGCGCGGTCAGGTGCTTGAAGGTGAAGCGGCCATCCGGCCCGGAGAGGACACCGCCCTCTCCCCTGACGGTGCAGTCGGGGGCGCGGCCCTGCCAGGCGGGGATGTCCTCCAGCAGGAGGCAGGCCTGGATGCGCACGCCGGGCAGCGGATATCCGTCGGTGTCGACCGCCGTCCCCTGCAGCGTGCGCCCTTCGTCGAAACGCACGGACACGGTGGCCTGTTGCCGTTCCTCCAGGTCCACGGGCCGCGAAGCCGTGTGCTCGATGCCGGGCGTCCTTCGCCGGGCCTCCAGGACGTAGTGCCCTGCCTCCAGGCCGTCCAATGTGAAGGCGCCCTGCGTGTTCACGGCGGTGGTACGGGCGTCTCCGCTCTGGGGCGCGGTGTTCCAGAGCCGGAGGTCCACATCGGACAGGGGCCGTCCTGTCGCATCCATGACCGTGCCAGACACGGACGCGCCGCGGTTCATCACCACCCGGACGCCTGTCGACGGGACCTCCACCGGCAACTCCAGGTCGAGGAACCCCCGGGCCGTGACGAAGAGAAGGCCGGTGGCACTGGCCCTGCCGTCCACGGTGAAGTGGCCCGCTTCGTTCGACTCGGCTGCCTGTTCCGCGGGAATGGCCGGGCCCCAGCGCCATTCAGGGGCGTCTTTCTTCATGACCAGCTTCACCTGGGCGCCGGCGAGCGGCATGCCTCCTGTGTCGACCACCTGGCCTTCGACTGGCATGGCTCGCGCGAGCGTGAAGTCCCACGGCCCTTCATGGGCACCCCCCAGGCGGACCCTTTGTCGCTGGTCGCGGTAGTGCTCTCGCCGCAACAAGAGGTTGACGGAGGGGTCCAGCAGGGGGCCCAGACGGTAGTGGCCTGCCGCGTCCGTCAGCGCCTCGGGTGGAGGCTGGCCATCCGACCGCGGGCCATTCGCGCGCAGGCGCACACCGGCGAGCGGCCTTTGCTGCTCGTCCCTGACGGTCCCCTCCATGAATCCGAAGGGCCTCATCTGGAGGACCACATACTCGGGCGGCGTCACCTTGGCGTCGCCATAGGCGGCCTCCTGCTCGGTTCGGGCCCAGAGGAGGTGCGGAAGCGCGGGGACCTCCTCGAAGACGAACCGGCCCTGGGCATCGCTCTGGGCGGTCGAGGTGTCGTCCGCTTCCTCCGCGAGCCTCAGATGGACGCTCATGCCACTGGCGGGAAGCCCTTCGGGCGTCAGCACCCGACCCTCCAGCCGTGCCTTCCGTTGAAGCTCGAGCGTCACGTCCACGTCGGCGTCGAGCCAGACGTCCTCGCGGAAAGCCTTCGTCCGCCATCCCTGCGCGCTCGCGACCCGCAGGTAGCGACCCGGGGGCAGGGGGCCGACGCGGAAGCGCCCCTGGTCGTCCGCGAGCGCATCGAAGTAGCGGGACCCGGCTTCGTGGATCAGCGTCACCCGCGCATCTGGAATGGGAATGCGCGTGAGTTCCTCGACCACCGTTCCGGAGAAGAACACGCGCTCCTCCAGCGTCAGCATCACTGCGTCGCTGCCTGCGGCGATGTCCGGCTGCACGGCCGCACTGCTGTCTCCCAAGGCCCAGAGGGTGACCGCTCCGGGGGACAGGCCATCGAGCACGAAGGTGCCATCGTCCGCGGTCACCGTCTGGGCAAGCACGGGGGCTTCACCCTCGCGAGCATCCACCCGGCGCGCGTATTCCGACGCCACCTCCTGGAAGCAGCAGTTCTCCTGCCGCATCCGCTGCGCGGAGTGCCGATGGTCGGGTTGGGTTTTCGGACAGGGGCGCTCCGACAGCGTGTCCGCGTCCACGCGAGACGCGGACACCTGCACGCCCGCGACCGGACCCTGCGCATCGCGCACGACGCCGCTGATGCGCAGAGCTTCCCCTTCGGGGGCCATGGCGAAGGAGCCCGTCATGGAGAGAGGGACGCGCGCAGGACCGCCGGAGGTGCTTCGGCCCGGATGGCGCGAAGCATCCTTCCCTGCGCGCAGAAAGCAGGCCAGGAGCAGCGCCGCGACGATGCCCACGACGAGGAACGCTGCCCGGCGATGCCCCCTCTTCATGCGTGTCTCTCCCTCTGGTCGATGTGCCCGTCCGGCTCAGCGGCCCGGAGCTGGCAGCGTCACCGTGATGACCTCCTGCCGTGAATCCACGATGCCTTCCCGATAGGGAAGCCCCGGCTCCGTCATGACCTTGAAGTGGATGGGGAAGATGGGCAGGTCCTCGAACTCGATGCTACCCGCCGTGTCGAGGCTCCCGCGCAAGGATGGCGGTATGGCAACCACGTACGGCCAGACATCCAGGCCGTAGCTCAGCTCAATGGAGACGCGTGTTCCAGCGAGGGGCGCGCGGGTTGCTTCATCGAGGACGACGAACCGGACGTTCCGGCCCCTGAGCAATTTCACGGTCCCCAGGTCGATGTCCTGACCGGGGCTCATTTCGATGTACCGCTCGAGCCCAAGGAAGCCCTTCGCGCTCACGGTCACATGCCAGGTCCGGTCCTCCGGTAGGGGGATGGCGAAGCGGCCATCCGGGCGGTGTTCCTCCATCCAGAGTTCGTGGGACGGACCCGGGCACGCAACGACGGTGTTGGCCTCCTCCACCCAGATCTTGCTGGGGAGGGGCGCGCCGTCGTGATCCACGACCCGTGCCCTCAGCCGGGGGGCGGGTTCCATGACCAACCGGACGTCGTTGGCTCCCGCTGGAACTCGCAGGGAGAGCGGGCCGGGCGTCCCACCCCGGGAGAGGCTGGGCGAGAGGCGGAGATCCTCTCTCGTGGCGACGAGCTGATACACCGGCGCGGTCAGGTGCCTGAGGGTGAAGCGGCCATCCGGGCCGGAGCGCACGCTGTCGTCCGCGGTGAGGACGCAACTCAGCTCGCGCACCTTCCCCGCGGAAGAGTCGTCGGGAGAGAGACAGGCCTGGACCCAGACCCCTGGGAGGGGCAGGCCCGCGGCATCCGTCGTCATTCCGCGCAGCGTCCGGCCCTCATCGAACCGCAAGGCCACGTCCGTGTGGGCCCGCTCCTCCAGAACAAGCGTCTGGGAAACCCATTGCACGGCGCCCGGCGTGCGATGCCAGGCCTCCAGCACATAGTGGCTCCCTTTCAGTCCGCTCAGCGAGAAGGCCCCGTGTTTGTCCGTGAAGAGGAAGTCGGGTTGCGGACGGCTGCTCGGAGCCGCTGAATCCCAGAGACCGATCCGCACCTCGGGCAGCGGCTGGCCCGTCGCATCCGTGACCGTGCCAGAAACGGAGGCCCCCCGGTCCAGCACCAGGCGGACCGCTGCGGAGGGTACCTGTACGGGGATCGTCACGGGGATGAAGCCCTGAGGCTCGATGTTGAGGTCCCTCCTGTCTGCGTCGAGCGAACCCGCGACGAAGCGCCCCGCCTCGTCGGACTTGCCGAGCGCATCCTCGAAGTTCGTTGCCGCGAGGGTGAATCCACCGGAAGCGTGAGCTGTTCCTAGCGCCAGAGACACGCTGGGGACAGGCTTGCCTTCGGTATCGACCAAGAAGCCCTCGACCGACAGCCCTGGCGTGAGGGTGAAGTCCCACGGACGGGTCCGTGCTCCATCCAGGAGCAGTTGCTCGCGTCGAACGCGGTAGTGGTCACCTTTCAGAGAGAGTTCGAGGGAGGTCTCGCACAGTGGGCCCAGCCGGTAGTGGCCGGCTTCGTCGGTGACGGTCTCCGGCGGAAGCGAGTCACCCGTGCCACCCGTGAGGGCCTGCACGCGCACATCGCGCAGGGGACGCCCCTGCGTGCTCTTCACGGTGCCCTCGATGAACGTGCAGGGCTGCATCCGGATGACAGCGCTCCGGTGCGGTGTCACCCGGCTGTCGCCGTACGCGGTCTGGCCGTCGGTCCAGGCCCAGACCACGTATTCCGCGGCAGGGATACCGTCGAAGGCGAACCGTCCCTGGGCATCGCTCCGGGAGGTCACCGTCTCGCCAGACTCTGAGTTGGGCCGCAAGTGGACGGTCAGCCCGCTCGCGGGGCTTGCCTCGGGTGTGAGGACCACGCCATCGAGCCGGTGCTGCCGCTTGAGACCGAGCGTCACCTCCACCGCCGAGTTCAGCCAGACGTCCTCGCGGAAGGCGCGGGCGACACGGCCCTCCGCACCCGCGACCTTCAGGTAGCGCCCTGCCGGCAGGGGACCGATGCGGAAGTGTCCCTGGTCGTCCGCGAGCACGCGGAAGAAGCGGGACGTGGACTCGTGCACCACCGTCACCCATGCCCCAGGAATGGGCGTGCGCGCGTCGTCCGCCGCCACCGCGCCGGAGAGGAAGAAGCCTTCCTCCAGCATGACGGCCACGCCCTCGCTGCCGGCCCGCACCTCCGGCCGCATCGCCGCGCCTGTGTCGCCCAGCGCCCAGAGCGTGAAGGCGCCTGGCGGTAGTCCCTCGAGCACGAAGGAGCCATCCGCGGCCGACACCGTCCGCGCGAACAGGGGCGCTTCCCCCGCGCCGGCCTCCACGAGGCGCGCGGTGGAATCCGCCAGCTCCAGGAAGCAATGCTCGAGCGGTGTTTGCAATGGAAGGGCGCGGTCCGGGTGCGGACATGGACGTTGCGACAGGCTGTCGGCGTCCACGCGCGTCGCGGACAGCTCCACCCCTGCGATGGGGCCTCGTGCGTCGCGCACCACGCCGGTGATGCGCAGCGAGCCCAGGGGAGGCGAGGGCAGGGGGCGCGTGGAGTGAGTTCCCCCAGGGGGCACGCTTGCTTCGAGGCCTGTCGCGCTCTGAATGGACACACACGCCACGCTCAATCCGAAGAGGAGCGAGACTGCCCACCACCATGTCATCCTGGAGCGCATGCGCGGTCAGGATAGCAGCGTGCGTCCGGGCGTGGCGAAGCCAACCGGAGGGTCAGCAGGCTGCCTTTTGCCAGGTGATGTCCCATTCGCAGGCTGCGAAACGGCGAATGAGCAGTCCATGCTTCGATCGAGAATTGGGCAGAGACCTATGCCTTTCGACCCATCCCGCCGGTGCTCGTTCAAGTGCCGCACTTGCTCGCGGGCGGCCGCGCAACCCCGATTCAGCAGAGCCGCAGCGCCGTCGTGGTCCCGTCGCGGCGGATTTCTGCGCGGGCTCCCGGAGGGTCCGGAACAAGGTAACCGTCCGGCCAACGACGTGCCGGAAGGATTGAAGACGGACCACGACCGTGCTCGGCGGGCGCCGCAAGGAGCGAGCTGTTAAGGGACTGGGCTGGAAGGGCGAGTCGGGCGGATCGGCGGCGCGTCGCCGCCTCCACTCGTGGGGTAGCAGCTCACGGATGCGCGAGTGGGGATGCGTCTGGACGCGCAGCAGGACATCCGCGAGGTAGTCCTCGGGATTGACCTGGTTGGCCTCGCAGGTGGCGACGAGGGCGTAGAGGCCCGCGAGGTTCTCCCCCGCGGACGCATGGCCGACGAAGAGGAAATTCTTGCGGCCCAGGGCCCTGGGCAGGAAGGACTATCTCTTCGTTGGCAATGCCGAGGCAGATCGGAATCTGGCGGGACTGAGCTCCCTGGTGGCCACGTGCGAGGCCAACGGCGTCAATCCCGAGGCGTACCTCGCCGGCGTGCTCATGCGCTTTGGCAGCCACCCCGCATCACGTCTGGACGAGTTGCTGCCGCACCGCTGGCAACCGTCCTCCACCTCCGCCCCTGACTCATCCTGATGCCATGCAAGCCTCGTCGACCAGGACCTCCGTGCGCGGCTACCACGCGGCACGAGTGGAAGGGTGCATCCATCGGACGTCGCCCGTCGGTCGGTTAGGGAAGCTCGGTACGCCGGCTGAAGCCTCTCACGCGACAACTCCCTTGTCGCTCACCGGTGGCCGAATCTGGGGAGGCACAAGGCACAGCAATTGGCCCGTGTGAGAAGATGTCCGTGTGCCTGCCTTCGTCACTTCCGCCGCCGGCTCGGCGGAACCTGCGCCAGCACGGACTGGCCGCGCCGGACGAACGCGGCGAGCTTCTCCGGGTCGATGGCGTCGATCCACGGCGCATCCGGGTCCGCCTCGTCGCCTTCCTCGTCCTCGAACATCTCGTCCGCGAAGACCTTCAGCAGCTTGGGCGAGAGGCGTTCGCGGACCTCGCGAGTGGTCTCCTCGATGAATGCGTACTTCTGCTGGCTCCGGATGTGCTTCGCGTCTCCCGTGACGAGTCGTGCCTTCACGCCTCCATGTACCTTCACCGCGTGGTAGTTCGTGTAGACGAAGGGGGCACGGACGTCTCCGAAGACCTCGCAGCAAGCATCGTTGTCGATGAAAAGGATTGAACGCTCGGCGACCAGGTCCCCGTGAACCTCGAGAAACCCCTTCGTGATGACATCTCCCGCGCGCAGGGTGCCGGTGACGACCACGACGGAGCCGGGGTCGAGCGAGTCTTCATAGCGTCCCTTCACGAGGAGGTCCCCCTCGACGACCAGGAGGCCAATCCGAGGTCTCCGTCCGGTCGAGAGCTCGTCGAGGACGAGTCGTCCCTCATGGTGGATGATGTCTCGGTCCGCGCACTCTCCGGCGAGGCGTTGCGCGACGAAGCGCTTGGCTTCGCGGAGCGTGCTCGACTTCGCGAACCTCCCGCGAACTGTCCGCTTCAGGAGTGACGGGACTTCCTCCGGCGTGAGGGTTCCCGTGCTGAGGCGCTTGGCCTTCGGGCCGGGATGCTTCGTGGTGGGCATGGCTCCACGTTACCGCGCGCGGCCCCCCTGCGTCAGGGAAGCCGCGGATTGGGCCCAGCTTGGCGATTCCGACCTGCTTCGCGGCGACAGGAACTCGCCCGCTACTCCAGGGCGAGCGGGAAGGCCGGCAGCGTCCCCAGGTCTCCGGCGTCGTGCTGGACGATGAGCCGGGCCCCCGTGTGGCGGATCACCTTGGCCACCCGGTCGAAGGCCGCGAGCGTGTCCGCGCGGCTGGTGTTGGCGCCCGGCACCAGCGACTTCTCGAAGTTCTCCCGCGAGTGAAAGAGGTCGCCTGACAGGAGCACCGGGCCCGTCTTCGGCAGCTTCACCAGCAACACCTGATGGCCCGGCGTATGGCCCGGCGTCTTCAAGATGCGGACCGAGCCGTCGCCGAAGACGTCGTGGTCCCCATCGAGCAGCACCGTCTTCTCCTTCGCATGGTTTCGGACGAGGCTCGCATCGACTCCGAGCGGCGTGGGAGCGCCGGTCGCCCAGGCCCAATCGGCCCGGTTGACCAGCCACGTGGACGCCGCGAAGTCCGGCGCGTTGCCCGCATGGTCGGCGTGCAGGTGGGAAAAGGACACGAGGTCGATGTCGGACGCCTTCAGCCCGAGCTTCGCCAACTGGGACGCGAGCGTCACGGACACGAGGAAGCGCACGCCCGGCGTGCCCGAGGCGCCGTGGGCCCGCGAGGCATGCTTGTCCCCGACCCCGGTGTCCCACAGCAGGTCTCCCCGCGGGTGACGGATGAGGAAGCACGGCGCCACCAAGGTCCCCGGCTCACCGTCGTGCTCCCCGCTGTCCGAGAAGAGCCCCAGGTTCTCCAACTCGATGCGCCCGCAGTCGAGCACGTGGATCCGGACCGCCGGCTTCGATGTGGCGACACCCGCGTAGACCGCCTCGCGCACGGCGCCGGGGAAGGCCCCCGACATACCCTCGTGCGCGGTGTTGGTCAGCGCCACCACCGTGAGCCCATTGCGCGAGTCCACGAACCAGGTGTGCCCGTATGCGCCACCCCACTGCAGCGTCCCCGCCCCCTGCGGACTGTGGGCCTTCAGCGGGTCCACCAGCACCGCCGAGAGAAGCCCCCAGCCCCAGCCCGGCCCCTGGGTCTGTGCCTCCGCTCCCACCTCGAGCTCACCCAGCCGCTCTCCCGTGGCCTTGGCGAGCACCGGCGCGCCGCCGCGCCGCAGCGCCTCGAGGAACTTCACGTAGTCCTCCGCCGTCCCCACCATGCCCGCCCCACCCGACGGGAAGGCCTGGTCATCCAACGCCCGGCCCGGCGCGTAGTGGATCGCCCCGACGCCAAAGGGGACGTCCTGCGTCGCCGCCATGCGCACCGGCTCGGGCCTTCCATCCGCGTAGGCCACCGCGAGCCGAGCGCCGTCCGTCACGCGAAAGCCCGTATCCTTCATGCCCAGGGGGCGGATGACGAGCCGCTCGATGACCTGCGGCAGCGGCGCGCCTCCCGCTCGGGCGACCACGGCACCGAGCACGTCCGTCGCCACGGAGTAGCGCCACCCCTCTCCCGGTGCATTCGACAGCGGCACCGTGGCGAGCCGGCGCAGGTTCTCCTCCAGCGTGAGCCCGGGAGGATTGTCCAGCCCATCCGAGACGCCGGCCCGCGCATAGCGCCGCTGGCCCTCCGCCTCGTTGAAGCCATACGTCAGGCCCGCCGTGTGCGTCAGGAGATTCCTCACGGTGATGACCGGCTCACGCCCATCCGCGAGCTTCGGACGGAACGCCGGGAGCCACTTCGTGACGGGGTCCTCCAGCGACAGCGTGCCCTGGTCCACCAGCGCCAGGGCGGCGACGGAGACCAGCGGCTTGGTCATCGACGCCAGCCGGAAGATGGCATCCTCGCGCATCGGCCGCTGCGCCTCCCGGTCCGCGAAGCCCGCTGCGCGCCGGTAGACGACCTTCCCATCCTTCGCCACCACCACCACGGCGCCGACGATGCGCTTGTCCGCGAGCGACCGGTCGATGACCGCGTCCACGCTCTCGGCGAGGCCTCCCGGCGCGGACTTCGCGAGGGCTGCAGGGGACAGACCAATGCCTACGGCTACCAGGAAGGTTGCGACTGCGGAATGCATGGGGCGAAACTCCTGTTTATTTAGCGAGCGATATTCAAATAGGCCCCGCCTCGCGCCAATTCAATAGTGAATGCTATGAAAAATGACCCTGCCCCCAAGCCTCGGCCTCGAGGGAGGCCCCGCGAGTTCGACGAGACGAAGGCGCTCGACGCGGCTCTGGAGGTGTTCTGGCGACAGGGCTTCGAGGGCGCGTCCCTGACGGACCTCACCCAGGCCATGGGCATCACGCCGCCCAGCCTGTACGCGGCCTTCGGCTCCAAGGCGGAGCTGTACCAACGGACACTGGAGCGTTATCAGGCCGGGCCTGGAGCCTTGGCGTGGGCCGCGCTCGCCGAGGAGCCGACCGCGCGGGAGGCCATTGCGCGGGTCCTCCAGGATTCGGCCAGGAGCTTCAAGCGCCGCAAGCAGCCCCCTGGGTGCATGATTTCCACCGCCGTCCTGCGGTGCGCGGACGAGCTCCGGCCCATCGCTGAGTTCGTGACCTCCCTCCGTGAGAACGCGGTGGGGAGGTTCCACGAGCGCATCGCCCGGGGAATCGAGGAGGGAGAGCTGCCTTCCGACACGGACGCGCGGGTGCTGGCCCGCTACTACGGCGCCGTCCTCCAGGGCATGTCGGTGCAGGCCCTGGACGGCGCCAGCGAGGCGGAGCTCCTCGGCCTGGCCGAGTTGGCGATGCGGGCCTGGGGCGAAGGGGGCGGACGCCGCCGCGCGCGGTAGCGGTAGGTGAGGCGAGGTGCGCTCGGGCCTGGAGAAGGCCCTGGGAGTCCCTGCTTCCGACGGCCATCACTCGCGCGAAGACGACCACCACCGCGAGAGGTTCAAATCCAGGTCCACCTGACGACCGAGACGGCTCAGGCGATGCAGGTCGGCATGGAAATAGACCCGCTGGACCTTTCCATCCCCGACCGCGAGCACCAGCGCCGCGAAGGGCCTGGCGCCGTCCCAGAACACGGCGGCCGGCTGCCCGTTCAGCCGGTGCTCTTCGACCCGAAGCACGCCCACGGTGTGCCGCGCGGTCGCGATGACAAAGGCGGCGATGCGTGCAGCGCCCTGCAGCGGTCGTGAGAGGTTGCGCTGGCCGGCGAAACGGCGCCCCTCGGCCCCGCCGTCGGTCACCAGCACCGCGTCCTCCGCGAGCAGTTCGACGACGCCCTGGAGGTCATTGCCTGACGCGGCTCGGAGGAAGGCCGCGAGCAGACGACGGTGCTCCTCCTGCGAGGCCGAAAGCATTCGCCGCTCGGTCGCCAGGCTCCGACGCGCGCGCTCGAGCAGCTTGCGGCACGCCACCGCGCTGTTGCCGAGGCGCTCGGCGATCTCCTGATGCTCGAAATCGAAGACGTCGTGGAGCAGGAGGACGGCCCGCTCGGCGGGTGTCAGGCGTTGGAGCGCGACGAGGAAGGCCATGGAGACTTGCTCCAGGCGCTCAACGCGCGTGATGCCGCCCTCGTCGAGATCAACGGGCTCGGGCAGCCGGTCGGGGCGCGTCTCCTCCCGGCGCGCCCGCGCGGAGCCGAGCTCGCTCAAGCAGAGGCGGGTGACGACCGTGACGAGGAACGCCCTCGACGACGCCACGTCGCCCTCGTGGGCCTGCCACCGCGGCCAGGCCTCCTGGACCATGTCCTCGGCGCGCCCGAGGTCACCGAGCATGCGGTACGACAGCGCGACGAGTTCGTGCCGGCACGACTCAAAGGCCTCCAGACGACGTGCCAACGACAGCCGGGCTGCCATCAGAAGTGCCTGCCGAGCATGAGTGCTCCGTTGGGCATCATGGGATCCACGCGCCATGTTATCGCCGGGCGAGCCCGACGACCTCTCGCATGTGAGTTCCCTTCTCGACGCTATCGAGTAGGAACGCCCCCACCGCTCGGAACGACATCGACCAGGCACCGAGGGGAAGTCGTTCGCGCTCGCTCCGGTAGGTCTCCTCCGGGGACTCGACCAACTGCGGCGGTCGAGCGAGCGTCCAATCGAAGGGCGTGGCCCGAACCACGGCTTCGGCGGCGGTGAGGTCTCGGAGGTGATGTCGGATCAACCAACGGAAGAAGGCGAAACGCAGGCCTCCTCCGGGGAACAGCAGCGCGGCGGAGACCAGGGCGAGTCGATTGACGGAGGCCCGTTCCATCGCCGCCACCGTGTTGGCCGCGCATTCGGCCAGCAGCGTGCTCGGTCGAAAGCCCTCGCGCCCTGATGGACCCAGGGCGGAGAGGACGGCGTGATGACCGGTGAGCGCCTGAGCAAGCGGGTCGACCTGCATCGGGTCGCCCTGGACGATGGAGAGCGCCGGGTGGCGCCGCACGATTTTCTGGGGTGAACGAACGAACGCCGTCACCTGGTGCCCGCGCGCGAGCGCGAGGTCGAGGATGTGAGTGCCGGTCTTGCCTGTCGCACCCAGTACGAGGAGTCGAAGGGTCATGCCGGGAAGACCGGACAGCGCGCTCGAACGTGACGTGGGGGCGCCGCTTTTCTCCTCGCTCGACCCAGAGGCTCGCCGACGCGGAGCAATACCTTCGAGACGTCAGCCCGAAGCGCTCCGGCGCCTCCTCGGGCGCCACGACTCAGCCGGAGCGGGGCGCTGCCAGGCGGTGACAACCGCGAGCTGACGCAGCGACAGCCGCACTGGGGGCACGCCGTGTCAGGGGACGTCATTGACGCGTCAGGGGCCGTCATTGATGCGTCAAGGCTCCATCCACGCGCCCTAGCTCGAGGGATATCGTCGTGGCCTCTCTTGGAACGAGTCTTGCTGAACCGTGAATGAAGCTGTTCCCTGAGAGCCCATGTCCAAGAGAAGTGACCCGCGGGGCCGCTGGATGCATCGCCGTCCGCCCCTGCTCCTGCCGATGCTCGTCGGCCTCCTGTTGACGGGATCGTGCGCGAGGACGCTCCCCGAGGACGATACCCCGGACGAGTACACCGTGGAGAGCCCGCACGAGGACCTCGAGAGCCTCGTGTGGGAGCCGCGGTTCGAGCCCGACTACAACACCCTTCAGCCCCAGCCCTGGGTCGAGGTCGTCACGCAGACGCAGGCTCGCACCGTCGTCGTGAGGCCCGACTCGCTCGTCTTCCCGAAGGCGGAGAACCCCGAGGTGCGGCAATGGGAGCCCGGGCGGGTCGTGGTGTCGGCTCCGAGCGATGGCCCGGGCGCCAATCCCTTGGGCTTCGCCCGCAGGGTCGTCTCCGTCGCCGAGCTGGGTGAATCCCTCGTCGTGGAGACGGAGGCCGCCGCGCTCGAGGACATCGTCACGGGGGAGCTGCGGCTCACGTTCGACTACGCGAACATGGAGACCGTGGACATCTCGAAGCTCGACCTCGAATGGGCCGCCAGCCATTTGTATGTCGACGCGAACGTGATGTCCCCCAGCGTCGAGGGCAATCCGGACGATGAGCCCCTGCCCGGGGTCGAGGAAGAGAGGGCGCCGGGCCAGGTGAACGCCCTCTTCCTGGGGGCCATCTGGAATGCCATCTCCGCGGTGGGAGAGGCGCTGGGCGGCGCGGCGCTGGCGGTGGCCCACGCGGCGGTGGACGTCTGGAAGGCCGTGACGGTCGATGGAATCACCACGGGCGTGAACATCCAACCCGAGATCAAGAACAGCTACTCCAGCACCTTGTTCACGCTCAAGTACGAGAAGGACTTCAACGAGGCGGGAAAGAGGCCGCTCCAGCTCTCACTCCAGGGGAGCGGCAAGGCGGCCGTGTCCTATTCCTTCAACCCAGGCGCGCAGGTGGAGGTGAAGGTGCCCGCCATCCTGGCGGTGGGCGGAGCCGAGTCGACCAGCATGACGCTGAACGTGGACAGCAAGGCCCGCCTCAAGCTCGATGTCGAGGCCCTCGTGAACGCCACGATTTCGTCCGCGGGAGGAAAGAGCGGCAAGGAGCTCCAGGACAAGCTCGCGGAGCGAACGAAGTTCGCCGAGGAGGTCCTCACCCAGGCGAAGCTGAAGTACCTGGGCCATCCGGACATGCGGCCCGCGGGGGGCTGGAAGCGCAACATCCTCGTCACCAAGCCCGCGGTGCAGACCGTCCTCGTCGGGCCCGTGCCAGTCGTCTTCACCCAGACCATCCAGGTGGACCTCGAGTGCGGATTCGAGGCGAAGGCAGGCGTCAAGGCCACCTTGAGTCATGAGCAGAACGCGACCTTCAAATTCAAGGCGACCTACAAGAATGGCAAGCTGACGACCGAAGAGCCTGTGCTGACGAAGAAGAAGAACACCAAGGCGAACGTGACCGGTGAAGGCAGCCTGGTGGTCGTCTGCGGGCTCATCCCCCGCCTGAATGTGTATGTGTACGACGCGCTCGGGGTGAATGCCGGTGTCCGGGCGTCGTTGGTGGCCAGCGCGAAGTATGCGTCACGCTGCGTGGGGAACAAGGCCAAGGCGGACCTCACCCTGGGGCTCGACGGCAATCTCGGCGTCCAGGCGGGTGGGCGGGTCCAACCGCCGGGGACCAGCTATGCGGGCTCCTCCGGAGTGGGGCTTGGATGGGACATTGGCCCCATCGAGCTGGCCAACGTCCAGTTCCCGCTCGTGGATCCGCTGAAGTTCACCCTGAACGATGGCCTGGGCTATTGCGCGGACACGTGCGGCAACAAGAAGAAGGATGGCTTCGAGACGGACGTGGATTGCGGCGGTGGCTCTTGCGGAGCCTGCGCCAAGGGCAAGGTGTGTTCGCTCAACTCGGACTGTGCGTTCGGGTACTGCAACGCGGGGAAATGCTCGGACGCAAATCACTGCGGCAACGGTGTCGTGGATGGGGACGAGACAGGCGTCGACTGCGGCGGCGCGCGATGCGGGCCCTGTGCGAACAAGCAAGGCTGCATCCGCTCCGAGGATTGCGTCTCCGGGTTCTGCAAGAGGTCCACGAGCTCCGGCATCGACTTCGGGACGTGCGTGCAGAACCACTGCAAGACTGGCGTCATGGACGCGGACGAGAGCGGCGTCGACTGTGGTGGGAAGGACTGCCCCAAGTGTGAGCTGAAGGCGCGCTGCTCGGTGGACGCCGACTGCACTTCGGGCGTGAGCGATGGCGTCTTCTGTGTCCCAAGCACCTGCAAGGACCGCCGGAAGTCCGCGGGCGAGACCGACGTGGACTGCGGTGGGCCCGTCTGCGCGCGCTGTGATAGCGGCAAGAAGTGCGAGAAGACCTCTGACTGCATGCTGCAAAAGGGCGGTTCCCACCTGTATTGCTCCCAGGCATTTGCCCCCCCGCTCGGGCCGCTCTGCATCCCCTCGCTGTGTGATGACGGAAAGGAGAGCTGGGACGAGTCCGACGTGGACTGTGGGGGGCCTTGCGCGCCTTGTGCCCAGGGCAAGAAGTGTCTCCGGCAGAGCGACTGTGGCGTGGGCCTGACGTGTGACGCGTCGACCTCGCCCCACCGCTGCGTGGCGTTCACCTGCGACGCGGGCAAGTACCTTGCCAATGACGTCTGTTCCGACGTGGGAGTCGGCTACTGGTCTCCCGCGAACTCCAACGCCCGCAATGCCTGTACGAACGCCCCCGGGAACGCGGAGTATACGAGCGCGACGGCGACCCAGGCCGACTGTCCCTGGACGTGCAAGGTCGGCTACCGGCGCGACTCCACGGGCACGAGGTGCGTGGAGAGCAGCACGGCCCAGTTGCTCACGTGCGCGGCGGACGAGGTGGCGGTCGGCATCCACGGAAGGGCGGGCGCCTGGCTGGACGCGCTGGGGATGCGCTGTGCCCGCTTCGACTCTGGAGCCATCATCGGTGCCGCGACGAGCGCCACCGCGATTGGCGGCTCGGGCGGCACTGCCTTCATTCGGGACTGTGGGCCGGGCGCCGTCCTCCACAAGGTCACGGGTATCAATGGTTGGGCGGTGGGCTCGCCGAACCAGTCCTGGTGCAGTGAAATCAACCTCTCGACGATCGAGGTGTCGTGCAGGGACCTCCAGACAGGCGCCGTCGACACGCTGACCCCGGTGGGCGGCAGCGGTTCCTGCACCAAGGGCAAGGAGACATACTCCCTCCAATGCGGCGGCAATGGCGTGGTCCGCGGCTTCGTGGTGGATAGCGCGAACACCTCCACGTACGTCGGCTACATGCTCGACCTGAGTTGCCGCTAGGTACCCTCTGTAGGTCTCCGTCCAGAAGCCGTGCCAGCAAATCGTCGTGTCTCGTATGGTATATTGATGGGCTCCTCCTCCTTGACGGGGGGGGGGAGGGCGCTTTGAACTCGGTAGGGCCGACCCATCGGGGCAAGCCCACCCGTGCCGCCAGTGTTTGACTTTCACAGGGGGATTCATTCGAATGTTGAATCAAACTCCAGAGTATCAATCCTGTATCCAGAGCTCGGAGAAGGTCTCCTGGCGTCTTGATGACCTGCTGCCCAGGGACACGGTCCTGGACTTCAGCCACCGCTTCCTCTCGGATGCGCTGACGGGCGCGGAAGCCATTCCCTTCCTGAACGCCGAGGAGCGGCTGATGCTGAATCACATCCGCTCCAACAGCTATGCGCACCTGTTCCTGTTCCTGGAGGAGTACGCCGTGGCCCTGGCCGCCCAGCGCGCCAGCCTGGAGCTGCACGGGAACGCGACGCACATGCGCGCGCTCCTGCGCTTCACGGAGGAAGAGCTGAAGCACCAGCAGCTCTTCGCGCGCTTCACCGGCGCGTTCGCTCGGGGGTTCAAGGTTGTCCCCGGCCTGCTCGACAACCACGTCGAGGTGGCACGGGCCATCATGGCGAAGTCGAACCTGGGGGTGCTCATCTTCAACCTGCACCTGGAGCTGATGACGCAGCAGCACTATCTGGAGACGGTCCGCGGAAACAAGACCGAGACGCTGGATCCGCTGTTCTGCAACCTGCTCAAGCACCACTGGCTCGAAGAGGCGCAGCACACCCGGCTGGACTTCCTGGAGGCGCAGAAGATCCTCGCCCGGGAACCCGATGCGTTGGACGGGGCCCTCACGGAGTACGGGGAGCTGCTCCAGGCGCTGCGGGGGACGTTGAACGCCCAGCTCGCGCTGGATCTCCAGACGCTGGAGAAGGCGGTGGGGCGCACGTTCACCCCGGAGGAACACAAGCACCTGGCCGAGTCCCAGGAGCATTCGTATGTCTGGGGTTTCATCGGGATGGGGATGAAGGCGCCCCTCTTCCTCTCACGCCTGCGCGCGCTCTCCCCGATCGCCGAGCAGCGCGTCCTGGAGCTGGCGCCGACGTACTACTGTCATTGAGGCGGGCTTCCGGACCGCCGCCTCGCCGCGGCGGTCCGGACGGGCGCCCCTCTTTCGAGATTGGCCTCGTCTGGCTCGACCACGAGGGGGCCCGCGCGAGGTCACTCAGCCTGCCTCCGAGCCGACCACCTGACCTGCCACCTCGGTGCTCCGCTCCTGCGCGAGGAGGATCAGCTTGGACCGGCTGGGCACGGCCAGCTTGACGAAGACTCGCTTCAGGTGCGTCTTCAACGTGTTCAGCGAGCTGCCGATGTCTTCCGCGATGGTTCGGTTGTCCCAACCGTTCAAGACACGCTCCACCACGTCCAACTCACGAGGCGTGAGCCGCTTGCGCCACTCGGTGGGGACCTGGACGCTGTGAGACACCTCCTGGAACAACAGCGCCCAGGGTGTTCTCCCGGGATGGACTGGCAACCGGAGGAAGGTCACCTTCAAGCTTCGCCCCGGCCGGCGGAACGTCAGGACGTCCTGCCCGGAGATCAGCCGCTGTCCGGAGCGACTGAGCTGCTCCAGTGCATCCAGGAGGACCTGGGGCAGACCGAAACGGCCACAGGGCGCGTCGGGGAACCAGCGGTGGAGCAGCGCGGTGGAGTGGGGCGTGCGCATCAGCTCGGTGGAGGGAGGGCTCAGTACGATGCTCTCAAGCCCCGTATGACGGAAGAGCTGGTCCAGGAGGTCTCCCTGACGGGCCAGGTCCCCCAGCATGAGGCAGTTGCGAACCGTCCTGGCGAGGATGGGCGTCAGGCGCTGAAGAAAGGACTGCTCCTGCTCCGAGAAGGCCTTCCGGTTCTCCCGGTACAGGGTGAAGCCGCTGTGCCAGCCAAGCCCCATGTCCAGTGACACAGACAGGATGCGTTCCACCGGCATGTGCATCTCCCGGCAGTGCGCGTACATGGCGCTGTTCCGCATCGCCTGGCGTGACAGCATCTCGGAGTCCCGCAGCACGGTGTTGGGATGCTGGACCACCGAGGCACTCACGAAGCACTCGTCTGAAATCTCCGGGTAGCGGTCAAAGAAGACCTGGGGCATGTCCTGGACCATGGGCCAGTCGTATTGGCCGGGCTCACCGGGCCTGGATACGCAAAGTGCTCCAAAGTCCGCGGCCAGCACGCGCGACAGGATCCGGTGGGACTCCGCGAAGACCTCCTTCAAGTCGAGCGAGCTGGTCAGCGCGGTCATCACATCCAGGAGCACCTGCTCTCGCCGCGTGGAATCTGAAGGGCTCTTCACGCGCATGGCCTTCTCCTTGTCTGGGTCCAAGCATGGGCGCGACGTCTGAGATGAATTTACCATGCGTGGCGGGGTCACCCCTATGGGTGATGTCCGCCCCCGGCAGGTTCCCGTACGGTTCGTGAGCTGCATCCGGGTCCCACGCGCCAAGGCGTCTGGGGGGAAGCTCATTCGAATGACAGGGATGGAGCGGAAGCGTCACGGTGGAGTCGCGAAGCCCGGCGCGCTCATCGTCCACGGAGTGCGTGGCATCCATGTCGCCCCCCAAGCAGTACACCCTCCCGGTGTGGAATGGGAAGGGCTGGGTGCCCCTCCGCGCAGAACAGGGTGGAGGTCTACGAGAACCGAGCTGCTCTTGCCCGTGAGCTGGTGCTCACGGTTGATGACCCCGCTGTAAATCAAGGAGAGAGTCAATGCGAAATCAACTGTTTGCGTGTATTCTGGCTGTGAGTGTCATCCTGGTTGGCGCCAAGGCCGAGGCCATCCCCAATGGCTGGTACACGGTGGAGCTGAACAATGCCATCACCATGTACAACCAAAAGAACGAGCCCGTCTGGCGCGGCTACTTCGATGTCTGGGGGATCTGGCACGAGACGACCTACAAGCCCGCGGGCGGTAGCGGGAGGGAGCAGGGCGAAACGCTGGGCGACATCAAGAGCTCGGAGGGATACGTCTTGGCCGAGATCCCGAGGCGGGTGGGAGGAATCGTCGTCATCGACCCGTCGAAGCAAGATGTCGTCTATGAAGTCAGCGGCGGCGTGGAGGCTGGGACGATCGTCAAGATTCCCGCGGACAAACTCGGCGACGCCGTGCACCTGCTTGCCACGGTCGACGACAAGGGGGCGGCCCTCGACGTTGTGTTCTTCGGGCGGGCAGGCACCTGCAGCAGCAAGTCGTTCTGGATCAGTCGCTAGCTGCTCGCGGCGTTGTCCTCGCAGGTTTCCTGCTTCCAGGTCTCACCGCACAGGCCCCTTGACCCGGGCCTGTGCCCTTGATTCCTTCCGCTTCATGCCAACCTGGATGCGTGGAGTCAGCGGAGCGAACGGCATCAACCTCCACTACCTCCGAACCGGAGGCGCCAACCCTCCCATCGTCTTGCTCCATGGATTGATGGGGAGTGGCGCCTGTTGGACTCCGGTGGCGCGCGTGCTCGAAGGTGACTTCGACGTCGTCATGCCCGACGCCAGAGGGCACGGTGGCTCGAGCGCGCCGCACCACGGCTACGGGTACGACGCTCACGCGAGCGACGTCGAGGCCCTCATCCGCGGTCTGGCGCTCTCGCGTCCGGTGCTGCTTGGCCACTCGATGGGCGGAATGACCGCCGCCGTGGTGGCGGGTCGACGGGCAGGGGGCCTGCGCGGAGTCATCCTGGTCGACCCGACGTTCTTGAGCCCCGAGCGCCAACGCGAGGTGCACGACAGCGACGTCGCCGAACAACACCGCCAGGCCCTCGGCTTGCAAAAGTCCGAACTCGTTGCACAGGGCCGAGCCCGCAGCCCGCATCGCTCGCCCGAAATCGTCGAGCTTCTTGCCGAGGCGAGACTGAAGACCCACATGGGCGCCCTCGATGTTCTCACGCCGCCCAACCCCGGGTATCGCGACGTGGTGAGCGCCATGGACGTCCCCGTCCTCCTCGTCATTGGAGACCGCGGCCCTGTCGTCACGCTTGAGATGGCCAGGGAGCTGCGGAGCCTCAATTCACGGGTGCGAATTGAACAGATACAGGACGCCGGCCACGGCCTCCCGTTCGACCAACCCGAGCGCCTGGGCGCGGTGGTCGCGTCGTTCCTGCGTGAGCTGGCTTAGCGCCTGTTCCGGGAGGGTGGGAATGAAGCGGCCCGCTCCTTCGGCGTGGCGAGACGACAGCGAGCGGTCCGGTTCATGGGGCCGGACCGCATCGCCGGGCGTCGGTGTGCTCGCTACTTCGAGCAGGCCGTCACCTTGAACTCATCCTCGAGCCCCGAGGAGTAGGAGAGCGGGGCATAGGCACCTGCGCCTTTGTAGGTCCCCGAGAAGCCCACGTCGTCGTAGAGCCGGCAGAACCCGCCGTCGCTCGCGACGCGCACGAGCGCCGCGCCATGGGTGGACTGCGCGAGCGGGATGCCGAGGTCGTTCTTCTCGATCATCGTCGTGCCGGAGGTGCGGAGCTTCACCAGCGTACCGCCGAAGGACTTGACCTGCCCGGAGACCGGGCCATTGAGCTTCGCGTCGTTCGTCGACCAGGCCTTGGGGAAGCGATCAACCCGGCCCGCGGCGGCCAGGATCTCCTTGAACTTCTTCGCCTGGGCCTCGAGCGGCTTGAAGTGCTCGGCGCCAACGGTCACGCCCGCCGAGGCGGTGAGCTCGGCGAACTCGCTGGCGACCTGCTTGGCGTGCGCGGCGGGGTCCTTGAAGCGCGCGAGCCAGACGCTGGAGAGCGCGCCATCCCGCTCGAGCGCGGTGAGCGCCTCCTGGTCGACCTTGAGCTGGTCTTCAAGGCGCGCCTTCGCCGCGAGCGACACGTAGGTCTCGGCGATCTTCTGGTGGTTCCCGGCGAGCTCGCAGACCACCTTCGGCTGCTTCGCGCGCCCTTCGTCCTCGTAGTACTTCTGAATCGTCAGGTACTGACGGTCTTCGCACTCCTCGGCGAGGGCGGGGAGCGCGAGGATCGCCTCCATGTCCTCCCGGACATTCCCGAGCGCGCCTCGCACCTGCCCGTCGAGGGTCATGAGCCCGGCCTGGATGGCGGCGCCGTGGCGGTCACCGATGGTCGTGAAACGGGCGCGGCGCTCCAGATCGAGATCCCTCTCGCCGTGGGCCGCGTTCACCTCCTCGCTCGCCTTCTTCCACTTCGCCGTGGACTCAGAGAAGAAGGTCTCGAAGCTGGAGGTGTCCCAGTCCTTGTCCTTCTCCTTGATGCGCGCGATGCGGGTCTCGACGTCATCGAGCATCTTCGCGATCTCGTCGAGCGTATTGGAGTTCTTCCAGTCCGACCTCTCGAACTTCTTGGTGATGCTCTTCATCTTGACTTCGACCGTCTGGATGTCGACCTTGGCTGGGCTCTTGTTCGCGACCGAAGGCGCGGCGAACGCCGTGCTGGCCGTCGCCAGATGCATGACGGCAGCAAGAAGAAGGGTGGCGTGCGAGCTTCGGCTGGCGCTGCGCGCCTCGGATGAGGGACGGAAGTTGGATCGCTCACGCGACTGGGTCGACAAGGAGGGACTCCTGATGGTTGGGATTGCAAAGGGCCAGGGACAGCGAGCCAGCGCTTTCGCGCCCACCTCGTCGCTGTGGCGCAGTCATTCGAAGCCGGTGCTGGCCGTCGCGGAGATTAGCCACAGGAAACCCGCGTGTCAGTGAAATCCGTACGCAGAGTGATAAAATCCTGAGGACAGCCGACGTCCTCTTTGGGAGACAGGTGGCCCGCGTACGTGTCACCCCGGCACGCTTGTGCACGAAGGCCCCGCGATATTCATCGCGGGGCCTGTGTTGAACCAAAAGGCCCTGCCGGTCGGCAGGGCCTTTCAGGGGGCTCGCCGAACCAAGCCCTCGGCGAACCCGTTCTCGATGTCTCCAATGTCATCGCGGAGGACCGCCCGGAGTCTTTTCCCCACCGGCGCGGAGGTCGGTGGAGATCCAACGGTCCGGTGCCTCCTTTTTTCTCAGGCCTTTAGCGTCTACGGGCTGAACATGCCGGTGAGCACGCTGGCGCGGCCTCGAGGCAGCGAGCGCTTGAACGGGCTCGCCGCGAGGTCCGAGCCGGGCTGGTACCAGCTCTGGATCTCCGCGAAGTAGGTCTGGCCTGCCTGGAGCACGTCCGGGGGCAGGTACACGCTCTGGAGATCCGTGTGCAGCACCGCCACGCGCGTCACGGTGGTGGAGCCGTTGCTCACGCCGAGCCGGTAGATGTTCACCACGTAGTTCGTGGCCGTGCCGACGAGCGGCTTCGACCAGCGCAGCGAGGCGTCGGTCCCCACGCCCGTGAGGTTCTGGAACGCGCCGCGCGTGTTCACCTGGGGCGCCTGCACCGGCCCGACGAGGGGCTGCACGGGCGCGGCGGTGAACGCGCTCGCCTCCTGATCCACGCGGATGTCCACGCCCATGGTGTAGGGCGTCGCGGTGCCCAGCGCGTAGCTCTTCGTGAAGCCGGCGGCGACGAGCGCCACCTTCTGCCACGTCGCCGGGAGCGGGTTGTTGTAGGTCATGCTCCCCGTGACGATGTCGGTCCGCAGCGTGTCAGGATTGAGCTTCACGAGCAGTGGCGGCCCGCTGATGGACGCGAGCGCGGCGCCCAGCGCGGCCGGCCGGGCGGACATCCAGATCTCGTTGTATGTGCTGACCGCGTCGGGATTCACCTGGGTGCGCATGGCGTCGAAGGCCGAGCGTCTCCAGTCCACCGAGAAGGTGCCTGTCGCGACGGGCTGGGTGAAGGTTCCGCTGACAGTGACGGGCTGGCCTTCCACCTGGGTCACGCTCGTGTCGAGCACCTTGTGCATCGCGCGGTAGGGCACTCCATTCGCGCTCGTCTGCCACCGCATCTGCGCCAGCGAGAATACGTCCCCGCGGCCGCTGTCGAGCAGCACCGGGTTGAGCATGTTGGCGTAATTGAAGCTCAGCCCGGAGAGTGACGTGGCGCCCACCAGGGGGCGCCCCGTGGCGATGCTGTCCACGTAGCCGAACGCGCCTGGGTTCAACGAATACATGTCCAGGAAGTCCCCCGACTGCCAGGGAGACAGGCCGGTGGCGGACACCGTCACGGGAGTGGGCAGCGAGGCGAAGGTGCCATCGCGCCCCCACTCCGTGGAACCCAGGTCGAACGCGCGGCCGGTGCTCACCAGATAGCGCGAGCCCAGCTTCAGGTAGATGCGGCCAGAAGGGACGTTCGGCACGGAGATGGTGCCGTCCGCGGAGCCCGTGCCTGGGTAGGCCGTGAACGCCCCGGTGGTTGAGTCGCGCATGTATGCCACCACCGACGTGGCGGACTGGTCGTATGGCTTCGTCTCGTTGCCCGACGTGGCGACGAAGGTGACCGGGCTGGTACCGGTGACCTGGGTGACCAGGCCTTGGGTGACCTGGGAGGCCCCGTCCGCTGACACGGAGGAGTCCACCGCCTCGGCCTCATCGAGCCCCGCGCAGCCGCCCCCTGTCACGCCGACCAAGAGCCCGAGGGAAATCAAAGACAGTTTCATTGTGGAGGCAACCCTTTCGGCGACGCGCAGAATGGCGCCGCGCAGGGAGATTCATACTGGATCGGTCTGACATTTCCGGCAGCGCTTCGATTTCGACTCTCCCTTTGGGCTGTGAAAACAAACGCGCTTGTTGACAGGTGAGCCTGGGGCTGCGCGGTTTCGTGGCTCTCCCGCGCTTCTCGTGGACCGTCGACTCAAGCGGCGAGCAGCACGCCGCGACGTGGAAGATCGATGCGGGTGGGGTCCTGTCGCTGAAGCTCGAGGAGCTTGAGCTTTGTCATCTGGCCCTCGGCCTGGCGCTACTCCCGGGAGACGTCAGCGCGGCCCGGACCGCATCGCGGTCCTCAACCCCAAGGCGGGCCTGAGTGGATGCTGTGTCGCCGGAGCGCGGGTCTGAAGCACGGACGAGCTGGTGCGCGTGGTGAGCGAGACCTCTCCCAATGCCTGGCACCTGCATGATTGAGCGGATCTCGCGGGACATGCACGCGAATGTCACCCGCGACCATCGGCGCAAGAAGATGTCGGCGCTCATGGTCGAGGTGGCCGCCCGCCTGGACGCTCGCGACGCGCAGCAGACGGCGAGCCTGCTGCTGCGCGTCGGTCCCGCTCGACGCGCAGCATGAGACCGGTCGAGAATCGAGAACGGTCGTTCAGACGCGCCGGCTACTGACGCACGAAGCCGCGCGGGTGGCTGCGCGCGGTGCTCGTGGGCCGCAGATTCGCGGACTCGAACTGCTCGTAGCGGAAGCCAGAGCCCGGCTCGAAGACATTGGCGGTCACCTCCCAGGCCGTGCCCTGACCGCTGGGGGCGGGCCTGCTCGGCGCCAGCGTGCTGGGCTGAGGGAAGTCGAAGGACCGCGCGCCTGCCTGTGCCTGCGAGAGATACACCCAGTCCCACGACATCCCTCGCGCGCCTCGACGCACGGAGATCAGCTCCGTGCCCGCGGGCGCGGTGAGCTGATACGCCCCCTCCGCGGCCGTTGGCACCGTCCCGGTGCCGCATTCACTCAGCCCCGGCGCCACGCCCCGGATGCCATCCGGTAGCGCCACCGCGCCGACAGCACCCGCGGGAGGATTGTAGACCCAGGTCGTCAGCGTCTCGCAGAGCGCTGCCCCCACGACCATCGCCTCGAGCGAGACGGCCTGCGTGGCGGGAGCGGACGCTGGGATGTAGGTCGCGGAGAACGTCCTCGACGTCCCGGCCGTGCTCTCCGCGGGGCCATTGGGCTGTGCGGGAAGTCCTGACTGGAAGCGAACCCCTCGCGCATAGCGAGCGTTGATGGAGGCGGGCCAATCCGCGGGAGTTACGAGGGTGCCTGTCGTCGTGGTCGTCGCCAGGGGCCCTGGCTCCAGCGCGATGTTCAAGGTCGTGTCCGCGACCAGGGGCCCCACCGCCCCCACGTCCTTGTGAGAATAGAGGCCCCCCGACTCGTAGTAGGCATAGACGGAGAGCGGAACGCCCGCCGGCACCCCCGCGAGCTTGTAGCTTGCGACCCCACCCGTCAGCGCGACGTAGAACGTGGTCGCGCTGAAGCCGGTGGGGGCGACCACCCAGAGGGTGGCGCCACTGAAACCGCTCGTCACTCCGCCCGAAATCGTCCCCGACAGCGTGACGGTCTCCGCCGCGGACGACGGAGTGGCCCGCTGCTGCCACGCCGTCCCGTTGAAGGTCCACACCGTCCCGGTCCCCATGACGAGGACGAGGTCGCCTGTCGAGGGGTCCGTCTCGAGCTTCACCCCACCGCTGCTCGGAGGACTCCCCGCCGCGCCCTGCGCGGTGACCGTGGTCCACGCCCCCGCGCTGAACCGGAGCAGATCATTGCGCGCGGCACCGTTGGTCGATCCTCCGAAGAGGTACATCCCCGCGCCGGGCCGATAAGCCATCAATCCACCACGCCGGGCCGCTGGCAGCGAGGTCGCGCTCGCCCAGGCATTGGTCGAGCGGTTGTACGTGGAGCACGTCGCCAGGTCGGCGCCGATGGGCGCGCTGCTCGCTCCGCCGCAGAGCCACATGAGCCCGGTGCTCGTGTCGAGCGCGGCGGCGGCGAAGGCGCGGGCGGTCGGCAACGTCCCGGTGGGAGACAACTTGCCCCACCCCTGGGCATAGCTCCAAAGCTCGTTGTTGACGATCTGGCCGCCCTGCGAGCTTGTCCCGGAGGTGCCTCCGAAGAGCAAGATGCTGCCGGAGACCGGGGAGGCCGTCACCGCCGCGCCTGAGCGCACGGAGGGCCCCGGCGCCCCCACCTGCTGCCAGGTCCGAGTGGCCGAGTTGAACTGCCACGTGTCCGACAGCTTCGACCCCGTGCAGCTCTCTCCACCGAAGAGCACGCTGATGCCGCTCCCGCGATACTGGAAGGCGCCACCGACCCGCGCCGGGGGCGCCGCGGGCGTCGAGAGCCCCGGGACGCCCCACTCCTCCCAGGTCCCGGTCGCGACGGAGGTGAGCGCCACCGTGTCATTGAGACACCCCTTGGGCTGGTTCGCACCCGAGCCCTGTCCGCCGGTCATGATGAGGCCCCCCGCCTGCGCATCCCAGGTGGCGCTCGCGCTGCCGCGCGGCAGGGGCACCGGGTAGCTGGGGACGAGCAGCGTCACCCGCGAGGCATTCACCCGCGCCATCGTGGCGTTGGAGAGCCCCGCGCCGTTGGCGGTCACGTCCACGGTATCCGATACGCCATCCAGCCCCAGGCCGGTGAAATAGGCGCGCCCCGCCGCATCCGTGAGGGCCTCGCGCGCGGGCACGTACTCCACGCCATTCTTTCGCACCCGTACGCCCACGCCCTCGTGTGCGCGCCCATCCTCTCCAATCACGAAGACGGTCAGCGCGTCCGTGATGGGGCTGCCCTCCGGCTCCACGCCCACCGTGCCACTGGACCCGAGCGCCCGCGGAGCCACCACCTCCAGCGACAGCGTGGCCTGGGCCGTCTGCCCGTTCGCGTCCGTCACGACGACGTCCACCGCGTGGCTTCCCGCCATGCCGGGCGTGGGAATCCCCGAGAGGATGCCGGTGTCCTCGTCGATGGTGAGACCCGACGGGAGTCCGGTGGCGCTCACCTGGAGCGGCGCGGTACCACCCGTCGCGAGGATCGCCTCCGCGACACCGGGGGCACGACGGTACGTCACGCCTTCCGTGGCCTGGGTGAGCTCCGTCGTGAGGATGGCGGGGGTTGAGTCCAGCGAGGCGACGGAGATGTCTGCCTTTGTCGACGCGGTGTGTTCGGGGGAATGGACAGCGGGGGACTCCATACAGCCTTGGCTCAGCCACGCGGACAGAAAGCCAAGGCCCAGGATACGGGCGGTGGTCATGAACGCTCCAGGTCACGAGGGACCTCTCTCAGCCAGGCCCTCCGATTCGAAGCGCTCCGACTCGCGTTGCCGGGCCCATCCAAGAGAGGATTTGAGGCCGACGCAGGGTGGCGGACCGGACGAGCAGCGTCAAGGTTGATGGGCTCGCATCGAGGCCCGACCCGGGGGCGGGACGCGCAAGGCCTCGCTCCACCCCCCTGTGTCAGGGAAAGTTGTCGCCTCGGCAGACATGCCGACCTGATGACGCCCTTCGCGCGCGCCTCGCTCACTCGCCTTGACGCACCGGGCTGCCATTGGGGCGACTTCCGCCAGAAGAACCAGGAGTGCTTGTTGACAGGAGCCTGTCGTCTTGACAGGTTCCTGTCCATGGCGTCCCTGACCCGGAGAGCAGAGACCTTCAGCGCCCTGGTGCTGGAGGTGTTCCAGTTGAATGGGCTGTTGCTCCAGGCCGGAGATCGGCTGAGCGCCCCGGCCGGATTGACGAGCGCCCGCTGGCAGGTGTTGGGCGTCATTGATCACGGCCCCGCCACGGTGGCGTCGGTGGCGCGCACGATGGGGCTCGCGCGGCAGAGCGTGCAGCAGACGGCGGATGCGCTCGCGAGCGACGGGTTCGTGGAGTACATCGAGAACCCGCATCACCAGCGTGCGAAGTGCGTCTCGCTCACCGCGGCCGGACGCCGCGCCCTGCGCAAGGTCGAGCAGGCGCATGCCACATGGGCGGACCGGATGGGCGCGAGCCTTGCCCCGTCGCTCCTGGCCGCGGCGGTTGAAGCTGTCCGCGAAGCGCGCCTGCGGCTTGAGAAGGACCTGGCCGAGGAGGGGCGCGATGAAGCATGACGCTTCCATCCCTCTGCTCCCCTGCGTGGAGCTCGCGCCGACGCTCGAGTTCTACGCCCTGCTGGGGTTCGAGGTGACGTACCAGCAGCGGTCTCCGAACCCCTACGCGGCGACGCGGCGGGGTGGCGCCCAGGTCCACTTCTTTGGCCTGAAGGAGTTGGAGCCGCTGAAGGCCTTCAGCAGCTGTCTGATCATCGTGGACGAGGTGGAGGAGTTGCACGCGCGCTTCCTGGCCGCGCTGCGGACGGCGTATGGCCGGACTCCCATCCGGGGCCTCCCGCGGATGACGCGCATGAAGAAGGGGCAGACGCGCTTCACGCTCGTCGACCCCTCCGGCAACTCCCTGATGTTCATCCGGAGGGACGAGCCGAGCGGCTACGGCGACGACGCGGATGCCTCGACCACCGTCCTCGGCAAGGCCCTCAAGGCCGCCCGGCGCCTGCGCGACTTCAAGGGAGATGACGCCGCGGCCGCGAAGGTCCTGGACGTCGCGCTGAAGAAGGGCGGCGCCGGGACGACGCTGGAGCGCGCGCGAGCTCTCGCGGCCCGGGCGGAGCTGGCCATGGTCCTGGGGGACACGCCTGGCGCCCTGGCGCGGGTGCGGGACGTCAGCGCCCTTACTCTCCCGGAGGCGGAGCGCGAGGTGCTCCGCTTGGAGCTGGAGGCCATCCAGCGACTGGCCAGGCCGCAGGAGTAGACGGTCCAGGCAGGGCGCCAACTCCGGCGGAGTGTTGCCCACGCGATGAAGGACGGAGCGGAATCCCGCGGATTGAATCTTCCGTCGTCCGTCACGTAGATGGGAGCCGTGCGGCATCAGTCCCGCACCTTCTCCTCAGGGGTCACAACGGATGAACAGCAAGTTCGGGGCGGCAGTGTTCATGATGATGGCATGCGCCTTCGGCCCGATGACGGCCGTCGCGCAAGAGGACTCGGAGGGCTCGGCCAGCATCGATGTCACCGGCTCTGGCGAGCGCGCGACCCATGAATGTACGCCGGAGAGCACGGTGGAGATCACCGGCGCGTCCAACACCGTGACGCTGACCGGCGAGTGCAAGAGCGTCACCGTGAACGGCACTGGCAACAAGGTGAAGGTGGAGGCCACCCGTGCCATCTCCGTGACGGGGAGCTCCAACTCCGTCACCTACAAGCGCGGCCACGGCAAGTCGAAGCCGAAGATCAGCCGCACCGGCATGGACAACAAGATCACGCAGGAGAAGTAGTCGCTGGACCGCGCGCCCGCTTCGTCAAGGAAGCGGGCGCGTGGACGCAGCCTGGGCTTCGACCGCGGCCTGCGAGGGCCTTGAGCCGCACGTCCTTCAGCGACAACGGCTGCGCCATCAGCGGCGGAGGAAGTCCGCCTGTGAGTCATGCGTCCCATTCGCCCGCTCGACGCCGCAGGCCCGGTGCCCACTGAATCCTCACCCCGTTCAATCCGTCCACCGCGATAGCGGGGGAGGATGCGCTGGACGTTTCGTGTCGTCGTCCCCAGGTCTTCGGGATGAAGCGGCCGGCGCCTGTTGCCACGATTCAAGGACTTG
Source organism: Corallococcus sp. Z5C101001 (assembly GCF_007352635.1). Classification (NCBI taxonomy): domain Bacteria; kingdom Pseudomonadati; phylum Myxococcota; class Myxococcia; order Myxococcales; family Myxococcaceae; genus Corallococcus; species Corallococcus sp. Z5C101001. The sequence continues at coordinate 1,254,036 of NZ_VKLU01000001.1, forward strand.
TTCGAGAGCAGAGCGAGTCCTCCGTGAAGTCGCGCTAGCTGATGAACTGCTGGCCTCCGTCAATGTCGTACATCGCGCCCGTGATGGCGGTGTTCGTCATGAGGTGGACGGCCAGCGCGGCGACATCCGCGGGTCCGACGACGCGGCCGATGGGCAAGATGTCTCGGAGCTGCTGGCGACGCTTCTCGAGGTCCGCCCCGAGCAGTGCCGCGGACAGCGGCGTGTCGACAAAGCCAGCCGCGATCACGTTCACCCGGACAGGCGCGAGCTCGAGCGCCATCGTGGCCGCGAGCGCCGGCAGCGCGGCGATCGTCGCCGAGACGATTCCCAGCCCCTTCGCCGGACGTCGGGCGCCCGTGCCGCCCATGAGCAGCAGGGCGCCGCCAGGCCTCATCTTGGGGGCGGCATTGCGCGCGACCTGCACCGCCAGCATGAGGTGATCGTCGAGGTCGCGCTGTGCCTCCTTCAAATCCATGTCGAGGAGGCGTCCGTAGTGGGGAGAGCCCGCGGTCACCAACACATGGTCGATGGGCGCCGGGAGTGCTCCAAAAAAGCGCTTCAGCGCCGCTGAGTCCGTGGCGTCGAACGCGGCGGTCCGCTGGACGTCGAGCTCCTTCGCGGCGAGCTGCAGGCGTTCGGGATTCCGAGCGGTCAGGATGACCTGGGCGCCCTCCGCCTTCGCCAATCGCCCCGTCTCGAGCCCGATGCCGGCGCTCCCGCCGATGACGACGACCGTCTGCCCGAGCAAGCTCGGCGCACGCCTCGCCCACGACTCGGTGGTTCCCTGCGGTGCTTGTGTGGTTGCCATGGGTGTGAACCCTCCATTCGTTGTGACGGCGCTACACGCGGCAGGGCAGCCGCGTCTTGATTTCCTGCAGGAGCCAGCCGTTGCCATCGGGGGCGCTGAATGCGGCCCAGGACGAGCACGGCTTCGAGCCACATGTTGACGGTCCCCGCGCTCGGCGCCTGGGGGGCCTGTTCAGTCATGGTGGTTTCCCGGCGCGGGCGGTGTCTGGTCATCGAGCGCGTAGGGCCCCAGGCGCATGACGAGCGTCTGCACACCCTCCGCGAAGGTGGGATGCACGAACTCCGCGTCGACCCCGGCGCGCGCACTCGAGCCTGATTGAATCAAGGGGACGAGGATGTGAAGCAACTCTCCTGCATCGGCCCCGACGAACGTGGCTCCGAGGACGCGCTCGTCAGCCGCGTCGATGATGACCTTCAGGAGCCCGGCGGTTTCGCCAGTCTCGAACGCGCGCGCGCTGAGCACGCCGTCGCGCCCCGAGTTTGCCAGCCGGACCGCGAGGGGCACTCCCGCTTGCCCGCTCCCGATGATCACCACGTCCACCTTCGACGCTCGAGCCAGAGTCGCCACGCCGCGTCCCTCCTGCCGCGAGTCTCCCTACCCGCAACCTGATGCCCGAGGATCCGGAGTCAACCCGCGCGATGCCTTGGAGGGCGCACCAGGCTGACCCAGGGAGCACCGTGGAGGACAGGGGTCGCGGGTCGTCGTCCCCGAGGGCTGACGAGCGAGCGCACGGCAAGAGGCGTGACGCTATCGCCTGCGGCACGCAGGTGCCTCGCACGACGAACAGGAGCCGGAAGAAACCGGGGCAGGGACGAACGATCACGCGCGGGCTTCGTGCCCCCATCCCCAACCGCGGTAACAGAAGCGTTGGACCCTCTCAATTTGGACCTGGAGGGGCGGGCGCCTGTCAGGTCCTTGGCGTGGGCCGAGACGTCGGTTCTACTCGGGCAATGCCGATGCTGCTCGCATTGAACACGGGTCTGGTCGAACTGACGTCCGAGGTCGCGCTGAGGTGGTCCCGCGACACGGGCAGCCAGTTGCCGGACTTCGTCGACGAGGATGGCCTGGAGCTCTTCGTGGCCACGCAGGACCGGATCTACCGGCAGGACGAGTTCGGGCAGTTCCAGCTGGACCTCGTGCGGTTCCTCCAGGTCCGCATGAGCATCAAGGTCGCGCTGAAGAACCTGGACGCCTACGAGGCGCGCCTGGATGCGCAGCAGGTGTCGCCCGAACTGGTGCGCCAGATGTTGGGCGTGAAGGCCTTCCCGAAGACGAAGGAGGCCCAGGCGCTCCAGGACGACGTCGCCCAGGTGGTCGACTCGATGCTGGACGAGGAGTGGGGCTACATCGACGAGTGCCGCGCCTCGCTGTACGCGCAGCTCGACTGGCACACCTCGCGAGGGGACAAGAGCGGCAGGGTCTCCTCCGGTCGCCTCCAGCGGGCGCTCAAGTCGGTGACCGCCGAAGACCTGAAGCGGGACCAGGGGAAGAGCCGGGCCAAGTTCCAGTACTACGAGCCCGTGCGGATCCGGCTGATGAGCCTCGGCTTCGTCGTCTCTCCGGCCGGCACCCCGCTTGGCGCGGTGTTCCCCGCGAGCGACTGGGTCCGCGACCTCCCGCTGGAGTCGCAGTTCTGGGAAAGCGTGAAGGATCGGACCGACGCGCTGGTCCTGCGCTATCAACTGCTCGGCGACGATTCGAGCGCGCTCACCCGCATGCTCAAGCCGCCGGTGGATCACCCCCTCAGCGAGGAGTTCAAGAAGAACTGGAGGACGGTCTGCTCGGCCTTCGTGTCCACCGTGGGGTGTCTGTGCGTGTCGTGGACGCGGCACCAGGAAGGGGGCAAGACGGTGTACGTGCCCGTCCTCGGTCTCTCCGGCGTCGTCCAGGAGGAGCCGGATGAGAAGTACTTCGGCAAGTACTGCCGGCACCTCGCGCTCCCCACCTGGAAGGCGGACCAGGAGGTCCCCAAGAAGGATCCCGACAAGTACAAGTCCCCCGAGGAGATCGAGAAGCTCCGCAAGGAGCTGAAGGAGGAGTCCAGCGACTTCCTGAAGAAGCGCTGGAAGGGGAAGGGCAAGATCGAGCTCGACGAGGACCAGCAGTCCCAGCTGGACACCCACGAGCGGCGTCAGGTCGAGCTGGAGCTGCTGGATTTCTACGCCCGGCGGCGCCAGGCGGAGGCGCACGAGGAGGAGGAGTTCAAGAAGGGGCTCTGGACCAACTACGACGTGATGCTCGGCCGCACGAACACCGCGGCGCTCGAGTATCGCGCCCGGGACCTGCTCCAGTTGCGCAGGCCCGCGCGGCAGGCCCTGCTCAGCTACGTGTCGTTCCGTCAGAACAAGACCCACGACAAGCTGCGGATCGAAGCGCACCCGGTCTCTGGCCTCCAGGGGCGCGCGCTCGGCGTCGACCTGTGGATCTGCGGCTGGCATTCGCTCAACTGCGCGGAACCCGCGGCGCTCATGACCGCTTCGTCCTACTTCTGTGACGGCGCCGACGTGCTGGTGTGCTTTCCCTACGAGGGGTTCCAGGACACCGGCAAGCAACGCAACCGGCCGAAGGAGACCTGTCCCTGGTGCGCCGCCGTGGAGCTGGGGTTCCGAAGCCTGAGCCGCAACACAGGCCAGGTGGACAAGAGCGTGGAGACTGGAGACTGGGTGACGGAGTTCACCCGCGCCACCCAGAGCGAACCGTCGACGGTGTTGTCACCCAAGCAGGGGTTCGATGCCTTCGACGACGCCAATCCCATCACGGTGTCGACGCGAAAGACGCTCTCCGGGAACAACGGGCTGGCCCTGGTGAAGAACAACAACCTCGACGATCGCGCCTACAGCGAAGTCGTGGAGACCAAGATTGGCCGCATCCGCTCCATGTATCACCTGCTCGGTCTGCTCGACCCCGAGGTGATCGCGCTGGACCGTCCGCTCTTCGGGCAGCAGAAGCTCCTGGGGTCCGGCGCTTCGACGGGTTCCGGCAGGGGCCGGGGCTCACGTCCGCGACCGCTCGTGAGTCTCGACAAGGGCGGCACGAAGGACTCCCTGCTGAAGGAGATGGAGAAGTGGTCCAAGGAGGCGGAGAGCCGGATCCGCTCCGAGGCCGAGGCCCGGCGGCAGCGGGCGTCAACGCTCTTCGACACGTACGTGCAGCAGAACTTCGTCATCACCGACAACCCGGGCGGCGGCGACTGCCTGTACTACGCGTTCTCGGATGGGGTGAAGCGCCGCACGCCGCAATCCGTCGTGCAGCTCCCCGAGGGCGACCGGCTGGAGGAGGCGATGCTGTATCGCGAGAGCGCCGCCGCGATGACCGCGAACCTCATCCGCCGTGGCGTGGGAGTCTCCCCGGTGATGTTCCGGGACATGCGGCCGTCCCAGGACGTCCTGCGTCGGCTCGACAACGCGAGCATGGCCCTGGATCGGCTCAGGCTCGACGCCTGGGCGAGCGTCCGGCTGCGACGCGGGCTGCGGGTCGACTACGCGTTCAGGGATACCGATCCCCGCTACGCGGAGCATGTCGCCCTCGCGGAGACCTTCGTCATGGAAGCCGTCCGCCGGAACGTCGAGCTGAGCGATTCGCTCCGCGTGATCGCCGATGCCTATGAGGCGGGCCAGCGCCGTCGGCGACAGTGGGCTGGGGACCTCGACTTCCGCGGCCTCGTGCTCTCCGCGCGGGTGAACCTGAGGATCCACTACGTCGACGCTTCGGACCGGGGCATCCGCGACCACCAGGGTCACCGGGTCGACACGTACGACTTCAGGGAACTCTCGGCACAGTACTTCGGCTCGGACGTACCGGCGGCGGCCGTCACCATCGACATCCTCCACGTCAGGGACAACCACTACGTGGCCGGGCGCCGCGCGTAGCGCCGCGGGCGGGGCGCCCGACCGTCTCCGCGCACAGGCTGGAAGAGTTTTTCCAGCTCGACCAATCACGGCCCGCTTCGAGTCGTCGAGGCGGGCCGGGGCGAGAGCCTGGGCCGACCGTTGGACGTGCAACCGCCTGCCCTGCGGGGCTGTCTGGATGCGAGCTGGACGCCCGGTGGGGTAGGGGGGCCTGAAGAAAGGGCAATGATTCCGGGCCTCTGGAGCTTCGATGCTGCTGCCTCGCGCGTGTAATCCTGGAAAAGCTGTCCTAGGCAACTCGCGCGCTCCGCGTCCGATAATCAGTCCAAGTTCCGCCCCTTCCAAATCTACGAGGCCCACCATGGGTTTCCCCGACATCAAGCGCACCTTCAACGCCGTCCGGACCAACGTCCAGCAGACCTTCGAGGCCAACAAGCAGCTCGTGAAGGGCGGGATCGCGGTCGCGACCCAGGCCTCGAAGGCGATCAACTTCAGCAAGGACGCCTTCCAGCAGATCAAGAACATCAAGGACGGCGCCCAGGGCATCCTCGGGAAGACGAACCTGGACTTCGTCCGCAACCCGACCTTCTCCCAGGGCTTCAAGGGGCTGACCAAGTTCGGCGCGCAGATGGGCGCCGCCATGCGCTACGCCGGCATCCCCGGCGCGGTGGCCGCGGGCGCCACGGCCTTCAAGGACGTCCGCCAGGCCATCCGCTCCGGCAGCAAGGACGACATCATCACCGCCACGCGCTCCTCCCTGGACGCGGCCAAGTCCACCATCTCCGCCGCGACGGGTGGCATCGTCGGCAGCAAGGTGATGGGCGGAGTGCTGGGCGGCAGCATCTTCAAGGGCAAGCTGGACGCCGGCAAGGCGGCCTTCGACACCTTCAAGAAGGCGCTCCCCCACGCCAGCGACGACGTGCTCAAGGCCGTCAAGGGCGCCGCCACCAAGGGCCTCATGGAGGGGGCCTCGCTGAAGAACGTGGGCCGCGCCGTCACCACCGCCGCGGGCGACGCCGCGAAGGCGGGCAGCACGCTGGCCAAGGGCATCCTGGGCAGCGGGACGCGCTCCGCCGCCAAGGCCGCGCTGGCCACGGTGGGCCGCGAAGCCGGTGAGGCCGCCCTCAAGCAGGGCGCGAAGGCCGCCGCGGGCACCGCCGCCAAGGCGCTGGGCCGGTTCGCCCCGGGCGTCAACGTGGCCATCGCCGCGGTGGACGTGGCCAACGCGGGCGCGACGCTGATGGACAAGAACGCGGGCGTCGGCAAGAAGGTGACGTCGGTCATCACCGCGGTGGGCTCCATCGCCGCGGCCACCAACATCCCGATCGTCAGCCAGGTGGGCGCCGCCGTCTCCACGGTGTCCAGCATCGTGGGCGCCTTCTTCAAGTAAGCGTTCAAACCCTCGCGGTTTGTCAGAGCGGCTCGGCTGGACTAGATCTCAGTCCATGCCGAGCCGTCGCTTTGTTCCCCATTGGCGCGGACGCGGACACGTCGTCTATCTCCCGGGAGCATTCGTGACCCCTCCTCAAGGGACCGCAGGATCTGGCCGCGGCGTCGAGCGGCTGCTGAAGATGAGCCCGGTGGTGAGCAGCGCCTCCGCCGAAGCCCTCAAGCTTCCCAGCGTGCAGGCGCCCTCGCTGGAGGGCATCGCCGTGCGCGTCCCCACCCCGGACGACCTCACGGAAGAGGACCTGCTGCGCGCCTTCCACGAGAAGCGCCGCGCCCTGGCCACCACGCGCGAGCGCCAGAAGGGCGAAGCGCTGGAGCCGGGCGACGACGTCCAGCTCAACATCGTGGGCTATTGCGACGGCAAGCTCATCCCGTTCTCCGCGCGCTTCGGCATGACGACGGAGCTGGCGCCCATCGAGGCGCTGCCCGGCTTCTGCGAGGCCCTGGTGGAGGGCGGCAAGGTGGGCGAGTCCATGCAGATCGCCCTGGAGCTCCCGGCGGACTACCCGGTCGAAGGCCTCCAGGGGAAGCCCGCCCGCTTCCTGGTGGACATCGTCGGCGCCCACCAGGTGACGATGCTTCCGGACAGCTCCCCGGAGTTCCTCCAGAAGCTGGAGATGGGCAGCACGCTGGAAGAGGTGTTCGGCAACCTCCGGGAGGAGTTGGAGGACGAGGTCGCGGGGCAGCTCTGGGCCCGGGCCCAGGACATGGTCCTGGACGAGGTGGCCCGACGCGCGCCGGTGGAGCTTCCCCGGGTGCTGGTGGAGGAGGAGCTCCGCCGCCGCTGGGTCCAGGCCGAGGGGCAGGCCATGGTCGCCTACCACTTCGACGTGGACGAGCAGCAGGAAGCGCTCCAGGGCTGGTTCACGGACCCCACCACGCGCGCGGACACCGAGCGCCGGTTGCACATCGGCATCGCGCTGAAGGCCGTCACCGAGGCGGAGAAGCTGCAGCTCACGCCGGAGAAGCTGGAGCAGCTGATCCGCGACTACGTGGAGCCCTTCGGGTTGACCGCGGAGGACGCCCACGCCGCCCTGCGCGAGTCGCCCGAGACCACCCGCCGCCTGGCCGAGCTGGGCTGGTACCTGCTCGCCGTGGAGCACGTCATGAACAAGGCGAAGGTCACCTTCGAGGGCGCGGAGCAGGGCTGAGGCGGCCCCGCCCCATGGGTCAGCTCTCGCTGAACCACAGCCCCAGGCCGCCCAGCAGGCCCAGGCCCAGGAACATCACCGCCAGCCCCCACGTCTGGCGGCGCGACCACTGAAGCCCCTCGCCGTACCGGTGGCCACACCACAGGATGAGGACGGCGAACCCCAGGCAGATGGACACGGGCCCGGCGGCGACCAGCATCCGGCGGGCCGGGCCGCTCACGTCCGCGACCGCCAGCACCCCCAGCGGCCAGAAACCGACGACGAGCACGCCCAGCACGAGCCAGAAGGCGCCTCGCCCTTCCCAGGTGTTCAGCTCCAGGTAGTCCACGGCGCGCCGCCACCAGGTACGCGGCGGTTCCGGGAGCGGCGACTGGCTGCGCTGGGGCTTGTCGGGAAACATGGGCGTCTTTTCTAGCACGGCGGCCATCGCCGGGAGACGTGCGGACCGAGCCCGTATTCGAAGCCCGCGCAGTCGTCACCGGGCTGAAGAATTTCACTGGAAAATGACAAGCGCCCGACCCCGAACAGGCTCACGCCGGGGTCTGAATCCAGCTCAAAATAATATTCTAGTATTTCCGTGAATGCGGCTGTAGCCGGAAATGTTATGAATTGTGTCCTCGCCGGTTACAATCCTTGTCGGCCGAGGGTCCCTTTCTTCCAGCTCTCCTCTGAGCGGCCCCTCGGCCCTCGCGTGGCACCGTGAGTGCAGCAGAGGCGCTGCCACTCCATGACCGGGACCGGGGACATCCGTCTCCGGTTCCATCCCCGCATCGGAGGTCCCGTGAAACGTCTCGCATGGCCCTTCGTGCTGCTCACCGCGTTCTCGACCGCGGCCTTGGGCAGCACGAATCCGAAAGGCAGTCCTCCCAATCTCATCCAATCCGCCAACCGGGCAGCTGTCTTCACCCCCGTGGACGACCGGGGGCAGCCCATCGAAATCCTGCCCGTGGGTGACTCGCTCACCGTCGGCGCCCAGGGGCTGGAGCCCAACACCGTCTACGAGCTGCGCTTCGCGCTGGACGTGGAGCGCATCCCCACGCTGAAGGAGGCCGTCGGCTTCGCCCGCGCGACGACGGACGCCAAGGGCGTGCTCGCGCCGCACATCCTCTGGTTCCAGTCCGGTGTCGTGGGCTGCCCGGAGCGCGCGGCCCCGCCCGAGTCGCCATACCGCTTCACCAGCTTCGAGCGTGCCCGGGAGGCGCTCGACGGCCGCACGCTGCTCGTCACCGCGCAGGCCGTGGCGGCGGACAAGAGCGGTGAGATTCCGCCCATGAAGCTTCCCGTGGGTGAGCCGGTCGCCGCGTTCAACCTCCCCATCAAGGTGGGCTCCGCCCCGCGCGTCTACCCATCCACCGCCGACGGCTGTCTGCTCAACGCCCATGAGACGGGCCGGGGTGACCTGTACGTGACGGGCTCCGGCTTCCGGGGCAACGAGACCGTGGAGGTCTCCATCGTCCCCAACCAGCGCGCCTGGCGCGAGGGCGACGCCTTCGCGGACGTGTCGGGGGACGGCTTCTCCTCCGCCCCCAAGAAGGTCGTCACCGACGCCTCCGGTCGCTTCACGGTTCCCGCGTGGAGCGCCGCCTTCCAGCGCCGTGGCGTCTACGACATCATCGCGCGCCGTCCCCTGTTCAACCCGCCGGTGGGCCAGCTGAGCGCCAGCGACATCGTGTCCTACGGCATCGACACGGGCGTCGTGCTCTACCTCCTCTACCCGGTGGGCGGCCCCACGATGGACATCGCCGGCCGTCCCCTGAACAGCTTCCCCTACTTCGAGTTCGCCGACTCGTTCGCGGACACCTCCGACCCGGTGTGGGGCGCGGTGGATCCCACCTACATCCCCGCCGGCCACCCCGGCGGCACCTGGGCGGCGTACTACGTGGTGAACCACCGCAGCGTGCTGGGCTGGGCCCTGAACACCAACCTCGTGGACGTCTCTGGCGGCATTGAAATCCAGCAGGTGAAGGCGGGGTGCGTGAACGGCACCGACATCGTCATCTGGCATCCGCCGCTCGTGAAGGGGCAGTACGACGTCGTCGTGGACTTCGGCTCCACCGTGGCCACCTCGCCGGGCACCTACTCCACCGACGGCAACTACAACGACACCGTCGACTTCCTGGACGGCGCCAACCAGGTTGGCTTCCAGGTGGCGAAGGATCCGTACGACCTGGGCACGTACCCCATCGGCCAGGACAGCTACTCCGTCGACGACTACTTCCCCACCATGGGCGGCGCGTCCAACGTCGACCTGCGCGCCGTCGTGCGCTACCCGGCCGTCGCCCCGGGCGTGGGCACCGCCGTCGCCGCGGGCACCTTCCCGCTCTTCGTCATCCAGCACGGCAACCACCGCATCTGCTACAACTCACAGAACCACGCCGCCTGCACCAACCGCGTGCCCAATCATCAGGGCTACATGCGGCTGCTCGACACGCTGGCGAGCAACGGCATCATCGCGGTCTCCATCGACGCGTATGACCTGTCCGGTCCCGTGCCTCAGTGGATCCCCGAGCGCGGCCAGCTCATCCTGAAGCACCTGGAGCAATGGTCGCACCTCAACAACGCCGCCACCTACCCCAGCTACCCGAACTTCTTCTCCGGGCGCTTCAACGGCAAGGTGGACATGTCGAAGATCTCCGTGTCGGGCCACTCGCGCGGCGGTGAAGCGTCGGTGTCCGCGTACATGCAGAACACCGCGTTCAACATCGTCTCCGTGTCCTCCATCGCGCCGGTGGACGGGCAGCTCTACACGCTGCCCGCGGGCGTGCCCTACTTCGTCATCCTGCCCGCGGCGGACGGCGATGTGACGACGCTCTCCGGCGCGAAGATCTACGACCGGGCGCTGGGGACCAAGAGCTCCATCGACGTGTATGGCGCCAGCCACAACCTCTTCAACACGGTCTGGGCGGCGGACGGGGATGACTCCCCCAGCACGCGCAATGACTACATCACCGCGCCCAACCAGCAGCGCATTGGTGAGTCCTACCTGTCCGCGTTCGCTCGCATCTACCTGAAGAACGAGACGGTCTACGCGGACATGATGCGCGGCCAGCTCACGTTCCCGTCCACCGCGGGCTTCAAGATCTACGCGACGCACCACGAGAACTCACACACGCGGCTCAACAGCGGCTCCGCCACCGGCTTCACCCCGGCGGGTCCCATCACGCTGGCCACCACGAGCAACCCCGCGCCCCACAGCACCAGCGTCATGCGCGCCACCTGGACGGGCAACACCGCCACCGCGACGTTCACGGTCCCGGTGGCCCAGCGCGACACCACCGGTTACGAGGTGCTGTCCTTCCGGGTGGCCCAGACGACGTCCGCGTCCAACCCCGCCAGCGGCACCCAGGACTTCCGGGTGGAGCTGGCCACTGGAGCGACCGTCAAGGCCACCTCCGCCTCGCTGTTCGACGTCATCCCCAAGCCATACGTCCGGCCGGGCAACATCGTCCTGCACACGGTGCTCACCACCGTGCGCATCCCCCTGCATACCTTCATCATGAACGGCAACGGGGTGACGCTGACCAACATCGACACCGTGCGCCTGCGCTTCAACAGCCCTTCCACTGGAGACATCTATGTCGACGACGTCGAATTCTCCCGCTAGCCGTCTCTTCCTCGTGGCGGCGGCCTGCCTGGCGCTGACGGGCTGCGCGGAGGAGCGAAAGGGCGCCGCCGAGCCCCCCGCCACGGCTCCCACCGAAGCGCCGACCGCCCAGTCCCCCGCGCCCATCCGCGCGGAGCCCACCTCGCCGGACGCGGCCCGTCCGGTGGAGGTGCTCCGGGTGTCCGCGCGCAAGGTGCGAGGGGACGCGGAGCTGACCCGGATGGCCGGGCCGGCCCTGCTCGCCCGCGCGGTGGATCCGATCGCCATCGAGGTGCAGACCCAAGAGCCCCTGGGCTCGCTGGAGCGCTCGTCCTCGCCGGAGATCTACCTCGACGGCGAGCGCGTCGGAGACACCTGGGCGGTGCCGCCCGACCGCCTCTTCGTCTTCCTGCCGGACGCCACGTCGCTCAAGGACGCGAGCGAGGTGACGGTGGCCTGGCTGGGCAACGAGACCCAGACGCGCTCCACCCGTCCGGCCAAGCTGACTCGCCAGATGCTGCCCTGATCCTGGGGCAGTGCTGAATCCGGGCGCGGGCGCTCCCCTCATGGGGGAGGGCCCGCGCCTTTTTCATGCCCGACCTCCAGGCCAGACGGTCGGAGGGTCACGACTTCTGGCGTCCATGGACGCTGAATGACGCGAAGGCCCACCAGGTCCCGCGCGCTCCCTGAGCGGCGAGCGCCTCTGGGCGCGCGACCCGGGGGACTCCTGGGTCTACGCGCTTCGCAAGCCACGCTACCCATCAGGTCTCAAGCCTATTCAGCGCATCCATGACGGCACGGATACTTCTATCCCTCCAACCCTCGCCTTACAGTCGTGCCGGAAAGTTCAACTCCCAATTTCAAACGACTCGCGGCTGGGACTCCAGGGAGAGGGTGCAACGTGGGGAAATTGTGGCTGGCAGTAGCTGCTCCGCAACGGCCGAACCAGGGTGTCAAAGAGTGTGAGGTGGTGAAGCTGGGGAACGCTGACTTCGTCAAGGTGAAGAACGAACAGCTGTACTTCTACGACCAGCATCTGCGCACCGGGACCCTGGATGAGCGACGCCGCCGAAAGGTATGGGTAGACGATACCGATGCGCTCCTCATGCCTGTCGATGAGGATGGCTTCCTTGAGTTCTACGAGAGGTACCGGGGTGGGGCCACCTTCTCAAGAGGGATTTGCGCGACGCATTGGGGTTGGGATGATCTGTTCAAGCGCGGAAGTCTGGTGTCGGCCGGGCAGAACCCGAAACCGAACTGGACGAATTGTAATGGTCCGGATGTGGCTGAAACACGCTGGCTGCCCGCCTATCCGTTCGAGGAGTTCACGGGCGCAGCCATGATCGCCTTGGGTAACCTGGACGAATGGACCGCGAGTCTGGCTTCTTCAACGGAAGTCCCCGTGGGAGTCGTCGCGACAATCCGAGCCTCCGCGACGAATGGACCGGCCGTGTGCTGGGGGACCGCCGGCGAGATCCAGGTCGACGGGCCTCTGGCGTGGGGGAACTTCACGCTGACCGCCATCTGGTTGGGGCCAGGAGGTATCTACCGCTCGAAGCTGAGCAATTACAGCAAGCTGTGGCCGCACCGACCGTACAAGCCTTCAAAGGAGGCGTTCATCAAGTGGAAGAGTGCGCTCGATGAATGGTCCGAGGACCAGTCCTCGGAACCGGAGCTCACGAAAATCGCCTGAGTTCCATCCTCATTCACGGCTCGGCTGATTGAGTCGGGTTCCAGGGAGAGCCGAGGAGGCTGAGCACCGCTTGGGGCCGGACGCGGTAACAGGCGAGCCCCGAGCGCGGTGCGTGGCGCTGTTCGGTCATCTCGTCAAAGAGGACGTTGGGCGTGGCACGCTGGCGCAGGGGCCTCAGCGCGGTTCCTGGGCGAACTGCTCACGATAGCGCCCCTGGAGTGTCTTCAGCGCCTCCGCCATCCCCACGGCGCGGTACTGCTCCGCCAGGAGTTGCCACGCCTGCCTGTGCAAGGGCTCCAGCGCTACGACACGCTCCAGGTGGGTACGCGCCTCCTCGCGGGGACCCGACGCGGAGGTCAGCCATCCCAGGATGAAGTGCGCCTGCACCGCCTCCTCGTGCGCGGCCACGGCCTGCCGACACGCCGCCTTCGCGGGCCCCGGCCTGCCAGCGCGCATGTGGCTTTCGCAGTCCAACACGTGCAGCACCGCCGCGCGCGGGAACTCCCGCCTCAGCCAGGTGAGTCGTGCCTGCGCCTTCGTCGACGGCCCCTTATCGAGGGAATCCTCGATGTCCTTCGCCGCGCGGATGAACTCTCCCTCCCGCTCCACCGCGACACCGCTCACGGAGACATCCACCGGCAGCGCCTTCCAGCGTCGAGCCTGCCGAGCCCAGGTCCGCAGAGGCCCGGTCCGAGAGTCATTGCCCGCCTTCTGGGTGGCCTGCTCCGCCCACGTGACGGAGGAGGTCTGCTGGAAGAAGGCCGCGAGGTCTCCCCAGACTTCCGGCGGTGTTCCAGGGTTCGCTTCCATCCGTTGGCGCGCCCGCATGAGCTGGCCTTGCGCCTCCAGGTGCTGCCCCTGTTGGAGGGCCAGGGTCGCGAGCTGGAACAAGGGGGCGGGCTCGGAGGGGAATTTCTCCGCGACGGCCTCGCACTTCTCCCGGGTCGCCGGCAGCTTGGGGGCGACACGCGTGTCCAGGTGGCAGGCCAGCCCCTGGACGAGGAAGTCCTCCGGGTAGCGCCGCGCGAGGGGCTCCATCTGCTGGGCGGCGACCTCCACGCGTCCCTCCTTCTCGAGTGCGAGGAGCGCGTCGAGCCGGCGCCGGTCCTCCGGAGGCAGGGGGGCCTGGGGCTGGCGAGCGACCAGCGGCGCCTTGCTCTCGCGGACCTTCGCCAGCCATTCAAAGGCGGCGCGGTCACACCAGCGGATGCACATCGCCCGACAAAGCCACCCATAGCTGCATGAACTTCGTGTCGCTGCTGTTGGGCTCCCGCCGGTTGTAGGCGACGGCAATCCACGTATCAGGCACGATGCGGGTCGCCAGCTCCGCCGCGACCCGCCAGCACACGTGCCAGCACTCTGATGCGTTTGGAGTGCGCCGCGCGGCGAGCGTGTGCTCGTCGCACCACGGCTCGAGCTCAAGCTTGAGCACATGGTGCGTGAGGAACCCATCCGCGGAGTCTTCGGATCCGACGATGGCGCAGTGTCGCACCCGTGCCCAGCATGTCACCAAGTTCTTGAGGAGCGCGTCGTGAGCGCGCTGTTTGGCTGAGAGTTCACGTTGCTCCCTCCAATAAAAGGCCACCAATCCCGCCACCACGAGCATCGAGAGAATCACCACCGCCGCACTGGTGGCGGAATCCCCCCGGTCGGTCTTCCAGAGCACGGCGCCGACGCAGCCGGGCCCGCCCAAAACGGACAACGCGATGCAGATGAGCAGGAACGTGTGTCCCTTGGGGGCGGGCGGAGGCCTGACCAGCGCGGGTGCTGGCCATGGCGGTGGCGCCCCGGGAGGCAGGTGCTCCGGCGCGGGCGACAGTGGCAACAGGTGCATGTGCGCACTCGAGCTTGGCCATTATCGGGTGTCAAGGTGCGGGTCGTGGCCCGGGGCCTCCCCGCGCAGGCGCGCGGTCTCGATGAGGGAGAAGAAGAGCGCGCCACCCCGGTACATCCGCTCCGCGACGCGCCTTGCGCCACTCGTACAGCCTCGGACCCGATACGCCCAACCGCTGGGCTGCGCGCGGCCCGGACGGAGGTGATGCCGAATCGCTCTTCCAGGGACAGGGACCTGGCGCGTGGGCCTTGTCGTGCGTGGTGCCTCCTCCTCCGTTGCACGGTGCCCCTCCGCTACACACTGAACGGTGTGGAGGTCGAGGACTTCGAAGGCGCCTTCTACTTCTCAACGAGGGATGCGTCGTGGACGTCCCCGCTCGTGTTCAAGGCGGCAAGGCTTGCGCCGGTGTCGCGCGAAGTGACGGCAGGCAAGGGGGAAGACGTGGACCTCGCAGCGGTGGTCGCCGTCCGGGGAGGGGGGAAAGGACGAGTCACCCACGGCGGGACAGGGGCCGCCGTCGCCGGCGCGCTGGTGCAGGCGGATGACGTTCCCGACACCGCCGAGGGGTGGACGGAGTGGGTGGACACGTCCGCGACAGAGGGTGGGGTGGGTACCGCCGTGGACGGGACCTGCACCCTGCCGAGTGTGGGGCCACGGTGCAGGGCACGCTGAGCGGCGGCGTGCACACCTGCTTGCCGCGGAGGGTCCTGTCCCGCGAGAGGGAACCCTTCGCGGATGGCATCTCCCTGGAGAGGGAGCATGTCTCCCGTTCCGACCTTCACGCTGCCACCGATGAAGTCTCAGTCGAATCCTTGGGTGCCAAGGTGGCTCCATTCGAAGTCGAGCCTCGGACTGTCACGCTCCCACCGGGAGGGAAGGTGACGTTGGACTTCGTGAACAGGATGCGGGTGACGCTGTGCCTGCATGAGCCCATCGACCTGGAGTACATCGAGACGGCGTTGGTGCTGGGGAGGGTGCCCATGCCGAAGAGTGAAGCCGAACGGCTGAGCATCCTCCTGAATCCTCAGTTCTTCCCTGACGGTGACGAGCGCACCTGGGTTTTCAAATCCCTGAAGCGCGGGACCGATACCTTCTTCGTCTTCCAGTTCCACTCATGGAGTATGGGGGCTTACGGGTTCTGGCCAGCCGAATGTGGCCTTGACGCACCCGTGACGCAGCGACCGATTTTTGGGTAGGCACAGCCGTAGGCGTGGATGAGCGCGCGTGCGTCCACCGCTCACAGGATGATGGAGCGGCGGCGTGTCTGCTTCTCGAGAGGCTTCACCGTCTTGCAGTTGTAGTTGATGATGGTGCCCTTGCTTGTGGACACGGTCGAGGAAAACGCGCTCACGCCGTTTCGGGCGAAACTCCTTTCAAATGCCAGCTTCACGTTGAGCAACCCCGCGAGTTCGGGAGCCAGCTTCCAGTATTTGAAGACGAAGCCATGGCTGCCCAGGAACGACACCGCGGACTGCGGCAGAGTCGTGTTGTAGGCATCCAGGTACAGCGTGCACATCTTGCAGCACAGCTTGGAGACTCCCAGATAGCGCGAGCACCAAGTCGATCCGTTCTCCACCGTGTAGTCGAGGAGCTTGATCTCGGCGTGCGAGTCCCAGTCAATCTCCCAGACAACGGGCTGGACATCGTCCTTGAGCGCGTCGCGAATCAGCCTCGCCTCCCCCACGTTGGAACTCCCGTAGATGGTGCCAAGGTCCTTCGCCGTAACGGCTTCCCAGAGACGCCAGAGAGATTGAGCAACCCGCGCGTGGTATTCCTTGGCGTCGGAGACCTTGAAGTGCTGCGCCACCGTGTAGTTGCGTGGGGAATTCGCGCTCCACGTCCCTTCGTTTTCCAGGCTGCCGTCATTGTCGCTATAGCGCACGGACCATCGGATGGACCCGCTAGGATGGATGGATAGGGCGCAGGCCGTCAGTCGGTGATTCGACGAGACGACGAGCGTGGGGCGCCAGTTCACGGCGAGGAGTCCCACGGCGCAGACGTTGTCGGCCAGCGGGTAGAGGCTCTCGAAAATGATCGCCACGTCATCCAGCAAGCCATGGACTCGAGGCGTGACAGGAACTGTCGCCCTGGCGAGGGACTCCTGGGCGCGCTGCTCCTCTTCGAAGGCCCAGCGGCCCTCGCATTCCAGCAGATGATCCAGGCGGTCCCCAGGTCCTCCCGAAAGCACCATTCCACAGAATTCACATTCCATTTCGTGCTCCGTAGTGAGGCGTCACGGACCGAGGTCCGTCCAACGCGGACGATGGGCCACCTGGGGTGGCAACCGCTGACTAGCAAGTGCCGAGCCGCAACAGGCGTCGGCCGTGGCGCGTGCTGCTGAACTCACGGGAGTGAAGTCGCGCGGTGCAGGCCGCGAGCGACTTGCGTCCTGGACGGAAGCAAGTGCGTTCCCGGATGACGTGCGCCGTGGCTACCGCCGCTCCAGCCCGAAGCACAACAGCCACCGATACTGTTCCGATGTCACGCTGTTCGCGTTGACGCGACCATTCGTCAATCCTACAGTCAGTACACGTGTGCCTGACTGAGCTACGAAGACATGGGTGGCCGTTGGCGGTTCTCCTTCTGACCGCATGTGGCAAATCGGCACCCTCGAACTCCATTCCGGCGGTGGCCACGGTGACGCACCTCACGGGCAGCAAGTGTTCCTGGTTCCCAGATGCCGGGGACCTGTGTCCGACGCTGACCCTGCGCGTGTACCCAAAGGGGGGGACGCCATACGAAGCGACCTCCGAGGCGCGCATTCCGCAGGTTGCTGCATCCCGTGTCCAGCCTGGGGCGTGGCTCAAGGTGCTGGTGGACCCGGCCGCGGCCTCGCGCGTATTCGTCGATGTGCCCTCGTTCTCCGCCCCTCCGCCAAACCCTGTTCCCGACGCGGATGCCCACTGACGTAGGTGCGGTTTCACCGGCGTGATGAGCACTGCGGTGGTGTTGATTCGCTCCAAGGAACCCCAATGAGTTGGCGCCTCCTTTCCTTCGCAGGAAGGGCGGCGTGGGCTTGGCGCCATCGTCCCGCCCACGCAAGGTTGGTGTGACATCCCCGCAACGACTTGCAGCGCTGCCGTAAGTGGAATCCACGATAGGAATTGACTGGCTGCAATTCGGCATTAAGTGGTAATTAGTGCACCATCCGTGAGCGGGGTGCACATGTCAGTGAATAAAAACCTTTCCAGTCGCATTGCCTTCATCGTTTCCCTGCTCATCGTCAGCGTGGCGTGGAGTGAGGCCAGGGCAGCGGGTTGGTCGCCTGCGGCGCCAATGTCGGGTCCCCGGTCGCTGCACAGCGCGACCCGGCTGGCGAATGGCAATGTGCTGGTGGCGGGCGGCTTCTACATCACGACGGGCTGGAACTACCCGACCGCCGCCGAGCAGTACAACCCCTCGACCAACACGTGGACATCGGCCGGCACCCTGCTTCGTGGACGCCGGGCCCATACCGCCACCCTGTTGCAGGACGGGAGGGTGCTCGTCACGGGAGGAGAGGGCACCACGAGCACCCTGGCCCAGGCCGAGCTGTACAACCCGGCGACCAACTCGTGGACGGAAGTGGCCTCCATGATCAGCCCGCGCGCCTTCCATACGGCGGTCCGGCTGCAGAACGGGAAGGTGCTGGTGGCGGGGGGCGCTCCCGTCAATTCGGCGACGAACGCGGCCGAGCTGTACGACCCGGCGACCAACACCTGGACGGCCGTGCCTTCCATGAGCATCGCCCGCAAGCAGCACGGCGCGGCCGTGCTGGGGGATGGAAGGGTGCTGGTGGCGGGGGGCTACAGCAGCACGACCCCCTTCTGGTCCAGTGCCGAGGTGTACAACCCGGCGACGAACTCCTGGTCGCTCGTGGGCTCCATGAGCACGGCCCGAGTGCTGTTCCCCCTGGTGGTCCTCCCCAGCGGGAAGGTGCTGGCGGTGGGGGGAAACAGCGGAGATGGCCTGCCGCCCAGTGTGGACGCATTCGACCCTACGACGAACACCTGGGCCCCGGTGGCGCCCATGGGAATCGGTCGCTACGTGCACACCGCGACCGTGCTCGCGAACGGTCAGGTCCTGGCGGCGGGGGCCTATGGCCGGGACAGCGCCGAACTCTACGCACCGGCGACCAACACCTGGACGAGCGCCGGCGTGATGAGCAGCATCCGCGGTGAGCACACCGCGACCCTGCTCACCAATGGAAAGGTCCTGGTGACGGGCGGAACCAGTGGCAGCGGCCATCTCGCGACGGCCGACCTGTATTCGCCCGACGTGGGGAGCGATCTGGGGAGCGGCCTGGGCTTGGGGCTGGTGCAGGCGGACACGTGCTCCGCCACCAACGATTCCACTCCCGCGTGCAGCGCCGGCAGCGCCGCGCCGGACCGGAGCTTCACCTGGACGGCGCCCTCGTCCGGCACCTTCACCGTGTCGACGATGGGCTCCTCCTTCGACACCGTGCTGTCCCTCTTCGACGCGAACAGCGGCGCGGCGCTCGGGTGCAACGACGACGCGAACGCCAGCACGTTCCAGTCGTCCGTCACCGTGACGCTCACGGCGGGACAGCGGCTTCGCATCGTCGTGGATGGCTACCGGACGCGGTGCGGAAGCTTCACGCTCAACATCCAGTAGTCGCGGTCAGCCAGGGCGGGGCGCCTCCGGAGAAGACGGGGGCGCGGTGGATTTGTGTCTGTTCATACCCAGCATGGAGGCTTGCCATGAATCTGAGACGTCTGTGCAGCATCTTGGTCGTGCCCGCGATGCTTGCGACTGGCTGTGGAGCGCTGGAGGACTCGAAGGCCGTGGGCGATGAGACGCGGGAGGCTCACGCGGACCTCGCCACGTCGGCCGTCTTCTCGGGCACGGTGCGCAACTCGGCGGGCGCCGTGCAGGCGGGCGTCACGGTGGTCATCAACGGAATCTCCCGGACCACGGATACCACCGGCCGGTACTTCATGTCCGTCGTGGCGTCGGCCAATGGCTACGTCCTCACCTTCCGGAAGAACGGACTGGCCTCGGCGGCCGAGTTCTATTCGGCGGGCAAGACGAACCTCAATCACACCCTGGAGACGGGCTTCGTGCAGACCGTCAGCCCGACGGTGGACAGCACGGTGACCACGCCCAGCGGCGTGAAGGTGAACCTGAAGGCGAACACGCTCGTCAACGCCAGCGGCGTGCCGGCCACGGGCCCGGTCAGCATCACCGTCGCGAGCTATGACCCGATGCGCATGCCGGGCGACTTCACGGCGGTGAACTCCAGCGGGCGGCAGGTCGCGCTCGAGTCCGTGGGCGCCATTTTCGTGGGCGCCACGGATGCCAGCGGCGCGGCCCTCAACCTGGCGACGGGGGCCACCGCGACGGGCTTCATCCCCGTGCCCACGCAGGTGGGCAGCATGCCGGCGTGTGTCTCCGACGGCACCTGTCGACTCGCGATGTGGAAGTTCAACGAGACGACGGGCAAGTGGGAGGAGAAGTCCGCCAGCATGCAGGTCGGCCCCACGGGCACCACCTTCACCATGCAGGGCACGAGCAGCATCTCCGGCGCCGTCCCCATCAGCGTAGGCGGGCTGGGCATGTGGAACGCGGACATCGAGAAGCTCGAGCCCGCCTGCACCATCATCGAGCTCGTGGGTTTCCCGGAGACCTGCTTCGGCACGGCGGGCGCCGTCCAGTTCAACCTGAAGCTGCCCAACGCGGCGGGCACGCTCATGCCGCGCACCGATACGCTGTCCCTGGCGTCGCCCTTCATCGTGCTCTACAACATCCGCGCGAACGCCTTGCAGGAGGTGGGAATCACGTTCCCGGCCGGCGCTCCCACGGGCTGCGCGAAGAACCTGGACATCGCCTCCACGCCCGCCGCCGCGGCCGGCTACCCGTTGTACACCACGACGGGCGGAGTCACCCGGTTCAACTCGGGCGCTCCGTGGGGAGGCACCGGCTACCCGAAGGACCCGGGCGGCAACATGGTCGACATCGAGGACGTGGCCCTGGGCACGCACCCCTGCAAGTCGTCCGTGCAGTTCAAGACAGAGCTGTAGTCGTGTCCGAGCGGCCTGTCCCCTGAAGTCCCGAGCGGGACAGGCCGCTCGTCGCTCGGCGTCGGCGTCTGTGGTTACCGGATACTCGGGGCCGGCGAGAAGAGTGTGCCAGCGAATCATCATGCGCATCGCTCACGTCATGACGCGCGTTTTGACGCAGCTTTGATGCACTCATGACGCAGCGACCGAATTTGGGGTGGGTAAAGGTGGGGGCAGGTTGCGTGCTTCGACGCGCGCGCAGGTGAAGGGACGAAGCTCTGCCCAGGCGGCTTCGTGGCCCATGGCGGACGGTCTGGCTCGCGTCCACGGCCGCCGCGGGTGGCCGTTGGGCCCGCTGGGCGGCTTGGCTCCGCCCGCCACTTTCGCTTCCACTGCCACCGGAGGACGGGGCTTGGAGTGGGGCGAGGGGCAGGTCTGGTTTCTGCGCGCAGTGCGCAGCAGATCCGGGTGATGGATTGGATGGTGTCGAGTTTCCGCGCGCCGATACCCACCGGGGATGGGGCATTGCGTCGATGGCTCGGGTTGCTGCGCGCTGGGCGCGTTTTTCGTAGAATCCCACGCCATGGGCCTCCTTACTTTCGGTCTCAATGTGACTTTGGACGGGTGCATCGATCACACCCAGGGGATCGCGGACGACGAGCTGCACGACTATTGGAGGCAGCTCATGGAGCAGAACGGGGCGATGCTCTTCGGGCGTAACACCTACGAGCTGATGGAGGGAGCCTGGCCCGCGGTGGCACGCGACGAAAAGGCGCCGCGCGCGATGCGCGAGTGGGCACAGAAGCTCGAGGCGAAGGCGAAGTACGTCGTGTCGGGCTCGCGGAGCGACTTTCCGTGGCAGAACACGATCAGGATCAAGGTGGAGGGTGACCTTCGCGAGGCGATCTCAGCGCTGAAAGCGAAGACCGAGCGGGGTGTTCTCGTCGGAGCGCCCAAGCTCTCGGTTGCGCTCGAGGAGTTGGGGCTCATCGACGAGTACCGCATCGTTGTCCATCCCATCATCAGTGGCCGCGGGCCGACGTTGTTTCATGGCCTGTCGAGTGCGCGGCATCTCGAACTCCTCTCGACGCAGCGGTTCAAGTCCGGCGTGCAGGCGCTCCACTTCCGTCGCAAAGCGGGATGAGCGTGGAAGGACCCGAGCGCATCACCGGCGGCTGCCTGTGCGGCGGCGTCCGGGACGGCCGTGCCGCGTCGGCGTGTGCCACTGCGTCGACTGCCGCGAGCACCTTGGAAGCCCCCCGCGTCACGTCTGAATGGGCGTGGCGCACGATCCGCACCCCGGCGCGTATGAGAAGCGCATCGGCCACCGCACCACGGACGAACTGGTGGTGAGGCTGGACACGACGCTGCCCCTGCACCCGACGGCCGCGGCGCTCGCCTTCAAGGACCCGAACGACCCGAGCAGCTTCATCCCGTAGCCGCGCTCCGTGAATTTCCGGGCGCACCGCGCGTCGAGGGGACGCTTCCCCCTTTTCCGGAAGGTCCCTCGCATGCCCCAGCGCTTTCCCTCAGGCTTCGCCCTTGGCCTCCTGCTCCTTGTCGCCTGCGGCGGCCAGGAGCGTGAGGTCGGCATCTACCGCTTGGAGCTCGTCAAGGAGTCGGACACGTGCACGCCGCAGCGCTCGGGGCCCGAGGTGCACACCGTGGGGCTCTCCCGGCGGGACAACGGCGACTACTTCGTGAGCGTCCCTGAGTTCGGCGAACAGCCGGGGCTCTTCCTGCCGATGCGAGGCCTGCCCGTACCCGCCAGGGGCCCCGCCCGCTGGACGCAGGGGATGCCTGAAGACGTCTGCGACAACACCCGGCGCGAGGTCTCCCTGGAGAGGGTGGGCGACAGCGAGCCCTTGGAGTTCCGCTACCAGGAGCAGTACCTGGGCGTCTCGGGCTGCCAGCCGGGGAGCCGGGACATCTTCTTTTCCACGCCGTCCAGCGACTGTGAGGCGTCCTTCCTCCTGCGCTACCACCTCGTGGAGACCTGCGACGAGGGGTGCGGCTACTCGTACTTGAGCGACGCCTCGCACAGTGGGACATGGGAGGCCGTCTGTGATTGCAGCGCCGGCGCCAGCGAGGGCGGGGATTGAGCTGAGGCTCCACCGCGTCCGGCTGTCAAAAAGCCACCTCGCCACTGAAACGCACGCCCCGCGGCGGCGCGTGTGCGCCGCCCGATGAGAGGCCCTACTCCTACAGCTGTAGTTCGGAAGACCCCTCAGTACTCTGTCCAGGAAGTGCGAGTGCCTCTGGTCGCGCTGCTGCGGCGCATGGCGGCCTCACTTCCTCATGTCCTTGCGTGGAGTTGTTGGCGACGCCACCAGCAGGCCGTGGCCATGCAGTGCCACTCCCGGGCCCGAAAGGCGCGGTTCAAACTGCAACCGTAGGAGTAGGCCCGCCCGTCCGCTCGCGACGCCCGCTGGCGCGAAGTGCAAGTACATTGGCGCGGCCTGCGAGTGCCTCGAGGCGGCCACCGCCGTAACTCTTCGTGGAACACAAACACGGAGTCACGGCATGCAATCCATCACGTTCCGAAGTGGTCCCTACACCCTGGCCGGCAACCTTCATCTCCCTGGCAACTTCACCGAGAGCCGCAAATACCCGGCGATTGTCGCCGTCCACCCGGCAGGCGGCGTCAAGGAGCAGGTCGCGAGACTCTACGCCAGCAAGCTGGCGCTGGAGGGCTTCGTCGCCCTCACCTACGACGCGTCCTTCCAGGGTGAGAGCAGCGGCGAGCCCCGCTACATCGAGGACCCGTCCGCGCGTGTCGAGGACATCCTCGCCGCCGTGGACCATTTGACGACGTTGCCCTTCGTCCAATCCGAGCATCTGGGCGTCCTCGGCATCTGCGCGGGTGGGGGGTACGCCATCAACGCGGCCATGATGGACTCGCGGCTGAAGGCCGTGGGCGGGGTGAGCGCGGTCAACATCGGCGCGTCGGTTCGCCTGGGCTGGGCCGGCACCACGTCCCCCGCGCAGGCTCTGGGGCTTCGCGACGCCGGCTCCACGCGGCGCACCGCCGAGCACCGCGGCGAGGACATCGCCTACATGCCTCTCGCGCCAGCGAGCCCCGACCCCCCTGGAGCTCAGTGAGATTTCGTACCTCCTGGGCTACGAGGACGCGAACTCCTTCTTCCGGGCCTTCCACCATTGGGAAGGGGTCTCTCCTGGCCAGTGGCGCGTGGTGCAGGTGCGGGCCTGAGCCACCCCCGCCCACGATTGCGCGAGCCAGACAAGGCCGCGGGCCTCCTGGCGGCCCGCGGCGCCAAGGGGTGCGTTCACCGCTTGAGACCACCGGGCTACTCCCTCTTGCTCGTTGAACCTCTTCGCGCGAACAGGGCTTGCCGGTCAGTTCACGAGGAAGTCGGCCAGCGAAGCCACGTCTGATGCGCAGTGGCCGCCATAGAGCGGGTGCCACTCGGTCCTGACGCCACGCTGACGGGCAATGTGGGCGAGGCGCTCGGTGCCTTCGTAGTTTCCGTAGGCATCGTAGAGGCCGCAGGAGAGATAGAGCTCCGGATAGTCAGGCCCCGCCTGTGCGGCCAGATGCAGGGGCGAGATCCGGCGCCATTCGGCTTCGTCGGCCACGTACTTGCGCGCCATCAGCCAGACTCCGAACACGATCTTGGGGTCGGCCCCGGTGCGCTCCATCCAGGCCCTGATTGTGTCAAAGGAGGAGAACGGGGTGTCGGCGTAGACGCCCGGACAAAGCGCCGCGACCTTCGCGAACTGCGCCGGATGGGTAAGGCCCGCGACAAGGACATTGAGCCCGCCCATCGATTCCCCCAGCAGCATTCGCCGCCGAGGGCGTCCCACCTTGGCCTCAATCGCAGGCAGACGTGCCATGAAATCAACGAGCAGGCCGCTGTCCTCCTGCTTGCCCTTCGGAGTCAGGAGCCACGTCGAGCCGTAGGAGATGGTGATGACCGTGGGCGGCAAGGCTCCGGAGGCGTGCCATTGTTCCTGAAGCATGCCGGTGAAGTATGTGTCGTCGTTCCAGCTCGTTTCGTCGAGGTTGCGCCCGTGGTGATGATAGACGATATCACCGTTGGTGCCCCCAGCGGCCTCGTTGATGCAGTAACGCAGGGGGCCTTGCGCGTCGCACCGCTGACTCGCGGGCTTGAACGAAGCCCTTTGGTCGCCGCGGCGGCGCGAGATCTCCGTCCAGATGAACCAGAGCACGATTGCAAGCAGTACGACGGGCAGCAGGTATCGAACCCGCCGCCCAGGGCGAGGCATTGTCATGGCTGGGTATCCGTTCAGGGGGGCCATTCCTGCCGATGAGGACGGCCTTGCGAAGGTCGGCTAGGCGAGAGCGATTTTCGAATGGATGTCGCGCGACGCCTGCGGATCATCGGGCGGGACGGTTTCTGAGCCGACCCGCGAACGCACCGGCCTCGGCAGGGCCGAAAGGCTCAGGACATAGCCGAGGATCGCGCTGCCCCCGTAGCCTACGACCGGTGTCGGGTAATTGCCGAACGCGGCGGCAATCGTCGCCGCGAGCCAGGCGGACCCGAAGGCGAAGTAGGTTGCGCGGCTGTCCTTGTCACAAGACCACCCGATAATCGCGGGGACGAGCAGCATGGCCAGACCGGCCACGACGGCCAGCCCGGCAAGGGCATGGACCGCGAAGGACGAAAAGAGGAGCTGGTCGACGAAGGGAGCGGCTGGAACCGCATCGGGGCGCAGCAATGTCACCACGAACGCCAAGAGGCTGGCAGTGAAGGCCATGGACGTCGGCCGGTCCGCGCGGGTCGCCGTAACGGCAGCCAGCGCCGTTGTCATCATGGCCGCCATCGCACGATCGGGCTGTAGCGTCATGGCCAAAGCGGCAACAACCATCCCGATCGTCGCGAGCGGGGTGCGCGTCCGGGAGAATCCGACGAGCATGAGTGGCAGGAGGACAAAGCTCGGTTGCACGAACACGCCTCCGAACCCGATCCAGCGAGCTGTCCCTTCAATGCGGAGGCCGAGGATCGCGGTGGCGAGCAGCAGGAGGGAGAGGCTGAAAATCAGAGCTCCGGACAAGCGCCCGCCCGCCCCCGGGATGCGGCTGACGAGGGCCCGCAGGACAAGACCGATGACGAGTGAGCCAGCATTGACGCCGAGGTAGCCAACAGGCGCGCCGGCAAGCGTCATGTAGACGAGCCCCATCGCGACCGCGCCGACCGCGCAGAGCGCACCGACGGTACGCGGGCTGTGCAACGCGCCGAAGCCACTGTTCGCTCCTGCTCGCGACGCGTGGACCGCGGCTCCAAACAGCGAGATGAAGGGCTGCAGCAGGAGGACGCCGATGGCACGTGGTGCCAGTCCGCAGACGCTCTCAAGCGCGAACAACAGGGCCTTGGTGTCCTCCGGGATTTCCGCGATCTCATAGCGGATGGCCAGCCCCCAGTCGCGCAGCCGCGGTGGCAGGATGGACTCCAGTGCGCGGCACAGCAGGTTCGCCACGCGTCGTTGGACCCGGACGCTCATGTCGTTGCCTCGCGAAGGCCGGGGCGAGCCGCCACCTTGCCGTCCGGCGGATTGGCGTGCGCGAGCTGGACTCCGGCCTTGGTCAGGCGATAGGCGTGCCTTGGTGGCCGCCCGCCCTCCGCCGGCTGTTGCCACTCAGCTTCGAGATAACCCTGGGCTTCGAGGCGGATCAGCAGCGGATAGAGCGTGCCCGACTTCACCTCTGCAAGACGACACAGCTCATACCCGTGCGACCAGCCCGCGCCGGCCTTGAGCAGAGCGGCAAGAACGGAGCGGGCGTGATTCGACAATGCGCGGGTTCGTGACATGGCTCCATAAATCTACCTATGTAGATTTAAAGTCAAGGCCTGCGGCAGCTGCTTCGCGGACATCGTCGTCAGAGCCCAGCGCTGCCCGGACGCCCTCGCCGTCCTGCTCATGGCTTGGCGAATGCCCTTGTCGGTCTTGGCCTGCCCCCTGCGGAAGGCCATCTCGGTGAGGTCCATGTCTCGCGCGACCTCCACGACGGACTTGCGCTCCTCCAGCACCACTTCCACCGAGACAACCCCGCTGACTCGCATCGAGCAGGACGAGGAGGCTGCATGCGTCGTTGCACCGCCCCGTCACTTCGGTGGCCTGGACGCGAGCGGGGGGGCTTGCACGGTGCTGGGCCTGCATCATCCTGCGCCGCATTCGCGTCACCGCAAGGCGACGGCCAGATAGTCGACGAACACCCGGACCCGCGCAGGCAAGTTGGCGCCGCCGACAAAGACGGCGTGGACGTTCTCGACGTCGCCCGGGTTGTAGTGCTCCAGCAGGGGAACCAGGCGGTTCGTGCGGAGCTCCTCCGCGACGCTGAAGGCGCCGACCCGCGTCACCCCCACTCCGGACGCAGCCAACTGGCCCAGCGTCTCTCCGTTATTGGCTTCGATGCAGCCCTTCACGGACAGACTGTATTCGTGTCCGTCGCGCACGAAGGGCCAGACCGCTTCGGCCCGGTGAAAATTGAAGTTGAGGCAGTTGTGGTGGTGCAGGTCCTCTGGGACTCTCGGTGTCCCGCGCCGGAGCAGATAGTCGGGTGATGCCACGATCACGCGCCGATTTTCGCCGAGCTTGCGCGCGGTCAAGCCGCTGTCCGCAAGCGGGCCGAAGCGAATGCCGACGTCCGCCTCTCCCGCTGGGATGTCGACCACCCTGTCCGTCAGGTTGATGTCCACCAGGATGTGCGGGTACCGCGCCGCGAAGTCGCCCAGCAGCGGGACCACGCACAGGCGCCCATGCGAGAGGGAGGCGCTCACCCTCAACCGCCCGCGCGGCGCGCCCCTGTCCGCGATGGCCTGCTCCGCGTCGTCCAGCTCCGTCAGGATGCGTCGCGCCGCGCCTAGATAGGCTTGCCCCTCGGGCGTCATGCTCAGGGCCCGGGTCGTGCGCAGCATCAGTCGTACCCCCAGACGCGCCTCGATGCGGTCGATGGTCCGGCTGACGGCTGATGGGCTCAGGTGCAGTTCACGCCCGGCCGCCGAGAAGCTGCCGGTCGCCGCCACGGCCGAGAAGACGGCCATCTCACGAGCCCGATCCGCGCCGCCTGGCTGCATCTTTGCGTTCATCTCAAGAGTCCTTGGCTTTGAAGGGCTCTAACGCGTCGGCAACGGCCCAGCCATCTTTGCGCGCTCAGAACAACGCACCCGTCGCGAACAGTCGCTGCGGGGGCAGAGAAAGGTTCCTGCTGATGAAGCCCAACCCTCCACTTCTCGCCCTGGCGGTCGGCGCCTTCGGCATCGGCGTAACGGAGTTCGCACCGATGGGCATGCTGCCAGTCATCGCCGGCGACCTCGGTGTCTCCATCCCGGCGGCGGGTCTGCTGGTCAGCGCCTACGCCTTTGGGGTGCTGGTCGGCGCGCCAGTGATGACCTTGATGACCGGCCGCGTGCCGCGCCGGACCCTGCTGGTTGGCCTGATGGGTATTTTCACCCTGGGCAATCTGCTGTCGGCGCTCGCGCCGGACTACTGGACCTTGATGGCGGCCCGGGTGGTGACGTCGTTCAACCACGGCGCCTTCTTCGGCGTGGGCGCCATCGTCGCAGCCGGCGTGGTCGCGCCGAACAGGCGGGCGGGCGCTGTCGCGGCCATGTTCATGGGCCTGACTGTCGCCAACATCACCGGCGTTCCCCTGGCCTCCTGGGCGGGCGAGAGCCTGGGCTGGCGCGCCTCCTTCTGGGGCATCGCGGGTCTGGGCGCCCTGGCGATGGTCGCGCTTCGCTGGACCCTGCCGCACGGCCGGGTCGAGCCCTCTGTCGACAGCGGCGCCATGAAGGCCGAACTGGCGGTGCTGGGGCGCGGCCCTGTCCTGGCCGCCCTCGCCCTGACCGTGATCGGCTCGAGCGCCATGTTCACCGTCTTCACCTATATCGCTCCGATTCTGAAGGAGCAGACGTTGGCCTCGACCGGCTTCGTCACCGCCATGTTGGTGACCTACGGACTGGGGCTGACGCTCGGCAACTGGCTGGGGGGCCGCTTCGCCGACAGGTCGGTGGACCGTACCTTGATCGCCACCCTGGCAGGCCTCGCCACACTGCTGGTCGCATTCGCTGGGGTCATGCCGTGGCAGGCACCCTCCGCCGTGGTGATTTTCCTCTGGGGCGTGGCGAGCTTCGCCCTGGTGCCGCCGCTACAGATGCGGGTGATGACCGCCGCCAGCGACGCGCCGAATCTGGCTTCGGCCATGAATATCGGTGCCTTCAACCTGGGCAACGCCCTCGGTGCGGCCCTCGGTGGGGCGGTCATCGGCCTCAACCTCGGCTATCCAGCCGTGGCCCTGGCCGGGGCGGCGATGGCTGGAGCGGGCCTCATCCTGGTCTTGTTGCTGGTTCGCCGCGAGGCTCGCGTGGTCGCGACGCTCCCGGCGGGCTGCTAGACCGACGATCGTGATTCGCATTTCGCTGAGGTGAGAAGGAACTTCGCACGCATTGGGTCCGCGCTTCGAAGTGACGTCGTCAGGTGTCGCGCGTGGCCCACCAGATGGCCGCGATGAGCGTGGTCACCAATGTTGCAGCCAAGAGCCCTCCCAATGACAGGGCGGCGGCGAGGACTGTGGCTGCTGATGTGAAGGCGACTCGCGCGACTGTGAGCGCGCCAAGACTGAGTGCCAACACTCCGGCCAGCGACAGCACCCGTGCAATGGAGCCTTCCTGTCGGATTGGAATGCCAGCGGCTTTCAATGCCTCGGTCAGGACGACGCGTTCCGATTTCGGAAGAGGAACGTCGAAGAAGGCGGTCGGATCCCTCCGTGCGTCAAACCAGAATGCAGCCACGAGGTTCTCGGTGCTGAGGAGGCGAAGATAGCCAGGGCGGTCGATGGCGCGGAGGACGCGACGTGGCCCCTCGGAGGCAAAGGTTACGCGATCCCCTTCAAGGACGAGGTCTTGCTTGGAGGCTTCCATTGCCGCTCGCCGCTGCCGGGTGACAATGGTGATGCATGCATAGGCGAAAAACATGCTCGTCACGGTGAGCAGCGCCAGTGACAGAGATATCGACACCGTCAGGGCGCCGATCCCGAGAAGAAGCGGCAAGCAGACCAAGGCGAGCACGATCCGTCGATGAGCCAACGCACGAAAATGCCTGGCTTCAACTGCAAAGGTCTGTGGCAGCATCGGGTCCGGTGTTTGTTCGACCATGGTCTCTATTCAGCTCACCTCGAAATGGGGGCATCTTAAAACAGGGCTGCATGGAGGAGCGGCAGGAAATGCGCTTCGGTTCGAGGAGGGCGCCCACCCGCCTCCAGGAGGAGACGAGGTGGGGCGCTACGTGGGACGATGGGTCGGACGGGACCTCGAGCCCCCAGGGTCGGAGGCAATGAACTCTCGTATCCGGGCCTTCCCGTGAGCCCTGGCCGAGAGCACCGCGGCGCTGGTCACCTGGGCACGCGGTTGTCCTCGATGGGCTGGCGGTCGGGAGGGCCGGTCTGGCGCTCCCTTCATCACGAGTGCTCAGCCTTGGATTGCGCGAGACGGCGTGGGTCGAGCGGCTCCTTCAAGCGGAGGCCTGGCGCCTGTCGCGCACGATTCAAGGCGCCGATGGCACCACGACGGACGTGGGGGGCGGACGCATGGGTTGCAGGCGGCCGTAGGTGAGCGAGCGCCACAGCCACTCGGCGGGACCGAAGCGGAAGCGCGCCAGCCACAGGTGGCTGAAGAGGACCTGGAGCGCGAAGGCGGCCAGCGTGAGCGTCACGCAGCGCGACGGCGGCAGTTTGCCAATGAGGCCCAGCCCCCACCCGTCGTAGAAGCAGATGCTCACCACCGACTGCATCAGGTAGTTGGTGAGCGCCATGCGACCCACGGGGGCCAGGAACTGCATCCCTCCCTGTCCCCGGCCGCGCACGAAGAGCAGGGCGAAGGCGGACACGTACACCGCGGCCAGTCCCAGGTAGCCCACCTCCTGGACGGCCGGCATCACGACCGTCCAGAGGCCCCGGCTGGCGTCCACGAGGCCGGCGGTGTTCAGCGCCTGCAACGCGGGCTCCGCGCCGTGGCCCAGCACTCCGAGGAGCAGCCCCCAGCCGAGCAGCTTTCGATGCCAGGGGCGGTTCTTCTCCACATCCTGGAGCAGC
Source organism: Corallococcus sp. Z5C101001 (assembly GCF_007352635.1). Lineage (NCBI taxonomy): Bacteria > Pseudomonadati > Myxococcota > Myxococcia > Myxococcales > Myxococcaceae > Corallococcus > Corallococcus sp. Z5C101001. The sequence goes on from NZ_VKLU01000001.1 coordinate 1,284,473, forward strand.
AGGTGCCGCCCCGCGAGGAGCCCCAGGAGGAAGCGGCCCAGGCTCTCCACCATCCACAAGAGGCGGTTGACCCGCGGAAGCATCGCCAGGAGGAAGAAGCGCGCATTCTCCTTCTGCGAGGTCCAGAAGGAGTTGCTGGAGAGTCCCTCCAGGAAACGGGCCCGCAGCTGCGCGGTCTGTGCCGCCTGGGCCTTCGCCGCCTCGGCCGCCGCCTCCGCGCCATCCATCAGGATGGGGATGTAGTGCCGCAGGGCGGCCACCGCCATCGGCACCACCACGAGCAGCACCAGCGCCCAGGTGAACACCGTCCGGTCCGACCTCTGCCGGAAGAGCAGCAGTGCGAAGCCCGCAGTCGCATAGACAGACAGCGCGTCGCCGACCCAGACACCGAAGATGTGGACCAGGCCGATGGCCAGCAGCGCCAGCAGCCGTCGCGTGTAGAGCGGGGTGATGGGCTGGCCCCGGGCCTCGGCGCGCGTCAACTGGATGGAGAAGCCCAGCCCGAAGAGGAAGGCGAAGAGGGTGAAGAACTTCTGGCTGATCAGATAGTCATACGCCATCTGCGTGGCGGCCTCGAGCGGAGGCGCCGCCAGGGCGCGCGCCTGCTCGCGGGGCAGGAAGTTGCGTCCGCTGAACCAGGCGAAGCTGTTGGAGATGAAGACGCCGCAGAGCGCGAAGCCACGCAGCGCATCCACCAGGACCACCCGTTCGGTTCTGCCAACCGGGGCGATGGGGGCCTCGTGGGAGGCTGAACCCGACGCCTGCGATGCCTCATTCATGTACGCAACTCCTCCACTGAAAGACAGGAACTGGAACGCTCAGGTGATGCGGGCCCAGAAGGCGCGCACGAGCCGGAGCACCTCATCGGGCTCCTCGACGTGCGAGAACGAGCCGCTGCGCTCCAGCACATGGAGCTCGGCGCTCCTGGCATGGGCGAGTGACTCGCGCTGCAGCGCGGGATACAGCGCCCGGTCGAAGCGGCCCGCCAGCACGAGCAGCGGCACCGCGAGCTCGCTCAAGCGCCGCCTGAAGTCGGGGATGGCTGGAAGCTGTCCGCCGATTTCGAAGTCGATGTCCTCGCCGCAGAACACCGGGTAGAGCGCGACGTTGCGGGCGCCCGGCTCGGTCGCGACCCGCGGGGCATTGTCTGGATTGAAGAACCGCACCAGGCGCGCCGCGCTGGCGAAGAGCGACGCCATCCGCGGGTCGGTCGACCGCACGCCTTCCTTGTGCAGGCGCTGGATCTCCTCCCAGACCTCCGGGCACTGATTGGCGATCTCCCGGTTGAGATTGATGTGGTTGAGGCGCCACATCTCCGGGCTGAACAGGCTGTTGGCGAGCACCACGCTCCGGACCCGCGCGGTGTGTTCGAGCGCCAGCGCTTGGGAGAGCAGCCCCCCGTAGGAGAATCCATAGAGGTGCACCGGGCCGAGGTCGAGCTGTTGCAGCACGGCCGCGACGTCGGCGACGTCCTCCGCGAAGGTGATGTCGCGCAGGTCCTTGGGGACGTCGGACCGGCCTCGCCCGAAGAGGTCGATGTAGATGACGCAGTGGTCGGCCGCGAGCGGGTCGAAGTGGGGGTGGAAGATGACGTGCGAGCCGGCGGGCCCCAGGCCCGCCAGCATGACCACGGGTGTACCGCTGCCGTGTCGCTCGACCCACAAACGCTTGCCGCGGACCGTGACGTAGTCGCCCGGGGGATGGGTGAAGGTGATGCCAGGGTTTGTCGTTGTCGTCGCCATGGATTGCCTCTCCTCGAGTCAGGGGCTTCGCCCGGTCAGTTCCACCAGTAGGAAGCCTTCATCCATAGTGCATCCGCGGCCCGGATGTCGCGAAGCGCGCCGAGGTCGAGCTCGGCCCGTTCGCCGGACGCGAGCACGCGCGCGGGTGCCTGCGAGCGTGTATAGACAAGGAACATCGTGGAGCCGGGCCGGAACTCCCAGCGGAGGACGGCATTGACATCCAGGGTCGCGAGCTGGCTGTCGGGGTTCTTCGTGGGGGCCTCCGCCGCTGTCAGGTCGTCCAGCCGGATGTTCGCCCGCGCATGGTCTGGCGTGAATGAACCGAAGTCGCGATAGTGCCTGGCGACCAGCAGTGTCTGCGCATAGAGCTGGAGCGTGAGCCGGGTCGTCAGGGTGTAGTTGGCGCGCAGCGTGGCGCCGATGCTGCGCGCGTCGAGTCGGCCGAACAGGTACTCGCCCGGTCGAGGCGTGGCCCCCAGGTAGCGCGCCTCGCCGGCCGCGAGGGTGACCTGGGGCAACACCTGCAGCTCGAGTTGCGGCAGCAGATGGAAGCCCAGCTGCGCGCTGTAGGTGAGGCTGTAGCCGTCATCCCGGAACATGCTCACGCTCGTGAGGGAGCCCGACAGCCGCCGCCCCGGAGCGCTCGTGAGGGTCAGGTCCCAACCGACGCTGCCCGTGCGCTCGATGGCGGTGCCATCCCCGACCTCGCGGTCCTCGTAGCGGTTGCCGAAGTAATACACCATGGTGTTGGCCTTCCACGCGTTCTTGAATTGCCATTCGGTGAAGGCGTAGTAGCCGCGAAAGACATTCAAGCCGTCGACGGTGTTCCGGAAGGAGGTCGAGAGTCGCACCCTCACCTCGGCGACCGCGGCGAACGGATCGACCGCCCGGTACTCGACGGTGGGCAGCAGGCGCAGGTGGTTCTGCCGCACCATGAAGCCCAGGTCGTTGAAGTCGAGCCGTCGCCCTGACGCCTCCGCCTCGACGGAGCCCAGCCAGTTGCCACCCTCCTTGGCCGCGAACATCAAGGCTCCCGCGTCGACATCTCCCGACGCGATGACCGTGCCGTCCGGCAGGGTGCGCGGTGGGCCGTTCTGGATGGCGCTCATCAGGGCCTGCCCGCTCACCACGTAGTCCCCCGAGAGAGAGCGCCAGGAGCCATCCGCCGACATCACGTAGCTGTCGTGGAAGCAGCGCGCGCTCGCGGCGACCCGCTCACCCCCGGGGCACAGCTGCCGTGACGTTGTGCTGTCCGCGGACGCCAGCAGTGGATATTCCCCGGTCGGCTCGAGCCGCTGGGTCGCGGTGGCCAGCAGGCCCAGCTGGGCCCGCTCGCTCAGGACCGCGCGCATCCGGCCCACCGTGAACGCGCTGCGAGGCGCGGCCAGCGCGTCGCGCAGGGAGAGGTCCGCTCGCTCGACCTGGACATCGTTCTGTCCCGTGAGCGCCGAAAGCAGGCCCCAGTTCAGATGCGTGCCGAGCGTCCCGCGCAGCTTCGCCGCTCCGTAGATGGTGGTGGGCACTGGAATCGACGTGACGCGTTCGGACTCGGGGGCCTGGGTGAGGACGCCTGGCTTCGTCGGCACGGCGCCGATGCGGCGCGTGTAGAAGGTCCGCCGGGACGTCGGGAAGTAGGTCATCCGCGGCATCTGGAACATGTCCATGCCGTCCAGGAAGAAGGGCCGCTTCTCCGGGAAGAACGTCTCGATGGTGGTGAGGTTCAGGACCTGCTCATCCGCCTCGACCTGGGCGAAGTCGGGGTTCACCGTGAGGTCGAGCCCGACATTCGGGGTCAGGTGCACGCGGGCGTCGAGCCCGCCGGTGGCGCCGTAGCCGGCCCTCCCGTCCACGCCCCGTGCCGCGCGGAGCAGGGCGAAGGGACGCAGCTCGAACGGATTGCCGCGATGCAGCCCCTCCAGCCTGCTGAGCCGGCCGTACCGCGACGTCTCACCGGCCACGGTGCGTGGGATGTAGGCCCATTCCTGGGTCTCCTGGACCGAGGACAGGTAGCGGCGCGCCTGCAGTCCCCAGTCCCCGGCCTTCTCCGGGTCCAGCTGGAAGATGAGCAGGGGGATTCGCAGCTCGGCCGACCAGCCCGTCGCGTGCTGATGGACCCGCGCGTCCCAGACGCCGTCCCAGTCGGCCGAGTAGTCGGTGTCGTTGAAGCGGATGCCGTCTCCCATCACTCCGGCCGCGCTCACCCAGAACTCGAAGGTGCGGGTGCCGTCGCTGATGGTGACTTCGACGCGATCATCACCGATCTTGCGGTCTCTTCGCACCAGCCGCGAGATTCGCGGCGTCTTGAGCTGCTCGCATTCGAATGCAACGTAGAGCGCGTCATCGTCGTAGACGAGCCGCAGGAGGGTGTGCTCGCTGGGGCTCTGCCCTTCGTTGGGGAACTTCTGGGTGAAGGCATCGGTCGCGGCGGCCACGCTCCACACCGGGTCGTCGAGCACGCCATCCAGTCGGGGGCTGTCGTGGGTGCGGATGGCCTGGAGACTCGGCCGCGCTGGCGGTTGGGAGGTGGAGACCGTGTCGGCCATCGCCAGATGGGGGACGAGCAGGGCGGAGGCGATGGCGAGCAGCGCCGCCCCGCGCGCGGCGCGCCTGACGCGGCTGCGTGCGCGCATCGTCGTTCAGCTCCGCCGGGGTGATGCTTCGGGGACCAGCACGACCTGCTGCTCCAGCTCACGCATCCGTTGCGCGTCCGCATCGACGCGGGCCAGCTCCGGGTGGGCCAGCACGACGAACCCGAGATCGAGGCTGCCGAACAGGTCCTTGGTGATAGCCAGCCGATCGCCGTCGCGGATGGCGATCCGGGAGAAGTGATGGCTCGGGAGGTTCTTCACCTCATCGAGGACCGAGGCGTTCCGTACCCGTCCCGCGCGGCGGGCCATCAGGAACAGCACGCGCACGTGCCGGCGCAGCTGGTAGCTGGCGGGCATCGGCTCGTCACTCACGAATCGGCGCACCACGCGGTCGAGCTGGCTCTCCCCCGTCGCGACCCGACAGAAGTGGGGGTGTCCCCCGCCATGGGGACGGGCGCCAATCTCGATGAGCCGGGGGCCCCGCTGGGTGAGCATGAGCTCGATGTGGGCCGCGCCGAAGCGCATGCCCACCGCGTCGAGCACTCCGAACGCGTAACCCACCAGGTCCGCGTAGGCCGGGAACAGCGGCGACATCCACGACATGGACTCGTAGACGGCCATGTGACCGCCGTTGTCGACCTTGTGGTAGCGGCAGATGTCGCTCACCGAATGGACGCCCGCGTGGCTGGCCGTGTCGACCACGTACTCGGTGCCCTCGCAGTACTCCTGGACGACGAGGCGGTCGTTGAGCAACCCGAGGCGATTTCGCTGGCCCAGCATCGACGTGAAGACGTCGTGCCAGCCTTCGCCCCGGGCGACGCGGGTCACCCCGTCGGTGCTGGCGCTCTTGGGGGGCTTGATGACCAGGTCCCGGCCCCGCAGGCCGGAGCGTTCAATCCACGCCTCGACCTCGTCGGGGTCGTCGGTGCAGATCTGCTCGATGATGGGAAGCCCCGCTTGCGCCACGGCCCGGGCCATGTCGCCCTTGTGTCGGCGCGCGCTGGCGGTCTCGGGCGCGTTGGCGACTTCGGGAACCACCTGGGGCGCGACCAGGTCCGCGAGCTCGACTCCCGACTCGCACCCGGCCAACACGCAGCGGGGACGCAGGGCGCGCAGGCGCGCGATGGCCGTGCTCAGTCCGTCGGACGCGACGATGACCTCGCTGAAGTCCTCCGGGCGGTAGGACGCCGCATAGACGTCGGGCGGGGTGGGCGCGGTCACCAGGGCGACCGAGGGCACCCCAGCCTCGCGGAACGCAGGCGCGTAGAGCGCGCCTGACGAGTACGGGTCTACGATCACCGCGGGACCCGCCGGGGCATACGCACTCATGGTTCAGACCTTCCCCGTGCGAGCGAGCCGGGCCGCGGCGGCGCAGTACCGCCGCCACGCGTCCGCCACCTGGGGGCTCAAGCCGCGCGCGCGCACCGCGGAGTGGACGAGGCCCGGCTCGACGACGAGCTCGACCTGGGTGCCGTTCTCCCTCAGGCGCTGCGCGTAGGCCTGCGAGTCCACGAGCAGCGAGTCCATCTCCGCGCCCATGATGTAGGCCGGAGGCAGGCGATCGAAGCGCCCGCTCACCAGCGGTGACACGTATGGATGGGCGACCTGTCCGGGGAGCGGCGCGTAGCAGGCGGTGTAGTACTCCATCTCTCCGCTCGTCAGGAGTGGCGCGTCCGCTCCTCCGGAGCGCCAGCGGGTGAAGTCGAGCACCGGGCTGATCAACGCCTGTCCGCGCAGCGACGGACCGCCCCGGTCGCGAGCCATCATCGCGACCACGACCGCCATGTTCCCCCCCGAGCTGTCTCCGCAGATGACGACCTTCGCGGGGTCGATCCCGAGCAGGCCAGGCGCACTGATGAGACCGCACACGACGTCGTGGCAGTCCTCGAGCGCCGCGGGGAACGGGTGCTCGGGCGCCAGGCTGAAATCAGGGGCGACCGTGACGAGGCCCGTCTGCATACAGAGCTCGGCGAGGACCGTGTGGTGGGTCTCGAGGGAGCCGACCACGAACCCGCCACCGCGGATGTAGATGAGCAGCCCATCATCGACCTGTCTCTCGGGCCGGTAGACGCGCGCCGACACGTGGCGCCCGCCGTGCGGGATGCGCACGTCCTGCGTGGTCACGCCAGGAGGCACGTCGTAGGGGAACTCAATGGTCAGCCCCTGGTAGAGGGCACGCTGCTGCTCGTTCGGGAGCTTGTAGAAGTCGGGAGGCATGGCCGCGTTGCAGCGGTCGATGAACTCCTGGATGCCAGGTGCGTAGTCTGCCATGTCATGCTCCGGTATCAGGTTGGGGGGACTCGACCTGCGCCACGGGGAGGCTCGCCACGTGCGGTTGCCGGATGGCTTGCAGGATGCCTCGGCGCAGCAACATGGGCAGACACAAGACGGTGCCGAGCCCTCCCGCCCACAGCGCGACGGGCAGCCCCCACAGATGAATGCACCCGGCCGCCAGGAGGCTGCCAATCGACCCGGCACCCCAGAGGAAGAAGCGCTGGACCGAGTTGACCCGGCTGAGCATCACGTCGGGGGTCTCGAGCTGCCGCAGGGTCAGGGAGGTGGGACCGAACACCCCTTCGCCCACGCCATGAATCACCCCACTGGCGACCAGGCCCACGAGCGACCCGAGGGAGCAGGCGGCGGCGGTCAGCACGAGGCCGAGCACCGCCACCGACGCGCTCACCACCAGGCTGCGTGCCACGCCGAAGCGCGCGGTGAGCCGGGCCGACAGGAGATTCCCGAGAGGGAATCCGATACCGACCGCGCCCACGACGAGGCCGATGCCGGTCGCGCTCAATCCCAGCACGCTCTTGCAGTAGAGAATCAGGCTGGCTTCGATCATGCCCAGGAACAACACGTAGACCACGCCGCACGAGATGACCGGCTCCACGCGGCTGTGGAGGAAGACGAAGGTCGTCCCCTCGCGGATGTCGCGGACCAGCCAGCCCCGCTCGCGCGGCTTGGGGACGGAGCGGACGGTGGTCGGGCGGATGGCCAGCAACGTCACCAGCGAGGCCATGAAAGTGAGGGCGTTCGCCCAGAGGGCCACGAACGCGCCGAACGCGGCGATCACCGGCCCGGCGGCCATCGGGCCGATGGTCCGTGAAATCGACTCGGAGAAGAACAGCCTCGAGTTGCCGACGTGGAGCTCCTCCTTCCGCGTCAGGAGCTCCGGCAGATACGAGGTGTAGGCGACCTGGAAGAACACCACGGCGCAGCCACTGATGGCGACCAGCGCCATGAGCACGGGGAACGACAACGCATGCAACAGGGCGAGTGCCGCGATGATGGCGAAGGCCACCGCCTGCACCGCGTCACACACCAGCATCGTCAAGCGCCGCGGCAGGCGGTCCACGATGGCGCCGGCGGGAAGGCCGAGCACGAGGAACGGAGCGGACAGGGCGAAGGGCAGGAGCGCCGCCTGCGCCGCCGGGGTGCCCACCATCTCAAGCGCCACGAGCGGCAGGGCGACGACCGCGAACTGGTCTCCCATGAGGCTCAGGGATTGCCCCGCCCACAGCAGGCGGAAGTCACCTCGGCGAGAGGGCAGGTCGGCTGAAGGGGGAGGGGAGGTCATGACGAGGGCTCAGGAGTGCGACAGGGGAAGGGCCGCTGCCGCGCGGTGCAGGTCTCGGGGCGGGGAAACGGACTGCGTCGAGGCTCCGGGTGTCAGCTCACGCCCAGGCTCCTGGCCTCGTCGGCGGAGCCCGAGAGCGTGAAGGCTCGCTCCGCTTCCTTCGCCGCCGCGTTGCACGCCTCGGCGCTCTCACCCCGCACGACCACGTAGCCATAGCGGCATGACACGTGATCGTTCGGAGGCAGGACCAGCCGCTGGCCGGGAGACGCGAGGACGCGCGCCAGGTCGACCGCCGGCGGAAGCCGTGTCTCGTCGACGCGCACGTCCGCGACGACCACATCGCGCTCCGGGTAGAGGAACCGGATCGCCGCGACGTCTCGCCGTGCGTGCTCGACCACGGGGAGCTGGCCGCACGCGACCTCGACCGCGACCCGGCCCGGATCAATTCCCGACGCGAGCCAGCCGACGTACGGAATCATGTCGCCGCCCAGGCGCGCGTTGATCTCCACGATCTTCGGCCCGGAGCGGGTGAGGCGCAGCTCGGTGTGGGTGATGCCCGTCTGGAGCCCGACGGCCTGGTGCGCCCCGGCGAGCACCTGGCGCAGCGCGGGGTCCTCGAGGAGGGGGTCCGCCGCGTCGACGACGTGGCCCGTCTCCTCGAAGTGGGGGTAGAAGCCCGTCACCTTGCGTGCCAGATACAGGGGCTGCATTTCGCCGTCGGCGAAGGCGGCATCGACGCTGATCTCCGGGCCGTCCATGTACTCCTCGATGAGCACCCCGGCGTCGAAGGAGGGGACCCCGTCTTCTCGCGCATCGCGGGCATGGGCGTAGGCGGTCGCCAGCTCACGCGGGCCGTCCACGAGGCTCACACCGAAGCTCGCGCCCAGGGCGCGTGGCTTGACGATGACCGGGTATCCGATGGCCTGGGCGGCGGCGTCGGCCTCGGCGGCCGTCGACACGGCGATGGAGCGGGCCTGGGGTACTCCGGCGGCGGCGAGGGCGCCGCGGGTGCGGTGCTTGTCCCGGCAGTTCGAGATGGCCTGGGAGGGCCCCGAGGGAAGTCCCAGGGTCTCCGCCAGCCGGGCGGCATGGACGATGCGGATTTCATCCCAGCAGATGACGCCGTCGAACGCGACCTCGGCGCGCAGGTCACGCGCCGCCGTGAGCATGGCATCGACGTCCAGGGTGTCGACCTTCGTGCTGCCAGTGACATAGGGCCGCTCCCATTGCGACTCCCGGTCGATGAACAGCCAGACCCTCGCATGGTTTGAAATCATGCGGAGCAGGTACTCACGGTACAGGTGGTATCCGCTGGAGACGAGCAGGACGGTGCGGGGAGATGTCGTGTCAACCTTGAACGGTTGGGGCATGGCTCGGCTTCCTGTGGGGATCGCATGGGGACGGACAGGCCCCGGTTGGAGCGGGTTCATTGGCGAGGATGCCCCGCCACCGCAAGCGCACGAGCGCACCCGGCTCGTCTGGGAATACGGCCACGACTTCATCTCTCAGGGAGACCAGCGGAATGGCTCCTTTGCGCAGGTGCTTGAGCGTGATGCGTCGTGAGTGCCAGGGACATTGGATGGCCCCGGCCTGGGAGTCCCAGGTCCCCAGATGCAACGGACCTCCACGGTGCGGGCAGGCGGACGCGACGAGGAGAAGCTCATCGGAGGAGCGCAAGAGGAAGAAGCGCCGCCCGCCCACTTCCAGGAGATTCACCCGCCGGGGGTCGAACCTTAGGACAGGCACTTGCGGTAGTCCTCGATGGAGTAGATGGTGTAGACGCATCGCTCCGAATCGATGATCGCGCCATGCAAGCGATTGTGTTGGATGACCGTGCCCTCGCCCGCGTTCAACACCGTGTGACGCTCATCACCGGTGACGAAGTGCATCACCCCCGAGTCGATGTGACAAAGCTCATCCCCGTCGTGGACGTGGGTCACGGAGAGCTCGCCACGGGGCTCGATGAACTGCTGCCGCTTGGGCTTGAGCTCACCGCTCTGGATCTTCGCGTAGACGGCCGGGTGCAACGCCTTGTACTTCGGGCCGTCGTCCGCCCAGGCCACCTGGTCGCAGAAGTCCTGCTCGCCGATCCGCCCCAGCAGCCGGGCCTCCTCGAAGCCTCGGACGATCTCGGGGATGATGCCCTCGCCGTAGGCCGCGACCGCGGGCTTCACCAACTCATCCAGCACCATCTGACTGTGATGGTTGTCGATGTGGACGTGCTCCAGGAAGTACTGGGCCTCCGCGTCCGGTCCGAAGACGGCGCGGAGCATGTCCGCCATCTGCGCGCAGGAGGAGATGAAGGCCGTCTCTGCCTGGTAGATGGCCCCGAGATAGCGGAAGACCTTGGTGTGATCCCGGGAGATCCAGTTGTAGTAGTTGTTCAGCAGCAACGACGAGGTCAGATAGAACTGCCAGTAGGCATGCGGCCGCGGATCCAGGCCGTGAGCGCTCATCATCTTCTCGAAGAGCGTGCTGTGCTTCGTCTCATGGACCCCGTACCCGTACTCATCGATGACGATCTTGAAGAGCGCGGACTGGAGCCGGCCGAAGTGGCCCAGGACGTTCCGGCCCATGGCGGAGGCCTCCAGCAGGAAGTCTCCGGCGAGCTGGGTCAGGAACGTGCGCGCCGCATGCTCCCGGTTCGATGAGCCCAGGATGGCCGACATCGCCTTGTTTTCGTCGGAGCGATGGAGTGATTTGGCGTAGTCCTGGAAGTACGACTCCAGTGTCGCGGCCGTCCAGCGACCGCTGATCGAAACCTCCTTCTGGAGGAAGTCGAACGAGTAACGCTCGAGCCAGGGGCGCACCACCGCACCCAGCGCCAGCGAGCGAGGCGAATAGAACTCCTCGAAGTCCGCTCGCTTCGCCTCGAAGTCACGCTCGGGGAGCAGGACGAAGTCCTGCTCATAGAGCGTCAAGAGCGTCCGCTGCGCGGCCAGGCTGCTGTAGGTGAGGATTTCGTCCTGGCTGAGGGGCTTGGCGAAGTCCAGGTGTTTGAAGACATGAGGGCGGAGGGTTCGTCGGTAGGGGTTTCCATGGACCCGCCACTCCTCCGTATCCACGAACAATTCGCTCTCTCCATACTGGATGAGGCAATTCTTGAAGTGGGAGTAGTCTCCGAGATCAACGGCTGCGGGCGTCGTCTTGCTGGGCGTGTGTCTCATTCGGGGTTCCCCATGAACCCGCTTGTATCCAGGCCGTCCGTGCACGCTCTATCCGGTTCTTGCGCTGAGCTGCGTGCCCGGGGGGCGACCGTTCAGCGTTGATCCGATCGGGGCGAATCAGGGGATGACGGCAATAACCGGATAGAGCGTCCGCGAGCCGTTGAACGAGGCTTGTGAACGATTCGCTCCCTGGAGCCGTTCGTGTCTTCTCCCGTCCCTCTTCCATTCTCCACGGAAAATGAGCGTTGGATAGCAGTGGTTGCGCGGGATGTTCGTGCGGAGGACGCGTTTGTCTATGTCATGTCTTCGAGCCGCATCTTCTGCCGTCCGACCTGCACGGCCCGTCGTCCGGTCCGGAGGCAGATCCGGTTCTTCTCGACGCGCGAGGAGGCGGTGGCGGCGGGCTACCGCGCCTGCCGCCGGTGCAAGCCAGACGCGGAGTCGCTCCTGCGACAGCATCAGTTGCTGATCCAGCAGGCCTGCCAGCTCCTGGAGCAGACGGAGGGGCCTGTGTCGCTCGAGTTCATCGCCCGCAGGGTGGGGCTCAGCCGCTTCTATTTCCATCGACTGTTCAAGCGATACGTGGGGGTTACGCCCAAGGAGTATTCGGCGTCGTGCCAGTTCAAGCGGTTGGAGGCGCTGCTTGAGCGCGGCACGTCCATCATCGATGCCATCTACGATTCGGGCTTCAGCTCCACGAGTCGCATCTATGAGAAGACAGACAAGGAGCTGGGAATGACCCCGGCCAAGTTCAAGTCCGGTGGGAGCGGCCTGCACATCTATCACGCGACCGTCGAGTCTCCGGACAGTCATCTCCTCGTCGCGTTGACGGAGCGGGGGACGTGCATGATCGAGTTCGGGGACACGCCGTCGGAGCTGATAGAGAGGCTGATGGCGCGCTTCCCGGGCGCGAAGTTCGCCGGTCCGCATCCAAGGCTCACCGCGGTCCTTCCCCGGATCATCGAGCTGATCGAAGGTCCACGGTCGGACCTCCAGCTCCTGGACTCGCTTCAACGGACGGCCATTCAGCGCAAGGTTCGCAAGATCCTCCAGGACAGCTGGCCTCCGCGCGAGGGCAGCGGGCGGAGCCCCTCCCTCCGCGTCCCCATGCCGACCCGCGGTTCCCCAACTCACTCCCAGTCCACGGATGGAGCCAGTCACGATGACCGACATTCTTGATGATGCTGTTCGCCTCGCGAACGCCTGGCCGCTTCATGAGTCCATTGAATCGTTCGAGGCGAACCTGGCGCGCCACGTCCCAGAGGGGCTCTCTGGCAATTCGCTCAATCGCATCTACCGGAAGATGATTCCCCGCTGGCACTTCGCCATGCTCAACGACGTGGCGCGCAACCAGGCGTTCTCCTCGGCGTTGCAGGCATTGACGCGATCCGGCGATCTCGTCCTGGACGTGGGGGCGGGCTCGGGGTTGTTGGCGATGATGGCCGTGAGGGCAGGCGCCCGCGCCGTGGTCTCCTGCGAGGTGGTCGAGCCCGTGACCCATATCGCCCGGCGGATCATCGAGGCCAATGGCCTCGCCGACCGAATCTCCATCGTGCCGAAGCGGTCGTCCCTGCTCACGCTCGGTCAGGACCTGCCGGCCCGGGCTGACCTGCTCGTCACGGAGACGGTCGACTGCGGCCTGGTGGGCGAAGGCCTCCTGCCCATCATCCGCCACGCGCGGGCGGAGCTCCTCAAGGAGGACGCGCGGATCATCCCCGCCAGGGCCAAGGTCTTCTTCTCCTTACTGGAGAGCAGCGTCATCCACCGCATCAACTTCGCGAAGGAGGCCGCCGGGTTCGACGTCAGCCTGTTCAACCGCTTCTCTACCCAGGAATACTTCCCGGTCCGCATCTCGACCTGGGACCATGCCCTGCTGAGCCCACCGGTCGAGGCCCTTTCGTTCGACTTCCGGCACGATGCGCTGGAGCCCCAGACGGTGCGCGTCTCCGTCACGCCCTCGCGCAGTGGCGTCGTCCACGGCGTGCTCTTCTGGTTCGAGCTGGATCTCGGTGGGGGCATCCTCCTCTCCAACGCACCCGAAAACCTCTCAAGTCATTGGATGCAGGCGGTCCAGGGGTTCGAGATGCCACTTCGGGTCGAGGCGGGCCGGCCCCTGTGCGCCGAGATCAACCAGGGTCTGACCAGCATCCACTTCGCGCTGACCCCTTGAGCTGAAGTCCCGGGTCACGCTTCCATTAATAGACCCATCTGCTGTCGCGGCGCGCCTCGGCGATGCCGGCGGCCTTGAGGGCCCGGCTCAAGAGGCGGACATCCAGCGGGGATTCTGGCCGGCATGCGGACATGAGGCCATGCGCGCATATCGCCATTCCCTCGACCCACTCCTCTGCCGCAGCTGAAGCAGTCCTCGCCCTCGAATGGCGGGAGTGCGGGCCGCCCTTCGACGTCCACCGGCGCTGCTTCCCCCGGCAGGGATACTGCCAGTCTCAGTGCCGCCATGAGGGCGCGTCCGAGCGATGCGCCGCGCGCGCAGGCGACTGTGGCGTTCCGAGGAGGGGCGAGCGGATCACCGGGACGCGGAGCGCCGGCGGCGGGGCTTCGGCGAGCCCGGGCGTGAGCGCAGACGTTTGAGCGCGCCCCATGGGCGAGGAGCGCGGCTTCCGGCTGGTAGGGGACGGCACTGACGTGGCCGAGGCCAACGCCTTCCTGCGCCGCTGGCTCTGCGCGGGCTGCCTCCGGGCTCCGTGCGCGCCTACGCGATGGACCTGGTGGTGCTGCGGCGCTGACTGCAGGGCCGGGTGCTGGCGGCGCGGGACTGACGGAAGCGTTGCTGCTCGACGATGTGCGAGGCCCTGTCCAGGTGGCCCCCGTGGCCCATCGCGGCTGGTCCGGCCAGCCTCCGCGGCTTCCGCGGGCAGGTGGCCTCGGTCGGTTTAGGGCCGGCCGCGCCAGGCTGGCCTGCCCACCTCTCGGCTTCATGCCGCGTTTCCCAGCTCTCACTGCTGGGCAAGGAGGGCTTCTCGTCCGTACTGAGCGGCCGCGGAAGTGAGCGGCGATGGGGCGCGGCGCACCCTGACGCAGGGGCATGGTCGCTGGACGGGCCTCGCGAAGGTGCAGGGCCTCGCCGCGAGGGCAATCTTTGCAAAGAGGGACGGCAATGCTTGCACGGAGGGAATGCAAGCGTTGCTGTCGGGCCCGGCGCTCCCTCCCATGTGACACGGGCCTCCGCGGGACAGGGGACTGGCATGGGCCGTGCTGGCCCGTGCGTCGACGCATGCCGCGTCTTTCTCCAGGAGCCCTCGATGAAGCTCTCCCGCCTGTTGCCCTCCCTTGCCCTGGCGCTGTGCCTCTCCAGCGGAAGCGCGCTCGCGGACACCGCGACGTGTACGCCGTCGCACGTGGCGGTGCTGTCCAACCGCATCCATGTCCGGTGCACGGCCTCGGTGGCCGGAGGCATCTGGTACTTCGCGCTGTCCACGGCCGACGCGGCGCACGCCAACCGGATGCTGTCGCTGCTCACCTCGGCGCTGGTGGGTGGGCGCTCGATGACCATCGACTACAATCCGTCCTCCACGGCGGGGACGGCCATCGGCTGCCTGTCGAGCGACTGCCGGCTCATCAACTACACGATGCTGTTCTGACAGCGTCGGGTCGGAGGTCACACATGAAGACACGACAAGGGCTGGTGCTGCTGGCCTCCGCGCTGGCGGCGCTCTCCGCTCGGGCGGCCACCTGGAACGAGGGCATCCGCGATGGCACACCCACCGTCTGCTTCGTGGGGGACGCGCTCACCTCGCGTCCCGACCGCGTGCAGCAGGTGCTCGGCTACATCCAGGACTACGAGCGCGCGGCCAACATCCGCTTCACGTACCTGGGGACGTGCCCCGCGCCCATCGTCCTCCCCAACGGGACGGAGTGGCACGACGGCGACATCCGGGTGCTCCTGAGGGGCACCGGCGTGCCCTTCCTCGGCAGGGTGCCCGGGGTGGGGTGCCCGATGTTCCTCGACGAAAACGGGCAGTACACGGGGGAGAACAACTCCGGGACGAGCTGGTCGAACGGCCCGAACTCGCTCGAGGAGAATCGGGGCTGCCGCTACAACATGAAGCTGGGGGATGACGCCGACGCCCAGGGAGTCCCCTGGAAGAACCACACCCTCCACGAGTTCGGCCATGCGATGGGCCTGACCCACGAGCACCGGCGCGACGACGCGGACGCCGCGGTGGCGTGCAGCGACCCGGACTTCGGCGGCGGCAACGGCAGCGGGCACCTGACGGTGTATGACCGCTACTCGGTGATGAACTACCAGTTCCCCACGTGCGGCATCGACGGCAACTATGGCCACTCGGGGCTGTCCGAGCTGGACCGGCTGGGGCTGCACATCCTCTACCCGGAGCCGACGCCCGTCGCGGAGCTATGGGGACGGACGGTCATCCGGACCACGGAGCCGCTGTTCCTCACGTCGGGGTGGGGTGCGCGCGGCGCGGACGTCAGCTTCTCCGCGCCCTTCTTCCTCTGGACGCTGTCGAGCGTCAACGTCAGCACCACGAGCACCCTGTCGATGTCCCTGCTGGCGGGGGCCTATCCGCTCCAGCTGTCGTATCTGGACTTCCGGGGCCGGTTGTACACGTACTCCGGGACGGTGAAGGTGCTCACGCCGACGGAGTACACGCGACGGGTCGTCTCCCCGGTCGCCGCGCTATCGCCGTTGATGTGATTCGAGCGGTGACGCGGGAGTGTCTCGCTTTCCGTGCTGTGGTGGAGGCAGGGGCGGGCTCCTCCTGGCCGCCCTGCCTCCGCGGGCCCCGCGTCACCACCCCATGCACGAATTCACGCGATGGGTGCATTGCAGGGAGTCCGAGACGCAGGCGCTCTGGCATACGTCATATTCGCAATAGCCGCAGTTGTCGCGGCAGGCATTGCGGCAGGGGAACTTGCCAACGCCACATGCGGCATGACAGGTCGACATGCAAGGCGTCAGTCCTTGCCGAAGGGTCTCGACGGAGGGCTCGGAGACTTCACCCTCGGATTGCGTCGTCGTATGCTGGAGTGAACCGACGAATCCACCCCAGCTCAGGACGCCGGCCGTCGGTCGGCTACGGACATGGGCCTTCCCCAGGCGGCCTGCAGGAGCTGCCGCTCACCGTGGGGACAGTAGCGATCCCTCCATGGGGCGTCGAGGAGCTACCGGCCGCCAGGAACCCACCCCTGGGGGGATGGACCAACCGGCTGCACTCTGCCTTCGACCGCGCGGCCTCCCTGCTCCACATGCTCTCCGACGACTTGTCGAGCTGAGAGAAGTCTGCGGGGCTCGACGCGTACTCACTCCCTGTTGTTCGCCGTGCTAGCGACCCTGCATGGATTCGACCCTGTCAAAGAGGGGCGCCAGCGCGCGTTCCATGGCGTTGGCGGTCGCATCGCCGCTCTGGTTGGTGATGATGAACACCCCCAACTGATACTTCGGCACGAGGTAGAGATAGCATTGCGCGCGAGGCACGCCGCCGTGATGCACGTAGTGGGTGCCCAACTGGCTGCTCTGGCCGATGTTCCAGAAATAGCCAATGCTGAAGTCCTCCGCGAAGCGCACCAGCGGCTTGTGTGACTCTGTCACCGCGGGATGGTTGCTCAACTGCAAGCGCAAGTACTTCACCATCTCCGGCATCGTCGCCTTCAAGGCTCCCGCCGCGCCCCAGGGCAGGAGTGGCATCGGCGTGGTGCCGACCGGGTTGTCGCTGTGGTAACCCGGAGCCAAGCGGTTGGCGTCCTGGGCACGCAGGCGCAGCCACGTGTCGTGCATACCGGCTTCCCGCGCCAGGAACTCCGCGAGCAACGACTCGTAGGGAGCCCCGTGGATCTTCTCGAGGGTATGCGCGACCAATTCGGTGCCGGCGCTCGAGTAAGCATAGTCCTTGCCGAGCGGGCCCTTGATGCTGACGGTGTGCAGGTCCTGCCAGAACTGCGGCTGCCCGTAGTCCGCATAGGCGGCATTGAGCTTGGCCGGGGTGGCATGCGAAGTGAAGTCCCTCAACACCTCATTCACTTGCTGTGGCAGCATCCCCGGCATGCCGCTGGTGTGTGTGACCAGATGGCGCAGACGGATCGGTCCGCCGTCTGACTGAAGGTTCGGATAGGCGGACGGCAGATACTTTTGTATCGGGTCGTCGAGGGTCGCCTTGCCTTCGACGACGGCATTTGCCAACAGCAGGCCGACGAAGGTCTTGCTGACCGACCCTATCTCATAGAGGGTCGAATCATCGGGCGGATTGGACTTGCCGGTCTCCAGCTCACCCCGATGCAGGATGAACTCCTCGCCGCGATAGACCACTGCGATCGACGTTGCGTGCAGCAGTCGTGACTGCAGCAGGGTCGTCGCGGCTTGGTTCATTGCCGTGGGGATATCGCGGGCGGGTGCAGGGCCCGTCGTCTTGCAAGCGGCCAGCACCAGCATCATTCCAGCAATGGCTACGGAGCGTTTGTTCATCAGGAGCATAAAGGGGATGGGCACTCTCGCACGCTCCCCAGGTCGGAGCCAGACACGCAAGGCCCCCCTCGCGGTAGCAGCGGCTCATGCGCATAGCCTGGAACACGAGAAGTTCTCGGTGTCACCTCGACTTGATTCCCGACGCGTGCTCAGGGTTCATCTCCTCCGCCCCAGGATTCCCTCCTTCGTCCGCAGCCCCGAGGGCAACGGCTGTGCCGAGCGCTTCATCCGCACCCTCAAGGAGCAGCTGCTCTGGGTGCGCACCCTCTCCACCGTGGAGGAACTCCGGAGGGCCCTGCTGGACTGGGCCCACCGGGACAACGAGCACTGGCTGTTGGAACGCCACCACTTCCTCTCACCGAGTCAGGCCCGGCGAGCGCTGATGCAGTCGAAGCAGGCGGCCTGATTACGACCAACCTGGTGTCTCAACAATCCGGTGCGGTACAGGGGTTCGCCCTCCCGCGGTCAGTCGCCTCGCAGTGCCTCCGACACGGGGAGGCGCGCGGCGCGGAGGACCGGGAGGAGGCTCGCGACGACGCAGATGACGAAGAGCAGCGCCGTTGCCGCGCTCAGCGTCACGACGTCATCCGGAGCGACGCCGAAGAGGAAGCTGCGGCCAAGGTGCGCCGCGACGAGCGCCGCGGGAACGCCGAGCACCAGGCCGATGCCCGCCAGTTGGACCGCGTCACGCAGCACCAGACTCGCCACCGACCACGCGGACGCGCCCAGCGCTCTCCGCACAGCCAGCTCGCGCGTGCGCTGCCGGACCGAGTAGAGCAACACGCCGCTGAGCCCCACTACCGCAAGCACCAAGGCGCATGCCCCCAAGGTGCTCGCTAGCAGGGCGAGTGAACGCTCCGTCGAGGAGTCCGCGCGAACGACGTCGTCCTGGGTCCTGACGTAGGTCAGCGGGACACCGGGAGCCAGCGCTTCGAGCTCCTTGCGGAGCGCGAGAACGACCGACAGCGGGGCGCCCTGGGTCCGGACCTCGATGGTTGCCTGCCCCAGCAACTCCTCGGACGCCTGGGCGAGTGGCACATAGACCGCCCAGCGAGTGCGGCTTGCGTCGTCCCGGATGGAGGGGCGGATGTCCTTGGCGATGCCCACCACCGTCAACGGCTCGCCGCCGCCCGTGAGCCGGACCACGTGCCCCAGCGCGCCCATCCCGGGGGAGAGATAACGGGCAAGGCTCTCGCTGATCACCGCGACGCGTGCCGCGCCGGCAGAGTCGGAGGGGGCGACGTCGCGGCCCGCGACCAGTGCCACCCCCATGGTATCGAAGAACCGGGGCGTCACCGCGTTGATGGACACCCGGGCGGGGCTCCCTCTCTCCCCGCCCTCCTCGAGTTGTCGCTCGAAGTAGCCGCCGAAGTAGGGGGCTCTCGACACGGAGGCCGCCCTCACGCCGGGCAGGGCTCCCAGCCTCTCCGCGAGCCGGGTGTACAAAGCGAGCTCGCGCGTTCGCTCATAGCCGAGCAGCGACGGGTAGAGGCTCGCGAGCAGCACCTGCTCCCGCTCAAATCCCAGCTGCACTCCTTCCACGTTCCTCACGCTGCGCAGCAGCAGTCCCGCGCCGGACACGAGCACCATGGACAGCGCGACCTGGAGCACCACCAGGGCTCGCGCGAAGCGCGAGCGCGGCGCCCCGACAGCTTGGCCTCGGTGGATGCCCTGGCCCATGTCGAAGCGCGTGGCGCGCAGGGCGGGAAACAACCCACACAGGAGCGTCGTGCCGACGGCGGACAGGGTGGAGAACAGCATCACCCTCCCGGAGGGATGGAACGACAGGGATTCGGAGTTCATGTCCTGGCTAAGCAGGAGCAGGAGCCCATCACCCATCCACCAGGCGGTGAGGAGCCCCAGGCCCGCCGCGAGCCCCGACAGGGCCCCGCTCTCCACCAGGAGCTGCCTCACGATGTGGCCGGAGCGTGCCCCCAGGGCCTGTCGCACCGCCAGCTCGCGCCGCCGCGCGATCGCTTGCGCCAGGAGGAGGTTCGCGACGTTGCCGCACGCCACGAGCAACATCAACAGGACCATCCCCAGCAGAAGCAGGAGGGGGACGCGCAGCGCCTCATGCGCGAAGCTCTCTCCATGGGCGATGCTTCGCAGCTCGAGCCTCGCGGCCAGCAGGCCCGGGTCCGCGCTGGGAAAGCGCTGAAGCAACGCGTCATGGGTGCTGGACAGCTCCGCGAGCGCTGCCGCCGCTGTGGCGCCTTCCGCGAGGCGCACCACCACCCCGGCCTGATGGTCCTTCAACCCCAGACGGGCCTGGAGCCAGAGCGGTAGCGTCACCTGGGGCGGCCTGTCCCCGCGGGCCAGGCCGAAGTACTCACGCGGGGTGACGCCGATGATGGTTGAAGCAACACCTCCGACCACCAGCGTCGTGCCGATGACGGAAGGCGACCGTCCGAAACGCAGGGCCCACCACGCGTCGCTCAGGACGACTACGGGCTCGGCTCCCGGGCGGTCATCCTCCTCGCGAAGCAGCCGGCCCACCTGTGCCCGGACGCCCAGCACCTGATACCCGTTGCCCGTGAGGAACTGGCTCGACACCATCTCGGCTTCGCTGCGGGTGCCCACGACGAGGCGGGAGCCATCCTCCGCAAAGAGCCCCGCGATCGCGCTCGCGCCCGTGCGCCGCTCACTGCGCAGGCCCTCCACCAGCTCCGGAGCGAAGCCACTCTGGTAGCCCCGCTCCGGGAGGTTGCGGCCGACAGCGTAGAGCTGCTCGGGCCGGGTCACGGGCAGCGGGCGGAGCATCACGGCATCAATCAACCCGAAGACCGCGATGGTAGCCCCGAGGCCGAGCCCCAGCGAGGCCACCACCACAAACGACAGACCAGGGCTGCGCGTCAGCAGACGCCTCACGCTGGTGAAGTCCTGCCGCAGCCCGTCCAAGAATCGTGAGAACCCCATCCCCATGAAACCTGCAGTCGTCGTGCCGTCGCCCTGCCGACGAGCAGGGCCGAGTCTCACACGGAAGGTGTGCCGGAAGTGGGAACTTCATGTCCCGGAGCCGGACACCCTGAGCGCCGCGATGCCGGCCGCGTGCTCACCACACCTGGCAGGCGTCGGCGCCTCGCGACATGGGGCTCCCCGCCTTGCAAGCGAAGGACTCCTGGAACGCGGGGAAGTTCGCCAGGGAGTTGTTCACGCGGAACCTGGGGAGTGAGTGGGGGTTGGTGAGCACGTGGCGGCGGGCAGCCTCCGGGCGATCCGCGGAGCACCAGGAGAAGGCGAAGGAGAGGAAGAATCGCTGACGGGCGGTGAGTCCGTCGGCGCCAACGTCATCCAGGGATCTTCCCTCTTTCCGGAGCGCGGATTGGAGCGCCAGGAACGCGATGTGAACCCCGCCGTTATCGGCGGTGTCCTCTCCCAGGGTGAACCGCCCGTTCGTCTTGATGCCCAGCCAGGGCAGCTCCCGGGTGTACTGCCGCGCGATGCAGTCCACCCGCTCGTCGTATCGCCTCGCATCCTCCGCGGTCCACCAGTCGCGGAGGTTCCCCAGGCCGTCGAACTTGCGGCCCTGGTCATCGAACCCGTGGATGACCTCGTGGCCAATCACCACGCCAATGGCGCCGTAGTTGACGGAGAGGTCGAGCGAGGGGTCGAACAAGGGCGGCTGGAGGATGCCCGCGGAGAAGTTGACGGAGTTGAGCTGCGCGTCGCAGTAGGCGTTGATGGTCGGCGGAGTCTGCGACCACTCCGCGCGGTCGACAGGCCTTCCAATCTTCGCGAGCTGCCGGCGGACCTCGAACCCGGTCGCCTGGGCGACGTTGCCGAGAAAGTCCGTTCGGCTCACCTTGATCTGGGAGGAGTCGCGGAAGCGCGCCGGGTAGCCGACCTTGTTCTCGAGGGTCCGGAGCTTGGCTCGCGCCGCCGCGCGCGTCTCCGGGCTCATCCAGTCGAGCCGCCCGAGCTGGGCGTCGAGCGTCTGCTCGATCGTCTCGACCATCGCCTCCACCTGCTCCTTGCTGGAGCGCGGGAGGGCGCGGCTCACATAGGCCTGTCCCAGGGCCTCTCCCAGGTCCCTGTCCGCGTACGCGACGCAGCGGCGCCAGCGTGGGCGCAGCTCCCGAGCACCGGAGAGCACGCGCCCATAGAAGCTGAAGTTCTCGTCGACGAACGCCTTGGGAAGGACCTCCGCCCTGCCGTGGAGGGCCCACCACCGCAAATAGGCCTTCCAGTGGCTGAGCGACTCACGCTGAATCAGCCGCTCGACCGCGTCGAGGAAGCCAGGGGTCGCCACGATATAGTGACGGGCGGCGGGCGCGCCCACGGCCTTGAGGTACGCCGCCCAGTTGAAGGACGGCGTCGCCGCCCTCACCTGCACGAGCGTGCGCACGTTGTCGAGCTTCTTCGGGTCCCGTCGCGCGACGGCATCCATGGAGGCCCGGGCGAGCGCCGTCTCGATTCCGAGCACCGCGTCGGCATCCCGCGCCGCACCCTCAGGCGACGCACCGGCCAGGATGAACATCTCGCGGACGTGTTCCTGATACCGCGCGCGCTGCTCCTGGAGCCTGGGGTCTTCCGACACGTAGTAGTCACGACCGGGGAGCCCCAGGCCTCCCTGGTCGATCGCCGCGACAAGGAGGGTGGAGTCCGCGAAGTCCTGCGTGGGACCGAACCCAAAGAGCGCTGCCGGAGTGCCCGTGTCGTTCTTGTTGAAGCCGCCCGTTGAGTTCGGTGCCGACAGGTGAAGCCGGGCGACCTCGGCCGCGAGCGCCGCCTTGCTCCGCAGGCCATCAATGCGGCGTAGGTCCGCGGCGAGCGCGCCCAGACCCGCCCGTTCCACACCGGCTTCGTCCATGCAAGCCGTCCAGTAGTCCCCGATCTGTCGCATGGCGGGGGAGGGCGATGGCTCGAGCCTGGACGCACGCTCCAGGGTCTCGCGAAGCACCGTCTGGTTCCAGAGCTTGAGATTGGAGGTGGTGGTCCAGAAGCCCTGGTCCGCGGGAATTGGGTTCTGGCCGAGCCAGCGCGCGCACGCATATTGATAGAAGTCCGTGCATGGGTCGAGCGTCGGGTCCGCGAGGTTCGACATGAACCGGCTGAGTTCGACGGAGTCACCCGCGTCCGCAGGGGTGCCAGGGCACAGCGCCAGCAGGCCACAAAGGCCCGCGCCAAAGAGGGAACGTTGCATGGTCGTCCTCTCTTCTGCATCACCCGTGCCTCATGCCCGCGGGACTTCGCTCCCGCGGAGGGGCTCGGCCGGCGCTCCGGAACTGGGAATCGACGTCCCACGTCCGGACTCGGGCTCAGCGAGCCATCGTCGTGGACATCCTTCGGTCACCTCATCTCGGGTGTCCACAAAACCCGGGAAGGGTCATCAGTCAATGACGTTCGGCATACAGACACCCCGCGGGTAGGCCGTACAATACTGCCCCGTGGGGCAGGCCGGCAGGCCCTGTCCACATTGGCGCAGCTCCTGCTCCGCACCCTGGAGGGGCGCCGGCTCCTCGCTCTCCAGCTCCGGGCCGCCACAGCCGATGCCCAGCGCGCCAGCGGCCATCCACAGCACTCCGACCATGCTCAATCGCATTGTTCCTCCGAAGCTGGATTCCATGTTCATGCAGCGACGTCAGTCTATCACGCCTGTCCAAAGGCGCGGAGCCACGGCCGCGTTCACGAGCACGTCGTGGAAACAGGCATTTGCATACGACAGGGGAAATGACGAGTGCCCCTGGCTCTCGCCGAAGAATCCATAGCGCCCGTCAACGCGACTCAACGACTCCATCCCCTGCTCTTCTCCTGGGGTAGAAAGCGACTGCATCCGGGGAGGGGCGGCGCGAGGGCCGAATGGGCGGAGGTGCTATCCTCACAACGCCTTTCAACCCGGAAAGGCATTTGAGGAGGCGTGCATGCACATGAAGTCCTTCGTCACCAAGGCGCTGCTGACTGTGGGATTGCTCGCGGGCTGTGGTGGCGTAGCAGAGGAAAAGGACCCTTCGGTTGAGTCTCTCGCCGAGTGCGGGAGCGTGTGCGACCGGTTCTACGACCGCTGCCTGTTTCGTGAAAACAGGCCGGCAGATGAATGCATCGCGGATTGGGATGCCTGTATGGCTCACTTTTGCCCGGCGGTAGGCGTGGCGGAAGTGGAGTAACTCCCCCATCGTCCGTTTGCACGCCAGCGACTCGAGCGCTGGCGTGCAAGCGCTGCCTCAGCGCAGGTCGAGCAGCCCCGCGTCGGTGACCTTCTCGAGGTTCATCAACCAGGTCGACTCGTCCGTGTCAGTGTCGTGCACGCTGACCACGCCGCCCCTCGCGTGCAAGAGGAGCGTTCGCCCATCCGCGCTGATGTCGTGCGCACCCTCCATGCCTTGTGCCTTCAGCTCACGGACCTCATCCCGGTCGAGCGAGTACTCGTACAGCCGGGGGATGCCGTCGGAATAGGAGTTGCTCTCGATGAAGTACACCGTCCTGCGCCGCGCGCTGGCCGCCGCGAATTCGTGGCCACTGCAATAGGTCTCGTGAGTCCGCCAGACCCTCTCCTGACCGGTGCGCAGGTCGACGCGACGATAGGTGCCGGGATTCGACTCGTCGCAGCCCCCCTCATCGAACACACCCTCGCGGTAGAAGACCATCGAGTCTCCGAGCACCACGGGTGTCAGGAGTCCGCGCCGCTTCTGCTTCATGACGGGGCCGAGCTTCCAGGGCTTCGTGCCCGTGGCGTCCAGCGTGGCGATACGGACTCCGCCGCGCTCATGCCTCATCACCGTGCGCGACTCCCCCAGGACCAGGTGATTGCTCGCGGTGTCGGTCACCTGCGCGGGCAACACGCGAATGCCCTCGGGGCGAGTCCCGAAGCTCCAGCTCCACCACTCCGCGGTGGTCACCGTTCCGTTGGCGACGAGCACCCGCGAGCCGTCGGCCGTGAACTGCTCGGGACGCTGCGAGTGGTTGACATGGTTGCTGGTCCACTGCGCCGGAACTCCGGGGGTGATGGCCACGACGCCATCGAGATCCCCCATCACGAGCAGGTTGCCTTCCTTGACGCGTCCGGCTTTGTCGGTGGGCACATCGACCCTCCGGCCCGACAGCGTGATGCTCACCAGTCGGGTCGACGCGATATCTCCCGTGACCGAAACGGCCATCGCCCAGCGCCCCGTGGGTGGGTGCACGGCGAGGTACCAGAGTGAGCACGGCTCGGTCTCCCGAAACAACTTGCCCTTCTCTGCCCCACCCAGCATCCGGCGCTCCTCCACCTTTTCGCAGTCCGCGAGGGTTCGGGTGCCCCGCGGGTCGATATAGAGGACCTTCCCAGGGGCCAGGGCAATCAACGGCACCGGGGACACCGTGGCTTTGGGAGACACGGGGGGTTCGGCCCACGCCGTCGCGGACGTGGCCAGCAGTGCGGTAAGCACCATGCGGCGCAAGATGTCGTGCATGCGCCTGCAGACGGACGCAGGTTGGTTGTATTCACCACGTGTGCGACGACTTCACGGTTCGGTGGAGCGAGCTGACACGTGCTCCAGCGCCTCCATGACCTCCTGGAGCACTCCGAGCAGGGACGTCGTCGTCAAGGATGAGACCATCGAGGTCCCCGGGGGCATTGGCTCTGCCTGAATTGCAAAGACAGGACCAACGAGCCTCAAGGTGGGGTCGGCCCCGCGAGTTGGCATGGATGCCGTCGCCATCCGGCAAGCATCAGCGGCTTTCCGCGAACATGACGTCTGCCTCGTCGTATCCGGGATGACCACCCGCGCTTTCGTGGGTGGCTCCATCACCGGAGTTCGTCATGAAGCCTCTGCCGCGCGCACCTGGAGCATGGCGCTATCTCTGCATCCTGCTTCCGTCCTTGCTCTCCGCCTGCGGCGAATCCTCCGCCCCCAGCAGCGACGCCGGCCCGCCTGCCGACTCGGGCATACCAGATGCCGGTCCACGGCAAGAAGATGCGGGCACTCCGGATGCCGGTTCGCTGCCCGAAGACGCGGGCACTCCCGACGCCGGTCCTCCTCCATGGGATGGCACCTCCACCCCACTCGAGGACCTGGGCGACATCGTGGAGAGCGGCCGCCATGACTCGTGCCAGCTCGCCAATCCCGAGAGCCTCGACCCGCTCCTCTGCGAGAGTCTCACGGCCATCGACTTGTCGAACTGCTCGACCGAGGCGCTCTCCGGGGTGGAGGCCCAGGGCATCTACTACGTCAACCTCCGCGGGGAGATGCGCGTCCGCCCCAACCGTCCCACCGCCACCACCCTCTCCCGCGCCTCCGCCAGCTTCCTGCTCCATGCCGACGGCACGCCGGATGCTTTGAACCGCGGGCCGCTCATCGCCCGAGCGACGGAGGGAGGGACGTTGTTCATCGCGGGACGGCGCACCACGACACTCCCCACGGGAGTAGTCACCACCACCACCGCGCTCGCCGGCTGCCATGTGCCCGCGCCAGGGGGCATCACCGGCTGCTACGTGTCCTGCTCCAGCGATGAGCGGTTCGGCAAGACCCCTCGGGACCTTCATTGCCAACCGCATGACGTGGGCCGCCGGAGAGGGCGAGTCCTCCGGAGGCGTCTCGTTCGTATCGGAAGCCGCAACCCCACGGCGAGCCTATCCGCCGTCCCGTGCGAGCGATTGGAAGACGAAGGGATAGGTGATGGTCACCGCTCCCGTGCCCCAGGGCGCACGGAAGCGGGCTTGCGACAGCTCCGTCAGGAGGCAGGACAGGAACAGCGGGTCGTTAAGCGTCGACTCGATGATGTCCGCGTCCTGGAAGGACCCCTGCGTGCCCTGGCCCACCAGCGTGAAGCGCACCACCACGCGCTGATCGCCTGCGCCATGCTCGGCCAGGGGCGCGTAGCACTTCTGGAGCCCGGGGCGGACGTCCTGGATGGCCGTCCGGATGTCCTCCTTGCGCACCGTGGCCTCCTCGGCGGCTCCCATCGCCTTGACCGGCCGCGGACCTGAGGCCTCCATGCCTCCGGACGGAGCCTCGCGAGCCACTTCACCCGACGTCCCCGAGGGGAGGGGGGACCCGGGCTGGGTGGCTGGTGTGAGGGCAGTTCGCACCAGGCTTCCCCCTCCATATGTCTGGGGCGCGCGTGGGACGCCCGGCTCCACGGAAGGAGCGGTCGCGCGGACGGGCCTCGCCGCCTCCGTCACCGCGGGAACCTGGGGCGCCGAAGCCCTCCAGCAACGAGCCAGGAGCACCAGGCCCAGCGCCAGCACCACGAAGAGGGGAAAGAGTTTGCGCACGCTCCACCCAGGATAGCGTCCCATTCCCACGGAGCCAGCGTCAGGGCCAGGTTGTTCGAGGCGCGGGGAACCTAATCCTTTGGCCGGGTGGCGATTAACGGGCCGGCTGCCGCTGTTGCTCCGGGTATGAGGGGGAGAGGGAGCACACGAGAAGCCAAAGGTTGAAGCTGAATCCGGCGGACAGCACCGCGCTGGAGGCGCTGACGCACCGAGGACACGAGCCGGTGCGGGTGTTGCGGCGGGCCTGGGTGCTGCAACGGCTAACGGTGGCTTCGCATGCACACGGAAGCGTGACATGGGACGACGGGGGCCAGCTACGGTGGCCCCCGCCGACTGTCCATCTTCCGGCCTCCCCACCGTCCGGGTCTTCCGGCAGGGAGGCCGGCCGCGCTACAGCCGAACGCGGAGAATGGAGTTCGACGCCGTTCCGTCGCCGTTCTCCTTCATCATGTCCAGGTAGAGCGCGGGTGGATGGTCGCGCACCAAGGCGGTGCCCTGATCCACCGGGACTCCGTCCAACGCGCCCAGGTCCACGACCTGCTCGCGGTCCCACGTCCAGAGGTGCTGCTCTATCTTCGAGTTCCGGGCCACAGGCTGGCGGTACAGCAATCGGCGGGGCCCCGGGACGAACACCATTGGCGCGGCGGGAGACGTGCCAGTCTGGACGAGCGTCCACCTTTGGACGCCGCCCTGAAACCAATCCAAATAGAGCCTGTTCAACGGCTGCGGATCCTGGATCAGGGCCGCTTCTTCCGCGAAGTCTTCAGTGAAAGTGGGGCCCAGCAGGATAGCCGCCTGACCGGAGTAGGAAGGGGCCAGTACGAGGCCTGACGGAGGCACACGGGGGATCGACACGCCAGAGGCGTCCCGGAACGAGTCGAACCTGGTGGACGGAGGGCACACGACGGTGGGACAGGGGTCCGCACGGCAGAAGAGAACGGGCTGCTCCCCCGTTCGGGTCTCCCAGCAAATGCTGGCGGATGTCATCTCATTGCAGCGCTGCTCGGTGCAGGCATGAAGCTCATGTCCGAGCGGTACCTGCGGGGGCTGCGATTCCGAATACCGGCCCTCGACGTTCACGAGGACGTGGACCTCATCCATCATGATGGGCGTGGAGATGAGTTTCCACGGAGGCAGCTTGGCGTTCTGCCAGGTCTGCTCCCACAGCAGCGAGCCCGTGGCCGTGTCAAAAAGCAGGACCTTCCCCTCCGCGGACCAGCCATAGCGCGTTCCCAGCGGCGAGATGAATGGCTTGCCGGGCAGCTCCCCCAGGTTCGTGACCCCGCCTGTCGCCGCATCCACCAGCCAGGTCTTCGTCCCGTCCACGAGCAACAGGGTCGGCCCGCCCGCGCGCAGCTCCGGCGCTCCGCCCTCGACCTGGACTGGCCGGATTGGCGCGCAGTTGCCGGGCCGGCACGTCGCCGTCCGCACCACGAACAGGGACGTCACGCCCGCGCCCTCCTCTTCGAGGAAGGCGGCGTAGCTCAACGCCGCGTCATGGACCACGGCCCCCCGCGAGCGGAGCGTGAGGGGGATGGCGCTGGACGTCCCGGGCCGCCACAACCAGACGCTTCGCAGCCCATCCACCTCCTGACTCCACAGCAGCGCGGCGCTTCCGTCACTCGTGGTGTGCACGGCCTCCGCCCGGTCCGCGATGCGCATGGCTCCGCCTTCCGGCAGCGCCTGCGCGTAGGTGCCGTCCGCGCGGAGCGAGATGAGAAACGTCTGCCGCACATCCACCGCCAGCAGCCGCGCATCCTGCGTCACCGTCGAGAACACGGCCCCCGCGTCCACCTGCGTGCCCGCGTCCTCCTCCGTGCCCCCATCCACTTCCGCGCCCGCGTCCTCCTGCGTGCCTGCGTCCTCCTGCGTGCCTGCGTCTCCACCATCTCCAGGCTCCGTCCGGCAGGCGGTCAGGCTCATCCCCAGCAACAGCAGCCCCAACATCTTCCAGTTGCTTCCGGCGAATGAACGGCATCCAGACAATGACATGCGCGGCCTCCAGTCCATGGAAGGAATCCCCCCCGCAGCCGGCTCCGTGGAATGGAAGTGGC
Source organism: Corallococcus sp. Z5C101001 (assembly GCF_007352635.1). NCBI lineage: Bacteria > Pseudomonadati > Myxococcota > Myxococcia > Myxococcales > Myxococcaceae > Corallococcus > Corallococcus sp. Z5C101001. The sequence goes on from NZ_VKLU01000001.1 coordinate 1,313,233, forward strand.
GCCGGGGGAGAGCCACTCCAGCCGGGCTACATGATGACAGACATGCCAGCATATGACCAACCTCAGAGCGCGAAACGCTGAATGACTGTCGAGGCGATGCCGCCATCCTCCTGCCACTCGAGCCCCTTCGGGTAGAGCGCGGGCGGCTCCTGCCGGAAGAGGGCGACGCTGGGAGAGCCTGCAACGGTCCCCACCCTCTTCACGGTCTCCCCGTCCCACTCCGAGAGGACACTCTCCACACCGCCGTCCGTGCCTTGTGAGGGGTTGACGAAGACGAACCGCTGCCGCCCCGGCACGAAGTCGAAGACAGCCAGATTGCTCTGCTTCGGGAACGTGAGCATCGCGAAGGTCGGCTTGTGCTCCCGTTCGTGGCCAAGCAGAAGCTCACCGTCCCGCCGCGCTGCGCGAGGACGCCCCTGCGCCTATGGCAAAGAAATCCGCGCGACGGTGAAGGGCCCTTGCTCCGCGTCCAGGGTCAGGTAGAGCATGCGCGGGTTGTCACGCACCTTGACGGCTTCGGGCAGTGGGCGTCGGTGTCCACCTAGCAGGCTGTTGAGAAACCCCTCCGAGGGATCGACACCCCGCACCGAGGCGTGATGTCCTCCGCGCCTCGGAGGGAGTGATGCCCGGACGAGCCAAGCAGCAGACGACGCTCTTCAGCCTGAGGACGCCAGGGGAGCGAGTCCCGGCGGACCATCCGCTGCGCAGGGTGAAGGACATGGCGGACGCCGCGCTGGCGGCGCTCTCGCCGACGTTCGATGCGATGTATAGCGGCACGGGGCGTCCGAGCATCCCGCCAGAACAGTTGCTGAAGTCCTGCCTCCTGATGGCGTTCTACTCGGTGCGCAGCGAGCGGCTGTTCTGCGAGCAGCTTGACTACAACCTCTTGTTTCGCTGGTTCCTCGACATGGGGATGGAGGACGCGTCCTTCGACCACAGCACCTTCTCGCAGAACCGGGACCGGCTGCTGGAGCACGACGTCGCCCGGAGATTCTTCATGGCCGTCATGGGCCAGGCACAAAGCGCGGGGCTCACCAGCAGCGAGCACTTCAGCGTGGATGGCAGCCTGATTGAAGCCTGGGCGTCCCTGAAGTCGTTCCGCCCGAAAGACGAGAAGGAGGACAAGAAGGAGCCGCCCGACGACAAGGGCAACCCGACGGTGAACTTCCACGGGCAGAAGCGTGGAAACACGACGCACGCCTCGACGACGGACCCGGAGGCGCGGCTGGCACGCAAGGGCGACGGCAAGGAGGCGCGGCTGGCCTACAGCCTCAATGGCGTCATGGAGAATCGCAACGGCCTGCTCGTGGACCTCGCGGTGATGCCAGCGGACGGCTTCGCCGAGCGCGACGCGGCGGTGATGATGCTCGAGGGGATGAAGTCCCGAAACGCACGTGCCTCCGTGGGTGCGGACAAGGGCTACGACACGAGGGACTTCGTCGCGGATTGCCGGCGCATGGGCGTGACGCCGCACATTGCCCAGACGACGGACCCGCGACGTCGCTCGGCCATCGACCGGCGAACGACGAGGCCCGTCGGCTACGCCACCAGCCAGCGGATACGGAAGTGAATCGAAGAAGTCTGGGGCTGGATGAAGACGGTGGGAGGCTTCCGAAAGACGCGTTTCAAAGGCAGAGAGCGGACGGAGTTGGCGGCCTACCTGGTGGGCGCCGCGTACAACCTGGTGCGGATGGCGCGGCTGACTGCCGCATAGGCGCCTTTCGCCCTCCGCATCCCCCGGATGACAAGGTTGAGAACGGAGGGCACGAGAAGCCCGGTTTCATGCCTTCAAACCGGGCTTCTTCAACAGCCTGCTAGAGCGCCGATCATGTTGATAATTCAATGATTTTGATCTCTTGCGGAAGGGGATCGAGTCCGGGACGACCGTCGAAACGACGCCCCGACGCAGGCTCGTCGCGGTGAACGGAATGGCGCCGTTGGGTGGCGCGGCTCGACAAACGCGTCTCCTCACGTATCATCCATCGATGATCGACAATCCGGTCTCGGACCGATACCATGCTTGCATCGCGCCCCTCGCGGCTTCCTCGGTGGCGAAAGCTGGTCGGTGCGTGCTGTCGTATGGCCACAATGGCGCCGATCTCGCCCGCGTACGACAGACTCTGACACTGCCCGCGGCACTCGAGCGCTTCTACGAGCAGGCTGATTCCATGCAGATCCGATGGAGCTTGCAACAAGGCGCCGCAATCGAGTACCTCGACCGCGAGATCGACATCGTTGGGGGAGAGGCGAACGTCCTCCCTGTTTCCACATGCGTCGACGGCATCGACGGCCGACGTGGAGCGGAACTACTCGACCCGTACGGATCCTTTCCGGAGGCGCGTGAGTTGCTCGACCGCCTCGCGCCCTTCGATTACTGCGAGGGCGAGTTCGCGGTCTGCCTCGAAATGGAATCGGGCCGGGTCCTCGACCGGCTGCATTTCGTGCCACTCGACGGAGACGGAGAGATCCGGCCGCTGCCAGTGGGCGTCGAGGACTATTTGCAGCGCGGCTTTGCCATGCATTTCATACACCACTGGGTCGAGGCAGCATTCTTCGACAGTCCTGACTGGACGGCGTTCTCGAAGCACTATCTCGCGCAGGTCTTCGGTTCGGAGTAGGAGACCGATTAGAACCTATTTCGGTAGGGAAGAAGGTCGGCCTCCAGTCGTGTTGAAGCGGTAGGAGGGTGCGGCCATGGGGTAGTGAAGAAGGACGACGGCTGGCGGGTGCCGGACGAGCTGTGGCGCCGGATTGAGCCGCTGCTGCCGGCACGTCCGGAGCACCCGCTGGGGTGCCATAACCCGCGAGTGCCTGACCGACAGGCCTTGGATGGAATCCTCTTGGTGCTGCGCACGGGGAAGCAGTGGGGCGCGTTGAAAGCCACGGCCCTGTGCCATCCGTCCTCTGCCTACCGACGCTTCCGGGAGTGGTTGTCCGCGGGCGTCTTCCGTGAGTTCTGGCGTCAGGGGCTGCTGGCCTATGATGGCTTGGCGAAGATTGATTGGCGCTGGCTAGCGCTGGACGGCACCCAGGGCAAAGCGCCGCTGGGTGGGGGAAAAAACCGGCCCCAATCCCACCGACAGAGCGAAGCGGGGCACCAAGCGCAGTCTGCTGACGGACTCGCGCGGCATCCCCCTCGGCCTCGTGGTCGCTGGAGCCAACACGAACGACTTCAAGCTGGCGCGCTCCACGCTTGAATCGATTCCAGTCCGAAGGCCCCTCCCGAGTCGGAGCCGTCGTCAGACGCTATGCGTCGACCTGGGCTATGCCTTCAGGCCCGTACGCGAGCTGGCCCAGGAGTATGGCTTCACGCTCCAGGCACCGAGACGACGCTCCCAGCTCGGTCCCAAGCGCGTGCGGCGTCGACGCCCTTCGCCGCGATGGGTCGTCGAGCGAACACACTCCTGGCTCAACCGCTTCCGACGTTTGCTGGTGCGCTGGGAGAAGCGAGAGGACACCTACGTCGCGATGCTGCACTTCGCGCTGGGCATCATCACCTGGTTCCACTCGCTCCTACCGAAATAGGCTCTTAGGGATTCCGAGGTTGGTTGTCGCACAGGCTTGGGGCGCCGGAGCATGTAGTAACCTGGGTCGTGCTCGTAGCCGTTCACCAACTCGTTCGCAGCGCTCTCTGTAGGGCAAATTCGCAAATTCGAACTGTCTATAATTCTGCAAATCTTTGCGAATACAGCAGTTTGCGCGTGGAAAACTGGGACGTTCTTTCTGATTCGCACCGTCCCGCGAAGAAGGCGGGCCATTCGTCGCTTGCCTCACCATGGCGATCGCGCTCCCGTTGTGACGGCGAGAGCGTGTCAACGTGACTTCCATGCGTCGAGGAAGGCCATAGTTACTGCGCCCAATGGTGCATGCAGCGCATCGACCTCGGTCAGGATCTGCTTCTTATCGTCCTCGGTGATCCGCAGACGACCAACCGCCAGCGCCAGCGCGAATTCCGCAGCGGGAGCTTTTCGGTCCTTGAAGATGCGGCCCAGGAGCAAACGGGCGTTAACGCTCTGATTCCCTGTGCCTTCGTAAGAATAGTCCAACTCCGCCGGAGCCGCAGCCCTAAGGATGGCTGCTTGGAGGGCCGGGTCGTTGAACCTGTAGAACACGCCTACGTCGAGCACCTTTCGATGCAGTGGATGTTGCCGGAGAGCTGGCTCTCGGCCGTCCTTGCCCTTGGTTCGAAGGCTATGGAGGAGGCACCTGATCATGCTGTAGACGTCCGCCTGAGAGGCGCTTGAGACATCAAATCCTGTCGGGAGGAAGACAAAGCCCGGTGACAACATGAGGCTTTCGTCGTTCTCAGATGGCCAGAACAGATTGGTCTGGAGCCCTCGTTGTTTTTCGGACTTGGCGGCATCGAGTGAGTCACGGCGTTTTTCGAGTTTTGCTCTGAGAGCGTCATTCGAGGGACTCTCCAACAGCTTCTGGAGTAGTGCCGTTTCGTCGTCCCACGCGTTCCTGGTTACCGCCGACGGATCGGGAAGTGGGAGTCGGGCGATGACGTGGTAGTCGTAGCGGTGTCCGTCTTCAGTGATCGTAACGCTCTGCTGCGTCTGTCTGGCGCGCTCCTCGGTAGCGCTCCTGTCGACCAACACGAAATAGGAGACCGACTTCACCGTGGAAATCGAACGCAATGTGCGGGACAGATCGATCACCGAAGTCCCAGAGGCCACAGTCGATGCGACGACGACCACCGTCTCAGGTGATGCGTCGAATTTTGTACCAGGTAAATCGTGGGCCGCGATTACTGTGGGACTGAGCCCGTGTGACTTGATGTGTGAGAAGAGTGCTGATGCCAGTGCTTTGGAGGCGGGGTCATCAAGATGAACAATCACGTTAACAGCGGCGGCTAGGGACTGCTGTACGCGGCGCCTGAACCGATTGGCCAATTTGGGAATGTTGGTTTGCTCCGATAGCAACTGGCTGGCATGTGGGGCCGAATCCAAGAAAATGTCCGACCTCTCTGTGTGTAGATTTGGCTGATAAGTTACGCGGAACACGCCGTTGCCAACGAGTTCATTAAGTACTCCCAGACTCTCCTTTGATAGGTCATTCCGCGTGGGTAGATAGGGGGTGACTGATATGTCGGATACTTGAAAATGCTCATCGGTCAACCACAGCGGGATCGAGCCAGCGCGACACAAGCCACAGTCGCTAGGCGGATACGACCGAATGGGTTTAAAACCCTGAGGGTTGTGCTTCTCGTGGTAGTCGAGATGACACACGGCCGATCGGTTCGACACCCCGAGTGAGAAAATGCACACGATCTGTTCGGGCGTGACCCTTTGCTTCTCGACAATCCTCTGCGCCAGACTTCCGCTGGTTGTCGCAGAGATCAGCCAGATGCTACCCTCCGTCGGGCCAGCGAAGGTATCAAGACCCTGATATGAGCCGAAGCTGTCGACGGAGAAGTTCGCCGTGCCGCGAAATCCCGTGAGCAGGTCTCGTACCGATGCTGCAACGGAGTTAATTGCGCCGGTGTCGGTATAGACAAAACCAACATCGTTCTTGAAGTGGGGTAGGCACCCCCACGCGATCAGTTCCAACTCGACGCTGTTTACGACCACGTTTCCAGCGCGGATGAACTGGTCGGTGTGTTTCTGGGAGGGCTTAGCATAGTGCACGGCACCCGATCCTTCCAAGACGCCGTGCCTGGCTCTCACTATCTTTGTGAGGATTCGAGTTAGCATCCCCGTTTGTTGGGTTTCATCGACGTCCTTGAGCCGTCCATTACGGCTGAATAGATACTCATGGCTCAGTGCGCCAAGTCCTGCTTTCAGTTGGATGAAGTCGTCGCAGTTGATCACGTTCGTGACTAGATCCCGCCGGAACTCTGGTGCGACGAGACTTATTGACTGGACAGTCCCAGGGGTCCGGTCCAGGAACAACTTGATCTGAGTGACGATTTCCCTAGGCTGCAGGGGGGTCGCACCGAGGTACAGTACGAGATCGTCTCCCGAAAAGGACCTTATGGTCTCCCTCGTGACAAGGACCCCATTCATGGACGAGATGTCGGTCATTGGGATACCTCTGGAATCGGAATAATGAAAGTCAGCACGGTTCCAGCGACGTCGGCCACGTTCTCCGAGGCTGGCCAGTCGGTGAACGATGCGGGGGCACCCTCCACAAAAGGCTCCTCATGAAAATTCCGGAAAAGGGATAGCCGACCGGTCCGAAGTCGCAGGAACCCGCCAAGTTGATGGAGGTCACGCATTGCTGCGCATAATCCCATTCCGCGATGCGGCATGCCCGATGAAGTTTTGTGCTTGTCGAAGCAGTCCAGACAGGCGGCTCGCTCGTCCTCCAGCGACAGCGATGTGAGGTCGCTGGTACCGCGGAAGCGGCGAGCGAGCCCTGGTCCACCGTCGAATACGGACATCTCAAGCACGCCCCCACTTCCTGCTGGGTCGAGATATTTAGCTAGGAACCTCGCGAGAGGAGCGTCCTGCTCGTGACGCTCCTCCAGGCCCGAGCCATGCTGAGCGGGATGCTGGCGGTGTCGCCGGATGAGTAGCCCGCGCACGCTCTTTCGGAGCGGTACGCCGTCGACCGTGGTCCGCGCCCACTGATGGGTGTTTCTGAAGGCCTCAAACAGAATCGTTCCAAGTCGCGTGGCGACGTCCTCTATGCGCACGCGTCGAGCACTATTTCCTTCGGCCAGGTTGAGACGTCGTGTGAACAAGGCCTTGAGGTCTCGCGCTGAGAGCACGTCCCCATTTGCGTAGTAGAGATTTCGGGGATGCGCTTTGGAGGTTCCATCGAAACAGAGCACGGCGAACGAGGTTCCTCGCTGGAACTTCGCGGATTCTTGGATCATCGCGTCGACATTTCGACCCGCCGCTGCGTAGCCCAAAGATCGAATATCTACCTTGTCCCAGGACGAGATAGCCCGGCTCAAAGTCACCGCAGAGAGTCCGACGACATTCTCGCACACCTTGTCGAGAGCGGTCTCCGCGTCCTTGTTCAGCAGCCCCAGGATGCGGAGACTCGGCACCTTTTGCTTTTGGCTCCAAGTCATCAGCAGCTGAAGCAGTGACGCATCCACACCGATGCGCTCTATGATGTCAGATGGGAGCTGCAGCTCCGTGTCCCCTGTGCTCTCCTGCAGGTCTAAAAGGTGGCGCTCGACGGAGTTAATCGTCTCGTTCCGATTGAATTGAATTGTCTTGCTCATCACGCCCAGTCCTTGCACACCCGCTTGGCCTGTTCGATCTCCACGGGTCCTGAATCCTCTTGGTTGTCCGGCGGGTATCCGTGCCTATGCTTCAGAACCCTAATCTTGAGAGAGATTTCCTTCAGCGTCAGCGCCCTGGTCCTTTTGGACGCAGGCATCGTCTCGAAGTTGTTCAGGCCAAAGGCGATTGCCCTCTGCATGCGCGACTTCCTTTGATCCGTGGCGTCCTCGGTCGGTGAGGCTCATCAGACGTAGAGAACTGCGCGTACGGCTCGTGAAGCTTCGCACGCAGCACCTCCTTCGGAGGCAGGATCGTCTGGTACTCGGCGACAAGCGTGGGCAACATCGTGCGCGCGAGCGCATGCTCGACAACCTCGCATCGCGAGCCAGAATCCCTTGGGATTCAGCGGCTCAGCCACGAAGGCCCCGTGACGCTCACCGCGCATACCCGGAAAGCAAAAAGGCCCTGCCGGGCTAGGGCAGGGCCTTCATTTTTGCTCCCCGACGTGGACTCGAACCACGGACATGGTGATTAACAGTCACCCGCTCTACCAGCTGAGCTATCGGGGAATATGTCCCGTCGCGGCGGCGTGCTGCCGTGACGGACGCGATTTCTAGAGAACCGAGCCTGCCCTGTCAACTGTCCTGTTCGATCCCATCTCCCGACTTTCCTCGCAGCCCTGGTCGGCCCTGCACGGACTCGCGCCCATCGCGTCCGATGCCCTTGGCCGGGTCCTCTCGGGGAATCCCGCCGAGCGCGTCCTTGACCGGACCCTGCGCTCCCACCGCGACCTGTCCCGCGACGGGCGCCGGGCCCTGAAGGAGGCCGTCTTCAACGTCGGCCTCTGGCGCCGCCGGCTGGGGTTCCTCCTGGACTCGCCGGACGCGTCGCCCTCCCAGCTCCTCTTCGCGCTCCTGCATGGACTGGGGGGCGTTCCCGCCCCGGAGGCCGCGGCCTGGGCCGGACTGGACGCTCCCGTGCCGCTGCGCACGGACACACCCCCGTCACTGGCGCTCCGGGCCTCCCTTCCCGACTGGCTCGCGGACCACCTCACTCGTGAACTGGGCCCGGAGGCCGAAGCCTTCTGCGCCCACCTCAACGTCCCGGGCCCCATCACCCTCCGGGTGAACCCAGCCCGCCTCTCCCGGGACGCCCTCGCCGCGCGCCTGTCCTCCGAAGGTGTCGCGACCCGTCCCGGCGCCTGGAGTCCGCTCGCACTCCATATCGACGGGCCCCGCCCGAACCTCTACGCCCTGCCGTCTCTTCGCGAGGGACTGTTCGAGGTCCAGGACGAGGGCAGCCAGCTCCTCGGGCTCCTCGTGGAGGCCCGGCCCGGCGAGACGGTGCTGGACCTGTGCGCCGGAGCAGGGGGCAAGACCCTCCAACTGGGAGCCTCCATGGAGAATTCGGGCCGGCTCATGGCCTATGACCCGGATGCGGAGCGGCTGGACCGGCTCCAGCAACGCGCCTCCCGCGCCGGACTCACCCGCGTCCAGGTGCTCCGGACTCCGCCCTCCGCGGGCCTCGGCGCCGACCGCGTCCTCGCCGACGTGCCCTGCTCCGAGCTGGGCTCGCTCCGCCGGGGCCCGGATCTCCGCTTCCGGCTCACCCCGGACTCCCTCTCCCGGTTCACCTCCACCCAGCGTGACATCCTGGCCCTCGCCGCCGCCTGCGTGCGCCCCGGCGGCCGGGTCGTCTACGCGACCTGCACCGTCAACCGCGCGGAGAACCAGGACGTCGTCGCGGACTTCCTCCGCTCCCGGCCCGACTTCCACTGGGTCCAGCCCGGCGCCGGATGGCTCCCGCCCGCCTGCGTCCAGGACGGCTTCCTCCTCGTCACGCCCCACCGTCACGGCACGGATGGCTTCTTCGCCGCCGTGCTCGAACGCGAGGCGGCGGGGTAGGGCGCCCGCGCTCACGGCCGGCAGGCGGCCGAGCGCTCCACGGAGCCTCGTTCCGCCGGCCAGCGGTACTCAACGCTTCGGCCTCCCGCCCCCCTGAATCACCGTGTCGCCTCCGCCCCGGGTGCTATGAAGCGCGGCGTGCGTTGGCTCAAGCCCCTTCCGCTCCGCCCCCGCGACACGGTGCACGTGGTCGCCCCCGCGGGCCCCTTCGAACAGGCCCCCTTCGAGGCCGGCCTCCGGCTCCTCTCCGAGCGCTACTCCCCCGTGGTCCGGCCCGACATCGGCGCCTCGCACCGCTACCTCGCCGGAGACGACTCCCGCCGCCAGGAGGAGCTGTCCCACGCGTTCCTCGACCGCTCCGCCCGCGCCATCTTCTGCGCCCGGGGCGGCTATGGCAGCTCGCGCCTCCTCCCCGCGCTCCCTCTGGACAAGGCCGGCCCTCTCGCCTTCACCGGCTTCTCCGACCTGACGTCCGTCCACTGCGCGCTCCAGGCGCTCCACCGCGTCTCCCTCCACGCGCCCGTCCTCACCCAACTGGGCCGCCAGTCACCCCAGGTCCAGGAGTCCTTCTTCCGCCTCCTCGAATCGCCGGAGGCGCCGCCGCCCCTGTCCGGCAACGCCACCTACGTCCCCGGCACCGCCGAGGGCGTCCTCGTGGGCGGCAACCTGTCCGTCTTCTCCCGGCTCCTGGGCACGCCCTACATGCCGCCGCTCGATGGCGCCGTGCTCCTCCTGGAGGACGTCACCGAGCGCCCCTACCGCATCGACCGCATGTGGACCCACCTGCGCCTGGCCGGCGTCTTCTCCCGCGTGCGCGGCATCGTCCTGGGCGACTTCACCGCCTGCGAGGAGAAGGATGCGCCGTACTCCAGCGCCGACGTGCTCCGCGAGCTGGCCCGGGACGCCAACATCCCCTGCGCCGCGGGCTTCCCCATCGGCCACGGGCCCATCAACTACCCCGTCGCCCTGGGCACCCACGTGCGCCTGGACGCGGACGCCGCGCGCCTCACGTTCCTCGAAGGCGCGGTGAGCCCCGGATGAGCTCGCATCCCATCGCCAACCTCCAGGCCGTGCTCGATGACGGCGTGGAGCTGGGCATCTTCCCCTCCGCCCAGGCCGTGGTGCTCCACAAGGGCATGCAGGTCTTCGGCGGCGTCGCCGGTCACGTGAAGGGCGACACGCGCTTCGACCTCGCCTCCCTCACCAAGGTCCTCTCCACCACCGCGCTCTTCCTGCGCCTGTGGACCGACGGCAAGGTGGGCCCCGACACGCTCGTGTCCCGCTTCTTCCCCGGCTCGCCCGCGGGCGACGCGGGCGTCACCGTCGCGGACCTGCTCTACCACCGCTCCGGCCTGCCCCCCTTCGTCCCGTTCTTCTCCGACGCCCTCAAGGCCCACCCGGAGCTGCTCGCCGCCGCCTGTCCCGCGAGTGTCCGCGCCCAGGCCCGCGACGAGGTCCTCCGCGCCGCCGCCGCCACGCCGCTCGAAGCGCCCGTGCGCACGCGGTCCGCGTACAGCGACGTGGGCTTCATCCTCCTGGGCGACATCCTCGCCCGGGCCGGCGGCGCCCCGCTGGACGTGCTCTTCACCCGCCACGTCGCGGAGCCCCTGGACCTCCAGGCCCGCTTCCACCGCCTCACCGACTTCCCCGCGGACGGCGCCACCGCGCCCACCGGCGCCATGCGCCCCCGCGAGCCCGCGCCCGGCCAGGAGTCGCTGTGGAAGGACGTGCCCTCCCAGCCGTCCCGGCCCGCGGAAGTCGATGATGACAACGCCTGGGTGCTGGACGGCGTCGCCGGCCACGCGGGCCTCTTCGGCACCGCCGTGGACGTGGCCCGCTTCGGCCAGGCCGTGCTCGAGGGCTGCGCGGGCACGCATCCGGCGCTGGCTCCCGGTCCCCTGTGGCACCGCGCGCTCGCCACGGATCCGCTGGTGGCGGGCAGCACCCGCTCCATGGGCTTCGACTCTCCGTCGAAGGGCCACTCCAGCGCGGGCCGCTTCATCGGCGACACGCCGCCCGGCGCGGTGGGCCACCTGGGCTTCACCGGCACCAGCCTCTGGGTGGACCTGCGCAGGTCGCTCGTCGTCGCGCTCATCACCAACCGCGTGGCCCAGGGCCGTCAGGACCTGCGCATCCGCGACTTCCGCCCCGCCTTCCACGAGCTCGTCGTGGAAGCGCTCGACCTTCACACCGCCCCTTAGGGGAACGCATGGCTGACGACAACGGCAACGTCCTCGACACCCTCGACCCGAAGTCCGTCCGCCGCATCCACCTGGTGGGTGTCGCCGGCACCGGCATGGGCTCCTTCGCCGGCATGCTCAAGGCCGCCGGCTACGACGTCACCGGCAGCGACGAGAACGTCTACCCGCCCATGAGCGACATGCTCCGGACGTGGGGCATCCCCGTGCGCACCCCGTACGCGCCCGCCAACCTGGACGCGGCGAACCCGGACCTGGTCATCATCGGCAACGTCATCCGCCGCGTGAACCCGGAGGCCACCTCCGTCCGCGAGCGCGGCCTCCAGCAGATGAGCTTCCCCGCCGCCCTGGGCACGCTCTTCCTGGACCGCTCGCACTCCGTCGTCGTCGCCGGCACGCACGGCAAGACCACGACGTCCTCGCTCATGGCCCATGTACTGGTGGCGGCCGGGAAGGACCCCTCCTTCCTCGTGGGCGGCGTCACCCAGAACTACGCGGGCAACTACCGCGTCGGGAAGGGCCCCCACTTCGTCGTCGAAGGCGACGAGTACGACACCGCCTACTGGGACAAGGGCTCCAAGTTCCTCCACTACCGCCCGCGCACCGCCATCCTCACCAGCGTGGAGTTCGACCACGCGGACATCTTCCGCGACCTGCCCCACTACGAGGCCACCTTCGAGAAGTTCGTGCGACTGGTGCCCCAGGACGGCCAGCTCGTCGTCTGCGCCGCGTACCCCAACGCCGTGCGCATCGCTCGGGGCGGCACCGCGCCCGTCATCACCTACGTGGCGAAGGAGGGCGCGGACGCGGACTACACGCCCCGGAACCTCTCCTTCGGTCCGGAGGGCGCCCGCTTCGACGTGGTGGAGCGCGGCCAGTCCCTGGGCACCGTGACGCTGCCGATGTCCGGCGCGCACAACGTGGAGAACGCCCTGGGCGTCATCGCCGCCGCGCGCGGCCTGGGCCTCACCTTCGCCGAAATCCAGCAGGGCCTCTCCACCTTCCAGGGCGTGAAGCGCCGCCAGGAGGTGCGCGGGGACGTGGACGGCGTGCTCGTGGTGGACGACTTCGCGCACCACCCCACCGCCGTGCGGGAGACCCTCGCCGCCATCCGCCACCGCTACCCGGACCGGCGCCTGTGGGCCATCTTCGAGCCGCGCTCCAACACCAGCCGCCGCAACATCCACCAGGAGGACTACGCGCACGCCTTCCCGGGGGCCTCGCGCGCCAGCCTCAAGGTGCCCGAGCGCCACGACAAGGTGCCCGAGGGCGAGGAGCTCAACGTCCCCAAGCTGATTGAGGCGCTCCAGGCCCAGGGCATCGCCGCGGACGGCGCCACCGACGTGCAGACGCTGGTGGACCGCGTCTCCTCCGAAGCGAAGGCCGGCGACGTGCTGCTCGTGATGAGCAACGGCGCCTTCGGGGGCTTCATCGACAAGCTGCTTGCCGCCCTGAAGTCCCGGGCGGGGAAGGGGACCTGAGCCATGCGCCGCCTGTTCGTCACCTCGCTGGGAGCCCTGCTGCTGGCCACCGGCTGTGCCTCGAAGTCCCCCGCGCCGCTGCCGCCGCTCACGGACTCGTCCCCGGCGGGCGGCTCCAGCGCCTCGTCCGCGGAGTCGTCGCGCAAGGGCCCGGGCCAGCCGCTCGCCTTCCAGGTGAAGCACTACCCGGACAACAGCGTGTACGACCTGAAGAGCGACCGGGGGCAGGTCGTCCTGCTGGACGTGTGGGCCACGTGGTGCGAGCCCTGCAAGGACGCGCTGCCCATGTACGAGCAGCTCCAGCGCGAGTACGGCAAGCGCGGCTTCAAGGTGTACGCGCTCAACGTGGACGAGGACGTGCGCGCCATCCCGCCCTTCCTGGAGGAGGCGAAGGTGGAGCTGCCCATCCTCCTGGATGCCAACGCGCTGGTGTCCGAGCGCCTGCTGAAGGTGCGGCTGATGCCCACCACCTTCTTGATTGACCGCAAGGGTGTCGTGCGGCACGTGCACGAAGGCTTCGCCGAGGAGTTCCTCCAGCAGTTCCAGACGGAGATCGAGCAGCTGCTCGCCGAGCCCGCATCCTGACCACGCTGAAGGGGAACGCACCCATGGCCCACGACTCCGAAACGCCGGCCGCGCTGCGCCTCACCGCGGAGGAGGGCGCCCGGATGGCCGGCGGCATCCTCCGCGAGCGCTTCCCCCTGCACCGCACCATCGAGTTCAAGGGCGGCATCGACCTGGTCACTGACGCGGACCGGGCCTCCGAAGCCGCGCTGCTGGACTTCCTCCGGCAACGCCACCCGCACCACGCCATCCTCGCGGAGGAGAGCGGCGCGTCGCAGGGCTCGGACACCTTCCGGTGGATCGTGGATCCGCTGGACGGCACCACCAACTACTCGCACCAGGTGCCGCACTTCTGCGTCAGCGTGGCGGTGGAGGGGCCGGAGGGCACGGTCGCGGGCGCCGTCTACGACCCCATGCGCGACGAGCTCTTCTCCGCCGCGAAGGGCGAGGGCGCCACGCTCAATGGCCTGCCCCTGAAGGCCAGCCCCACCGACACGCTGGAGCGCTCGCTCTTGTGCACGGGCTTCCCCTACGACGTGCGCGAGCGCCCGGACCTGCCCGTGGGGCTCTTCACCCAGCTCATCCTCCTGGCTCAGGGCATGCGCCGCACCGGCAGCGCCGCGCTGGACCTGGCGTACGTCGCGGCGGGCCGCTTCGACGGCTACTTCGAGTTCGGCCTCAAGCCCTGGGACATCGCCGCGGGCGCCCTGCTGGTGGCCGAAGCCGGCGGCGTCATCGTGCACATCGACGGGCGGCCCTTCGACGTGCTCAAGGGCGACGTGCTCGCGAGCGGACCCCACCTGGCGCCGAAGCTCATGGCCCAGGCGAAGCGGTTCCTGGAGGAGATTGGCTGGACGTCGCGGGACTAGAAAAAGCTCTCCGGCACGAAGACGATGTCGCCGGCCTGGAGCAGGAAGTTGCGCTCACGGCCCACGCCGATGTCCTCCACGGGCACGCGAATCTTGCGCTCCTGCCCGTTCACCACGCGCGTGACGAGCGTGTTGTTCTTCGCCGCGAGCTTGGTGAAGCCGCCCGCCAGGGTGATGGCCTGGATGATGGACACCTCGCCGTCCACCGGGAACGTGCCGGGCTTCTGCACCTCCCCGAAGACGAAGATCTTCTGCGAGTTGTACTCCCGCACCAGCACCGACACCTGTGGGTGGCGCAGGTAGCGCGCCAGGCAGTCGCGCAGCGCGTCCGCCGCGGCGCTCGCGGTGCGGCCCGAAAGCGCCACCTTGCCGCACAGCGGATAGTCGATGGTGCCTTCCGGCGACACGCGCCAGGTGCCGGAGTGCTCGGGCTCCTGGAAGACGCGCACCTCCACCACGTCCCCCGGCCCCAGGTTGCCGCCGGACGTCTTCGCGGCCTCCGTCGCGGCGGCGGGCGTGGGCGCGGGCGGAGGCGGGCGCGTGTCCGCGTGGCACGCCAGCACCAGCGCGAGGAGTCCCGGAAGGATGAGTCGCGAGGGACGCATGGGCGCGGGCCTCAGTACGACACGGACATCCGCGCGTAGCCTTCGTGGCGGGTGTAGTTGAGGCCGGCGGCGCCCAGCGAGGAGGAGCGCGTGCCCAGCGTGTAGCCCACCGAGCCCACCAACCATGGGCGCAGCTGGTAGTCCGGCCCCAGGTCCAGCGTCACCAGCGTGTCGCTCCGGCCGCCCGCGAAGGAGAGGAAGTCCAGCGCGCTGGAGGCGTGCAGCGCGAGCCGGCCGCCCATGAGCGAGCGGGCCTCCGCGTAGACGCGGTCGTCGCGGAAGGTGCCGTAGGAGGCCACCGGTTCGAAGGCGCGCAGGTAGCCGCCCTTCACGGTGAGCGACGGGCCCCACAGGTACGTGCCCTCCGCCTGCGCCACCACGGTGCCTCCGCCGCTCGCGCCCAGGTTCTGGCTCCAGCCCGCCTTCGCCGTCAGGGTGATGCGCGGGGACACGAGCCCCGCGACGCCCGCCATGGCATGCAGGAGCAGCGCGCTGGGCGTGGTGGTGTCGTTGAAGTAGCCGCGGTAGCCCACGCCCGTGTCCACGATGACGGCCGTCTTCGGCAGGAAGCGCCAGCGGCCCTCCACGCCCGCGCGCAGGTTGCCGTAGTTGAACTGGCTGGCGGCGAGCGGATCACACTCCGTCGCGGTGCAGCCCACCGGGGCCATGCCGCCCAGGGGCTCGAAGAACTCCATCGCGTACGACAGCGCCGGCGTCACCTCCAGCGCGCCGCCGCCGGGCTTCCACTGCGCCCGCGCGCGCGCCTCGTTGTAGAGGCTCAGGATGCCCGCGCCCAGCGCCACCGTGCGCGTGCGGTCCGAGCGCGTCAGCTCGTCGCCGACCTCCACGGACAGCGTGCTCTCCTGGTTGAACCGCAGCGCCAGGTCCGCCGCGCCCTCCAGGTGCGACGCCGCGCTGGAGCCCGCCGTCAGCAGACCCGTGTAGGCCACGTAGTCCAGGTTGCCGCGCAGCGCGATGGCCAGCTTCGGGGACGGCACGTCCAGCATCAGGCCGGGACGGATGTGCAGCGCCAGCTCTCCGGACAGGTCCGGCGACAGGGGGCCCGTGCCCGCCTGACGGAAGTAGCCCACGCCGCTGTCCAGGCGCGTCTCCAGGTCCAGCGTCGGGTGCAGCCGCCCGTTGCCCACCTTGAGGCCATTGCCGCCCGGCGCGCGCCCGCCCGCGAAGGACTGCGCCGCCGCCGTCAGGGGCAGCAGCGCCACGAGCGCCAGGGCCCCGAGGGCAAGACGGAATGTCCCAGGCTGCGTCATGGTGTCCGAGGCGGTGTCAGAAGCGATCCGGGAGGCAAGGCAGTCGGCATAGCACGCGGGTTTCCCCACCGGAACAAACGGTCCGGGGCCGGGACCGTGAGGGCAGGGAGGAAGCCGGGCACTCAGTCGGTAGGGCTCGCGGGGGGAGGCCGCACGATCAGGTCCGGCGGCGCGGAGGGACGCGTGGGGTCTCCGCCGGGCAGGTTGTCGGGCTCCTCCACCTCCACGAAGAGGTTCTCGTCGGTGCGGAAGGCGAGCTGGCCGATGCACTCCTCGGCCTCCGAGCGCAGCTGCCCCACCTTCTGCTGGGCGATCATCACCTTGGTGAACTCATGCTCTCCGGGCGCCGCCTCGCTCTTGCTCACGGCCTCCTGGAGGGCCACGTCCGCCTGTTCGGAGATGCGCAGGAGGCCCTTGATTTGCGTCAGCTTCTCGTTGGCGCAGTTGAGCTTCACCACGTCCTTGGTGCGCCGCGCCTCCTCCACCTTCTCCAGCACCTGCCGCAGCGCCTCGCGCATGCCGCCCAGGGCCTGCGTGCTGCGCTCCAGCTTCTGGCTGTCCGGCACTTCGCCGGCCTTGTCCAGGGCCGCGGGGGAGGTGCGGGCCGGCGGCGCGGACGTCTGCGCGAGCGCCATCGCGGGGAGGAGCATTCCCCCGACCACGGCGAGCATTCCAAGGGTGCGCATGCGCCTCACGAGTCCTTCCGGCCCCTATCACCTGCGCCGTCGAGCGTAGGAGCGAGGGGGTGGGGTGTCAACGCAATGCCCCACCGCCCCGGAGTCCGGGTTTCCACCCGCGCTCAGTCCTGTGGGGCGAGGCGGGCGTTGGCCTCGCGCAGGCGGGCGGACAGGCTCCGCGCGATGTTCACGACGATGAAGGTGAAGCCGTCGGCGTGAGCCAACCGGAAGGTGCGCAAATCCTGCGCGGTGAGCTGGAGCAGCTCCACCTCGCCCAGGGCCCGCACGGTGGCGGAGCGGTGGTCCTTGTCGATGAGGCCCATCTCCCCGAAGAACTCCGGAGGGCCCAGCACCGTGAGCGGCGTCACCCCGTTGCCCGTCCCCCGGCGCACCACCTCCACCTGGCCCCGGACGATGACGAAGAGGCTGTCGCCCAGGTCGCCCTCCTCGAAGACCACCTCCCCGTGCGTGTAGCGGTACAGCCGCGCCAGCTCCGCCAGCCGCGCCAGCTCCGCGGGGGCGAGCATCTCGAAGAGGGGGGATGTGGCGATGACGGCCAGCTTCTCCATGTGCTCCCCGTGGGTCCGGCTCCCCAGGAAGGTCCGGACGGTCGAGCCTATTCCCCTGGCGAGAAGATGAACGGGTAGCTGACGGGGACGTCGTCACTGGGTTGGAAAGGGAACTTCCAGCCGCGGATGGTGGTGACGATGCAACTGCTGACGCCCTCGGACCGCAGGGTGGATTCGTCCACCTCGATGTTGCCTGCGCGGCCGTCCGGCTTGAGGTTGAAGCGGACCATGACCCGGCCCTTGAGGGTGGGGTCGCGCTTGAGCTCCTTCTCATAGCAGCGCTGGATGGACGCCTTCATGCGCTGGATGAAGCGCGCCAGGTCCTTGGGGCTGACCTCCGAACTGTCCACTTCTGGCACCGCGTCCGCGACCTGGGGCACCTTGACGACCTGCTTGGGACCGGTATCCACGGCCCCCGCGCCGCGCGTCACCTGCGCGCCGATGGCCGCGACCTTGCCCCCGGTGTCGCCCTGGGGATGGGCGATGGCGTTGCTCCCGCCGGAGCCCAGCGCGAGCGCGCCCCCGCCGGCCTTCGCCCCCGAGAGGGCTTCGGCGACACTCGCGCCGCCCACGTCCTGGCCGAGCAGGTTCTCGATGGCGCCCCCGCCGCCCTTGGCGCCCAGCACCTTGAGGATGCCGCTGCCTGCCACGCGGTCCTCCAGCTGACGGCGGCGCTCCTCCGGGTTGGCGGCGGGCGTGGCCGTCGCCGCCGCGGCCGTCTTCTTCGGCGTGGCCTTCGCCTCGTCCGGCTTCTTCTCCTTCGCGGCCGTGGCCTCCCGGGGCTCGTCCTTCTTCGCGGGCTGGGGCGGGATGATGGCGCGCACGAAGCGGTCTTCCAACTGGTCCAGCTCGACCTCCGCCTCCACCGGCGCGGGCTGGGCGACGATGAACCCGACGCTCAGCACATAGAGCGCGAGCATCGCCAGGAGGATGCCGAAGAAGAGCCGGTCCACCGTGCGCCAGGGGCTGGCCTTCAGCTCAGGGGGCAGGGCGGGCTTCGCGCCCTCCGGCGGCGCGGGGATGAAGTGGAAGAAGAGCGTGGCGTCCGGCAGCTCCACCTTGCCGCGGGCGCTCTCCTGGAGGGGCAGGTCGTAGGTGTCGTCCGCGCGGCGCGTGGCCAGGCCCTGGGTGCGCAGCGCGTCGAAGTCCACGTCCGACGAGCCCAGGTTGACGCGGCCCTGCATGTGCTCGTCGATGATGAGGTGGAACTGCTGGCCGCGGTTCTCCAGCACCTTGAAGCGCGCGGGCCGCAGCTCCGCCGCGGGCAGGACGATGGTGTTGCGCGCGTCCTCGCCGATGGTGACGGAGTCGTGGAGCAGGTGGTGCTCCTCCACGATGCGCCCGTCCTGGATGACGCCGACGCGCAGCAGCTTGGGGCGGGTTTGAAGGGACATGGAGCTAGAAGGGGTCCTGCTGCACGCTCTGGACCACCTTGGGCACGAAGCTCTCGGTGCGGTTCAGGTCGTCGAAGCTCGGCTTGGAGCGGTCGAGGAAATAGAAGGCCTCCGGCTTCTGGATGCGCCCCTCCACCTTGATGGCCTCCAGGTGGATGGCCTTCCGCGGCTTCTTCGTCGCTGGAGCCGGGGTCGCGGGGGCCGCGCCCTCCGCTGCCTTCGCCGTGGACGCGGGGTCCTCCGCCCAGGACGGAGGGGCGGCGACAAGCAGCAGCAGGAGCAGGGTGGGGCGCATGGGCGTGGAAGGCGTCTACCGGACGTCGGAGGGGACCTTACCCGAGGCGCCCGGCCGCGTGGCAGGGGGCCCTGGGGACGGTGCGGGGGTCGGGGTTGCCTCGGGGGACTTCGCCGGTCCGGCGGGGGGCTTCGCGGCGGTTTCGGCGGCCTTGCGCAGTCCCTCCTTGCGCTCGCGTTCGCGGCGGCGGGTCTCCCGGTCGATGCCCTTCTGCGCGTCCTTGAGGTACTGGGCCGTGCGCTCGTCGGTGCCGCCCTTCGCCTGGTACTGGCCCAGGAAGGCCACGGCCTTCTGGAGGCGCTCCAGCGCGTCCATGCCGGCGGGCTCCAGGTCCAGGTGGAGCAGGGCCAGGTTGAAGTACGGGTCCTTCGCGTCGGGCTGGAGCTGGAGCACGCGCTCGTACTCCGCCAGGGCGCGGGCGAAGTCGCCTTCCCCGCGGTACGCGTTGCCCAGGTTGAGGTGCGCGGAGGCGAAGTCCGGCGCGGCCTTCACCGAGGCCTCCAGCTCCACGCGGGCGCCGGCGTAGTCCTCTCCCTCGTTGAGCAGGGCGCCCAGGTTGTTGCGCGCCTCGGCGAAGTCCGGCCGGAGCGCGATGGCCTGACGGAAGCGCTCCAGGGCCTGGGGCCGCTCCTTGAGGCCCAGGTGCACGAGCCCCAGGGCGTTGAGCGTGGACGCGTCCTCCGCGTGGATGGCGAGCGCGTTGCCCAGCACCATGGAGGCCAGCTCGTACTTGCCCTCGCGGGCGTACACCTGCGCGAGCACCTGCATGGCGGGCACGTGTTGTTCGTCACCCTGGAGCGCGCGGCGGGCCTCCGCGACGGCGGCCGGGTGCTTCTTCTGCAATAGCAAGGTGAGCGCGAGCGCCGTGCGCCGTGCCACCGAGTCCTGCTTCGTCAGCGCCTGGCGCAGCTCCGCCTCCAGCGGCGCCGCGCGGCCCGTGCGCGCCGAGAGCCGCACGAGGCAGTCCCACGCCGCCTCCTGGTCTGGCTCCAGCGACAGGGCCTGCCGGTAGGAGCGCTCCGCGTCGGCGACGCGGCCCTGGCGCTCCTGCACGATGCCCAGGTTCGTCCACGCGGGAGCGAGCTTGGGAGACCGCTCCAGGAGCGCCTTGAGCGCCACCTCCGCGAGGCTCAGCTCGCCGCTCCGGGCGACCTCCACCGCGCGCGTGAAGTCCCGCTCCGGCCCGGAGAGGGACTTCGCGACCGGCGCCTTGTTCGCGGCGGCGTCCGGCTTGGGAGACGTGCTCACGGCGGTGGGGGGCGCGGCCTCGGGGCCGGCGAGCTTCGGGGCCTCGCGCGTCGCGGGGCCGGAGGCGCAGGCGGACAGCAGCCAGCACATGAGTCCGGTGAGCGCGAACCTGCCGCCGGCGTTCATGGCGTGCTCCCTTCCGTCAGCCGGGGGCCCGCGTCGGAGCTGGCGCGCGTGGGGCTGGCGAGGCTGCCCAGCAGGCCGTCCGGGTACACGGTGTCCACCGCGATGGCGCCCTTGGCTTCCTTGAGGACGGGGTACTCCTTGGGGCGGAAGCGGTTGAGGGCCTCCAGCGTGCGGTGGGTCCACTCGTTGGAGACGCGCTGGGTGCGGGCCTCCTTGAGCGCGGCGGCGTAGATCTCCACCGCGCGGTCCTCCAGCGCCACGGTGCGCTGGGTGAGCATGTCCTGGTAGGCCAGCACGGCGTCATCCCCCAGGCGCTTCACCTCCGGCGGGACGGGGACCTCCAGGAGCGTGCTGGCGAAGCGCTCCAGCGCGTAGCCGCGCCGGTAGAACGCGGCCAGCGACCACTCCAGTTGCTTGTACGGCAGCACCTTCGCGTACGCGTCGTTCACGGTCTTCACCGCGTCCGTCTTCTTGTTGAAGCTCTTCTCCAGGGCCTTGCCGGAGCCGGTGATCTTCAGCGCGTCGAAGCGCTGGAACTCCGCTTCCGCCAGCTGGAAGCGGCTGTAGGCGGCGGCCTCGGCGGCGCGAAGCTGGAGGTCTGGCTTCAGGCGGCGGCGGTCGAAGTCGTCGGCCGCGGCGGCGTACGCGCGCTGGGCCTCCTTCGCGTTGCCGCGCTTCTTCCACGCGTCGCCCATGCGCCGCTTCGCGTCCACCACCAGCTCCACCTGGTCCGCCTTGCTCGCGAACTTGCGGACGAACGCCTCCAGCGCCTTGATTTCGCCCTTCGTGTCGCCCTGCTTCTCCAGGATGCGGGCCGCGCGGTACTGGTTCTCCGGCGCGTTCTTGCCGTGGGGGTACAGCTCCACGCAGCGCTGGAAGGCGGCCGCGGCCTCCGCGTAGCGCTGCTGGCCTTCGAGCAGCGCCGCCGCGTTGTAGAGCGCCGCCTCGCGCTCCTCCGCCGCCGGGTAGTCCTTCACCAGCTTCTGGTAGCTCGTGACGGCCTTGTCGAAGTCGTAGGACTTCTGCGCGTTGACGGCCACCCGGAACAGCGCGGTGTGCGCCCACGGGGACTTCGGGTAGTCGCGGTACACCCGCTCGTACAGCTTCATCGCGGAGTCGAACCGGCGCAGTTCCTCATACGCCACGGCCGCGTTGTTGAGCGCCTTGTCGGCGAACTCGTGGCGGGGCGCCTCCTCCACCAACTGGAGGTACTTCTTCGCCGCCTCGTCATAGCGCTTCTGCGCCGCCAGCTGATCCGCCAGGTTGAAGCGCCCGGCGAGCTTGAACTTCATCAGGTCGCGGTACTGCTCGCTCGCGGGGTCCACCACCTGCGCGTTGCTCGCGAGCCGCGCGCTGACCTCCTCCACGCTCTTCCAGTCCTGGTCGATGAGGAAGGACTCGATGATGAGGTTGGTGGCGTAGCCGGCCACCGCGTTGCGCGGATAGGCCCGCACCACGCGCTCGAAGCGGGGCCGGGCCTGGGCGAAGTCGTCGTGCGTGTAGAACAGCTCCGCGGCCTGGTAGGCGACACCCGGCGCGGCCTCCGCCTTTGGCAGGAGCGCCACGTAGCTGTCGGAGGCCTTCACCAGCCGCGCCTCCGTCTCCGCCAGGGCCACGGGCGCGGGCGGGCGGTCCTTGGGGCGTTCGCTGGCGCGCAGCGGCTTGCGCGCCGGCACGCGTCCCGCCTTCACGTCCAGGTCGAGCTGTTCCTTCCACGCGAGCACCGCGTTGTGCGCGGACACGTCGCGGTAGGTGTTGTCCTGGTTGGAGTCGCGCACGGCCTCGTATTCCTTCGCCGCCGCGTCGTACGCGTCCGAGTTGAAGAGGCACTCGGCGTGGAAGAAGCGCAGCGCGTACGCGGTCTTGCTGCGCGGGAAGCGCTCCAGGTACGTGCCGTACGCGTGGGCCGCGGAGGCGTAGGTGGCCCGGGCCTGCTCGGCCTTGCCTTCCTTCTGGAACGCCTGCGCCTGCTGATGTTGGTAGGTGGCGGCGGAGTACAGGCTCTGCTCGGCGAGCGTCTGCGCGTGGGACAGCGCGTTCGGATCGTCCTTGTTCTTCTCGTACCAGGCGCCGCCGGGCAGGTAGCTGTTGGCCAGCTTCTCGGACTCGAGCGCGTACAGGTCCATGCGCCGGTCGCGCTCATAGGCCTGCACGATGCGCTGCTGGAGGCGCGGCGCGTCCGGCGCCAGCGGGGTGAGGCTCAGCACCTGCTGGTACGCGGCGATGGCCTCCGCGTTGCGGAGCTGGTCGAAGTAGACGTTGCCCAGCCGCCGGTAGACTTCGTTCTCGTAGGGGCGGCCGCCCCGCCTGGCGAAGAGCTCCCGGGCCCGGGCCACGCCGCCCCAGGTGTCGTCGGCGAGCGACAGCGCGATGTACTGGAGCGCCTCCGAGCGCAGGTCGCCTTCGTCCGCCGCGCTGCTGGACTGCTGGTGCGACTGGTAGTGGTCCAGGAGCAGCAGGAAGCTGTCCACGGACTCCTCGAACCAGTCCATCCGGTAGTACGTCCAGGCGAGCTTGTAGCGGGCCTTGTCGTAGAAGCGGTGCTCCGTGTCGCGCGTGGCGGCGGTGTACGCGTCGGCGGCCTTGCGCAGCGCCTCCGGGTCGGTCTCGTCCTCGAACCAGTACTCGCCGATGCGCGTCCACGCGTCCGTGGTGAAGCGGCTGTTCGGATAGCGCGTGGTGAGCTGCTGGTAGGTGGCGAGGCTCTCCTCGTCCTTGTGCTGCTCGTTGAGGCAGTAGGCCAGCAGGTACATCGAGCCGTCGTTGAGACGGTAGTCCGGGAAGCGCGAGAGGAGCGCGCGGTACAGGCCGATGGACGGCGTGAAGTCCACCTCCGGTTCCGGAGGCAGGTCCGCCATCGCCTCGTCGGACAGCGTGCGCACGCGCTCCGCGTAGTCCTTGCGCGCCAGCTGGTGCTCGTCCGCCGAGCGCTCGTAGTACAGCTCCGCCAGCCGGAACATCACGTCCGGCGTGGCGCGAGGCTCGTCCGGGTAGCGGCGCAGGAAGTCCTCGAAGCGGGCGATGGCGTCCAGCCGCTGCGTGCGCTCCTGCGACTCCAGCGCGGTGAGCGTCTTCTCGTAGGCGTTGGAGATGGCCGCGCGCCGCTGCGTGTAGCGCCGCTCCACCAGCTGCTTCACCTCGCGGTGGAAGTCGCGCGACTCCGCCTCGTACGCCTCCAGCGCGCGGCTCACGTCGCGCAGCAGCTTCTCCTGCTCGGGCGTGTGGCCCAGGCCATCCAGGTAGCGGGAGGTGGGCGGAGCCTTGTCCGGCGTCCGGGGTTTCGCTGCTGGCTGGGCGGTCTTGTCGGAGGCCTGGGGCTTAGAGGTCTGCGGGGCCGAAGCGGGGGGCTTCGCGGCGTGCGAGGCGGCCACTGGCGCGAGGGCCAGGAGGAGGGCGAGGACGGGGCGGCGCATGGCCTTCAGTCCCCCCCTTCCGACGACAGGACGTCCTTGAACTCGGACTCCAGCGCGCGCAGGGCGTCGCTCTTCTCCTTGGCGACCTTCTGGATGTTCGCCGCGTTGTCCTGCGTGCGGCTGAAGGCCACGTCCACCGTGCCGGTGTCGGCCTTGAGCACCAGCTCGTAGAACTGCTGTCGCACGCGCCGGAAGCTGTCGTAGGCGATGCGGCCCACCAGGTTTCGCGCATCCCCGGTCGCGACGGCCACCTCCTGCTCGTAGCCCTGGAGCAGCGCCTGCTCCGCGCGCACCTTGTCGCGGATGGACTTCACGCGGTGCTGCAACCGGGAGTGCAGCGCCACCCGGGCCACCGCCACCCGGCCCCGCAGCGCCTCCGTGCGCGAGCGCACCGCGTGCATGCGCAACAGCACGCGGGTGTCCTCACCGGACAGCCGGCCTTCCCCCGCGCGCAGCACCGCGTGCTCCTGCTGGAGCGTGGCGGCGTAGCGGGAGCGGATGGCGGCCTCGCCCTCCAGCGACGTGTCCGTGGACTGGCGCTCGCTCGCGAGCCGCGCGCGGGTGCGGTCCAGCTCCGCCTGGAGGTCGCGCAGGGTGGCGATCTCCGCCTGGAGCTGCACCAGGAACTCGCGCTCCTCGGCGGGGTCCGCCTGCCGCTCGTCGCGCGTGTCCTCCACCCACTTGCGGATGGCGGCGGCGTTGGCGTGCAGGCTCTGCAGTTCGTACCCCACGCGGAAGGCCTCGCGGTCCACCGCGTCCACCTTCGCCTGCATGCGCTGGCGGCGTGCGTCCAGCTCCTTGCCGGTGGTGGGCAGCGACGCGAACCGCAGCCGCTGGGCCTCGCGCGCGCCCTGCGCCACGAGCAGCTTCTCGCGCTCAGCGGGCGTCAGCTTCTCTTCGACCAGCGCCGCCTCCGCCTGCACCAGGGCCTGCTCCACCACGGTGAGCGCGGTGTCCACGGCCTCCGCGCGGGTGTAGCCCTCCTGCAGCTCCGGGAACGCCTCCAGCCCGCGCGCGTCCAGCGCCTCCAGGATGCGCTCCGCGATGGCCTTCGCCTCGCCCGCGCCCTGACGTCCGCTGTCCAGGTCGCCCACCATCCGCACCGCGTCGGCGACCTCCTTCTGGGTGGACGCGTACTGGAGCGCCAGCGGGGGCAGGAGCGTGCTCACGTCCAGGGAGCGCTCGTTGCGCGCCAGCAGGTTGTCGAAGTACGCGACGGGGTCGTGGTTCACACGCAGGAGCGCGTCCACCTTGTCGCGCGCGGGCGTGAACATGCGCGCCACTCCGTCGTAGGTCTCCAGCGCCTCGTCGTACTGGCGCAGCTTCTGGAGCAGGTGGCCCTGGAGGATGCGCCCCTCGGGCGCGAGCTGCGAACGCGGCGCCACGAGCAGCAGGATGTCCGTGGCGTTCTTCGCCTGCGTGAAGTCCTGCTTGCGCACGTACGTCCAGGCGACTTCCAGCAGCGTCTCCGGGAAGCGCTCGCTCTCGCGAGGTACGCGACCGTAGTGGTCCAGCGCCTCGTCGTAGCGGCCGGTCTCGTACATCAGGCGGCCCAGCGAGAGGTACGCGAGCTCCCGGAAGCGCTGGGCCTCCGCTTCCGCAAGGCCCGTGGACACCACCGCGTCCGGCCCGGTGCCGACGATGCGCTGGAACTGCGCGATGGCGGCCGGGTAGTCCCCGCTCTGCACGCTCAGCACGCCCAGGTGGTAGACGGCCTGCACCCGGAAGGCGCCGGGCGTCTGCGCCAGCGGGGCGAACAGCGCGCGCGAGCGCTCCTGGTGCTCCTCGGGCGACAGGTCCGCGCGCTTGAACGTGCCGCGCGCGTGCACGTAGGCGATGTCCGGGGCCAGCACGCCGCCCGACAGCCGCCGCGCCTGCTCCACGTACGCGTCGATGCCGTCGAACTGCTGGAGCCGCCCCGCGACCGCGAGGTAGCGGCTGACGGCCTCCTTGTAGCGCTGGGGAGACAGGGGCAGCGACAACACGTCGCGCAGGTACACCCGCGCGCCAATGTCGTTCTTCTGCTGGTAGAGCGCGTCCGCCAGATAGAAGACCGCCTCCGGGTAGCGGGGGCTCGCCTTGAACTCCGGATCGCTCACCAGGTCGTAGAAGAGGACGGACGCGGCGGTCCAGTCCCCCAGCAGCGAGTACAGCTCGCCTTCGGAGAAGCGCTTGAGCTGCGAGTCGGCGCTGCTCGGCTCCGGGCGTTCGGTGAACTGCGTCTCCACGAAGCGCAGGGACTGCTCCGCCGCGCGCAGCTGCGCCTCCACGGCCTCCACCGCCGAAGCGCGCGTGCTCAGCGAGGCCGGCATGGGCGGCAGGGCGGCCGGGGAAGGAGAAGGGGAGGGGGCCGGAGGTGCCGGCGCGGGCGCGGCCCCGAGGGTCAGCGCGAGGGCCAGGGCGTGCAGCATCGCGGTCACGGCGCCCGCTCCCTACTTCGGCTCGCTGGAGGTGGAGGCGGGCACGGCCGCCGCGTCCGGAGTCCCCTCCGCCGCGGTGCCGGGCGGCTTGGGCGTCCGCGTGTCCTTGGCCACTTCGATGTCGTAGCGCACCGCGGGCCGGTCCTTCAGGTCGGTGGTGAGGCCGCCCTTCTCCACGCCCACCACGTTCACCGTGGTGACCTTTCCGGACTCCGCGTTGAAGGTGTAACTGGATTGCACCTTGAACTTGTAGCCCTCCAGGTAGCTGAACACGCCGTAGCCGCTGCCCCGGTACACCAGCCGCACCGCGAGCTGGTGCTGGCCCGGCACGATGCGGCCGTTGAAGACCTCCAGCGACTGGTGCCGGTTCAGGTCTCCCTGCGTGTCCACCTGGGTGAAGATGGGCGCGCCGTCCAGCGCGTACACCACGGACTCCAGCTGGAACGCGTTGCCCATCTCGTTCTTGTGCACCAGCACCGCGCGCGCGCCGGTGGACAGTTCGCCGCCCATCACCGTCTCCTGGAGCAGCAGCAGGCGCGCCTTGGAGCGGTAGATCTTCTCCTTCAGGTCGACGACCTGCTCCTCCAGGGTCTTCACCCGCGTGCTGAAGGCCTCGTCCGCCGTCTGCTCTCCGGTGGCGGGCGCGGCTGGCGCTGCGGGGGGCGCGGCTGGCGCTGCGGGGGGCGTGGCTGGCGCGGCGGTGGCGCGCGGCGTCGCCGTGGGGGCGGGGGGCGTCCCTTGCGCGAACACCGGCCCGGGAAGGCCAGCGCTCAAGAGCGCGAGGAGACGGAGGGTGGCGGATGCGACGCGCACGGTACGACCTCGGAAGGCGGCTCTGCCCGACGGCACGAGGTCATACCATCGTTCGCCGGGGGCTGCCCGGTGGGGGGCAGCCCGCCGGGCAGGGAAGCAGGCGGGGCTCAACCGCCCTTGCGCAGCTCGGTGAGGACCAGCTTCGCCACGGCCTTGAGCGTGTCGAACACGCCCACGCCCGTGGGCGCCACGGCCTGGTACTCCGGGATGTTCCGCGGATTGAGCGCCTTGCGCATCTCCTCCACGGTCACCGCGTTGGGCAGGTCGCGCTTGTTGTACTGCACGACGTACGGAATCTTGTTCAGGTCGTAGCCCTGCTCGGCCAGGTTGATGCGCAGGTTCTCCAACGATTCCATGTTGGCCTCCATGCGCTCGATCTGGCTGTCGGCGACGAACACCACGCCGTCCACGCCCTTGAGGATGAGCTTGCGGCTGGCGTCGTAGAACACCTGGCCGGGCACCGTGTAGAGGTGGAAGCGCGTCTTGAAGCCGCGGATCTCACCCAGCGACAGCGGCAGGAAGTCGAAGAAGAGCGTGCGGTCCGTCTCCGTGGAGAGGGAGATGAGCTTGCCCTTCGTGTCCGCCGCGGTCTTGTTGTAGATGTACTGAAGGTTGGTCGTCTTCCCGCAGAGTCCCGGCCCGTAATAGACAATCTTGCAGTTGATTTCGCGGGATGAGTAATTGATGAAGGACATGGCTTCCCGGGTTACTCGCTGAAGAGGTTGTCGATATCGTCGTCGGAGATCTCGGCGAACGGCGAACCGGCTCCGGGGCTGTCGGTCTTCTTCACGAGGCTTTCGAAGATCTTCGTCAGCTCGTCGCTGGCCTTCTTGATGCGCAGGCGCACCAGACCCAGGCTCGTGCGGTTGTCGAAGATGACGACCAGCACCACCCGGCTGCCCACGATGGTCATGTAGAGGCTGTCCTTCGCCCCTTCATGGAACTGGTTGGGGAACTCATTCTCCCCGATGAGCTTCGCCAGTCCGCCCATGGCGGCCACGTTGCCCGCCGTCAGCGACGCGAGCGACGTGGTGTCGATGTTCTGCGTCTGGCCGGCCGAGGAGATGAGCTGGCCGTTCTTGTCGACGAGGAAGACCACCTTCGCGTTCGCGTCCTTGGTGAGCCGGTCGCAAACGGCGTTGATCTTGGTGAACTCCTCTTCGTACATCACCAGTTGCGTGCCCATGGGCGTATGCGCTCCTCAGCGTTCGCTCGCCCCGCGCACGGCGGCGCTCCGATGTTTCTGGAGTGAATCCCGGAGGTTAGACGAGGCGCTACCGACCGTCGCCATGCTTAGCAAAGCAGTTCCACTCCAGCAAGAAGCCAGCCGTGATCCGCGCCGCTTCTTGAAGGAATGACGGCATCGCGGGTTGGGACACCTGCCCCTCTTCTCTATACTCCGCCGGGCCTTGCGCCGCCCGAGCCCCCTCTCCGACATCCTCCCGCGCCTCCTGCTCCTCGTCCTGGCGCTCGCTTCCACCCGGGACGCTCGCGCGGAGCCCCCCGAGCCCGAGCGCGCCTCGCTGCGCCTGCGCTACGGCCTCTCGTTCCGGCAGGGTGAGCAGGTGGATGTAGGGCCCGGGCTCACCTACGACGGTCTGACACCGAACGACGCGGCGCTGACGCTGACGGGCTGGATGGGGACGTACCTGGGCGGAGGGTTGGATCTGCAGCGCGAGGCGTTCGAGCTGAAGGACGCGACGTCGCGGGTGACGGGCGGAAGTCTGGCGCGCGGTTCGCTGGGCCCGCGCGGGCGCCTGAGCCTGGGGCCGGTGCGGTTGGAGCTGGGCGCGGGGTATGGCTTCGCGCAGCTGCCGCTGTTCGGTGGGTTCACCGCCGCGCCGGTGTTGCAGCGGGGCGTGCGGCACGCGGCGCTCGTCGCGGGCCGGGTGCTGGTGGAGCTTCCTGCGGGCTTCCAACTGGAGGCGCGCGGGGAGCTGCCGCTGACGCTCTCCGCGCACGCGGCGGGCGGGATGAAGGCGTCGTCGTCCGGGTATGTCGTCGGGGCGGCGCTGCTGCATCCGGTGGTGCGCCGTGAGCGTTGGACGGGGACCCTGATGCTGGAGGTGCAGCAGGCCCACGACACGATGGAGCTTGAGGGCAGCGGCCTGCGCTCCGAGCAGCGGCTGCGCAGGATGGGGCTGGCGCTGGAGGTGGCGTGGCGGGATGACGCCCGGACGTCTCGGGTCATCGAGGGCCCTCGCCAGGGCTTCGTCGTGCTGAACATCGTGGACGCGGAGACGGGCACCCCGATTCCGGGGGCTCGCGTGCGCGTTCCCTCCATGAAGACACCGGGCACGAGCGAGGAGTTGGTGTCGGACGCGCAAGGCCAGCTGCGGGCGCTGCTCCCCGAAGGTGAGCAGTCCGCCCAGGCCAGCGTGGAGGGCTACGAGGATGCGACAGGGGTCGCCAGCGTCAGCGGCGAAGGGCCGAGCGCGACCCTCCAACTGCGCCTGCGCAAGAAGGCGCCGCCCACGGGCTCGCTCAAGGTGAAGGTGGTGCAGGGCAAGAGCGGCACGCCGCTCCCGGATGTGCGCGTGGTGTCGGGCTCCATCCAACTGCGCACGGACATGGTGGGCGTGGTGCTGCTGGATGGGCTCGCGCCAGGGCCGGTGGTCATCGCGGTGTCGGCGCCGGGCTTCCGCGCGGCGGAGGAAGCCGCGGTGGTGGTGGCGGGGCAGGCGTCGGAGCTGGTGGTGGTGTTGTCGCAGGAGCACAAGGGCGAGCTGGCCACGCTGGTGGGCCAGGTGCGCAGCGCCCGGAGCGGCCAGCCGTTGGTGGCGACCGTGACCATCCCTCAGGCCAAGGTGCGCACGCGGACGGACAAGGGCGGCGGCTTCACGGCGCGCGTCCGTGGCGGCACGTACCGCATCACCCTCTCCGCGCCCAGGCACGTGACGCAGACCAAGATGGTCACGGTTCGCGACGGCGAGCAGGCCATTCTCAACGTTGATTTGTTCCCGAGGGGCCGGTGAGTCGCGCGAGGGTTCCGCCGCGATGTCCGTCCGTCGCCGAGGTTTCAGTGAGTCCTGTCCGCGTCCTGGCGCTGTCGCTGCTCGTCCTCCTCTCCGGCTGTTCGGGGTGTGACCGCGAGGAGGCGCCGAAGCCTCCTCCCGTGGTGGAGGTGGACGCGGGGGCCGTCGTCCCGCTCGCGCGCTTGGAGGGGCTGTCCGGAGACGTGCGGTTGGAGCGCGCGGGCAAGGTGGTGCCGGCGGTGGAGGGGCCGCTGCTCGCGGGCGACGCGGTGGAGACGGGCGACCAGGGCTCCGCGGTGGTGCGCTTCCCGGGGGGACGCACGGTGGAGGTGAGCCGCGAGGGCCGGTTCGCGCTGGGCTCGGATTCGACGGGCGTGGTGATGAAGGTGGAGCGCGGCATCGTGCTGTCGCGCGTGCCGGCGGGCGGAGGGAGCGTCGCGGGCTCCAAGGTGACGTTGAACATCCTCACGCCCTTCGGCCTCACGCGCGTGGGGCCAGAGCCGTCCGAGGTGAAGGTCGCGGTGGCGGAGGACTCCGCGCGGGTGGAGGTGAAGCTGGGCGCCATCGAGCTGGTCTCCAAGGACGGACGCACGCTGCGCGCGGCGGAAGGCGACGCGGTGGACCTGACCCGCGAGCGCGCGGAGGTGGTGCCCGCGGCCCCGCGCATCGTGGAGCTCGCGCCCATCGCGGTGACGGTGCGCGCGACCTCCGGCGACGCGGAGGTGAAGGCGAAGAACACAGGTCGCTGGCGCAAGGTGCGCCGTGAGGGCGAGGTGTTGGCCTCCGGCGACGGCGTGCGCACGAAGGGAGGCGAGGCCGTGCTGTCGCTCAAGGACAACGGCTCCCTGCTGACGTTGTCCCCGGGCGCGGAGGCGGTGTTGGAGGGCGCGGGTCAGGAGGGCGCCACCGACGAAGCCCGCGTCAACCTGCTGCAGGGGCTGCTCGCGGTGCAGCTCGCGGCGGGGCGCACGAGCCGCGTGGTGCTGCCGGAGCTCACCCTGGAGGGCGGGGGCGCGGCGAAGCTGGAGATCCGCCGCACCGGCGCTGGCATGCTGGTGACGGCGCACGCGGGCGACGTGACGCTCCGCCGGGGCGACACGCGGCAGGCGCTGCGCGCGGGAGAGCGCGCCACCGTGGGCAGCGACGGCAACGCGAAGGTGGATCCGCTGGAGGAGGCGGCGGTGGCGGTGGGCCCGGGCAACGGCACGGAGGTGTTCCACCGGGGCCTCGCGGAGGTGGCGCTCACGTGGGAAGGCGAAGGCGACACCGTGGTGGAGGCGGCGCAGGACGCGGCCTTCACCCGCCGGGTGCTGTGGGGCCGCGTGCACCGCTCGTCCGTCAACGTGTCCGCGCTGGCGCGAGGCACGTTGTACTGGCGGGTGCGCAAGGAGGACGGCGCGCAGGTGGCCGCGGGCAGCGTCCACTTCGCCCCCGAGTCACCCACGAGCGCGCTGGCGCGGGTGCGCAACGTGGTGCCGGAGGGCCCGGAGAAGACGACCATCTTCTACCAGGACAAGCCTCCGGCGGTGACGTTCACCTATGGCTCGGAACCGCAGGCCAGTACCTATCGCGTGGCGGTGTACAAGTCGGGCTCGCTGACGACGCCCGTGGCGCAGCGCACGGTGGCGGAGACGCGCGCGGCGCTGGAGGCGGGGGCGCTGGGCGAGGGCAGCTACCTGTGGTCCGTCACGCCGCTGTCCCAAGCGGGGGCGGCCCTGAAGGGGGGACGGATGAACAAGCTGGAGCTCGTCTACGACAACTCGGTGGTGGGGCTGGTGGTGGACAGTCCGCGCCAGGGAGGGGCCGCGGCGGAGAAGGTGCGGGCCTCGGGCGTGGCGCCGGTGGATGCTCGCCTGTCCATCAACGGACGGGCCGTGCCCCTGGACGGCAAGCACCGCTTCGATACGTGGGTGGCCCCCATGGGAATGCCCCCCCTGCTGGTGTTTAAGATGACGCGTCCCGGTGCCCCGGACGTACTCACGGTGCGCACCCTGAAACCGCGAGGGCCTTGAGGCGATGGCACAGCCCACAGTTCCCATTCCGGATCCCGCCGGCGCCTCGGCCGCGTCGATGCTCCAGCCCTACGGGCAGTATGTCCTCGTGCGCAAGCTGGCCGAGGGCGGCATGGCGGAGATCTTCCTCGCCAAGTTGCTGGGCGCGGACGGCTTCGAGCGCAACGTGGTGCTCAAGCGGATGCTGCCGGCGCTGTCGGCCATCCCGGACTTCGTGGAGATGTTCCGCGACGAGGCGCGGCTCGCGGCGAAGCTGGCGCACCCGCACATCGTGCAGATCCACGAGCTGGGCTTCACCGAGGGCTGCTACTACATCTGCATGGAGTACCTCGCGGGCGAGGACTTCTCCACGACGCTGAGGCTCGCGGGCCGCCGCCGCCAGTACGTGCCGCTGCCGGTGGTGATGCGGGTGCTCATCGACGCGGCGCGGGGCCTGCACTACGCGCACACCTTCACCAACGAGCAGGGCCAGCCGCTGCACGTGGTGCACCGGGACGTGTCGCCGTCCAACCTGTACGTGACGTACCAGGGCCAGGTGAAGGTGTTGGACTTCGGCATCGCCAAGGCCGAGTCGCGCCTCGTGCAGACGCGCACCGGCGTGGTGAAGGGCAAGTACATCTACATGGCGCCGGAGCAGGCGCAGGGCAAGGAGGTCGACCACCGCGCGGACGTGTTCTCGCTGGGCGTCAGCCTCTACGAGGCCGTCACGCACGTGCGGCCCTTCTCGCGAGAGAACGACCTGGCGGTGCTCAACGCGCTGCTGCACGGCGAGTTCGAGAAGCCGCGCGCGCTGCGGGCGGACCTGCCCGAGGGCCTGGAAGCCATCATCCTCAAGGCCATGGCCTTCAAGCCGCAGGATCGGTACGCGACCGCGGAGGACTTCGCGGTCGACCTGGAGGCCTTCGCCTCGGGCTTCGAGGGAGGCGCCGCGGGAGCGCCCGCGCTCGGGTCGTTCCTGCGCAACCACTTCGGCGAGGAGCGCGTCACGGAGAAGACGCGCATCCCCACGCTGGCCACGCTGTCGGCCGCGCGCCCGATGGATCCCGAGGCCGCGGCGCTGGCGTCGCCCGCCACCGCCCAAGGCACCAACCCCCACGGGCAGGGGACATCCCGTCCGAGCAGCACGGGCGTGAAGGCGCTCACCATCCAAGGGCGGGCGCCCGTGCCCGTGCCACCCGCCCCCGCGCCGGTGGCCGTGGCCGTGGCCGTGGAGAGAGTCCCCCCGCCGAAGCCCGAGTCCCGCCGCTGGCTCGTGGGGCTCGTGGGCGGCATGGGGCTGATGCTCGTGGGCGCGGCGTTCGTCATCGCGCGACCGGGGACCGCGCCGACCGTTACGCCGCAGCCTCAAGTCCAGCCGCTGCCCACGCCGGTGGCCCCCCAGACTCCACCAGTTGGCGCGACCGCGTCGCCGAGCACTCAGGTGCAGGCCCCCGTGGAGCCGCCGCAGGGGGCCGCGCAGGGAGACCTGCCGCCCTCACCCGGAGGGCCCGCGGTGGCGACGGCCGTGACGGATGCGGTCCCGGCGGTGGAGGACCCCGAGGAGCCGCACACCCGCAAGACGGCGCCGAAGACAGCGCCACGGGAGCGCGTGTCGCTGGGCATCGACGACATCCAGCGCGTGGTGTCGAACGGCCGCTCGAAGATCACGGGCTGCTTCGAGCGCTACAAGTCGGACCTGCCGTCCTCGGCGGGTGAGGTGCAGGTGCAGCTCACCATCGTGTCCTCGGGCAAGGTGCGCGCGAGCACGCGCGGGCCGCTGGCGTCCACGGCGGTGGGCCGCTGCCTGGAGACGCAGGCCCAGAGCCTGCGCTTCCCGGCGCACCGCGACCAGGAAGTCACCGTGCTGATGCCGTTCTCGTGGAAGGTGACGCAGTAGCGGGGCTCCGTCCCGCTGGCGGCGGCGCGGGACGGTGCGCCGTCACAGGTCGCGGCGGGCGGACAGCGCCTTGGCGAGCGTGGCCTGGTCGGCGAACTCCAGGTCGCCTCCCATGGGCAGGCCCTGCGCGATGCGCGTCACCCGCAGGCCCAGCGGCTTGAGCAGGCGCGTGAGGTAGAGCGCGGTGGCTTCGCCTTCGATGTCCGGGTTGGTGGCGAGGATGATCTCCTCCACCCGGCTGTCGTTGAGGCGCTCCAGCAGCTCCTTGATGCGCAGCTGCTCCGGTCCCACGCCTTCCAGCGGGGAGAGCACGCCGTGCAGCACGTGGTAGCGGCCCTTGAATTCGCGGGTGCGCTCCAGCGCCATCAGGTCGGAGAACGTCTCCACGACGCACAGCGCGCGCTCGTCGCGGCGGTTGTCGCGGCAGAAGCCGCACAGCTCCGAGTCCGTGAGGGAGAAGCAGCGCACGCACAGGTGCACCTTCTCCTTCACCTCGCGGATGGCCAGCGAGAGGTCGACGGCGAACTCGCCCGGCGCCCGCAGGATGTGGAAGGCGAGGCGCTGGGCGGTCTTCTCACCGATGCCCGGCAGCTTCGCGAGCTGGGCGACCAGGCGGTTCAGCGGATCGGGGGTCATCCGGCTTTAGTTAATGCCGGGGATCTTCACCCCGCCGGAGATCTTCGCCAGCTCGCTGTTCATGTGCTGACGGCTGTTCGCCAGGGCAGCGTTCACGGCGGCGGTGATGAGGTCCTCGAGCATCCCGGGGTCGTTGGGGTCGATGGCGCTCTTGTCGATCTTGATGCTGCGGATCTCCTGGACGCAGTTGGCGACGACCGTCACGAGGCCCTCGCCGGACTTCGCCTCGACGGTCTCTTCCGCCAGCTGCTTCTTCCGCTCCTCGATCTTCTCGGTGAGCTTGTTCGCCTGCCGGATGAAGTAGTTCAGGTCGATGCCGGGCATGGGCTTCCTCGGTCCCCGGTCGTGGGAGCACGGGCCGCCATGGCGCCGCTCGCAGCAGGGACGTCGCCGCGCACCCTAGCGGGGCCCGGCGGCGTTGTCAGTCCTCAGGAGCGGTGGGGACGTCCGGGAGGCCGGCCGGTGGCCGCTCGGGCTCGTAGACCTGGATGTGCTCGATTTCGCCGCCCAGCATCTTGAGGATGGCTCGCACGGACGCGTGGGCGCGCACCTTTCCCTCGGTGGTCTTCTCGTGGGTGGCGCGGCTGTGGGAGTCCTGTTCGGACAGGCTCTGCCCCATGCCCCCCGGGAGGGCGGCGTCCTGGGTCTGCGCCACGTCCTGGATGGTGAGCTTCACTGCCCGGCCGAAGTGCGTGGCCAATGCCGCGTCGACGATGGCCTTGCCCCCGGAGGCCGTGACGGCGGCCTTGTGGAAGGCGGCGGAGGGCGGGAAGCCCAGGATGATTTCGCCCGCCTTCATGGACTGGAGGCGGCCGTTGGCGAGCGCCGTGCCGTGGCGCACGGACGTGGCCTTCACGCTCTCCACGGCGGCACGCCAGCGCTCGGGCAGCGAGCGGTTGGGGTTGTCGCGGCCAGAGGACACGGGGGCCGCCACGGGCGGCGGTTCGGGTTCCGGAGGCTCGGGCTCCGGGGCGGCGGGTTCCGCGACGGGGATGCACTCGCCGGAGGCACAGCCTTCGGCGGAGCCCTCCTCGGGGAACATGCGCTCGTCCACGGGCTCGTCGCCGTAGGCGGGCGTCGCTGGCGGGCCCACGGGCTCGGGCCGGCGCATGTTGGTGATGCGCACGGTGGGGCCCGGCTCGGCGGGACTTGTTGGCAGCGGCGTAGGGCCGGGGATGGGAGCGGTGGGAGCCTGGGCGCCGCCATTGCGCAGGAAGGAGAGGGGACGCGCCGCGGACGGGGGCAGGTCGTCCATGACGATGCCCGGAGCCTGGGGGGCGTCCATCGCGGGCGCCGCGCCGCCGCCGTTGCGCAGGAAGGAGAGGGGACGTGCCGCGGATGGGGGCAGGTCGTCCATCACCACCGGCGCGGGAGGCAGGGTGGCGGGGGTGGGAACGGGGCTGCCCGCGCCGCCATTGCGTAGGAAGGAGAGGGGACGGGCGGCGGCCGGAGACAGCCCCTCCATCAACGCGGCAGGCGGAGGGCGCGTGGGGGCTGGCGGCGCACCGGCGTGCTGGGGGGCGGGGATCATTCCAGCGCGACCGGGCGTGGAGGGCTCCGGTGCGCGTGTCGCGACCGTGGGCGGAGCCTCCCTGGATGCTTCGGCGGCGCCCGGTGCCACGCTGGCGTGCGTGGGGGCCGTGTTCGGAGCGGGCTCGAAGGAGCGCGGCGTGGTGCCGGGGTGGGGGGCCTCCTGAGCGCCAAAGGGGCGCGGGGTCGCTCCCGCGTATGCGGCAGGGGAGTCGGGAGGCGTCGAGCGCCCCGGCGGCGATGGAATCGCCGTGGAGTCGAAGGGCCGGACAATGGCGCCCGCGTGCGAGGAACCGCCGTTGGGGGGTGGCTCCGCGGCGCGCGGTGGAGCCGCCGTGCGCGCGGAATCACCCTGTGTCTCGAACGGGCGTGGCGCCGCACCCGCATGCGTGGACACACTCCGCGACTCGAGCGGACGCGAGGGCGCACCTTCGTGCACGGGCACCCCCTGGGGCTCGGGCGGACCCGAGTGGCCACCGTGGGTTTCGAGCGGACGCGAGGGCGCACCCGCGTGCGTCGGCGCCCCCTGGGGCTCAATCGGACGCGAGGGGGCACCCGCGTGCGCGGGCGCAGCCTGAGCTTCGAACGGACGCTGTGGTGCCGCGGCCGACGCGCGTGGCTCGGACGGAACCTCAGACGCGAAAGTTCGCGGGACCGGAGCGACCTCCCGGCGCTCCGGACGTGCTCTTCGTGGCGCCTTCCGCGCCGAGCCCCGCTGACAGCCGCTCCACGCGGGCCAGCAGGTCGGGAATCGAACCAGCGGGCGACAGCTGGATGGCCTTGAGCAGCGCCATCTCCAGCGCAAGCCTCGGCTGCGCGGCGCGCGACACATCCCAGATGCAGCCGTGCACGATGTCGAACAGGCGCGACAGCTGCGCCGTGTCCGCTTCCTTCGCGAGCGCCAGCAGCGCCTTCTGCTCGGATTCGGCCAGCTCCGCCGGTGCTTCTCCCAGCGACTTCGTGACGAAGACGTGCCGCAGCTGCAGCGCCAGCTCCTCCGCCAGCCGCTTCAGGTCCAGGCCCCGGTTGAACACCTCATCCACCCGGCCCAGCACCCGCTTCGCGTCCTTGCGGACCAGCGCCTCCGCGAAGTCCTGCACCACCGTGCGGTCGATGGCCCCCATCGCCTCCGCGACGGCCTCGTCGGTGGGGTTGGGACCGCACGACGCGAGGATCTGGTCCAGCAGGCTCAGCGCGTCGCGCATGCCGCCTTCGGACTGGCGCACCACCAGGGACAGAGACTGCTCGGAGATGCCCGCGCCTTCCGCCAGGCAGATCTCCTTCAGCCGCTGGAGCATCCTCGCCGCGGAGATGCGCCGGAAGTTGTGGCGCTGGCAGCGCGACAGGATGGTGTCCGGGAGCTTGTGCGCCTCCGTCGTCGCGAAGATGAACTTCACGTGACCGGGCGGCTCCTCCAGCGTCTTCAGGAGCGCGTTGAACGCCGCCCCCGAGAGCATGTGCACCTCGTCGATGATGTAGATCTTGTGGCGGTCGCGCTGCGGCAGGTACTTCGCGTTCTCGCGAATCTCGCGCACGTTCTCGACGCCGTTGTTCGACGCACCGTCGATCTCCGCCACGTCCACGCTGGTGCCCGAGGTGATCTCCGTGCACGCCCGGCAGGTGCCACACGGGGTCGCCGTGGGCCCCTGCTCACAGTTGAGGGCCTTGGCGAGCAGGCGGGCGGCCGTCGTCTTGCCCACCCCTCGAGGGCCACAGAACAGGTACGCATGCGCGACCCGGTCCATCTTGATGGCATTCCCGATGGTCCGGACGACGTGCTCCTGTCCGGTCATGTCATCGAACTTCTGCGGGCGCCATTTGCGGGCGAGGACGAGGTAGCTCATGGGGACGTCATCTAAACACGGCGGGCCGAATGATCCATGGAACGTCCATTCCGCCCGCCGTGAGGCGCACTCCGCCTCAGCGTCCGAGCGCCTGTAGCACCACGTTGGCCGCGTTGTGCCCCGCCGCGCCGATGACGCTGCCCGCCGGGTGGCAGCCCGCGCTGCAGAAGTAGAGCCCCTGCACGGGCGTCTCATAGGGCAGGCGGTCGGTGAAGCCCCGCTTGTTGTCCACATGGTGGATGTGGCCGCGGGTGATGCCGAAGTGGGATTCAATCTTCGGCGGCGTGAGCGCGAAGTACTCCTGGACCAGGTCGCTCGTTCCCGGCGCGAAGCGGTCGCAGATGGAGAGCAGGTGCTTCACGTACCGGGCCTCCTCCTTCTCCCACGTGGTGCCCTCCAGCTTCTCCGGCACCCACTCCACGAAGAGCGCGGAGTTGTGGTGCCCCTCCGCGTCCTTGAGGGTCGGATCCACGGTGGTGTGGACGTACCACTCGATGGAGGGGAACTCCGCCAGCCGGCCCGCCTGGGCCTCCTTGTAGCCGTGCGCGAGCGCCCCCAGCACGTCGTCCTCCTGGGGCAGCAGGTGGATGGTGGGCCCGAACTGGCCCCGGTCCTCCGGCAGGCAGGTGAAGGTGGGCAGGGACTTGAGGCACAGGTTCACCTTCAGCGTCGTGCCGGGCGCGGACAGGCCGTCCACCTTGCGGCGGTAGTCCTCCGGCAGCGCGGAGGTCTCCACCAGCTTCAGCGTGCGGAAGGGGTCCGCGTTGGAGACGACGACCTTCGCGGACAGCTCCTCGCCGCTCTCCAGCACCACGCCCTTCACCACGCCCCCGTCCACGCGCACCGACGCCACCTTGGCGTTCGTGCGCAGCTCCGCCCCGTGCTTGCGCGCCAGCTGCGCGATGCGCTGGGTGACGGTGCCCATACCGCCTTCGACGATCATCCACGTGCCGCCACTGCCCGGCAGCCGGCAGAGGTTGTGCACCAGCAGGTTCATGCCCGTGCCCGGCGTGTCATAGCCGCCGTCCAGGCCGGAGAACGCGTCGGTGACAGCGTACATCGCCTTCACGAAGTCGGACTTGTAGCCGAAGCGCTCCAGGTACTCGCGGGCCGTGCCGCGACACAGCCGGATGAAGTGCTGGCGCAGGGCAGGGCGCACATAGCGCTCCGCGGTCTCCTCCAGCGACAGGGGGGGCAGCAGCCAGGCGGGCGCCAGGTCCTCGCGCAGCGCCCCCAGCTCCGCGTTCATCGCGACGTGGGCGTTCCAGTCCGCCTCGGAGAAGAACTCGCGGAACTGCCGCTCCAGCTCCCGCTCATCCGAGCCGAACAGCAGGTAGCGCTTGTCCATCGTGGGGAGGAAGTAATGCGGGTCGCGGCGCTTGAGCGGCAGTTCCATCTGGAGCTCCTGGAGCAGCTCCGGCGGCATCAGCCCCAGGAGGTACGCGCCGGTGGAGACACCGAGCTTCGGCGCGGTGCGGAACGGATACTCCGTCTTGCATGCACCGCCCACCTGGTCCTTCTCTTCCAGCACGGTGACCGACAGGCCCCGGCGAGCGAGCATCGCCGCCGCGACAAGTCCGTTGTGGCCCGCACCCACCACGATGACGTCTGGCATGGTCTTCCTCCTTGGGGGAAAAGGCCGTTCCTAGCCGAGCCACGGCCTCCCCGCCAAACACCGTGCGCCTTGCGCCGGGCGCCCTGGCCAGAAAGAGTCGCGCCCGCCCCGTGAACGACGCCTCCGCCCCCGACGCGCCCGCAGCCCCCGATTCGCGCTCCCCCCCCTCGGCGGCCCCCCCTCCGTCCCCCGAGCCCGTCTGGGCGAGGCGCCACGGGAGTCTCCGCGTCCTGGGACTCCTCGCGGTGTCGCTGGTGCCCGGCGTGCTGGCGGTGCTCCAGTTGGGGCGCATCCACCCGGACGAGGTGTTCCAGTCGCTGGAGCCCGCGTGGTGGCGCGTGCACGGCTACGGCGTGCTGGCGTGGGAGTGGCGGGAGGGCCTGCGCAACTGGGCGGCCCCCGGCGTGCTGGCCGCCTTCCTCAAGCTGGCGGAGGTGCTCGGCATCACGAACCCGCGCATCTACCGGGGCGTGGTGGCCGTTCCCCAGTTCGCCCTGCATGCCTGGAGCCTGTGGGCGGCGTATCGCTTCGCCGCGCGCCGAGCGGGTCCATGGGGTGGCGCGCTCGCGGTGCTGCTCCTGGGACTGAGCGGTCCGGTGCTCCTCTTCGCCGGGCGCACGCTGTCGGAATCCTTCTCCGCGTCCTTCCTCCTCGTGGCCATGGAGGCCCTGGACCGGCCGGTCACCGGGCAGGCTGCCCAGGTTCGCCGGGCGGGGCTCGTGGGGGGCCTGGCCTTGGGGCTCGCGGTGGTGACGCGCTATCCGTCCGCCCTCTTCGTGGTGGCGGCGCTGGTGTGGCTGGCGGTCGCGCGGCGGTGGCGCCTGCTGGCCTTCACCGTCCTGGGGGGAGCCGGGGTCGCGGTGGGGCTGGGCCTGCTCGACTGGGGCACCTGGGGAACGCCGTTCCACTCGTTCCTGGCCTACCTCCGCTACAACGTGATCTCCGGAGAGGCCGCCGCGGCGTTCGGCGCCTCACCGCCGGACTTCTACAGGCAGCCGTTGCTCCGGGCCGTGCCCCTGTGGGCCTGGGCCGCCCTGCCCCTGTCCGTGGGCCCCCTGCTGCGTCTGCGCGCGCTGTCCCTGCCGCTCACCTGCGCGGTCGTCTACACGGCCGTCCTCCTGATTACGCCGCACAAGGAGGAGCGCTTCCTCTACCCGGGGCTCGTGGTGGGCCTGCTCGCGGCGGCTGCCCAACTGGCCGTGGCCATCACGCGGCTTTCCAGACCGGGGATGAGGGGCGGGGTGGCGGTGCTGGCCCTGGGCCTGGGCTTCGTGCACGCCACGGGCTTCCCCTCGCAGGACCTGCGGGCGGACCAGTTCCGCGCCATCGTCCGGGCCACTCGGGGAGACGCGACGGGCCTGCTCATCGTCAACGAGGGGCTGTGGGGCTCAGGAGGTTTCTTCTACGTGGGCCGGAACATCCCCTGGCGCACCTGCGACTGGCCCCACGACGCGGCCTTCCAGGCCTCCATCCGGGACCGAGCCTTCAACCGAGCCGTCACCTTCGAGGGGCGGGCCCTGACGGAGCTCCAGTCCGCCGGCTTCCACGTCGTCCGGCAGGTGGGCCGCGAGACCATCCTCGCCCGCGACTGACGCCGCCAGACAGGGGAGGGGATGCCCGCAAAGCAGAAGCGCCGATGCCCCAGTGAGGGACATCGGCGCTTCTGGACAAACAGAACGGCCGGGACACACGCGGAAGTACGCTACCGTTGCTTCCTTCCGGACCTGGCGGGGTTCGCGCCCCCACGTTGTCCCGACCACAAAATCCGTGCTGCTACCGCGAAAATAACAACGGAGAGGGTGGGATTCGAACCCACGATACCCTTTCAGATATACACGCGTTCCAGGCGTGCGCCTTCAACCGCTCGGCCACCTCTCCAAAGACGATGGAGCGGAGAGCGTAGGATTCGAACCTACGGTACCGTTACCGGTACGCCTGATTTCGAGTCAGGTGCCTTCGACCACTCGGCCAGCTCTCCAGAGTATTCAGTTTTCACGTCGCTTCGCGCGCAAGCGCTCGAAGAACGTCTTGAGAAGCTGGCGACTGTCTTCCGCCAAGATGCCGCTCGTGACCTGGAGCCGGTGGTTGTGTCGCGGCTCTTCCACCAAGTTGTACAGCGAGCCGACCGCACCCGCTTTCGGATCCATTGTACCAAAGACGAGTCGGGTAACGCGAGACTGGACCAGCGCACCGGCGCACATCGCGCACGGTTCCAGCGTCACGTAGAGCGTCACCCCGGAGAGTCGCCACGCACCGCGTGCTTTCGCTGCGGCATCCAGCGCAAGCATCTCAGCATGGGCAAAGGGATTCCGGTCACACTCACGCCGGTTGAAGCCCGTGCCCACGACGTTGCCGTCCAGCACTGCTACCGCACCGACGGGTACTTCTCCGAGTGAGGCTGCCTTCTGCGCGAGCTCTAAAGCCTGCTGCATGAAAGCGATGTCGTCACTCATGTGTCGTGCGCGCCAAAAAAGAAGAAGTGGCGCTCCCTGGAGGATTCGAACCTCCGGCCTTCGGATTCGTAGTCCGACGCTCTATCCAGCTGAGCTAAGGGAGCAATTCTTCCCGGCTGCTGCTTTACGACATGTGGCGGAGAGAGAGGGATTCGAACCCTCGATACCCTTTCGAGTATGCAGGTTTAGCAAACCTGTGCCTTCAGCCTCTCGGCCATCTCTCCAACTCTTCTCTGTCAAAGAACCGCGAAACTCAAGCTCAAAATCGGAGGCGGTAGGATTCGAACCTACGGAAGGCTTTCACCTTCTGCGGTTTTCAAGACCGCTGCCTTCAACCGCTCGGCCACGCCTCCACAGCTTTGTGCCGACGGCTCCCGTGGGCCAACCGCGCCCGTGGGGCCGCCCTTCTACCCTATTTCTTCCCCGTTGCAAGATGGATGTTGGCCCCTTTTCACGGAAGGGGCCCGGTCCACCTGACTACAGGGGGCGCAGTTCCTTCATGCCCCCCATGTACGGCACCAACGCCTCCGGGATGGCGACGCTTCCGTCCTCCCGCTGGAAGTTCTCCAGGATGGCGATGCTCGTGCGCCCCACGGCCAGTCCGCTGCCGTTGAGGGTGTGCACCATCTGCGGCTTGTCGCCCTTCTGGGGGCGGAAGCGGATCTTCGCGCGGCGCGCCTGGAAGTCGCCGCAGTCCGAGCAGGACGAAATCTCGCGGTACGCGCCCTGGCCCGGCAGCCAGACCTCGATGTCGTAGGTCTTCCTCGCGCCGAAGCCCATGTCTCCGGTGCACAGCAGCATCACGCGGTGGTGCAGCCCCAGCCGGCGGAGGATGTCGCAGGCGTCGTCCGTCATGGCCTCCAGCTCCTCCAGGCTCTTCTCCGGAGGGGCGAACTTCACGAGCTCCACCTTGTGGAACTGGTGCTGGCGGATGAGGCCGCGGGTGTCGCGCCCCGCCGCGCCGGCTTCCGCGCGGAAGCACGGGCTGAAGGCGCAGTAGCGGATGGGGAGCTGGTCGCCCTCCAGGATTTCGTCCGCGTGGTAGTTCGTCACGGGGACTTCCGCGGTGGGGATGAGGAAGCGCTCCGGGTCGCCGGACGTCTTGAACGCGTCGTCCTCGAACTTGGGCAACTGGCCGGTGCCCATCATCGTCTCGCGCAGCACCAGGTAGGGCGGCAGCAGCTCCGTGTAGCCCTTCTGCGTGTGCACATCGATCATGAACGTGACCAGCGCGCGCTCCAGCCGCGCCAGCGCGCCCTTGTAGAAGGTGAAGCGGCTGCCGGACACCTTCGCGGCGCGCTCGAAGTCGAGCATGCCCAGCGACTCGCCCAGTTCGAAGTGCTGCTTCGGCGTGAAGAGCAGGTTCGGCTTCTCACCCCAGGCCTTCACCTGGAC
This sequence comes from Corallococcus sp. Z5C101001, assembly GCF_007352635.1. Lineage (NCBI taxonomy): Bacteria > Pseudomonadati > Myxococcota > Myxococcia > Myxococcales > Myxococcaceae > Corallococcus > Corallococcus sp. Z5C101001. Next base: position 1,356,597 of record NZ_VKLU01000001.1, read on the forward strand.
GTTGTCATCCGCGCTGGTGCCCACCGGCACCGATTCGTGGGGCACGTTGGGGATGACGAGCAGGATGCGGTTGAGCTCCTCCTCCACTTCCTTGAGGCGGCCCTCCTTCTCCTTGATCTCCTGGGAGACGCCGCGCAGGTCGCCGCGGAGCTTCTCCATCGCGGACGGATCCTCCTTGGCCTTGCGCTTCATCTCCTCGTTGGCGGCGTTGCGGCGCGCGGCCAGCGCTTCCATGGAGACGTAGAGGTCGCGGCGCTCCAGGAAGAGCGCCTGGAAGGGGCCGAGGTCCAGGCTGCCGCCCCGCGTCTTCAGTCGGGCGACGACCGCATCGAAGTTCTGCGCAACGTTCCGGAGGTCCAGCATAGGGGCCCGCCTTGTAGTCATCCCGGGCGTGGGCCGGCAAGGCTCACCACGCGCCGCATGCTCAGGGCCGGACGCCACCCGGCCCCAGGGGCTGACGGGACCGCCCGTCGCGCCCGTCCGGGGGCGGGCCTTCGGCGGGCCCGCCCGGGGACCTGCCTAGTGTTCGAGGTCGTAGATTTCGTCCTCGATGTCCTTCTTGTCCGCCGCGCCCGGCTTCTTCGCCAGGTACTCCTTGAACGCCGTGATGGCGTCCTTGCGCTTGTTGCGCTCCTTGTAGGCGAAGCCCAGGTAGTAGAAGGGCTGCGGGTTCTCCGGCTCCGCGGCGGTGGCCTTCTTGTACCAGTCGATGGCCTTCGCGTGCTGGGCCTGCTCCGTGTAGGCGCGCGCGACCTTGTAGTAGACGTACGTGAGCTTCGGATCCGCCTTGAGCGCGGCCTGGTAGCGGCGCACGGCGTCGTCCCAGCGCGCGGCGTTGAAGAGCACGTCGCCCATGGCGCCCATCACCCGCGTGCGCTGCGGATCCGCCTTGAGCGCGGCCTCGAAGGAGGCGATGGCGTTGTCGAACTCGCCCCGCTCCAGGAAGGCGTGGCCCAGGGCCTCATGGGCGTCCGCGTAGTGGGAGTCCAGCGCCACCGCGGCCTGCCACTGCTCGATGGCGTCCGGCAGCCGCTTCGCGTCGCGCAGGATGACGCCGTAGGCGTAGTGGTAGTCCGGGCGCTTGGGCGCGCGGTCCACCGCGGTCTTCATGCTGTCGAGCGCCTGGGTGTACTCGGAGCGCTTCGCGCGCACGAGGCCCAGGTAGTAGAGCGCCTCGTGGTTGGACGGCTCGTTGCGCAGCGCGAGGCCCAGGTTGCTCTCCGCGCCGCCCAGGTCGCCCTTCTCCAGCAGCACCGCGCCCAGGGTGATGGGCGTGGTGGTGGAGCGGGGATCCTCCTGCTTCGCCTTCTCCAGCTCCGCGGCGGCCTCATCCAGCCGGTGCAGCCGCCAGAGCACGAGCCCGCGCTGCAGGCGCCCGTCCTTCAAGAGGTGCGGATCCAGCTCCAGGGCGCGGTTGGCCTCCGTCTCCGCGCGGGCCGCGTCACCGCCCAGCAGGGCCACGCGGGACAGGCCCAGGTGGGCGTCCGCCAGGTTGGGGTCCAGCTGCACGGCGCGGTCGAACTCCTGCTGCGCCAGCAGGCTGTTGTTCTCCGCCAGCGCCAGCTCTCCCAGGCCCGCGTGCACGCCCGCGTGGTCCGGCGCCTGCTGCGCGGCGGCCTCCAGCAGGGCCCGTGCGTCCGCGTTGCGGTGCTGACGCAGGTACAGGCGGCCCAGGTACAGGCCCGCGTCCACCAGCTTGGCGTCCGCGGCGGTGGCGCGCTTGAAGTGCCCCTCGGCTTCCGTGGGCTTGTCGAGCGCGTCCTCGATGCGGCCGTAGAGGTACGCGATGCGCGCCTCGTTGGGGAAGCTCTTGCTGGCGGCCTCCACCGCGGTGAGCGCGTCCTGCATCTTGCCCGTCATCACCAGCGCGGTGATGTGGCCGTCCACGTACTCCAGGTTGGCGCTGTCCTCCTTCGCGAGCGAGGCGTACAGCGGCAGCGCGCCGTCGTAGTCGCGCTGCGAGCGCAGCACCAGGGCGAGCTGCGCCTTGATGAAGCTGGAGTCCGGGTTGTCCTTGAGGGCGGCCTTCAGCTCCGTCTCCGCCTCCTTGGGCTTGAACTGCTGGAAGAGGGCCACGCCCTTGAGGCCGCGGGCGCGGGCGCGCTCGGCGGGCCCCAGCTCGTCCTGGAGCTTCAGGGCGCTCTCCACGGCCTGGGCGCCCTGGTCGATGTTCGCCTTGCGCACCAGCAGCTCCACCGCGGCCAGCTCCACCGCGGACGCGGCGTGCTGCGGATCCGCCGCGAGCGCGTCCGCGTAGGCCTTGGCGGCCTCGTCGGCCTTGCCCTGTGCCTGGTACAGGTTGCCCAGCGCGTGATGGGCCTTGGCCGACTTCGGGTTCTTCTCCAGCACCTTCGTCAGCGTGGTGATGGCGTTGGGGATGTCCTTCTGCTGCGCGTAGGTCTCCGCCAGCAGGAACGCGAGCTCCCAATCGCCCTGGTTGTCCTCGCGGCTGTAGGCGTCCTGGAGGCGGGCCTGCACATCCGCGCCCTTGCGGTTGGTGAGGGCGATCGCGGCGGCCGTCTTGAGGACCTCCACGTTCTTCTCCCCCAGCAGCTCGATGGTCTCCATGTGCTTGCCGCACGCGGTGAGGTCGGAGCGCTCGCCGTCCGCGTAGCGCCGCTGGAGGTAGGCCACGGACTGGCACCAGAGGGCGCGAACCTCCGGGTACTCCTTGGTGGCCAGCACCTGCGCGCTCTTGGTGCGCGCTTCCTTGTAGCTGGCGTAGGTGTCCTCCAGGAGGCCCTTGCGCGCCTCCTCCACGAGCTTCGCCTCGGAGGAGCCCGCGGACACGCGGGCGGGGAAGAGCTTGTTGCGGCCGAAGGCGCCGTAGCGGCTGGCCTCGAAGCTGGCGCCCGTGCCCAGCACGAGCACCGACACGCCCGCGGCGATGAAGATGGGCAGGCGCTTCTTCCACTTGAGGTCGGCCGCGCTGCGGTCCACGACGGACACCGCGGCCATGCGGCCTTCATAGAGCTGGCGCAGCCGCTCCATGCTGGCCTGGGGGTTCGCGGGGTCCGCGCCGGGCGCGTCCGGGCTGGCCGCCGCCGCGGTGGCCGCGAGGGGGACGGCCTTGGCCGGGCCCTCCATCAGCCGCTGGATGGCGGAGGCGAAGATGGGCACGGTGCCGATGGCGGACCAGGCCTCCGAGTCAGGCGAGACGTCCTCGTTGCCCAGGAGCTGGCCGTCCTCGAGCATCTTGACGATGACGCCCTCTTCGAACGGGCCGAACATCTTCCCGGAGCGGCGGCGCACGTGGAAGCGCTTCACCGGCACGCGGCCTCCGGCCTCCTTGCCGGCGCTGTCGTCGATGAAGCTCAGCATCTCCAGGCCGTCCGTGGGGCCCGCGGCGGGCGGGGGCGGCAGCGGCGCGGAGAGGTCCGCCTCCAGGTCATCCGCGGGCGCGGCGGTCGGGTCGAACTCCAGCGCGTCCGGCAGGCCCGTGGCGGCGGAGGCCGGCACGGGGGCCGGGTCACCGAAGTCCACGTCGCCGAAGTCCGTCATCGGGTTGACGCGGGCCGGGGGCGGGGGCGCGGGGTCTCCGAAGTCGAGCGAGAAGTCCGGGGCGGGCGCGGCGCTGGCCGGCGGCGACGTGAAGTCCACCGCGAACGGATCCGAGTCGGGCACCGGGGACTGGCCGTACGCGGGCGGCGGATCCGCGAAGTCGAAGGACGCGGGCGCGGCGGGCGAGGGTAGGTCCGAGAAGTCCATGGCCGGCGGCGAGGCGGGCGAGGGCAGGTCGGAGAAGTCCAGGCCGGGCGAGGGCGGGAGGGCGAAGGGGGCCTCACCCGCGGCGGGCAGGTCGCCCAGATCGTAGGGCGAGGCGCCGGCCGAGGGGGGCGGGGGCAGCGCGAACGGGTCGGCGATGGGGGCCGGGGCCGCGTAGGAGGAGGGCGGGGGCAGGCCGAACGGATCCGCCTCGGGCTCCGCGGGGGGCGGGGCCAGTGCGAAGGGATCCGCCTGGGGCTCGGCGGGCATTCCGTAGCCGTAGGTCTGGGGCTGCGGGCGCGGTGCCCCAGGGCCGTGGGCGTTCGAGGGATCGTTGATGTCGAAGGTGAACGCGTCCTCGGCGGCCTGCACCGGGACGGGCAGGTTGGCGTCCTCGGAGAAGTCGAAGTCGGGCGTGCTGCCGAAGTCCGTCTCCGGATCGGGGGTGGAGGCGATGGGGTCTTCGGAGAAGTCGAAGTCGCGTGCGGTGCCGCTCGGTTCCTGCGAGCCGTAGGCGACCGGCGCCGTGGGTTCGCGGAAGGCGGCGGTGGGGACGGGGATGGCGACGACGCGGGTCACGTCCTCGCGCGGCTCGGAGAAGTCGCTGGTGTCGAGCGAGGAGAACTCGCCGCTGCCCACCTCCGCGAAGTCGTCCTCCGCGGCCTGGGGCGCGGGGGGCGCGGCCTCCATGTCGAAGCTGAAAGAGTCATCCGGCAGCGCCACCGGCGCCGCAGGGCCCGCGTCCAGCGAGATGGCCCGGGGCGCGGCCACGCCTGGCGAGGCGAACGCGGCGGGCGGGACGTCGTCGTCGAAGGAGAACGGATCCTCGGGGACGGGCGGCGCGGCATTGCCCGGGAGCGGGATGGCGGCGGCGCGCGGCGCGGCGCTGCCGGGGAGCGGAATCGCGGCGGACTGGGGCGCGGCGGCGCCGGGCAGGGGGATGGCGGCGGAGGCCGTGGGGCTCGCGCCCAGGGGAATGGCGGCGGCGCGCGGCGCGGCGGTGCCGGGCAGGGGGATGGCGGCGGACTGGGGCGCGGCGGAGCCCGGGAGCGGAATCGCGGCGGGCCCCGCGCCCATCGGGATGGCGGCGGCCGGAGGTGCGGCGCTGCCCGGGAGCGGGATGGCGGCGGCGCGCGGCGCGGCGCTACCGGGGAGCGGAATCGCGGCGGCCTGGGGCGCGGCGGTGCCGGGCAGGGGGATGGCGGCGGAGGCCGTGGGGCTCGCGCCCAGGGGAATGGCGGTGGCGCGTGGCGCGGCGGTGCCCGGCAGGGGGATGGCGGCGGCTTGGGGCGCGGCGGTGCCGGGGAGCGGAATCGCGGAGGGCCCCGAGCCCATCGGAATGGCGGCGGCCGGAGGTGCGGCGCTGCCCGGGAGCGGGATGGCGGCGGGACCCGCGCCCATCGGGATGGCGGCGGGCTGCGGCGCGGCACTGCCTGGGAGCGGGATGGCGGCGGCGCGCGGCGCGGCACTCCCGGGGAGCGGAATCGCGGCGGCCTGGGGCGCGGCGGTGCCCGGGAGCGGGATGGCGGCGGCGCGCGGCGCGGCGCTACCGGGAAGCGGGATGGCGGCGGGCTGCGGTGCGGCGCTGCCCGGCAGCGGGATGGCGGCCTGGGGCGCGGCGGTGCCGGGGAGCGGAATCGCGGCGGCTTGGGGCGCGGCGGTGCCCGGCAGGGGGATGGCGGCGGCCTGGGGCGCGGCGGCGGACGGGGGGGCCGCGGTTGGCGCGGTCTCGGGGGCCTCGGCGCTCACGCCATCGGCCTTGATGGGGAACGTGGTCTGGCACCGGGCACACTTGAGCTTCGCGCCCCCGGGCGGGATCCGCCTGTCATCGATGTTGTAATTCGTCTGGCACGACGGGCAGGAGACTTTCATTGTTTTCCTTCGACGAGACCGGCTGGCGCGCGCAGGCGCAGCAATGACGGGGGCGCTGCGATGGTTCGCGCGGCGCGTGCAGGCTAGCAGAGCCGTTTCAAGCCCGGAAAGAACGCGCCCCCGGTGCACGAAGCCGTCACCCAGCCTGGCAGGAGGCCGGGCGCCTGCCCCCACCAGCAGTACGCGTTCCTTTTCCTGCCCCCCGGTCGGGATGCTAGACCCGCCGGCGCATGGATCCCATCGTCATCCTCGGGGCGGGCCTCGCGGGCCTGTCCACCGCGCACTTCCTCAAGCGCCCCTGGCGCCTCATCGAGAAGTCGGACCGCGTCGGCGGCCTCATCAAGACCGAGGTCATTGACGGGTGTTACTTCGACCCCACCGGCCATTGGCTCCACCTGCGTGACCCGGAAATCCAGGAACTGGTCAATACGCTCTGGCTCCCGGACCAGCTGGTGCGCATCCAGCGCCGCGCCGCGGTGTTCTCACGAAACACCTTCACGCGCTTCCCGTACCAGGTGAACACCCATGGGTTGCCGCCGGAGGTCGTGGCGGAGAACCTGGTCGGCTACGTGGAGGCCATCTACGGGGAGAAGGGCCGCTCCCTGCGCGAGCGCGACCCCGTCAACTTCGAGGAGTTCATCCTCCGCTACATGGGCGAGGGCTTCGCGAAGAACTTCATGCTGCCCTACAACCAGAAGCTCTGGACCGTGCACCCGCGCGAGATGTCCGCCGCCTGGGTCGGCCGGTTCGTGCCGCGCCCGACCCTGAAGGAGGTCGTGGACGGGGCGCTCGGCGCTGGCAGTGATCAGCTGGGCTACAACGCCTCCTTCCTCTACCCGCGCGAGGGCGGCATCGAGAGCCTGGCGCGTGCGATGAAGCAGCACCTCCAGGGGGGCGAGCTGAGTGTCCACACCGAGCCCGTCTCCATCGACTGGAGGGCGAAGCAGGTCTCGCTGTCGGACGGGCGCACGCTGCCGTACTCGGGGCTGGTGTCCTCCATCGCGCTGCCGACGCTGGTGCAGCTCATCGCTCGGGGGGCCTCTGGGATTCCGGAGGAGGTGCAGGCCGCGGCGAAGCGCCTGCGCGCCTTCATCGTCACGTACGTGTGCGTGGGGGCCCGGGGCGCGAACCGCCAGCCGTGGCACTGGATCTACCTGCCGGAGCCGGAGTTCCACTCGTACCGCATCGGGGCCCCGTCGGCGGTGTACCCGGCGCTGGCTCCGCCGGACACGGCCAGCTTCTCCGTCGAGTTCAGCCACCACGGCGAGCTGTCCCTGGCGGACGCGGAGCGGTACGCGGTGGAGGACCTGCTGCGCTCGCAGATGATCCATTCGGCGGACGACATCCTCTTCACGAAGGGGCGGGAGATTCCCAACGCGTACGTCCTCTATGACGACGCGTACGGGCCCGCGATGGCGGAGGTGAACCGTTTCCTGGAGCACGCGGGCATCCTCACCGCCGGGCGCTATGGGAAGTGGGAGTACTCCTCCATGGAGGACGCCATCCTGGGCGGGCGGGCCTGCGCCCGGTCGCTGAACGGCTGACGCAAGGCGCCGTCTCCTGTCGACGGTGGTCCGGGGGCGTGCTACGCCCCGAGGCCTTCCTTTTCGCTTCCCGGACCCATGGCCCTGCACCTCTCCGTCGTCATCCCCGTCTACAACGAGGAGTCCATCATCGCCCAGGCAGCCGAAGAGCTGCGTCAGGGGCTGGATGCTCGCGGGCTCGACTACGAAATCATCTTCGCGGAGAACGGCTCCCGCGACTCGACGCCGCAGCTGCTGGAAGAGCTGTGCGCGAAGAACCCGCGCCTGCGCTGGTTCCACTCGGAGACCCCCAACTACGGCGTGGCGCTCAAGGCGGGCATCCTCAAGGCCCAGGGCACCTACGTGGTGTGCGACGAGATCGACCTGTGCGACCTGTCCTTCTACGACGCGGCGCTGCCCCGGCTGGAGCGCGGTGAGGCGGACATGGTCGTGGGCTCCAAGGCGGCCAAGGGCGCGAGCGACCAGCGTCCCCTCATCCGCCGCGCGGCCACGCGGGTGCACAACAAGCTCTTGCGCGTGGCGCTGGGCTTCCAGGGCACCGACACGCATGGCCTGAAGGCGTTCCGGCGCGAAGCGCTGCTGCCCGTCATCCAGAAGTGCGTCGTGGACATGGACGTGTTCGCCAGCGAGTTCGTCATCCGCGCGTGGCGCGAGGGCCTGCGCGTGATGGAGATCCCCATCCAGCTCCACGAGAAGCGCCAGCCGTCCATCCACCTGTTCAAGCGCGTGCCCAACGTGCTCAAGAACGTGGGCAAGCTGTTCTACGTCATCCGCGTCCGCGGGACCTGAGAGGGAGCCTCCCATGCCGGCGGCGCGCCTGGCGTCCATCTCCGTCGACCTGGATTCGCTGCCGCACTACTGCCGGATCCACGGTCTGTCCGAGTCGCTGCTGGACGACCGCGCCCGGACGTTGGTGCACCGCGTGGCGGTGCCGCGCTTCCAGGAGCTGCTGTCCGCCGTGGGGGTGCCCGGGACGTTCTTCGCCATTGGCGAGGACCTGGAGACGGACCCCGGCGCGGCGGAGGGCATGCGGCGTGCCCACGCGGCGGGCATCGAGATCGCAAGCCACAGCCACGCGCATGACTACGCGCTCACGCGGCGGGGCGCGGACGCCATCGCGGACGACCTCTCGCGCGCGGACACGGCCATCCTGAAGGCTGTCGGTGTGCGCCCCTCCGGCTTCCGAGCGCCCGGTTACACGCTGAACGCGGACCTGTACGCGGCGACCGTGGCGCAGGGCTACCAGTACGGCTCCTCCGCGTTCCCGGCGGCGCCGTACTACGTGGCGAAGGCGGCGGTGATGGGGGCGCTCGCGGCGCTGCGGCGGCCGTCGCGCTCCGTGTTGGATTCACCCCGCGTGCTGCTGGCGCCCCGAGTCCCGTACCGGCCGGACCCGGCGCAGCCCTACCGGCGCGGGTCGGGCGCGGTGGTGGAGCTGCCGATGACGGTGACGCCCGTGGTGCGCTTCCCCTTCATTGGCACCTTCGCGACGACGCTGCCTCGCGGCACGATGCGCGCCGCGTACCGCGCGTGCCGGGCGGATCCGTTCTTCAACTTCGAGCTGCACGGCGTGGACGTGCTGGACGCGGCGGACGGCATCCCGTGGGAGCTCGTGCGCCAGCAGCGCGACCTCCGGGTGAGCGCGGCGAAGAAGCAGGAGCGGCTGCGCAGCATCTTCCAGTGGCTCAAGGACGACTTCGACGTCGTCACGCTGCGCGACGCGGCGGGGCAGCTGGTGGCGACCCTCTGAGCGATTGGCGGAGCCGCGCCATCTTCCGGTGACGCAGGGACGACTTCGACGTCGTCGCGCTGCCCGATGCGGCGGGGCAGTTGGTGGCGACCCTCTGAGCGATTGGCGGAGCCGCGCGATGCGACCCCGGCCTCCTCCCGCACCATGGGCAGGGGGCGCTCAGGGCCGCTCCGCGAGGGCTGGTTCCCTCGCAACGCCTTGGGCGTGCGGTGCCTTGGAGCGCCCTCCGCGGGGCTTGCTCCGAGCAAGGCGGTCGGGCCGTGGCGCGGGGCTCAGCGCGCGGCCTTCAGGGCCTTCCAGTCCGCCTCCGCCTGATCCGCGTAGGCCAGCGCGAAGGCGGTGAGCCGCTTCGTGGCTTCCTTCGTGTCGCCGCCCACCCAGTCCTCCAGGCGCGCGGCCTGCTCGCGCGTGTTGCCGTGGGCCCGGGCCAGCACCACTCCCGCCTGCTCGAACGTCGAGTTCAGAGACTTCTTCTTCTGGAACACGCTGTCATCCAGCTTGTTCTTCTCCGGCTCCACCTCGCGCACGAGGAAGGCCCGGCCGCCCATGCTCACCGCGCCCGTCAGCGGATTCACGGAGCCCGACAGCTCCTGCTGCGCCTTCACGACGTCCGCGCCGTCCGCGGGGGCCGGGGGCGCATTCACGCTGGAGGCGAGCAGCTCCTTCATCTCCAGCAGGACCGGCGGCGCCTTCGGATCCGCCGCGCCCACGAGCACGTAGTCGCGCTCCAGGCCGTAGCTGCTGCCGCCCGCGTCCAGGCGCTCGGCGAGGTCCAGCACCTTCAGGGGCACCGCCACGCCCTCCGTTCCCTGGAGGGACTTCTCGTAGGCGGCCAGCGCGGTCCGCACCGCCGACTTCCGCTCCGCGTCCAGCGGCTTGAGCGTGTCCGAATGCAGGAAGCGCGGGCCCTTCGAGCCGTCGAGCTTCACGTACTTCGACAGCAGGTCCTTCGCCGACGCGTCCCGGGCCTTCCCGATGAGGTCCTTCACCGGGCCGGAGGACTCCTTCTTGTCCAGGAACGCCCCCGGGGTCACGTCTCCCTCCGCCAGCAGCTCCAGCGTCTCGAAGTAGTTCTTCGCGAGCGCCTCCACCGCCTTCCGCTGATCACCGGACGACAGGCCCGCCTCGCGCGCGGTGAGCACCGCGCTCGTCGCCATCCGCGCGAGGTCCAGCTCCGGTGAGGCCGTGCCCGTCTGATCGAAGTCGTTCAGCCCCCACACCGCCTTGCCGTCCGGCCCCCGGAACGTCCCCAGGTTGCCCACGTGGGGGTCTCCCACCACCCGGATGTCCGGAGCGGGCCGGTCCGTCAGCCGCGTGCCCTGCGCATAGGGGCCTCGAACGTCGGAGTGGAAGAGGGCGGGCATGGCGCGGAACATCGCGGACGGGCTCTCCCGCATCTGCGCGAGCTTCTCCTTCAGGCGCGCGGGCGGCAGGTCCAGCCGCGCGTTGAAGTCGCGCACGAAGGCCACCGCCTGGGACGGCTTCCGCGCGAGGCCGGGCGTCGCGGCCGACGCAAGCGCCAGCCCGTTCGCGCCCCGGGCGTTACCGGTCCGTGACGAAGAGGGCTGGGGCTGGAAGTCGCTGACGGCGGAGTTCATCCGCCCGTTCGCGGCGCCGGTGGAGGCCAGCGTCAGCATCGTGGCGGCGACGGTGGACCCCGAGGCGGACGGCCGGGAGGGAGGCGATGAGGGCTTGGTCGGGATGCGCATGGGAGTACCTTCCGGCGGATTGTCGTCAGAAGTGGTCCGTGGGTTGCCGGCGCACTCCCGGTGTGCATTCTGGGGTGCTAAGAGCCACCTCATGCTGGAGCGTTTCAGCGACAAGGTGAAGAAAGGCCTGCGCGGCTGGACCGAGCGCATGGCGGGCGAGCATCAGGCGGACCAACTCCAGGGCCTGGCCCGGACAGAGAACGAGTACGGGGTGGATCCGTTCGGATTCAACCTGGACTACAGCCTGGCCGCCATCGCCCCGTTCCTGTGGCTCTACCGCCACTACTTCCGCGTGGAGGCCTACGGCGCGGACCGGATTCCCTCCGGGCGGGTGCTGCTGGTGTCCAACCACTCCGGCCAGCTCCCCATGGACGGCGCGATGATTGGCATCGCGTTGATGGTGGAGGGCTCGCCGCCGCGCGCCATCCGCAGCATGGTGGAGAAGTGGGTGCCCTCCTTGCCATACGTGTCCACGTTCATGGCGCGCGTGGGGCAGATTGTCGGCACGCCAGAGAACTGCCGGCGGCTGCTGGAGGCGGAGGAGGCCATCCTGGTGTTCCCGGAGGGCACGCGCGGGCTCAACAAGCTGTGGCCCCAGCGCTACCAGCTCCAGGAGTTCGGCCTGGGCTTCATGCGGCTGGCCCTGGAGACGAACACCCCCATCGTCCCCATCGCCGTGGTGGGCGCCGAGGAGCAGGCCCCCGCGCTGATGAACCTCAAGCCCCTGGCGAAGCTGCTGGGCTTCCCGTCCTTCCCCATCACTCCCACGGGCACGCCCTTCCCCCTGCCCACGAAGTACCGGATCTACTTCGGCGACGCGTTGCACTTCACCGGCCGCGCGGACGACGAGGACAGCGAACTGGACAAGAAGGTGCGCACCGTGAAGGCCTCCATCCAGGCGATGCTCCACCAGGGCCTCAAGGAACGCCGGGGCGTGTTCTGGTGAGCGCCCACCACGAGGAGAAGGAGTCCGGCGTGGACAAGCGCCCCGCCGTGGTCGTCACCGGCATCAGCGGCAACCTGGGCCGCACGCTGGCGAAGATGCTGCACAAGCGCGAGCGCATCATCGGCATCGACCGGCGTCCCTTCATCGGGCGGCCGAAGGACGTCGAGATGCACCAGCTGGACCTGCGCAAGAAGAAGGCGGAGGACGTCTTCCGCAAGAACGAGGTCCGCGCCGTCATCCACATGGGCATCATGCATGACCCGCGCATGAGCGAGGAGGAGCACCACTCGTTCAACGTCGTGGGCACCACGCGCCTGCTGGAGTACTGCGCGAAGTATGGCGTGAAGAAGGTGGTCGTCCTGTCCTCGGCCAACGTCTACGGCCCCAGTCCGGACAACTCCAACTTCCTCACGGAGGACGCGCCGCTGATGGCCGCGAGCCGCTTCTCCGGCGTGCGCGACCTCATCGAAGTGGACATGCTGGCGCACGGCTTCTTCTGGAAGCACCCGGACATCGAGACGGTCATCCTCCGGCCCGTCCACATCGTCGGGCCCACCATCAAGAACGCGCCGTCCAACTACCTGCGGCTGCGCCACCCGTGGACGCTCGCGGGGTTCGATCCGATGGTGCAGCTCATCCACGTGGAGGACGTGGCGCGCGCCATGGTGGAGGCCCTGCGCCCGGAGCCCAAGGGCGTCTACAACGTCGTCGGCCCCGGCCAGGTGCCCCTCTCCGCCGTGCTCCGGGAGCTGGGCCACACCGCCATCCCCGTGCCGCACCCGGTGGCCCGACCGCTGCTGGGCCTGATGTTCCGCTACCGGCTGGCCAACTTCCCGCCCCCGGAGCTGGACCACATCCAGTTCCTCTGCGCCGTGGACGGCCACCGCTGGGTCCAGGACGTGGGCTGGAAGGCCCACCACTCCATGCGCGACACCATCCGCTCCGTGGTGGGCGAGTAGTGGATCTTCCGTGGGCCACCCCCACGGTTCCCTGACACGGATGTCATTGGGGAGCCGGTGCTATGGCAGGGAGGGCCTGACACGAGTGTCAGGCATGGCACGGAGGCTGCGGGGAGCGAGGAGATACAAGCCCCTGATTTTCCATGGGAACGCGGGTGGGGGCGGGGGACGGAGCGGTTGGCACCGGCATTGCTCTAGAAGCCAGGCAACACGGCGGGGTCGCAGCGGGCCGGCAGTACCGCGCGACATCGTCACCCTGGTAGGGGGTTCCATTGGGGAACCCTCGACGCCCACCGTCTCGGCCGGCCCCGAGGCGGTGGGCGACTTTTTTGCGGGGTGGGGGCGGGGCTACTCCAGCTCGCCCGCGAAGGGGCCCGACTGCTGCTTCTCCAGCAGCCAGATGCCGTCCCGGAAGACGAACTCCGAGGTGACGGTGTCGGTCTGCTCGGTGGCGGAGGGCAGGCGCATCCACTGGATGCGGCTGTGGACGGTGGCGCGCCGGCCGTCGTCGGCCAGCTTCACGTCCTCGATTTCGTAGTCGGTGATGGTGAGGTCGCGCTCGTCGTGCTGTTCGCGGCGCTTGCGCTCGAAGTCCTGGCGCTCCTCGGGGACGAGGAAGGTGGACAGGGCGCGGTAGTTCCTCCAGCGCAGGTTCTTGTGGAAGCCCTCCACGACGGGGCGGAGGGTCTCCAGGTCGGAGGTCGGGGGCGTGTGGGCACAGGCCCCACCGAGGACCAGGACGAGCATCAGGGCGGACAGGCGTTTCACGTGCGCGACGCTACCACCCGCTGGGCGGAAGGGACGAGGGCAGTGCTATGGTCCGCGCTCCCCGCTAAGAGCACCGGAGTCGCGACTCAACATGGCCAAGTCGATGGTGGAGCGTTACGAGCAGCTCCTCCGGCAGGACCCGACCTCTTCCGTCTTCGTGGAGCTGGCGAAGGCGCTGCTGGAGAAGGGAGATGCGACGCGCACCATCGAGGTGTGCACGCAGGGCATCTCCCACCACCCCACGTCCACCGTGGGGCGGGTGCTGTGGGGCAAGGCCCTCATCCAGCTGGGGCGGCCCGCGGAGGCGATGGAGCAGTTCGACCAGGCCATCGCCATCGAGCGGGACAACCCGTACGCCTACAACCTCATCGGCGAGGTGTTGTTGCAGCGCGGGCTGTACCGCTCGGCGCTGCCCATCCTTCGCAAGGCCGTGGCGCTGCAGCCCAATAACGGGCGCGTGAAGCAGTGGTTGGATCAGGCCCAGCAGGCGCTGTCCGGCGGACCGGCGCCCATCTTCGAGGACCTGGGCTCGCTGGCGACCCCGGCGGCGGCGGTGCCCCAGGCGGATGAGCCAGAGGCGCCCGGTTCGGAAGCGCACCCGTCCGCGTTCGAGGCACGAGCCGCCGCGGCGGCGGGACTGGAGCCGCGCCGTTCCCGGACGGAGACGCCGGCGGGTGGCGTGGATGCGACGGCCCCGGCTTCCGCCAGCGGCGACGCGCGGACGCCGGGCGGTGAGGATCCAGCGGCCTCCGAGGGTGTGGGGGGCCCGTCTGATTCAGAGCAGGACCGTGCGGCGCGTGGCGAAGCGTCGCAGGCGGGTCGGGTGCGTGCGGAGCGTGGCGAAGCTTCGCAGCCGGGTTCGGGTCGGGGTCGTGCGGTTGATGGTGTGACTTCGGAACCAGGGCAGGAGCCGGGTTCGGGTCGGGGGCATGCGGCTGGTGGCCCTTCGGATCCAGGGCGGGAGCCGGGTTCAGGTCGGGGCCGTGCGGCTGGTAGCCCTTCGGAACCAGGGCAGGAGCCGGGTTCGGGTCGGGGTCGTGCGGCTGAAGGTGGCCCTTCGGATCCCGGGCAGGAGCCCGGTTCAGGTCGAGGTCGTGCGGCGCGCGGCGACGCGACGGATCCAGGACAGGAGCCCGGTTCGGGTCGGGGTCGTGCGGCAAGTGGCCCCTCGGATCCCGGGCAGGAGCCCGGTTCAGGTCGAGGTCGTGCGGCTGGTAGCCCCTTGGATCCAGGACAGGAGCCGGGTTCGGGTCGGGGTCGTGCGGCAGGTGGCCCCGCGGATCCAGGGCAGGACCGGGATGCGGCGGCGCGGGGGGGCTCCGGACGCAGCGGTGCGTCGCGGATGCTGGCGGACCTTCCCGAACCTTCCATGGATGAGCCCTCCATGTCGCAGGGCGGTGGACTGCTCGGAGACCTTCCGCCTCCGGAGGCGGTCCGGGCCCGTGCGGCCGCGCCGGTGGCTCCCGTGGCGACGGCGTCGGGCGGCAAGCGCTCGCTGCTGGACGACATCCCGGACGCGACGGAGCTGGCGGCGGCCACGGCCCGCAACAAGGCCGCGGCGAACGCGAAGGACACGGAGGCGCTCGCCGCGAAGTACGAGCGCGAGATGCACGAGAAGATCGCCAAGGAGCGGGCGAAGCAGTCCCTCCTGGAGCGCTACGGCACCAAGACCGTGGCCCTCTTCGTGGCCCTCATCTTCCTGAGCGCGTCCGCGGGCTTCTTCATCCTCTACCGCTCCCGCCAGGGCGGACAGACGCTGGCGGAGACGCTGGACCTCGCGAAGCGCGCGGTGGCGCAGGACACGGGCGCTTCGCTGGACGAAGCGCTCCGGCAGCTCGACCGCGCGCGCGACATGGACGAATCCAGTCCGGCCGCCTGGGCGCTCGCGGGCTACGCGCACGCCCTTCGCTACCAGGACCACGGCGCCGCCTCCGAGGACCGCCGGCTGGCGCTGGAGGCGCTGGAGAAGCCGGGCGTGAAGGACGGCTTCAACGGGCTGGTGCTCGCCACCAACGCGCTCGTCGCCGACGACCGCGGCCGTGAGTCCGCGCGCCGTGCGTTGCTCGGCGCGCAGGACGACGTGACGGAGGTGCACGCGCTCGCGGGCAGCCTGCTCCTGGCCGACAAGGACGAGAAGAAGGCCCTGGACCGCTTCGACCGTGCGCTCAAGGCGTCGCCGGGCAACGTCCGCGCGCTGGTGGCGCTGGGGGGCTACTACCTGGCCTCCGAGGACTTCCCGCAGGCGCTGGAGATGTTCAAGCGCGCCAGGGAGGTCTCCAAGGAGCACCCGGCCGCCCGCATCGGCATGGCCGAGAGCCGGCTCGCGCTGGAGCAGGACCTGGACGCGGCGCTGGCGGACGTGGCGCCCCTGTCCCAGGACCCCAAGCTGCCCCCCGCGCTCCAGCCGCGTCAGCAATTGGTGCACGGCGAGCTGTTGTCCGCGCTGGGCAGGTACGAAGAGGCGCGGGCGCTGCTCTCCAAGGGCACGCAGGGGCCGCTGGCCATGGACTTCGAGCTGGCGCTCGGGGCCGCGGGTCGCGCGGCGGGCAAGCTGGAGGCCGCGCAGCAGGCCTATGAGGCCGCGCTGAAGCTGCAGCCCAAGAGCGAGGCCGCGAAGGAGGGACTGGGACGCACGCTGCTGGACCGCGACCGCGAGCGTGAAGCGCTGCAACGGCTGGACGCGGACAGTGGGCGCAAGGTGTCGCTGGTCCGCGGTGCGGCGTACGCGCGGCTGGGGGACTGGAAGCGCGCCCGCGTGGAGCTGGGCCGCACGCGCGTGAACGACCGCTATCCTCCGGAGGCCGTCGCGTGGCTGGCGCTGGCGGATGCCAACGAGGGCAACGGCGCCCAGGCGCGCGACGTGCTGGAGAAGGCGCTGGCGAAGAAGCCCCGCACCGACCTGCGCGTGGCGCTGGGGCAGGTGTACTGGCGTGAGCGCGCGCTCGACAAGGCGCAGGGCCAGTTCGACGAAGCGCTGAAGGATCCTCGGGACTACGAAGGTGCGTGCTCGCTGGGGCGGCTGCTCCTGTCGCGCGGCCTGCCGGACATGGCGGTCAAGCCGCTGACGCAGGCGGTGGAGCGCAATGGTTCGCACGGCGAGGCCCTGGACGCGCTGGGCCGCGCGCTCCTGGCGCTGGGGCGCACGCCGGAGGCACTGAAGCAATTCGAGGCGTGGCAGTTGGACAACCCGGGCAACGCCGCCGCGCAGAAGGGCTTCGCGCTGGCCCTGTACCAGTCCGGCCGCCGCAAGGAGGCCGAAGGGGCGTCGGGCCGGGCGGTGAAGCTGGCCCCGGACGACGCGGAAGGGCAGCGGCTGCGCGCGGCGCTCCTGTTCTCCAACGGCGACGCCAAGGGCGGCTTCGCGGCCCTGGAGCGTGCCAACAAGCTGGACTCCAAGGACCCGGACACCTTCTGCGAGATCGCCCAGGCGTTCCTGCGCCAGGGCCAGGTGGAGAGCGCGGACGCGGCCTTCGCGGCGGCGCGGCGCGAGGGGCCGGATGCGACGTGCGGCCGCGTGGGCGAGCTGTACACGCAGCTGCCCGGCGGTGGACGTGGCGCGGCGCGCACGCTGCAGGACCTGGCCGACAAGGCGCACACCGTCTGGGACAAGGCGTTCGCCCAGGTGACGCTGGCGCGCGTGCTGCTAGGCGCGGGGGCGATGAAGGAGGCCCGCGCGGCGGCGGACGAGGCCGTGCGGCTTGCCCCCTACAGCGGGCGCGCGTACCTGGCGCTGGGACTGGTGGCCTTCAAGCAGCGGCAGGAGGCCCCTGCCCGCGAGGCGCTGGCCAAGGCCGTGGAGCTGGAGCCCACGGACGGTCTGGCGCATCTGGCGCTGGCGGACGTGCTGGTGCGCGAGTCCTCGGAGCTTCCCCGGGCCGTGGAGGCCTACGAGGCCTTCCTGCGGCTCGCCAGTGGGGCGCCGGACGCGAACCGGGTGAAGAAGGCCCTCCCGCTCCTCAAGCGCCGGGCGTCGCGGTAGCGTGCCTCAGGTGAGAGAGCGGCCCCCGTCGTCCCCCTTGTTGCAGGTCATGTGGGGCAACGCCTTCCTGCTGTCGGTGCTCTATCTGCTGACGGGCATCGTCGTGGAGGCCATCCGGCGGTGGGACTCCTCGCCCTTCATCGAGCGCCTCTCCATGGCGCTCGACTCGCTGCCGGCGAGGGCGCTGGAGCTGAGCCACACCATGGAGCCGCTGCGCCAGGCGTACACCAACGGGCAGATCTCCGAACTCGGTGTGCGCGCCGTCTTCGGTGTCGTCACCGTGCTGGTGATCTTCCTGCTCGCGGTGGTGGTGGGCGCCCTGATGGCCGTGCTGCGGTGGGCGGCCCTGCGCGCGACTCGCGGCGACGGCCCCCCGCCGGGCTGACCGGCTAGTGGCGCGTCTTCGCCTTGCGCACGCGAGGGGCCACCGGGGCCACCTGCGGCTCATGGCCCGCAGCGCGCGCCATCAGGCAGATTTCCACCACCTTGGGACCGAAGCGCTCCCAGCGGCTCTCTCCGGTGCCCTTCACCCCGAGGAAGGACTCCCGGTCCACGGGCAGCGCGGAGGCCAACCCCAGCAGCGTCGCGTCGTTGAAGATGATGAAGGGCGCGACGCCCAGGTCCTTCGCCAGGTCCTTGCGCCAGCGGCGCAGCTCCATGGAGGCCAGCTCGCTGTAGACCGTCACCGGCGCGCCAGCGGCGGCCGGCGCGGAGCGCGAGGCTGAGCCCGACGGCTTGGGCATCATGCTGCCCGCGCACCGGTCGCACGTGCCGCACACGGCCGCCGCGTCCGCCTGCCCGAAGTAGCGCAGGATGAACGCGCGCCGGCACTTGGGGGTGTACGCGTAGTCCGTCATGCTCTTGAGCATCAGCAGGTTGCGGCGCTCCTGCTCGCGCACCCGGCTCAGGTCCAGGGACAGCTCGCGGAAGGGGACGCGCTCCAGCGCGCGGATGGAGCGCCCCGCGAACGGCCGACGCACCCGCACCACGCCGGACTTCTCCAGCAGGCCCAGCGCGTGCCGCAAGTCGTCCTCCGACAGCGCCGTGCGCCGCGCGAGGATGGGCAGCTCCGTGGTGGCCTGCCGCCCCACGGGGAAGGTCTCCAGCAGCGAGCGGAGCAGCTTCTGCGCGTCCGCCGCGTGCGGCTGGGCGCTGGCGGCCTTGTCCGTCAGCGTGAGCCCGTACTCGCCCTCGCCCCGGCCGCCGCGCTCCAGCTTGCCCTCGCGCTCGAAGACCTTCAGCGCGGCGGAGACCTCGAACTCGCTGGTGCCCACCATGCCGGCCAGGGCGTGCACGCCCCGCTCGAACTCCTCCACGGCCTGCAGCTGCGCCCACACGTCCGACAGCACCGCCTCGGACGGGTTGCTGCTCTGGATGAGGCGCTCCTGCGTGTACACGTCCGCGTGGTTGAACAGGAGCACCGCCGTGGCGGCGTTGCCGTCGCGGCCCGCGCGGCCAATCTCCTGGTAGTACGCCTCCACGGCCCGGGGGATGTTGGCGTGGGCGACGAAGCGGATGTCCGGCTTGTCGATGCCCATTCCGAAGGCGTTGGTGGCCACCGCCACCGCGTCCTTCGCGGACATGAAGTCCTCCTGCGCCTGGCGGCGGGCGTCGTCCTCCATGCCCGCGTGGTACAGCACCGCCTTCACCTTGCGCGTGACGAGCGCGGAGTGCATCCCTTCCGCCGCCTTGCGCGTGGAGCAGTAGATGATGCCGCTGCCGCCCTTCGCCGCCAGGCTCGCGCACGCCTCCCGGCGCTCCTCGTCCCCGCCGACGTTCACCACGTCCAGGAAGAGGTTGGGCCGGTCGAAGCCCTGGGCGAACACGTGCGGGTCCTTCATGAGCAGCACGCGGACGATGTCCTCGCGCACCAGCGGCGTCGCCGTGGCGGTGAGGGCCACCGTGCGCGGGGGCCGCAGGCGCTTGCGCACCTGTCCCAGCAGCGCGTAGTCCGGCCGGAAGTCGTGGCCCCATTGGGAGATGCAGTGCGCCTCGTCCACGGCCAGCAGCTCCACGCCCAGCTCCGACACCAGCTCCAGGAAGCCGCCGCTGCGGAAGCGCTCCGGCGCGACGTAGAGCAACTTGTACTCGCGGGCGCGCAGCTTGCGCAGGCGCTCCGCCCGCTCCACGTCCGACAAGGACGAGTTGATGTACGTGGCCGGGATGCCCCGCGCGGTGAGCTGCTCCACCTGGTCCTTCATCAGCGCGATGAGCGGTGACACCACCAGCGTGATGCCCGGCAGGAGCAGCGCCGGGAGCTGGTAGCACAGGCTCTTGCCCGCGCCCGTGGGCATCACCACCACGGTGTTGCGGCCGCTCAGCACGGAGCTGATGACGGGGGCCTGGCCGGGGCGGAACTCCGAGAGGCCGAAGTGCCGCACCAGTCCCCGCTGGGCATCTTCGAGGAAGGGCAGGGACTCCGTCATCGCGCGCATGTTCATCATCCTGGGTTGGCCGTCAACGCCAATCCCTTCCGTGGGCACCGGTGCCCCCAGCTCACAGCTCGAGCCCCGGAGGAAGGGGAACCGCCAGCTGGGCCCGTTTCCGCGCGACCTCGCGCCGCAGGGCCTCCGTCCGCTCCAGGTCCAGGCGGCCATCCACGATGACGTCCCCCTCGCGAGCGCCCGGCGGCAGCCGCCAGCGCTCCACCGTGCACGCCTGCCCTCCGTCCGCGCGCACCACCAGGGCTCGCGTGTCCTCCAGCAGCTCCACCCGCACGGGACTCGCCCCCAGTCCCAGCAGCGCCCCCGCTCCCATCACCACCCCCCACCTGGCGTGCCGCACTTGCGTCGCCCCTCCCGCTCGCTGTCCGGCAACAGGCCCCGCTCCAGCATGGACACGAACGCGCCGTCCCCCACCACGACGTGGTCCAGCAGCTTCACGCCCAGCAGCCCCGCTGCCCGCGCCAGGTGCTCCGTGAGGCCCACGTCCTGGACGCTGGGCTCGGGGTCTCCCGATGGGTGGTTGTGCGCGAGCACGATGGCCGTGGCCCGCGACGACAGCACCGCGGAGAACACCTCGCGCGGATCCACCGGGCACGCGCTCAACGTTCCTTCCGCCACCCGGGCGTCGTGCACCAGCACGTTGCGCGCGTTGAAGCACAGCACATGGAACACCTCTCGCCGCAGCGCGCTCAGCGTGGGGTACAGGTATCCGTGAACGTCCTTCGGCGTGCGCAGCCTCGGGCGCTTCTCCGGAGAGCGCTGCGCGCGCCGTCCCAACTCCAGCGCCGCCAGCAGCCGGGACGTGCGGGACGGCCCCACGCCCTTTCGCGCGCACAGCACGCGCGGGTCCTCCTGCACCAGCGCCCTGAGCCCACCCCGGGCCACGCCGTCCGCCGCGTCCTTCAAGCCCCGGGGCCCCTCCGTCCACAACAGGCCCAGCAACTCCAGGTCGGTGAGGGCCTCCGCGCCCAGCCGGAAGAGGCGCTCGCGCGCATCCTCCATGCCGGTGCCGCGTACCCTCACCGACCCTCCGCTCGTGGCCTCCCCACCGACCGTTCCCACCCACGCCTCGCCGCCCTGTTCCATCCCGCCTCCGTCCACGCGGCGGGGGCTTCAGCAAGGCATGTGCCCTTCATGGCGCACTCCGAAGACACGGGACGTGGCCCGTCCAGACCCACGCGAAGAGGCCTCGCGGCGGGACGGACAGCGATGCTCCACCCGCACTCTTGGCGTGCGAGGCGGCAGCGGACCGCAGGCACCCGTCAGAAGCGGGAGATGGCGAAGAAGCCCTTGATCTTCTCGTTCGTCTCGCGAAGCCGCTCGCTCAGCGTGCGGACGAACGTCCAGAGAAGGACGTAGGCCAGGTCCTTGTCCGTGAACATCAGCTGGTCCAGCTTCGCCCGCTCGATGACCCACACCGTGCAGCCGCTGTGGGCGATGGCGTCCGCGGAGCGGGGCGAATCCTCGATGACCGCCATCTCCCCGAAATACTGGCCGGCTTCGAGGATGGCGAGCGCCTCCTCGCCGATGCCCGGCACGGATTTGGAAATGCGAACCTTGCCGTCGGTGAGGATGAACATGTCCTGCCCGGTGTCGCCCTCGCGGAAGAGGTAGTCACCGGCGGAGTAGGTCCTGGACGAGGCAATCCGGGCGACCTTGGCGAGCTGGCCCTGGGTCAATCCCTCGAAGAGCGCAACCTTCTTGAGGACAGCGGCATCCATGGGGTCCAGGTTCGTATCATGGTCAGGACGGCGGTGTCTGGTACGGTCCGGGCCCGTCAACGTATGAGCGCAGGAGGCGCCGTGTCGCAGGACAAGATCCAGAAGGTCACCATCATCGGCTCCGGCCCGGCGGGCTACACGGCCGCCATCTACGCGGCGCGCGCCAACCTGGAGCCCGTGGTGTTCGCCGGCGGCCCCACCCTGGAGCACCCCCAGCGCGTCCCGGGCGGCCAGCTCATGGTCACCACCGACGTGGAGAACTATCCCGGCTTCCCGGAGGCCATCACCGGCCCGGAGTTGAT
The DNA here is from genome assembly GCF_007352635.1 of Corallococcus sp. Z5C101001. Classification (NCBI taxonomy): domain Bacteria; kingdom Pseudomonadati; phylum Myxococcota; class Myxococcia; order Myxococcales; family Myxococcaceae; genus Corallococcus; species Corallococcus sp. Z5C101001. The sequence continues at coordinate 1,378,296 of NZ_VKLU01000001.1, forward strand.
GGAGCGCTTCCAGAAGCAGGCGGAGCGCTTCGGCACCGTGCTGCACATGGAGAACGTCACCAAGGTGGACTTCTCCCAGCGGCCCTTCCTGCTGGAGAGCGAGAGCGGCCTCCAGGTGCGCTCGGAGACGGTCATCATCTCCACGGGCGCCACCGCGAAGTGGCTGGGCGTCAAGGGCGAGGACACCTACAAGAACCGCGGCGTGTCCGCGTGCGCCACGTGTGACGGCGCCTTCTTCAAGAAGCAGGACGTGCTGGTGGTGGGCGGCGGCGACACGGCCATGGAAGAGGCCACGTACCTGGCGAAGATCGTCAACCACGTCACGCTCATCCACCGCCGCGACAGCCTGCGCGCGTCCAAGGTGATGCAGGAGCGCGCCCTCAACAACCCGAAGATCTCCTTCCTGTGGAACTCCGCGGTGGAGGAGGTCGTGGGCAACGCCAAGGGGATGACGGGCGCGGTGGTGCGCAACCTCAAGACCGGCGACAGCCAGCTGCTCAACGCGCACGGCCTGTTCGTCGCCATCGGCCACACGCCGAACACGGAGCTGTTCCAGGGCATCCTGGAGACGCACCAGGGCGGCTACCTCAAGACGCAGCCGGGCACCACGCGCACCAACATCGAGGGCGTCTTCGCCTGCGGCGACGTGCAGGACAGCTACTACCGCCAGGCCATCACCGCCGCGGGCACCGGGTGCATGGCCGCCATCGACGCGGAGCGCTGGCTCATCGAGCACGGCGAGTAGGTCCCTACCGGTCCCAGCGAGACGACACGCGCATGAGCAAGAAGCAGAAGACGGTGGCGGTGCACGCGGGCTCCCGGCTCACCGGGAGCAAGGCGGTGCCCGTCATGCCGCCCATCTTCCCGGCGGCGGTGAACTGGTTCGACAGCAGCGACGACCTGTCCGACGCGCTGGACGGCAAGGACTACGCCTACGCCCGCATCAGCGCGCCCAACGCGGCCCTGCTGGAGGAGGCGGTCGCCGCGCTGGAGGGCGCCGAGTCCTGCGTCGCGTACGCCAGCGGCATGGCCGCGCTGCGCTCGCTCTTCGACGCGCAGCCGTGGAAGGCCGGGGACGTGCTGGTGGTGCCGACGGACGGCTACGGCGTCACCCGGCTGCTCTACAAGAACCTGTGCGCCCGCTGGGGCGTGGAGCTGCGCCCGCTCAACCAGACGGAGGCGGACGCGCCTGCCCGCATCCGCGAGTGGCGCCCGCGCATGGTCCTGGCGGAGAGCATCTCCAACCCGCTGCTGCGCGTGCCGGACATCCGCGCGCTCGCGGAGGCGTGCCGCGACGCCGGCGCCGTCTTCGCGGTGGATGCCACCTTCCCGTCACCCTTCGGGCAGCGCGCGCTGGAGCTGGGCGCGGACTACGCGGTGCAGTCCACCAGCAAGTGGCTCAACGGCCACAGCGACGCGCTGGGCGGCACGGTGAGCGGCTCCAAGTCGCGGATGGACCCGCTGCGCTCGGCGCGCGTGCTGTCCGGCGACGTGCTGGGCCCCTTCGAGGCGTGGCTCACCCTGCGCGGGCTGCGCACGCTGCCTGTCCGCATGAAGGCCCACAACGAGCATGCCCTCCACGTGGCGAAGCGTCTGTCGGAGTCGCCGCTCCTGGAGCGCGTCATCTACCCGGGCCTCGCCTCCCACCCGGACCACGCGGTGGCGGGGCGGGTGCTGGAGGGTGGCTTCGGGCCCATGGTGGCCTTTGAAATCAAGGGCGCGGGGCAGCAGGAAGGGGACCGGTTCCTGGAGGCGCTGCGGGTGTGCAAGCCCGGGCCGTCGCTGGGGGACGTGGGCACGCTGGTGATGCACGCGGCCAGCGCCAGCGCCCGCCGGATGACGCCCCAGGAGCGCGCCCAGGCCGGCATCCGCGACAGCCTCATCCGCGTGTCCGTGGGGCTGGAGGACCCGGATGACGTGGCCGACGACCTGCTCGCCGCCGTGGCGAAGGGGGCTGGCCGGTGAAGATGGTGGACGTCGGCGACAAGCCGAAGACGGACCGCGTGGCGGTGGCCACCGCGCGCCTGCGGATGCTGCCCGCCACGCGCGAGCGCATCCTCGCGGGGCAGGTGGAGAAGGGGGACGTGCTCGCGGCGGCGCGGCTCGCGGGCATCATGGCCGCCAAGCGCACCCCGGACTTCGTGCCCCTCTGCCACCCCATCGCGCTCGCGGGCGTGGACGTGACGCTCACGCCGGTGGAGGAGGGCCTGGAGGTCCGCGCGCGGGTGAAGACGGTGGACCGCACCGGCGTGGAGATGGAGGCGCTCACCGCGGCGTGCGCGGCGGCGCTCACCGTCTATGACATGTGCAAGAGCGTGGACCGGGGCATGGTCATCGAAGCCGTGCAGCTGGATCACAAGTCCGGCGGACGCTCCGGCACCTGGGAGCGCGAGGCCCCTGCCGCGCCTTCGAAGCCCGCCCCCGCGCCCCGGCCCGGCCGCAAGACGTCCCGGCCTCGCGCCGGGCGGTAGTCCCTAGGCCGTGTCTGATGGATGCAGGTGGCGCAGGTAGGAGAAGATGAGCGCCACCTGCACCAGGGCCAGGTAGTTGA